>NZ_JAVDSN010000001.1:0-1957736 GCF_031455375.1 Microbacterium sp. 1154 | reverse complement strand
GCATTTGACAAGTGCACGCTGTTGAGTTCTCAAGGAACGGACGCACCCACAGAAACGATCTCTCGACCTACCCGTGAGGCAGTTCACTTCATTTGACAGCCGACGATGACGGAACCACATTGGGATCTCAGGAAGATCAACCTCGGGAACCAGTCATGCGACCGAACCAAAACCGTACACCACGAAGATGAGGGTTTTGGGTGGTCCGCCACTTGAGACGAAGCGGGGCCTTCCGGCCTCTCCGCTCTCCCCTGTGGGGCGAACAAGTAATACTTTACGTCGCTCCGGCCGACTCAGCGAGTTCAGCCGTATCCCGGGCGTGTCGAAGCGCTGTTTCCGCGGAATTCCGCGGTAGTGCGCGAGGGGGCCCGGTCGGCGCGTGCGCCGACCGGGCCCCCTCGCTCGCGTCAGACGAGTGATCCGAACGATGTCGCCAGGGCGCCGGCATCCGTGTGCCCTCCGGTGAACTCGACCCCGCCGAAGAACATCGCGCCGATGACCAGCGCGAAGACGAAAAAGATCGAGAGGAACAGCACGGCCACGCCGGCGAGGGTGATCAGCAAGGGAAGTCGAGAAGCCATGCGTTCATCCTGCCCTGCTCTCCCGGTCGCCCACCAGGGCTTGCGCCCGGTAACGACCGAAGGCCGGCACCTCCGAAGAGGTACCGGCCTTCAGTGTGAGACGGATCAGCGACCGGAGAGCTTCTCGCGAAGCGCAGCCAGCGACTCGTCGTCGGCGAGGGTGCCCTGGGCGGGCGACTCGGACGAGAACGATCCACCGAACGAACCTGCGTCCGTCGGGTTGGCCGCCTCGGCCTCGAGGGCCTTGGCGACGGCAGCCTTGTGAGCCTCCCAGCGACCCTGAGCAGCGGCGTACTCCTGCTCCCACGCTTCGCGCTGGGTGTCGAAGCCCTCGAGCCAGGCACCCGACTCGGGGTCGAAGCCCTCGGGGTACTTGTACTCGCCACGCTCGTCGTACTCGGTGGCCATGCCGTACAGCGCCGGGTCGAACTCGGTGCCGTTGGGGTCGACCGACTCGTTGGCCTGCTTCAGCGACAGCGAGATACGACGACGCTCCAGGTCGATGTCGATGATCTTGACGAAAACCTCTTCGCCGACCGAAACGACCTGCTCGGCGAGCTCGACGTGCTTGCCCGACAGCTCGGAGATGTGCACGAGGCCCTCGATGCCATCGGCAACGCGGACGAACGCACCGAACGGAACGAGCTTGGTGACCTTGCCCGGAGCGATCTGACCGATCGCGTGGGTACGGGCGAACACCTGCCACGGGTCTTCCTGCGTCGCCTTGAGCGACAGGGAGACACGCTCGCGGTCCAGGTCGACCTCGAGGATCTCGACGGTGACCTCCTGGCCCACCTCGACGACCTCGGAGGCGTGCTCGATGTGCTTCCACGAAAGCTCGGAGACGTGGACGAGACCGTCGACGCCACCCAGGTCGACGAACGCACCGAAGTTGACGATCGACGAGACCGTGCCCTTGCGGACCTGGCCCTTGTGGAGGTTATTGAGGAACGTGGTGCGCGACTCGGACTGCGTCTGCTCGAGCAGGGCGCGGCGCGAGAGCACGACGTTGTTGCGGTTCTTGTCGAGCTCGAGGATCTTCGCCTCGATCTCCTGACCCAGGTACGGCGTGAGGTCGCGGACGCGACGCAGCTCGATGAGCGATGCCGGGAGGAAGCCGCGGAGGCCGATGTCGACGATGAGACCACCCTTGACGACCTCGATCACGGAACCGGTGACCACACCGTCGTTCTCCTTGATCTTCTCGACGTCGCCCCACGCACGCTCGTACTGCGCGCGCTTCTTGGACAGGATGAGGCGACCTTCCTTGTCCTCCTTCTGGAGAACGAGGGCCTCGACGTGATCGCCGACGTTGACGACCTCGTTGGGGTCGACGTCGTGCTTGATCGAAAGCTCGCGCGAGGGGATGACGCCCTCGGTCTTGTAACCGACGTCGAGGAGGACCTCGTCGCGGTCGATCTTCACCACGGTGCCTTCGATGAGGTCGCCGTCGTTGAAGAACTTCAGGGTCTTCTCGACAGCGGCGAGGAAGTCCTCAGCCGAGCCGATGTCGTTGATCGCGACCTGCTTGGTAGCCGGGGCGGTCGTTGCGGTAGTCATGTAGTGGGTTGTCCTAGTTGGGTGTGGTGTCGGGCTCCGACTCCTGTACCCGTCGATCCGAAGACCGGGGGCATCGCGCTGACGCCGCCCGAAGGCGAACTCCAGCCACGAGTCGAAGCGAAGCGGATTGTTTGTGCGATGTCACGGGCTCACCAGATAGGCAGAACCCACGTGTGACACCTCAGTCTAACGCACCGCACTCCCCGCGCGGTGCCGGGCTCGACACCCGCGGCGACGGCCTCGTCATACGGCGACACCTCCCCGCGCGGGGCAGACGGACGTAGGTTCGGCCATGCCACGAGCGATTCGCCCCCGATCGGCATTTTTGTCGCGCCGATCTGAGGCCGACCGCCCAGGTGGCATCCAGAAACACGTGCCAAGCTCCCCGTCTTGTGCCCGCTGAACGCGGGTCGGACGGTGACACCCGCACCGCCCTCCCTCACGTGAAACCGGTTCTATGCGCTCTGACTCGACGCCCCCCATCAATCGTCGTGACCGCCGCCTTGCCGCCCGCCGCACTCGTCGCCGCCCCGTGACGACAGCGGGAGCAGTCGTGCTCGGCGTGGTCGCGGCCGCGGCTCTCACCGGCACCGCGCCGGCCGCCACCGCCTCCCCCGCGGACCTCTCGACGGCGACCTTCTCGCTCGCCTCCTCGATCACCCCCACCGTTCTCGCGGCGACCCCCGGGCCCGAGAAGACCGAGGCGAAGTCCGCCGAGACCGCGGCCTCGACCTCGATGCAGGCCGCCACCACCGTGCAGAACGACATCGCGGCGTCCGGTCTCGACATCGGCCAGCCCGCGACGGTGGACACCGCCGCTCTGCAGCAGGCGACGGACCGTCTCGAGGCGGCATCCGTTCTTCCGGAGACCTTCCTTCCCGCCCTCGCCGAAGAGGTGACCGCGGCTTCGGTCGCCGTCGACCAGCGCGTCGCGGAGCTGCGCGGGGGCCTCGACGCCGCCGTCGCCAAGAAGGCCGAGGAAGAGGCCGCCGAGAAGGCGCGCCAAGAGGCGGAGGCCGCGAAGGCCGCCGCCGCCGAGAAGGCCGCGGCCGAGAAGGCCGCGGCCGAGAAGGCCGACTCCTCGTCTTCGTCGAACTCCGGCAGCAGCGGAGGCGGCGGTTCGTCGGCCCCCATCGCCACCGGAGGCGGCTCGGGGGACAACAGCGTCGCGGGCGCTCAGGCCGCTGCGCGCGACATGCTCGCAAGCCGCGGCTGGGGCGACGACCAGATGTCGTGCCTCGTGTCGCTGTGGAACAAGGAGTCGGGCTGGAACTACAAGGCCTACAACTCCGGTAGCGGTGCCTACGGCATCCCGCAGGCTCTCCCCGGAAGCAAGATGTCGTCGGCCGGCGCCGACTGGCAGACCAACGCCGCGACCCAGGTCTCGTGGGGTCTGGGCTACATCTCGGGCCGCTACGGCACTCCGTGCGGCGCCTGGGGTCACTCGCAGTCGACCGGGTGGTACTGAGCCCTCAGCTCCATCTCACGACAGAGCGCGCCGCTCCGGAGAACCCTCCGGTGCGGCGCGCTTCTGCGAGCAGAGGGAGGTTCTGGGGACCGGCGAGCTCGTGCAGGCGCGCCGGTCCGACGTGCACCTGCCAAGCCCCGTGGAAGCGAAGGGCATCGGCGCGACGACGGCCGATCTCCGCGGGGACGGCGACGAACTGGCGGGGGTGCGACCGTCCCGCACGCTCGAGGATGCGCCGCACCCACCACCGTCCTCCCCCGCGGTCGATCTCGAGGACGAAACGCGGGGTGCGGATCGGCCCGCACACGTCTTCGAGGGCCGCGCCGAACGTGCGCTGGTCGGCGAGGCTCGCGTGCGGCATGCGCACCTCGACGCGGATGGCGTCGGCATCCGTTCGCTCGTTTCCGAGGGTCGGGGCCTCCCACAGCGGCTGGACGCGCCCGCTCTCGGCCAGCGCGGTCCACACCACCCCCGCGATGTCACGGAGCGTCCCGGGCGCATCACGGGCCTGCCGACGGACACGGCGCCAGGCGGTGACGAGAGGCGCGCACACGGCGACGCCGACGAGAGCACCGGCGGCGCCCAGGGCCGGGCCGACGACCGGCGGCAGGAAGAACGCGAGAGCCAGGAGCGCAGCCGGGACCACCGCTGACACGACGGACCACCCGCCCAGCGCGCGCGTCGCGACGACCGACGTCGAGAAGACGGGCGTCCGCGCGGGGCGTTCGATCAGCGCGGACCGTTCCTCGCGGTCGTCGTACGGGGTGCCGACGCGCCACGCGGAGCGCGTGGCGGCGCGAGGGGGGACGGAGGCCAGGGCGTCGACCCGCTCCACGGACGCATCCGGGGTTCCAGCGAGCACGTCGTCGAGGGCAGCGCGGCGCTCCCGCCCGAGGGCGGCCGCGAGACCGCGGACGATGCGATCGGGATGGTCGGCGTCGATCCCCCACAACCGGTCGTGCTTGCGGCGGAGGCGAACGGCGTCGGGTTGCGCGTCGAGACCAGCGGCCGGCGGGAGCAGCGCGGACACCGTCCAGTTGTGGGCGACCTTCTCCGCCCAGTTCGGGTCGAGACGCAGCGTGCGCCCGCGCAGCTGTTGCGTCGCCGACGCCGTCGCCACCGCGGTCAGGTCGATGAGCGTATTGACCGCGGGGCAGTCCCAGCCCTCGCCGAACAGGCCGCGGGTGCCCACCACGACCTCGAGGGCGCCCGCGGTCAGCAGACGCGAGACGGCTCCGACGATGCCCGTCCCCGCGGTCCCGCGGACCTCGACGCACGCGGCGTCGTCGGCGCACGGCTCCACGCTCAGCTGCGCGCCGAGCTCGCGGGAGAGCGCCGGCAGCACGGTGTCGACGTGCCGGGCGGCGAGGCGCACCGTCGAGGACGTGACGAGGATCGAACGCAACGTCGAGGTCTCGGCATCCGTCGCCAGGAGGGAGAAGGTCCGCACCGCACCCGCCGAGCCGAGCAGACCGCCGTGGACGTTTCCGTGGGTGACGAAGTCGGTCACGACGAGGGCGCGGAGACGGTCGCCGAGCTCGGCGCGTTCGTGGGCGAGGATGTCGCAGGCTCCGCGATCCTTCGACAGCGAGGACGCCAGGACCGTGTCGATCGGATCGCGCGTGCGACGCACGCCCCGGTCGGTGAGCGCGAAGCCGAAGTCGGCGAGAAGACGACGAAGCCGCTGCCAGTCGTCGGCGCGCGCCGGATCGGGAAGGACCCGGTCGAGGGCGAAACGGCCGAGCAGGCGCAGCGTCTCGTCGGTGGTGGGCGCGCGGCGCGCCACGGCCGGGAGGCGCGCGATGAGCGGGTCGTCGGGGGCGACGACCGAGAACATCGCCGCGGCCGCCTCGGCCCCGGCGAAGTCGGCGTCGAACGCGGTGGCCAGGCACGCGTCGATCTCGGCGACGGGATCGGCGGGCGCGGGCGGCGGCTCGATCCCGCGCGCGCCGGCGGACGTCGGTGCCGCTGGCGCCGGGATGCCGCCCTCGCCGCGACCCGTCTCGGACGCCGGGTGCGACGGCTGCAGGACGCCGCGGATGAACGCGCGCCCGGCTCCGACGGCGAAAGTCGTCCGCAACGCCTCGGCGAGGGCCTCGGCATGGGCCGACAGGAAAGCGAGCTCCTCATCGGTCGGCGCGACGACGTGCACGAGATCCCGATACGGAGCGAGATCGCCCTCCCGCACCACCGCCGGGACGGGGACCTCCAGGTCGACCTCTCCCAGAAGCGACACGTAGTTGTCGTACTCGTTCGCATCGTCGGGCGAGGGAAGCGTCGCGGTGAGTCCGATCACGAGCGGTTCACGACCCTCCGCCCGCACCCGGGCGACGAACGCCGCCACCACGAGCGCCCAGTGGTCGAGCAGGTGGTGGCATTCGTCCAGCACGATCGTCTCGACCCCCGCGGCGACGAGGCGATCGAGGAGCTCGCGGGCGTTCGGATGCAGCGCCGCCGTGAGGGCGGCGGCATCCTGTCTCGCGAGCGTCCGCCGCACGGCGCGCGAGCGGGAGCGGATGCCACGGCCGTACGCCTCGGTATTGCTCGCGCTCAGCGCGTCGAGCCACGCGTCGGCCTGCTCCGGCGTGCGGTCGTCGTCCACGAGGTCCGCGACCCAGCGGGCACGGGCCAGTTCGGTGAACGCCTCGCTCGAGTCGACGACGCTGACGGATTGATAGGTGAGAGCGGTGAGGTCGGCCGGGTCGTCCGGGTCGTCGGAGACGGCGGCGTCGTCGTGGGCGAGCGCGCGGGCGGCGGCCACCCACTGCGCACGGATCGCCGTGGTGGGCGCGAAGACGACGGCCCGCCCGCCGCGACGAGCGGCGAGGAGGAGACCGAGGAGGGTCTTGCCGGCCCCGGGCGGGGCGACCAGGTGCACGGGCTCTCCTGCATCGACGTCGACACGCTCGAGGGCGTCGGCCTGGTAAGTGCGGAGCGTACCGTCGAAGCGCCACGCCGACAGGGGACGGGGCGGAACGGTCGACACCGCGCCAGTCTAGGGAGGCGCCCCCTACGGGCGGGCGGACCGACACCCGCCGGAGAGGGAGACCGTGGACCTGCGTTGGCTCGATGCTCCCGCCGAAGACGTCCGCCGCGAGCTGCCCACGGTCCCGGAGCACGTACCGCCGCCGTGGGTGCCCACCCGTCGTCGCCTGCTGGTGCGTCTGAACGCCGTGGCGCTGGTGTGGACGCTGTTCTTCCGGGTCTTCGGCACCGGCCTGCAGGTCGACGTGACACAGGACGGGGTGCTCACCGCGGAGGACGTGCACTCCCTCGTGGTGACGCTCGTGATCGCCATCGTGTGGATCGCCGCGAGCATCGCCCTGTGGGTCTGGTCGAGGAGGCCGTCCACCCCCGTGCGGCTGCGCCGCGCACGCCGCGCCCTGACCGCCCGGGCGAACGGCTACCGCGCCGCGCCCAGCTGGCGCGACACCTTCCGGGCGATCGTGACCGGCCACTCGGCCGGGGTCCGGGAGTACCCACGGTTCGTCGACCAGGACGGACGCGTCGAGTTCGGCACGATCCGGATCCGGATGCCGCGCACGCGCCCGCGCTCCTACGTGAGCGTCACCCTGGCCTCCCCCCTCCCCCACCTCGTGCTCGACTCGGTCGCGAACGACGGCGTGCGCTCCGGCTTGCCGGAGAACCTCGCCGAGCGGCAGAGGATCTCGCTCGAGGGGGACTTCGATCGCGTCTTTCGCGCCTACGCTCCGCAGGGATACGGCAGGGACGCCCTGTACGTCCTCACCCCCGACGTGATGGCCGCCCTCGCCGACCACGCGCGCGAATACGACGTCGAGATCATTGACGACCGCGTGGTCTTCTTCCGCGCGGACCGTCGGCGCTGGGACGACCCGGCCCTGTGGCGCGAAGTGGAGGCGATCCTCGCCCACGTCGTTCCCCGCGTGAGACAGCGATCGCTGCGATACATGGACGAGCGGGTCGACGGTCAGGCCGCTGTCGACATCGCCCGCAACGCGGTGCGCGAGCGATCGCGCTCGATGGCCTGGCGGCCCGCGACGCTGGTCATCGGCCCCGACGGCAGACGACTGCTGTTCCTGACGCAGCGAAACGGGTCCTGGGCCAACGTCCGCGTCATCGCGACATTCATGATGAGCACCGCCGTGTACGGCTTCCCGGTCTTCATCGGGGCGGTCGCGTTACTCGGGATCTTCGACGGCAGGTGACACGTCCCGCCGGCGCGAAAGGTCGCTGCTCCTCAGGCGCCGTTGCGGCGAGCCACGAACCCGGCGAGGACGGCGTGGGCGAGCGGCACCACCGACGCGACCATGAGGATCGTGCCGAGCACGGCCTGTTCGGCCTGCAGCAGGATGCCGCCGATCAGCAGCCCCGTGAAGAGCACCGCCGACACCACCCGGCGGATCATGCGCTCCAGATCGCGCAGGCGCCTCTCGATACGCGGGGTCTGGACCGACACCGACCCGTCCTCGAAGCGCGAGATGAGGTTGTCGGCGCGGCGCGGGAGGCGCGCGGTCACGGCGGCCACGGCCCCCACCTCGCGCACGAAGGCCTGAGCGGCGTTGCCGCTCTCTTCGCGGATCAGGCGCTGCGCGTAGGGCTCGACGGCGTCCCAGATGTTGAAGGCCGGATCGAGGGCGCTGCACATGCCGCTGGTCAGCGACATCGCGCGGACGATGAGCAGGAAGTTCTCGGGCAGCTGGAACGGCAGGGACCGCACGACGTCGCCGAACTCGATCGCGAAGGCACGGAACTCGCGGGGGTCGACCTCTTGCAGCTCGGCGAAGCCCATACCGCCGAAGCGCGAGAAGAGCTGCGTCATCGCCCGCTCGAGCTGAATGGTGTCGGCCGAGGGCAGCAGGACGCCCACGTCCCGGATGCCGTCGACCAGGCCCTTGCCGTCGCGTGAGGCCGCCGCGATGAGCACGCGGCGTAGGCCCCGTCGCAGGCTCGGCGGGACCTCGCCCATCATGCCGAAGTCGATGAACGTGAACCGCCAGGCCGGGGTGCCGGCATCCGTCGTCGAGGGAAGCGGCGTGACGAAGACGTTGCCGGGGTGCGGATCGGCGTGGAAGAAGCCGTCGTCGAAGAGTTGGTCGAACATGACCTGCGCGAAGCGCGCAGCGACCTCGGACGGGTCGATGCCGGCGGCGCGCAGGGCGTCGACGTCGTTGATCTTGATCGCGGTGACGTCCTGCAGGGTGAGGACGCGACGGGTGGTGCGCTCCCACACGACGTCGGGGACGGCGATACCGCCCTCTCCCCCGAAGTCGGCGGCGAAGCGCTCGGAGTTCGCCGCCTCGTGGAGGTAGTCGATCTCTTCGAGGCTGGTCACCGCGAACTCCTCGACCAGGGAGGGCATGTCGACGCGGTCGCGTACGAGAGAGACCTTGCTGAGCCAGACGCCGACCTTGCGAAGGGCGCGGAGGTCGACGTCGACGATACGGTCGATGCCGGGCCGCTGGATCTTCAGGACCACCGCGCGCAGACCGGTCTCGTCGGAGAGCTCGGGCGTCAGAACGGCCCGGTGCGCCTGCCCCAGGGAGGCGGCGGCGAGGGGACGTTCGTCGACGCTCGCGAAGGCACGCTGCAACGGCATCCCGAGCTCTTCTTCGGCCCGAGCCCGCATCTGCGCGAACGGGACCGCGGGCACCTCGTCTTGCAGGCCCTCGAGCTGTTTCGTGATGGAGGGCGGCAGGACGTCGAGGCGCGACGACATGAACTGGCCGACCTTGATCATCAGACCGCCGAGGTCGACCGCCAGCACGTGGAAACGCTGGGCGATGCGTTCGAGCCGCCGGGTGCGGCCCCGGGCGGAGATCCACCCGAGACCGAACCGCGGCAGGAACAGCTCGAACCACCAGGCCTGCACCAGGTAGCGCGCCGCGAAGCGCGTGATCCGCCGGTAGCGGGCCTTCATGAGGGCGTCGTCGGTCATCGATTCTCCTGGATGCCGACGGGCGGGAAGCCCCCGTCGAGCGGGCGTGACCTCAACCCTGGGCGAGGATGGAGTAGAGCTTACGGCGGGCCTCGTCGAGGATCTCGACGGCTTGCGCCACCTGCTCTTTGTCTCCCGTGCGCGCGACCTGGGCCGCCGCCTGGGCGAGCTCGACGCCCGCCTTGGGCAGCGCGGTCATGCGGCCGCCGTCACGCGAACCGGCCGACTCCCACGGCGCGGTGCGCTCGGTGGTCTCGTCGCCCGCGGCGGCACGACCTTCGGCGGTCAGCGAGTAGGTCTTGCGGCCGTTGGACTCCTCGGCCTGCACGAGACCCTCGTCGGTGAGCAGCTGCAGGGTGGGGTAGACCGAGCCGGGGCTCGGTTTCCACGATCCGCCGCTGCGGTCCTCGATCTCGCGGATGATCTGGTAGCCGTGCATGGGCTGTTCGAGCAGCAGCGAGAGGACGGCTGAACGCACGTCGCCCTTGTTCATGCGGGGCGAGGAGCTGGTCTTCTGCTCGAACTGCGTGCGCAGCTGCTCGAGACCCTCGAGGATGTTGGACATCGGCCAGCCGGGGGTGTTGCTCCCACCGCGTCCGCCGAACGCGTCTCCCAAGAATGAACCACTCATGACGACCTCCTTCGCGCGGACCCGATCTGAGTCAGCGATACATAACGATATATCGCTGACGAAGGCCGCGGGCCGTCGCCGGGGGGATTCTCAGTACCAGTTCATCGCCTGCGAGTGACCCCAGGCGCTGCACGGGGTGCCGTACCCGCGGGAGATGTAGTCGAGGCCCCAGGCGATCTGGGTCGCGGCGTTCGACTCCCAGTCGGCGCCGAACGAGGCCATCTTGCTGCCGGGGAGCGCCTGGGGGATGCCGGTGGCCCCGCCGTCGTTGTTGTAGGCCTTGTAGTTCCAGCCCGACTCCTTGGTCCACAGCGACGAGAGGCAGGAGAACTGATCACTCCCCCAGCCGTACTTCTCGGAGGCCAGCTGCGCGGCGTACGCCTTCGCCCCATCGGTGGTGTTGACCCGGGCGAGAGCCGCCGCCGCGTCGGCCTGGCGCTGCGCCTCGGCGGCAGCTGCGGCCTCGGCCTGACGCTGCGCCTCGGCCGCGGCATCGGCAGCCGCTTTCTCTGCCTTCGCCTGGTCCAGGCTCCCCTGGACCTCCGCGACGCGAGCGCTCACGCGATCCGTCTCGGCCTGGGCGTTCTGACTGAGGGCGGGAACGAGCAGCACGGGGAGGAGATCGCGCGAGGTGAGCCGGTCCACGGCATCCTGCAGGGCACTCGTATCGATCGCGGCGTCGCCGATCGCGAGCGGGAGTCCGGTCGCGGCGACGTCGGCCTGCACTGCGCTCGCGTTCGAAAGCGCCGTCTGCGCACCATCGAGGGCGGTGCTCGCCCCCGTGCTGACGGCATCGAGGGTCGGCGCCGTCGACACGGGAACCGAGGTGCCGGGAGCGGAGAACGACGAGGCCGACGCGTCGGGCAGCGAGAGGGGGGACGCCATCGCGAGGCCGGTCGTCGCGACCAGGCCGAAGGCGAGGCCGGCGCAGGTTGCCGCCGTGACGAGGGTGCGCCGGGCGCGGTTGACGTGGGTGAGCTTTATGTCGGAACGCAGCAAGAGAACAGGAATCTTTCGTCGGGGGCGCGCTCGTCGGGTTCGAGCACGGTGTCGTGCCGTCGGGTCGGCACGGGCCCCGAGTGTGGGTGCTGGTTCTGGACGTTATCTTTTCGTTACCTGGAAGACCGGTGGGAGCCGGGTCGTCCGTACACGCCGGCGCGAAGGGGCTCGGCCGGCGATGACGCTTCTCCTTCGCGGGCACGCAAGTGCGGCACGAATACCGTTATCACCAGGCATTTCTCTCCATCTATCTCTTCCGGGACACCTCAACTCCTGCTGAGCTTCGCAGCGGGGACAGAAGAAGGCCGATTCGGCGGAGAAAAATCTCGCCGAATCGGCCCCCGGCGACGGATCCGGCCGTCGCCCTGCGTTCTGCGGGTCAGCCGCGGTGCGCCCGGTAGTAGTCCAGCAGCGCGCGGGTCGAGGAGTCCTGGGCGGCCAGAGCCTGGTCGTCGCCCTCGATCGCGGGAGCGATCTGCAGCGCGAGCTGCTTGCCGAGTTCGACGCCCCACTGGTCGAAGGAGTTGATGCCCCAGATCGTGCCCTGCGTGAAGGTGATGTGCTCGTAGAGGGCGATCAGCTGACCGAGCACCGAGGGCGTGAGCGACGGCGCGAAGATCGACGTCGTCGGACGGTTGCCGGGGAACGTCCGCGCCGCGACGAGAGCTCCGGTGGTTCCCTCCGCCTCCACCTCTTCTGCGGTCTTGCCGAACGCCAGCGCCTTGGTCTGCGCGAGGAAGTTCGCCAGGAACAGCCCGTGCACGTCGCGCCCGTCGTCGGCGCGGGGGTAGGCCGGGTTCACGAAGGCGATGAAGTCGGCCGGGATGAGCCGCGTGCCCTGGTGGATGAGCTGGTAGAAGGCGTGCTGGCCGTTCGTCCCCGGCTCACCCCAGAACACCTCGCCCGTATCGGTCGTGACCGGGGTGCCGTCCCACCGGACGGACTTTCCGTTGGATTCCATGGTCAGCTGCTGGAGGTACGCAGCGAAGCGGTGCAGCTGCTGCGCGTACGGCAGCACGGCGTGCGACTGGGCGCCGAGGAAGTTCGTGTACCAGACGTTCAGCAGTCCCATGAGCACGGGCACGTTCTGCTCGATCGGGGTGGATGCCACGTGCTCGTCGACCGTGTGGAAACCGGCGAGCAGGTCGCGGAAGACGTCGGGTCCGAGGGCGATGGCCAGCGACAGCCCGATCGCGGAGTCGACGGAGTACCGACCGCCCACCCAGTCCCAGAAGCCGAAGGCGTTCGCGGGATCGATGCCGAAGTCCGAGACCTTGTCGAGGGCGGTGGACACCGCGACGAAGTGGTGGGCCACGGCGTCGGTGCGCGCGGCATCCGAGTCGTCGATCGCGCCCTTCTCGGCGAGCTGCGCCCAGAGCCAGTCGCGAGCGAGACGGGCGTTGGTGAGGGTCTCGAGGGTGGTGAACGTCTTCGACGCCACGATGAACAACGTGGTCTCGGGGTCGAGGTCGGCGGTCTTCTGCGCGATGTCGGTGGGGTCGATGTTCGACACGAAGCGCGCACGGATACCGGCGTCGGCGTACGGCAGGAGTGCCTCGTAGACCATGACGGGGCCGAGGTCGCTGCCGCCGATGCCGATGTTCACGACGGTGGTGACCTTCTTGCCGGTGACCCCGCGCCACTGACCCGACCGCACGCGGTCGGCGAAGGCGCTCACGCGATCGAGCACCTCGTGGACGTCGTGGTCGACCTGCTGGCCGTCGACGACCAGCGCCGGCTCGGCACCGGCCGGACGCCGCAGGGCGGTGTGCAGGACGGCGCGGTCCTCGCTCGTGTTGAGGTGGACGCCGCGGAGCATGTCGGCGAAGCGTTCACGCACGCCGGTCTCTTCGGCGAGCGCGACCAGGGCGTCGAGCACCTCGGGGGTGACGAGGTTCTTCGACAGGTCGACGTGGAGGTCGCCGAGGGTGCGGGTGAGATCACTGGTGCGATCGGCGTCGGCGGCGAACCAGCCGCGCAGATCGGGAGTGAAGTCCTCGCGCAGGGCGCGGAGGCGGGACCAGGCGGAGGTGGAGGTGGGGTCGATAGGCGCAGTCACGGGTTCCACGCTAGCGACCCGCGTCCTCCGCCACGCCGCGGATGACGAAGTCGGCGCGACGCGCTAGACGCGGTCGACCGACCGCGGCACGGGAAGAGCGATCTCGCGCTCGTCGTTCCAGGGTTCGGTCCAGCCGAGACGGTCGAACAGGCCGTCGAGCAGCATGGCGGTGAACCCCCAGACGGTCTGCGGTCCGCGCGGCGTCTGGAGCGAGAACGCGGGGCCGCGCCACTCCCGGCCATCACGGCGGATCACGGTCACGCCCCGCCGATCGGGGTCGAGCAGGTCGGCGACCGCGACGCGGAACACGTCCGCTGATTCGGAGGCGTCGACCGCGCGCACCGGCGTCGGGCGCGTCCACCACCCCAGCACCGGGGTCACCTCGTGACGCGAGAACGCCAGGGGCACGCTCTCGAGCGTCCCCAGCACCTCGACCCCGGCAGGGTCGAGCCCCGTCTCCTCCCGCGCTTCGCGCAGCGCCGCCGCCACGGCATCCGCGTCTTCGACATCGACCCGGCCGCCGGGAAAGGCGACCTGCCCCGGGTGGGCGCGCAAGGTGCTCGCTCGTGCGAGAAGGAGCACGTCGAGATCGCTCGGTACGGAGCTCGATGTCCGGCGGCTGGGCACCCCGTCGAGCACGCCGAAGAGGATCAGCACCGCCGCCGCGCGCGACTCGCCCTCGACGGGTAGCGCCTGCAACGCCGGGGAGACGTCGCCGAGGCCCCGTGCGAGGAGGTCCTCGAGCTGTGCGCGGGGAGAAGACATGCGTCGAGGCTAAGCCGTCGTGGCGACCCGCGCGGTCGAATCGTCGGTGGAGACCGCGCCCGCGTCGGGCTCGGCGTCCTCGGTCGTCGCCTCGACGGGCACCTCGATCCAGCGCGGGTGGGCGGAGCTCCCGACCCGGACGCGGCGCATCGCAACGCTCCCGGGCCCCGAGGGGGCGGCACCGGCGGTCGCGCCCTCGCCCGCGGGGCGCTTCTGTGCGGCCGGAAGGGCGGCGGATGCCGAGACCGGAGGCTCCGCAAGAGCTTCGGCGATGATGCGGCGCGGGTCGTATCGCCGGGGGTCGAGGGCGCGCCACTCGGCCGTGTCGGCGGGCACCCCGAGTTCGGTCGCGGCGCGGTGCCGAGCGGCATCCACCGTCCGGCGCAGCCCCGCGACGCCGGCCGCGAGTCGCGCGACCACCCCGGGAAGACGTCGCGGACCGATGAGGACGGCGGCGATAAGCCCCACCAGGAGCAGCTTCTCGACGGTCAGGCCGAACATGACGCTTCCTCGGGGGCGAGAACACGCGCCGACCGAGCGCGAGCGCGATCGTGCAGGGCTGCGATCGCGAGCGCTGCGGCGTACAGGGCGGTCATCGGGACGGCGACCAGGAACATCGACATCACGTCGGCCGACGGCGTCGCGAGGGCACTGAACAGCACGATGGCGACCACCGCGTACCTCCAGCTGCGCGCCAGCGTGCGCGCGGAGACGATTCCGGCGAGGTTCAGCACCACCAGCACGACCGGCGACACGAAGGCGATGCCCGTGGCGACGACGATCTTCAGGACGAAGTCGATATAGGCGCCGGCGTCGAGGATCGTGGAGTCCTCGCTGGAGGCGAACCCGGCCAGCACCGACACCATGTGCGGGAAGAGCAGCAGTCCACTCGCGCAGCCGGCCACGAACAGCGGAGCCGCAGCACTCACCGACCCCAGGACGTACCGCCGCTCTCGCCGGGTGAGGCCGGGAAGCACGAAGGCGAACAGCTGGTAGAGCCAGACGGGGCTCGACAACACGAGCCCTGCGACGAGAGCGACCCGCAGGCGCAGGTCGAAGGCGCCGGTGACGCTCTCGAAGTTGAGGCTGGCGTTGCGCTCGACCGCGATCTGCGCGATCGGCGCGCGGACCAGGTCCATCACCGGCTCGTAGAGGAACCAGCCGGCCAGGGCGCAGATGGCGAGGGCGACCGCCGCCCGCACCGCTCGTCGCGTCGCCTCGTCGAGGTGGGCGGCGACGGGCAGGGGGGCCGATCGCGCCGCCTCGGGTCGAGACGGCGGGGCGGTGGGAGCAGCGGCGGCGGTCATGACCGGCTCGGCGGGGAGAGGACCACGGGAGCGGATGCCGAGGGGCGTTCGCGGGACGCGGGGTCCGCGGTCTCATCGGCGGGGGCATCCGGCAACTCGGTCCGGGACTCGGCGACCTCGGTCTTGAGGATACGCACGGACTGGCCGAGACTGCGGGCGAGGGCGGGAAGCTTGGCCGCTCCGAAGACGAGGACGATGACCGCCAGCACGATGAGGGCGTGCCAGCCGGTGAGATTCTGCAGCATGGGAAGGGTCCTTTCGGGTCAGCCGCGGCCGCCGGGAGCGGCGCCCGCGGTCGGAGCGGTGGTCGTGTCGACGCGTACGCCGAGCGAGACGGTCCAGCCGGCCGAGTTGTCTCCGGAGGTGGTGGCGAGCTCGAGCGCTCCCCCGTCGTCGCCGAACACGTTGTCGCCGTCGAGCGAGACGCGCGAGAGGTTCGATGCCGAGGACGGATACGTGCTCGTGTCCGCGTAGACGATGGCGCACGTCTGTTCGGGCAGGGCGACCTGCGACGTCGCGATGGCGTTGGTGGAGTCGGTGATGGCATCCACGTTCGGATAGACCTCGAAGTGGATATGCGGCCAGCGACCGTCGTAGCACGCGGGGAAGATCGAGGTGAAGGACACGACACCGTCGGAGCCAACGACCTGCACCCCTCGCAGATACGTCTCGTTCTCGATGCCGGAGGAGTACATGGAGTAGCGGCCCTCGGCGTCGCAGTGCCAGACGTACACGGCGGCCCCGGCGAACGGCACATCACCGTTGGCGGTGTCGAAGATCGTGAGGTTCAACGTCATGGGCACGCCCGCGGCCGTCGCCCCACCGTCGAGACTCGAGCGCAGATCGCCGCGGACGATCCCGGACTGCTCCAGGACGTCGACGCCGTTGGATCCGTCGCCCGGGTAGGGACCGGCGGTCTCGTCGGGGATCTCACCGGCGGGCAGCGCCGCAGCTGCGCCGGACGCCGTCGCGCTGGGCGTCGCGGTGGGTGTCGCGGATGCCGAGGGCGTCGCCGTCGCGCTCGCCGTGGGCGTTCCGGAGGCGGCGGGGCTGCACGCCGCGAGCGTGGCGGTGCCGGCTCCGAGTACGACGAGGCCCAGGATGCCGCGGCGCGACACGAGCGTGCGGATGTCGAAGGGCGCGCCCTGGTCGACGACGGGTTCGTCGGCGCGGTCGAGGAGACGGCCCTCGTAGGCGGGGCCGTCGGAGGTCATCTGGGTGTCAGGGATTCTGCTCATGTTCTGCTCCATCGGTCGAGGCGGGTGTCGTGAACCGAGGATGACCGGGCGTCCCTGTCCCCACCCTCACCGAATCTATGAGCAGGCTATGGACGACGAACGGGCGGGAAATCCGACGGCCCGCGCGTCCATGACGCGTGTGAGGATGAAGGAGGGAGGATCCCGATGCCGGATCAACTGCACGCCGTGACGCTCGTGGTGAACATGCCGATCACCAAGATCGACGCCCTCGACGCGATCGCGTTCGCCGCCGACGGCGGAGTGGAGGGTGCCGGAACCACCCGTCCGCGCGTCTGGCTCGCCCCGCACGCGTGGGCAGAGGTCGAGATCCCCAAGTTCGCCGATCCGCCGCCCTTCGCCATCGACGTGTACTCGGATGTGTCGGGTGAGATCGCGTGGGCGCAAGCTCGACGCCTCGCCGCTGCGCTGGATCGCTTCGGGTGGAGCGTCAGCCCGCCGCGTTCCGGCGCCTGAGTAACCGCCCGCGCCGGCAGACACCACACCGCTCGGACGGCCCCGTCGTTAGCTCGCCGCGGGCCTGCTGAACAGGTTCACGACATTGCCGTCGGGATCGCGGACGAGCGCCGACCGGTTGCCCCACGGCATGGTGGTGGGTTCGAGCACCACGTCGTCGTCGCTCATCCGCAGCCTCGCGAATTCGGCGTCGACATCGGCGACCTCGAACTCGAGGAGGACCGACCGGTTCGTCGCGGGGGCGACAGCCCCGTGGAGCATCGCGACGGTGGCGGTGCTCGCGATCGCGAGGTTCGTGCCGGAGCCGCGGAACTGCGCGAAGACGGGAGCGGGGCGTTCGGCCTGCTGGCCGGTGATCCGCTCGTAAAAGGCGACAACAGCGTCGAGGTCGTCGGTGACGATGCGGAGGGAGGTGAACGACATGGCATTCCTTCGGTGGGGCGGACGAGATGAGGGCTCCAGCCTCACGCGGCGTCGCGACACCGTCCTGTCGGTGTTTCGCGGATCCCCGCGACCTTCAGTCCTCGACGATCGAACGCAATCGCCCGTACCGGATGTCGAGGTCCGCGGCGCGGAGGGCGCGTCGAGGGGGACGCTCCTGCGTCACCTCGATCGAGCGCATCCGGTCTCCTCGAAACGCACGGACCCCGTCTCGCAGGCGGCACCAGGCGACGAGGTACCACTGCCCGTCCTTGCCGATCGATCCCAAGGGCTCGACCTCGCGGGTGGACTCCACCCCGCTCGCGTCCTCGTATCGAAGGCTCACGACGCGATCCGCGCGAAGGGCCGCGGCGAACTCGGACGGCACCGCGGCGTCGCCCTCGGTCTCCAACAGATGCACGCGTGAGGCGAGCGCGCGGGCACGTGCCGCGTCGTCCTCCGGCATGACGGCCAGCACCTTCCGCATCGCCGTCCGGGCCGAATGCCGGAACGGGCCGCGCTGGAGAGTACCGAGCCCGATGAGCACCGCGAGGGCCTCGTCGAGAGTGAATCCCGCCGGTCCCAGGGTCGCGGAGGCATCGATGACGTAGCCACCGGTCCGGCCCGGCTCCGCCCAGATCGGCACGCCCGATGCTTGCAGCGCCGCCAGATCCCTCTCGATGGTCCGCATTGACACCTCGAACCGCTCCGCGAGACGGCGCGCACTCCGCGGCCGCGGCGAGACGGCGCGCAGCTCCTCGACCAGGCCGTAGAGACGATCGGTGCGGTTCACTGCCCCATCATGCGTCATGACTCCCGCGCTGCGACGACGCGGGGCACCCGCAAGCGGGTCAGCCGTCGAGACCGACCAGCACCTCGCTGCGCTCCCAGAGCTGCCGCGCGACCACCGGGTCGTCGGCCAGGCGGCTCGTCCTCGCCGGCTTGTTGTTCGAGTAGAAGCCGCCGGGGGTCCAGTCGACGCCCGGCTTGCCGAGCGCGAGCCAGGTGAGGCGCGCCCCGCCGACCGAGGTCGAGGTCATCAGGCGCTGAGCGAGCGGCCCGCTGTAGAGGAACTTCCACGGCCCGTCACTGGTCGAGCCGAAGTTCGAGGCGATCACGCCGGGGTGGAAGGCGACCGCCGAGAGCCCCGCGTCTCCGAACCGGCGGTTGAGCTCCTTGGTGAACAGCACGTTGGCGAGCTTCGCGTTGCCGTACGCCGTGGTCGAGGAGTACCGGTGCTCGCCCTGCAGATCATCGATGTCGAACCGGGGGAACAGCTTCGCCGCGGCGCTCGAGGTCTGGATGACCGACGCGCGCGACTCCACGAGGCGCTCGCGCAACAGATTCGTGAGGAGGAACGGCGCGAGGTGGTTCACCTGGAACGTCGTCTCGTAGCCGTCCGCGGTGAGCGTGCGCTCGCCGAACACCCCGCCCGCGTTGTTCGCGAGCACGTCGATGCGCGGGTAGCGCTCGAGAAGGGATGCCGCGAGCTCGCGCACCTGCGACAGCTCGCTGAAGTCCGCCACGAACGACTCCACCCCGAGCGTGCGCGCCACGCGAGCGGTCTTCTCGGGGTTTCGCCCCACGACGACCACCTCCTCGCCGAGCTGGGCGAGCTGCTTCGCGGACGCGGCGCCGATGCCGTCGCTGGCGCCGGTGATGACGATCGTGCGGGTCATACGTACCTCCTGGTCGGTGTCGCCACGCTAACGCGGGCACCGATGAGAACCCGGGGGCTTGCCCTCGGCATCCGGCGTCCGGGAGAACTCACAGGCCGCTCCCAGCCCCGCGGGACCAAAAACGACGGGGAGGGCGTTCTCTAGAAAGACGCCCGCACCGGGGCGTCGCGACGAGAGGACACGAACCGTGAGCACGGAGTACCGGAAGACGTCGGAGGCCCTGAGCCGTCTGACGAACCGCCAGTTCGCCGTCACGCAGGACGACGCCACCGAGCCGCCGTTCCGCAACGAGTACTGGGACAACCACGAGGACGGCATCTACGTCGATGTCGTATCGGGACAGCCGCTGTTCTCGTCGGCCGACAAGTTCGAGAGCGGTTCGGGGTGGCCGAGCTTCACCAAGCCCATCGACGACGCCGCCGTCGTGGAGAAGACCGATCGCACCCTCTGGATGACGCGCACCGAGGTGCGCTCCGCCGGAGCCGACAGCCACCTCGGGCACCTTTTCGACGACGGCCCGCGGGATGCCGGCGGGCTGAGATACTGCATGAACTCGGCGGCGATGCGTTTCGTGCCCGTCAGCGAGCTCGAGGCCCAGGGGTACGGCGCGTACCTCCCCCTGTTCCGCGAGAGCCGAGCCTCATGAACCTCTTTTCTTTCCTCACCCGCAGAAGCGTCAACCGCAAAAGGAGCCACACCATGACCAGCGGACCTTCCGACACCGGCGAGATCACCCGCCGCCCCGGCACCGAGACCGCCGTCCTCGCGGGCGGCTGCTTCTGGGGCGTCGAGGACCTCATCCGCCGCCAGCCCGGCGTGCTCGACACGCGCGTCGGCTACACGGGCGGCCAGAACGACCACGCGACCTACCGCAACCACCCCGGCCACGCGGAGGCCGTCGAGATCGTCTTCGACCCGACGCAGACGTCGTACCGCGACATCCTGGCGTTCTTCTTCCAGATCCACGACCCGTCGACCCTGAACCGTCAGGGCAACGACGTCGGCACGAGCTACCGCTCGGCGATCTTTCCCCTGTCGCCCGAGCAGGAGAAGGTCGCGCGCGACACGATCGCCGATGTCGATGCGTCGGGCATCTGGCCCGCGAAGGCCGTCACCACGATCGAGCCCGAGGCTCCGTTCTGGGAGGCCGAGCCCGAGCACCAGGACTACCTGATCCGCATCCCCAACGGCTACACGTGCCACTTCGTGCGGCCCGGCTGGGTGCTGCCCAAGCGCGAGGAAGCCTCCGCTTAAGCGTTCTCGACGGGCCCGGATGCCATGGCATCCGGGCCTCCGTCATGCGAGCAGGTCGTCGAGCAGGCGTTGCACGCGTCCCCGGATGTCGTCGCGGATGGGACGGACCTCGTCGAGGCCTCTCCCCGCCGGGTCGGTGAGTTCCCAGTCCTCGTAGCGCTTCCCCGGGAAGATCGGGCACGCGTCGCCGCACCCCATCGTGATGACCGCGTCGGAGGCGCGGACGTCGTCGGTCAGCAGCAGCTGCGGCACCTCGGCGCTGATGTCGATGTCCTCCTCGGCCATCGCGGCCACGGCCACCGGGTTGAGGGTCTCTCCCGGTGCGCTGCCGCCGGACAGGACCCGGACGCGGTCGCCGCCCAGCGCGCGGGCGTAACCCGCGGCCATCTGCGAGCGCCCGGCGTTGTGGACGCAGACGAAGAGGATCGTGACGGGGGCCATCGGAACACCCTGCCTCGACAAGGTGAACAACAGGTGACGCCGGTCGCCCCGCAACCCCCGGCCGGTCGCCGGGGACGCTGCCTAGGCTCGCTCCCATGAGCGATTACGACGTCATCGTGGTGGGCGCCGGCCTCGCGGGACTCCGGGCCGCCACGCGACTGGCCGAGGCCGGGCGCGATGTCGTCGTGTTGGAGGCGAACGACGCGGTGGGCGGGCGCGAGCGCACCGACATCGTCGACGGGTTCCGCCTCGACCTGGGGTTCCACGTGCTGAATCCGGCGTATCCGGCCGTGCGGCGCTGGGTGGACATCGACGCCCTTTCGCTCCGGCGCTTCCCGGTGGCGGTCGGCGTGCGGTTCGAGGATCGGCTCGCGCGTCTTTCGCACCCGCTGCGTCATCCCGGCTCGGTCGGCGAGACGTTGCGCAGCGGCCTTTTGCGTCCGGCCGACGTCACCGCCCTCGCTCGCTGGGTCGGGCCCACGCTGATATCGGCTCGGGCCGCGAAAAGAGGCGGTGTCGCGCTGGACGAGGGCTGGGATCGCGCGGGCCTGCGCGGTCCCCTCCGCGACGCGGTGCTCGAGCCCTTCCTCTCCGGCGTCATCGCCGACGATCGGCAGGAGACGAGCGACGCCTTCGTGCGCTTGCTGGTGCGCAGCTTCGCTCTCGGGCGTCCCGGGGTCCCCGCCGCGGGGATCGGCGCCCTTCCCGCGCACCTCGCCGACTCCGCCCGTCGCGCGGGAGCCGGCATCCGCCTGAGACACCGAGTGGTCTCGACCCGGCACCGGGCGCGCGGGTGGCACGTGGGCATCGAGGGGCACGAGGCGGTGACGGCGCGAACCGTGATCATCGCCACGGGGCTCGATCCCGCCCTCGACGTCCCCCTTCCCCGCCGGCGCGGCCTGCAGACCTGGTGGTTCGCGGCCGAGGAAGCCCCGACGGCCGATGCGGCGCTCCGCGTGGACGGCCGCCGACACGGACCGATCGCCAACACTGCCGTCATGACGAACACCGCCCCGACCTACGCCCCGCGCGGCCATCACCTCATCCAGGCCACCTGCGTGATGCCGACGGAGGCGTCGGAGGACGGCATCCGTCGACAGCTGTCCGAGATCTGGGATGCCGACACCCGGCCCTGGCGCCTGCTGCGCCGCGACGACATCGCCGCCGCCCTGCCCGCGCAGGACCCGCCCCTGCGTCTGCGCCGCCCCGTCCGCTTGGACGACGGCCGGTACGTCGCGGGCGATCACCGCGACACCGCCTCGATCCAGGGCGCGCTGGTGTCGGGCCAGCGGGCGGCGGAGGCGGTGCTCGCGGACCTGGCGCGGTAGCGGTCGCCGGGGTGCGCTCGCCCGCTCGGGGCTGCACCCGTCGATGGGGGCGATCGCCCCCGGGAGGCGGCGCCCGGGGCCCTATACCGCCCGCTAGGTACGGGCCGCCAGCGCGGTCAGCGCCTCGCCGGTCACGCGCCGGGTCGTCCACTCCTCCATCGCCTCGGCACCGAGCGCGCGGTAGAAGCCGATCGCGGGCTCGTTCCAGTCGAGCACGGTCCACTCGAGACGTGGGTACCCCTTCTCGAGGCACTCCGCGGCGAGCGCGGCCAGCAGGGCGACGCCGTAGCCGTTCGAGCGGTACTGCTCGTGCACGTAGAGGTCTTCGAGCCAGATGCCGTGGCGACCGGTCCAGGTCGAGTAGGTGAGGAACCAGATCGCGATAGCGCGTATCTCGCCCTCGCTCTCGACCACGAACGCGAACGCGCGGGGGTCGTCGCCGAACAGCGTCGCGGCGATCATCTCGGCGGTGTTGTGCACGGCATCCGGTTCGCGTTCGTAGTCGGCGAGAGCCTGGATACAGGCGAGGATGCCGCCTTCGTCTCCCGCGCGGGCGGGGCGGAGGACGGCGCCGTCTTTCAGCTCGGTCATGACAGGGGCTCCCAGCTCTCGGCCGCGACGCGGCGGAAGTTCCCGCCGAGGACCGCGGCGACGTCGGTGTCGTTCCATCCTCGCGCGGCGAGCGCCGAACCGAGGAGCACGAAGGTCTCGGGCGGCATCCACTCCATGGGTCCCCACCGGGTGTAGCTCGCGTCGTACAGCTCGGGCATGCGGACGATCTCGTCGCGGAAGGTCTCCCAGTCGAAGGAGAAGTCGGTACTGACGCCGACGTGGTCGATGCCGACGACCTCGACCGCGTACTCGAGGTGGCGGGTCATCGCCTCGAGGGTCGGGGTGTTCGGGCCGAGGAAGATGCCCACACCGGTGATACCCACCACTCCCCCGGTCGCGGCCGCCGCGCGGGCCTGGTCGTCGGTGATGTTGCGCGGGTGCTCCCACACGGAGCGCATGTTCGAGTGGCTGAAGACCACCGGCCGGGTCGACACCGCGCACATGTCGAACGTCGTGCGGGCGCCGACGTGCGAGCCGTCGGGAACCATCCCCCGCGCGTTCATCTCGGCTACGAGGTCGCGGCCCCACGCGGTGAGCCCGTCGTCGACTGCGTCGAGGCACCCGCCGCCCGCGCGGTTGGCGTGGTTGTAGGTCGGGCCGAGGGTGCGCACCCCCTGCGCGACGAGGGCGGCCACGGCATCGAGCTCTCCGCCGAGCGGACCGCTGTCTTCGAGGTCGAAGGCGACCGCGGTGTCGCCCCGGGCCGAGATCCGGTCGATGTCCGCCACCGTGGAGGCCAGCTCGAGCCCGTCGATCGCCTCGACCTGGGCGCGGAAGGAGCGGAGGAGGGATGCCGTCAGCTCGGGCGCGTGCGGGGCGTAGCCGACGTTGACCGAGACGTAGCCGCCCCCGGCCCCGCGGTAGCGCCGCAGGTCTCCGAGGTCGGCGGTCTCGACGAGCTCGACGCAGGAGTGCTGGTCCCAGAGCACGTCAGGCCCCGACCCTCGCGGCGAGCGCGGGGTCGAGGGCTTCGCGCCCGTCGAAGACGAAGCAGTCGCCGTTCCAGTGCGCGTCCCCCTGCGCCTCGAACCACCCGAGGATCCCGCCCTCGAGCTGGTAGGCCTCGACCCCCTCGGCGCGCAGGTGCAGGGCGGCCTTCTCGCAGCGGATGCCGCCGGTGCAGAAGCTCACCACGGTCTTGCCCTCGAGCTCGGAGCGATGGGAGTCTGCGGCATCCGGGAACTGGGTGAAGCGGTCGATGCGCCAGTCCTTCGCGCCGGCGAACGTGCCGTAGTCGACCTCGAACGCGTTGCGCGTGTCGACGAGCACGACCTCGCGGCCCTCGTCGTCCGCGCCGCGGTCGAGCCAACGGCGCAGGGTGTCGGGAGTGACCGCTGGCGCACGACCGTCCTGAGGGCGCACCTCGGGGCGGTCCATGCGGATGATCTCGCGCTTGACCTTGACGAGGAGTTTGCCGAAAGGCACCGCGTCCGACCAGCTCTCCTTGGCTCTCAGCGTCGCGAACCGCTCGTCGGCGCGCAGCTCGGAGAGGAACCCGCGCACCGCGCCTTCCGCCCCGGCGAGGAACAGGTTGATGCCCTCCTCCGCCAACAGGATCGTCCCGCGCAATCCGGCCCCGCCGGCACGTTCGCGCAGGACCGTCCGCACGGACGCGGGGTCATCGATGCGCGTGAACAGGTACGCCGAGACGTTCAGGACGGATGCCATGGCATCCACGATACGAAAGGTGCGCGGTGTCGGCCGACGACGCCGACGTCAAGCCGGGAAACGCCGGTGGCGCATCACCTAGCGTGGAAGCACTCGTCCCCGGGAGGAAGCGTGCCCCAAGGCCCCGCCACGTCGGCCGTCACCGTCTCCGTCGTCATCCCCTGCCGGGACGACGGCGCGCACCTCTGGCGTTGCCTGCGCGCGCTCGCCGCGCAGACCCTCCCCCCGACCGAAATCGTCGTCGTCGACAACGGCTCGACCGACGACAGCGCAGAGATCGCCCGCGCCGCGGGCGCCCGCGTGGTGTTCTGCGGCGAGCGCGGCATCCCCGCCGCCGCCAGGGCCGGATACGACGCGGCCCGCGGCGAGCTCGTCCTCCGCCTCGACGCCGACAGCATCCCCGCCCCGGATTGGGCGGAGCGCATGGTCGACGCTCTTCAGGATCCGACCGTGGATGCCGTGACCGGCGGGGCCGTGTTCCACGACGGACCCGCGCGACAGCGTGTGGCGATGGCCCGGCTCTTCCTCGGCACGTACGCCACCTTCGCGACCCCGGCGCTCGGGCACACACCGCTGTGGGGGTCGAACATGGGATTCCGCCGTCGCGCGTGGGAGGACGTCCGCGACGAGGTGCACCTGGATCCCGAGCTGCACGACGACCTCGACCTCGCCTATCACCTGGGCCGCCGGCACCGCATCGCACGGGTACCCGGCGCGCACATGCGCGTCTCGTCACGCACGGTCGAGCCGCGCCGCTTCGCGCGGTGCTTCCGGCGCGGGGCCGGTACGGTCTTCGCCCACTGGCCGGCCGACATTCCCCCGGCACGATGGGTTCGACGCCGGCTGCGGGGTCGCTCGTGACCGGCATCCTGTTCCCGAACGTCGAGCCGCCCGAGCTGCACGTGATGAGCTTCAACATCCGTCGTCGCTTCGACCGGATCACGTGGCCGCCCGCGGACCGGTGGCCTATGCGCAAGGAGCGTCTGCGCACGTTCCTCGGCGCCAACAAGCCGCACCTCCTGGGCACCCAGGAGGCGATGCCCGATCAGGCGCAGTGGGTGCAGGCCTCGCTCGGCTCGGGGTACGGCCGCATCGGCCTCGGACGCGGGCCGCGCCGTGACGGCGAGGGCACACCGCTTTTCTACGACCGCGAGCGCATCGAGGTCGAGAGCTGGGAGCAGGTGGCTCTGTCCGACACCCCCGACGTACCCGCATCGACCGGCTGGGGCAACACGATCCCGCGGATCGCCGTCATCGCGCAGCTGCGTGATCGTGCGACCGACGCCCGCTTCACGTTCGTGAACACGCACTTCGATGCGTTCTCGCGCCGTGCCCGCCGTCGGTCGGCGACGTGGCTGCATGACCTCGCCGCCGGACGCGAACGCCCGCTGCTGTTCACCGCCGACGTCAACGCCCACGTGCGCTCGAGCGAGCTGGCGGGCATGTTCGCCGACGGCCTGCTCGTCGACACGTGGTCGTACGCCCCGGCCCGCCGCACCGCCGAGTGGGGCACCTTCAACAACTACGCCTCACCCCGGGTCGGCGCTCGCCGCATCGACGCCCTGCTCGCGACGCCCGACGTGGGGGTGCGTGCGGTGGGCATCGACCCGCGGCCGACCGGTACGCAGTGGCCGAGCGATCACCTTCCGGTGCAGGCCGTGGTGCGCATCCATCCCCCGAGGTCGCCGTGATCGGAACGATGTACGCGAACCTGAAGCGCCCGCCGCGCAGTGCGACGGACTGGCTGGCGGACGCCGTGCGAGCGGTGGCGATCGCCGTCGTGATCGTGTCGCTGTTCACCCTGCCGTTCACGGACTTCGCCGTGCTGTCGATGTCGTTGCCCGCGGTGATGCTCTCGCGCATGCTCGGTCTGCGTTCGGGTCTCGACCTCGTCACCTGCGTCACGGTGTTCGTGGCCGCGGGCAGCAACGTCATCGATCTGTACCGCGCCTGGACGGGGTGGGATCTCGTGGTGCACCTCTCGTGCACGGGAGTGCTCACCGCGATCGCCCTCGTGCTCCTCGACGATGCCCGCGTGATCGTCCCCACCGGTCTCCGACGCACCCCGATCGTCGTCGCGACGGTCGCCGGGCTCGCGCTGAGCGCATTCTGGGAGATGGTGGAGTGGTTCGGCTACCGCTTCATCACAGACGCGATCTTCGTTACCTACGACGACACCATCGGCGACATGATCGCCGGCGGTGCGGGGGCGTTGATCGCCGGAATCCTGGCATCCCGCTTCTCGCTGACGCGCGCGGACCGCACAGCCCTGTAGCGGACACCGACGGTCAGAACGCGGGCGTACGTCGTTTCGTCAGCGACCGCGTCCGGTGAGAGCGCGCGGGACGGCTCAGCGCCCGTGCGCGGTTCGCTCCGGTCCGGTCGTCACCGCGGTGACGACACCGCCGATGATGAGGACGACGGCGAGCAGCACCACCAGCCCCGGGAGCACGATCGTCGGGGCTGCGGGAGCGGAGCCGGCGTCGTCGATGAACGGGCCGATCTCATCGAGCCACATCCCGTAGGCCGTGCCCCACGCCACGAGCATCCCGATCATCAGCACACCGATACCGGCCGTCACCATTGCCCACACGGGTCCACGCATGACGGCATCTTCGCAGATACCGCCCCTCCTTCTGGGAGGTGGATGCCGTTCGCGCACCCCCGTGCGATGCGGACGACCCGCTGCGCGCGGACAAGAAGACCGGCGGCACCCGCTCGAACGGGTGCCGCCGGTCTGCTCATCCCGCGGTCAGACGCGACCCGCGACGTCCCGTCCGACGAGGTCACCGTCGGGGTTGGGCTCGCTGAGCTGTTCGCCGGGGGCGGTCGACCCCTCGAGCGGCGGAAGCCCGGCCTCGACGCGGGAGCCGATCTCGGCATCCACGTTCTTCCAGTACTGCACGGCGCGGTCGCGCACCTCGGCCCGGGTCACTCCGCCGACGTGTCCGGTGATCGTCTCGACGAGACGGTCGCGCTCCTCAGCCGACATGACCTCGCGCACGAGCGCCCCCGCCTGGCCCCAGTCGTCGTCCTCGGGGTGCAGGGTCGCGGCCGAGCGGACGAGCTCGCCGTCGCTCTGCCATCCGCCGTCGCCGGCGCGGCGCGGATCCGCCGCCGGGCCGCCCGCCGAGTTCGGCGCATACACCGGGACCTCGGGCGGGTTGTACTCGTAGCGCATGGCGCCTTCTTTCGAGTACGAGTGGACCTCGGTGTGCGGGCGGTTCACCGGCAACTGCTGGTAGTTCGTGCCCACGCGGTAGCGGTGCGCATCGGCGTAGCTGAAGATGCGCGCCTGCAGCATCTTGTCGGGGCTGCCGTCGATGCCGGGCACGAAGTTCGACGGCTCGAAGGCTGCCTGCTCGATCTCGGCGAAGTAGTTGCCGGGATTGCGGTTGAGCTCCATCGTGCCGACCTCGATCTCGGGGTAGTCGCTGTGCGGCCACACCTTTGTCAGGTCGAAGGGATTGAAGCGGTACGTTTTCGCCTCCTCGTAGGGCATGATCTGCACCTTGAGCGTCCACGTCGGGAACTCGTTCCGCTCGATCGCGGCGTACAGGTCGCGGATGTGGAAGTCGGCGTCCTGCCCCGCGATCTGATCGGCCTCGTCCTGCGTGAGCGTCTTGTGGCCGAGGTCGGTGTGGAAGTGGTACTTCACCCAGAACCGCTCGCCCTCGGCGTTGATCCACTGGTAGGTGTGCGAGCCGTACCCGTTCATGTGACGCCAGGATGCCGGGATGCCGCGGTCGCCCATGAGCCAGGTGACCTGGTGCGCGCTCTCGGGCGACAGAGTCCAGAAGTCCCACTGCATCGTGTTGTCGCGCAGGTGGCTGCCGGGGAGGCGCTTCTGCGAGCGGATGAAGTCGGGGAACTTGATGCCGTCCTTGACGAAGAAGACGGGGGTGTTGTTGCCGACGAGGTCGTAGTTGCCCTCGGTCGTGTAGAACTTCAGCGAGAAGCCGCGGGGGTCGCGCCAGGTGTCGGGGCTGCCCTGCTCGCCCGCGACCGACGAGAAGCGCGCGAGCATCTCGGTCTCGACGCCCGGCTGGAACAGCGCCGCGCGCGTGTACGCCGAGACGTCGCCGGTCGTGCGGAATGTGCCGAA
This sequence comes from Microbacterium sp. 1154, assembly GCF_031455375.1. NCBI lineage: Bacteria > Bacillati > Actinomycetota > Actinomycetes > Micrococcales > Microbacteriaceae > Microbacterium > Microbacterium sp. 1154. The sequence continues at coordinate 1,929,230 of NZ_JAVDSN010000001.1, read as the reverse complement.
GGCGCCGCCGCCCTTGGCGTGCACGACGCGCTCGGGAACCCGCTCGCGGTTGAACTGCGCGAGCTTCTCGATCAGGTAGTGGTCGGTGAGCGCGATCGAGCCGTCGGCTCCGACGCTCTGGGAGTGCTCGTCGCTGGCGACGGGGGCTCCGTTGTTGGCGGTGGTCGGCTCGGTCATGGCTCTCCTCACGTCGTGGGCCGGGAAACGAAAGGCCCACTCCGACGCTAGGCGGGGGCTCCGACATCGCAGAGGCATTGCGCAATCGGTCTCGACCACGTAGGGATGCCGATTCTGTCAATCCCCCGATGGGCAGTGTCGCGCGTCGACAGCATGGCGGGACCGAACGAGAGGAACGAGAGCATGTCGAAGGATCTGTCGAAGGGCGATCGCGTCAGCTGGGACACCCCGCAGGGGAAGACCCAGGGTGAGGTCGTGGAGAAGAAGACGAAGGATTTCCAGCACGACGGCCAGAAGTTCACGGCATCCGATGACGAGCCGGCCTACATCGTCAAGTCGGAGAAGTCCGGGTCGAAGGCCGCGCACAAGGGTTCGGCGCTGAACAAGCTCAAGAGCTGAGCACTCCGAGAAGCGTGCCGAACTCCTGACTTCTCGTGTCCGCGCCGGGTCATAGCGACCTCCGCCCCGGCCCACCACCGATTTCTCCGGAGTTCGGCACGCCCCGCGCCGCGGTGCCCACACCTCACGCCCCACCGCGCTGCAGGGGACGAAACTCCGGAATTTTCCCGCCGGCAGGCGTGAACGCACGCAGAAGGGCACGGCGATCGCCGATTTCTCAGGAGTTCGGCGCGCGGGCCAACTGATAGCCCCGACGCGCCGGCCACCCGAGACCCGGCGCAGGGGCACCTCCAGACGCTGATGTCTCAGGAGTTCGACGCGCCGCCGTCCGCGTCCCGCGCGTCGCGCCGCTTGCGCATCTGCGCGAGCGCCAGTCCCAGGCGGTGGTTGCCCGCCAGCACGTCCTCGTGCCGCTCCAAGAACCGCCAGTAGGCGTCCGTGAAGACCGAGTCCTTGGCATCCTGAGCCGAGGGCCACCACGCCCCCATCTTCTGCAGATAGGCCCCTCCCGACACGTACGGCTTCGTCGCGACGAACCCGCCGTCGGCGAACTGACTCATGCCCATGACGTTGGGCACCATGACCCAGTCGTACGCGTCGACGAACAGCGCGAGGAACCACGCGTTCACCTGCCGCGGGGCGTAACCCTGCAGCAGGAACCAGTTGCCCAGCACCATGAGCCGCTCGATGTGGTGCGCATAGCCCCAGCGGTGCACCCGCGCCAGCACCGTGCGCACCGGGATCGGCAGGTCGCGCGGCATCCGTTCGGCCGTGTACCAGTACTTCTCGATGCGCTTCTCGAGATGCAACGCGTTGACGTGCTCGAGCTTCGGGTGGGCCCGGTACATGCCGCGCATGTACTCGCGCCACCCGATGACCTGCCGGAGGAAACCCTCGACGGATGCCAGAGGGGCGTCGGTCCGAATGGCTGCGGCCACCACTTCCTCGACGGTGAGCAGGCCGATGTTGAGCATCGGCGAGATGATCGCGTGGAAGAGGAACGGCTCGTCGGCCTTCATCGCGTCTTCGTAGCGGCCGAAATCGTGCAGGCGCTCGGCGACGAAGACGTCGAGCCAGTCGCGGGAGTCCTCGGGGGTGACGGGCAGCCAGAAGTCCGCCGCGCTCCCCGGATGCTCGGAGTAGCGCTGGTCGACCTCGGCGATCACGGCACGGGTGATCTCGTCGTGCTCGAGCTGCGGCAGCGGCGGGATCTCGACGCCCTTCTTGGGCAGCGGCTTGCGGTTGTCGGCGTCGAAATTCCAGCGGCGGCCGGCGGGCTTCCCCCCGTCCATCAGGATGCCGGTACGCCGGCGCTGCCAGTGGTAGAAGTCCTCCATGAGCGGCGTCGGGTGCTCGGCGAACCACCCGTCGACGTCTTCTTCGGGGGTGAGGAACAAACCGTCCGAGAGGACGTCGGTCTCGACGTCGTGGTCCGCGCAGATCCGCGCGATCCGCTCGTCGACGGGCCGGTTCGGGTCGCTCATCCACGTCAGCTCGGTCACCCGGTGCGTCGTCAGCAGGCGCTCGAGACCGGCTTTGAAGCCCAGGTCGTCATCGAGAGCGATCCGCCGGACCGTGCGGCCCTCCGCCTCGAGACGGGCGGCCGTGTGGCGCATGGCCGAGATCAACAGCACGATCTTGTGCCGGTGGTACGGGAGCTTCGCGAACCGCGGCGCCGACTCGATGAAGAAGAACTCCTCGACCTCATCGTCCGCATAGGCGGGGTGCTCGGCGAACTGCTGCGTCGCGAGGATCAGCGCGGCCTTCATGCGCGTCGCCTCTGTGCGGCGGCATGGGCGCGGCAGCCGCGCGAGCAGTACAACACCTGATCCCATTGGTCGCGCCCGCTCCAGCGCTTGCGGTCGGTGAATGGGCGTCCGCAATAGGCGCAGGGCTTGGAGCGCACCTCGGGTCGTGACATGCCGTCATCGTCGCAAAGCGCCCTCGCGGCGTGCGGGGGCTTGCGCTGGCACGCCGACCCGGTTCGCGCAAGGCCCGCGCAGCGGCGGGCCCCGACGTGGTCGGGTGGGGACATGGACAGCACACCGGACCGCACGCACGACACCGCCGACGAGCCCGACGAGCTCGAGACCGCGGACGCCCCCTCGATTCCCGACACGACCGACGACGGCGACGCCCCCGTCGACAACCCGTCGGGCGGTTGAACGCGAAGGGCCCCGCACCACTCGGCGCGGGGCCCTTCGTCGAGCTGTCAGTCGGTCAGGTCGAACTTCTCGTTCTCGCCGCCCTTCGGGCGCTCGCCCGTCACCTTCGAGGTGACCAGGGCGATCGCCGTCGCCAGGCGGCCCCCGGCACTCCCCCAGTATTCGCCCGTCAGCGCCGACACCTTCAACAGCGTCACCCCCGGCGACTCGGGGCCGTCCGGGAACCACGCCTCGACGCTCGTGGACCACAGCTCCTTGAGCTTCGCCAGGTCGTCGATCACCTCGGCCTCGCCCGCGAGCGACAGCCACGTGTCGTCGGTGCTGAACGACAGGCCGACCTTGGTATCGCGACGCACGTGCTCGACGGCCGAGGCGTGCGTACCGACGATGAACCACAGGTCGCCGTCGGACTCGCGCTCCTGCACCGTCAGCGGGTGCGCGTGCAGGGCACCGTCCTCGGCGCGGGTGGTGACCATGGCGAAGCGGAACTTCTCGAGCAGTTCGTTGAGCGTGTCGAGCTCGGACGCGGTGGTGGACATGAGACTCCTTCGGTTCGGACGTTCAGCGAATCGCGACGAGACCTCCCGCGCTATGCGTTGACGTCGGCCCCGCCGTCTGCTCTCTCCGGGGGTGCGAGGCGGTCGAGCTCGTCGAGCGCGTCACGGGCTCGGCCCAGGCGTGCCGCGACCTCGTCGTCCCACCAGCGCGGTCCCCGCTCGCCCAGGCCGTGCTTGGCCGCGCCCACGCGCTTTCGCGCGGCGGCGACCGCGGCGTCGTCGCCGTTCTTCTTCGCCACGCGCACGGCGGACCGCGCCCTGCCCAGGTGCGAGCGCAGCCGGGTCGTCAGATCGTCGGGGAGCTCCGGGTCGGTCCGCCGCCACCTCCGCCCGTCGATCACGAGCCAGCGCTGGTCGTCGGCGGTGTCGTCCTCGGATGCCATGGCCCCAGTCCACCCGCCCGGCGCCGGCCGTGAAATCTCTCGGGCGGGGAAAGACCATCCGTGCTAACGTGGTCAGTATTCGTTCTGGGACTTGCTTCATCGACGCCCGCCTCATCGCTGAGATGCCGGGCGCACGGCGCCGAGCCGTTTCCGACAGCAATCCCCCCTCTCACCATCGCGTGCCTCGCTCGACGGCTTCGGTCCTCGCCTCGCACTCGCGGAAAGTTCTTGTGTCTCTGCTTCACCCCTCGCCGCTATCGTGGCGCCAGGCCGATCTCGACGTGTACGTCGCGACGGCCGGATCCGACTACGCCGGTTTCGTCGGCGCGGGAACCTCGGGCTTCGAAGCCCAGGGCCCCCTCGGCGAAAATCTCGGTGTCCACACGTCCGTCGACGCGGCTCAGGCCGCCGTCGACGGGCACCGCGTACGCGCCACCACCACGGTGACGCGGCGTCCCCGTCCGCTCCGCACTCGTCGGAGCGGCGCCCACGGCCGCATTGCGGCCCAACATGAATAAAGGAAGAACACGATGGCCACTGGCACCGTGAAATGGTTCAACTCCGAAAAGGGCTACGGCTTCATTGCTCCCGACGACGGCTCCGCCGACCTGTTCGCGCACTTCAGCGCGATCCAGGGCAACGGCTTCAAGGAGCTCACGGAAGCACAGAAGGTCGAATTCGACGCTGAGCAGGGCCCCAAGGGCATGCAGGCGGCGAACATCCGCCCCCTCTAAGCTCCGCTTACCTCGAGAGCCGGGTTCGTCGCCATCGCGACGACCCGGCTTTCGTCGGTTTCCGGCACGTTTTCGCTCGCTGGGTTTCGGTTTCCCGAGAGCCCGCTGAGCATCGCGACGTATTCCGAGTCGCCCATACGGGCAGCCGTAGTGTGGCCCTCAGCACGGAGTAGCCGCTCCGCCGTCCACCCCGGTCCTTCCCGATCCGAGGAGCAGAACATAGCCTCCACCGTCGTCGAGTCCCGTCTCGGCCCCGTTCGTCAGACCTATTCCGGTACCACCGAATTCCCCCCGCTCACCAAGGCCTACACAGAGCTGTCGCAGGTCGTCCGCGAGAGCGGCCTCCTCGTCCGCACGCCGGTGTTCTACTCCGTCGTCGCGGGCGCGATCACGCTCGGTCTCGCCGCGTGCGTCACCGCCTTCGTCCTGCTCGGCGACAGCTGGTTCCAGCTGATCGTCGCCGCGGTGCTCGGTATCCTGTTCACGCAGGTCGCCTTCCTCGCTCACGAGGCCGCACACCGTCAGATCTTCGCCTCGGGCCCCGCCAACGACCGCCTGGGCCTGCTCATCGGCAACGGCATCGTGGGCATGAGCCGTTCGTGGTGGGCATCGAAGCACACGCGTCACCACGCCAACCCCAACCGGGTGGACAAAGACCCCGACATCGAGATCGACACGATCTCTTTCCTCGACGTCGACGCCGCCAAGGCCCGCGGCATCCAGCGCTGGATCACCCGGCGTCAGGGATACCTGTTCTTCCCGCTGCTGGCGTTCGAGGGCATCAACCTGTACGTCCTGGCCTTCCGGCACCTGTTCTCGCGCGGCGAGGTCAAGGGCCGCTGGACCGAGATCGCGCTGCTGACCCTGCGGCACGCGCTCTTCATCGCACCGATCTTCATCTTCTTGCCGGTGGGGCTCGCCTTCGCGTTCTTCGGCGTCTCGGTCGCCGTGTTCGGCATCTACATGGGCGCGTCGTTCGCGCCCAACCACAAGGGCATGCCGATCATCGCGCCGGGCGCGAAGCTCGACTTCTTCAGCAAGCAGGTGCGCACCTCCCGCAACATCTCGGGCGGATGGTGGGCCACCTGGCTCATGGGCGGTCTGAACTACCAGATCGAGCACCACCTCTTCCCGAACATGCCGCGCCCGCACCTCGGCAAGGCCCGCACGATCGTGCGCGAGCACTGTGCGACGTTGAACGTGCCGTACGTCGAGACCACGCTGTTCCAGTCGTACGGGATCGTCATCGCGTACCTGAACCGGGTCGGCCTCGCCGCCCGCGATCCCTTCGACTGCCCGCTGACCTCGGCGACGCGTCAGCTCAACGTCGAATAGCGTGAACGATGACGGCGCCGTCCCTCGGGGCGGCGCCGTCATCGTTCATCCGAGCGCGAAGTCGTTCACCCCCGCGCGTCGGCTTTGGCGGCGGGGCACTCTCCCCCGGCATCCGTCGCCTTCTCGAAGTGCCATCGCTCGTTGGCGTAGGTCTGGCACAGCCCCCATTCGCGCCCGTGCTCGATGAGCCACAGCTGCGCGTCGAGCGAGCCGATGTCGACGGCGCGGCCGGTGACATGGCTCGACCCCTCGGGAGACGCAACGTACTGGAGAGCGATGGCCTCGGTGCCGTACGTGCGGATCGCATCTCCCAGCAGCCATCGCTGATAATCGGCGCTGCGCCACCCGCTCGTGACGTCAAACACGATCCCGTCCACCTTCGCGGCCTCCTGGGCCGAGCGCAGAGCGTCGCGCAACTCCGCGTCGAGCCCGGTCATCGCGCGATGCCGGTCGTCATCGACCGTGAGCGGCGCCTCGGCGGGGATCACGCCCTCGTCCTCGGTCGGCGAAAACGGTGCGTTCGCGCTCAGCCCCGCCGAGAACGACGCCCCGACACTCGTGGCGAGCAGCACGGCCACCGCGGTGAGGACGACGGACAGCCCCACCGCGACCACGAGGAACACGATGCGGCGACGGGAGGGGGACTCGATGCGCGATGCCATGCCCCCAGTCGAGCCGAGGCGACGTTACGGCGCCGTATGACGGGGACCATACGACGGCGATACACGCGCGCCCGCCTCAGTCGCGCGACACATCGTGCAGCACCACGTCGCGCACCTCGCCGCCCGAGAGGGTCGCCGTCATGAGCGTGCACGCGGGCTGACGGCGGCGATCGGTGGGCGAACCCGGGTTGAGAAGGCGCAGGCCGTTCGGGGTGACGGTGTCCCACGGGATGTGACTGTGCCCGAACACCAGCAGGTCGACGTCGGGGAAAGCGGCATCCATCCGCTTCTCGCGCCCGGTGGACGCCCCCGTCTCGTGCACCACGGCGAGGCGGACCCCGTCGATCTCGGCGCGGGCAACCTCGGGCAGACGCGAGCGCAGGTCATCGCCGTCGTTGTTGCCCCAGACGCCCAGCACCGGACCGAGCGTCTCGAGTTCGTCGAGCACGCTCGCGCTCACCCAGTCGCCCGCGTGGACGATGAGATCGACCCCGGATGCCGCCTCGCGCACGGCCGCGGGCAGGACGCGCGCCCGCTTCGGCACGTGCGTATCGGCCACGAGGAGCAATCGGGTCGCCATGGCTCCACGCTACCGAGGCGATACGAGCCGGGGCGCACGGAAGGGCCCCCGCATACACCCGCGATACACGCCCCCGCCTACGATGACGGGATGCGCGTGCTGATCGTCGAGGACGAACCCTTCCTCGCCGAGGCCATCCGCGACGGCTTGCGTCTCGAGGCGATCGCGGCCGACATCGCCGGCGACGGCGACACGGCCCTCGACGTGCTCTCGTACACCGCCTACGACGTCGTGGTACTCGACCGCGACATCCCCGGCCCGAACGGCGATGAGATCGCCCGCCACCTGAGCGCGCAGCCCACCGCCCCGCGGGTGCTCATGCTCACGGCCGCGGACCGGCTCGACGACAAGGCCCGCGGCTTCGAGAGCGGGGCCGACGACTACCTGACGAAGCCGTTCGTGCTGCGTGAGCTGGTGATGCGCCTGAGAGCACTCGCTCGTCGCCCGGCGGCCTCGACCCCGCCGGTACTCGATCAGCACGGCATCCGGCTCGATCCTTTCCGCCGCGAGGTCTATCGCGACGGGCGTTACGTGTCGCTGACCCGGAAGCAGTTCGCGGTGCTCCAGGTGCTCATGGATGCGGGCGGCGGGGTGGTCAGCGCCGAGAACCTGCTCGAGCGCGCCTGGGACGAGAACGCCGACCCGTTCACCAACGCCGTGCGCATCACGATCTCGACGCTGCGTAAGCGCCTCGGCGAGCCGTGGCTGATCCAGACGGTCGCGGGCGTCGGGTACCGCATGGGCCCCGCCGATGCGTGAACGCGCCCCCGGGCTCTCGGTGCGCCTCAAGCTGACCCTGAGCTACGCCGGTTTCGTCGTGATCGTGGGGATCGCGGTGTTCGTGGTCGGGTTCCTCGTGCTGCGGTTCGTCCCCGAGGGCAACCTCTACTCCGAGAGCGGCATCTTCACCCCGCGGCGCCGCGACCTCACCGAGGTGTTCGTCCGATACGCGTGGTTCGCGGTCGGCGCTCTCGCCGTGGTCGGACTCGGCGGCGGCTGGATCGTCTCCGGGCTCATGCTGCGCCCGTTGGACCGGATCACGGATGCCGCCCGCGCGGTGCGGGACGGCAACCTCTCGCGCCGTGTGGCACTGCTGGGACCCCGCGACGAGCTCACCGACCTCGCCGACACCTTCGACGCCATGCTCGTCCGCGTCGAGGAGACGCTGGACGAGCAGAAGCGGTTCGCCGCCAACGCGTCGCACGAGCTGCGCACCCCGCACGCGACGATGCGGACGCTGCTCGAGGTGGCCCGGGCCGACCCCGCGGGCGTCGACCTGGAGCGCCTGCTCCACCGCCTGGACCTCACGAACGAGCGGGCGATCCGCCTGACCGAGGCGCTGCTCGCCCTCGCCCGATCGACGCGCGAGGGCGCCCTGTCCCCCCGCCCCGCCGGGGTCGACGACCTGGTGGCGACCGTGGTCGCCGAGGCCGGGGGTGAGGCCGCCGGTCTCGACCTGGCTCTGGTCGACGCCTCGGGCGGCATCGCGCGGGTCGATGAGACGCTCGTGCACCAGGCGGTGACCAACCTGGTCGGCAACGCTCTCGCGCACAACGTCGAGGACGGCTGGGTGCGCGTCGCGGTGAGCGGCGGCGACGACGAGGTGATCGTCGACGTCGTCAACAGCGGTGAGGAGCTCTCGCGCGAACTCGTCGCCACCCTTCCCGAACCCTTCGTGCGCGGGTCGGGTCGCACCCGCGGGCGTGCCGACGGCACCGGACTTGGCCTGGCGATCGTCGCATCGATCGCCCGCGCGCACGGCGGCCGCCTCGAGCTCTGGCCGCGAGACGGCGGCGGTCTGCACGCCCGACTGCGCCTGCCGCGCTGACGGGGGCTCAGCGGCGCCCCGCTCCCCGCGCCATCAGGCGAACGGCGATGACGACGACCGTCCCGATCGCGGCGCCGATCGTGTTCGACACCACGTCCTCGGCATCCGGAACCCGACCGGGGATCCCCGCCTGCAGCGTCTCGACCGCGAGGGACACGAGGGCACACAGCGGGAGGGATGCCGGCGCCCACCGCAACGGCAGCAGTAGAGCGATCGCGGCACCGAGGGGCACGAAGAACGCGATGTTGAGGGCGACGTCGGCGCCCGCGCCGAGCACGAACGCGCTCCACGACGGCGGCAGGTGATCGAGCGCGTCGAGGACGAGGGTGCGGGCCGGCCAGGCGATCGCGCGAGGCGCGAGGGTCAGCGCGGCGACGGCGGCGAGCACGGCCGCCGCGGTCAGCACGCGCGCGGGGGTGAAGACGGAACGAGCGGACATGCGACCTCCAGGTTCGGAAGGTCCATCCCATCGACCGAGCTGTTGCCCGGGTGTCTCGGTCTCGCGATACGCGGACGATACGCCCGCGCGCTCGCGGGACAATGGGAGCGTGTCCCCTTCGCGCCGCCTCCCCGTGCTCGCCCTGATCATCGACGTCGTGCTCGTCGTCGTCTTCGCCGCGATCGGCCGGGCGACCCACGACGGCGACGTGCTGGGTCCCTTCGGTTTGGGACTCGCCACCACCGCCTGGCCGTTCGTGGTCGCGCTGCTCGTCGGCTGGCTGGCCACGCGCGCCTGGCGACGCCCGGTCGCCGTCGTCAAGACGGGCCTGCCCGTGTGGGCCATCACCGTGGCCGTGGGCATGGTGCTGCGGGCGCTCAGCGGTCAGGGGGTCGCGGTGGCGTTCGTGATCGTCGCCACGATCACGCTCGCGCTGCTGCTCCTGGGGTGGCGCGGCATCTCCCGCCTCGCGATGCGGTCGCGGCGCGCCTGAGGTCAGGCGCCGCGACGCATCGGACTCGAGACGTCGAAACTCCCGGCGGGCCGGCCCCCGGGCGGCTCAGTCCGCGAGCGTGACGTCGACCTGGATCTCGGTCGCCAGGCGCTCGAGTTCGGCGACCAGATCGTCCACGGCGACGTCGGCCGCGACCGTCGCGGTGATCGACGCCTCGAACAGGCGTCCGCCCGCCATGGCGGCATCCGTCGTCTGGGTCGACATGCGTTCGATGCTCGCGCCGTGCGCGCCGAGGGCGGCCGAGACCTCGCGCACGATCCCCGGGCGGTCGTTGCCGACCACGTCGAAGGTGACGGTGCGCCCCGCGGGCTCGGCGGATCCCGCTCCCGCGTGGACGGTGACGGTGAGCGTGCCCGCGAGTCCTTCGAGCGCCGTACGCACCGCGTCGGTGCGTTCGGCGGCGACCGAGACCTCGATGATCCCGGCGAAGGCCCCCGCGAGTTCGGCGAGCTCGCTGTTCTCCCAGTTGCCGCCGTGGGCGTCGACGATGTCGGCGACAGCGGACACGAGGCCCGCGCGATCGTCGCCGACGACGGTGAGGACGAGGGTGGTCATGGCGACAGCGTAGCGACACCCGCGCTGCTACCGTGGGTGTTCAGCCGGAGGGGGGTGAGTTCGTGATCGCATCGCTGATCGCCGCGCTCAACCTGCTCCTGTCGACGGCCGAGCTCGCGCTGACCCCCGGCGGGGGCGCTCCCCTGCTGGCGGTGGTTCTCGCCGCGGCCGTCGTGCTGACCGCCGTGATCGTCCTCGTCGTGGCCCCGGCGCTCGTCGCCGCGACACCGCCGCCGTCCCCGCGTCCGATCGACCCCTCGGCATCCCTTTCCCAGAGCGATCCCGACGCCGCGGGTCACCCGCGCCCTCGAGCGCCGGGGCTCGTGACCCGCGTCGCGTAGCTCCTGGCTCGTCGCTTCGGCGACGGTCCGGCGCTGACTGCGACGCCGGTCGCCCGCGCGCCGTCGGTGCGCCCCGCGACCGATCAGCCCGTGATCACTCGCTCTGATGGGATGCCCCGTGGACCTCTTCGCCTTTCCGCCCCTCGCCCTCCTGCTCGACCTGACGACGCGCGCTCTGCTCGCCCTCACCTCGTTCCTCGAACCCCTCACCGGGGGTCTCGCCGCCGCTGTCGCCGTCGTCGTCGTGACGCTGGCGGTGCGGATTCTGCTCGTCCCGGTGGGAGTGTCGCAGGCGCGCGCCGAGCAGACGCGCGCCCGCCTCGCTCCGCGGCTTCGCACCCTGCAGAAGCGGTGGGCCACGAACCCCGAGCGCCTGCAGCGCGAGACGATGCAGCTGTACCGCGACGAAGGCGCCTCGCCCTTCGCCGGATGCCTGCCCGTCCTGGCGCAGGCGCCCGTAGTCGGTCTGCTCTACGCCGTGTTCCTGCACCCACGGGTCGGCGGACACGTCAACGCCCTGCTCGAGGACGACGTCTTCGGCGTTCCGCTCGGCCGGAGTCTCGTCGGTGCCCTGTCGACGGGGATGACGGATGCCACGACCCTCGCCGTCTTCGGGGTGCTCATCGCCGCGATCGCCGGCGTCGCCGAGCTGACGCGTCGACTGCTGCGCCCCGCGGTCGATCCCTCGGCTCCCGCGTGGACGACGGGGATGGTCGGCATCCTGCCGTTCCTGACGGCCGGGGTGGCGCTGTTCGTGCCGCTGGCGGCCGGGCTCTACCTCACCGTGACGACCGCGTGGACGCTGGGCCAGCGTCTGCTGCTGCGGCGCCGTTACCCGCTGCCGCGTTGAGACCGGTCGCGGGGAACGCCCGGTCCCACCGCGGTGCGGCCGCGGCGTTCACGGCCGCCATGGCCAGCACGAGCAGCGCCGCGCCCGCCGGGAAGAGCATCGCGGTGGCGACCGAGACGTTCTCGGCGACCGCCCCGGTCACGGCCGACGACAGGGCCTGCGCGAGGGTCAGGGCCGAGGCGAGGATCGTCATCGTCGAGGCCGTGCGGCCGCGTGGCGCCCGGTGCCCGGCGAGGCTGAAGAGCGTGACGAGCGCGGGGCCGACGCCCACGCCCATGAGACACAGCATCAGGGTGACGGTCGGGACGGACCCGCCGACGGTGTAGGCCCCCGCCGACGCCGTCAGCACGCTCGCGAACAGCATGAGCCGCCAGCGCAGCGAGAAGCGCTCGGGAACGAGGGCGACGGCGAGTGCCAGCACCGCGGAGCCCACGCCCATCACGCCGTACAGCAGCGCACCCGCCTCGGGTGCGCCCTGCGCCTCCATGAACGCCGTCAGCGAGGTGAGCGTGGACCCGAAGAACAGACCGACGCCGAACACCGCGGCCACGAGCACGAGCATGCGCGGGTGCAGCACCTCGCGCAGCGGCGCCATCGCGGTGCGCTCCGAGCGCTCCGGGACGGCGCGGCCGGTGGGGTGCAGGGCGAAGGCCGTCACGAAGACGAAGCCGAGGACCGCGGCCCCCACGATGGGCGCCCAGGGAGCGATCAACGCCGCCAGCACACCGACCACGAACGGCCCGATGACGAAGGCCGTCTCGTCTGCCGCCGACTCATAGGCCATGGCGCGCGAGAACATCCGGTCGCGCCGCTCGGGGTGCACACGCAGCCCGATCAACGCCATCACACGGCTGCGCGACATCGCCGCGGTCTGAGGACCGGTCAGGCCGATCGCCACGGCCGCTCCGAGCAGCAGGGCATCGGAGGTCGCGAACCCCACCACGAGGGGGAAGACCGCCAGCAGGATGCCGTTGGCCAGCCCCACCGGCACGAGGACGCGCCGCTGCCCGTACCGGTCGGCGAGGTCGCCGAGCACGGGTCCCGCCACGACGACGCCGAGACCCACGGCGGCGGAGGTCAACCCGCCGAGGGCGACCGAACCGCGCGACGAAACGACCAGGGCGAGGACACCGACGGTCATCATCGCGAACGGCAGTCGCGCCACGAAAGCGATGGGGAAGTACCAGAAGCCGGTGTGGTGGACGAGGGGCCGATGGTCGACGGCGGGCGCGGTCATGAAGCGGGTCTCCAGGGAGGGGCGATGGAACGTGCCGCCTTGCCGGACCGGCAGGTAGTTGCACAGCGTGCGGCGGGTGATCCCGCTCCCCCAGACTACCGCGGGCGCTTCGCCGGCGTCCGGGTGCGGCGGGTCAGCCGACGAGTGCGGCGATCGCCGCGATCACCGATGCGACCGCGAGGACGAGCGCCAGCCCGATCAGCACCGTGTGCACGATGAGGAAGGGTGTGGCCTTGCCCGCGGCGTTCTTGGCACGGGGGTCCTTCGCCACCCGCACGTAGAAGCGCGGCCAGACGACGACGTTGAAGACGGCGTTGGCGAACAGCAGCGCGATGAGGACGGGTTCCATGGGTCGAGCCTAAGCGTCCCCGCCCCGTGACTGTTTCGGACGCGGCCCGTGGATCACGCCGCGCACGCGATGCAGCGACGCGCGAAGGGGAGCACCTCGAGCCGGGCATCGGCGATCGGTCGCCCGCAGTGCTCGCACACGCCGAAGGCCCCGGATGCCACTCGCTCGCGCGCCGCTGCGATCTCCGCCTGCTCCGCCTCGGCGCCCCGGCGGAGGGCGTCGACCTGGGCCCACTCCCCTGACAGCGTCGACCCCTCGGGGTCGTGCTCGTCGTCTGCCGTCGCATCGGCGCGGTCGTGTCGCAGGCTCGCTTCGTCGTCGCGCAAGCGAGAGAGGCGGTGCTCCACCTCGCGCTCGCGGTCGTCGAGCATGCGCGTCGCCGTCGTGGCATCCATCCTTCGACGCTAGCCCCCGCCGCCGACATGTGGGCTGCGGCAGGATCGGCTCATGAGCGCATTCCGACGACACTGGACCCCCACCGCCGTGGCTTTCCTCGTGCTGGCCCTCGCCGGTCTCGCGGGCACCTGGACCTTCAACGCCTTCGCCATCGTGCAGATGCGCGACTTCATCGGCGACCTCGTCTCGAGCGGACCGGCGGTCTCGTCGATCACGGTCGATCTGCTCGTCGTGGCGGTCGCGGGGAGCATCTTCATCCTCGTCGAGGGGCGCCGACTCGGGATGCGGTTCGCGTGGCTGTACGTCGTGCTCTCCGGGGTGACCGCTTTCGCGTTCACCTTTCCGCTGTTCCTCGCGATGCGCCAGCGTCGCCTCACCGCCCTCACCGCCGAGGCTCCGGTACGCCTCTCGTGAGACGCACCGGAGCCCTCGAGACGGTGTCGCGGCGGCGGCGCTCAGCGCGTCGCGAGCCCCTGGCGCAGGCCCTCCACCAGCGGCGTGGTGGGACGGCCGATGATCCGGGACAGCGACCCGTCGGTCGTGCCCAGAGCGCCGCGGGCGATCGCGTCGTCGATACCGGCGACGAACGCCGCGGTGCCGGCATCCAGCCCTGCCGCCTTCAGCCCCTCGGTCAGCTGCTCGACCGAGACGCGCGTGTAGGTCACCGGACGGCCGAGCACCTCGGACGCGGCCTCGGCGAGCTCGTCGTAGGTCCACGCGACGTCGCCGCCGACCTCGACGGTCCGGCCGGCCAGGTCGTCGGTGGTCAGGGCGACGGCCGCCGCCTCCGCGTAATCGCGACGACTCGCGCTCGCCACGCGGGCGTCGCCGGTCGCCGCCACGATCTCGCCGGTGTCGGCGGCACGCGCGACGGCGTCGAGGTAGTTCTCGGTGTACCAGTTGTGGCGCAGGATCGTGGCGCTCAGTCCCGAGTCCGCGATGGCCTGCTCGGTGGCCTTGTGGTCGGCGCCGAGGGCGTAGTCGACCTCGTCGACGCGCGGGGCACTGGTGTAGACAAGGCGCTCGACGCCGGCGGCGCGGGCGACCTCGACGACGGCGCGGTGCTGCGCGACGCGGTCGGCGTCGGTGCCCGAGATGAGCAGCACGCGCGTCACCCCCTCGAGAGCGGGGGCGAAGGTTTCCGGGCGGGCGTAGTCGAGCTCGGCGACGTGGACGCCGCGCGCGGCCAGGTCGTCGACCTTGGCGGGGGTGCGCACGCCCGCCACAATGTCGGATGCCGGCACGCCGCGCTCGAGAAGAGCGTCGACGACGAGACGGCCGAGGTGGCCGGAGGCGGCGGTGACGAGGAGGGTCATGAGGGAGTCCTTTCGATCGGTTCGTCGGGATCAACGCCCCGCCGACGCGCACATTCCGGAATACCGGTACCCACTTTCTGGTTAGGTACTCACATGAACGTCAGTCTTGCGTCGATACGGGCCGATCGTCCCGGAGTGTTCGCCGACGGGTGCCCGACCCGCACGGTTCTGGATCACGTGATGGGCAAGTGGGGCATCCTCGTACTGATCGCGCTCTCGGAAGGCACCCAGCGATGGGGCGCTCTGCGGCGCAACATCGACGGGATCAGCGAGAAGATGCTGGCGAGCACATTGAAGACGCTCGAGGCCGACGGCCTCGTCCTGCGCACCGCGTACCCCGAGGTGCCGCCCCGCGTCGAGTACGCGCTCACCGGCCTCGGGAACGATCTGATGACGCACGTCATCCCCCTCATGGGCTGGGTCGCCGAGAACGCGACCGACATCGTGGGGCGACGCGAGTGATGGTGCGCGTGCCCTCCGCCCGCGCCGTGCGCGACAGCCTCACCTTCCGCGCTCCGCGGAGGGTACCCCTGCTCCAGGTCACGAAGTCGGCCATCGCGATCGTCGCCGCGTGGCTGCTCGCCGGCTGGCTCGTGCAGGGGCCTCCGCCGATCTTCGCCGCCATCGCCGCTCTGCTGGTGGTGCAGCCGAGCATCAACCAGTCCTTCACCCGCGCCGTCGAGCGCAGCGTCGGCGTGATCGTCGGCGTGCTGATCGCGGCCTTTCTCGGTCTCGTGTTCGGCTCGCACCCCTGGGTGGCGCTGCTGTCGGCCGGCGTGGCGCTCCTGGTGGCGTGGGCCGCACGCATCTCCCCGGGAGCGACCAACCAGATCGCCATCAGCGCCCTGCTCGTGCTCGCCCTGGGCACGGCGACGCCGAACTACGCCCTCGACCGCGTCCTCGAGACCCTCATCGGGGCGGCCATCGGCATCGTCGTGAACGCGGTGCTCGTTCCCCCCGTGCTCGTCCCCACCGCGCGGACGAAGGTCGACGTGCTCGGTCGTGAGCTCGCCGCGGCGCTCGAACGCCTCGCCGACGCTCTCGAGACGCCGCAGACGCCGGCCACGCTGGAGGGGCTCCTCCTCGAGGCTCGCCTCCTGCGTCCGGTTCGGGATGCCGCCGCCGACGCGATCCGCGACGGAGCCGACTCGCTCGCCCTGAACCCGCGCAGCGGCCGGCACCGCACCGACCTGGCCGCGATGGAGGAGCTCGTCGACCGCTTCAGTCCCGTCGTCACGCAGACCGTGGGCATGACGCGCGCGGTATACGACGGCTACGAACAGTCGATCGGCGACGAACCGGCCGTGCGGGCGATCGCCGAGCAGTTGCACCGAGCCGCGCACGACGTGCGGCTGGCGTTCGCGCTCGACGCGGGCCCCGAGCGCGTCGTCGAGGAGGAGCCGGCCCTCACGCGCCCGCTGCAGATCCGCACACCGTCGACCGCGCACTGGGTGCTCGTGGGCTCTCTGCTCATGGATCTGCATCGCGTGCACGAGACGCTGCGCGACGACCAGGAGTGAGGACGCATCTTCCGACCTGGGAACTCGCCCGCTGATCCCCGTCCCCCGACCCCGGGTCCGCCCGCCCCTGATTGACTGAGGACATGGGTACCGCGATGTTCCCCCTCGGGGCCGTCCTCTTCCCGCACACGCCCCTCGCGCTGCGGATCTTCGAGGAGCGCTATCTCGTCATGCTCGGGCGTCTGCTGGACGAGACGGACCCCGCCTTCGGGGTCGTCCTCATCGAACGCGGCAGCGAGACCGGCGGCGGCGACCAACGCTTCCCTCTCGGCACGATGGCGCAGCTCAGCCAGGTCGTGCCTCAGGCGGGGCAGATGCAGATCGTCGCGCGCGGAACGGAACGCTTCGAGATCGTCGAGTGGCTCGACGACGACCCCTACCCCCGGGCCGACGTCCGTGCGCTCCCCGACCTCGAGTGGAACGACGCCCTTCTCCCCCTGCTCGAAGAAGCCGAGAAGATCGTCCGTCGCGTTCTGGGCCGCGCCCAGATGTTCGGGGGAACGCGGTGGGATCCCGAGGTCGAGCTGGCGGAGGAGCCGCTCCCCCGCGCGTGGCAGGTCGCGGCGATCGCCCCGCTCGGCGAGCTCGATCAGATGGAGCTGCTGCGATCGGTGACCCTCGGCGGCCTTCTGCGCGCCACGATCGACCTGACACTTGCGGCGGAGCCGCTGCTGGGCGACCCGGTCCCCGACGGTGTGATCGTCGTCGAGGACGAGGGGCCGGGCGACGAGGGCTGAGCGGCGCCGCCGCTCACGCGGACCGGATGCCGGCGCGCGGCGTCCCCGCAGAGCCGACGCCCCACCGCGAGGAGGCCGGGACGCCACGCTGCATGCGCGACACCCCGGCTCTCTCGTCAGTTGAGTTCGCGCACCGACGACGGGATGACCCCGTTGCCGTAGAGGTCGATCGCGAGGTCCTGCAGCGCGGTCAGCGCGACGCGCTGCGTGAGCGGACCGTACGAGATCCTCGCCACGCCGAGCTTCTCGTACTCCGCGGCCGAGAGCGCCCCGGGGAAGCCGATGACGCTGAGTCGCTGTTCTCCCAGCCCCTCGACCAGCCGGCGGGTCGTGTCCGCGTCCAAGATACCGGGAACGAAGACCGAGGTCGCTCCGGCGTCGAGGAAGGCGCGGCCGCGCTTCACGGCATCCGCGATCTTGTCATCCAGCGGACGATCGCCGCCCTTGACGAAGACGTCGGTGCGGGCGTTCAGCACGAAGGGGACCCCCTCGGCCTCACCCGCGGCGATCACGGCCTCGACCGCGGCCACCGCCTCGTCGAACGGCTTGACCCGGTCCTCGACGTTCGCGCCGACGACCCCGACGCCGATCGCGCGACGCGTCGTCTCACCGGGGTTGCCGAAACCGGCGTCGAGGTCGGCCGTCACCGGCACGTCCACCGCCGCGACGATGCGCCCCACCATGTCGAGCATGACCTCGAGCGGGATGTTCTCGCCGTCCTCGTAGCCGAAGGTCGCGGCGATCGAGTGCCCGGCCGTGGCGAGGGCCCGGGTCTCGGGCAGAGCAGCGATCGCTCGGGCCGAGACGACGTCCCAGACGTTCACGACCCGGAGGATCTCGGGGGCGGTGTGCAGCTTGGCGAAGGACTCGGCCTTCTCACTCAGAGCGCTCATGCTCGTTCTCCTTCCGAACGACCGGCGTCGGCGACGACGGCCTCGGCGATCAGTGTCTCACCCGCGCCGAAGCGGATGAACCGGCCCACCGTGGCCGGCTGTACGAGTACGGCCGCGGCGACGGCGGCGACGTCGGCCCGAGAGACCTCGGCCTTCCCCTGCGGCGCGGTGGTGATGCGTCCCGTGGGCTCGTCCGTGGTCAGGGTGCCGGGGCCCAGGATCGTCCAGTCCAGGTCGCTGGCACGGAGGTGGTCGTCTGCCGCGAGTTTCGCGTCGGCGTAGGCGAAGAACGAGTCGTCGGGGTCGATGCCGTGATCGGGCGTCGATCCGATCCACGAGACCATGACGAAACGACGGACACCGGCCTTCGACGCCGCGTCGATCGCCCGTTGTGCGGCGTCGCGGTCGACCGCATAGGTCCGCTCGGCGCTGCCGCCGCCCGCTCCCGCCGACCACACCACGGCGTCGACTCCCGAGAAGGCCTCGGCCATCTCGTCGACGCCGGCCTTCTCGACGTCGAGCACGAGCGGCGAACCGCCCGCGTCCTCGATGTCGGACGACTGCTCCGCCGCGCGGATGACCGACGTCGCCTCGTCGCCGCGGTCGGCGAGCAGCCGGGCCAGGTGGAGGGCCACCTTGCCGTGCCCTCCGATGATCACGATGCGTTCCATGTCACTGTCCTCCTACTTTGTCGATCGACATCTTCAGGATCACCCGGTCGGCGCTGTCCGGCGGTGCCTCCTGCCGGGCGTTGCCGTAGCGCTGTCCGAGGCGCACGTAGAAGGCTCCCGTCGGGTCGGGCTCGGCCGCGATCAGGCGCCCGCGCACCTCGATGTAGCGGTACGGGCGCTCGGGGTCGAACACCATCAGGCTCATGGAGGGGTTCCGCTGCAGATTGCGGAACTTCTGGCGCGTCGTCGTGTGCGTGAAGAGCACGTGCTCGCCATCGAATTCGAACCACATGGGGTTGACCTGCACCGTACCGTCGGGGCGGACGGTACCGAGGCTGCCGTAGTTCGGGTTCTCGAGCAGGTCGCGCTGCGCGTCGGGGATCATGCGTGTCCTTTCGCCGGGGATCCGCGAACGACCCTACGCACCACCACCGACATGGCCCGCGGGCTTGACGGCCTCGCGAGCGATGACCGTGTCAGTCGACGTCGCCGTCGACGTAGACCCAGCGCCCCCCGCGTCGGGCGAACCTGCTCTGCTCGCGCAGCTCACCGCGTTCACGGCCGTGCCGCCACCCGGCGCGGAACGTCACGGTCGCACGGTCCTGCTCTTCGACGGCGTCCTCGACGACGAGCCCCGTCCATTCCGTGCCGTCGTCGACCCCGATCTCGTCGGGGCGGGTGCGCGGATGCCAGGAGCGGGCGAGGTGCGCCGCATGACCGACCGAGAACGCGGTGTAGCGCGAACGCATCAGCCGCTCGGCGCTCGGCGCGGACGCTCCGTCGAGGATCGGCCCGCAGCACACGCCGAACGCGGCGCGACCGCAGGGGCACACGGCATCCGGTGCCGGGCGACGGGAGGCGGAGCCGAAGGACATCCGGCCACTCTAGGTCAGCGGACCACGCCGCGTGCCAGGATCGGAGGCGTGACCGATCGCCTCATGCTCCTCGACACCGCCTCGCTGTACTTCCGCGCGTTCTACGGGGTGCCCGACAAGGTCAAGGCGGCCGACGGGTCTTCGGTGAATGCCGTGCGCGGGCTGCTCGACATGATCGCGAAGCTCGTGACGACCTATGAGCCCACGCGGCTCGTCGCGTGCTGGGACGACGACTGGCGCCCCGCCTGGCGCGTGGACCTGCTGCCGAGCTACAAGGCCCACCGCGTGGTCGAGGCCGTCGCCGCAGGGCCCGACGTCGAAGAGGTGCCCGACCCGCTCGAGGCGCAGATCCCCCTCATCCGCGAGGCGCTGGCCGTTCTCGGCATCCCCGTGTTGGGCGCCGCCGAGCACGAGGCCGACGATGTGATCGGAGTCCTCGCCACGCGCGCCGACGTCCCCGTCGACGTCGTCACCGGCGACCGCGACCTCTTCCAGCTGGTCGACGACGACCGCGGCGTCCGGATCGTCTACACGGCCCGAGGGATGAGCAACCTCGAGCTCGTCGACGACGCGGCGGTCTTCGCCAAGTACGGCGTCCACGCGCATCAGTACGCCGACTTCGCGGTGCTGCGCGGCGATCCCTCGGACGGGCTGCCCGGCGTCTCCGGCATCGGCGAGAAGTCGGCGGCGGCGCTGCTCACCGCGTGCGGCGACCTCGACGGCATCCGCTCGGGGGTTCTCGACGGCACCGCGGGAACACCCGCTCAGCGCGCGAAGATCGCGGCCGCGGCGGACTACCTCGAGGTCGCCCCGACCGTGGTGCGCGTGGCCCGCGAACTCGACCTCGCCCCCTTCGACGACCGCCTCGGCCCGGTGGACCGATCGGCCGCCCAGGCTCTCGCCGAGCGCTGGAACCTGGGATCGTCGATGACCCGGGCGCTGGCCGCTCTTCCCGCCTGAGCGCTCAGCGGCTCCGCTCGAGCCACTCGCGCAGGCGCTCCAGCGGCCAGGTCGTGACGATCCGGTCGACGGGCACTCCCGCGGCCTCGGCGCGCGCGGCGCCGTAGTCGAGCAGAGAGAGCTGTCCGGGAGCGTGCGCATCGGAGTCGATCGAGAAGTAGCACCCCGCCTCGATCGCGAGAGCGAGCAGATCGTCGGGAGGATCCTGCCGCTCGGGCCGTGAGTTGATCTCGACCGCCACGCCCGAGGCCGCGGCCGCGGCGAACACCTTCTGCGCGTCGAACTCCGAGGGAGGTCGCGTTCCCCGCGCCCCCTCCACGAGCCGGCCGGTGACGTGCCCGAGTACGTCGACCCGCGGATCGCTCGCCGCCGCCACGAGCCGCTTCGTCATCGGCCCGCGTTCCATGCGCAGTTTCGAATGAGCGGATGCCACGACCACATCCAGTGCGCGCAGAAGCTCGTCCTCCTGGTCGAGGGCGCCGTCGTCGAGGATGTCGACCTCGATGCCAGTGAGCAGGGTGAACCCGTCGCCGCGCTGACCGCGGACGACCTTCATCTGGGCGCGCAAACGCTCGGGCGAGAGGCCGTTCGCGACGGTGAGTCGGGGCGAGTGGTCGGTGAGGGCGAGGTACTCGTGACCGAGACCGCGGGCCGCGTCGACCATCGCCTCGATCGGCGTCAGTCCGTCGGACCACTCGCTGTGGCTGTGGAGGTCGCCTTTCAGCAGCGCCCGCAGCTCGGCACCGCCGGTGGGGGCCGACTCGGCGCGCAGCTTCGCCAGGCGTTCCGGCACCCCGCCCGCGAGCGCCTGCTGGATGACGGTGAAGGTGGACTCGCCGATGCCCGGTCGGCGACGCAGCGCCGGATCCCGCAGGTGCTCGTCGCTCAGGCCCTCGATCGCCGCGGCCGCCGTGCGGAACGCCTTCGACTTGTAGCGCGAGGAACGCTCCCGCTCGAGCAGGTAGGCGATCTCGGTCAGAGCGTCGAGCGGATCCACGCCTACTCCGACAGCGCTTTCGACGCCTCGACCCAGGCATGAAGCTTCGCGGATGCGCGACCGTCGTCGATCGCGGCCGCGGCGTCGGCCATGGCCTCGGCCAGCCGCTCGAGGATCGGGCGCTGCACCTGCGCGGCATCCTGGAAGAGGCGGAACGACACGAGACCCGCCGCGGCGTTCAGCAGCACGATGTCGCGCACGGCACCCTGGTCGCCCCCGAGCACCCGCCGCACCACGTCCGCGTTGTGATCGGGAGACCCGCCGAGCAGGTCGTCCATGTCCGCCAGAGGGATGCCGAGATCCCGCGGATCCAGATCGTGCTCGTGCACATCGCCACGGCTGATCTCCCACACCCTGCTGTGGCCGGTCGTTGTCAGCTCGTCGAGGCCGTCGTCGCCGCGGAACACCAGAGCGGTCGCCCCGCGCGTGCGGAAGACGCCCGTGATGAGCGGAACGCGATCGAGGTGCGAGACGCCCACCGCATTGGCCTCGGCGCGCGCCGGGTTGCAGAGCGGGCCGAGGAAGTTGAACACCGTCGGCACGCCGAGTTCCGAGCGCGTGGCGGCGGCATGGCGGAAGCCCGGGTGGAAGGCCGAGGCGAAGGCGAAGGTGATGCCGGTGCGGTCGAGGATCTCGGCGACCTTCTCGGGAGAGAGCGTCAATCCGATCCCGAGCGACGACAGCACGTCCGACGAGCCCGAGGAGGAGCTCGCAGCGCGGTTGCCGTGTTTGACGACGGGAACTCCGGATGCCGCGGCCACCACGGCCGCCATCGTCGAGATGTTCACCGTGCCGTAGCGGTCGCCGCCCGTGCCGACGATGTCGAGGACATCGGCGCGGACCGGGAGCGGCACGGCGGCTTCGAGGATCGCGTCGCGGAAGCCGACGATCTCCTCGACCGTCTCGCCCTTCGCCCGCAGCGCCATGAGGAAGCCGCCGAGCTGCGAGGGCGTCGCCTCGCCCGCCATGACCTTGCGCATGGCCCACGTGGACTCCGACACGCTGAGGTCGGTGCCGGCCAGCAACGACGAGAGGAGCTCGGGCCAGGTGAAACGTTCCGCCATGCCATGATCCTTCCACACGCGTGTCGCGCGTCGGCGCCCGGAACCCATCGGCGAAACAGCCTCCGTACCGGGGGTTATGTGCAGATTCTGAGGCTTCCCTAAGTCTCGACGATGGAATATCGCAGGGTCGGGATGGGAATATCGGGGTCCGGCATCGCGCATAATGGAACGGTGACGACCTCAGCGACGTATTCCCAGGCTGTGCGTGCCGTGAAGCGGCCCGACCCGGTCGCCGTGGGCACCATCGTGTGGCTCGGCAGCGAGGTCATGTTCTTCGCCGGCCTGTTCGCGATCTACTTCACCCTCCGCAGCACGTCGGCCTCCCTGTGGGCCGAAGAGACGCAGCTGCTGAACGTTCCCTTCGCGACCGTCAACACGATCATCCTCGTGCTGTCCTCGGTCACCTGCCAGATGGGCGTCTTCGCCGCGGAGCGGTACCAGCCGTACCGCACCGGCAAGGCCACCGGCTTCCTGAAGTGGGGAATGGTGGAGTGGTTCTACCTCACCTTCATCCTCGGCGCGGTGTTCGTGTCGGGCCAGGTGTGGGAGTACGCGACCCTGGTGGCCGAAGGCATGCCCATCAGCGCCAACCCCTACGCCTCGGCCTTCTACATCACCACCGGCTTCCACGCCCTGCACGTGACGGGTGGCCTCATCGCCTTCCTGCTCGTGATCGGTCGCGCATACGCCGTGAAGAACTTCGGTCGGAAAGAGATGACCACCTCGATCGTCGTGTCGTACTACTGGCACTTCGTCGACGTCGTCTGGATCGCCCTGTTCTTCGTCATCTACTTCCTCAAGTAAGAGAGCAGTACTCCACATGGCACGCGAGAAGAAGACTCGTCGGGCGTCCGGGCGTCGTAGCCCCCTGGCCGCCGCCGCGCTCATCGGCATCGGACTCCTCCTGACCGGAGGCGTCTACGCCGGCGCATCGGCCGCGATGGCCGCCACCTCCAGCACCCCCACGAGCGAGGCGAACTCGGCGTCGGCGGTCGAAGAAGGGCAGAAGCTCTTCCAGGCCAACTGCGCCACGTGCCACGGTCTCGACCTCCAGGGCAGCCAGCAGGGCCCGTCGCTCTTCGGCGTCGGCGAGCTCTCTGTGCACTTCCAGGTCTCGACCGGCCGCATGCCGCTGCAGGCCCAGGGTCCGCAGGCACCGGTCAAGCCGGTCCAGTTCACCGAGGAGCAGGTCAACGCCATCGCCGCGTACGTCCAGTCCTCGGCCCCCGGCCCGAGCTACCCCTCCGAAGACATCGTCGACGGCCAGGGTGATCTGTCGCACGGCGCCGAGCTCTTCCGCATCAACTGCGCCATGTGCCACAACGTGGCCGGCGCCGGTGGAGCGCTGACCGAGGGCAAGTACGCCCCCGACCTGCACACGGTTTCGCCGGTCAACATCTACGCGGCCATGGTCACCGGCCCGCAGAACATGCCGGTGTTCAACGACCTGAACCTGACCCCCGAAGACAAGCGCGACGTCATCTCGTACCTGATGTACCTGCAGAAGAACGACTCCCCCGGTGGCTACGCCCTGGGTTCACTCGGTCCGGTCTCTGAGGGTCTCTTCATCTGGATCTTCGGTATCGGGGCGCTCATCGCCCTGACCGTGTGGATCACGGCGAAGTCCAACTGACCGTCGTCTTCGACCTTACGTAAACGCACGAGGAGCACCATGGCACACGAGGACGACGCACTCGAGCACGAGAGGGCTTCCTGGAAGCCCACCTCGGGGCTCGCCGTCGCGGTTCCCGACGCCGTACAGAACCCCGGCCTTCCCGGCCACCGTCAGCGCATGACCGACCAGGATCCGCAGGCGATGAAGCGTGCGGTTCGCACGGTCTACACCCTGTTCTACTTCTCGGTCGCGGCGAGCATCTGGGCGAGCATCGCCTACATGATCTTCCCGATCGAGTCGGGCGCGCTGATCGACATCCGCTACAACAACCTCTTCATCGGACTCGGCATCGCCTTCGCGTTGCTGGCGATCGGCATCGGCACCATCCACTGGGGCAAGTCGGTCATGTCCGACAAGGAGTACATCGAAGACCGTCACGCCACCCGTGGTCGTGACGAGGTCCGCGAGGGTGCCGTCAACGTCTTCGCCGAGGCCGATAAGGACTCCGGCTTCGGTCGTCGCGAGATCATCCGCAACTCGATGTTCGCCG
The DNA here is from genome assembly GCF_031455375.1 of Microbacterium sp. 1154. Classification (NCBI taxonomy): domain Bacteria; kingdom Bacillati; phylum Actinomycetota; class Actinomycetes; order Micrococcales; family Microbacteriaceae; genus Microbacterium; species Microbacterium sp. 1154. The sequence goes on along the minus strand of NZ_JAVDSN010000001.1, from coordinate 1,904,531 downwards.
CCCTGGCCGCCTCGGTCATCCCCGGCATCACGCTCTTCCGCGGTCTGGCCCCCCAGGATCAGGACCCGGTCAAGCTCCTCAGCCACACGATGTGGAAAGAGGGCGCCCGCCTGACGCACGACCCCTCGGGTCGCCCGATCCGCGCCGCCGACGTCACCCTGGGCTCCGCCTTCCACGTCATCCCGGAAGAGCTGGCGGGACTCGGTCACGACGAGGGCTACCTCGAAGAGAAGGCCAAGGCGATCGTCCTGCTCATGCGCATGCAGCCCGAGCAGCTCAACCCCGAGACCAACAACCTGGACTGGTCGTACGACGGCATCGTCGCGTACTCGAAGGTCTGCACCCACGTCGGTTGCCCCGTCGCGCTCTACGAGCAGCAGACCCACCACCTCCTGTGCCCCTGCCACCAGTCGCAGTTCGACGTCGCCAACGGTGCGGCCGTCATCTTCGGCCCGGCCGCCCGTCCCCTGCCGCAGCTCCCCATCACCGTCGACGCCGAGGGCTACCTCGTCGCGCAGAGTGACTTCCACGAGCCCGTCGGCCCCAGCTTCTGGGAGCGCTCATGAGCATCGGTACCCATCCCACCGAGAACGTCACCACTGAACCCGCGGTGCACGCGGGTCCTCCCGCGACGAGTGGGCGCGACGGCAAGCCGCTCGGTGGCCGCTTCGTCGGTTCCGTCGCGAACTACATGGACGAGCGCACGAGCATGTCGGGCATCGTCAAGGAGCTCGGCCGCAAGGTCTTCCCCGACCACTGGTCGTTCATGCTCGGCGAGATCGCGCTGTGGAGCTTCGTCGTCGTGCTGCTCTCCGGTACGTTCCTGACGTTCTTCTTCCAGGCTTCGATGGTCGAGACGCACTACAACGGTGCGTACGAGCCGATGCGCGGCATCGCGATGTCGGCGGCCATGGAATCGGCTCTGCACATCTCCTTCGATCTGCGCGGCGGCCTGCTCGTCCGTCAGATCCACCACTGGGCCGCGCTGGTCTTCGTCGCCGGTATCGGCGTCCACATGCTGCGCGTGTTCTTCACGGGCGCGTTCCGCAAGCCCCGCGAGCTCAACTGGGTCGTCGGCTTCATCCTCTTCATCCTGGCGATGGCCGAGGGCTTCACCGGCTACTCGCTCCCCGACGACCTGCTCTCCGGTAACGGTCTGCGCATCATCGACGGCATGATCAAGGGCCTGCCGATCATCGGCACCTGGACCTCCTTCCTCCTCTTCGGGGGCGAGTTCCCGGGCACCGCGATCGTGGGGCGCCTGTACACGCTGCACATCCTGCTGCTGCCGGCCATCCTCGTGGCCCTCCTCGCCGTGCACCTCATGCTGATGATCATCAACAAGCACACGCAGTTCGCCGGGCCCGCCCGCACGAACAGCAACGTCGTGGGCTATCCGATGCTCCCCGTGTACGCCTCCAAGATGGGCGGCTTCTTCTTCATCACGTTCGGCGTCATCGTGCTGATCGCGGCTCTCGTGACGATCAACCCCATCTGGAACTACGGTCCGTACGACCCCTCGCCGGTGTCGGCGGGTACGCAGCCCGACTGGTACATCGGCTTCGCCGACGGCATGCTCCGCTTGATCCCGCCGCACCTCGAATTCGTGCTCTGGGACCACACCTTCTCGTGGAACATCATCATCCCGGTGGGCGTCCTGGGTCTGTTCATCGTCCTCGTGCTGGTGTACCCCTTCATCGAGGCCTGGGTGACCGGCGACAAGCGTGAGCACCACATCGCGCAGCGTCCGCGCAACGCCGCCACGCGCACCGCGATCGGCGCCGCCGGCGTGACCTTCTACGCCGTCATGTGGGCGGCTGCGTCGTCCGACATCATCGCGACGCACTTCCACCTCACCATGGAGGGCGTCATTCACGTCCTCCAGGCTCTGCTGATCGTCGGGCCGATCCTCGCGTACTTCATCGCGAAGCGCATGTGCATCGCGCTCCAGAAGAAGGACCGCGAGATCGCCCTGCACGGCTACGAGTCCGGTCGCATCGTCCGCCTGCCCGGCGGCGAGTACATCGAGGTCCACCAGCCCGTCGACGAGTACGAGCGCTGGAAGCTGATCGACAACGAGACCTACGAACCGCTCGTCGTGCGTCCCAACTCCAAGGGTGAGATCCCCTGGTACGAGAACGTCCGAGGATCCGTGTCGCGCTGGTTCTTCGAGGACCGTCTCGCTCCGCTCACGCAGGCCGAGATCGACGCCGCGGTCGCCCATCAGCACCACGAGCTCGACCACATCGACCACGAAGAGGCCGATGAGATCGCCGGCGCGAACGCTCGTGCCGACGAGGACGGCCGTCCGCGCAACGCGGTAGGCGAGCGTGCCGAGGTGGAGTTCCCGGCCCCCAAGGGGCTCGAAGAGCGCAACCGCCCCCAGGGTGACAAGAGCGAGTAATCGCCCGACGACGAGAACCCCGGTGCTTCGGCACCGGGGTTCTCGCGTTTCCGCGCCCCACGTCAACGCTCGCGGGGCGGAGGGGCCCACGGACGGGAGCCCGTCCCCGCGGGCAGGGTCTGGCAGAGAAGCACCGAGACCTGGCATCCACCCCGCTCCCCCGCGCGCAGGTCGGCCTCTAACGTGGGACACATGACGGACGCTCAGGACTACTTCTCCCGCCGGCTCGCCTTCGAGACCGACCCCAGCGACGTCTACGCGGCCCAGAAGAACGGGGACCGCTTCGTCCTCGTCGATGTCCGCGGCGACGAGGCGTGGACTCAGGGTCGCATCACGGGCGCCGTCCACATGCCCTACCGCCAGATCGACGCGCGCGCTGCGCGAGAGATCGAAGCCGGTATGCCGGTCGTGGTGTACTGCTGGAGCCCCGGGTGCAACGCCGGCCAGAAGGCGGCGCTCGCCTTCGCCCGTCTCGGGTACGACGTGCGCGAGATGATCGGCGGGTACGAGTACTGGGTGCGCGAGGGCCAGCCGTTCGAGAACGACGAGGGTCCGTGCGAGCGCATCTTCGACCCCACGGTGATGGTCGTACGTCCCTGACGGTCGATCGCCGCGCGGGATGCCGTTAGGCTGCCGGGATGCAGCACCCCGCGCTCGACCCGTTCGCCTCTGGATTCGTGGAGAGGCCCGACGGCGCCCGACTGTACTGGGAGACCTCGGGAAACCCACAGGGTCGACCGGCCCTGTATCTGCACGGCGGTCCCGGCGGCGGACTCGGCAAAGGCGGGTACCGCCGGCGCTTCGACCCCGACCTTCATCTCATCGTCGGGATCGACCAACGCGGTTGCGGGCGAAGCGAGCCCTGGGCCGCCGACGACCTCTCGACCCTGGAGCACCAGACCATGGACGCCCTCCTCGCCGATATCGAGGCCGTACGGGTGCATCTGGGTATCGAACGCTGGCTCCTGCACGGAGTGTCGTGGGGCTCCACCCTGGCGCTCGCCTACGCGCTCCAGCATCCGGACCGCGTCACGGAGATCGTCAACTTCGCCGTCACGACCGGAGGGCGCTGGGAGATCGATTGGATCACCGACGGTATCGGCCCGGTGTTCCCCGAAGCACACGAGCGCCTCCGCTCACTCCTCCTCCCGCAGGAGCGGACGATCGAGGGATACGCGCGGCTCCTGACCGACGCCGACCCGCACATGCGCCAGGTAGCGGCTGACCAATGGGACGAATGGGAGGCGACGCACATGTCCCTGGGGCCGCTGTCGACTCCCGGTCCGCTGCACGACGACGAACGGCACCGTCTGAACTTCGCCACCCTCGTCTCCCATTACTGGGCCCGAGACTGCTTCCTGCCCGGCGAGGCGGCCGTTCTCGCTCGTGCGACGCAGCTCGCCGGCATCCCCGGCGTTCTCATCCACGGACGGCGCGATATCAGCGGGCCGGCCCTCACCGCGTGGGAGCTCCATCGCGCCTGGCCGGGGTCGCGCCTCGAAATCGTCGAAGAAGACGGACACGGGGGGCCGCGCAGCGCACAGCTGTCGCAGGAGGCCATGGACGAATTCGCCCGCGCATCACGTCAGAGCTGACCCGGGAACCCCGATCCGACACCGCACGCGCTGAGGCCGAACGCCTCAGGCTGTCTCGACGTCCTCGGCGAACCACCGCGCGGCGGAGCCGAAGAACACGGGGTCGCTCCCTGCCGTCTCGTCGTCGTCGACGACGTCGCACACGACGACCGTGACGTTGTCGCGAGTTCCCGCCTCCAACGCCAGCGCGACAGCCGCCGCGGCGGCCGAGCGAGGATCTGCGGCCTCGGCGACGAGGCGCGCGACGTCCGACTCGGGAACGTAGTCTGTCAGGCCGTCGCTGCACAGGACCCAACGATCACCGGTCACCGGTGGGCGCTCGGCGACGGAGACGACATCGCCCTCCGCGCCGCCGAGCGAGGCCGTGATGATGTTTCGACGCGGATGCGCTTGAGCGGCTTCGGGAGGAATGATCCCGTGGTCGACCAGCGCTTGGACGTAGGAGTCGTCCCGCGTCTCGCGCGTGAACTCGCCGTCGCGGAGCAGGTAGGCCCGAGAATCCCCCGTATGAGCGAGGAGCAGCTCGCCGCCCACGCTCAGGAAGATGCCGGTGAACGTCGTCGCCATGCCCTGCAGGGCGGGGTCCCGCTCCACGTGGGCCCGGATGTCCCAGTTCGCCTCACGAATGCGGACGAGCAAGCCGTCGGCATCCATTCCGCTCCCGCGAGTGGCGACGAGACGATGCAAAAGAGCGGCGGAGGCGAGGTCCCCCGAAGGGCCTCCCCCAACGCCATCGGCCACCGCCGCACCCCAGGACGCCGCGAAAGCGGCGTCCTGGTTGGTGGGACGGTGGGAGCCGGCGTCGGAGACGGCGGCAGCGTTCAGCCGGATGGGCACAGGATCAGCGCGCGAAGTACCCGCGGTAGTACTCGTACACCCAGCCGACGATCGCGATGACGAAGACCGCGAAACCGACGGGGACGAGCCAGCTGCCGACGGCGAGGCCGATCACCGCGATCGCAGCGGACGCCGCGAGCACGATGGGCCACCACGACCACGGACTGAACTCGCCCATTTCGGGATCACCGTCGTCGATGTCAGCCGTCAACGAGTCCTCGGGGAGATCACCGGACTGCGCCTTGAGAACGCGTCCGATGTAGAACGCGATCATGGATGACATGAGCCCGAGGAACGCGAGGGCGACCGTGCCGACCCACTCGACGCCACCGTGCTGGAGGAGGCTCCACACCGTGTAGACGCCCGCGATGAGGAAGGCGAAGACCGCGAGCAGCCACCAGAGTCCGACGTTGGTACGCATTCTTACTTGACCTCTCCGGCCGCAGAGTCGACCACGGGCGCCTCAGGAGCGTCCTTCGCCGGTCCCACACCGACCGGGATCCCGGCCTCGGGGTGGTTCAGGTCGAAGGCGGGACGCTCGCTGCGGATACGCGGGATCGACGTGAAGTTGTGTCGCGGCGGCGGGCACGAGGTGGCCCACTCGAGCGATGCTCCGTAGCCCCACGGGTCGTCGACCGTGACACGCGGTGCCTTGCGCGCGGTGATCCAAACGTTCAGGAGGAACGGGATCATCGACGCGCCGAGGATCATCGAACCCACGGTGGAGAGTTGGTTCTCCCAGGTCCATCCGTCGGCGGCCGCGTAGTCGGCGTAGCGGCGGACCATGCCGTCGACACCCAACCAGTGCTGGATGAGGAAGGTCATGTGGAAGCCGACGAACAGCATCCAGAAGTGCACCATGCCGAGACGCTCGTTGAGCATCTTGCCGGTCCACTTGGGCCACCAGAAGTAGAAGCCGGCGAACATCGCGAACACCACGGTGCCGAAGACGACGTAGTGGAAGTGCGCCACGACGAAGTACGAGTCGGACAGGTGGAAGTCGAGCGGGGGCGACGCCAGGATGACGCCGGTCAGACCACCGAAGACGAACGACACGAGGAAGCCGAGAGCGAAGACCATGGGCGTCTCGAACGTGACCGAACCTCGCCAGAGCGTTCCGATCCAGTTGAAGATCTTCACGCCGGTCGGGACCGCGATGAGCATCGTCATGAGGGCGAAGAACGGAAGCAGCACACCGCCGGTGACGTACATGTGGTGCGCCCACACCGCGACCGAGAGCGCGGCGATCGCGATGGTCGCGTACACGAGGGTCTTGTACCCGAAGATCGGCTTACGGCTGAAGACCGGGAAGATCTCGGAAACGATGCCGAAGAACGGCAGCGCGATGATGTACACCTCGGGGTGACCGAAGAACCAGAAGAGGTGCTGCCAGAGGAGCACGCCACCGTTCTCGGGGCTATAGATGTGGGCACCGAGCACGCGGTCGGCAGCGGCGGCGAAGATCGCGGCGGCGAGGACGGGGAACGCGAGCAGGATCAGGATGCTCGTGATGAGCGTGTTCCACGAGAAGATCGGCATGCGCCACATGGTCATACCGGGAGCCCGCATGGTGAGCACGGTGGTGATGAAGTTCACCGCACCGAGGATCGTGCCGAAACCGCTGATGCCGAGACCGAGCATCCAGAGGTTTCCGCCGACGCCCGGCGAGAAGCTCGCATTGGCGAGCGGCTGGTAGGCGAACCACCCGAAGCCCGCCGCACCCTGCGGGGTGAGGAAGCCGGAGACGGCGATGGTCGAGCCGAAGAGGAACAGCCAGAAGGCGAACGCGTTCAGACGCGGGAACGCCACATCGGGCGCTCCGATCTGCAACGGCAGCAGCGCATTGGCGAAGCCGGCGAACAGCGGCGTCGCGAACATGAGCAGCATGATCGTGCCGTGCATGGTGAACAGCTGGTTGTACTGCTCTTTGGTCGGGATGATCTGCATGCCGGGCTCGAACAGCTCAGCACGGATGATCAGCGCCATGACGCCGCCGAGCATGAAGAACATGACGGAGGCGATCAGGTACATGTACCCGATGGTCTTGTGGTCGGTGGAGGTGATCCACTTGACGACCAGGTTGCCCTTCTGCTCGACACGCGTCGTGCTGAGCAGTGCGGCTTGACGCGGCGGGAGAGTCGTCGGGCGCGAAGGGCCCGTCCCCTGGAGCGGAAGCGTCGTGGCCATGATCACTCGTTCCCTTCGGTACCGGCCGTCGTCAGGTTCTGCAGACGCGACAGGTCGCTGATGTCACCCACGTCGCCGGCGCGGCGCAGCGAGTCGAGGTAGTCGTTGTACTCGTCTTCGCTGACGACCTTGACGTTGAAGAGCATGGCGGAGTGGTACTCACCGCAGAGCTCCGCGCACTTGCCCTCGTACGTGCCTTCACGGGTGGGCGTGAACGACCACTCGTTGTCGCGACCGATGTACATGTCTTTCTTGTAGAGGAAGTCGATGATCCAGAACGAGTGGATGACGTCGCGCGAGCGGAGGTCGATCTTCACGGTCTTGTTCACCGGCAGGTACAGCGTCGGGACGTCCTGCAGGTCGTAACCGTCGGACGTGGCCTTGGCCTGCACACCCATGGAGTACACGGCGTCGGAGTTGTCTTCCTTCGTGCCGTTGTACTGGAAGTCCCACGCCCACTGCTTGCCGTAGGCGGTGATCGAGACGTCGGGGTTCTCGTACTGCGTCTCGAGCGTGTTCTGGTCACGCGCCGTGAAAGCGAAGAAACCCACGACGAGGATCAGCGGCACGACCGTGTAGAAGATCTCGACCGGCATGTTGTAGCGCAGCTGCACCGGGAGACCGGACTGGCCCTTGCGACGGCGGTACGCGATGACCGACCACAGCATGAGGCCCCAGGTGACGACACCCACGGCGAGAAGCACGATCCACGAGTTGACCCACAGACCGGCGACCATGTCGGTGTGGTTCGTGGCGGGCGTGCCATCGTCGACGAAGCCGGGCAGGAAGCCGTGAAGCTGGGTCGTGGTGCAGCCGGAGAGGACCGCGACGGATGCGATCCCGAGGGGAAGCGCTGCCCAGCGAAGGCGACGTTTGGAGGGCACAATGCACCTTTCCGGGTCGTGGATGTTGCTCTGACAGTCTAGAGCAACCTCTCACCGTTCTCAGGCCATTCGTCCAGTGCCGAGACATCGAGAACCCCCGGTTTCCGCGGTGTGATCCGGGGTTCCGGGGGCTCTCGATTCGGCGCCGGAGAACGGCGTCGGGGGGGTCAGTGGAAGCTGTCTCCACAGGCGCAGGATCCCTGCGCGTTGGGGTTGTCGATCGTGAAGCCCTGCTCCGAGATCGTGTCCTTGAAGTCGATGTTGGCACCATCGAGGTACGGCACGCTCATGTCGTCGACGATGACCTCGACGCCGTCGAAGTCGACGACCTTGTCACCGTCGAGGTAACGCTCGTCGAAGTACAGCTGGTAGATCAGGCCGGAGCAGCCGCCGGGCTGAACGGCGACGCGCAGGCGCAGATCGTCGCGGCCCTCCTGCGTGAGCAGGCTCTTCACCTTGTCGGAGGCGGCCGCGGTCAGGCCGACGCCGTGCTCGCGGGTCTCGGCGGAGGACGACAGTGTGGTGTCGGTCATGGCGATGCCCTTCGGGTTGTTCGGTCGCGGGGACGAGACGAGTCTACGCCCGTCCCGCCCCCGCGGCCTCGATCACTGTGTGCGCGCGTTGAGGCGGGCGAGCAGCAGGGCTTCCGAGACCAGCGCGTTGCGGAAGGTCTCGAGGTGGAGGGACTCGTTCGGGCTGTGTGCGCGGGCGTGCGGGTCTTCGACACCCGTCACCAGGATCTGCGCCGCGGGGAACTCCCGGACGAGGTCGGAGATGAACGGGATCGACCCGCCGATGCCCACGTCGACCGAGTCGACGCCGTACCCGTCGGCGAACGACGCCCGCGCCTCCTCGACGGCCCAACCGCTCGTGTCGACGAGGAAGGAGTCCCCGCAGTCGACGTCCGTGAACTCCAGCTGCGCTCCGAACGGGGCGTGAGCGCGCAGATGAGCCTCGACGGCGGCGAAGGCCTCGCGGGCGTCCTGCCCGGGAGCCACGCGCGCGCTGATGACGACGCTCGTCTGCGGGGAGAGGGTGTTGGATGCCGCCTCGACCGGGGTGGCATCCCATCCGGTGATCGTGATGGACGGCTTGTTCCAGATGCGGCTGAGGATCGAGTCGCGCCCGATCGGGCTCACCCCCTCGAGGAGACCGGACTCCGCACGGAGCGTCGCCTCGTCGTAGGCGGGCGTCTCGGCGTCGCGCACGGCGAGGCCGTCGACGGCGACGGCCCCGTCGTCGCCCCACAGGGTCGCGAGCAGTTTGACCGTGGCGAGCATGGCATCCGGGACCGCTCCGCCCATCATGCCGGAATGGGAGGCGTGGTCGAGGGTGCGGACGGTCAGGGTGAAACGGGCGTTGCCGCGCAGCGAGACCGTCAGGCCGGGGGTCCGCTCGTCCCAGTTGCCGGAATCGGCCACGACGATGACGTCGGAACGCAGTACCTCGGCGTTGTCGGCGAGGAACTGTCCGAAGGAGCGCGAGCCGTACTCTTCCTCACCTTCGATGAAAACCGCGATACCGAGGTCGAGGTCGTCGCCGAGAACCTCGGAGACCGCGCGGATGGCTCCGACATGGGCCATGACGCCGGCCTTGTCATCGGCGGCTCCGCGACCGTACAGACGCCCGTCGCGGACGGTGGGCTCGAACGGCGGGGAGTCCCAGAGTTCCTCGTCGCCGGGAGGCTGCACGTCGTGGTGCGCGTAGAGGAGCACGGTGGGGCGACCGTTGCGGGCCGCGCGCGTGGCGAGCACGGCGGGCTGGCCGACCTCGTCGGTTCCGGGGATCGCGGCGCGCTTGATCTCGACGGAGTCGAAGACGCCGGTGCCCTGGAGGAGGGCGGCCACGGCGTCGGCGCTCTTCACGAGCGCGGACTGGTCGAAGGCCGGCCACGCGATCGAGGGGATGCGCACGAGGGAGCCGAGATCGGCGAGGGCGGAGGGGATGCCGGCGTCCGCTGCTTTTTGCACAGCGTCCTGCCGGGACAGGTCGAGGGTCATGCGGGTAATCTTAAATCTCCCGATCAGCGAAGCACCGAGGTTTCCCGTGGCCAAGTCCCCCGCACCCGCACCCAACGACACTCCCGTCGAGCCGACGGAGCTCGGTTCGGGCAAGGGGCGCGCGACCCCGTCTCGCGCCGAGCAGGAGGCCGCACGCAAGCGCCCGCTCGTGCCCGACACGAAAGAAGCCAAGGCACGCGCCCGCGCCGAGCTCGCCGCCCAGCGCGAGAAAGCCCGCATCGGCATGGCCGCCGGCGAAGAGAAGTACCTCCCCGCCCGTGACCGCGGCCCGCAGCGCCGATTCGCCCGCGACTTCGTCGACGCGGGGTGGCACCTGGGCGAGGGCGTCATGCCGTTCATGATCCTCGTCATCGTGGCGACGCTCATCCCCGTCTCGTTCTTCCAGTACTGGTCGTTCGTGGCGCTGTGGATCTTCATCCTCTTCGTCATCGGCGACATGATCATCACGTCTATCCGCATCAAGCGGGCCGCGAAAGAGAAGTTCGGCGAGGGCCGACTCGAGAAGGGTCTGGGCTGGTACGCCGCGATGCGCACCGTGCAGATGCGCTTCATGCGCCTGCCCAAGGCTCAGGTCAAGCGCGGACAGTATCCCGTCTGATCGTCTCGGATCCGACAGAACGGCGCGCCCTCGGGTGCGCCGTTTCTCTGTGTGGTCGAGTGTGCGGAACACGCCGAGCGGACGGCGCTTCTCGCACACTCGAACCGTCGAGCCGCGCTCAGGTCGGAGCGGCGGGCCGCCGCGTAGCCGTCGCTCAGCGGGGTGCGACGCACATCATCGCTCGGTGCGCACCGCCACAGATCGTCAGCGTGCGCGGGCGAGGCCGCGGTTGATCTGCCGGGCCCACAGCGGGCCGCGGTAGAGGAACCCGGTGTACCCCTGCACGAGCGTGGCGCCGGCGGCGAGACGTTCGCGCACGTCGTCGGCGGTCTCGACTCCCCCGGCTGAGATCACGACGAAATCCTCCGGTACGGCCGAGCGCACCAGACGGAGAACCTCGGCGGCGCGCGCCTTCAGCGGGGCGCCCGACAGACCGCCCGCACCCATCGCCTCGACCTCGGCCGCGTCGGTCGACAGATTCGAGCGGGCGATGGTCGTGTTCGTGGCGATGATTCCCGCGAGTCCTGCGCCGACGGCGAGGCGCGCGATGTCCTGCACCTCGGCGTCGTCCAGATCCGGAGCGATCTTCACGAGCAAGGGCGTGTCGCCCGCGGCATCCCGAACCTCGGTCAGGAGCGGACGCAGCGTCTCGACCGCTTGCAGACCCCGCAGACCGGGCGTGTTCGGCGACGAGACGTTGACGACCAGGTAGTCGGCGAGGGGGGCCAGCAGCCGCGCGCTGCGGACGTAGTCGGTCGTGGCGTCCTCGACAGCGACCACGCGACTCTTGCCTATGTTGACGCCGATGACCGGGCGCCGACGCGAGCGACGAAGGCGACGCAGTTTCGCGGCAGCCGCGGCGGCACCGTCATTGTTGAACCCCATGCGGTTGATCACCGCGCGGTCGGCGACGAGGCGGAACAGGCGGGGCTTGGGGTTGCCCGGCTGCGCGAGCGCCGTGACCGTGCCCACCTCGACGTGGCCGAAGCCGAGAGCCCCGAGGCCGCCGACCATCGTGACGTTCTTGTCGAAGCCCGCGGCGACGCCGAACGGCGAGTCGAACTCGAGGCCGAGCGCGTGCACCTTCTGCGCGGGCGAGGGCGCCGTGAAACGCCGGACCAGGGATGCCACCGGCTCCACGCCCGCGACACGGATCACGAGAGCGCCGAGATGGTGCGCGAACTCGGGGTCGAGGCGGGTCAGGACCGTGCGGAAGAGAAGGGGATACATCCCCGCCAGATTACTGGACCGTGTCGTCCTCGCCGATCCGTCCGGCCGGGCGGTCGGCATGATCGGCACGCAGCTGCGCGATCGCCGCGTCGAAGTCGTCGAGGGAATCGAACGCCTGGTACACGCTCGCGAAGCGGAGGTAGGCGACCTCGTCGAGTTCGCGGAGGGGTCCGAGGATCGACAGGCCGATCTCGTTCGCCTCGATCTGCGACGACCCGGTCTGGCGGATGTTCTCTTCCACCTGCTGGGCGAGCACCGCGAGGTCGGCATCGGTCACCGGCCGACCCTGGCACGCCTTGCGGACACCCGACATGACCTTCTCGCGGCTGAACGGTTCCACGACACCGGAACGCTTGATGACGTTCAGGCTCGCGGTCTCGACCGTCGAGAAGCGGCCCCCGCATTTCGGGCACTGACGACGCCGGCGGATGCTGAGGCCGTCGTCGCTCGTGCGCGAGTCGATGACGCGGGAGTCCGGATTGCGGCAAAAGGGGCAGTGCATGACGCCGCCAGACTACGCGTCGAACCGCGCGGTCACGGCCTCGCCGTGCGCCGGCAGCGCCTCGGCCTCGGCCAGGGTCACGATGGCGTCGCGCACGCGGGCGAGCGCGTCGCGGTCGTACTCGACGACCTGCTGCGGGCGGAGGAACGTCGCGGCCGACAAGCCGGCACCGTACCGCGCCTGTCCCCCGGTCGGCAGCACGTGGTTGCTGCCGGCGAGGTAATCCCCGAGGCTGACCGGGGTGTAGGGGCCGACGAAGACGGCGCCCGCGTTCACGAAATCTTCGGGACGCGGGTCGGACAGGTGCAGCTCGAGGTGCTCGGGGGCGTAGGCGTTGCTGAACGCCGTCGCCTGCGCGAGATCGTCGACCAGCACGACGGCCGATTGCGGCCCGTGGAACGCCGCGGTCACACGCTCGGTGTGACGGGTGGCGGCGACACGCTCGGGCAGGGCTGCGCGCACGGCCTCGGCCAGATCAGCGGAAGCGGTGACCAGCACGGCCGAAGCCTGTTCGTCGTGTTCGGCCTGACTGACCAGGTCGGCGGCCACGAGGGCGGGCACCGCGCTGTCGTCGGCGACGACGAGGATCTCGGTCGCCCCGGCCTCGGAATCGGTGCCGACCCGACCCGCGACGGCGCGCTTGGCGGAGGCCACGAAGTTGTTACCCGGGCCGGTGACGACATCGACGGGGTCGAGCCCGATCTCACCGACGCCGTGGGCGAAAGCGCCGATCGCCCCGGCGCCGCCCATGGCGTACACCTCGGTGACGCCGAGGAGCTTGGCCGCGGCGAGGATCACGGGGTGGATCCGCCCGCCGAACGCGGCCTGCGGAGGCGAGGCGAGCGCCACCTCGCGCACTCCCGCGACCTGCGCGGGCACGACGTTCATGACGACGCTCGAGGGATAGACGGCCTTTCCGCCCGGGACGTACAGCCCCACGCGGCGCACCGGCTGCCAGCGCTGCGTGACGCGGGCTCCGACACCGAGTTCGGTGACGACGGGAGCGGGCACCTGCGCCGCCGAGGCGGTGCGCACGCGGACGATGGCCTCGTCCAGAGCGGCCCGGATGCCGGGATCGAGGTCTCGCAGCGCCTCGTCGAGGTGGTCGGTGGGAACGCGCAGGGCGTGATCGCTCACCCGGTCGAAACGGGCTGCTTGCTCGCGGAGTGCTTCTTCGCCACGCCGGGCGACGTCGTCGACCAGGCGGGCGGCGGTGGCGAGGGCCTCGTCGCGCGCGGCGTCGGCCCGCGGGACGACGGCGAGGAGCTCGGCCGGAGACAGCACCCGGCCGCGGAGATCGATCGTGCGGAGCATGCGTCCCAGGCTACCGGCGCCCGCGAGCCGCCTCGCGCGGGGCGGGCGGCTCGCAGGCTCCGCTCAGCCGCGGGTGACGCCGGAGACGTCGTGCAGGTAGCCGATACGGCCGTCGTCGTGGCGCACGACGAACGTCTCGCCGCGGTCCTCGATGACGAGTGCCCACGCGGTGGGGCCGATGTGGAAGATCGGCGTGCCGTAGTCGTCGACGATCTCGCGCTGCTCGGGAGCGAGAGCCCAGAACGCCTGCGCGTGCGGGTGGTCGTCGTGGGCAGCGCGCTGTTCGGAGGTCGACTCGCCACCCGCGGGAGCGACCCAGCGGGAGTGATCGTCGCGGTCGTCTGCACGGTCGTCGTCATCGGTCCGCAGCGAAGCGAACACATCGGTGTCGTTGTCGTCGGCGTGTGCGGGAAGGACGCTCGTCGCCGGAGCCGGGTCGTGCGACAGGTCGGTCGAGCCGGTGTAGCTACCCGGGACCTGGACGTCGGCCTCCGCCCCGCCGTGCGGGCGGGCGTCAGCCGTGGCGGCCGAGGCCTGCGCCGCGGTCGCGACCTTGGGCGTGCGCGGCGTGCGAGGGCGTGCGACGACCGGACGGATCGGTCGCGCGTTGCGGTGGGCGGGGATCTCTTCTCGACCGCGGAAGTCTCCCGAGAAAGGCGGGATGAACGGCGCGAACACCGTCAGGACGACGCCCGCGAGGAGCAGAACGGCCTCGACCCAGATGACCCACGAGCGTGTCCACACGCCGTTCGAGTCGAAGACCGCGACCGTGTCCCACACCCACGCGACCCACACGAGGGCCGAGATCGAGAAGGCGACGGAGGCGAACTGGTCGATGCCGAGGGAACCGACACGACGGATGCCCTGGGGCGAGAGACGTCGAAGCGCGAGGAGACCGACCGCGACGGTGGGAAGCGCGATGGCGGGGATCCACCACAGACCCGAGAGCCAGACGTTCGCACCCCCGACGAGGACGCTCGAGCCGGATTCGAGGATGTTGGTGCGGAAGAACGAGACGAAGAACGCCACGACCCAGATGCCGAGGAGCGAGACCTCGCGGATCGAGAACGGACCGACACCGTAGTTCGGGCGGTCGGCGTGACCGTCGACCTGGGGGCGACTACCGGTGTGGGCGTTCGCGTGCGCGGCGGCGGGGACGGAGGCCCCGCGGGAGCCGGCATCCAGGGCACCGGTGTCGTGGCCGTCGGTGTCGTTCGCGTCGTCGTCGGAGACGCCGGAGCCGTGTCGGCGGGCGCCGATCGGCTCGGAGGATGCGCGCTCGTCGGCGCGGGGGCCGTCGAGCCGGTCGGGGTCGGTGGGCGTGAAGCCGTCGTGGGGGGTCGGGTCGGTCACGGTGGTCCTTTCGGAGGGCGGCAAGCGCCCGGTCATCCTAACCAGGGGGTCCCCAGCATCCGCTGGGGTTGCAGCGCGCCGCGGAGGCGCGTCGGTCAGCCGAGGCAGTTCGGGCCGAGAAGGCCTTTGAGCTCGCCGAACAGGTCAGCGGTCACGCGGACGGGCATGGGCACTTCGAAGACCTTGGCGGTGCCGCCTTTGTGCAGCTTGAGAACGACCTCGGTCGAGCCGGAATGCCGGCGCAGCATCTGCGCGAGCTCGCCGACGAGTGCCTCGTTGGCGCGTTGCTCCGGAACGACGAGGGTGAGTCCACCCGCGTCGTCGAGGCCCTCGAGGTCGGGGGCGAAAGCGCTCTGCGCGTGCAGGTTCAGACCGTCGTCGCGGCGCGAGACCCGGCCGCGGACGACGAGGATCGAGTCTCCCTGCAGGATCGGCGCGAACTCTGCGTAGGTCTTCCCCATGAACATCACGGTCACCTCGCCGTTGAAGTCCTCGACGGTCACCATGCCGTAGGGGTTGCCGCTCTGCTTCGCGACGCGGTGCTGGACGCTGGTCAGCAGGCCCGCGACCGTGACCTGATCGCCGTCCTGGACGTCCTCCGAGGCCAGCAGGTCGTGGATCGAGGTCGAGGCGTGCTTGGCGAGAGGGACCTCGAGGCCTGCCAGAGGGTGATCGGAGACATAGAGTCCCAGCATCTCGCGTTCGAACGCGAGCTTGTCCTTCTTGGTCCACTCCGGCCGTTCGGGAACTTTCTCCACCTGCTGCGGTTCATCCCACAGTGAGTCGAAGTCGAAGCCCACCTCGCCGTTCGCCTCGCGGCGTTTGTCGAGAACGGCCCCCTCGCAAGCGTCCTCATGGATCTCGACGAGGGCGCGGCGGGTGGACCCGAGGGAGTCGAAAGCGCCCGCCTTGATGAGGGATTCCACGGTGCGCTTGTTGGCCACGTGCATCGGGACCTTCGACAGGAAGTCGTGGAACGACACGTACTTGGCATCCTGGCGGGCCGACACGATGCCGTCGACGACGTTCGTTCCGACGTTGCGGACCGCACCGAGACCGAAGCGGATGTCTTCTCCGACGGCCGCGAAGAAGCGGATCGACTCGTTGACGTCGGGCGGGAGCACCTTGATACCCATGCGGCGACACTCGTTGAGATACACCGCCATCTTGTCCTTCGAGTCGCCGACGCTGGTGAGCAGGGCGGCCATGTACTCGGCGGGATAGTGGGCCTTGAGGTACGCGGTCCAATACGACACCAGACCGTAGGCGGCGGTGTGCGCCTTGTTGAAGGCGTAGTCGGCGAACGACTCGAGCACCTTCCACAGCGTCTGCTGCGCGACCTCGCCGAAGCCGCGCTCGGTCATGCCGCCGAAGAACGTCTCTTTCTGCTTGTCGAGCTCGCTCTTCTTCTTCTTGCCCATCGCACGGCGAAGCAGGTCGGCCTGACCGAGCGTGTAGCCGGCGACGCGCTGGGCGACCGCCATCACCTGCTCCTGGTAGACGATGAGGCCGTAGGTGGTGTCGAGGATGTCGGCCAGAGGCTCTTCGAGCTCGGGGTGGATCGGCTCGATCTCCTGCTGCTTGTTCTTTCGCAACGCGTAGTTGATGTGCGAGTTCACGCCCATCGGGCCCGGACGGTACAGGGCGAGCACCGCGGAGATGTCCTCGAAGTTGTCGGGGCGCATGAGGCGGAGCAGCGATCGCATCGGCCCGCCGTCGAGCTGGAACACGCCGAGGGTGTCTCCGCGCGCGAGCAGCTCGTACGAGGCGGCGTCGTCGAGCTCGAGGTCTTCGAGAACGAGGGGGTGACCGCGGTTGGCCTCGATGTTGTCGAGGGCGTCGTTGATGATCGTGAGGTTTCGAAGCCCCAGGAAGTCCATCTTGATCAGGCCGAGGGACTCGCACGCCGGATAGTCGAACTGCGTGACGATCTGGCCGTCCTGCTCGCGGCGCATGATCGGGATGATGTCGATCAGCGGCTCGCTCGACATGATGACGCCGGCCGCGTGAACTCCCCACTGGCGCTTCAGGTTCTCGAGCCCCAGGGCCGTGTCGAACACGGTCTTCGCCTCGGCGTCGGTCTCGATGAGGGTGCGGAACTCGCTCGCCTCTTTGTAGCGCGGGTGCTCGGGGTTGAACATGCCGTCGAGCGGCATGTCCTTGCCCATCACCGCGGGGGGCATGGCCTTGGTGAGACGGTCGCCCATGCTGAACGGGAAGCCGAGCACGCGGCCCGCGTCCTTCAGGGCCTGCTTGGCCTTGATCGTGCCGTAGGTCACGATCTGGGCGACGCGCTCGTCGCCGTACTTCTCGGTGACGTACTGGATGACCTCGCCGCGACGACGGTCGTCGAAGTCGACGTCGAAGTCGGGCATCGAGACGCGGTCGGGGTTGAGGAAGCGCTCGAAGATGAGTCCGTGCTGGAGAGGATCGAGGTCGGTGATCTTCATCGCGTACGCGACCATCGAACCGGCGCCCGAGCCGCGGCCGGGGCCGACGCGGATCCCGTGATCCTTCGCCCAGTTGATGAAGTCGGCGACGACGAGGAAGTAACCGGGGAACCCCATCTGCAGGATGACGTCGGTCTCATACTCGGCCTGCTTGCGCACGGCATCCGGGATGCCGCCGGGGTACCTGTCGTGCAGCCCGTTCTCGACCTCTTTGATCATCCAGCTGCCCTCGGTCTCACCGTCGGGCACCGGGAAGCGCGGCATGTAGTTGGCCGAGGTGTCGAAGGCGACGTCGCACCGCTCGGCGATCAGCAGGGTGTTGTCGCACGCCTCGGGGTGGTCGCGGAACACCTGGCGCATCTCGGCGGGCGACTTGACGTAATAGCCGTCGCCGTCGAACTTGAAGCGCTTCGGGTCGTCGAGCGTCGAGCCCGACTGCACGCAGAGCAGGGCGGCGTGGCTCGTCGCGTCGTGCTGGTGCGTGTAGTGGAGGTCGTTCGTGCCGAGGAGAGGGATGCCGAGGTCTTTCGACAGCTTCAGCAGATCGCCCATGACACGGCGCTCGATAGAGAGGCCGTGGTCCATGATCTCGGCGAAATAGTTGTCTTTGCCGAAGATGTCCTGGAACTCGGCGGCCGCCGCGCGAGCAGCCTCGTACTGGCCGAGACGCAGGCGCGTCTGCACCTCCCCGGAGGGGCATCCGGTCGTGGCGATGAGGCCCTTGCTGTAGGTCTGCAGGAGCTCGCGGTCCATGCGGGGCTTGAAGTAGTAGCCCTCCATGCTCGCCTTCGACGAGAGGCGGAACAGGTTGTGCATTCCCTGCGTCGTCTCGGACAGCAGGGTCATGTGCGTGTACGCACCCGAACCCGACACGTCGTCGCTCTGCTGCTCGGGCGTCCCCCAGCGCACACGCGTCTTGTCGGAACGGTGTGTCCCGGGCGTGACGTAGGCCTCGATACCGATGATCGGCTTGATGCCCGCATCTTTCGCGGTCTTGTAGAACTCGTACGCGGCGAAGGTGTTGCCGTGGTCGGTGACGGCGATGGCCGGCATGCCCTGTTTGACGGCCTCTTGGACCATCGGGCCGATGCGGGCCGCGCCGTCGAGCATCGAATACTCGCTGTGCACGTGAAGGTGAACGAAGGAGTCTGCTGCCACGGGTCGAGTCTACGTTCGGCCTCGGACATCCACCGCGGAAGTTCGCAGCCGCTGTCCAGTTCGACGCGCTCCCCCGGGCGCGTCGCCGATGCCTCGACGTCCGTCGCCCGCGTCGTGCGTCGACGAGGCGTCAGACCCCGTCGCTCAGCAGCTCGAGGGCGTGCGCGAGATCCGCCGGGTAGGGAGACTCGAACGTGACCCACTCCCCCGTTCCCGGGTGGGCGAAGGCGAGCCGGTGGGCGTGCAGCCATTGCCGCGTCAGGCCGAGACGCGCCGACAGGGTGGGGTCAGCGCCGTAGAGCGGATCACCGGCGCAGGGGTGGCGGTGCGCCGCCATGTGCACGCGGATCTGGTGCGTCCGCCCGGTCTCGAGATGGATCTCGAGCAGCGAGGCGCGCGGGAAGGCCTCGAGCGTCTCGTAGTGCGTGACCGAGTCCTTGCCGTCGGGCGTCACCGCGAACTTCCACGAGTGGTGCGGATGCCGGCCGATCGGCGCATCGATGGTGCCCGCGAGGGGGTCGGGGTGCCCCTGCACGACCGCGTGGTAGATCTTGTCGACCTCGCGCTCTTTGAAAGCACTCTTGAGCAGCGTGTACGCCCGCTCGGTCTTGGCGACCACCATCAGCCCGCTCGTGCCCGCGTCGAGGCGGTGCACGACGCCACGACGTTCGGCGGGGCCGCTCGTGGCGATGCGGAACCCCGCCGCGGCGAGGGCCCCGAGCACGGTCGGTCCCTCCCACCCCACCGACGGATGAGCGGCGACGCCCGCGGGCTTGTCGACCACGACGATGTCGTCGTCGTCGTGCACGATCCCCAGATCGGGGACCTCGACCGGCACGATCTCGGGCTCGCGCCGGGGCTCCCACTCGACGCTCAACCAGCTGCCGGCGCGCAGGCGGTCGGAGCGACCGACCACCCGGCCGTCGACGCTCACGCCGCCCGCGTCGGCCACCTCGGCCGCGAACGTGCGCGAGAATCCGAGCATCTTGGCCAGGCCTTGATCGATGCGCGTCCCGTCGAGCCCGTCGGGGACGGGCAGGCTCCGCGATTCCATGTCAGCGAGCGCCCGGGTCGACGGGGGCTTCGACGTCGCCCTCGGCGGAATCCACCGCGGCACGCGACGCCTTCGTCTCGCGCGTCCCGTCGAGCTTGAGCCCGAAGAGGACGAGCACGGCCACCGAGATCATCATCGTGACGATGAACATGTCGGCGACGTTGTAGATGGCGGGCATCATCCACGGCGTCGAGATGAAGTCGACGACGTGACCCACGGGGAAGCCGGGCTCTCGCACGAGGCGGTCGGTGAGGTTGCCGAGCACACCGCCGAGGAGCAGGCCCAGCGCGATGGCCCAGAGGCGCGAACGCACGCGACGGACGGCGAGATAGACGATCACGCACGCCACCACGGCGAGAGCGATCGTGAACACCCAGGTGACGCCCTCGCCGAGCGAGAACGCCGCGCCCGGATTACGGACGAGATAGAACTGGAGGAAGTCACCGATGATCGGGACCACGCGCTCCGATGGGAGGCTGGCGATCGCGGCGTTCTTCGCAAACTGGTCGGCGGCCAGCACCAGCACCGCGAGAATCGCGATGGTGATGCCGGCCGCCGCCGTACGCAGAGGAGGTCGACTGCGCAAAGAGTCGGCCTACAGACCGATCGCCGACACCGGCGTCGAGCCCGAGGACGTCGCGGTGGTGTCGAGATCGCGGAGCTGACCCTCGATGTACGAACGCAGCTGCGAGCGGTAGTCGCGCTCGAAGTTGCGCAGCTCGGTGATACGGCCCTCGAGCGTCGTGCGCTCCTTCTCGAGACGGGCGCGCTCTTCGCGGCCCTTCTGCTCGGCCTCGGCGACGATCGACGCAGCCTGAGCCTGCGCCTCGCCGATGAGCTGGTCGCGCTGGGCCTTACCCTCGGCGACGTGCTCGTCGTGCAGGCGCTGGGCCAGCTCGATGATGCCGGCGCTCTGGGCGGCGGGCTCGAGGTCGTTCGACGACGCGGAAGCGACGGGTGCCGGAGCGGGCGTCTCGACGACGGGCTCTTCGGCCTTGGGGGCCTCGACCGGGGCCTCGGCGGCGGCCGGAGCGGCCTCGCCGGACTCGTACGCCGCGAGCTTGGCCTTCAGCTCTTCGTTCTCGGCGATCGTCTTGCGCCACTCGACGACGATCTCGTCGAGGAAGTCGTCGACCTCGTCGGGGTCGAAGCCCTCCTTGAAGCGCACGTGCTGGAACTGCTTGGTGACGACGTCATCGGGGGTCAGTGCCATGGTGTTTCCTCTTTCGAGAGCTCTGATGTCGGAACTGTGGGGGTGTCGCACCGGGGCGTACCGCTTCGGAACAGCATAGCCGCCGCCCTCCACCGGTGTCGAAGATCACCGGTGGAGAAGCGGCGGCGAAGAGGTCACACGGCCGCGAGGGACCGCGTCACGCTCAGGAGCATGAAGCAGACGAACATCACGATCGCGAAACCGAAATCGATCGCGATCCCCCCGATGCGCAGGGGTGGGATGAAGCGACGGATCAGCTTGATGGGCGGGTCCGTCACGGTGTAAACGATCTCTGCCAACACGAGGGTGACGCCGCGCGGACGCCACTCCCGGTTGAACATCGGGATGTACTCGAGCACGAGGCGCGCGAGCAGGAGCACGATGAAGATGAACAGGATCGCGCTGAGGATGGAGCCGACGAGGCTCAGAACGGCCACTGTTACTGGGACGCGAAGGGCGCAGCCTCAGGATCGGCCTGCGCGATCGCACCATCGCCGGACACGGCGATGTTCTCGGGCGAGAGCAGGAAGACCTTGCTCGTGACCCGCTCGATGCGACCGTACAGCCCGAGCGAGAGTCCGCTCGCGAAGTCGATCAGGCGACGCGCGTCGGCGTCGCTCATCTGCGACAGGTTGATGATGACCGGGATCCCCTCGCGGAAGTTCTCGGCGATCGTCTGCGCGTCGCGATACTGCTTGGGGTGCACCGTGAGGATCTCGCTCACGGGTCCGGCCGCGGGCTGACGCACCACGGCGGGACGGTGCAGGGGGGTCACCGGCGCGGCCTTCTCGAGGGGAGCGGCAGCTGCGGGCTGCTTGCGCGCGATGGGCTGCGGCGCGGTCTCCTCATAGGTCTCTTCCTCGTCGGCGAGGCCCAGGTACACCATCGTCTTCTTGAGGGGGTTCGACATCGCATCCTCCGTTCGCTCGTCTGATCCGAGGCTAGTCGCGCGTGGGGCGCGGGCCCGTGATTGCGGAGCCGATCCGCAGGTGTGTCGCGCCCATCGCAATGGCTTCGGGGAAATCTCCGGTCATACCCGCCGAGATCCAGCGCGCGTCGGAGACGACGGAACGCACCGTGTCGGCGCACCGGCGCAGCCGCTCGAAGGCTCGGGCGGGTTCTTCGTCGAGCGGGGCGACGGCCATGACCCCGCGCAGGCGCAGTGTCGAGAGTTCCGCGACGTGCGCCGCGAGTTCTTCCACGGCCTCGGGGACGACTCCCCCTCGCCCCGGGTCGTCGGTGAGGTTGACCTGCACGAGCACGTCGAGGAGCTCGCCCTCGGCGCCGGCGGCGTGCAGCGCGTCGGCGAGGCGGGATCGGTCGACGGAGTGCACGGCATCCGCTCCCGCCCGCACCGCGCGCGCCTTGTTCGTCTGCGCCTGGCCGATGAAGTGCCAGACGAGATCCGGGATGCCGTCGAGCTCCGCGCGTTTGGCGGTGAGCTCCTGCTGCCGGTTCTCGCCGACGTGCCGCACACCGAGGGCGTGCAGGTCGGCGACGAGGGATGCCGGGTGGAATTTCGTCACGACGATGCGCGTGATCTCACCGGGGTCGCGGTCGGCCGCCAGGGCGGCGTCGCGGATGCGCTCGTCGACGGCGGCGAGGCGGTCGGCCAGGGCGGTGTCCATGGTGCTCCTTCGACGACGAGAGCGGGCCCGGTGGACACCGGACCCGCTCGTCGTACCGTTCGCTCTTACTTCAGGAAGTCGGGCACGTCGAGATCGTCGTCGGCGTAGCCGCCGTCGTACGAGGTCTCGGGCACGCGCGCGGTGACCGGCGCCGGCTCGGGGCGACGCTCGGGAGCGCGCTCGGTGGCGGCCTTCTGCTCCTCGGCGGCGTCGAGGTCGCGGGCGACGTCGTCGGCCGGGATGACGGGCACGACGGGCGCAGAGACCGGACGCTGGGCGCCGACCGCGTCGATGCGCAGCGAGGGCTCCCCGCCGTCGAAGCCCGCGGCGATGACGGTGACCCGCACCTCGTCGCCGAGCGTGTCGTCGATGACCGTTCCGAAGATGATGTTGGCCTCGGGGTGAGCCGCCTCTTTCACCAGCTGAGCGGCATCGTTGATCTCGAAGATGCCGAGGTTCGAGCCACCCTGGATCGACAGCAGCACGCCGTGCGCACCCTCGATCGAGGCCTCGAGCAGGGGCGATTCGACGGCGAGCTCGGCGGCCTTGATGGCGCGGTCCGCGCCGCGGGAGGAGCCGATGCCCATGAGGGCGGAACCGGCGCCCTGCATGACCGACTTCACGTCGGCGAAGTCGAGGTTGATGAGACCGGGGGTCGTGATGAGGTCGGTGATGCCCTGCACACCGGCGAGCAGCACCTGGTCGGCGGTCGCGAAGGCCTCGATCATCGAGATACCGCGGTCGCTGATCTCGAGCAGGCGGTCGTTGGGGACGACGATGAGGGTGTCGACCTCTTCCTTCAGGCGCTGCACCCCGCCTTCGGCCTGGCTCTGACGACGGCGACCCTCGAACGAGAAGGGCTTGGTGACGACACCGATGGTCAGGGCGCCGATCGACTTGGCGATCTTCGCGACGACGGGGGCACCACCGGTACCCGTGCCGCCACCCTCACCCGCGGTGACGAAGACCATGTCGGCGCCGCGCAGCGCCTCTTCGATCTCTTCCGCGTGGTCCTCGGCGGCGCGTCGGCCCACCTCGGGGTCGGCGCCGGCGCCGAGGCCGCGCGTCAGCTCACGACCGACGTCGAGCTTGACGTCGGCGTCGCTCATCAGCAGCGCCTGGGCGTCGGTGTTGATCGCGATGAACTCCACGCCACGCAGGCCGAGCTCGATCATGCGGTTGACGGCGTTGACGCCGCCCCCGCCCACACCGACGACCTTGATCACGGCGAGGTAGTTCTGGTTGTGGCTCATGCCGGCCTCCGTTTGTCCCCGAACCCGAAACTTTAAACCTCATGTTGAGGGTTAAAGAATTGCCCGGTATGCAATTCCTTAGCTCGAAGGTATGCGGCGGAAACGACCCCGCCCGCCCGACACGCGGCGTGTTGGATTATCGCCGCGAAGATCAGCGGACGACGCCCGCCTCGGGCGAGGTCACGTCGTACTCCTTGGCCCGATCCGGGGGGCTCTTCTGCATGAGACGGTCGAGAACGACGGCCTTCTCGGCCGAGCGGTCGGCGCTCCCCCACACGACCTTCGATCCCGAGGCGCCGAGCGTCAGTGTCACGTCGTCGGGCGTCGATGCCGACACCGCGGTGACCTGCGAACGCACGGCATCCGGAAGGGAGCGAATCACGCGCCCCGCGGCGCGGAAGGCGGCCGACCCGGTTCCCCCGGCGATGTCGAGCACGGGCTGACCCGTGGGCGCGTCGGGGGTGGTCGACAGGGCGACGCCGGCGGCATCCACCACCGTGAATCCCGCCGCGGACTGCATCGCACCGATGGGGGTGCGCTCCACGATGCGCACCACGAGGTCGTGCGGGGGACGCGCCTCGAGCGTGTACGACTCCACGAGCGGGAAGCGCACCAGCGCCGCCTTCACCGCACTGTCGTCGACCATCGCGAGCGGAACGCCCACCTGGTCGCTCAGCGCCGCCGAGACGGCCGCCGGGTCGAGCTGCGAGGTTCCGACCACGTCGATGTCCTCGACCGCGAAGAGGGGGCTGTATGCCGCCCCCGCGGTGCCGAGCGCCATGACCAGGAATGCCGAGACGACCCCGATCCACACGCGCCGACGGCGCCGCTGGCGCACGGTGAACCGCCGCACCTCCGCCGACAGGGCCCGGCGCCGAGCCCGCGAGGCGCGCCACACATCGCGCAGCCCCGCTCCCCCGGCATCCGGATCGGTCGCCTCCGAGCCGCCGGCGGAAGGCCGAGCGAGGGGCGTGACCGCCGCGGTGTCGTCGGCGGAGCCCGGATGCCGCGAAGCCGCCGAACGGGCAGGCGTGGAGCGGCGCGCGGACTCCGGCGTCGACGGCAGGGGCGAGGGCCGCTTCACGCTCAGACCGCCGCGGCCTCGGTGCGGGACAGCGCCTCGAGCACCTGCGGGATGATCTGGTAGACGTTGCCGCAGCCGAGGGTGATCACGTAGTCGCCGGGGCGGGCGATCTCGGCCGTGTAGTCAGCGGCCGCCTGCCAATCGGGCACGTAGTGCACGTGGGCCGGGTCGGCGAAGGCGCCGCTGACGAGCTCGCCGGTCACACCGGGCACGGGGTCCTCGCGCGCGCCGTACACGTCGAGCATGACCGTGTGGTCGGCATGGGTCTCGAGCACCTCGGCGAACTCGCGGTACATCTCCTGCGTGCGCGAGTACGTGTGCGGCTGCTGGATCGCGATGATGCGTCCCTCACCGACGACCGTGCGCGCGGCCGACAGGGCGGCGGCGACCTCGGTGGGGTGGTGAGCGTAGTCGTCGTAGACGCTGACACCCTGCTGCACGCCGTGCAGCTCGAAGCGGCGCACCGTGCCGCCGAAACCCTCGACGGCGCGCGCGGCATCGGCGAGCGGATGGCCGAGCACGCGGAGCACGGCGACCGCACCCGCGGCGTTGACCGCGTTGTGGGCACCGGGCACGCGCAACTGCACCTCGACGCTCTCGTCACCGGCCGTGAGGGTGAAACCGACGGGACCATCGGTCCGGATGCCGCTGAGGCGCACGTCGGCGGATGCGTCCTCGCCGAAGGTCACGACGTTCGCGTGCGTGATGCGTTCGCGCACCGATCGGGCGCCGGCGTCGTCGGAAGAGATGACCACGGCTTCGCTCGCGGCATCCGCGAACCGGGCGAACGCCGCGTCGAAGGCGTCGCGCGAGCCGTAGTGGTCGAGGTGGTCGGGGTCGACGTTGGTGATGAGGGCGACGGAGGTGTCGTACAGCTCGAAGGTGCCGTCGGACTCGTCGGCCTCGATGACGACGAGGTCGTCGCCGCCCGTACCGCTCGAGGCGCCGAGATCGGCGATCACGCCGCCGTTGACGAAGGTGGGATCGACGTCGAGGGCACGCAGGGCCGTCACGATCATGCCCGTCGAGGTGGTCTTGCCGTGGGCCCCGGCGACCGAGACGAGGCGCCGACCGCCGATGAGCCAGTGCAGCGCCTGCGACCGGTGGATGACGTGCAGCCCGCGCTCCTTGGCCGTGACGAACTCGGGGTTCTCGGGCCAGATCGCACCGGTGTGCACGACGGTGTCGGCATCTCCCAGGTGAGCCGCGTCGTGACCGACGTGGACCACCGCACCCCGCGCGGCGAGGTCGCGCAGGGCGGCGCTGTCGGAGCGGTCGGAGCCGGAGACCCGGATGCCGCGGTCGAGGAACATGCGCGCGAGTCCCGACATGCCGGAGCCACCCACGCCGATGAAATGCGCGGAGGAGATGGTCTCGGGGATGGGGAGGCTCAGGTCGGGTCTGATCATGGCGTAGCGAGTTTACGTCGCCGATCCTGCGCGGGTGCCCCGGCGCGCTGTGCGGGGGCGGCTCGCGCGACGACTCCGCGCCGCGGCCGTCCACCCGTCACCGGAACAGGGCAGGTCACGGCGACAGGCCGATCTCGCCGCACGCACCCTGTTCCCGTGGCATCCCCTGTTCTCGTCGCACGAACGGGCCGGTGCCGTCGGCGGCGGAGCCCCGGCCGGAGCGCGCAGGGCGGGCTCAGCGCGCGAGCGCCTCGTCGACGAGGGCGATGACGTTCTCTGTCCCGGTCCGGATGCCGGTCTGCGCCGCAGCGTCCCGCATCGCGGTCCGCCGGTCTTCGTCGGCGAGGAGGGGCACGATGTCGGAGCGGACGCGCTCGGGCGTGAGATCGGCGTCGGCGATGAGCACAGCGGCCCCCGCACGCACGGCCGCGGCGGCGTTGAGGCTCTGCTCGCCGTTGCCGACGGCGTAGGGCACGTAGACCGCGGGGATACCGAGGGCGTTGATCTCGCTGACGGTCGCCGCGCCCGAGCGCGAGACGACGAGATCGGCGAGGGCGAAGGCCAGGTCCATGCGGTCGACGTAGCGGACGACGGCGTAGCCCTCGACGCCCGGATCCGGCAGGTCGGAGTTCTGCCCCGTGACGTGGAGCAACTGCCAACCCGCGTCGAGGACGTCGCGCCACGCTCCCCCGAAAGCCGTATTCAGACGCAGAGCGCCGAGCGATCCGCCGAAGACCAGGAGCGTGGGGCGATCGGCATCGAGCCCGAAGTGGGCGGCCGCTTCGGCGCGCAGGGCCGGGGCGTCGAGCCCGACGATCTCCCGCCGCAATGGCATCCCGACCTCTCGGGCTCCGCGCAGCGGAGTGCCCGCGAAGGCCACGCCGACCGCCGCCGCGCCCCGGGCGCCCAGGACGTTGGCGAGGCCCGGCTTCGCGTTGGCCTCGTGCACGACGAACGGCACGCGTTCGCGGCGCGCCGCGACGTAGGCGGGAGCCGCGGCGTATCCGCCGAATCCGACGACGACGTCGACGCCGCGTGAGCGGATCAGGCGGCGCACGTGGGCGACCGCGCGCAGGAAGCGCACGGGGAACGCCGCGGCGGCGCCGTTCGGGCGTCGCGGGAAAGGAACCTTCGCGACGGTGAGCAGCTCGTATCCACGCAGCGGGACGAGGCGCGACTCGAGACCTTCGCGCGTGCCGAGCACGAGGACGTCGGCCGACGCGTCGCGGACGCGGAGTCCGTCGGCGACCGCGAGCAGGGGGTTCACGTGCCCGGCGGTGCCGCCGCCGGCCAGAAGATAAGTCGTCACTCTTCGACCCTAACCAGGTCGAGCGCGCCCGCGTCGCGAGCGGGGGCGGTCAGCCGCGCGAACGACGGGGGGATGCCGCGGCCCGGCGCTTCGCGCGCGGGGGCGTCTCGCTCACCGCCCGGCGATCGGGCAGCGTCCGCGCGCACGACAGCAGCACGCCGCACCCGATCAGGACCGACAGCAACGACGTCCCTCCCTGCGACATGAACGGCAGCGGCACGCCCAGCACCGGGAAGACGCGGAGCACGACGGCGACGTTGATCATGGCCTGACCGACGATCCAGATGGTGATGCCGCCGGCGACGATGCGCACGAAGGGGTCGTCGGTGCGGCGGATGACGTGGAACGCACCGACGGCGAAGAGGCCGAAGAGCAGGAGGACGACGATGCAGCCGATGAGCCCGAGCTCCTCGCCCACGATGGCGAAGATGTAGTCGTTCGCCGCGGCCGGGAGCCAGTCGTACTTCTCGGCCGAGTTGCCCAGGCCCACACCGAAGATCCCGCCCGCCGCGAGTCCCCAGATGCCGTGCAACGGCTGGTAGCAGTCGCCGAGGTAGTTGGCGATGCAGTCCTGGTCGAGGAAGCTCATGATGCGGCGCATGCGGTCGGCGCTCGTGATGGCGAACAGCGCCACCGCCCCCAGCGCACCGAGGGCGGGCAGCACGAAGATGCGCAGCTTGACGCCCGAGAAGAACAGCGCCCCCAGCAGCACGAGCACGAGGATCATCGTGGTGCCGAGGTCTTTTCCTCCCATGACCGTCGCCATGACGAGAGCGGCCACCGGCACGATCGGGATGAACACGTGGCGCCAGTCGCCGAGCAGCGTCTGCTTACGGTAGAGCACGTAGCCGAGCCACAGCGCCAGGGCGAGCTTGAGGAACTCCGCCGGCTGAGCCTGGATGCCCGCGAGGTTGATCCAGTTGCGGTTACCGTTCGCCGAGATGCCCAGCGGGGTGAAGACGAGGAGCTGGAACAGGGTCGCGAAGATCAGCGCCGGCCACGCCATGCGCTTCCAGAACCGCAGAGGCGCCCGGCTCAGGACGAACATCAGCGGGATGCCGATGACGGCGAACACGCCCTGCTTGAGCACGTGGTCGAAGGGGTTCTGCGCGCCGTCGAGGGCCGAAGTCGCCGAGAGCACCATGACCAGACCGAAACCGGTCAGCAGGAGCGCCGCGGACGTGATGAGCAGGAACTCGCTCGGCACGGGGCGGAACGCCCGACCGAGCGAGACGCGGGCCGCGAGGCCGGCACGCTCGGGTTCGCCGGGAGTCTGCCGCGGAGGAGGCGCCGTCGTGGTCACGCGAGTCCCCCTCAATCGTGCGGTCGAGAATCTCCGTCACGGCCCGCGATCCACGCCCGCACCGCTTCGGCGAATCGGTCTCCGCGGTCGGAGTAGGACGCGAACTGATCGAACGATGCCGCCGCGGGAGCCAGGAGAACGGTGTCTCCGTCCCGGGCCACACCCGCCGCCAGTTCGACGACCCGGGCCATGACGTCTTCAGTCTCGGCGTGGTCGACCTCGAACAGCGGCACCGTCGGGGCGTGTCGCTCGAACGCCGTCAAGATCTCGTCGCGCTCGGTGCCGATCACGATGACCGCCCGCACCGACGCACCACGGGCACGGACGAGCTCGCTGAGGTCGACACCCTTGAGCAGTCCCCCGACCACCCAGACGGCGCCCGGGTAGGCCGCGAGCGACGAGGCCGCCGCGTGGGGGTTCGTCGCCTTGGAGTCGTCGACCCACGTCACGCCGAGGTGTGCGCCGACGACCTGGATGCGGTGCGGGTCGAGACGGAAGCGCTCGAGCGTGTCGTGGATGTGCGCGGGGGTCGCCCCGAGAGAGCGCGCGAGGGCCGAGGCGGCGAGGATGTTCGCGACCATGTGGGGAGCCGCGAGCCCCCGCTTGGAGAGGTCGGTCACCGTCGTCAGCTCGAGGGCCGAGGTGGCGCGCTCCTCGAGGAACGCCCGATCGACGAGGATGCCGTCGACCACGCCGAGGTCGCTGGGGCCGGGGACGCCGAGGTCGAAGCCGATGGCGCGGGCGCCCTCGATCACCTCGGCGTCTTCGACCATCTCCCGGGTCGCCACGTCGGCCTTGTTGTAGACGCAGGCCACGCGCGTGCGGGCGTAGACGCCGGCCTTGGCCGCACGATACGCGTCGGCGCCGCCGTGCCACTCGAGGTGGTCGTCTGCGAGGTTGAGGCAGACCGCGGAGTGCGGGGACAGCGCGTCAGGCCCGGTCTGCAGGTTGAGGTACCAGAGCTGGTGGCTCGAGAGCTCGACGACGAGGACGTCGAAACCGCTCGGGTCGCGCACGGCGTCGAGCACGGGTGTTCCGATGTTCCCCACGGGAACCGCCCGCTGTCCCGCGGTCATGAGCATCTCGGCCGTCAGACGCGTCGTGGTGGTCTTGCCGTTCGTGCCGGTGATCAGCACCCAGTCGGCGGGGCGCCCGTCGGGCCGCACGACCTTGTCGCGCACGCGCCACGCGAGTTCGACGTCGCCCCACAGCGCGATGCCCTGCTCCTGCGTCCACGCGATCACCGGGTGATGCGGAGGGAACCCCGGGGATGCCACGACCACCTCGGGCGCGAACGCGGCCATCTCGGCGGGCACGGTGTCGAGCGGGCCCTCGTGCAGGCTCACGCCCAGCACCGGGAGGAGGCGCGAGTATTCGGCATCCGCCCGCTCGGTCACCACGAGCACCTCGGCGCCGAGCTCGGCGAGGGTGTCGGCGACGGAGAAGCCGGTCACCGACAGGCCGAGCACGACGACGCGCAGGCCCTTCCAGTCGGCGTGCCAGCTGGTGAGCGCGGAGAGGTCGGTCATACGCGTGAGAGCCATTCGACGTAGAAGAATCCGATGCCCGAGACGGCGAGGAGACCGGCGATGATCCACATGCGCACGACGATGGTGACCTCGGGCCACCCGCGCATCTCGAGGTGATGGTGCAGCGGGCTCATCAGGAAGAGCCGCTTGCCCCGGGTGATCTTGAAGTAGGCCCGCTGCAGGATGACCGAGCCGGAGGCGATGACGTAGACGCCCGCGATGAGGATGAGCAGAAGCTCGGTGCGGGTGAAGATCGCCAGTGCGGCGATGACGCCGCCGATGGCCATCGAGCCGCAGTCGCCCATGAAGACCTTCGCCTTGGGCGCGTTCCACCAGAGGAAGCCGACGAGGGCCCCCACGAAGGATGCTCCGACGATCGCGAGGTCGAAGGGGTCGCGCACGGCATAGCACCCGGCCTGCACGGTGGGATCGAGCACGTCGGCGCAGACCTGCTTGTTCTGCCAGAACGCCATGAGGCTGTACGCCCCGACCACGAAAATGCCCGAACCCGCGGCGAGACCGTCGAGACCGTCGGCGACGTTGACCGAGTTGGAGGTCGCGGTCCCGATGAGCGAGATCCAGGCCAGGTAGAGCAGCCAGCCGAGGATCGGCCCGAGCGCGAAGAACGACAGCAGCTGGATGTCGCGGAACACCGAGACGTATCCCGACGCGGCGGTCTGTCCGACCGTGTTGGGGAAGTTCAACGCCACGATCGCGAAGGGCACGGCGACGATCACCTGACCGGCGATCTTCCTCCAGCCCGAGAGCCCGAGGCTGCGCTGCTGACGGATCTTCATGTAGTCGTCGATGAACCCGACCACACCGAACCCCAGCATGAGCCAGAGGACGAGCAGACCCGAGATGGTCGGCGGGTTGTTGCCCGCGTAGGAGCCGATGAAGTACCCGACCATCGTGCCGAGGATGAAGATCGTGCCGCCCATGGTGGGCGTGCCGCGCTTGGCCCCGTGCGAGGGGTTGTGCACGTTCTCGGGGGTGCGGATGACCTGGCCCCAGCCCCACTTGCGGAACCACCGGAGGAAGACCGGGGTGAGAAAGAGGGTGAAGGCGAGCGAGATCGCAGCCGACGTCAGAAGTGATCTCACGCGAACAAGTCTCCCAGACGGTCGCCGAGGTGCCGGAGCCCCGCCGAGTTGGACGACTTCACCAGCACGCGATCGCCGTCGCGCAGTTCGGTCGAGAGGTAGTCGTAGGCCGCGTCGGCGTCGGCGAAGAAGACCGCCTCGCCGTCCCAGGAGCCCTGGGCGATGGCCTCGAGGTACATGCGGCGCGCCTCGGGGCCGATCACCACGATGCGCTGGATGCGCAGGCGGACGGCCAGGAGCCCCACCCGGTCGTGCTCCTCGTCGGCGTACTCCCCCAGCTCGCTCATCGCGCCGAGCACGGCGACGGTGCGCTCGTCGGGGCCGGTGATCTGCGCGAGCGTGCGCAGCGCCGCGGCCATGGAGTCGGGGCTCGCGTTGTACGCGTCGTTGATGATGCGCACGCGATCGGAGCCGAGCGGCTGCATGCGCCAGCGCTCGGCGATCTCGACGGTTTCGAGCCGCGCGATCGCGTCGGCCGCGGGCACGCCGAGCGCCGTGGCGGCGGCGAGGGCCGCGAGGGCGTTCATCACGTGGTGCTCGCCGAGCACGCGCAAGGTGAGGGTGAAGGGCTCACCGTCGATCAGCAGATCGGCGCGGGTCCCGGATGCCGAGACCTCGACGTCGACGGCACGCACCTCGGCCCGCTCGCCCCGGCCGAACCACCGCACGTCCTGCCCGCGCTCGCGCGCGATCGGCTCCATGGCGGCGACGCGCGGGTCGTCGGCGTTGAGGACGGCGAGACCGCCCTCGCGCGTGGCTTTCACCAGCTCGCTCTTGGCGTGGAAGGTCGACTCGATGCCGCCGAAGCCTCCGGCGTGAGCCATGCCGACCATCAGCACGACGCCGATGTCGGGGGTGACCAGACCCGCGAGGTGCGCGATGGCACCCGGGGCGCTCGCGCCGAACTCGCTCACGAGGTAGCGCGTGCCCTCGGTCACGCGGAGCATCGTGAGAGGGGCGCCGACTTCATTATTGAAGGAGGCGCGCGGCGAGACCGTCTCGCCCTCGTCCTCGAGGATGCGGGCGAGGAGGTTCTTGGTGGTCGTCTTGCCGTTGGACCCGGTGATGCCGACGATCTTGAGCTCACCCGACTCGCGGACGCGGGCCACCACGTCCTGAGCCAGGTCGCTGAGGGCGGCCACGGCATCCGGGACGACGATCTGGCTCACCGCGTCGTCGAGCTCGCGTTCGACGATCGCGAGAGCCGCGCCCCGCTCGACGGCGGTGCCGACGAAGAGATGGCCATCGGTGGTCTCGCCGGGCTTGGCGACGAAGATGCCGCCGGGTTCGATGAGGCGCGAGTCGGTGTCGACGAGACCCGACACGAGCGTGTCGGGGGTGTCGTCGCCGCGGACGACGAGACGCCCGCCGAGCACGTCGGCGAGGTGGGAGAGGCTGAGGGAGATCATTGCTGTGGGACGCCCTTTCCGGTCGCATTCGTTACCGAGACGAGACCGACGTGGGCTCTTTCTCAGCCGAACTTGGGCAGTTCGGGGGTCGTGGTTCCGGACGGGATCACCCGGTAGGACTTGAGAACCTGGGTGAGGGCCTTCTGGAACGCGGGGGCGGTGGCCGCCGACGATTTTACCGTCCGCGGTTCGTCGAGGTTGACCGCGACCACGTACTGCGGGTCGTCGGCGGGGGCGAAACCGATCATCGTGGTGAAGTACGCGTCGGGCTTGTACGCGCCCGTGTTCTCGTCGACCTTCTCACCCGTACCGGTCTTGATCGCGATGCGATAGCCGGGGATCGCGATCTTCGAGGCGAGCTCGCCCTGCGTGGCGACGTTCTCGAGCATGAGCGAGACCTCCTTCGCCGTGTCGGTCGAGATGACCTGCGTCCCGTCGGTCGAGGGGACGTCGGTGACGGTGCCGTCGGCCGCGGTGCAGCCCTCGACGATCGACAGCGGCTTCTTCACGCCCCCGTTGGCGATGGTCTGGTACGCGCCCACGAGCTGCGGAACGGTGACCGACAGGCCCTGGCCGAACGCGGTGTTGAAGAAGGTCTGCTTGTCCCAGTCCTGCACGGGGTGCAGGATGCCGCCCGACTCCCCCGGGAAGTCGATCGCGCTCGTCGTGCCCATGCCGAACTTCTGCAGGTAGTCGAATCGCGTCTGGGCGGGGATCATCTCGGCGAACTTGGAGATACCCACGTTCGAGGAGTCGATGAGAACGCCGGTCGGCGTGTAGACGTTCGGGCCGTGCGAGAACGCGTCGGACACCCGCGCCTCGCCGTCCAGCACCTCGCGTCCCGAGGCGGTGACCGTGGTCTGCGGCGTGTACGAGCCGCTGTCCAGGCCGATCGCGGTCGTGAGGGCCTTGAACGTCGAGCCGGGCTCGAAGGGACTCGAGAACGCGCGGCTGCCGCGATCCTCGGGGGCGGTGGCGGTGGGGTCGTTGGGGTCGACCGTCGGGTACTCGGCGAGGGCGCGGATCTTGCCCGTCTTGGCCTCGACCACGGTGATGGTGCCGCGCAGCGAACCGGTGTTCTGCACCTGCTCGGCGATGAGCTGCTGCAGGTACCACTGCAGGTCGCGGTCGATCGTGAGCTTGAGGGTCCCGCCGTCCACCGCGGGCTGCGTCACGACCTCGGTGCCCGGGAGCACCACGCCGTCGCGGCTCTGCTGGAAGACGACCTTGCCGTTGGTCGAGGCGAGGCAATCGTTGTCGGCCGACTCGAGGCCGGCGAGGGCCTGACCGTCGCTGCCGACGAAACCGAGCAGGTTGCCGGCGACCGCGCCATCGGGATACATGCGGCCGGCCTGGGGAGGGAAGCTGAGGAACGGCAGCCCGAGGTCGACGAGGGCGCGGTACTGCTCGGTCGAGACGCTCTTCGCGATCATCGCGTAGCGCGACTCGGGGTTGTCGGCCACGGCATCCTGGACGATCTTCTGCACGTCCGCGGCGTTCTGGCCGGTGACGCCGGCGATCTGCGCGGCGAGTTCGGGCCACTCGGTCGTGGTCTCGTCGCCGTCGTCGTCGCGGGTGGTCACTCCCTTGGCGGCGAGCATCGGGTCGATCTGCACGTCGTAGCGGTTGACGCTGGTCGCCAGCGGCACCCCGTTCTCGTCGACGATCGAACCGCGCGAGGCGTACTCGATGCGGGAGTTCTGCAGCCCCATCGAGAGCGAGTCGTCCACGTGATCGCGCGCGTTGACGACCTGGATGTCGACCAGGCGGACGACGAAGGCGATGATCACGATCAGCACGAACGCGAGGGCGACGACGGTGCGACGCCGCGGGGAACGGGAGGTTGTCGTCGTCATGGCTCTCATCGTGTCGCGGGAGTCGGCAGACCGTCGCTGATCGGCGGGGGTGTCGCCGATTGCGGGGTCGGGGCGGCCTCGGCCGGTGCGGATGCCCCGGGTGCCGCCGGAGCGGGCGTCGCCGCGCCGTTCTCGGTGGTGGCCGCTGCCGGATCGGTGACCAGCGGGACGCCCGAGATCAGCGCGTTGCTGACCGAGCCGCGACCCTTGGCATCGACCGACGATGCGGAGTCGGCCGGCTTGTCGGAGCCGATGACCGCGCCGTCGCTCAGACGCAGGTAGGTCGGCGACTCGTCGATGACCATGCCGAGCGCTGCGGCGTTGGCCGCCAGGTACTGCGGCGAGCTGAGCCCCGCGCTCTCGTCGGAGAGGATCTGCTTCTGGTAGGTCAGGTCGCGCTGCTGCTGGGTGAGCGAGGAGATCTCGAAGGAGCTCTGCGTCGTCAGGATGCCGAGACCCATCTGCACCAGCACGATCGCCAGCGCGCCGAGCACCGCGATCACGCCGAAGAGGCGCCGAGGGGCCCGACGGCGCGCGGTCGCGGGGACGACGGTGAGTCGGCGCTCGCGAACGGGCGTCGGGAAGTCGGGCAGGAAGGCCGCGTCGATGGCCTGGGGTGCACTCATGCGTCCTCCTGGATTCTCTCGGCCGCACGCAGACGCACGGGGGTGGCGCGAGGATTGACCGCGCGTTCGTCGTCGCTCGCGAGTTCGGCACCTCGGACGAGGAGTCGGAACTTCGGCGCGTGCTCGGGCAGCTCGACCGGCAGTCCGCGCGGAGCGGTCGACGTCGACGCGTCGGCGAAGACGCGCTTGACCAACCGGTCCTCGAGCGACTGGTACGACAGCACGACGATGCGTCCGCCGACGCCGAGCACGCTCAGCGCGGCCGGGATCGTCCGTTCCAGCACCGAGAGCTCGGCGTTGACCTCGATCCGCAGCGCCTGGAAGACGCGCTTGGCCGGGTGGCGCTCGCGCAGCACCGCGGCGGGCGTGGCTGCTTGCAGGACGTCGACCAGCTGTCCGGAGCGTTCGAGGGGGGCCTCGGCGCGGGCGGAGATGATGGCACGGGCGTATCGTCCCGCGAGCTTCTCTTCGCCGTAGCGCTCGAAGATGCGGCGCAGGTCGCCCTCGCCGTAGGTCGCGAGCACCTCCGCCGCCGTCACGCCGGTGGTCTGATCCATGCGCATGTCGAGGGGCGCGTCCTGCGCGTAGGCGAAGCCGCGGTCGGCGACGTCCAGCTGCAGCGACGACACGCCCAGGTCGAACAGGATGCCGTCGACCTTGTCGACTCCGGCGGTTGCCACGGCCTCGGCGATTCCGTCGTAGACGGTGTGCACGAGGGTGACGCGGTCGCCGAAGCGCGCGAGACGCTCGCCCGCGATGCGGAGGGCGTCGGTGTCGCGATCGAGGCCGATGAGGCGCGTGCCGGGAAACCTCTCGAGGAAGGCCTCGGAGTGGCCGCCCATGCCGAGCGTGCCGTCGACGAAGACGGAACCGGGCTTCTGCAGGGCAGGTCCCAGAAGCTCGGCGCAGCGCTCGAGCAGGACGGGGGTGTGGATGTCGCGGATGTCCATGATGTGTCGGGCTGAACCTTCGGACTCTGATCCCCATCCGCATCGACCTGGCGCCGGGGAAGTGCGTCAGGGCGAGCGGCTGGGCATCACAGCCGAAGGGTCAGAAGAGTCCCGGGATCACCTCCTGCTCCATCTCGGCGTACGTCTCTTCGTTGCTCTCCGCGTAGGAGTTCCACGCCTCGGCGTCCCAGATCTCGGCGTGCGCTCCCACGCCGGTGACGACGAGCTCGCGCCCGAGACCCGCGTAGCTGCGCAGGGCGGGCGGGACGGTGATGCGGTTCTGACTGTCGGGCTTCTCGGCGCTCGCCCCCGAGAGGAACATGCGCAGGAAGTCGCGGGCCTGCTTGTTGCTGAGCGGGGCCTCGCGGATCCGCTCGTGAACGCGCTCGAACTCCTCGGTGCTGAACACGTAGAGGCAGCGATCCTGCCCGCGCGTGATCACCACTCCGGCGCCGAGATCGTCACGGAACTTCGCCGGCAGGATGACCCGACCTTTGTCGTCGAGCTTGGGTGTGTGCGTTCCGAGCAGCATTCGGGCGTCCACCCCCTTCGTCCGGCCTGCGAAGTTTCCCCCACTTTACTCCACCGTCCTCCACTTCGCTATGGCAATCGCGGGTCTTCTGCGGAGAACAGCGGCCGTGTACTGTGTTCGACCACCCGGGCCTATGTGATCGAATCCCCCGTCTTTCCGGGGCAATTCGGGGATTCCTCGCGCGGGCGGCGGCCCCGGTGGAGGAAAAGGGAGCGATTCGCGGACCGCTGCTCGCTCCCCCACGAATCCCGCGGACGAGTTTCCGGGCGCACAAAAAAGCACCGGCTCCGAAGAGCCGGTGCTGAGATGCGAGGGATGCCGGGGCTCAGGGCCCGTCGTGGCGGCGATCCCAGCGCTCGTTCATGCGGTCCATGAACGAGGAGCCGGAAGCGCGGGCCGGGCGGGGCTTGGCCGCGGTGGGCGCCGCCGGGACGGCGCCACGGGTGGGGGTCACGGCGAACACGACACCGCCGACCATGAGCAGGAAGCCGAGGACGCCGACGGCGATGCCGACGAAGCCCGTGGTGAACCCGATCGAGACACCCGCGACGAGACCGCCGAGACCGGCCAGCACGAGGATCGAGCCGAGGACGATGTTGCGGTAGCTGAGGGCACGACTGGGGGCGGACACCACATCGGTGTCGTTGCTCATGAGATGGCGCTCCATCTCGTCCAGCAGACGCTGCTCCTGCTCTGACAGTGGCATGCATCCCCCTCTGTTGTTCGTTGCGGACGATTCTACGCGCGGCCTGGATCACTAGGCTAGGCCTGTGGAGACCTCCCCGGAACCGATCGAAGCTGTTTCCCAGCGACTCGACAAGTTCCTCTCGGAACAGCTATCGTACGCCTCCGCACTGGGCCCAGAGGCCGTGACGTTCACCCGTTCGGGAGCGTCGGCGCTGCAGGGTGGCAAGCGCCTGCGGGCCCGCTTCTGCCTCGCCGGCTGGCGTGCCGTTCGCGCCCTCGACGCACCGGCCGCTCACGCGTTCGACGAGCCCGCACTGGCCGTGGCCACCTCGCTCGAGATCTTCCACGCGGCCGCCCTCGTCCACGACGACCTCGTCGACAACAGCGACACCCGCCGGGGTCAGCCCGCGGCGCACCGCGCGCTGCAGAGAACCCATCAGGATGCCGACTGGGCCGGGGACTCCGACGCGTTCGGTCGCTCCGGCGCGATCCTGCTCGGAGATCTGCTCGTCGCGTGGAGCGACGACCTGCTCGAAGAGGGCCTGAGAGACCATCCCCACGCCGCCCCGACCCGCCGCGCCTACGCGCGGATGCGTCGCGACGTGACGATCGGCCAGTTCCTGGACGTCGCCGAGGAATCCGCATACACCGTCTACTCCGACGACACCCACGCCGAGCGAGCGCTGCGCATCGCCTCGTACAAGTCCGCGCGCTACAGCATCCAGCAGCCCCTCCAGATCGGAGCAGCTCTCGCCGGCGCCGACGAGGCCCAGCTCGATGCCCTCGGCGACTTCGGTCACGAGGTCGGTATGGCCTTCCAACTGCGCGACGACGTCCTCGGCGTCTTCGGCGACAGCGCCGTCACCGGCAAGCCGGTCGGCGACGACCTGCGCGAGGGCAAGCGCACGGTCCTCGTGGCCTACGCCCGTGAGGTGCTCCCGACCGATGAGCGCGCGCGATTCGACGCCGTCCTCGGCGACCCCGCCCTCACCCCCGCGCAGATCGCGGCTCTGCAGCACACGATCGTCGACACCGGCGCGCTGGAGCGCACGGAAGCGCTGATCACCGAGTACGCACGCCTCGCCGATGTCGCGCTGGCCGATGCGCGGGTCGACACGAGGGCGCTGGACGACCTGCGCGCCCTCGCGCGCGCGGCCACCGAGCGGACGGCCTGACGCCGGAGGGCTCAGGCCAGGGTCGCGGCGACCCGGCGGACCTCGCTCTTGCGTCCGGCGAGCAGAGCCTCGATGGGGGCCATGCCGATGGTCTCTTCGGGGCTCAGGAGCCAGTCGATGGTCTCGTCGGGGTCGAACCCGGCGTCGTGCAGGACGATGATCGTGCCGCGCAGCGATGCGAGCGGGCGCCCGTCGACGATGAAGACGGCCGGCACCTTGAAGACGCCCTCGCGGCGCGAGCCGACGAGGTAGTGCTCGTCGAAGAGGCGGCGGACGCGTCCGAGCGATTCGTCGAGCAACTCGACCAGATCGGGAATCGTCAGCCACGCGGTCTCGTAACGGGAAGTCTCGCTCACGCCCCCATTCTCGCATTCCCGCCGACCTGGGCCGCCCGCGACCGCATCGGTCCCCTCGGTCACAGCAGTCACAACAGTCACTTTCGTTGACATCAGCCCCGAGGCATGCCAGCGTGTCGGGCAGTCGAACGAACGGAATCCCCCCACCATGCGACGACTCACGCAGTCCCCCCTGCCCACGCGACGCCGCGCGGCTGCCATCTGGCCGGCCGCCGTGGCCGGCACGATCGCCCTGACCCTCACCGCCGAGCACGCCGCTCACGCCGCGCCACCCGAACCGGCGCGAACCGTGCTGCCGCCGGTGCCTCGCGCGATCGCGGTACCGACCCTCGCCGCTGTCACCGCCCCCACGACGTACACGGTCCGCGCGGGCGACACGGTGTGGGGCATCGCCCGCGCGCACGGTCTCGACACCGCCGCGGTCCTCGCGGCGAACGGCCTGACGTCCGACAGTGTCATCCGCCCGGGTCAGGTCCTCGCGCTCACGCCCGCCGCCACGGCTGCTCCTGCCGCGCCCACCGCGCCCGCGCCCACCGCGCCCCGGTCGCAGGAGATCCGCCCGGGCGACACCGTCTCGGCGATCGCGCGTGCGCACGGCGTCTCGCTCGACGCCGTCCTGACGGCGAACGGGCTCACCCGCGCGTCGATCATCTACCCCGGCGACGTCCTGCAGATCCCCGCGGCATCGCCCGCGCCCGCCCCCGCCGCCGTCGCCCCCGCCACCGCGCCCGGGTTGGACGCGGAGCAATCCGAGAACGCGCGCCTCATCATCCGGATCGGACGCGAACTCGGCGTGCCGGACCGCGGCATCCTCATCGCCCTCGGCACCGCGATGCAGGAGTCGTGGCTGCGCAACCTCGACTGGGGCGACCGCGATTCGCTCGGCCTCTTCCAGCAACGCCCCAGCACGGGGTGGGGGACGCCGGACCAGATCCGCGATCGGGAGCGGTCGACCCGCGTGTTCTACGGCGGGGCGGCCGACCCCAACGGCGCAGCGACCCGCGGCCTGCTCGACATTCCCGGCTGGGAGCAGCTCGCCTACACCGACGCCGCGCAGGCGGTGCAGATCTCCGCCTACCCCGATCGGTACGCCCAGTGGGAGCAACCCGCCACCACCTGGCTCGCCGCGCTCGGCTGATCTTCTCGCCCCAGGTCAGGGTGAGCCGCTCCCCGGGCTCACAGGGGGCGCTCCGTAGACTCGACCTGTGAGCACGAGTCAGCAGGCAGACCCGCTGATCGGCCGTCTCGTCGACGGCCGGTACCGGGTCCGCGCGCGCATCGCGCGCGGCGGCATGGCGACCGTGTACGTGGCGACCGACCTGCGCCTCGAGCGCCGCGTCGCGCTGAAGGTCATGCACGGCCACCTCAGCGACGACACAGTGTTCCAGAGCCGCTTCATCCAGGAGGCCCGTTCGGCCGCCCGACTGAGCGACCCCCACGTCGTGAACGTGTTCGATCAGGGCCAGGACGGCGAGATGGCCTACCTGGTCATGGAGTACCTGCCGGGCATCACCCTGCGCGAACTGCTCCGCGAGCACCGGCGCCTCACGGTCGATCAGACCCTCACGATCATGGATGCCATCCTCTCGGGGCTCGCGGCCGCGCATCGGGCCGGGATCGTCCACCGCGACGTGAAGCCCGAGAACGTCCTGCTGGCCGAGGACGGCCGCATCAAGATCGGCGATTTCGGCCTGGCGCGCGCGACCACGGCGAACACCGCCAGCGGCGCCCAGCTCATGGGCACCATCGCCTACCTGGCGCCCGAGCTCGTCACCCGCGGCACCGCCGATGCGCGCAGCGACATCTACTCGCTCGGCATCATGCTCTACGAGATGCTCGTCGGCGAGCAGCCGTACAAGGGCGAGCAGCCCATGCAGATCGCCTACCAGCACGCCACCGACTCGGTGCCGCGCCCGAGCGCCAAGAACCCGGGGGTCCCCGAGCATCTCGACGAGCTCGTGCTCTGGTCGACCGAACGAGAGCCAGGAGATCGCCCCCTCGATGCCGGTGCGATGCTCGAGCGCCTCCGCGCGATCGAGAAAGAACTCGGCCTGGCACCCCAGGTCGCCCGCGCCGTGGCCGTGGGCACCACGGGTCCCGCCAGCGCTGCGGAATCGCGCGAGCTGACCAAGGTGCTCCCGCAGACGGCATCCCTCCCCTCCGCCACCATCGACGAGCCCGACAACGCCGCGCGCCTTCGCACGCGCACGCGCCGGCGCACGACGCGGGGCGCGTGGCTCCTCGCCCTGGTGCTGCTGCTCGCCGGCGGAGCGGGCTTCACCGGCTGGTACTTCGGATCGGGCCCGGGTTCGCTCGTCGCCGTCCCCGACATCTCGGGCCGCAGCTTCGCCGACGCCGAAGCCCTGCTGACCGCTCAGCAGCTGCAGGCGCAGGCGCAAGAGGTCACCGACCGCGAGATCCCCTCCGGCACCACGGTCGGATCCGACCCCGGCCCCGGGGAACGTCTCGACAAAGAGACGGTCGTCACCGTCTTCGTCTCGATCGGACCGGCGACCCACCAGATCCCGGCCCTCGCCGGCAAGAGCGCCGACGAGGTGCGCTCGATCCTCGAGCAGGCTTTCGTCGGCGTCGCCGGCGACCCCGAGCGTCAGTTCGCCGATCCGGCCGACGGCACGGTCCTGGGCGCCTCGGTCATCCCCCGCTCCGGCGGCGATGCGATCGACTGCACGCAGGGCTGCACCGTGTCCGAGGGAGACGCGGCCTCGCTCGTGGTCTCGCTCGGCCCGATCCCCGACGTCACCGGCGATTCCCGCTCACAGGCGCAGCGCGCCCTCGACGGCGTCGGGCTGAAGTCATCGGTGAGCGAGGAGTACAGCAACTCCGTGGCATCCGGCAATGTCATCGCCATGGGCCAGCGCGACGGCGGCGGCAACTGGCGCCCCGGTGACACGGTCCCTCTGCGCGTGTCGATCGGACCCAAGCCCGTCGAGATCCCCGGCAACGTCGTCGGGATGTCGATCCGGGATGCCGTGAAGACGCTCGAGGCGCTCGGTTTCGAGGTCAACGCGGGTATCGACGACGGAACGCTTCCCCTGGGCTTCAAGTACTGGGACATCTACAAGGTGCGCGCGACGAACCCCAAGGCGGGGACGACCGCTCCGCAGGGGTCGACGATCACGCTAACGCCGACGCTGTAGCGATTCGCGCCGCCCACGCGCGCGGGGTCTCGCGCTCCCCGGCGACAGATCGGTGCGCCCGCGCACGCCATCCGCAACGACCGACGCCCCCGACCTCGCGGTCGGGGGCGTCGTCTTACGCGAACAGGGGTCAGCGGTTCTCGAGCTCCTCGGCCACGAGGAACGCGAGCTCCAGGCTCTGCCGGTGGTTCAGGCGCGGGTCGCACAGGCTCTCGTAGCGCGTCGCGAGGGTCGCCTCGTCGATCTGCTCCGAACCGCCCAGGCACTCGGTGACGTCGTCTCCGGTGAGCTCGACGTGGATGCCGCCGGGGTGCGTGCCCACCGAGCGGTGCGCCTCGAAGAACCCGCGCACCTCGTCGACCACGTCGTCGAAACGACGCGTCTTGTAACCGGTGGGCGTGGTGATGCCGTTGCCGTGCATGGGATCGGTGACCCAGAGCGGGGTCGCGCCCGAGTCGCGCACGGCCTCGAGCAACGGCGGCAGGGCATCGCGGATCTTGCCCGCGCCCATGCGCGTGATGAACGTCAGGCGCCCGGGCTCGCGGTCGGGGTCAAGCTTGTCGATCAGCGCCAGAGCGGTCTCGGCCGTCGTGGTGGGGCCGAGCTTCACCCCGATGGGGTTGCGGATCTTCGAGAAGTAGTCGACGTGCGCGCCGTCGAGCTCGCGCGTGCGCTCGCCGATCCACTGGAAGTGCGACGAGGTGTTGTACGGCTCACCCGTGCGCGAGTCGATGCGCGTCATCGGGCGCTCGTAGTCCATGAGCAGACCCTCGTGGCCGGTGTAGAACTCGACGCGCGTGAGCTCGTCGAAATCGGCGCCGGCGGCCTCCATGAACTTGATGGCTCGGTCGATCTCGGTCGCCATGCTCTCGTAGGCCTGGTTGGCCGGGGTGCTCGCGAAGCCCTTGTTCCAGCTGTGAACCTCGCGGAGGTCGGCGAAGCCGCCCTGGGTGAACGCGCGGATGAGGTTCAGGGTCGACGCGGCCGTGTGGTAGCCCTTGAGCAGGCGTGCGGGGTCGGCCTTCCGCGACTCCTCGGTGAAGTCGTACCCGTTGACGATGTCGCCGCGGTACGCCGGAAGCGTCACGTCGCCCCGCGTCTCGACGTCGCTCGAGCGCGGCTTGGCGAACTGCCCCGCCATGCGGCCCATCTTGACCACGGGCATCGAGGCGCCGTAGGTGAGGACGACGGCCATCTGGAGCACGGTCTTGATGCGGTTGCGGATCTGCTCGGCGGTCGCGCCGGCGAAGGTCTCGGCGCAGTCACCGCCCTGCAGGAGGAACGCCTGGCCGGCGGCGGCGCGCGCGAGGCGCTCGCGCAGGATGTCGACCTCGCCGGCGAAGACCAGCGGAGGGAGGGTCGAGAGTTCTGCGGACGCCGCGGCCACAGCGGCCTCGTCATACCACTGCGGCTGCTGCTTGATGGGCAGGGTTCGCCAGTGGTCGAGGTCGTGGAGCTGCTGATTCACCCCTGAAGTCTAGTGGCGCGAGGCCGGCGCCTTCGCCGCCTCCGACGTGGCGAGACGGT
Organism: Microbacterium sp. 1154; assembly: GCF_031455375.1. Classification (NCBI taxonomy): domain Bacteria; kingdom Bacillati; phylum Actinomycetota; class Actinomycetes; order Micrococcales; family Microbacteriaceae; genus Microbacterium; species Microbacterium sp. 1154. Next base: position 1,860,837 of record NZ_JAVDSN010000001.1, on the reverse strand, counting down.
CCTTCACGGTCGAGGCGTAGACGTCCTCGTAGCGCTGCTCGCCGAGACGCTGCAGGGCCACCATGATCTCGTCGGTGACCGAACGGAGCACGTAGCGATCGCCCTCCATGCCCTCGAAGCGCGAGAAGTCCAAGGGCTCGCCGATCACGATCCCGACGCGACCGACGCGGGGCAGACGCTGACCGATGGGCATGACGGCGCCGGTGTCGACCATGACCACCGGTACGACCGGAACGCGTGCTTCGAGGGCCATGCGTGCGATGCCCGTGCGGCCGCGGTACAGGGTGCCGTCGGGGCTGCGGGTGCCCTCGGGATAGATGCCGAGCAGTTCGCCGCGTCCGAGCACCCCGAGGCCCGTGTTGAGTGAGGCCTCCGAGGCCTTGCCGCCCGAGCGGTCGATGGGCAGCTGGCCCGTCGCGGTGAAGAACATGCGGGTGGCCCAGCCCTTGAGGCCCTTGCCGGTGAAGTAGTCGCTCTTGGCGAGGAACGCCATCCGGCGATCGATCATGAGGGGCAGGAAGATCGAGTCGGAGAACGACAGGTGGTTGCTCGCGAGGATCGCGGCGCCCTCGACGGGGATGTTGCGCCGGCCCACCATCCACGGGCGGAACACGGCCTTGATGACCGGCCCGATCACCACGTACTTCATGAGCCAGTAGAACATCGTCAGCGCTCCTTTCCGGCCAGGTCCGCGACTCCGATGAGACCGGCGTCGTTGCCCAGTCGCGCGATGGCGAACTCCGCGACCGGACGCTCACCGTATCCCGGGAGCGAGGTCTCGTACGCGAGCTTGACGGGCTCGAGCAAGTCGGCGCCGAGCTGCGCCACTCCCCCGCCGATGACGAACACCTCGGGGTCGAGCACGGCCTGGAAGCCTCCGCACGCCTCGCCGAGGGCGGTGGCCACGCGGCGCAGGGCCTCGACGGCCCCGGGGTCGCCGGCCAGCACGAGGCGCGAGACGGCGGGCCCAGGGATCGCCCCCCGCTCCTCGCGGACCGCCGCGAGGGCAGCCCCCATCCCGCCCTCGTCGGCGATGGCGTTGGCCTCGCGCTGCAGCGCGCGACCCGAGGCGTACTGCTCGAGGCATCCGTTCTGCCCGCATCCGCAGGGGTGGCCCCCGCGCACGAAACGCATATGGCCGAGCTCGGCGCCGATGCCGTGTCCTCCGCGGAAGAGTTCGCCGTCGGTGACCACTGCGCCGCCGACGCCGGTGCCCATCGTGAGCATGACCATGTCCCGTACGCCCTGGCCGGCGCCGAAACGGTACTCGCCCCACCCGGCGGCGTTCGCGTCGTTCTCGATCGTGACGGGGGCGTCGAGGCGCTGCTCGAGCCGCGCACGCAGGGGCTCGTCGCGCCAGTCGATGTTCGGCGCGTAGATCACGGTGCTGCGGTCGCGGCTGATGAAGCCGGCCGCCGCCACGCCGATCGCGTGGATCCGGTGCGCGCGGCGCAGATGGTCGGCCATGTCGACCACGGCGTCCACCAGGGCCGCGGGGTCGATGGGAGTGTCGACGCGGAGCTTCTCGACGATGGTGCCGTCCTCGTCGACGACGCCCCCCGCGATCTTCGTTCCCCCGATGTCGATGCCGACGTTGCGCACCGTTCTCCCTTCCGGGCCCGCCGTGCGGCTCGGCCCGGAGAAGTCTAGCCATCCCCCGCAGCCGGGGAGGAAGCACGGCGCTCTCGGGGGAGAGCGCATCCATACGGATAGACTCGTCCAACCGCTCGACGTTCTTCCGGTGCCAAAGGAGTTGCCGTGATCCAGTTCGATCAACCCGCCCTCGTTCCCGCAGACCCCGACGCCAACGCGTCCGACCTGCTCGCCGACCGCGTCCGCGCCACCCCCGACCGGCCGCTGTTCGCGGTCCCCGACCGCGACGGGTGGCGCGATGTCACCGCCGTCGAGTTCGAACGGCAGGTCATCGCCCTCGCGAAGGGCTTCGTCGCCGCGGGCGTCCAGCCGGGTGAGAAGGTGGGGTTCATCGCCCGCACCACCTACGACTGGACGCTGGTCGACTTCGCGCTTTTCTATGCCGGAGCCATCATGGTCCCGGTCTACGAGACCAGTTCGCCGTCGCAGATCTCGTGGATCCTGTCCGACTCCGGCGCCATCGCGGTCGTCCTCGAGTCACCGGAGCATGCCGAGCGTCTCGACGAGGTGCGCAGCGACCTCCCCCTCGTCCGTGAGGTGTGGTCGATGCACTCGGGCGCCCTCGACGCCCTGGTCGCGGGCGGCACGCACATCACCGACGAAGAGATCGAGCGCCGCCGCCACCTGGCGAAGGCCTCCGACGTCGCGACCCTCATCTACACCTCGGGGTCCACCGGCCGCCCGAAGGGCTGCGTCCTCGTCCACAGCAATTTCGTCGAGCTGGCGCGCAACTCCGCGAAGTCGCTGCACGAGGTCGTCGAGACCCCCGGTGCCTCGACCCTGCTGTTCATCACGACGGCGCACGTCTTCGCACGCTTCATCTCGTTGCTCAATGTGCACGCGGGGGTGAAGACGGGCCACCAGCCCGACACGAAGCAGCTGCTCCCGGCGCTCGGCAGCTTCCGCCCCACCTTCCTCCTCGCGGTCCCCCGCGTCTTCGAGAAGGTCTACAACTCCGCCGAGCAGAAGGCCGAGGCCGGCGGCAAGGGCAAGATCTTCCGCGCCGCCGCCGACGCGGCGATCGAGCACTCCCAGCGTCTGCAGGACGGCAAGTCGATCCCCCTGCTGCTCAAGATCAAATTCGCCCTCTTCGACAAGCTGGTCTATTCCAAGCTCAGGGATGCCATGGGCGGCAACATCGTCTACGCGGTGTCGGGCTCGGCTCCCCTCGGCCCCCGCCTGGGCCACTTCTTCCGCAGCCTCGGCGTCGTCATCCTCGAGGGGTACGGTCTCACCGAGACCACGGCGCCGGCCACGGTGAACCTCGCCACGAAGTCGAAGATCGGCACCGTCGGCCCCGTCCTGCCCGGTGTCGGCGTCCGTCTCGCCGACGACGGTGAGATCCAGGTGCGCGGCATCAACGTCTTCCGCGAGTACTGGCAGAACCCCGAGGCCACCGCCGAGGCGTTCGACGGGGAGTGGTTCAAGACGGGCGATATCGGCGCCTTCGACAGCGACGGGTTCCTGGCCATCACGGGCCGCAAGAAAGAGATCATCGTCACCGCGGGCGGAAAGAACGTCGCGCCCGCGGCCCTCGAGGACCCGATCCGCGCGAACCCGATCGTCGGACAGGTGGTGGTCGTGGGCGATCACAAGCCGTTCATCGCGGCGCTGGTGACACTCGACACCGAGATGCTGCCGACCTGGCTGGCCAACAACGGACTGCCCGCCGACATGCCGCTCGCCGAGGCGGCCGAGAACGACAAGGTGCGCGCCGAGGTGCAGGGCGCGATCGACCGAGCCAACACGCGGGTCTCGCGCGCGGAATCGATCCGCAAGTTCACGATCCTCCCGACCGAGTGGACCGAGGCGAGCGGCCATCTGACGCCCAAGATGAGCATCAAGCGAAACGTCATCGTGGCCGACTTCGCCGATGCGATCGAGGACATCTACGCCGTGCCGGTGAACACGACGAACGTCTCGCTCCCCTGACGCGTGATGCGACGACGGCCCGGTCCCCTCGGGGCCGGGCCGTTGCATTTCCGGGCACGACCTCAGCCCGAAAAGCGACGGACGACCGAGGTCGCGCGGAGTATGCAGAGGGGCCCGGATGCCGGCATCCGGGCCCCTCTGCACGGCTCAGGTCAGAACCAGTCGCTCTCGCGCACCTGGCGCATGGCCTCGCGGCGCGTCTCGGCGGACAAGCGCGAGAGGTACAGCATGCCGTCGAGGTGGTCGGTCTCGTGTTGCAGCGCCTGGGCGAGCAGTCCCTCGCCCTCGAGGACGACCTCGTTGCCGTCAAGGTCCATGCCGACCACCTTCGCCCATGGGTAGCGCAGGGCGTCGTGCCAGAGACCCGGCACCGAGAGGCAGCCCTCCCCCACCGGCTCGGGTTCTCCGCGCGTCTCGACGAGCACGGGGTTCAGCACGTAGCCGATGTCGCCGTCGATGTTGTAGCTGAAGGCGCGCAGACCCACGCCGATCTGCGGCGCGGCGACTCCCGCGCGGCCGGGCAGCTCGACCGTGTCGAGGAGGTCTTGGACGAGGGCACGGATGCCGTCGTCGATCTGCTCGATGGGCGCACTCGTCGCCCGCAGGACGGGGTCGCCGAACAGGCGGATCGGGCGGACGGTCATGCCGCTGCCGCCGGGGTGCGCAGGCCTTCGACCACGGCCGCTGCCAGCTCCCGCGCGGCCTGACGGGTCGAGGGCTGGAGGTCACGGAAGGTGATCGCGCTGCCCGCGGCGATGCGTGCGTCGTACGGCATGCGGATCACGGTGCGCACGCGCGAGCGGAAGTGCGCCTCGAGTTCGCTCTCGCGCACCAGCGGCGTGCCGGGGCGCGAGTTGTTCAGCACCACGACCGCGTCGCGGACCCGCGACGCGTAGCCGTTGGTCTCGAGCCAGGTCAGTGTCTCGGAGGCGAGACGCGCCTCGTCGACCGAGAGACCGGCGACGATCACCAGGGTGTCGGCGAGCTCGAGCGTCGCACCCATGACCGAGTGCACGATCCCGGTGCCCGTGTCGGTGAGGACGATCGAGTAGTAGTGCGCGGCGACGTCGGCCACCTGACGGTAGTCGTCGTCGCTGAACGCCTCGGACACCCGCGGATCGGAATCGGATGCCAGGACGTCGAGGCGCGTGGCATCCCGGGCGACGATCGACGAGACGTCGTTGTAGCCGACCATCTCGTCGTGCGAACGGACGAGGTCGCGGACCGTGCGGCCGTTCGGGCGGCCCACGCGATCGGCGAGAGTCCCGCGGTCGGGGTTGGCGTCGACCGCGATGATGCGGTCGTCGCGCGCGTCGGCGAGGGCCATGCCCAGAAGCGAGGTGATGGTGGTCTTGCCCACCCCGCCCTTGCGCGAGAGGACCGGCACGAAGCGAGCCCCACCGGCGAGGGGCGCGGCGATCCGACGGTCGAGATCCTTGCGCTGACGCGCGCGACGACCGTCACCGAGGTTGATGCGGTGACGCGAGACGGAGTAGACGAGCTGCTGCCAGAGACCTTCGGGCTCGGGACGCGCGATCTGGCGCGGGTCGAGGAGACGGTCGGCGGTGAGCAGGTCGGCGCTCTCGCGCTCGTCGTCGATCTGACCGATGCGCTTCGAGGTGAGCGCGACCTCGGGAGCGGGCGTGCGGACGCGCTCCAGCGCGTGAGCGCGGTCGACGCGAGCGGCCGCGTCCGCGGCGCGGGCCGCGTCGTCGGCCTGGTGTGCGCTGCGACGCGTGAGCGGGATCGTTCCGATCACGCCCGTCGCGGCGCGCTGGGCGCGCGTGGTCGGCACCGGTGCGGGGGCGGCGTCGATCTCGGGCCGTGCGACGGCGGCGGCCTCGACTTCGGTGGCGGCTACCGCCGCGGGCTGCGGGTCCACCGCGGTGTCCGGGCGCGGCGCGTCGGTCGTCGGCGGGGTGGCATCGGTCGTTGCCGCCCCGATCTCGCGCTCATCGACACCGGCGTCGTCGACGTCCGCAGACGGGGCCGAGGATGCCCCGGCCTCTTCGACGGTGACGTCTTCGGGCTCGATGTGCGCGGGCTCGACGTGCGCGGGCTCGGCGTGAGGGGGCTCGACGTGCGCGGGCACAGCGTCCTGCGCGGGGGCATCCGCGGGCTCGTCGACGGCCGCGGGAACCCACGGTGCGTGCGTGAGCTGCGGCGCGGTGTCGCTCTCGACGCCGGACTCGTCGTTCGTCTCCGACGGGTCGAGCGTCGCGGGCTCATCGTCGGCCGGTGCGTGGTCGTCTTCGATACCGTCCGCGCCGGCGACGACGTCGACCGGTTCGGCGGCATCGGCTTCGAACAGCTCGACGTCGTCGACGATCTCGGCATCGGCGAGATCCTCGGCTCGCTGGTCCGCCTCCGCCGCCTCGACCCCGTCGGTCTCGGGGTCGACCGCCGCGAGCACGTCGTCGTCCGCGAGGAAGCCGTCGCGCTCCTCATCGGAACCGACGGGCTCGTCGTCTCCGAGCATCTCGTCAGCCTCCACCGACGCCGCGCCCTCCGGGGCATCTTCGAGCTCCTGCTGGTCGCCGGACGGCTCCGCCGCGGCGTCGGAAGAGCTCTCGTCACCGGCTGCTTCCGCGGCCGCCGGGTGCTCGGCATCCGGGGCCTCGTTCGCGGTGGGCTCGTGGGGCGGTTCCTCGATCACCTCGGCATCGTGCACGTCGTCGTCGGCGAACGGCTCCGCTGCCTCGTCCGTGTCCTGCGGCTCGAGGATGATGTCGCCGGTCGGGAGCTGCTCGACGTGGGGGTCGTGCACGATGTCGTCGCGTGCGTCGGTGTCGGCGGGCGCCGCGGAGGGGGTGCGCGGCGCGTCGAGGGCGGCCAGGTCGGCCTCGTCGAGGGGGATCTCGTCTTCGATCACGTCGTCGTCGAGATCGTCGTCGTCGCTGGCCACGGGCAGGTCGACGTTGACCTGCGCGATGTGCCCACCGAGGATCGTGATGCTGGCCGTGTCGAGGTTCCCGCTCTCTTCGAGCACGCCGTGCTCGGCGTTCTCGTCGGGGTTCGCGTCGGTGCGGTCGGGGGTCACTGCAGTCTCCAAACGGGAAGAGGGCGCGAAAGCGCCCCCTCCCAGGCTACTGCGCTTGGCGGATTACCAGCAAAAGATCTCCTGCTTCGACCTGTTGTGTGGTACCGATTGCGACACGTTCGATCACCCCGTCGACGGTCGCGGTGATCGCCGCCTCCATCTTCATGGCCTCGATGGATGCCACCGCCTGACCGGCGGAGACGCGGTCGCCCGCCGCCGCCTTCATCGTCACCACACCCGAGAACGGCGCCGCCATCTGTCCCGGCTTCGAGGTATCGGCCTTCTCGGCCTGGCGCGCCTCGACGTCGATCGAACGATCGCGGACGAACACCGGGCGCAGTTGACCGTTCAGCGTGGTCATCACCGTGCGCATGCCCTTGTCGTCGGCCTCGCCGACGGCCTCGAGGCCCACGAACAGCTGCACGCCCCGTTCGATCTCGACAGTGTGCTCGCCGCCGGAGCGCAGGCCGTACAGGTAGTCGGCCGTGTCGAGGACGCTGAGGTCGCCATACGTCTCGCGAGCCTCCTCGAAGATGCGCGTGGGCCCGGGGAACAGCAGCCGGTTCAGGCGGGCACGCCGTTCGGCGGACTCCCCCGTCAGGGCGGCTTGGTCGTCGTCGGTGAGCGGGGTGGTGCCCGTCTTGGCATCCCGACCGGCGAGGACCTTCGAGCGGAACGGCTCCGGCCACCCGCCGGGCAGGTCGCCCAGCTCGCCCGCCATGAACGACACGACCGAGTCGGGAACGTCGTACTTCTCGGGGTGCTGCTCGAAGTCGTCCGGGTCGGCCTTGACCGCCGCGAGATGCAGGGCGAGATCGCCCACGACCTTCGACGAGGGCGTGACCTTCGGAACGCGCCCCAGGATGCGATCGGCGGCGGCGTACATGTCCTCGATGAGTTCGAAGTCGTCGGCGAGGCCCAGCGCGATCGCCTGCTGACGCAGGTTCGACAACTGCCCGCCCGGGATCTCGTGCCGGTAGACGCGCCCGGTGGGCCCGGCCAGCCCCGACTCGAACGGGCGGTAGAGGTGTCGAACGGCCTCCCAGTAGGGCTCGAGATCGCTCGCGGCCGCGAGATCGATACCGGTGTCGCGGTCGGTGTGCGCGAGGGCCGCGATCAAGGCCGACAGCGACGGCTGGCTCGTGGTCCCCGCCATGGGCGCCGACGCCGCGTCCACGGCATCCGCTCCCGCCGCCGACGCGGCCAGCAGGGTCGCGAGCTGCCCTCCCGCCGTGTCGTGGGTGTGCACGTGGACCGGCAGGTCGAACCGCTCGCGCAGCGCCGAGACGAGCTTCGCCGCGGCCGCCGGGCGCAGCAGCCCCGCCATGTCCTTCACCGCGAGCACGTGCGCTCCCGCGTCGACGATCCGCTCGGCCAAGCGCAGGTAGTAGTCGAGCGTGTAGAGGTCTTCGGCGGGATCCAGCAGGTCGCCGGTGTAGCAGACGGCCACCTCGGCGACGGCGGTGCCGGTGCGCAGCACCGCGTCGATCGCCGGCCGCATCTGCGACACGTCGTTGAGGGCGTCGAAGATGCGGAAGATGTCGACCCCGGATGCCGCGGCCTCTGCCACGAACGCGTCGGTGACCTCGGTGGGGTACGGGGTGTACCCGACGGTGTTGCGGCCGCGCAACAGCATCTGGATCGCCACGTTCGGCAGGGCCTGGCGGAGGGCGTCGAGGCGCTCCCACGGGTCTTCGCCGAGGAAGCGGAGAGCGACGTCGTAGGTCGCCCCGCCCCAGGCCTCGACGGAGAGGAGCCCGGGCGTCAGGCGGGCGACGTAGGGGGCGACGCGCACGAGGTCGCGGGTACGCACGCGCGTGGCGAGAAGGGACTGATGTGCGTCGCGGAACGTCGTCTCGGTGACCGCGAGGGCGGTCTGCTCGCGCAGGGCCTTCGCGAAGCCCGCGGGACCGAGCTCCTGCAGTCGCTGACGCGAGCCGGCCGGGGCGGGAGAGGCGAGGTCGAGCGCGGGGAGCTTCGCGCCGGGGTCGATCGAGAGCGGGTTCTCGCCGTGGGGGCGGTTGACGGTGGTGTCGACCAGCCACGAGAGGATCTTCGTCCCGCGGTCTTTCGACTCGCGACCCTTGAGCAGCTCGGGGCGCTCGTCGATGAACGAGGTGCTGAGATCGCCCGCGACGAAAGCGGGGTCGTCGAGCACGGCCTGCAGGAAGGGGATGTTCGTCGAGACGCCGCGGATGCGGAACTCGGCGAGAGCCCGACGGGCGCGCGACACGGCGGCCTCGAAGTCGCGGCCGCGACACGTGAGCTTGGACAGCATCGAGTCGAAGTGCGGGCTCACCTGCGAGCCTGCCGCGGTCGTTCCGCCATCGAGGCGGATGCCGGCACCACCGGGCGAGCGATACGTGGTGATCTTCCCGGTGTCGGGGCGGAAGCCCTGCGTGGGGTCCTCGGTCGTGATGCGGCACTGCAACGCCGCGCCGCGCAGGCGGATGTCGTCCTGCCGGAGGTGCAGGTCGGCGAGGGTGGCGCCGGCGGCGATGCGCATCTGCGACTGCACGAGGTCGACGTCGGTCACCTCCTCGGTGACGGTGTGCTCGACCTGGATGCGCGGGTTCATCTCGATGAAGACGACCTCGCCGGCGCGCGGGCCCGCGGTCTCGAGCAGGAATTCCACGGTGCCGGCGTTCTGGTAGCCGATCGAGCGGGCGAAGGCGACCGCGTAGCGGTGCAGGTCGTCGCGGACCGCGGGGTCGAGGTTCGGCGCGGGCGCGATCTCGATGACCTTCTGGTGGCGCCGCTGCACCGAGCAGTCGCGCTCGAAGAGGTGGACGGTCTCGCCCGCGGCATCCGCGAGGATCTGCACCTCGACGTGGCGGGGTCGCTGAACGGCCTGCTCGAGGAACATGCGCGGGTCGCCGAAGGCGCTCTGGGCCTCGCGCATGGCTTCCGCCAGCGCCGGGGCGAGTTCGCCCTTCGACTCGACGCGCCGCATGCCGCGACCGCCACCGCCGGCGACGGCCTTCGCGAACACGGGGAACCCGATGTCGTCGGCCTGCGCGAGGAGCTCGTCGATGTCGTCCGACGCGGGCGTCGAGCGCAGCACCGGGACGCCCGCGGAGATCGCGTGCTCCTTCGCCGTGACCTTGTTGCCGGCCATGGCCAGCACCTCGGCGGGAGGGCCGATGAAGGTGATGCCGTGGGCAGCCGCCTTCTCGGCGAGCTCCGGGTTCTCGGAGAGGAAGCCGTAGCCCGGGTAGATGGCATCCGCTCCGCACTCGCGGGCGACGCGGATGATCTCGTCGACGTCGAGGTAGGCGCGGACCGGGTGGCCCCGCTCACCGATCTGGTACGCCTCGTCGGCCTTCAAGCGGTGGAGCGAGGCGCGATCCTCATACGGGTAGACCGCGACGGTGCGGGCTCCGACCTCGTATGCCGCACGGAAGGCGCGGATCGCGATCTCCCCGCGATTGGCGACCAGGATTTTCGAGAACATGCGCACCTCACGTCAAGCTGGCGGAGCTGAATGTGCTCACAGCCTAGGGGACGGTAACGTGGACTCTCGTGCACGTACTCTCCGTCAGCTCTCTCAAAGGCGGGGTCGGCAAGACGACCGTGACACTCGGGCTGGCTTCCGCAGCCTTCGCACGTGGCGTCCGCACTCTCGTCGTCGACCTCGACCCTCAGTCCGACGTGTCGACCGGGATGGACATCCAGGTCGCCGGTCGGCTCAACATCGCCGATGTCCTGGCCAACCCCAAAGAGAAGGTCGTCCGACAGGCGATCACCTCGAGCGGGTGGGCGAAGGTGCATCCCGGCACAATCGACGTCCTGATCGGGAGCCCCTCGGCGATCAACTTCGACGGCCCGCACCCCAGCGTCCGTGACGTGTGGAAGCTCGAAGAGGCCCTCGCGACCATCGAGGCCGACTACGACCTCGTGCTGATCGACTGCGCCCCCTCGCTCAACGCCCTCACGCGCACCGCCTGGGCGGCGAGCGACCGCGTCGTGGTGGTCACCGAGCCGGGGCTGTTCTCGGTCGCCGCCGCCGACCGCGCCCTGCGCGCGATCGAAGAGATCCGACGCGGCCTCTCGCCGCGTCTGCAGCCCCTCGGCGTCGTCGTCAACCGCGTGCGTCCGCAGTCGATCGAGCACCAGTTCCGCATCAAGGAACTGCGCGACATGTTCGGTCCCCTCGTGCTCAACCCGCAGCTGCCCGAGCGCACCTCGCTGCAGCAGGCGCAGGGCGCCGCGAAGCCGCTGCACGTCTGGCCCGGCGACTCCGCGCAAGAGCTCGCCGCCGACTTCGACGCCCTCCTCGACCGGATCGTGCGCACCGGCCGCATCCCCGTCGAGAACGAGGCCCCGCAGGCCTGAGCCTCGGCTTTTTCGGACGCCATCCCGCTGCCCCCCGCAGCCGGGCGGCGTCTGACGTTTCCGCTCGCGCACGTCGCGGGTGAGTCGCCGGACAGCGTCGATCCGAAAGAGCGCGAGGCGACACACCCTGGCGACTCGTGCGTGTGGAAAAAGCAGAATCCCGGATGCCATGGCATCCGGGATCCGAAGGAGTCTGTCAGGCGGTGCGTGCGGCGCGGCGGGCGGCGAGCTCGTCGACGGCGTCGGGGGTGGCGCTCTCGAAGTCGACCAGCGTCGACTCGACCTCACGGAGGACCTTGCCGACGGCGATCCCGAAGACGCCCTGACCGCGGCTGACGAGGTCGATGACCTCGTCGTTCGAGGTGCAGAGATACACCGACGCTCCATCGCTCATGAGCGTGGTGCCGGCGAGGTCGCGGATGCCCGCCGCACGGAGCTGATCGACCGCGGTGCGGATCTGCTGCAACGAGATGCCGGTGTCGAGAAGACGCTTCACGAGCTTGAGGACGAGGATGTCGCGGAAGCCGTAGAGACGCTGCGACCCCGAACCACTCGCGCCACGGACCGTCGGAACGACGAGCTCGGTACGAGCCCAGTAGTCGAGCTGGCGGTAGGTGATACCGGCGGCGCGTGCCGCGACGGCTCCGCGATACCCGGTGTCGTCGTCCATCTCGGGCAGACCGTCGGTGAAGAGGAGGTCGGCGGCGAACCGAGGTTCACCGAGTGCGTCGCCAGCGTTCATGCTCGCGTCCTCCTCATCGGTTCGTTTCCTCCACGCTAGATGAGCGGAGGTCCCCCGGCAATGACATCCGCTCCGAGGGCCGCGGCGTGTCGCGATCAGGACAGGATTCGCTCGAGAGCATCGCGCACGAACATCGTCCGCACCTCGTCGAGACGAGCCGCGAGCTCGGGTGCGAGCTCGCTCGCACGGGCCCGCGACGGCGCGTCGGGGCGCCGCAGCAGGGCCGACAGCGCCGATTCGACCAGCGAGACGTCGCGCTCGGCACTCTGGCGGAGCGAGCGGATGTGACGCGGCTCGATGCCGTGGCGATCGAGCGCGACGAGGGCCCGCAGCAGTGTGACGGCCTGCTCGGAGTAGGTGTCGGAACCGGTGATCACGCCGGTGCTGATCGCGTCGTTCAGCAACTGCGGGCGCGCACCCGCGGCGGACAGGAGCTCGTCGCGGCGGTAACGGCGCGGAGCGCTGGTCATCGACGGGATCGCGGTGGGCGGCGCCGGGTTGCGGCCCGCATCGAGATCCGCCAGATAGTCGCGGATGACGACGAGCGGAAGGTAGTGGTCGCGCTGCAGGGTGAGCGCGAGACGCAGACGCTCGAGATCGGCGGGCGAGAACTTGCGGTAGCCCGACTCGGTGCGGGTCGGCGACACGATCCCCTGCACCTCGAGGAACCGCAGTTTGCTCGAGGTGAGTGCCGGGAAGTCCGGGGTCAGGCGCGCGAGCACCTGCCCGATGCTGAGCAGCCCCGCAGCCGTCTGTCGACTACGGGAGGGGGCTGCCGCCATCAGTGCTCTGCCGCGGGCAGGTCGACCGGCGAACCGAAGAAGTTCAAGCGGAACTTGCCGATGCGCACCTCGGCGCCGTTGACGAGAGCGGAACGATCGACCCGCTCGCCGTTGACGTAGCTGCCGTTCAGCGAGCGCTGATCGACGATCTCGAACGAGCTGCCCGAGCGCAGGATCTCAGCGTGACGCCGCGAGACGGTGACGTCGTCGAAGAAGAGGTCGGCCTCGGGGTGACGGCCGACGGTGGTCACGTCGGTGTCGAGGAGGTAGCGGGCTCCGGTCGTCGGGCCGGAGCGCACGATGAGCAGGGCGGCCCCGGTCGGGAGAGCCTCGATCGCTTCGAGCTCGGCCTCGGTGAGGTCCGCACCGAAGGGCACGAACGAGAGGTCGGCGTCGTGGGTCTGGGTCGTGTCGTGAGAGGCACCCGCTGCGGCGGCGTCGGCCGCGCGCCGGATCTCGTCTCGCTCGAATCGGCTGGTCTCGTCCACGGCTTCTCCTTCATATTCACCATAACCGATCGGTCGCCAACGGCGGGGTCGACCGACTTCGAGCGGGCCATGGTGAGGCGTGATGTGTCTGTATTCGCCGAAACCGGGACACCGCGGTTTGGGGGATGCGGAGGCGGCCGACGAGACACTCGAACCTATCGACCCGAACGTGCCCGTGTCGAGTCCGCATCACCCGCTGTCGGCGCGCCGTGTTCACCCGGGGCCACCTTCGGAGACACCGAGGCTCTGTGCACGCTCTCGGTCCGGTCGCTTTCCGCCTGGTTAGGGTCGAAGAGTGACTTCCCTCGAGACGCCCCGCCGACGCTCCCTTCCCGCTCTCGTGGCCGCCGGCCTGCTGGCCGCCGCCGCTCTGCTCGTACCGGCCCTGCCCGCCGCGGCCCACGACGAACTCGTCTCGACCGATCCCGCCGCCGGCGCGACGCTCGAGGCGCTCCCCTCCCAGATCACCTTCACCTACAGCGCCGACATCCTCACCGACCCGGGGGCGACCGTGATCGAGGTCTCCGACGCCTCGGGCGCCTCGCTCGCCGACGGCGCCCCGACCGTCTCGGGCGCCGAGGTGACGCAGGCCCTGACGGGAGCGGCATCCGGGACCGTCACGGTGAAGTGGCGCGTCGTGTCGAGCGACGGCCACCCCATCGACGGCGACTTCGCCTTCACAGTCCCCGCGGCCGCCCCCACCCCCACCGCGACGGCGACCACCACGGCATCGGCGAGCCCCTCGACCGCCGAGAGCGCGGCGCCGTCGGCTTCGTCGGATGCCACTCCCCTGCCCGCCGAGAACACCTCGGACGCGTCGCCCCTGCCCTGGATCCTGCTCGCGGTCCTGCTCGTCATCGTGGCCGGCGTGCTCGTCTACGTCTTCGCCTCGCGCGCGGGTCGGAAGACCGCCGGCGGCGACACCACCGGGCGATAGGCTGGAACCATGCCTCATTACGATCTGGTCATTCTTGGTGCGGGTCCCGGCGGATACGTCGCCGCCGTCCGCGGCGCACAGCTCGGACTGTCGGTCGCGATCGTCGAAGAGAAGTACTGGGGCGGTGTGTGCCTCAACGTGGGCTGCATCCCCTCCAAGGCCCTCCTGCGCAACGCCGACCTCGCGCACACGTTCCACGCGAAGGCCGACCTGTTCGGCATCTCGGGCGATGTCACCTTCGACTTCGGCAAGGCGTTCGACCGCTCGCGCAGCGTCGCCGCCGGTCACGTCAAGGGCATCCACTACCTGATGAAGAAGAACAAGGTCACCGAGTACGAAGGGCGCGGCTCCTTCGCCGACGACCACACGCTCAACGTGACGCTGACGGACGGCTCGAAGGAGCAGGTCACCTTCGACAACGTCATCATCGCCACCGGCTCGACCGTGCGCCTGCTCCCCGGGGTCAGCCTCTCGGAGAACGTCGTCACGTACGAGGAGCAGATCCTCACCCGCGAGCTCCCCGAGTCGATCGTCATCGTCGGCGCGGGCGCCATCGGCATGGAGTTCGCGTACGTCATGACCAACTACGGCGTGAAGGTCACGATCATCGAGTTCCTCGACCGCGCCCTCCCGAACGAGGACGCCGAGGTCTCGAAAGAGATCCAGAAGCAGTACAAGGGCTACGGCGTCGACATCTTCACCTCGACGAAGGTCGACTCGGTCACCGACCACGGCGACAAGGTCACCGTCGCCTACACGGCGAAGGACGGCTCGACCGGCTCGATCGACGCCGACCGCGTGCTCATGTCGATCGGTTTCGCGCCGAAGGTCGACGGCTTCGGCCTCGAGAACACCGGCGTGAAGCTCACCGAGCGTGGCGCCATCGAGATCGACGACCACATGCGCACCAACGTGCCGCACATCTACTCGATCGGTGATGTCACCGCGAAGCTGCAGCTGGCCCACGTGGCCGAGGCGCAGGGCGTCGTGGCCGCCGAGACCATCGCCGGGGCCGAGACGCTGACCCTGGGCGACTACCGCAACATGCCCCGCGCCACCTTCTGCAACCCGCAGGTCGCGTCGTTCGGCCTCACCGAGCAGCAGGCCCGCGATGCCGGTCACGACATCAAGGTCGCGAAGTTCCCCTTCTCGGCCAACGGCAAGGCCAACGGCCTGGGCGAGCCCGTCGGTTTCGTCAAGCTCGTCGCCGATGCCGAGACTCTCGAGCTCATCGGCGGTCACCTCATCGGCCCCGACGTGTCGGAGCTCCTGCCCGAGCTGACGCTCGCTCAGAAGTGGGACCTCACCGCGCTCGAGGCAGCCCGCAACGTGCACACCCACCCGACGCTGTCGGAGGGTCTGCAGGAGGCCTTCCACGGTCTGACGGGACACATGATCAACCTCTGATCACATGACGCTCGAAGGCCCGTCCGGTTCGCCGGGCGGGCCTTCGTCGTCCCCGTGACAGACAGCGCGCGAACGCGGAACGGCACCCCGCGACGACAGGTCGCCCGTGGCGACCCTCCGTCGGCGAGGTGCCGTCCTGAACCGCGTCGGTCCAGGGTTGTTGTCAGTGCCCGAGAGCGCGAGCGAGCTTGGACCCGGATGCCGCGGGGCGACCCCCGGCGGCGAACACCGCCGCGTCGACCGCCGCGAAGAACACGGCGCGAGCCTCGTCGTCGGCGGGCGCGGCGGGTCCGAGCTCGACCTCCCACTCGCGCCACGCGGAGTCCACGCCGCGACGCTCGTCCCGCGCGCGGACGTGGTCGTCGACGAACTCGGCGACCTCGTTCCCGTCCGCGTCGAGCAGGGCATAGGCCGTGCGGTGGTTCCGGAGGCGCGCGAGGGGCGTGAACGGGGGCGAGGCGACCGAGGCGACGGCATCCTGGATCGCGCCAGGCACGATCGGGTCGGCGTCGGGGTCGATGTCGCCCTCGAGCGGCCACTGCGTCTCGGTGCGCCCGGCACCCTCGACCGGACCCTTCACGTGCCAGCCCGCATCGGGGCCACCCGTGCGGCGGCGGATCGCGATGCCCGCGCGCGCCAGGTCGGCACCCGCGGTGTCGAGGTAGCGCGCATCGAGGTCGCGCGGCTCGGGCTCGCCGACCCGCGTCACGCCCGGCAGACCCGACCAGTCGGGAAGGGGCGTGTCATCGTCGACGTCGTACTTCGACTCGACCTCGACGTTCGACGAGCCGCTGCGGGCTCCGCTCAATCGTCGCGTCCGTCGGCGTCGGGGTTGATGTCTTCGGTCTCTTCCGAGTAGACGAAGACGGCCTCGGTGGGACCGTCGGCCTCGCCCTGGTTCGCCAGGCCGCCGTCGCGGCGGTAGACCAGCTGGCCCTCGCTGTAGGGCATGATCAGCGTGTCGTCGGACTCGTTCTCGAGAGGGAGCACCTGCCCGTCGAGCGGGCCTCCGGTCAGTCGTGCAATAGCCATGCCGCCAGCGTAGACCGCGGTACCGACGCCGCCCGGCGCCTTGACAGCGCTCACCTACAATCGCTGAGGTGACCCCGACCGACCTCCCCGGCGACCGCCCCTTCGTCCTCCTCGCGACGCGAGCGGAAGACCTCCCGGCCGACGAGGAGTACGCCCTCTTCCTGCGGTTCACGGGGCTGCCTCCCGAGCGCCTCCTTCGTGTGCGACTCGAACGCGAACCCCTGCCCGCGTTCGACCTCGATGAGGTGTCGGGAATTCTGGTCGGGGGGAGCCCCTTCAACGCGTCCGACCCGATCGAGCGGAAGTCCGCCGTTCAGCAGCGTGTCGAGAGCGAGATGGCGGCCCTCGTGGACGAGGTCGTCGCCCGAGACCTGCCGTTCCTCGGCGCCTGCTACGGCGTGGGCACCCTGGGAACGCACCTCGGCGCGCCCATCGACGGCACGTTCGCCGAGCCGATCAGCGTCGTCGACGTGTCCCTGACCCCCGCGGGTCGCGACGACCCGCTGGCGGAGGGCATGCCCCTCACCTTCCCCGCGTTCGTCGGCCACAAAGAGGCGATCAGCGCGCTCCCGCCCGAAGCGACCCTCCTCGCGTCCTCGGCGACGTGCCCCGTGCAGATGTTCCGTGTGAAGCAGAACGTCTACGCCACCCAGTTCCACCCCGAGCTCGACCTGGACGGGATCGTTACGCGCATTCACGCGTACGCCGCGTACGGCTACTTCGCCCCGGACGAGCTCGACCTGACGCTCGCGGCCGTCCGCCGCGCGCCCGTGACGGCTCCCTCGCGCATGCTGCGGACGTTCGTCGAGCGTTACGCCCGCTGAGGCGCCCTCGTCACGGACGCTGCGGCGCGGTGACCCGCACGATCTCGACCGGAGCGGTCGCCGCGGGGTGAGCGAGCTGGAGATACGGCTCCAGACCCAGGTCCACGAGATGCACCCGCCCCGACAACTCGGGACCCCGACCACGGATCAGGCCCGCCTTGAGGGCTCCGAACGTGACCGTGATGTCGGCGGCGAGCACCGCGGCATCCGCCGTCCCGTCGTCGGGATCGAGACCGCTGGGCAGGTCGACCGCGACGACGATCGGCCGCTCGTCGAGGGCGCGGACGCACTCCACAAGGGCGCGCGCTCCCCCGCGCAGGCGTCGGTCGGCCAGATGACCGATACCCAGGATGCCGTCGAGCACCAGGGCGTACTCGGCCAGGGCGCCGCACGCCTCCGACGCCGAACGCACGCGCGCTCCCGCGACCAGGGCGGCGTCGAGTGCCGCCCGGTGCACGCGATCACGGACGAGGACGACGTCGACGCGTTCGGCGACGGTGCAGAGCTCGGCCGCGGCGAAGAGGGCGTCTCCCCCGTTGTCGCCCGCGCCCGCGAGGACGAGGAGGGCACCGGGACGGGTCTCGAGCTGCCGGGCGACGACATCGGCCAGGGCCGCGGCGGCCCACCGCATGAGCGGCCGCCCCTCGGCCAGGAGGGGCTTCTCGGCCGCCCGCACAGCGTCGGCGCTGTATGCGGCTACGCGCTCACGCGATGCCAGGAGACCGGCGGCGGCTTCACTCATCGCGCGACCCCGCGCGCACCTCGGCGCGCTCCTCGCGATCGGCGGCGGCAGGGTCGCTCTTCAAGAGTGTCTCGCGCTCTTTCACCTCGGCCGCGCGGGCGGCCTCGAGCTCTCCGGTCGCGGCGCGCACCGCCTTCTCGGCCCGGCGGACGCGGAACTGGATCAGGGTGGAGGCGCCGTACTTCGCGCGGACCCGGTCGTGATCCTCTTCGGTGGCGACGGTGATGTAGGCCCCCGCGATGAGGATGACCTGGCTGGAGAGGTTCAGCCACAACAGCAGCGCGATCAGCGAGGCGAAGGTCGCCAGAAGCGGGTTGTTGCCCGCCCCGCCGACGAACAGTCCCGACAGCTGCTGCAGGACGACGAGCCCCACACCGCCGAGCAGGGCGCCCCGCACGAGCGTGCGACGGCGCGTCTTCACGCCCGAGAGGGCGGCGAAGGCCACGGCCACGGCGGCCGTGTCGAGGAGGAGGACGACGGCCGTCGAGACCAGCCACGTGAGCACCGCCGAGATCCAGGAGTCGGCGGAGACACCGAGCAGTTCGCGCACGAAGGTGAGCCCCGCGGTCGCGAGGAAGGTCACGATGGCCGCGCCGACGAGAGCGACGCCGATGCCGACGGCGACGGCGAGGTTGCGCACGATGACGAGGACGGGGAGCGTGTCGTCGGTGGCGACGCCGGCGATCTGGCGGAGAGCCGAGCGAAGAGAGCCGATGGCGCCGATCGCGGCACCGAGAAGACCGATGGATCCGATGACCCCCGCGACGGTGAACTCCCGCGGGGCGTCCAGCTTGCTGACGTCGAGCAGACCGTCGGGGCCGACCAGGCCGGGCACCACGTTGTTGACCGAGCGCTCGAGCGCCGAGAACGCCTCGGGATTGCCCGACAGCCAGATCGCCGCGACCGAGAACCCGATGAGCACGGCGGCGAACAGGCTGAACAGGGTGCGATAGGTCACGCTGTCGGCCAGCATGGGGCCGCGCGCCCCCGAGTAGACGAGGAAGGCGCGCACGAGCCGGAGGCGCAGCGCCCAGGCCGTGACACGACGGATGAGGTCAGCCATGTTGTCAGGCTAACGGCGCGAGGGCGCGAGCCTCGCGGGCTTGACCGCCGAGGGCCCGAGCGGCAAGTCAGCCCGGCGTCATCCCTCCGTGCGGTCCTTCCAGGAGGCGCAGCCACGCGCCCGACAGCAACCAGGGCCCGTACGCGATCTCGGCGCGCCGCCCCACCGCGAGCAGAGCACCGGTCGCCGCCACCCCGCCGAGCACGACGGCGAAGAGCAGACCGGATGCCACGGCCTCGGGCCCGTACCACCCGAGCGGCGCGCCGACGAGGGCGGCGAGCTTGACGTCACCGCCGCCGAACGCCCCGGGGCGGACGAGGTGCAGAGCGAGGGCGACGGTGAAGGCCGCCGTCGCACCCCCGACGACGCCCAACGCGCGCTGCGGGTCGCTCGTGCGGAGCGCTTCGACGGTCAGCAGTCCCGCGACGACCAGGAGCGACGGCAGCACCACGACGTCGGGGAGGCGGTGCGTGCGCGCGTCGAGCACGACGAGGGCGATGCCGGCTGCGGCGAAAACCGCGGCGGCGAGCGCGACGAGCATCGGCACGGGTCAGGCGTCGAGGACGAAGAGGTCGACCCGCACGACCGCCCCGGGGTCGATCGCTTCGGCGTCGCGCACGGCGCGTTTGAGCGGCAGGACGTAGACGCCCCCGGCCTGCGGGAAGATCGAGGTGCGGAAGGTCGTGCCGCCGATCGTGGCGTCGACCCGCACCCCGCCGAAACCGCGGCGGACGGTCTGGGTCTCGCGGATCTCAGCGCTCGGCTCGGGCGGCAGAGCGACGAAGTACCAGTCGCTGTCGCTGCGGGCCTCCCAGCGGAAGACGTCTCCCTCGAACCGCACCCTCATCGCCGCTTCCCTTCCTCTCGCGAGGTGGTCACGATACCGGCGAGCAGCGATCGATGGAGGGCGTCCTCTCCTGGGGAGAAGCTTCGATGCTCACGCCCGACGCCGCTGCGAGCGCCCGACGGCGGCATCCACCCCGACGACGGCGAGCGCCGCGCACACGTAGACGACGAGATCCCTCACGTCGAACCCCGTCCCGAGCACCAGCGCGACCGGCCGGAACCGCTCCGCCCACTCGGCCGGGATCCCGGTGGCCTGGAACAGTTCGACGGCGACGCTCCATCCCCCGGCGATCAGGCCGACGACGAGCGGGCGCAGACGCGGGAGGATCACCACGACCCCGGCGTAGACCGCGACCGTGTACAGCGCGTCTCCCGCGATGTCGGTCGCGGCGCTCGAGGGCAGCACGACATGGACGACGAGTCCCGCGGCGACGACCGCTGCCAGCGCGAGAAGGGCGATCAGGCGGCGTCGAGTGGGCGGCATCCTGTCATCGTGACATCTCCCGCCGCAGCGCACGACACGCGTCAGCGGATCACCCCCGCGGCGCGCGCCGGCTCGGCGTAGGCGCGAGCGAGGGACTCGACGGTGTCGTGGGCGTTCAGCCCGCTGGGGTTGGGCAGCACCCAGGTCGGGACGTCCGCGATCGACTCCTCCTGTCGACCGGCGCTCGCGCGGGGTCGCTGGAACCCCTGCCGGTATGCGGTGAGACCGACGATCGCGACCGCCCGGGGCCGCCACCCGGCGACCCGTTCGACGAGCGAGGCCGCACCCGCCTGGAGCTCATCGCGCGAGAGCTCGTCGGCCCGCGCGGTCGCCCGCGCGACGAGGTTCGACACCCCCACCCCGGCGGCGAAGATCATCCGTCGGTCCTCGTCTCCGAGGGGTTCCGCGTGCGCGGGCAGGCGCGGGAGGATCCCCGCCTTCACCAGCGCCGGCCAGAAGCGGTTGCCCGGGCGCGCGAAGGGCGTGCCGGTCGCCGCGGTCCACAGACCCGGGTTGATGCCGACGAACAGCAGCCGCACCCCCGGCTCGACGAGGTCGGGCCGGGTGGTGTTCCGATACGACTCGAGCTCGGCGCGCGTGTATCCCATGAGACCACTATGACCACTAGCCCGTGCGGGACGGCCCGCTCTGCCAGGATCGGAGGAATGGATGCCGTTCCCGCCCTGACCGAGGTCCCTCCCGCGCAGTTCGTCATCGTCGGCGACAACGTGCGCCTCGCCACCTACTCGTGGGGCGATGTCGAGGCCGATGCCGTCCTGTGCGTCCACGGCTTCGGATCGAGCACGCGCGACAACTGGGTGAACACCGGCTGGGTGCGCGACCTGCTGCGTGCGGGCTACCGGGTGGTCGCGGTCGACCAGCGCGGTCACGGCGCGAGCGAGAAGCCGTACGACGCCGCGTCGTACACGATGCCGACGTTGGTCTCCGACCTGGTCGCAGTGCTCGACACCTACCTGCTCGACCAGGTGCGCTACCTGGGCTACTCCCTCGGCGGACGCGTCGGCTGGCAGCTCGCCGTCGACGCCCCCGAGCATGTCGAGCGCGCCGTGCTGGGCGGCATCCCGGACGGTCGTCCTCTCGCCCGCCTGCAGGTCGACCAGGCGCGCGCCTTCCTCGACCACGGAGAACCCGTTCAGGATGCCACGACCCTGCGTTACGTCTCGCTCGCCGAACGCGTGCCGGGGAACGACCTGCGCGCACTCGTCGCGATCGCCGAGGGGATGCGCCTGGGCGAGACCGATCCCGACCCCTCGTCGCCCCCGCAGCAGCCCGTGCTGATCGCCACGGGAACGGAAGACCCCATCCATGACCAGTCGCAGCACCTCGCGGGGCTCCTCCCCCGGGGCGAGTTCGCCGACATCCCGGGACGCCATCACGTCAACGCTCCCGGCGCGCGGGCGTTCCGCGAGGCGGGCATGGAGTTCCTGGGGCGCTGACCCGCGGACTGCGCGAGCCGCTGCGCGCGGTGTCGCGGTCGCATCGCCCCGTCGGTATCCCGCGCTCTCACGCGGCGTGGAGCGCCCGCTCTCACGCGCAGCGTGGCGCGCCCGCTCTCACGCGCATCCTGCCCACCCGCTCCCGGCGCCGCCCGCCGCGGTGCCGCCCGCGCCGGCTCCCGCCCGTCGAGTGTCCAAAACACCCGGAGAGTTTTCGAATTCGTCCGGGTGTTTTGGACACTCAACGCGCTCGGGGCTCCCTGCGCTCGGTCTCCCTGCGCTCGGGCGCGGCGAGCGCGGGCGCGGGCGCGGCGAGCGTGGGCGGGCCGAGCGCGGGCGCGCCGTCCGCGGGCGCATCGCGCTCGGGCGCAGCGAACTCGGGACGAACGAGCATGCGAGGCACGGGCGGCCGTGCCTCCCTTGAGTGTCCAGAACACCCGGAGAGTTTTCGAATTCGTCCGGGTGTTTTGGACACTCAACGTGCTCGGGGCTCCCTGCGCTCAGGCTCCCTGCGCTCGGGCGCGGCGAGCTCGGGCGCGGCGAGCGCGGGCGCGCCGTCCGCGGGCGCATCGCGCTCGGGCGCAGCGAGCGTGGGCGGGCCGAGCTCGGGCGCGGCGAAGTCGGGCTGAACGTTCGCGAGAGGCGCGGGCGGCCGTGCCTCCCGTTGAGTGTCCAGGACACGCCGCACGTGCGTCGCCGGACGCGGCGTGTCCTGGACCCTCAACCGGAGAGCACAGCGCGTCAGCCGCAGTCGTAGACCGTGACGGGGGCGGAGCTGTCGGTGGCGCAGTGCTGGGTGACCCACGTGCGGATCTGAGACGACGCGGTGGTGGTGGCTGCGGCGGCCATCGACGTGCCCCCTCCGCGCTGGTCACCGCCGATGACGTAACGCACCTGGCCCGATTCGACCAGGGCGGTGAACGCCTGCAGGGTCGGCACGTCGTCGGTGCCGTTGAAGCCGCCGATCGGCAGGAACGAGCCGCCGTCCGAGGCGACGATCAGCTGCGCCGCCGATTGCGCCCCAAAAGTCGCGGCGAGGTAGGTGGATCCCGTGCTGCGGGCCTGCAACCACGAGAGGAGTGCAGCGTTGTCGTCGCCGCCGCCCGTACCGAAGCCGGCGCCGCCGGCCGGTGCCCCGCCCGCTCCCCCACGCGCATGCCCCGAGGCCGAGCCGCCGGGCGCCGTCCCCGAGCCGGATCCTTGTCCGAAACCCTGCCCCGGCGTTCCTCCGCCCCCGGGTGCGGCGCCGAACCCCTGGCTGCCGCGTCCGCCGGTCGGCATCCCGCCGCCGAAGTCGCCCCCGCCGAAACCGCGTCCACCGAATCCCGAGGTCTCCGACACTCCGCCCGCGACGGGGTTGATCGAGTTGGGGTGGGCCACGGTGACCGCCGACCAGACGGCCGGGGTGAGCAGTAGCCCGATCATCAGTGCGACGGCGGTGACCGGACGCCCACGGTGGCGTGTCGACAACAGCACGATCGCGATCACGGCGACGAGGGCCTGCGCGATCGAGACGGGCACGCTGTATCCCCCGGTCGAGATGCCGATGCCGAGAGCCGTCGCCCCCGCCACCGCGACGATTGCGATCTGCGGCCAGACCTTTCGCGCACGGCGTGCCGCGGCGAGCGCCGTACCGACCGCGAGCGCGAGGGGTACGGCGAGTGCCGCCGTATAGAACTGGTGCATCCCCGCCACGACCGAGAACATCACCGCGAAGGTCGCGAGCCACACGGTCAGCAGCACCGTGAGCGGACGCGCGAAGCGCAGCACCCACAGCACGACGAGAGCGACGACGGCCGCCGGGATGAGCCAGGCCACCTGGCCCGCGAGCTGCGCGTTGAACAGGCGCAGCACCCCGGGCTCCCCCGAGAACGGCGGGGTGAACGACTCGTACGCTCCGCTGTCGGCGGTCGCCGAGAATCGGCCCAGGCCGTTATAGCCGAACACCATCTCCCACGGGTTGTTGGCGAGCGTGCTGCCGATGTACGGCCGGCTTCCGGCGGGGATGAGTGAGACGATCGCGACCCACCACAGCGAGGCCGCGAGACTCACCGCTCCCGCGAGCGCGAGATGGCCGATGCGTCGGGCCCACGACTGCCGGGTGAAGAGGTATGCGGCGGCGAGCGCCGGCCACACGGCCCACGCTTCGAGCTCGTAGAACTGGAACGACAGGCCGATGAACGCTCCCGCGGTGATCAGCCAGCCGAGGCTCCCGGCCTGGACGGCTCGCACCGCCGCCCAGGCTGTCAGCGACAGACCGAGCACGAAGAACGTCTCGGGCTGGTTCGAGCGGGCGACCGCGACCAGGATCGGCGTCACCGCCACCACCGCGCCGGCGATGAGTCCCGCCCGCTCCCCCGCCACGCGTCTGGCGGCGACGGCGGTGACGAGTGCCGCAGCGACCGCCGCGAGGGCATTCGGCAGGATCACCGCCCACGTCGAGTATCCGAAGGCCCGCACGAACAGGGCGGGGATCCAGAACGACCCGGGGATCTTGTCGAGCGTCACGGTCCCGGCGGGGTCGACCGCGCCGAAGAAGAAGTTCGACCAGGACCGGCTCATCGACAGGGCGATCGAGGCGTAGTACTCGCTCGGCGCCCCCGCCCACACCTGCCAGCCCGTCAGGACGAGTGCGAGCAGCCCGATGGCGATGAGACCGACGGTCCAGCCGCGGGGGCGGCGGAGGCTCGCCGTCAGCGGGAGCGTCGGGGTGGGAACGGGAGGGGAAGCAGCGGTCACCGACGCATCGTAGGCAGCGCTTCCCTCACCACAGCCCTGCGGAGCCTATGCGCGAGCGATGGATGCCGCTCCGGTCGTCGCGCAGGGGGAACTCAGGATGCCGCGACGGTGAACTTCGGAGCGGAGGGCGCCCGGCTGGCCGCGGCCTGCAGACCCACCCGCACGGTCTGGCCGGGGGCGAGGGCGGCCGCCCAGTCGCTTCCGGTGCACGTCACACGGCCGGCGGCGACCGCGCACGTCATTCCCCACGCGTTCGACACCGCGGTGGTACCGGGGGCGTCGAAGGATACGGACCACGTCTTGACCCGTCCGGTGGCGGTGACCGTGAGCTCGGCGACGTATCCCTCACCCCATGTGCTCTGCGGGATCCACGTCGCGGTGATCCCGGCCGGCGCGCTCGTCCCCGGCTGTGCTGTGAACGTGGGCGACGGGGTGGGCGTGGCCGTCGGCTTCGGGGTCGCCGAAGGAGAAGCGGTGGGCTTCGGGGTCGCCGAAGGAGAAGCGGTGGGCTTCGGGGTCGGCTGGGGCGTCGCGGTCGGGGTGGGGCTCGGCTGCGGGGCCGGCGCCGCGGCCGGTTTCAGGATCGGTGCGAGAGCCGCGAGCTTCGCCTTCTGCGGCGTGCGCCAGTCGTCGGCGACGAGCCCACCGGTGTCGCCGCTGTTCGGGTTGAACGACCAGTAGGCGTAGCTGATCTTCGTCTTCGCGAGGTACCCCACGAGCGCGTCGAGCCAGGCGCGGTCGCTGGCCGTCTCGAGCTTGGTGCCGAACTCGCCGAGCAGCACGGGAGCGATGTTCTTGCGCACGAGGTAACCCCAGTTGGCATCCCACACCGCTTCGAGATTGGCGGGATACCCGGATGCCGCGAACCAGGGCTGCGCGTAGACGCTCGCCGGATAGTCGTGCGGCGAGTAGACCACCCGGTTCTTCACCGCGAGGGTGACCGGTGCGGCCCCCGCGTCCTTCAGGCCACCGCCCCACCACGTGCTGGACCCGTCGTTCTGGCGTTCGACGCCCTCGACGATGATCAGCAGCTTCGGGTTCACCGCCAGCACCGCATTGCCGGCGCGGGTGGCCGCCGCGCGCCAGTCGCGGGCGGGATCGCCGCAGTTCCAGCAGGCCGATCCGTGGGGTTCGTTGTGCAGATCGACGCCGATGACGGCGGATTCGTTCTTGTAGCGGGTGGCGAGCATCTTCCAGTCGCCGATCCACCGCTGTTCGCTGTACTGCGCGGTGTACCAGAGCTCGCTCTGGGCCGCGGAATCGGGGCGATGCCGGTCGAGGATTACCGAGAGCCCGTGCGCCTTCGCCCGGGCGATCACGGTGTCCATGAGCTGCAGGGGCGTGAGCGAGACCAGTCCCGGGTTGGCGTTCGCATTGATCGAGTTCGAGGTCTTGGCGGCGAGGCACTCGTTCGAGAAGGGGAGGCGGATGGTGTTGAACCCCATCCCCGCGATCGCGGCGAGGCCGTCGTCGAGGGGAATCGACCATAGGCCGTGCGGGGCGCAGTTCGAGGTCTCCATGCCGAACCACGCGGCCGCCTTGATGGTGAAAGGCGCACCGGATGCCGTGACGATCGTCGACCCGTTGGTCGATAGCCAGCCCGGGAGCGCGGTCGCTGCCGACGCGGGAGAGACGACCGCCCCTGCGGCGACGAGGACCGCACCCGCGACGAAGGCCGCCACGCGTCGGAGGACGCGACGCGTGGACGACCGGTTCTTGCGCAGTGCGGACATGGGCACCCCCGCGGTCATCGTACTGGGACCGCGAACCCCCCAAAGACCACTCACAGAATGCCGCGGTTTCCGCTCCGTTACGGGGTTGTAAATGTCGAATCCATCGTGACTTTGGGTCAGATCCCGCTGATACCGTCGCCGATCATGAGCCCGTCGATCGAACGCCGCACCACCCTCGATGCCGTCTCGAAGGCCATCGTCGAACAGCTGCAGGAGGACGGGCGCCGTTCCTACGCCGAGATCGGCAAGGTAGTGGGCTTGAGCGAGACCGCGACGCGCCAGCGCGTGCAGAAACTCCAGGATGCCGGCATCCTGCAGATCGTCGCGGTCACCGACCCGATGCAGCTGGGCTTCGCGCGCCAGGCCATGATCGGGGTCCGCGTCTCGGGCGACACCCGGGTCGTGGCCGCCGAGATGGCGGAGCTTCCCGGGGTCATCTACGTCGTCTCGACCGCGGGGTCGTTCGACCTGCTCGTGGAGGTCGTGTGCGAGAGCGACGACGATCTCATCGATCTGCTCAACGACCGCATCCGGGCCCTGCCCGACGTTGTCTCGACCGAGACGTTCGTCTACCTCAAACTCCACCGTCAGCTCTACAACTGGGGGACGCGATGACCCTTCTCGGCACCGACCAGCAGTCGGATCTCCAGGCGAAAGCCCGGGATCACCTGTGGATGCACTTCGCGCGCCAGTCCGTGATGACGGATGGTCCTGGCGTCCCGATCATCGTCAAGGGCGAGGGACACCACATCTGGGATGCCGCGGGCAAGCGGTACATCGACGGCCTCGCCGGACTCTTCGTCGTCAATGCGGGCCACGGGCGACGGCGCATCGCGCAGGCCGCGGCGAAGCAGGCCGAGGAGCTGGCGTTCTTCCCGCTGTGGTCCTACGCCCACCCGGCTGCGATCGAGCTCGCCGAGCGCATCGCGAACCTCGCCCCCGGCGACCTGAACCACGTGTTCTTCTCCACCGGCGGCGGCGAGGCGGTCGAGACGGCGTTCAAGCTCGCCAAGCAGTACTGGAAGACGCAGGGAAAGCCGAGCAAACACAAGGTCATCTCCCGCGCGATCGCGTATCACGGCACGACGCAGGGCGCCCTCGCCATCACGGGACTGCCCGTCATGAAGCACATGTTCGAGCCCGTCACCCCGGGCGGCTTCCGGGTGCCGAATACGAACTCCTACCGCGCCGAGGAGTCGGGTTTCGGGGGCGGCACCCCCGAAGAGTTCGGCGTGTGGGCCGCCGACCGCATCGAGCAGATGATCCAGTTCGAGGGACCCGAGACGGTCGCCGCGGTCTTCCTCGAGCCGGTGCAGAACGCCGGCGGCTGCTTCCCCGCCCCGGCCGGCTACTTCCAACGCGTGCGTGAGATCTGCGACCGCTACGACGTGCTGCTCGTCTCCGACGAGGTCATCTGCGCCTTCGGCCGGCTCGGCCACTACTTCGGCGCCACGGCCTACGACTACCAACCCGACATGATCACGTTCGCCAAGGCCGTCACGAGCGGGTACTCACCGTTGGGCGGCACGATCGTCAGCGACCGGGTCTACGAGCCCTTCGCCCACGGCGACGCGACCTTCCCGCACGGCTACACCTTCGGCGGACACCCCGTGTCGGCCGCCGTCGCGCTGGAGAACCTCGACGTCTTCGAGGAGGAGGGGCTGCTCGAGAACGTCCGCACGAACTCCCCCGTCTTCCGCTCGACGCTCGAGAAGCTGCTGGACCTGCCCATCGTCGGCGACGTGCGCGGCGACGGATACTTCTTCGGCATCGAACTCGTCAAAGACAAGGCGACCAAAGAGACCTTCGACGACGACGAGTCCGAGCGGCTGCTGCGCGGCTTCCTCTCGAAGGCCCTCTACGACGCAGGGCTCTACTGCCGCGCCGACGACCGCGGCGACCCCGTCATCCAGCTCGCCCCGCCCCTCACGATCGGCCCGAGCGAGTTCACCGAGATCGAGCAGATCCTCCGTTCCGTCCTGACCGAGGCCGGGACCCGCCTCTGACGAACAGGGATGCCGGCGCACCCCTGTCGGCATCCCTCCCGCTCCACCCGCGTCCCCCGCTCACCCGGCACCACCCCCGCCGGTACTTCCGCTCCCACCCGCGAGCGGTGCTCTCGATGCTGTACCCGACACCATCTCCGGTCGCGACGACGTCGCGACCCGCACCCTCCAGGAGGAGCCACGAACGAGAACCTCGCCGCCTCGGCGGCCCCGTCCCGCTCGAGCGCCAAGCTCGCCCGCACGCTCGGGCTCTGGTCGATCGTCGGCCTGGGCCTGGGCTACATGACCCCGACCGTCGTGTTCGACACCTTCGGCCTCGTCGCCGAGAAGACGAACAACGTCGTCCCGGCCGCCTACGCGGTCGCGCTCGTCGTGCTGATCTTCACCGCCATCAGCTACGGGAAGATGGTCCGCGTCATCCCCAGCGCTGGTTCCGCCTACACCTACGCGCGTGAGTCCATCCACCCGGGCGTCGGCTTCGTCGTCGGGTGGACCGCGCTCATCGACTACATGCTGCTGCCGATGGTGAACGCGCTCATCCTGCGCAGCTACATGGAAGCCCTGTTTCCCGACGTCCCGGGCTGGATCTGGGTCGTCGTCTTCACGGCGGGCGTGACGGGCATCATCTACCTGACGATGCGCGGGACCTCGAACGTCAACATGCTGCTGCTGGTGTTCTCGATCCTCGTGATGACGGTGTTCGTCGTGATGGTCGTCGTGCAGCTCGTCGGCGGCGCGGGAGCCGGCACGCCCGTGTCGATCGCCCCCTTCGCCCACAGCGACGTGCAGTTCGGCGCAGTGCTCGCGGGAGCCACCGTCGTGTGCTTCTCGTTCATCGGATTCGACGCGGTGTCGATGTACTCCGAAGAGGCGAAGACCCCGAAGATCATGCCGCGCGCCATCGTGCTGACACTCGTCGTCGGCGGTCTCATCTTCCTGGTCGCCTCGTACGTGACGCAGCTGCGCTTCCCCGACTCGACCGCATTCCCGCAGGAGGCGATCGAAGACAGCACGCTGCCCGAGATCGGTGTGCAGGTCGGCGGGCCGGTGCTGCAGGCCGTGCTCACCGCGGCCGGGTTCGCGGCGACCTTGGCGTCGTGGCTCGCGTCGCACGCCTCGGTGTCACGCATGCTCATGGTGATGGGCCGCAACAACGTCCTGCCGCGGAGAGTCTTCGGCTTCATCAACCCGAAGACGCACACCCCCACGTTCTCGATCATCATCGTGGGGCTCGTGAGCCTGCTGGCGATCGAGTTCACGCTCGAGCAGATCGCGGCGTACATCAACTACGGCGCGCTCATCGCCTTCACGTTCGTGAACATCTCGGTGATCGCGTGGTTCGCCGTTCGCAAGGGTCTGCGCAAGACTCCGGGCGACATCCTGCGCTACATCGTGATGCCCGGTATCGGCATGCTTCTCACCGGCCTGCTGTGGGTCAACCTCGACATGCACGCCCTCATCGGCGGGCTGATCTGGACCGCGCTCGGCGTCATCTACCTCGTCATCCTCACGCGCGGCTTCCGTCGACCGATCGCCTCGTTCGACGAGAACGAGCCGGTGACCGGGGTGAACAAGACCGTCGCCGGACCGCGATCGGAGGTCTGATCCTCTCGGCCGCGGCATCCCTTCGTCAGGGGTGTCGCGGCCGCCGCGTTTCCGGCGCTCTCTGCCGAGGGGGCGCGTCAGGCGACGCCGATGCGCTCTCCCAGACGCGCAGCCAGAGCGGCCGCGGCGGGAGTCAGCGCCTCGCTCTCCCGCCACGCGAGCACGAGACGCGCGCGCACCGTCGGCGAGGTGATGCCGAGTTCCTCGAGAGCCGTGTCATAGCGCTGACCGGGCTCGCGGGCCGGGAGGACTCCGACGCCGAGGCCTCGCGCGACCAAACGGGTCACCGTGCGGGGACTGCTCGCCTCGAAAGCGATGTGCGATGGCAGCCCCTCGGCGGCACATCCGGTGTCCAGACTCTCCCGCGTCCCCGAGCCGGCAGGCATGGTGATGAGCGGCTGCTCCACCAGCTCGTGGAGCGGCACACTCCCCCGCCCCTCGAGCGCGTGCCCGGGAGGGACGACCGCGACCAACGGCCGATCCGTGACGACTCGTCCGGTCAATCCGCCGGGAAGGTCGCGCGGAACGCTGACGATGGCGAGGTCCAGGCCCCCGTCGCGAAGCTGGTCCACGAGCCGCCGCGACGTGGCTTCGACCAGGGTCACCTCGATCGCCGGATGGGCGTGGTGGAACTCTGCCAGACGATCGGGCAGCCCGAGCGGATCGGCCGTGGCGACGGTTCCGACGGCCACCCGCCCCCGCAGCAGACCCTTGAACTCATCGAGCGCGGTGCGCATACCGGCAACGGCGTCCCAAGCGGCCCGTGCCGGGCCGAGCACCGCGGCTCCCGCCGGCGTGGGGCGGATCGTCCTCGTCGATCGATCGAGTAGCTCGTGTCCCAGCTCGCGCTCGAGCCGACGGATCTGGGCGCTGATGCCCGGCTGCGCGACGTGCAGCTGTTCCGCGGCGCGCGTGAAGCTGGCGGACTCGACCACCGCGAGCAGGTAGGCGATCTGACGAAGTTCCATAAGCATCCGTTCTGATCGTGAGAACAAGCAGGTCTTCGACTTCTCATCCTGCCGCGGCGACCATGGAGGAAGGGCGCGGACACCATCGCGCCGGACAAGGAGATCCTCATGTCGAAAACACCCGTCGAGGTCGCGACCGCCTACTTCGAGGCCTGGCACAGAAAGGATGCCGAAGGCATCCGGCCCCTTCTCGCCGAAGACGTGTCATTCGTCGGCGCCCTCGGCACGACGGCGGGCGTCGATGACACTCTCGCGGGACTGACCGGGTTGTTCGCGATGACGAGCAGCGTCGAGGTCGTGCACCGCTGGGTCGATGGACCCGATGTGATCACGTGGTTCGAACTGACGACGACGGATGCCGGTCCCCTGCCGATCGTGAACTGGAGTCACGTCGAATCGGGGGCGATCACTCGTATCCGCGTCACGTTCGATCCCCGCCCGCTGCTCTGAGCGGGGCGATGCCGTCGCCGCCTGACATCCGGTCCCGTGGCGGGCGCCAGCGCCCCACGGCCTGACCGCTCTGAGACGCGAGATGTCCCCGGGGGTTCGGCCCGGCCGGGGCGCTGGCTAGCGCTCGAACGGTGTGACCGCCCCGAGGACGACCGTCTCGCCGTCGTGACCGTTGGCCCACCAGTGCGGGGCCGAGCAGCCGTAGGTGACGGTGTCGCCGGCCTGCAGCTCGACGCGGCGGTCGGACTGGCACACGACGAGCACCCCCGACTCCACCGTCACGGTCTCGGTACCGATGTGGCGGAAGGGGCTCGCCTCGTTCGTGAATCCGGGCGGAAGCGTCGAGCGGATGAGCTGCAGCATCGACTCCCCGCGCGGGGTCAGGAGTTCCCGCTCGGCGCGCTGGTGCGGCGGCGCGTCGGCGGCCACCGGCATGACGTGCCGCTTCGCGCGCGTGACGACCGCGAGAGGGACGGCGGGCTCGTCGAGCAACTGGGTGACCGGGATGCCGAGAGCCCCGGCGAGCCGCTGAAGGGACTGCAGTGAGGGGTTGCCGAGTCCCCGCTCGAGCTGACTGACGAGGCCGAAGCTCACGCCGGCTTTCTCGGACAGCGCCTGCACGCTCAGGCCGAGGCGTTTGCGTGCCTCGCGCACCGCGGCCCCGAGGGTCTCGACGGTGCGCTGCTCGTCGGCATCCGTAGCTCGTGTCATGACGGTGTCAGCGTATCGAGATCCGGCGCGCACACGCGGCGGCCCGCCCGGCCGGTGCCGCGCCCTGCGCGCCCCGCCCCGTCGCCGACGTGCGCCGCGCGCACGTCATGGGAGGCCACCGGCGCAGATACGGCCGAAGTCAGCGGGATCACGCCCGCACCCGCGGCCCGTCCGGCGGCACGGCCGCCAGCAGCGCCCGCGTGTACTCCTCGCGGGGGTGCGCGAACAGCTCCGCGGCCGGCGCGGCCTCGACGACCTTCCCGCCCCGCAGGACGACGATGTCGTGGCTCATCTGCTGCACGATCGCGAGATCGTGGGCGATGAAGAGGTACGTCAAGCCCTGCTCGACCTGCAGGCGCCGAAGCAGGGCGAGCACGCGCGCCTGCACCGAGACGTCGAGGGATGCCGTGGCCTCGTCGAGGATGACGAGCTCGGGCTCGAGAGCCAGCGCGCGGGCGATCGACACGCGCTGACGCTGGCCGCCGGAGAGCTCGTGCGGGTAGCGCTCGGCGAAGGCCGGGTCGAGGTCGACGAGCTCGAGCAGCTCCCGCACGCGCGCGGTGCGCGATGCCGCCGTGGCGCCGCCGAGCCGGTGCACGCGCAGCGGCTCGGCGATCGCGTCGGCGACGGTGCGGCGCGGGTCGATCGAGGCGAACGGGTCCTGGAACACCATGGCGATGCGTCGGCGTTCGCGGCGCTTCGCGCGCAGCGCGTCGCGGACGCCGGTGCCCGCGGCATCCGCCAACGTCGCCGCGCCTGCGTGCGGGGCGACGAGGCCGGTGAGGGCGTTCGCGATCGTCGACTTGCCCGAGCCGGACTCGCCCACGAGCGCGAGCGTCGTGCCGCGGCGCACCGTGAACGACACGTCGTCGACGGCGTGCACGGTGCGGCGACCGGCTGGCGTCTGCACCGCGAACCGCACGTCGAGACCGACGACCTCGAGCAGGGGCGCGGCGGCCGGCTCGGGCGCGGGACCGGCCCCGGCGACGACGCGCGGGCGCGCCGCGAGCAGCTCCTTCGTGTAGGCGTGCTGCGGGTCGGCGTACACCTCGGCGAGCGGCCGTTGCTCGACGGCCTCGCCGTGGCGGAGCACGAGCACGTCGTCGGCGACCTGGCCGATCACGCCGAGGTCATGGCTGATCCACACCACGGCGGTGCCGCGGTCGTGCTGCAACTGCTGCACGAGGTCGATGATCTGCGCCTGGGTCGTGACGTCGAGCGCGGTGGTCGGTTCGTCGGCGACGAGCAGCGCCGGATCGCACGCGAGCGCGATCGCGATCATCACGCGCTGACGCTGGCCGCCCGAGAACTGGTGCGGGTACGCGTCGACGCGCGAACCCGGATCCGGGATGCCGACGGCCTCGAGCAGCGCGACGGCGCGGGTGTGCGCGGCCCGGCGCGACAGTCCCCGATGGGTCTCGAGGGATTCGGCGATCTGCCGCCCGACCGTCAGGTAGGGGTTCAGCGAGGTGGAGGGGTCCTGGAAGACGAAGCCGATGCCGTCGCCGTGCACCGAGCGCAGCACGCGGTCGGAGGCTCCCACGAGCTCGACGCCCGCGGCATCCGGGTCCTTCCGCAGCACGCTGGAACCCGACACCCGGCGGCCCGGGGCGTCGATGAGCCCCGTCGCGGCGAGCACCGTCAGCGACTTGCCCGAACCCGACTCCCCCACGATGCCCAGGGTCTGGCCCCGGTCGACGGCGAAGTCCAGCCCGTGCACGATCGGGGTCTCGCCGATCGCGACGCGGAGGTCGCGCACCTGAAGAACGGTCATTGTGAAGCCTCCCGGTCGGTCGTGTCGCGGCGGAGCGCCGCCGCCGCGCGCTCGCGCCGCCGCTGCCCGTGTCGTGCCTCGATGATCGTGCGTTGGCGCGGATCGAGCCCGTCGCGCAGCCCGTCGCCGAACAGGTTGAACGCCAGGGCGGTGACGAAGATCGCCGCGCCCGGGAAGACGCTCATCCACCACGCCTGCGCGAGGAAACCCTGGGCGGTGAAGAGCATGCCTCCCCACGACGGCGCGGGCGGCTGGATGCCGAGGCCCAGGAACGACAGCGCGGCCTCGGACAGGATCGCGAACGCGAGCGACAAAGAGGTCTGCACGATGATCGGACCGCCGATGTTCGGCAGGACGTGCCGGCGGAGAATGGATGCCGCGGGCGTGCCCATCGTTCTCGACACCTGCACGAACGGCGCGGTGCGCAGCGACAGCGTGCTGGCGCGGGCGACGCGGGCGAAGATCGGCGTGTAAACGACCCCTATCGCGATCGTGGTGGTGAGCATCCCGGGCTGGAAGATCGCGATGATCGCCAGCGCGAGCAGCAGCACGGGGAAGGCGAACATCACGTCGACGATGCGCATGAGCGCCGCGTCGACCCAGCCGCCCGCGAAACCGGCGACGACGCCGAGCACGAGCCCCAGGACGAGGGCGATCGCCACGGCCGACACCGCGATCGTGAGCGAGGTGGACCCGGCCAGCAGCACGCGCGAGAGCACGTCGCGCCCGAGCTCGTCGGTGCCGAACCAGTGCGCGGGGCTCGGCGGGTTCAGCGCGTTCGCCACATCGATCTGATTAACACCGTACGGTGCGACCCACGGCGCGAGCACCGAGGCCAGCACGACGACGGCCAGCACGATGGCCGCGGCCACGGTGAGCGGATTGGATGCCAACAGGCGCCATGCTCGGACGCGAGAGCGCGGGGCGGCGACGGAGACGGGGGGTTCGATGACACTCATGCGGCACGGATCCTCGGGTCGACGACGGCGTACAGCACGTCCACGATCAGGTTGACGACGATGAACATCACGGCCACCAGCAGCACGGCGCCCTGGATGAGCGGGTAGTCGCGCGCGGCCACGGCGTCGTAGACGAGGCGGCCGAGCCCGGGCCAGGCGAAGACGACCTCGACGACGATCACCCCGCCGAGGATGGTCGCGAGCTGGATGCCGGCGATCGTCAGCACCGGAACGAGCGCGCCGCGCACGATGTGGCGCGACACGACGACGCGGCGGGGCAGCCCCTTCGACACGGCCGTGCGGATGTAGCCGGCGGAGGCGACGTCGATGACGGCGGCGCGGATGTAGCGCGTCATGATCGCGCCCGCGACCAGGCCCACGGTCAGGCCGGGGAGGGTCACCTGCCGGAGCCAGCCGCCGGGGTCGTCGGTGAGGGCGACGTATCCGCTCGCCGGGAGCAGGCCCAGCGTGACGGAGAAGAGCGAGATGAGCAGCAGGCCGAGCCAGAAGTCGGGTACCGAGACACCGAACTGACTGGTGAGTCGCACGACGACGTCGCTCACGCGCCCCTCGCGCAGCGCCGAGTACACCCCGGCCGGAACCGAGATGATCAGGGCGATGACGAGGCCGACGAGGGCGAGCGAGATCGTGGCGGGAAGCCGCTGCAGGAGCGTCGTGGTCACCGGCTGACCGTTGCGGAAGCTCACGCCGAGGTCGCCGGTCAGCGCGTGAGCGATGTAGGTGACGAACTGCTCGGGGAGCGAACGATCGAGACCGGATGCCGCCCGCAGGGCGTCGTACGCCTCGGGGGTGTACCGGGTACCGAGGGCGAGACGAACGGGGTCACCGGGCACGAGGTGCACGAGCGCGAACACGACGATCAGCACGCCGAGCAGCACGACGGCCGACGACAGCAGCCTCGCGCCCAGGAAGCGCAGCAGTTGCGCGGGGGCGATGCTCACGGGCTCTCCTCTCATCGGGCCGTGGGATGCCGTTCGGGCGGCATCCCACGGGGTTCGGGGCCGTGGGGGTACCGGCGACCGGCGCCCCCACGGCGGGGATTACTCGGTCAGCGAGACGCCGGCGAACCGGATCGCGCGGTCGGCGCGCGTCTCGTAGCCGCTGACCTCGGGCGACCAGACCTGCAGCACCGACGGGTTGTACAGGTAGATGTAGCTGACCTTGTCCGCGATGATCGTCGCGGCCTGCGCGTAGAGGTCCTTGCGCGCGTCCTTGTCGGTCTCGACCCGACCGGCGTCGAGCAGCTTGTCGACCTCGGGGTCCGAGAACTTCTGCGCGTTGCTGGCGCCACCGGTGTGGTGCTGCGAGTAGTAGAAGTCGTCGGGGTCGATGTTTCCGAGCCAGCCCATCATGAGCATGTCGAAGTTGCCGGAGTTCTGCTCGTCGAGCCAGGTCGAGAAGTCGGGCTGACGGATCGAGACCTGGATGCCGAGGGGCGCCAGGTTCGCGGCGATGATCTGCGCGGCCGTGACCGTCTCGGGGTAGTCGCTCGTGGCGAGCAGGTCGAGCGTACCGCCGGTGTACCCGGCCTCGGCCAGGAGCTGCTTGGCCTTGTCGAGGTCGGTGGAGTACTGGTCGTATTCGGTGTACCAGAAGCTCTGCTTCGGAATGGCGAGCTGGTTCTTCTCGGCGGTGCCGTAGCTGACGGCCTGCACGATGGCATCCCGATCGATGGCGTAGGCGATGGCCTGGCGCACCCGCACATCGCTCCACGGGCCCTTGGCCTCGTTCAGGGCGAGGTACCAGTAGTCGCTCGAGGGCGTCTGACCGAGCGTGAGCGAGCTGTCGTCTTTCAGCTGAGCCACCTGCTGCGTCGGAACCACGTCGGTCCAGTCGATGTCGCCGGCCTTCAGCGAGGCGAGCGCGGTGGCGGGCTCGGAGATGAAGCGGTACTCCACTCCCCCGATCTTGGGCGCGCCGCCCCAGTAGTTCGGGTTCGCCTTCAGGGTGATGTGGTCGCCGGCGACGTTCTCGCTGACCGAGAAGGGGCCGGTGCCGACGGGCTCCGTGGTGATCTTCCCCGACTCGACGTTGCTCTTCTCGACGATCGCCATGCCCTTGAAGCCGCCGAGGTTCGACAGCAGGTTGGGCGTGGGCTGCGAGACCGTGATGACGACCGTCTGGGCGTCGGGAGCGGCGACGTCGGTGACCGTGGAGAACTTCCAGGCGTTGGCGAGCTTCTCGTCGATGATGCGGCGGTACGAGTAGACGACGTCTTCGCTGGTGAAGTCCGACCCGTCTTGGAATTTCACGCCGTCGCGCAGCGTGAACGTCCACGTGAGCTGGTCGTCGCTCGTCGTCCAGCTCTCGGCGAGGGCCGGCTGCATCTCGAGGCTCGCGTCGGGCTGCACGAGGGTGTCGAAGACGTTCTCGAGCACCTCGAACGCGAAGTACGACGTCGTCTTCTGCGGGTCGAGCTGGTCGGGCTCGCCGCCGATGGCGGCGACGAGGGTCTGGCCGGAGCTGGTGCTGGAGCCGCCGAGGTCGACGCTCTGGCCGGCGGAGCAACCGGCGAGGGCGAGCGCCGCGACGAGCGCGCCGGCGATGCCGAGAGTGATGCGCGGTTTCATGTGGATGCCAATCGGGTGAGGGGTCCATCATTTGAATGATGTTTCGATCAGTATGTGCAAGCATGGGGAGCGGCACAAGCCCCGAGACGCCCCGAAACACGATCTTCACAATCGACTCGCGAGGACGCCGCCGCGCCTCGACGACCCCAGGAGAGCCCATGACCTTCACCGTTCTCGCTCGCGACTCCGCGCGCGATCGGATCGGCGCCGCGACCGCCAGCCGCTCGCTCGCCGTGGGCGCCTCGGTGATCGCCGTCGAGCCCGCCGTGGGCGTCGTCGCGAGCCAGGCGTGGACGAACCGCACCCTGCGCCCGCTCCTGCTGGCCCGCATGGCCTCGGGCGCCGACGCGCCCGACGCGGTGGCACGCGTGCCGGAGTGGGACGAGCAGTTCGCGCTCCGGCAGGTCGCCGCCCTCGCCTGGAGCGGACCGGGAGCCGCCCGATCGGGGAGAGACGTCAGCGACTGGGCCGGCTCCCTGGTCGAGACGGACGCCGTGTTCGTGGGCAACCTCCTGACAGGCCCCGCCGTGCTCGAAGCGATGACGTCGGCATGGCGCGACAGCGCCGGTGACGACCTCTCCGATCGCCTCCTCCACGTGATGGCCGCGGGCGATGCCGCCGGAGGCGATGCCCGGGGGCGTCAGAGCGCCGCCCTGCTCGTCGCCACGCGCACCGACACCGTGGTCGACCTCCGTGTCGACGACCATCCGGCTCCGCTGACCGAGCTCGCGCGACTGCGCACCCTCGCCGCCGCGCCCACGGAGGTCCCCGCACCCCGCTCCTGAGCGCGCCCGCGGGCCGCGGCGGCTCCGTCAGGGCGATGCGGCGAGCCGCGCGGACACCGTGCCCGTCGGCATCCTGAGCTCGCCCGCCGTGCTCTTCCCGCGTCACAGCGGACTGATACCCGGCGCATACGATCGCCCGCACCGCGAGGTCGATGCTGTGGACCGTGCCGTTCCCCGTCCCTCTCGCCCGGTGGTGGCGCGAACCCTGGTGGGCCCGGATCTCGCTGACGGTCATCGTCGCGGGCTTCGTCGTCCTCACGTGCTGGAACCTCGCGCGAGGCGGCGACTTCTCGTTCTACGAAGCGTCGGCCCGGTCGATGTCGCAGTCGTGGCATGCGCTCTTCTTCGGCGCCTTCGATCCGGATGCCACGGTGACCCTCGACAAGCTCAGCGGTTTCGCCGTGCCCCAGGCGCTCAGCATCCGACTGTTCGGGATGTCGATCTCGGCCATCGCCCTCCCCCAAGTGATCGAGGGCGTCGTCACCATCGTCGCGTGCGCGGTGCTGGCACTGCGCTGGGGAGGACGCGGCGCGGGGCTCCTCGCCGCCGCCGCAGCGGCCTCGACGCCGATCTTCGTGTCGATGTTCGCCCACCCGATGGAAGACGGACTGCTCACGATGGCCCTCGCCGTCGCCCTGGTGTGGTGGCAGCGCGCGGTGCTCACCGCCAGATGGTGGCCCCTGGTGGTCTGCGCGGTGTTCATCGGCGTGGGCTTCCAGGCGAAGATGATGGCCGCGTGGTTCCTCCTCCCCGCCATCGTGGCGGGCACGCTCGCCGCGACCCCCGGGTGGCGCCGCGGGCTCTACCGCGCCGGAATCGTCACGGGCGCCGCCGTCGTGGCATCCGTCGCCTGGATCACCGTCTTCGCCCTCGTCCCGGCCGGTGCGCGCCCCTACGTCGACGGCTCGACGAACGACGACATCTTCGCGATGGTCTTCGGCTACAACGGCCTCGACCGCCTCGCACCGGGCGCCGTGCCGGGGTCGGTCGGAGCCTCGAGCTCGACCGGCGGGCTCGGCGCGACCCTCGCCGCCCTGGCCCATGCGCTCACGACGCCCGCCGCCTCGAGCTCGGGAGGCTCGCCGACGCTCACGAAGCTGCTGGAACTGCCGCTCGTCACCCAGATCGGGTGGCTCTACCCGGCGGCTCTCGCGGGCATCGCCCTGGGTCTCTGGCGGTACCGGCCGAGACGCGGCCACCGCGGCACGCCGGTGTCGCGGGCCCGTTTTCCCCTGGTGGTCGTCGCGACGGCGTGGTTCGCGACCGCGGCGGCGGTCCTCACGGTCACGCACGTGCCGCACACGGCCTACGTCGCCGCCCTCGGTGTTCCCCTGGTCCTGCTCGTCGCCGTCGCCTGGCGCGAAGGGGCGCACCTTCTGCGCTCGCGACGCCGGTCTCTCCGCCTCGTGCTGCCCGCCGTCGTCGCCGTGCAGGCGGCGTGGTGGGTCGTCCTGATCAGCGAGGCGCGGCTGCCCGCGGTGCTCCTGGTGCCCGCGATCGTGATCGGCGCGGTGGGGCTGACGGTCGGTGCGGTGGCCGCGGTGTCGAAGCCCCGGGCACTTCCCCGGGTGCGGCGTCTCGCCCCCGCCGCCCTCGCCGTCGCCCTGCTGTGCCTCCCGGCGGCGACCAGCCTGCAGGTGCTCGACGACGCGCGCGACGGCAGCGGGGGTGACGCGTACGTCGGCGTCACCGCGCGCGGCGGCCACCCCGACGAGACGTTCGCGGTGTCGCCCCCGTCGCCCTGGGGCGGGAGCCCGCAGATGAGCCCCGCCGTCGCGCAGATCGTCGACGCGGCCCGCCAGCACGGCGGCGGCGAGAACGGCGCCCCGCTCTTCGTCACCGACTCGTGGGCGATGTCGTCGCAGGTCATCGACGCCACCGGGGCGAGCGTGCTGACCGACGGCGGCTACAGCGGACATGTGCCGGTGTTCACGGCGGACGAGCTCGAGCAGATGGTCCGCAGCGGCCACGCGCGGCTGTTCGTCGTGGCATCCGGGGCTCCCGAGAGCGACCCGGTGCGGCGCGTGGCGACCGGTCCCGGATGCCACGAGGTGAGGGAATGGGACTTCGCTCAGCCGAAGGAGGGCGGCGAGATCAACAAGGTGACCGGCGCCACCCTCTACCAATGCACGGCCGGGTGAACGGTGCCGAAAGGGGCCGCCGTGGCGCCCGCTGAGCCGCCGGTAGACTTCAGCCAGTGAGCAGCACCCGAACCGAAGCCGCGTACCTGCGCTCGGTGACGGCATTCAAGAATCCGACGCTCGACCTGCTGCACGGCCGGTTCGCGCCGTTCGTCGTCGCCGTGCTGTCGATCGTCTTCACTCCCGATCGCCCCGCCGTCGCCGTCGCCGACGCGCACGTCGAGGTCGCCGAGGCGATCGACGAGCTGCGCGCCGCGGGCATCGACACCGAGGACGATCGCCGGATCCCCGCCGGCACCGCCCGCGAGATCTGCCGCGGGTGGGTGCGCGTGGGCTGGCTGGGCCTGCAGATCGAGGACGACGTCGAGGTCTACCGGCTCTCGGCGCACGCGGTCGGTGCGCTCGAGATCGCCGGACGCGCGGGTGGCGGTCGCGCGCGCGTCTCGCGCTCGCGCGTGCGGACCCTGCTCGATGCCGTCGACCGGCTCGCGCGCGACGCCGAGAGCGACCCCGGTCGTCGCCGCGAGGCGCTGCTTGAAGAGAGAGCGGCCCTTGACGCCGAGATCGCCGCCCTCGACGAGGGCGTCGTCGAACCGCTCGACGACGATCATCTGCTCGAAGAGGCCGAGAACGTCATCCACCTCGCGCGAGAACTCCCCGCCGACTTCTCGCGGGTGGCCGAATCGATCGCCGCGATGCAGCGCGATGTCGTCGCCGAGCTCCGCCGCGACGTGCGTCCCACGGGCGAGGTGCTGCGCGAGTACCTCGAGCGCGGGCGCCAGGTGATGCAGGCCACCCCCGAGGGCCGGGCGTTCCAGGGGGCGCTGCGTCTGATCGGCGACCCCGAGCACATCGACGACCTCACCGACCAGCTGCACACGGTGCTCACCCAGCCCTTCTCGCGCCTGATGACGGCCGAGCAGCGCGGCGAGCTCGACGCGATCGCCCGCCGCGTCGAGACCGGCGTGCACGACGTGCTCACGGCACAGCGGCGGGCCTCGCACATCATCACCGCCCAGGTGCGCACCCACGACCCGATCCGCGACCGGCAGGTCGACGACCTGCTGCGCTCGGTGATGGCGGGGCTACATCGCTGGAGCCAGACCCGCGCCCCCGGCCGGGTCGAACCGGTGCGCACCCTCCCCCTCGCCGACATCGGGCACCTGCGCCGGTCCCTCAGCGACGTGCGTCCGGCCGGGGCGCCCGAGCCCTTGGCATCCGCAGACGTCGACGTCGAGTTCGTCGACGCCGACACGCGCG
This sequence comes from Microbacterium sp. 1154, assembly GCF_031455375.1. NCBI lineage: Bacteria > Bacillati > Actinomycetota > Actinomycetes > Micrococcales > Microbacteriaceae > Microbacterium > Microbacterium sp. 1154. The sequence goes on along the minus strand of NZ_JAVDSN010000001.1, from coordinate 1,819,351 downwards.
CGTGGGGCGGGCCGCACTACGCCGAGCTCGAGGCGTACGTCGCGACACTCGGCGAGGGCTTCGACCTCGCGACCGCGTTCGACGGCGCCGAGACCGAGACCCGTCGCCCGGTCGACCTCGTGGGCCTGCTCGAGATCGTCCACCGCCGCGGTTCGATCGAGAGCGACGACGTCTCGATCGTCGAGGCCGTCCGCCCCGACGGCACCACCCGTCGCTTCGCCTTCGGGGCGGTCACCGCCTCCCGCACGACAGAAACGGATGCTGATGACTGACATCGCCCCGTCCCCCTCCGACACGGACACCCCCGCCTTCATCGCCCCCGTCGCGATGGAGAACGACCCCGACGCGTTGTTCGCCGGGGATCGCGGCATCCTGGATGCCGACGTGCGACGCGTGCTGGTGCGCATCCTGCAGCGGCGCTTCCTCGTCGCCGAGAACTCCCCCGCCGAGTGGAAGCTGCTCATCGAGCATCAGCAGATGATCGAATCGCGCCTGAACGACCTGTTCGTCCGCCTCGTCGTCGACCACGCACGCGGGGTCGCCTACAAGGAACAGGTGCGCAGCGACGACGTCGACGTGCCGATCCTGCTGAAGGACGAGGCCTACTCGCGCGCCGAGACCCTGGTACTCGTCTACCTGCGGACGGTGTTCCAGCGCGAGACGACCGCGGGCACGGCATCCGCCCGCGTCGACGTCGAGGAGGTCGAGCAGACCGTGCTCACCTACTTCAGCGAGACCGACGGCACCCGCGCGAGCCAGCAGCGAGCCGTCCGCACGGCCATTGCCCGCCTCGATCGCGAGGGGATCATCGAGGAGGAGTCCGAGGGGCGCTACCGCATCGGCCCGCTCATCGAGATCGTGCTCAGCGCCGAGGTCCTGCGCGAGCTCCAGCGCTGGCTCGACGAGCAGACCCCGGATGCCGGCACCCCGGCGTCGCTGACCGGCGAGGCGGAACCGAGCATCGAGACCGGGGCATCCGCGATGGTCGAGGAGGAGCGCGCATGAGCATGCTCGAGACGCTGTTCGGGCTGATCCCCGCCGCATCGCGGGGACAGCAGTGGGTCGCCGAAGACCTGCAGCTCATCAACTGGGGCGGCTACGACGGCACGCACCGCGTGCGCTTCGCCCCGACGGCGACGCTGCTGTGCGGCGGGTCGGGCTCGGGCAAGTCCACGCTCATGGACGCCTACGTCGCGCTCATGATGCCGCACACGACCCCCTTCAACGGCGCCTCGAACGGCGCTGTCGTGGGGCGCCCGCGCGGGCAGGAGCAGCGCAACATCCTCTCGTACGGGCGCGGCAAACTCGACGAGTCGCGCACCGACGAGGGCACGAAGGTGCGCGTGCTGCGCGGCGACGGCGTCGACACGTGGACGGCGATCGCGATGACGTGGGCCGACCACGACGGCGCGCGCTTCACGGCGGTGCGCGCCTGGTACATCCCGGCCGCCGCCCGCACGCTCGACGACGCGGTGAAGGTGCGCGCGAGCGTGCACGGGGCGTTCGACCTGCGCCGGCTCGAGCGGGCGGCGCAGAGCCACCTCTCCGACGCCGCGGTGCGGGCCACGGGCCTCGAGACCCTCGCCACCGACCGCGAGTTCTCGGCGCGGCTGCACGCGGTTCTCGGCATTGGGGCGGCGGGAGCGGGCTCGAAGGCGATGAGCCTGCTCGCGCGCATCCAGGCCGGACAGCAGATCACCACCGTCGACGACCTCTACAAGCGGATGGTGCTCGAAGAGCCCGAGACGCTCGCCGTCGCCGACGCGGTCGTCACGCACTTCGACGGGCTCGAATCCACGCGCACGCGCATGCTCGAAGCCCGCCAGCAGGTGCGGGCGCTGCAGCCCATCCGCGGCATGAAGACGCGCATCGACGACGCCGCCGAACGCCTTCGCCTGATCGACGCGCTGGGCCGCCTCAGCGACCCCGACTCGCGCGCCTCGCTCTGGCGCGCCCAGCGCCGGGTCGATCTGCTCGGCGCCGTCGAGGCGGAGCTGCGCGACCGCACGCACGCCACCGACACGCTCGTGCGCGAGCGTCAAGCCCTCGCCGACGCGGCCGAGGCGGAGCGCGAGGGCCTCGGCGACGTGCTGCGCGCGGCCGGCGGCGACCGTCTCGACGCCGCGCAGCGCGAGCTGCGGAACCTCGAGCGGCGCCTCGCCGGCATGCAGCGCGACCGCGAGCGGTTCGAGGTGGCCCTTGCGGTGCTATCGGTCGAGGTGACCACCGAGAAGCAGTTCACCGCGCTCGTCGCCGAGGCGCGTCGCACGCTCGGGGACACGGATGCCAAGAGCGCCGTGCGCGACGCCTTCGTCGCCGCCAGCAGCCGCCACACCGACCTGCGTCAGCAGCTCGCATCCCTCGAGAGCGAGCACCGGCGCACGCAGACCCGCGACGACAACATTCCCCCGCGGCTGCACGAGGCCCGCGAAGCCCTGGCCGAGGCCGCCGGGCTCACGGCCGCCGAGCTGCCCTTCGTCGCCGAGCTGGTCGACGTCCGCACCGAGTTCGAACCGTGGCGGGGGGCGTTCACCCTCGCCCTGGGCGGATTCGCGACGACGCTGCTCGTGGACGCGGCTCACCTTTCAGCCTTCCGCTCCGCGATCGACACCGTCCGCCTCGGTGAGCGGTTGCGCTTCGAGGGCGTGCCCACCGACCTGCCCGAGCGAGGCGGGCTCGACCCCGCGACCCTTCCCGGGCGCCTGGAATTCCGCCGCTCTCCCTTCACCGGCTGGCTCCAGGACCGGCTCGAGCAACAGTTCGCCTTCGTCTGCGTCGATGCCGTCTCACAGCTGTCGCAGCACCGCATGGCCCTGACCATCTCGGGGCAGACGAGCCAGGGCTCCCGCGGCGCGCACGGCGGGTCGGTGCGGCAGAGCATCCTCGGTTTCTCGTCGCGCGTGCGCCTCACCGAGCTGGGCGAGCAGATCGTCACCGTGCGCCGCGAGCTCGCCACCGCCAAGACCGCGGTCGACGAGGCCGCCGCCGCCCTCGACGCCTTCGACGACCGGCGCGGCGCCCTCGAGAAGATCGCGGATCTGTCGTGGGACCAGGTGGACGTGGCATCCGTCCGACGCGACCTCGACCGCTGGAACGAGACCGTCGCCGAGATCACCGCCGGCAACCCCCGCATCGCCGAACTGCAGGAGCAGATCTCGGGCGCGAGAGCGCGCGTGGGGCGGCTGCGCGAGGAGATCGGCGGCGCGAAGACCGAACAGCAGGCGCTCGCCGCGCGCTGGGCGGAGATCACCGACGACGTGGATGCCGCGCAGATCCTGCTCGAACGGGCCGAGGACCGCGAGATGACGCTGTCCTCCGACGAGACGGACTATCTCGACGGGTTGTTCGTGGCGCCCGCCGGCGACGAGGCCTCGCCCTCGCAGCAGCTCGCGCGCTTCGACGCGGCCCTCGAGTCGGCCTCGAGGCGCCTGCTCGAGGAACAGCGGAGCGCGCAAGAGACGTGGAGCGACCAACGCGAGAGCCTCCGCCGCACGATGACCGCGTTCACCGACCGGTGGCCGAGCCCCAACCTGCTCGCCGACCCCGACGACTCGCTCGGCGACTTCGAGCGGATCCTCGCCGACCTCGAGGCCAGCGGCCTGCACGAGCTCGAAGCGGAGTGGCGCGACTCGCTGCTGCGCCTGTCGGGCAACGACCTCACCAGCCTCGACTCCGCTCTCACCCGGGCCCTGCGCGAGATCCGCGAACGCATCGCCCCGATCAACGACATCATGCAGGATCTGCCGTTCTATGACGACGAGCATCGGCTGCAGATCGTGCCGCGCGAGAGCCAGTCCGAGGTGCGCAAGCGCTTCCGCCGGGAGCTCCGCGATGTCCGTGCCGCGATCGACGCCGCCTCAACCGACGAAGAACGCGAAGCCGTGTACGGACGGATGGCCCGGCTCATCGGCCGCATCCGGCCGACCGCACCCGACTTCGCCGACCTCGTCGACGTGCGTAATCACGTGCGGGTCAGCGCCGAGCGCTTCCGCGCCGACACCGGCGAGCACGTCGCCCTCTACGACCACATCGGCGAGAAGTCGGGAGGCGAGTCGCAGGAGCTCATCGCCTTCATCGTCGGCGCCGCTCTGCGGTATCAGCTCGGGGATGCCGGTGCCGAACGGCCGCGGTACGCGCCCGTGTTCCTCGACGAGGCGCTCATCAAGGCCGACGCCCACTTCACCAAGCGCGCGATCGGCGCGTGGCGCGGCCTCGGCTTCCAGCTCGTCATCGGGGCGCCGAACGACAAGTACAGCGCGATCGAACCGCACGTCGACGTCGAGTACGACATCCTCAAGGACACGCGCGGGCGCTCGTGGGCGAAGGCGAAGGTGGCGCTGCCGGCCGGGGGCTGAGATCGCGAGAGCCGCGTGCAGCACCCAGGTGCCGGTGTCACGCGGGCGTCATGACGCCACGCTCCACGCGCGCGAGGTCGGGTACCGTCACCGGGGTGAGGATGCCGGCCAGGCGCGACGCCGCCAGGGCCGGCTCGTTCGCCACGCGCATCGCGAGCGAACGCACGGCCATCACCGGCGTCATCGTCGCGACGGCCGTCTCGCCGAGAGCTCGGTTCACGGCATCCACGGCTTCCGCGAGGCCCTCGTCATGACAGCGCGCATCTTCGGCGCCGATCCACGCGAGCAGCTCGCCGATGGTCCAATCGAGGGTCAGTGGACTGAGAACGAACGATTCGGCTGATTCACGACGGGTCATGGCCCCAGAATCGGGGACTATGACCCTCGTCGACAGAGCCACTTCCGCCCTGGTGGACCATCGGACGGCTGTCGTGTCGGCCGAAGCCCTCGCCGCGCGCCTCGGACGCTGGGCGACGACCGACGCGACCCTGTCGGCCAGTCTCGCCGACGGCATCGCCCGCCTCGTCCGCGAGGGGGAACTGCGCGGCGGGGACCGCCTGCCCTCGGAACGCACCCTCGCCGCCACCGTCGCCGTCTCGCGCGGCACGGTCGTCAGCGCCTACGCCCGGCTGTACGAAGACGGCATCCTCGACCGCCGGCAAGGCAGCGGAACCCGAGTCGCGGGGACTGCGCCGACCGCCGCGCGCTCGCGAGCCGGGCGCGGCGAAGCCCTCTACGCGTCGCTCTCGTCGAACATCGACCTGCTGCGCGCGGTACCGGCGATCTCGCCGCGCGCGATCGAGATCGTGCACCGCCACCGACCCGTGCTCGACGCCACCACCGCCGAGGCGGACCCCGCGGGCCTTCCCGCCCTGCGCGCGCTCATCGCCCAGACCGTGACCGACGAGGGGACACCCACCACCCCCGCGCAGATCCTCGTCACGCACGGCGGGCAGCAGGCGCTCAGCCTGCTCGTGGACGAGCTCGTCTCCCCCGGCGACACGGTCCTCACCGAGAACGTCAGCTGGCCGGGACTCACGGATGCCGTGCGCCGGCGCGGCGGCCTGGTGCACGGCATCCGCCTGACCCCCGACGGGATCGACGTCGGCGACCTCGAAGCGGCGATCGTCGTGCGCCGGCCCGTGCTCATCGCCCTGAACCCGCACAACCACAACCCGACCGGCATCCAGACCCACCCGCTCGTGCGCCAGCGGATCGCCGACCTCGCCGCCGAGCACGGCATCACCGTCGTCGAAGACCGCGTGCTGGCGCACCTGTCATTCGACGGTCTGACTCCCCCGTCGCTCGCGGCCCTGAGGCCGGACGCGCCGATCATCGCCGTCGAGTCCCTGTCGAAATGGGCCTGGGAGGGCCTGCGCGTGGGGTGGGTGCGCGCCGACCCGGTGCTGGTGAGGCGGTTGCGGGGCCTTCGCCAGACCACCGACCTGTCGACGAGCGTTCCCGCGCAGCTGCTCGCGCTCGATCTGCTCGCCCACGCGCCCGCACTGCGACGGGATGCGGTCGTGACGCACCGCGAGGCCGCCCTGGGCGCCGGCACCCTTCTGGCGTCGCACCTGCCCGACTGGGAGTGGCGGCCACCCCGCGGAGGCCTCTGCATCTGGGCCCGGATGCCGGTGGGCTCTGCCGCGGCGTTCGCGCGGCACGCTGCGTCTTTCGGGGTCTCGGTCGCCGGGTCGGCCGCGTTCTCGTCCGACGTCGACACCGATGACCGCATTCGTGTGCCGGTCACTTCGCCCGTGCTCGACGAGGGGCTGAGGCGACTCGCCGATGCATGGGAGGGGTATCGGGATCGCGCCTGAAGACGACGTGCGCGCGGAGACGTCAGCCCACCCATCCCGCGGCTGACGCCGCTCGGGAATTCTCCGCACGCTCTCTACGCTGTGTCCAGGGGCACGACGAAGGGCGGCAGGCATGCAGGGACTCGAGATCACGGTTCTGCTGGGGCTCGCGATGCTCGTGGGCACCGTCCTGGCACCGCGACTGCGCGTGGCCACACCGCTCGTACTGCTCGTCATCGGTCTCGCCCTGGGCTTCATCCCGGAGCTCCGTCAGATCGAGCTCCCACCCGAGACCGTGCTGCTGCTCTTCCTGCCCGTCATGCTGTTCCGTGAGGCGTGGACGACCTCCCTGAGGTCGGTCCGTCGGTCGCTGCGCTACATCATCCCCATGAGCACGCTTCTCGTCGTGGCATCCGCGTTCGCCGTCGCCGGGGTCGCGACCTGGATGGGGGTGCCGTGGGAGGCAGCCCTCGTGCTGGGTGCCGCGGTCGCTCCGCCCGACGCCACGGCCGTCGCAGCGCTCGGACGTCTGCTGCCCGCCAAGACCTTCATGAAGCTCAAGGCCGAAAGTCTCACCAACGACGGCACCGCGCTCGTTCTCTACGCGATCGCCGTCGCCCTGCTGCTCGGCGATCAGATCACCCCGCTGCAGATCACCGGCATGGTGCTGCTGTCTTACCTCGGTGGCGCGGCGGCGGGTATCGCGGTGGCGGCCGCCGCCTTCTTCGCCCTGCGCCGCATGCAGTCGACGCTGACGATCAACCTCACGATGGTGCTCGTCCCGTTCGTGTCGTTCCTCATCGCCGAACTCGTCGAGGCCTCGGGGGTGCTCGCCGTGGTGTTCGCCGGCCTCATCATGGCGTGGGTGTCTCCGCGGATCACGACCGCGATGTCGCGGCGGGCGGCGGATGCCACGTGGCCCTTCGGCGTCTACCTGCTCAACGGTGCGCTGTTCGTGCTGATCGGGCTCGAGGTGCAGCTCGTGCTGCACGAGATCTCGGGGTCGGAGATCGGCCTGCTGCTCCTGGTCACCGTCGCGGCGTGGATCGCCCTCTTCGTCGTGCGGTACCTGTTCCAGTGGCTCTTCTCACCGTTCTCGCGGCCCGCCGCCGGATCGTCCCGCTCGTTGCGCCACCGCTCTCGTGTGGTGAGCACGGTGGCGGGTTTCCGCGGCGCCGTCTCGCTCGCCATCGCGTTGTCGGTGCCGGTCACCACGGCCGACGGCGCGCCCGTGGCGGGTCGGGACGCCATCGTGTTCGTCACGGCCGGTGTGATCGTGCTCACCCTGCTCGTTCAGGGTCCCCTGCTGCCCGCCGTGATCCGGTGGGCGAAGCTTCCGAACGACGACGCTGCGATCGAGGAGTACGAGCTCGCCGAGCGCGCTATCTCGGGCGCGGCCCTCGCCGCCCTCGACGACCTGGCGACCGAGCACGGCATCAGCGACCGCGTGCGCGACCGGGCCCGGCGCGAAGGCTACGAGCGTCTCGAGCTGGCGAACGCCCGCGCGATCGCGCGGCAACGCGCCATCGAAGAACGCGACCTCGCCGAGCTCGACGCGTCGCTCGGCGATGAGCCGTCCTCCACGGGGCCCGTGCCGCCCGACGGTTCCGAAGCCGAGCGTCGCCGCGCGGGCGCGGACAGGACGGCGGACAGCCCCGACGAGGCAGCAGCCTTCACCGGCCCCCTGCAGATGATCGCCGTGAGCGACGACATCGACGTCACCCAGCGCTCTCCCCTGCTGCGCCACAAGGAGGCGCAACGACTGCGGTTGGCGGTTCTCGACCGCAAGCGCGAGGTGCTGCTGCGCCTCCGCCGCGAAGGAACGATCGACGACCTCGTCGCGCGGAAGATCCTCGCGGGCCTCGACCTCGAAGAGATCCGCACACGGGGGCTCGAGAAGGCGAGCGAGTAAGGGAACAGGCACGATGTCCCGCGTCGTGGTCAGCCCCCGACGGGCCGGAGCACGTCCGCCGCGCGGTTGAGCGCCGCCTCTCCCCCGGTCTCGAGCACACCGCGTTCTTCGGGATGATCGCGGAAGAAACGCACGATCGCCGCGACCTGATGGGGATCGGCGCCGAGGTAGCGCATCGAACACGTGACCGGAACGTACCCGTCGACCATCGTGAGCGACAGCGTCGCGGGCGGCCCGGCGACGGTGACCTCGCCCACCAGATCCCACGGCCAGTCGACGTCGCCGCGCGCGCGGATGCCTCGGAGGCCGTCGACCGTCAGGAGAAGCCCGGGGGTGACCTGCAGGCGCCAGAGAACAACGCCGAGGGAGACCACCGCCACAAGCGTCAGCAGCAGCGGAGAGCGGCGCGGAGACACGAGGCCGTCGCCGTCCAGCCCCACCGCGATGGCCGCCACGACCCCGACCAGTCCGTACAGGACGATGAGCGCCACGGTCACCGCGGTAGGCCAGACCGGGGGCCGGAAGTGCAGGCCCGGACCGCGAGTCGCGATGTAGACGACGCCGTCGCGCGGAAAACGCTTCATGAGGTGGAAGAACCCGACGAGCGCGGCGAGCAGGAGAGCGAACGCGCCCATCACCAGCCGGATGCCGAGCTCGTCTTCGATCACGACGATGAACACCGGGATCAGGATCGCGAGCGCGACGAGCGTCATGATCGCGTTCGCACGACGCGTGTCGCCCGTCGTTGGGATGTGTGGCGTGTCGCCGGAGAGACGGCGGACGAGGATCTTCTGGACGGCCACGCGTCGATTCTGTCAAAGCGCGCCGCTCAAACCCATACCCGCATGCGCGACGTCGGGTGTGGAGCGCGTCGCCTCCTTGGGCCTCGCGCCGCGTCCTCGTCCGAGAGCTTGGGATGCCACGCGAGCGCGCGCCGTTCCTGGGCTCCCGGCGCGCGGGCGGGGCGCTGGTGGACTGAGCCGGGCTCTCGCACGCGGATGAGACGATTCTCATTCTGTTCGACGACTTTCCGACCTACCCTCGTCTGTGGATAAGTGACGATTGCCGCGCGCTGTGGAGGAACGTCTGCCGCGTGTGGCCGGGGTGGGGGCGCAGCTTGTACGGATCACCGGAGGAAACGCTCGCGCGGATCGAAGAAGATACGCGGCGGGCGCAGGAACGCGGCGAGAAGCTGCCCGTCCTACAGGCCGCGATCGCCGATGTACGAGCGAAAGCCGTGGCACGCACCCGGGACATCTCGGTCGAGGTGGACGCGGCGGGGGTCATCCGTGACCTCGAGATCGCGGACTCGGCGCTCGACCGTGGGGGCCGACGCGTCAGCGCCGAGGTGATGGAGCTGGTCGCGAAGGCGACGAAGAACGCCCGCGTTCGCACCCTCGAGGTGACCACCGAGATCATGGGCAAATCGGACCCCATCGTCGGCGTCGTGGCCGCGGAGCTCATTCCCGACCAGGACGACGACGGAGTGACGCACAGAGGAGGCCTGCGATGACCCAACAGATCCGGATGGATGCGGACGTTCTGCTGCAGCACGCCTCGCGCGTGCAGCAGCTCGCCTCCGACGCCGCCGAGGCCGCGTCGGCGATTCAGAGCGTCAACCTCGGCGGAGGGGCGTTCGGCGTTCTCTGCGCCTGGATCGTTCCCCCTGTCGGAGTGGTGTCGGGGGCGGTCTCTCAGCACATCAGCGGCGCGGAAGGCGTACTCGAACGCACGGGGCAGGAGTTACGCGGAGTCGTCGCCGACTTCGAAACGTTCGAAGAGACCGTCATCCAGGTGACGAAGCACCTTGAGGGAGGCCTGGGATGAGCAACTCGCTCGTGGCGGCTCCCGTGGACACGACATCCGCGTTCTCGGGCGCGTTCCTCATCACCGACGGGCAGGCTCTGGCCGATGCCATCCAGAGTGGGAACTGGGTCGAAGGAGGGATCGCGGGATTCTCGGCCGCGATGGACACCGTCGCGGCCGTGATGGACCCCATCGGCACGCTGATCGCCAACGGTCTAGGGTGGCTGCTCGACCACATCGAGCCGCTCAAGGGGTGGCTGAACGATCTGACCGGCAACGCGGCCGAAGTCCAGGCATTCGCCGCGACCTGGAGCAACGTGGGCGCCCGGATGAGCGAGCTCGGCGTCACCGCGCAGAACCGGCTCGCTGACCTCGACGGGCTGTCGGGCGAGACCATCACCGCGTACACGGCGCACGTGCAGGGCCTTTCGCAGCACCTCACGACCTCGGGCCAATGGGCCGGGGCGATCTCGACGGGCTTGTCGATGGCGTCCTCGCTCGTGCAGATGACCCACGATCTCGTGCGAGACGCCATCAGTCAGATCGTCGGCATGGCGATCTCCGCCGCCATCACCGCCGTCGCGACGGTCGGTCTCGCGACGCCCGTGATCGCGGCGCAGGTCGGTTCGCGGGTTTCCGCGCTCGTCCCTCGCATCAGCAAGACCATCACCACCGTCGTGAACGCCTTCACGAAGCTGCGCGGGCTCGTCGACGAGCTGAGCGGCATGGCGGGCAAGGCGTTGCAGTTCCTGACGAAGTGGGCCGGGGGCAACAACGGCTCCAGCACGGTACACGCCGCGGAAACTGCAGCCGAGAGTCTCGTGCGCCACCCCACTCAGCTGGACGTCACCTTCACGTACAACCCGAAGCACAGTCGCCCCGAGTGGGATCGTCAGATCACCAACGCTCAGGACGTCTTGGACAACACGACGTTCGAGACATGGCTGCAGCGGAGGGATGAGTTCACCGGGGACCGGACGCGCGAAGTTCTCAATATGCAGGCCGAGGTGCGCGCGCGCGCCTATGACGACAAGGTGGATGAGCTCCTCGACACGGCCGACTCCCTCGAGGAAGCACAGCGCCAGGCGCAGGAGTGGATGAAGACGCAACACGCCATCCACAAGTTGGATGCGGTCGGTGGCGGAGACCCCCTCAGCTTCGATGGCGTCGGGGATGCTCGGGTCAACTCCTCGATAGGATCCCAGTGGCAACATCGAATCGGTCCGCTAGAGGACGATATCCGCCGAATTGCATCCGAGATGACACCTGAGCAGCTTGCGCGAACGCTTCTCAATATTCGAGTGAATGGATAACCATGGCATTCCGCCCCTTCGAAGATTTTGTGCCGGTCGCCCCTGTCTCCTCCGCAACGATGCAGAGATATTCGGGAGTTCTCGAAGAAGCCGTGCTGGAAATGTGGCAGCTCCACGGTTTCGGAATCGCAGCGAATGGATTTTTGAAGGTCATCGATCCTGATTACTACACGGAGATGATCGGGGATTATCTCCCGCAGCCCGATATGATTCCTCTCTTCGCGACCGGCCTCGGGGATATCGTGGTGGCCGCCGGTGGCGACTACCGAGTACTGCAATATCGGTACGCCCGCGTTTCGGGGATGAGCTCGAGCATTCGCCACCTCGGACTCAAAATCACCAGCGCCGAGTGGCGCGATGAGATCTACAACTCCGCTCCTTACGACGAGGCGGCGTCCGTCTACGGGCCGCTGACGGCACCAGCAGACTTCGATTACATCTACGCCTACAAGCTCCCCCTGCCCGCGGGCGGACCGGAGAGCGTCGAGTTCCTCACTCGCTCGCGGATCTTCGAGCACATCGCGTTCACCGAACAGCTGGCGGGGCCGATTCCTTTCGCCCGATAGCGCTCCACGGAGCAACTTGATGGATCTCTTCCTCACCGCCCGCCTCAAGCCGGCGAAAGATTTTCTCTCGATCATTCGCCCCGAAGACGCGCAGAAGGTGGATGCGAAAGGCCATGGGCTCCTGCCGCGGGCACTCGCCAATCACGACCTGCCCAGCAGATACAGCCTCGGCCACTTCTTGCTCGACCAGGGCGCCCCCATCACGGCTGGCGACGGCGGGGCAACCGTTCTTCATGTCCTCTTCGGTCAGGTCTCCCACGATGTCGGGGAAGACGCGCGCATCGCGCGACGTCTGATCGATGCCGGCGCAAATTTCAACGCGCGAGACGAGAACGGACGCGTCCCTTTCCTCGAAGTCCTGAACATGAAATACAGCGACGAGGACCTGAATCCGATTTACGACCTGTGGTTCGAGCGTGAGGATGCCGATTTCACCTCGGTATCGGTACACGGAGTATCCCCGATCAGTTTCGCGAAGAAGCTCCCGTTCCGCGGCGCCGTCGTGGACCGGATGGAGAGCTATGTCCGCGCGCATTCGCGATGACGTGACCCCTCAAACGCATGTCGTCTCCGCGGCCGCGTCGCACTGCGTCGTTCGCCGCCAGCGGGCCTGCCCGAGGAGAAACTCATGGACATTTTTCTCACCGCCTACCTGAGGCCCGTCGCGGACTTCCTCGCGACGTACCGAACCGGAGACGCCACCCGGCTTTCCCCTCTGACCGCCGCCACGAAGCCGCCGTATCGGAGCGCGATCCTGGCTCGGATGAACGAGCATCTGCGCGACCATGCCTGATGTCGACCGGACCGAAGAATCCCGGCACGCCCCTTCACTGATCCGCGTGAAAGCCATGCTCGTCGTCCCCCACGCCGGTTCACCGGCCCACCTTGTGAGCGCCCACGCCCCGACCCTCGAGAACCCGCGGGGCTTCCATCGCCTGATCGGCGGCAGCGTCGAGTTCGGCGAAACGCATCGCCAGGCGATCGTCCGCGAGGTGGAGGAGGAGCTCGGTGCGCGCATCACCGACCTGACCTACCTCGACACGGTCGAGAGCCTCTTCCGCTACGACGGCGAGCTGGGTCACGAGATCGTCGCGCTCTATTGCGGCGGACTCGACCCCTCGCCCGGAGAGCACGGCGGGAGCCTGACGGAGTCCGATGGTTCCGTGGTGCCGGTGGTCTGGCGGCCGATCGATGCCGAGACCGATGCCGTTCCCCTCTACCCCGCGGCCGCGGAGCGTCTGATTCGATCCGTCCTCAGCCGCACAGCGCGGTGAGCCTCGCCCTCGCGACCCCTCGCACCGACTCAATCGAGCACGAGCTCGATGTTCCCGTGCTCCCGGAACACCCTCACTACCAGCTCGAAATACGTCTCCCCCGCGCCCGCCTCGAGCGCGTCGAGGGCGCGTTGAGCGGTGGCGACGGAGTACACCTGCGGCCGAGCGAGCTTCGCGCGGTAGTACTGCCGCGTGGTCTCGACCCCGAGCGCTTTTCGAGCGACGTCCGATCGTTTCCACACCACCCGCACCGGCTCCGCCCCGTCGAGCACTCCGAACCCGCCGTACAGCAGGTCGTCGAGCGCATCCAGGCTCTCCCCCAGCGTCCAGTCCTCGTCGGGCATGAACACGCGATTCAGTTCGACGTACAACGACGGGATGCCGTGAATCGCCGCACCGTCGATCTCGATCGTTCGCCGGGTCATGGCATCCCTTGACCGGACCCGGCGAAGACCGCCGGAGTGACGCCCAAGACCCGGCGGAAGTGACGCGTGAGGTGGGCCTGATCGTGGAAGCCCGCGCGAGCGGCGACCTCGGCAGGCCGGCCGCCGTCGACGAGCATGCGGCGCGCGGCGTCGACCCGACGCGTCACGAGGTAACGGTGCGGGGCGATGCCGTACGTCTGCGAGAACACGCGCACGAGGTGGCTGGGGTGCGCGTGCAGCTCGCGTGCGGCGTCGGCAAGGGTGAACGACTCGGCCCATCGATCGTCGAGCAGCGAACGAAGGCGCCTCGCCAACGGCGCATCGGCGAACACCGCCGTCTCCGACCCCGCGTGCGACAGCACGGCCTCACGGACGGCGATCAGCCAGTGCTCGGCGGCGAGTTCGTCTCCGGGATGCCGCAGTGCCGCGTGGATCCGCTGTGCTGCGGCCACCGCCGAGGCGCGAGCGAGGGTCGGCCGTCGCGCGATGCGCGCCGCCGTCGCTTCCGACAACCAGTCACCCGCGAGGTACAGCACGCGCTTGCGGTACCCCTCGCCCGCGCGCGCCGGACGCCCGTCGTGCGGGATGCCCGGCGGCAGGAGCGTGACCGCTGCGGGCACCGCCTGATGCGCCGCGCCGTCGAGTCCGTAGGACACGGCCCCGCGGTCGACGAGCATGACGGCCCAGTCGTCGTGCGTGTGCACGGGATAGGCATGATCGAGATCGGCGTGGTAGGTCTCGCGCAGGAACGGCACCTCCGGATGCCAAGCCCGCAAGCGATCGACCATGCAAGAAACGTACAAGACGCCTTCGACACCGCGGGCAGAGGCTGGATCCATGACTGATGTGACCGACCCACCCCGCTTCGACACGAAGGTGGTCGTCGTGCTCGTGGCCGACCTCGCCGCGTGGCAGGAACTGAACGTGACGGCGTTCCTGATGTCGGGTGTCGCCACCAGCTCCGGCGACCTCGTCGGGGAGCCCTACCGCGACGCCGACGGCACGACCTACCTGCCGATGCTGCGCCAACCGGTCATCGTGCTCACGGCCGATGGCGACACCCTGTCCCGAGCACGGGCCAAGGCCGCCGCACGCGACGACGTCGCCCTGGCGATCTACACCCGCGAACTCTTCGGGACGTCGCACGACGCCGCCAACCGCGCCGCGGTCGCCGCCGTTGCGGCATCCGATCTCGATCTGGTGGGCATTGCCGTGCGCGGACCCCGCAACGTCGTCGACCGGGTGGTCAAGGGGGCGACGTTCCACGAGTGAGGGGACGATGAAGGGCCGGACGCACACGGCATCCGGCCCTCTCGTACGAACCCCGCTCGGAGGTTCCGGACGACTAGTTCCCGCCGTTGATCACCGACAGATACGAGCCGAAGGGGCGCACGGTGTCGAGATCGGCGAAGTCGTCGGCAAGGCCCTCGTGAGGCGTGTTCTCGTTCTTCATGGATCAAGTGTCCGCGAGAGACCCTCGCCGCGGAGGGCGCTTGACAACCGCCTAATATCTCGCCTAGCTAACTACTCTTCCCTCGAGAGACTGGATGCGCTGCTCGAGGAACGCGATGTAGTCGGCCATGTAGGCGAGCTTCGCCTCGAGCCGGTCGAGCCGCGGACTGATGTGGGCCTGATTGAAGTGGAACGGGGTCCGGAGGGGTACGTCCGCATCGATCTTGGCGAGCACGGTGCGCAGCGGGTTCGAGCCATCGGCGGCATTTGTCATGGCGCCAGCGTAAAACGCCTCACGCACCCACGGCCCGATCCGTCCCCGCCAACGCGGGCGCGAGCATGATGATCGCCGCCCCCACGAGGGCGACCGCCGAGCCGACGTAGTCCCACACCGTCGGTCGGAACCCGTCGACGACGATCCCCCACGCGAGCGAGCCCGCGATGAACACCCCGCCGTACGCGGCGAGCACGCGCCCGAAGTTCGCCTCGGGCTGCAGCGCGGCGATGAACCCGTACGCGCCGAGGGCCAGGATGCCGAGCAGCGCGAGCCACCAGCCGCGGTTCTCGCGAACGGCCTGCCAGACGAGCCACGCGCCACCGATCTCGGCGACCGCGGCCAGAGCGAACAGGATCACGATGCGCGCGGTGGTCATCCCGTCATTATCGGGCGGAGCCGCCGCAGGGCGGGGAGCGTGACCGGCCGGGTTACGACGGAAAACCGGCAGATGACGGGTGCGAGACATTTGCGGCGACTGCACTTTCCGGCCGCTACGGTTCCCCCAGGAGGTGCCCATGACTCGACCCCGCACGGTGACCCACACCTATACGCTGGCGGGCGGATGGCAGAAGGCGCACCACGCGCCCTTGACGGCAGAACTCGCCGAGAATCTACGCCGCTCCGGCGTGACCATGGTCCGCGCGCGTCGAGGCATGTTCGACAGCCGCGAGATCTCGCTTCGCGACTACCCGCCTCGACGAACGAGCGCACCGGTGCTCCCCGGCTGACGTCTCGGTGGCCCCGGCACCGGTGAATCCCGGCGTAGCGTGGACCCACCACTCGACGCCGAGGGAGAACATGGACGCCGACGTCATCATCATCGGAGCGGGACTCGCGGGTCTCGTCGCCAGCAACGAGCTGGTGCGCGCGGGCAAGCGCGTCCTCATCATCGAGCAGGAGAACGCCGCGAACCTCGGCGGGCAAGCCTTCTGGTCGTTCGGCGGGATCTTCCTCGTCGACTCCCCCATGCAGCGTCGCCTCGGCGTGAAGGATTCGTTCGATCTCGCGTGGCAGGACTGGCAGGGCTCCGCCGGGTGGGACCGCCTGGACGGCGCGCACCCCGAAGACGAGTGGGCGCAGAAGTGGGGTCGCGCATACGTCGAGTTCGCCGCGGGCGAGAAGCGCGCGTGGTTGCAGCAGCAGGGCGTGAAGTTCACTCCCGTCGTCGGCTGGGCCGAGCGCGGGTCGCTCAGCGCGGGCGGTCACGGCAACTCCGTTCCCCGCTTCCACGTGCCGTGGGGAACGGGCACCGGCATCTCGGAACCCTTCGCCGACAAAGCGAGAGAGGCGGATGCCGTCGATCTGCGTTTCCGCCACCGCGTCGACGGGCTGGTTTTCACAGACGGCGCCGTGACCGGCGTGCGCGGCGCGATCCTTGCCCCCGACGATGCTCCGCGCGGGGTGTCGTCGTCGCGCGACGTGGTCGGCGAGTTCGAGCTCACCGCGCAGGCCGTCGTCATCTCGTCGGGCGGCATCGGCGGCGACCACGAGCGTGTGCGCCGCTGGTGGCCCGAGCGCCTCGGCACTCCCCCGCGCACCATGGTCACCGGCGTGCCCGCACACGTCGACGGGCGCATGCTTGACATCGCCGCCGACCAGGGCGTGCGGCTGGTGAACCGCGACCGCATGTGGCACTACACCGAGGGACTGCAGAACTGGGATCCCGTGTGGCCTGGCCATGGCATCCGCATTCTGCCCGGTCCGTCGTCGATGTGGCTCGATGCGCGCGGGCGTCGGCTACCGATGCCGGGCCTGCCCGGGTACGACACTCTCGGGACGCTGAAGATCCTGCGGTCGACGCCCGATCTCGTCGACTACGACTACTCGTGGTTCGTGCTCGATCAGACGATCATCAAGAAGGAGTTCGCGCTCTCCGGCTCGGAGCAGAACCCCGACATCACGAACCGGGATCTGGCCCTGCTGCTGCGCACGCGGCTCGGGCGGGCCGCCCCCGGCCCCGTCGAGGACTTCAAGAAGCATGGAGCGGACTTCGTCGTCGCCGACACGCTCACCGAGCTCGTGCGGGGCATGAACGCGCTCACGGGCGACGACCTTCTCGACGAGGATTCCCTGCGCGCGCAGCTCGTCACGCGAGACCGCGAGGTCGTGAACCCGTTCTCGAAAGACGCCCAGACCATCGGCATCCAGAACAGCCGACGCTTCCGCGGAGACCGGCTCTTCCGGACGGTCCCGGCCCACGCGATCCTCGACCCTCGCCACGGTCCGCTCATCGCCGTGCGACTGTGGGTCGTCACGCGCAAGACGCTCGGCGGCATCCAGACCGACCTCGACGGTCGCGCGCTGGACGGATCCGGGATGCCGATCCCCGGCCTGTACGCCGCGGGCGAGGCCGCGGGCTTCGGCGGCGGCGGGGCCCACGGGTACAACGCCCTGGAAGGGACTTTCCTCGGGGGCTGTCTGTTCACCGGGCGGACGGTGGGGAGGGCGTTGGCGGGGGTCGTGTGAGGGGTGGCGGCCGGGGCGCGCGACTCGGTGTAGCAGCGCGGCCTCGGGCCCGTGTGGAGCGCCTGATATGGGGGAATGCTTCGCTGCCGCCAGCATGCAATCCGTACACTCGACACGTGACCCCACCGCCCGCCGACGAAGCGTTTCGCGCGCAGGACTCGCGGATGCACATGCGGCACAGGGTGCTGTTGCTATGGACGCTCGTCGTGGTGTGCGTCGTGGCGAGCGCACTCATCTGGGGTCTGTGGGTCATGCCGGTGTCGCGGTCGGTCGCGGAGGCGCCGACGGTGCCGCTGGGCCAGACGGTCGAGCTGCCCGCTGAGGGCGTCACGGGAGTGTGGGCGTCGGGCGTGGCACCGCTGCTGGGACTCGTCGAGTGCCGGGCCGAGACCGCCGACGGGCGCGCACTCGGCATCTGGTCGGTCCCGTCACCGGGGTGGGACGACACCCTGTGGTGGATGACCCACGGCGACGGCTTCTCACCTGTGCAGAGCATCGCGGATGCGGGCGGCGCCGCCGCATCCGTCACGTGTTCGTCGCGGCTCGACGCGTACGACGGGAAGTTCCGGCTGGCCGGCGACGTGACCGCCGGCGGTAGCGGCGTGGGGCTCGGACGGATGGGAAACGTCGACTATCCCGCCGGCACCCTGCTCGCGCTCGGTGCCGTGGGACTGCCGCTGTTCGCCTTCCTGATGACGATCGTGCTCCTCGTGCAAATGCTCCGTACCGGCCGCTCGGCCCGATAGCCGCGGTCGCCGCGACCCCGTCCGACGATCAACCGGAGGCCGCCCGGTGGCCTACGCTTCCGGGAACAGCGGACCGATCACGGCCCACGCCTCATCCGAGATCACCTCACGCGACACGACATCCAGAATCGCCCGAGGAGCGCAACCGGGGGTTCAGCAACGTGCCCTAGCGCGAGGCTTCGAGAAACCGGCGCGTATCCTGGGCGATCTCGCGCGAGAGCGTGTGGTGCAGGTAGTGCTCGCCCGCCATCAGCACCACCTCGCCCCGGTCGACGGATGCCGCCTGGGTGCGGTGCAGGTCGACCCAGCCCTCGACGTCGTCGTCCGCCTCACGCACGAACAGCAGCACCGGGAGGTCGGCGGCGAAGCGTCGACCGCTCGCGTCGGCGAAGTTCGTCGATGCGTGGGCCATCTCGTCGAGCACGGTCGGCGCCGCGGAGTTGACGTTCGCGAGCAGACGCATCTGCTCCCGCGCGCTCGCGTCGTACGGCAGCCCCTCGTACGGGTCGGGGGTGAACGCACGAAGGGCGCGGGTGACGCCGAGGGTGTCCAGGAGCGCGAGGGAGTCGGTCGCGATCGGTGCATCACCGCCGGGTTGGTCCGGCACGCTGCTGTCGATGCCGACGAAGGCCGTCACCTCGTCGCGATACGCCTCGACGTAGGTCAGCGCGTAGATGCCGGAGATCGAGTGCCCCATGAGCGTGTAGCGGTCGACGCCGAGGTACTCCAGGGCCGTGTGCACCTCGCGCGCGATATTCGCGGCCGTGCGCGGCTCGTCGGTCTGATCGCTCAACCCCGTGCCGAACGGCTCGACGGCGACGACACGATAGGTGTCGTCGAGCTGGTCGCTGAGCGGCGCGAAATCGAGGCCGGGCGCCGCGGTGCCCAGGCCCGGCAGCAGCACGATGGTCTCGGGGTGGTCACCGTTAATGACGACGTTCATCGAACGATCCCCCACGGGCACCCGCTCGCCGTACGGGGTGATCTCCGCGGCCTCGGCGCGGGTGGCCACAGCGTTGACGGTGGCCGTGGTGGCCAGCGTCACCGCGAGGACGCCGACGATCGCGGCGGGTGGGATCAGGAGGGCGAGGCGGGTGGATTTCTTCACGGGAAGGTCCTTCGGGTCGAGGTTCCTCCAGTCGACCAGTGGCTGCCCGTGGGCGGGAGAGCCTTCGGTCACCACTCGCGGTGACATTTGTCACCGAAACCACGACAGAGGGCCCCGCGCGATGCGGGGCCCTCTGGGATGGATGGTCGTGCGGGCGTCACGCCCGCGCGGCCGCCGAGGTCATGGGGCACTCGAACGGGTCGCGAGCGGCGAGCCCCACCTGGTTCAGGTAACGGATGACGATGCCGTACGACTCGAACAACGTCGTCTCGACGTAGGGGACGTTGAGCGTCTGGCTGTGCTCCTTGACGATCGCGCGGGCCTTGCTGAGGTGCGGGCGCGGCATGTTCGGGAAGAGGTGGTGCTCGATCTGGTAGTTCAGACCGCCCATGAGCCACGTGGCCCACCACCCGCCCTTGATGTTGCGCGAGGTGCGGACCTGCTTGCTGAAGAAGTCGAGCTTCGCGTCGGGGGCGATGACGGCCATGCCCTTGTGGTTCGGCGCGAACGAGGCGCCCATGTACAGACCGAACACGGCGAGCTGCACGCCGACGAAGGCGAAGGCCATTCCGAGAGGCAGGAAGACGAACACCGGAGCCACGAAGATCGCGAATCGGAGGGCGATCAGGCCCAGCTCGGTCCAGCGACCCTTGACCGGCTCCTTCGAGAGCAGGTGGCGCAGACCGATGAAGTGAAGGTTGGCGCCCTCGAGCGTGAGTAGGGGGAAGAACGCCCAACCCTGGCGCTGGGTGATCCAACGCTGCAGGCCGCGCGCCTTGGCGGCGTCGACCTCGATGAACGAGATCGTGTCGATCTCGATGTCGGGGTCTTTGCCCACGCGGTTGGGGTTGGCGTGGTGACGCGTGTGCTTCGAGGTCCACCACGACAGGCTCATGCCCACGACGCCGGCAGCGAGCCACAGCGCGAGACGGTCATTGGCCTTGCCCGAGGCGAAGATCTGCTTGTGCGCGGCCTCGTGGGCGAGGAACGCCACCTGGGTGAGCAGGATGCCGAGCGCCGCGGCGATCAGCAACTGGAACCAGCTGTCGCCGAGCAGGACGAATCCGGTGATCGCCCCGCCGAACCCGAGGGCGAGGACGGTGCCGACCAGCGCGTAGAAACGACGGGCTCGAACGAGCAGTCCGGTCTCGCGGACGACCTGCGACAGCTCCGTGTAGGCCTTGGCCATGGGCGGGAACTCCGTCGTTCCCTTGTAGGTCTGACGGATCGGTCCCAGGCGGGACTCGATGACGGGTGCAGCCAATGCATGCTCCTCGGTGGGGGTGACCGAAGTCTTCGACGAGGAAGGCGGATGCCGACGACGTGAGGGCCACGCTACGGGGACCGTATGCGTGAAGACGCATACACCAACGTCGTGATCGGCGGAAAACCGCACCTTCGCGGCTTCGCGGTCCCGTTCTGCTCAGATGATTGCCAGGCTCGCGACACCGAGCGTTCTCATACGCGCGCTGACAGCACAACCCTGTGGGCATTTTGCGCGTCGCCGCCGTACACCGGACGCATGGCACGGCAGAAGAACACGAGCACCGCACCCCCACCCGAGGCGCACGAGAAGCCCGACTCCCCCACCGACCTCGAGAAGCGGTCGTGGGGCTACGTCCTGAAGAAAACGCTGCGCGAGTTCTTCGCCGACCAGTGTCTCGATGCCGCCGCCGGCCTTGTCTACTACTCGGTGCTCGCGCTGTTCCCGGCACTGCTCGCGATCTTCTCGGTCCTCGGCGTCATCGGCCAGGGCGAAGCCGCCGCGGGCGCGATCATCGACATCGTGCGACAAGTGGCCCCGGATGCCGCGGACTCGCTGCGCGGCCCGATCGAACAGGTCGCCTCGGCTCCGGGCGCGGGCTTCGCGCTCGTCTCGGGGATTGTGCTGGCTCTGTGGTCGGCCTCGGGGTACGTCGGCGCGTTCAGCCGCGCGATGAACCGCATCTACGAGATCGACGAAGGACGCCCGTTCTGGAAGCTCCGTCCGATGCAGCTCGTCGTCACCGTCATCGCCGTGGTGTCGCTGGCTCTCGTGGCCCTCGGCCTGGTCATCTCGGGCGACGTCACCTCGGCCATCGGCAACGCCCTGGGTCTCGGCGAGGGGGTCCAGATCGCGTGGGACATCGCGAAGTGGCCCGTGATGCTGTTCGTCATCGTGTTCCTCGTCGCCGTGCTCTATTACGCCACCCCCAACGCAAAGCAGCCGAAGTTCCGGTGGATCAGCCTCGGCGCGGTCGTGGCGATCGTCATCCTCGCGCTGGCCACCGCCGGCTTCGCGTTCTACATCGTCAACTTCTCGAACTACGACCGGACGTACGGTTCCCTCGCGGGAGCGATCGTGTTCCTCCTGTGGCTCTGGATCGCCAACCTCGCGCTGCTGTTCGGCGCGGAGTTCGACGCCGAACTCGAGCGCGGCCGGCAGTTGCAGGCGGGCATCGCCGCCGAGCAGGATCTGCAACTCCCCGCGCGCGACACCCGGAAGAGCGACAAGCAGGAGCAGAAGGAACGCGAAGACATCGACGAGGGCCGTCGCATCCGTCTCGGCGAACCCGAGGAGCCCGAGCCGCCGCAGCCGAAGAAGCGGCGACGGGGGCTGTTCAGGAGGCGGAAGTGATCCTGGCGACCCTCCGCCCGGAGGTGCCCACGTGCCCGTGAACAGGCTCTGGCTCGTCCGGCACGGCGAGAGCGAGGGGAACGTCGCCGCGTCGAGGGCCGAACGCGAGGGGGCGGCGGTCATCGCGCTCGACACCCGTGATGCCGATGTCGCCCTCTCCCCCGTCGGAGAAGAGCAGGCTCGGGCGCTCCGCGCCTGGGTGAGATCCACCGGCTCGTCCATCGACGAGTACTGGGTGTCGCCGTACCGTCGCGCGCGTCAGACGCTCGCTCTCGCCCTGGGCGGTGTCGCCACCGCCTCTCATCCGGTGGTGGACGAGCGGTTACGCGACCGAGAACTCGGCATCCTGGATCTTCTGACGACGCGGGGAGTGCTCGAGCTGCACCCCCAAGAGGCCGCCAGGCGCCGACACCTCGGCAAGTTCTTCCACCGGCCGCCCGGCGGCGAGTCGTGGGCCGACGTCGCGCTGCGGCTGCGGTCATTCCTGGCGGAGCACCTCGACCGGCCGGTCGACACGGCACTGCTCGTCGCACACGACGCGGTGATCATGCTCGTGATGTACATCCTGTTGCCGATGGACGAGGCCGAACTGCTCGCCTTCGCCGCCGCGCACACGGTCAGGAACGCCTCGGTCACCGAGCTCGTGCGCACCGACGACGGGTGGAGACTCGTGACCTTCTCCGACGTCGCCCACCTCGAGAACGAGGGCGCCGATGTCACCGTCCACTCCGGAGAAGCCGATGCCCCGCACCGTTGAGAACGTGACGCGCACGCTGCTGCGGGAGTGGGGACTGCCCGATCCCGGCTCGAAGAAAGCCCGCGGGCAGGTGATCGTGGTCGGCGGCTCGCCCCGATCGCCCGGCGCCGTGCTGCTCTCGGCCGAGGCGGCTCTGCGCGTCGGTGCGGGGCGGGTGGGCCTGGCCGTGCCACCCGAGATCGCCCCCGGCCTCGGCACCGCCATGCCCGAGGCCGGCGTGTACGCCTGGGGAGGGGATGCCGACTCCCTCGACGACGGTCTCCGCTCGGCGCTCGAGGCGGCCGATGCGCTGCTGTTGGGTCCCGGTTTCGATGATCCGGATGCCACACGCGTGGCGCTTCTGGCGGTCGCGGGCGTGGGTGTGGGTCGCCTCGTGCTGGACGCCTTCGCCCTCGGCATCCTGTCCGACGTCGATCGTTCTCTCCTCCCCGACGATCTGCTCATCAACGCGAATGAAGAAGAGGCCGCGCTGCTCCTCGGCCGCGATCTCGGCGAGGATCGCGCCGCAGACGTCGCCGAGATCGCCCGCCGGTACTCGGCGGCGGTGCACTGCTTCGGGACCGTCGCGACCGCAGACGGGGACGTGTGGCAAGCGGAGCCCGGCAGCGGAGGCCTCGGAACCGCCGGCAGCGGCGATGTGTTGTCGGGCTGCATCGCGGGGTTCGCCTCGCGCGGGCTCGAGCCGGAGCGTGCAGCGGTGTGGGGTGGATGGACGCACGCGCGCTCGGGCGACCGTCTGACCGAGCGCGTCGGCGTCGGGTTCTTGGCGCGGGATCTGCTGGGCGAGGTGACGGCGGTCGTACGGGATGTGACGGAGTAATCGGCGACACAGATGAGCCACCTAAGTACATCTTCATTAAGGTGGTGGGATGACAGAGGACGAGGCTAACTATCTCGTTCAACGACGGACGTGGTTTCAGTTCGCGTTGCGGCACCGGATCGCCGCTGTCGGCGGAGCAGAGATCAAGGACGAGCGAGTCGACTCCCTCCGCGCGGTGATCGCAGACATCGATGAGCAGTTAATCCGGGGACGTACCCCCACGCTCCGGCGGCGATCCGGGCTCCCGCGGGTGATCTGACGGACCACGCCGGTCTCCGTCGACGCAGGCCGACACCCACATCACGCGCGAATATCCCATGCGCGCGACAGCCACAAGGGGTTTCACGCGCACTCGGTTCGAGGAGCACGGTGCAGACAAGAACCGCGCGACGTTCTTCGCGGCCGTCACTCCTCGCCGGGGGGTCCACGAAGATCTGCGAGCGCGGAAGGAGCCGACCATGGGCAAGTTCATCTACGACTCGAGCCTCAGGGTGGAGTTCGAGGACAGGCTGCTGGCGCATCTGCAAGCCGTGATCGTCGCCAAGGTGCGGCGCGGTGAGAGCTTCACCTTCACCTGGAAAGACGACATCAGCACGGGCGGAGGCCGGACCGCGGTCTACATCCAGCCTCGCGTCTCGCTCGTCTTCATGTTCCAGGGCGGACGCATGCCGCCGCTCAACCCGGCCTGGTTGCACGCGTTGAGCTACAACGCCAACACGGTGCGCGGTCTATACGTCGTGCCCGAGCCCGATGGCGCTGTCCGCCCTCCCACGCATCACGAAGAGATGGTGTTCGCGGAGGTCGCCGCCGACGCGCCGATCCCCGCTCCGCAGTGACGCCTCGACCCGAGGCGCTGAGCAGCGACCCCGGCGTCGAGAGGGTCGCAGCGGAATACGTCCTGCCGCTGCGTTGGAACGACGACACCCGCCTCGACGAGATGACCGCCTACCTGCGCGAACTCGCGGGTTGGGTCGATGTCACGCTCGTCGACGGATCCGACCCGCACCTCTTCGCCGCGCATCAGCGTGCCTGGTCTCATCTCATCCGTCACGTCCCGCCCCCGGTGAGCGCGGGCGGAAACGGCAAGGTCCGCGGGGTCCTCACGGGTCTCGCGATCGCCCGGTACGAGACCGTCATCATCGCCGACGACGATGTGCGGCACACCGTGACCACCCTGCACCAGCTCATCGGCGAGCTGGATGACGACGCCGACCTGGTCAGACCCCAGAACGTCTTCCGCCCGCGGCCCTGGCACGCGAGATGGGACACGGCCCGGTCGCTGATGAACCGCGCCCTGGGTCACGACTACCCCGGAACCTACGCCGTACGCCGCTCGGCGCTCCCCGACGGCTACGACGCGCACGTCCTCTTCGAGAACCTCGAGATGGAGCGCACGGTCCGGGCGCGCGGCGGACGCCTGAAGGATTGCCCCGCGATCTTCATCGAGCGACGACCCCCGACCGCGCGGCAGTTCTGGGCTCAGCGGGTGCGGCAGGCCTACGACAGCCTCGCGCAGCCCTCGCGGCACGTCATCGAGCTGTCGATTGTGCCCCTCGTCTTCGCACTGCGCCGCAGACCCGCGGCGTTGGTGTGCGTGCTCGTCGGTGCGGTGCTCATGGCCGAGGTCGGTCGACGGCGCGGTCAGGGCCGACGCGCCTTTCCTGCAGGGAGTGCGCTCTGGGCGCCGGTCTGGGTGGCGGAGCGCGCCGTCACGAGCTGGATCGCCGCGGCGCTGCGGGTGCGGGGCGGCGTGAGGTACGCCGGAACGCGGATCCTTCGGCCCGCGACACCGTTCCGCGTGCTGAGGCGACGGGTCGGGCGTCTCCGAGAGGACGGTGACCGCTCCGCTCCGCCAACAAGACCCTGGTGCTGACGCGATCCCGCCCTCGCATCCGAGCCTTCCACGATGGCGTTGACGCTCACCTGCGTCCGCGTCACTCCGATGGCAGGACGTCGCCGGCCAGCGGCTCCACCCTGAGCACGCGGCCGAGCCGTGCGAGCGTCTCACGGCGGTGCGAGGCGACGACGACGGTCGCGTCGACCTCGGCGAGCACCTGCGAGATCGCCCTCTCGGTCGCCGGGTCCAGGCTCGCGGTGATCTCGTCGACGATCAGGATGCGCGGCTCGCGACAGAGCGCGCGGGCGAGGGCGAGCCGGGCCCGCTGGCCTCCCGAGAGACGGACGCCGTGTTCGCCGAGCTCGTCGTCGAGGCTGATCCACTCGCGGGCACCGACGCGGTCCAGGATGCCGAGGAGGTCCGCGTCCGCTCGCATGCCCGTACCCCGCAGGAGGTTCTCTCTCACCGTGCCGTGGAAGAGCCGGGCGTCTTGCTCGACGACGGCCACCGCAGCGCGGAGTTCTTCTTCCGTCACCTCGCGAAGTGGCATCCCTCGTCCGCTGCCGTCGACGAGTGCGATCTCGCCGCCGTCGGGATCCCAGAGCCGCGCGGCCAGGGCGATCACCGTGCTCTTTCCCGCACCGGACGGGCCGGCGATCCCGACATGCTCGCCCGGGTGGACCTCCGCCGACCAGCGACGCAGCACCCGCGTCCGGTCGTCGTACGAGAACTCGACATCGCGGAAACGGATGCCGAGCGGCCCGGCCGGCAGGGAACGAGCGTCGATCACCGGAGCGACCACCGGCGGTCGACGTAATCCCGCGTCCACTCGCGCCGCACTCGCGACGAGAGGGTGCAGCTCCGAAAGGGTGTGCGCCGCGTCGGCGATGGCCGCAACCCCGGCGACGGCGAGCGCGACGACCGCCGGGGCCAGCGCCGCCGACCGGGCGTCACCGACGCCTCCGACCCATAGGGCCGAGGCGACGACGCCGACGAGGACACCGGTAAGGATGAGTTCGCGCGATCCGTCGATGATCCCCGAGAGGAGCTCGCGGCGCCGAGCGGTCCGGACCGAGCGCCGCGTCCCCTCGACAGCATCGGCGACGACGCGGTCCTGCAGCCCGTAGGCGAGGATCTCACGCAACGCTCCGAGCGCATCGACCAATCGCTCCGAGAGGTGCTCGCGCTCGGCCTGCTCCTCTTCGCCGACGCGACGCGCTGCGCCCGCTCCCGCCCGCGCGGTGAGCGCGACGAGGCCGGCGCCGAACACCATGACGAGGGCGGCTGCCGGCATCAGGGCCGCAGCGACCCCGAGGGCCGCGACGAACAGGGTCACCGAGGCGCCGATCTGCGCGAGAGTGTGCGCGTAGAAGAACTCAAGCTTCTCGATGTCGGTCATCGCCACCGATGCCGCCCGCCCGGAGTGCTCGCGGCGCCGGGCGGGGACACTGCGCGCGTAGGCGTCGAACAGAGCGACCCGCAAGCGGGCGAGCACCCGGTACGCGAGGGCGTGCGAGACGTCCATCTCCCTCCAGGTGAGCAGGGTCCGCAGCAGCACGAGCACGACCATCGCGACCCACCAGACCGCCGGCGGCCACGCCCCGTGGACGACGGCGCCGCCGACGCCCAGGGACGCGAGCACCCCGATCGCCGCGAGGGCGAGCAGGCTCGTGGTCGCGAGGACGTAGCTGCCGACGATGCGCCGCCACTCCGGCCGCAGCGGAGGGATCAGGCGAGCCAGGACCGACGCCGTGCCGCCGCTCACGACGCCGCCTCCACGAGGACGCCACCCTCGAGAACGTGCACATGAGCCACGCGGCGGAGCGCCTCGGGACGGTGGCTGATCATCAGGACGATGCGGTCGGTGGCGACCCGCTCCAGGGTTTCCGCGACCCGTTCTGCGTTCGCGTCGTCGAGGGCGCTCGTGGGCTCGTCGACCAGAAGGACGGGTCGACGGGCGAGGAGAGCACGGGCAAGGGCCAGCCTCTGCCGTTGCCCCCCGGAGAGGCTCGCCCCGGCCTCGGCGACGGGCGTGTCGAAGCCTCTGGGCAGGGCTCGGATCTCGTCGAGAATCCCGGCATCCGCGCAGGCCCGCTCGAGTTCCCCCTCGGCCGCTCCGAACAGGTCGATGTTCTCGCGGATGGTCGCCGCGAACAGGACGGGGCGCTGAGAGACCACCGCGACGTCCTCGGGGCGGAGAGGTCGTCCATCGAGCTCGACGGTCCCCCGGTCGGCGGGGAGGAACCCGAGCACGAGATCGAACAGCGTCGACTTGCCGGCTCCCGACGGGCCGATGATGGCGTGCACCGCTCCACGCTCCGCTCGGAGGGACACACCGTTCAGCACGGGCGACTCCGCTCCGGGATAGCGGAACGTCACGTCGGAGATCACGATCGCCGCCCCGGCTGCGTCCGTCGGAGAGTCGGATGCCAGGTGTCGGCGTTCGCTCGAGCCGGTGTCGGCGAATGCACCGAGTGCGCGCAGCCCGGGAACCGCGGTGAGACCGAGGAACCCCGCGTGCCAGTGACGCGAGAGCTCGCGAACCGGCCGGAACGCCTCGGACGACAGCAGCAACAGCACGTACACCTCCGTTGCCGGCGCTCGCCCTGTCAGCACGTCGACGATCGCGACCCCCGCGGCGAGCACCGTCCCGGCTTGGATCGCGAAATCCGTGATCGCCGTCTCCGCGAGCGATGAGCGCATCACGCGCTCGGTCGCCTGTCGCAGCGCCTCCGAGCGCGCGTGGAGGCGCTCGCGCGTCGCGGGAACGTCGCCCAGGGCGCGAAGGGTCGACATGCCCCGAAGTGCCTCGAGCAGGTCGCCGCTGAGAGCCTCGTATGTGTCCCAGTGCGTGAATCCTCGGCGCGCGAGCATCTTCTTCCACGCGATCGGCCCGAGCACCGCGAGCACGAGGGCGAGGGCGATTCCCGCGGCGAGCTCCGGCGACAGCGTTGCGAGCACGACGACGACGCCGATGCCGCCGACGGCGAGCTGAGCGACCGCGGGGATGTACTTCGACACGTAGGCCTCGGTGCCGTCGATTCCGTCGCCGAGCGTCAGTCGGGTCGAGCCGTCGCGCAGGGAGATGTCGTGGAGTCGCTCCGGCGTGAGCACGGCCGAGACGGCCCGCGCTCGCAGTTCTTCGCGCACGCGCCCGCCGAGACGCACGGCGGCATCGCGCTGGGCGAGGACCAGCAGCAGGCGTACGACGCCGAGGGCGAGGATGACGCCGATCCCGAGGAGCGCGCGTCCCGCGTCAGCCCGCACGAGGGCCGACAGGGCGACCGCGAGGGCGACGGCCTGCGCGACGTGCGTCGCGAACACCACGAGCTGGAGCAGGACGCTCGCGGCGAGGAGTCGTGGACGACGCCACGCCTCGCGCCAGAGTGCGGGGACGATCATCATGGGCGGTCTCCTGGGGAGTCGAGGAAAGCGAGGGCATGGAAGACCCACCGGTCGCCGTCGGCGGCGAGACCGGAGACGGAGCGGGTGGTTTCACCGCGCAGCGCCGCGGCATACGACAGGCGCGCGGCGGCGAGGTGGCCGGCCCACAGCGCCCGGCCGAGCACAGCGGGCGAGGACGGTACGGGAACGGCCCACGATCGGACCGCCGCGGCGCCGCGGACCCACGCCTGACCGGAGGCGCGGGCGACCGCCTCGACGATCGGTGTCGGGCCATGGGATGCCACTCGCGCAAGGAAGCGGTCGGGGTGGGGCGAGCGCCGTCGGGCGAGGGCGTCGACGGCCCCGTCGACCATCTCGGGGCGCAACGGCACGTCGACGGCGAAGAGGGGGATCTCGGGTGCGAGCCCGAGTCCGGTCCACGCAGATGCCTGCGCTGCGCGGGGCACGGCGAGCAGCGCGCGTAAAGACGCGGACGGACCGTATCGCACGATGGTGGGGCGCCACCCGAGGACGAACTCGACGGCAGCGAGTGCGTAGGCGGCGTCGGCGACCCACAGCGGCCACGCGCGGTGCCGGTATCTGCCGAACGATCGTCCGGGCTGCACCGTGAAGACGAGCGTTGCTGTGTCGGCTGCCGCAGCAGCGCCGGCGGACCATCCCGCGCGGCGTTCGGTTTCGGGATCTCTGCGGCGCGCGACACCGCACTCGTGGTCGTAGACCCAGCGCGAGCCGCCGACGACGAGGTGCGTCTGCACCGGGTAACACGCCCCCGCGGAGGGCACCGGGCGACGAAGGATGCCGGTCTCGGTGCCGTCCGCCGCGCGGTGCGGCTTGCCCGGGCGCCACAGCGCCTCGGCCAGCCCCACGAGCGCTGCTCCGGGATCCCCCGCCACCGCACCGGCGCGATGCCAGGCGTTGACACGCGGTCCCGGTGGGAGCGGCTCCCCCGGCGATTCCCTGGTGAGCGCGCGTGCGAGCGGCCCTCCGAAGAGGGCATCGGATTGCGGGGCACCGGTCGGTCGCGGATCGATCACATCATCCGCCTCACATGTGCGGCGCGGGAAAAAGAGTGAACTCGGCGGGTCCACCGCTCCAGGCCGAACGCCACCCTCGTTCCTGCGCGGCGTCGCGCAGTCTCGGCATGCCGAGGTACGAGAACGCGGCCGGAGCGTTGGGGACGAGCCCCGTGATGAGCGTGCGGACGACCCGCAGCGGGGTGCGGCGCACGTCGGCCGTGGTGAGATCGCGCGTGAGCACACGATGGCCCCGGCGACGCAGCCGATCGTGGACCTCCGGCATCGTGACCGCGGAGACGGCGCTGAGCGGGCGCACCCCGAGCGCGGGGTCGGTAAACCTGCGCGCCTCCCCGTGAACCGCGGGGTCGAGCCAGACCTGCACGTGGGCGCCGAGATCGATCACCCGCTCGAACTGCGGACCAGCCGCAGCGAGGTAGTCGGCGTCGGGACGGAAATCCAACATCAGACCCTTCGCCATGACCCCTGCCTGCACGGCGCGGAAGACCCAGCCGTCGGCATCCGTACAGCCCTGCGTGTAGATCCAGGTGTGGACGGCCTCGAGCACGGCCTTCCGCGCCGCCTTCGCGGGGTCGAGTGCGACGGAGAAGCCTGCCGCGTACAGTCCGCGATCCGCGTCGTGCACGAGAGCGGCGATCGCGGGCGCGAACTCCGATGGCATCGCCACCAGCCAGACGGTCAAGCTGCTGCCCCGCAGATCGTCCACCAAGCCGGGCACGCTCGCGGGATCGATGCCGAACGTCGGCCCGTCGAGATGCCACCACACTTCGAGCGCGTCGCGTTCGATGACCTCGAGAACCCCGCGGTCGCGGGCGTCGTCGACGCTCGTCCCGGTGGCGATGCCGGCGTAGTTGAGGTGGTGGGTCCGAGGAAGGTGCCGGAAGCGCGACTGCCGCCAATTCAGGTGCACGAGGGCGTCGGGCAGCCAGACGGGTCGACCCTCGGCATCCTGACATCTCGCCCAAAGCGCGGGGGTCACGGCATCCAGGTGCTGGTAGGCGAATCCGTCCCGAGCGAGCTGCCAGTCGGCGAACCGGGGCAGATCGTCGAGCGCGATCACCGGCTGCCCGTCCGCCCGCAGCTCGTCGGCGGTGGCGACGCGGAGGTCGTCGGGCGGCAGGGTCTCGGGGAGCCAGTTGCCGCAGTAGCGCTCAACGCCTTCGCCGATCGCCGCGATCCGGGCCTGGGCGGGATCGCCGAACGACGTACCGAGCGAGACCCGATCGGCCGGCCATTCGCCGAGCGCGCGCGCATCGGAGACGGATGCCGTCAGCGCGAGGTAGCGATGCGGGGCCCCCGCCGGGTGCGGGACGGCGCGGATCGACCGGATGACACCGGTCTCGGCATCCACCAGACTCTCGACGGGAAGCTGTGGGAGGGACGAGGTCCTGCCCTGGTTCATGCGGTCCTTTCGTGGTGCCAGTGGCCCGAGAGCGGCTCGAAAGCTGACCGTGAACGACGGCCGGCCGGCACGATGTGGCGGGTGCTGCTCGCTCCCGAGGGCAGGCCGGTTCGCGTGAGCCAGGCGTCGAGAACGGCGCCGATTCCGCCCGAGTCGCGAAGACGATCGCGCACATCCTCATCGCGGATGTCCGCTCCGAGGCGATGACCCCACGGTCCGTCGACGACGTGCACGTCGGCGCGCCACGCGGCGGCCAGGCGCCCCGCATCGGCATGGAAGAAATCATCGTCGCCGCGCACAAGCAGGAGCGGCGCGTCGATCCCGCCGTACGCGCGGTCCAGATCGACGGGCGGCGTCATCCACAACCGCCGCCACCCGGCGAGAACGGTCGGCGTCCACCCCCACTCTCGGGCCGCCCGTTCCACGCCCCGCCGCTCGGCGCTCGCGACCCGCGCCCGCAGCTCGTCGTCGCTCAACGGCGGGAACGAGCGGGAACCGCGCCCGTGCTGATGCCACCACCCGATCCGGTCGTAGAGCTGCGGGCGGCCGTGCGCGTCCCAGGCGGTCTCGGCGAGTCCGAGGGCGGGGACCATGAGCACGAGCGCGTCGACGTCGACATCGCGGGCGCCTTCCAGCGCCGCGTGGGCGTCATACGACCCTCCCGAGAGGATGAGGGGAAGCTGCGGGTCCTGGGCGCGGAGCGCGGCGACGGCGGAGGCGCCGTCGCGACGCTCATGGAGATAGGGGTTCCACTCGCCCTCCGAGCAGTGGCGGCCGCGCACGTCCTGCACCAGGCAGCGGTATCCGCGTCGCGTCCAGGCGCGGGCGGTGTCGCCGTGTCGCCACGCGCCGTACGGCGTGCGCACGAGGACGACGCCTCGCGGTGTTTCGGGCTCCCAGATCCAGCCGTGCAGCGCGACGCCGTCGTCGGTGCGGCAGACGTGCGGGCGGGCATCGCGCGGCGGGGTCATCGGTCCGCTCCCGGGTGCGGCGCCGGGTAGGCCAGCACCGGGTGCTCGGTCACCCGCCCGAGTGCGGGAACCAGTTTCCAGAGCGTGGTGCGCAGTCGGGGCAGCGCCTCGTCGTCCCGCGCCCAGCTCAGAGTCATCGTCAGCACCCGCGCCGTCACGAGCGTCACGCTCGCGGAGTCCACTGGCTGATCCGCTGCCGGGCCGTGCCCCTGCCACGCGTCGAGAGCGTCCGGCACGGTGCTGGCGGCGATCCGTCGCCGCGAAACCTGCCGTGCCGTGACGTCGGTGACGTCGAGAGCGATCGGGTCGACGAACACGCACTCCCCTTCCCGGTACACGCGCAAGCGGGCGTTACCGGTGGCGAGGAGGTCGTCGAGCGCCGCGTGATCGCGACGCTCCTTCGCCCCGTCCGACACGGAGATGACGAGGGCGGCCGAGTCTCGCCACTCGGTCACGGATACACCCGTCGTCACCCGGGCACCCCAGGTCCCCAGGACACGCGCAATCTCGTCGGCGAGCACGCCGGTGCCGACCACACCGATGCTCCGACGAGCCGAGGGCCAGCGGCGTTCGCCGTCGGCACGCTCACGTTCTCGGACCTCGCCGACGAGGCGGTCCCGGTACGCGGATCCGACGGAAGCAGCGGACGACGAGTCGAGGAGATCGTGCAGCTCCGGCGGCGGGGACCCGATCGCAGTGTGGTCTCCGGTGCGAAGGCGCAGTAAGGGCGCCTCCTCGGCGACTGTGACGACGTGGGCCCCGGTGCTCTGCAGGGGGGTGATTCGGGGGTCGTGATGCATGGGTGTCTTTCCGAAAGCCCGGCCGGGCGCGAGACGCCCGGCCGGGGGTCGCGTCAACGTGATGCGACCTCGAGGGTCACTCGAAGGGGTTCTCGACGAGCGCGTTCGAGTGGGTCGCCGACAGGTGTGCCAGCTGCTCGGTCTCTTCGATCTCGGACAGGATCTGCTTGTCCAATGCCTTCTCCTTCTCTCGTTTCGTCCACTCCGGTATGCGGAGCGGGGTTCACGGTCGTGAACATCACCGACCTTAGATGAGAATGATTCTCAATATCTAGTAGCATCGCCATCATGTCGCCAGCCACCGCCCTTCTCGCCGCGGATCACCGGGCAGGAGCCGTGTTCTCCCTCGACGGGCGTGTCGTCGCACCGGACGCCCGACTCGCTGAGCACGCCGGCTTCCTCGTGCTTCCGCCGGACGCCCGCGACGCGTGGGCTTTCGCCGACGACCGCGGCGGCGCGCTCGTCGTCCGCGGCGCCGACGGCATCCGTCGCATCCCGATCGCGATCCCCGCCGAACACCTCGCCGCCTCGGACGACGGGCGCCACGTCATCGTGACGCCCGGACTGGGCGCCAACGACGAAGCGTGGAACGACGTCGTGACGGTCGTCGATCTCGTCCGCGACTCCTCGGTGCGGTTCCGAACACGCGTGGGAGAGCCGGGCGTCGTGATCGCGCCCGACCGGGTGACCCGAGAGCCGGTGATCGTGCTGCGCCACCGCGATCCGGGAGCGATCGAGGCGATACCGCTCGGGAGCGCGCTCGAACTCGGTGCGCACGTACCCGTGCTGCGCGGCGCCACGTGCGCTGACATCGCCGACGACGGGCACGGCGATGTGGTGGACCACGAGACGGGGGTCGTCGGTGTCGCCACGGGGCGCGGCCTGGAGAGGTTCGCGATCGACGACGGCATCCCGTCCGCACTCGGGGTGATCCCGTGGCCGGCGGACGGACGCGCCTACTACCTCCGTCGCGCGGGCGACACCGGCGCCGTGACGGGGGTACTCCGCGGCGGCCCCGCGGACCCGTCGCGCTGGACGGAATGGACCAACGTCTTCGCCGAGATCGACCTGCGCGCGGGTGCCGCGCGCACCGTGCCGCTGCCGAACGGCCTCATCTTCCGCTTCGCGCTGGCCGACGGCATCGCCGCGGCCACCGTGATCCACCCCGACGGCGACGCCCTCATCGTGATCGACCGCGCGACGGGGCGCATCGCCCGCACGGTGCCCCTCCCCCCGCTCAGCACCCCACCGCAACCGCGCCGGATGCCGTGGGACGGTCCCGACGGACGCCCCGCGCAGCGACGCGCCGTCGCGATCGACCCGGTCACCGGCGTCATCGCCGTGACGGCGGGCGGCGACGGTGTCATCCACCTGGTCGACGGCGGGGGCAGCCTCACGACGATCGACATGCCGGGCTCCCTCGACGAGGGCGGACACCTATTGTGGCCCGGGCCGCCCGCGCGCTTCACCGATCCGGTGGGCCGATGACCGCGCTCCGCACCGCACTCGACGAGGCCCTCTCCGCGCACGAGCGCCACCCGCGGCCGGGGCTGCCCGTGCGCGGGTTCATCCTGGATCGCGCGGCGGGCACTCCGCGGCCCGCCATCCGGCATGCCGACGGACGCACGGTGATCGCCCCCGACGGGCACATCCACCGAATGAGCCCCGCCCCCGACCGACGGCGCATCGCCATCGAATGGGCCGAGGACGCGAGCGAGGACGCCGTGCTCGGCATCGTCGACGTGGCATCCGGCGCCCTGCGGCTGCATCCCGAGATCCGGCTGCGCTACGACACCGTGCTGTGGAGCGGCGACTCACGCACCATCGAGGTCGTCGCGAGCCGTGACGACGCGCTCGTCACCCTCGATGTCACCTCCGGCGCGTGGACATCCACACTCCTGGAACCCGCGCAGCGCACGCGCCTGTTCGCCGGCGGCGCGCGTGGGCTACTCGCTCGAACGACGCGAAACGAGGGCACGACCCTGATCGATCGCGCGACGGGGCAGCTGCTCGGGCGATGGAGCGCGTTGTACGGCGCCTTCCCGCTCCCCGACGGCGTGCTCGTCTGGCACGCGGGCGGACTGGACGCGCTCGCACCTACCGGCAGCGCGCGGTGGATGCTTCGCGACGAGTCGCAGCGCATCACCGATGTCTCCGTCGAGGACTCCCGGATCGTCGTCCTCGTCGTTCGCGACGGTCGGACCGTCGTCGCCGACGTCGACGCGGCGGGCACCCGGGAGGTGTTCGTCGAAGCCGCGAGCGGGACCACCGTCACCGGGGTGCGCATCGACGACGGCATCCTGTATCTCGCCGTCGAGGGCCCGCTCACACCGCCGCGGATCGTCACGGAGACGGATGCCGCGCCCGACGCGCTGGCGGGCGAGACGCGCCGCCTCGATCTCCCCGCGCGTGACGGCGAGACCCTCACCGCCCACATCGCCGAGCCCGCCGCACGATCCGGACCGAGACCCCTTCTGCTCGCCTGCTACGGGGGGTTCGGCGTGCCGCATCTCCCCGTCTTCGAGCCCACCATCCCCACCTGGGTTGCGCACGGAGGCGCCTACGTCACGGCCCAGATCCGCGGCGGTGGCGAGCGCGGTGCCTCCTGGCGCGCGGCCGGCAGCGGGGCGCGCAAGCAGCAGGCGGTCGACGACCTCGCCGACATCGCGCGCGGTCTCATCGATCGAGGGATCACCCTGCCCGATCTCCTCGTGGTCGTCGGCGCGTCGCTGGGCGGGGTCATCGCCGCGAGCTGCGCGTTCCAGCATCCCGGTCTCTGCGCGGGCGTCGTGGCGACGGCCGCGCCGCTCGACCTCCTCTCGCTCGCGGATCATCCGCTCGGAGCGGGCTGGCGCTCGGAGTTCGGCGACGACGGCAGCCCCGAGTCGCGCGAGCGGCTCCGGCGCCTCTCCCCCCTTGCGATCATCGAGGATCGGACGAATGCCGAGGGGCTCCCCGCCTTCCTGGGGATCACCCTCGGCCGCGACACCCGCGTGCGGGCGACCGACACGCGCCGCACGGTAGACGCCCTGCAGCGCCTGGGCGCGCCCGCGCGCATGTGGACCGCTCCGTCCGCGGGGCACGGCGCCAACGCCCTCGACGACCTGCACGCGCTGGGGATCACCGTTCTCGAGTTCGCCGCCGACGTGACGAACGGAGACACCCCATGACCGCGACGACGCAGCGCGCCCCGCGCGGGCTGACGAGTGCGCGCACGGCGCGGCAAGGCGGACGGGTCCTGCCGCTCGGGGTGACGGTGGCGGTCAGCGCCATCCTGCTCGTGGTGACGGTCGTGCTCTCCGGCGCGATCGGCCCGGTGCCCGTGCCGCCGATCGATGCCGCGAAAATCGTGCTGGGGCACCTGGTGCCGGGGATGCCGTGGATGACGGACGGCTCGCTCACCCCGCTCCAGGATCAGGCCGTGTGGCAGTTCCGTCTGCCGCGAGCGCTCCTCGCGGGGCTCGCCGGCGCAGGGCTGGCGCTCGCGGGGACGATGATGCAGGCCGTCGTGCGCAACCCGCTCGCCGAGCCGTACATCCTCGGAGTGTCGTCCGGCGCAAGCGTCGGCGCCGTGCTCGTGATCGTCTCGGGCGGTGCCGCGTTCCTCGGTCTGACCATGAGCGGGGCGGCTTTCGCCGGCGCCGTCGGGTCGTGCGTGCTCGTCGCGCTCTTGGCACGGACCCGGGGAGAGCTGTCGCCGACCCGCATGATCCTCGCTGGCGTCGCACTCGGTTCCCTGCTGAGCGCCGTCACGAGCTACCTCACGCTGACGACGGACGCGCAGAACGTCGTCAGCGTGATGTTCTTCCTCCTCGGCAGCGTGTCAGCAGCCACCATGTCGTCGCTCACGATCCCCGCGCTCGCGCTCGTCATCGCTCTGTTTGCCGCTTTCGGACTCTCCCGATCGATGAACGCCCTCCTGGCCGGCGACGAGTCGGCCCTGGCGGTCGGCGTGCGCACCACCCGGGTGCGCGCGATCCTCCTCGTGGTCGCGTCCCTGCTCACGGGGGTGATCGTCGCGGTGAGCGGCGGCATCGGCTTCGTGGGGCTCGTCGTACCGCACGTCGCCCGCCTGCTGGTGGGCTCTGACCATCGCCGGATGGTCCCGGTCGCGGTGCTCGGGGGCGCGCTGTTCCTGATGGTGGCCGATCTCCTCGCCCGCACCGTCGCGGCACCGACCGAGATCCCGCTCGGCATCCTCACGGCGTTCGTCGGAGCGCCGTTCTTCCTGTGGCTCATGCGCCGCGGCGGCGAGAGAGCGGGGTTCGATCGATGACCGTGTCTTTCGAGTCCGTGAGCGTGCAGCTCGGCGGGCGCCGCGTCCTGCACGACGTCGAGCTGGAGGTGAGACGCGGGCGCATTCTCGGCCTGCTCGGGCCCAATGGCAGCGGCAAGTCGACCCTGCTGCGCACACTGTTCTCGGGCCGCCGTCCCCACGCCGGTCGCGTGTGCATCGACGGCGTCGACGTCTCGACGCTGCCACCGCGCACCCTCGCGCGTCGGGTGGCGGTCATGCTGCAGGATGCCCCCTCGGAGTTCGATCTGACGGTGCGCGAGACCGTCATGGTCGGGCGCGCTCCGCATCACGCACCGTTCAGCCGCGACACCGACGACGACCGCCGGATCGTGACCGAGGCGCTACGCACCGCGGACGTGCTCGACCTCGAGGACCGCCTCGTGCGCCGACTCTCCGGGGGCCAACGTCAGCGCGTCATGCTCGCGCGCGCCCTGGCCCAGGACGGCGAGGTCCTCGTGCTCGACGAGCCGACGAACCATCTCGACATCGCCCACCAGCTCGACCTCATGCGGGTGGTCAGCGGCCTCGGAACGACGGTCATCGCCGCCCTGCACGATCTCAACATCGCCGCGGCATTCTGCGACGAGGTCGCGGTCCTCGATGACGGGCACCTCGTCGCAGTCGGGGAGCCGGATGCCGTTCTCACCCCCGACCTGGTCGGCGGCGTCTTCCGCGTGACGGCGCGTGTGGCGACAGAGGTCGACACCGGCGCCCGCGTCATGGCCTTTCACCCCCGTCCGCTTCGCGGTCCCTTCCCATCCGACAACCCGACAGAGAGAAACGAATGACACAGCACTCCCTTCGACTCGCCCGCCTGATGATGGCGATCGCCGGCGGCCTCGGCGCTCTCGCGCTCACCGCCTGCGGCTCCGCCGTGGCGCCCCAAGGTGCGGCCACCCCCACCGGGGACGCCCTCGTCATCGAGAACTGCGGCGCACCGGTCACCATCACCCACGTCCCCACCGCCGCCGTGGGCCTTCACCCCTCTCAAACCGAACTGCTGCTGCGCCTGGGGCTCGCCGATCATCTCGTCGGCCAAGCCCAGGCGACCGTGCAGGAGTTGCCTGCAGACGTGGCTCCTCTCGCGGCCGACGTGCCCGTGATCGGTGGAGAAGCGCCCCCCAGCCGGGAAGACCTGCTCGCCGTCCACCCCGACTTCGTCTACGCCCCCACGACCTACGAGTTCACGGCCGAGCAGGGTTTCGCGAGTATCGAGCAACTCACCGAAGCGGGGGTTGCGGCGTACACCGCGACGGGCGGATGTTTCTCGCGCCGCATGGACGGCACGGTCGACGATCTGTTCGTCGACCTGAACAACCTGGGCGAGATCTTCGACGTGCAAGACGAGGCCGCGGCGCTGATCGCCGACGCAAAAGCGCAGCTGTCCGCCGTCGACACGGCGATCCAGGGCCGCACGAAGCCCCGCGTCGCGCAGATCTACGTCGACGGCACCACGCTCAGCGCGATCGGCGCCGGTGTCGAGTACGACATCCTCCGCCATGCGGGAGCCGACACGATCTACACGCCGGAGGACCCCCAGTTCGCCGACTTCTTCGCCGCGGAGATCACTCCCGAGTCCCTCGCCGCGCAGGCACCCGACGCCCTCGTGTTCGCGGTCACCGACCCCGCCCACGAGCAGGCCGCCCGCGCGTACCTCACGGCGACATTTCCCGACATGCCCGCGGTGCGAGACGGCCGCCTGATCGCGGTCTCGAGTTCCGACATGTTCCCGGGGACCCTCGGGAACGTGTCCGTCGTGCGCCAGATCGCCGAGGCTCTTTACCCCGACGCCTCCTTCGACTGAGCACTCCTGCCGGGCTTCGCGTCACTCTGCGCGAAGCCCGGCGGTGGGCGATAGGGGCGGCGGCGACGTCGGCGCAGAGTCCGGGGTCGTTTAGGCGCGGCCCTGACCGGTCGAGCCCATCGGTCGCGAGGGTGCGGCGTCACCGGCAGCGCTCCTCCTGAGCTCGCGGAGAAGTCCCGGAGCACGCACTACCCCAGCAAACGAAAGGAGGGAGCCGCCCATTCGGGCGACTCCCTCACTACTCTGACCCTTCACGCTCACGCGAACCCGGCCCATGGGGTCGGGATCTGCCGTGAGCGTCAATTGGTCGGGATGACAGGATTTGAACCTGCGACCCCTTGACCCCCAGTCAAGTGCGCTACCAAGCTGCGCCACATCCCGTTACCCGCGAGCGGGCAACTCCCCTATATTAGCCCCTCGCCGCCACCCCCGCGAACCAACGCCCTCCCCGGGCGTGTGCGCACTCCCTTGTCGATGTCGGAACCCCTCGCTACGGTCTCGCCATGACGATCGAGATCCTCCCCGCCACCGGCGACCGCTTCGACGACGCCGAGGCAGCGCTCGACAGCGGAGACGGTCCCGCATGTCAGTGCCAGTGGTGGCTGCTCACCAACGCGGAGTTCCAGAAGACCTCTCGCGACGACCTGACGACGCGCTTCCACGCCGAGCTGCACGGCGACCGCTCCCCCGGACTCATCGCTTACGTCGACGGCGAGCCCGCCGGGTGGGTGCGCGTCGGCCCGCGCATCGA
Organism: Microbacterium sp. 1154; assembly: GCF_031455375.1. Lineage (NCBI taxonomy): Bacteria > Bacillati > Actinomycetota > Actinomycetes > Micrococcales > Microbacteriaceae > Microbacterium > Microbacterium sp. 1154. Next base: position 1,779,357 of record NZ_JAVDSN010000001.1, on the reverse strand, counting down.
CCAGGCCCGCCTGCTCCGCACCCGCGACGTCACGAGGGCGACCAACGAGCCCCTCGACGCCGACGACGTCTGGGCGGTCTCGTGCTTCGTCGTCCGCACGGCTCACCGCGGCCAGGGCCTGATGAAGAAGCTCCTGGATGCCGCGGTCTCCACCGCCCGCGAAGCCGGTGCCCGCGTCGTCGAGGCGTACCCCCTCGACCCCACCGTCACGAAGCGCTCGGCCAACCAGCTCTATCGCGGGACCGTGTCGATGTTCGAGGAAGCGGGCTTCGACGTCGTCGACCGCCCTCAGCCCGACCGCGCGCTCGTCGCGATGACGCTGCGCGACTGACCGCCCGACCTACGATGGAGGTTCCCCGACGAAAGACCTGACATGACGGATGCCGCGACCACCGCACGCGTCGATGCGTGGCTGTGGGCGGTGCGCGTCTACAAGACCCGCTCGGCGGCGACCACCGCGTGCCGCGCCGGGCACGTCCGGGTCAACGGAGAGCGGGCCAAGGCCGCCCAACCCGTGCGCCCCGGCGATGAGTTGCGCGTGCGCATCCAGGGCTTCGACCGGATCCTCGTCGTGAAGAAGACGATCGCGAAGCGCGTCGGCGCGGCACTCGTCGCGGAGTCGGTGGACGATCGCACTCCCCCGCCGCCCTCGAAGGAGAGCATGCCGTTCGTGCCGGTCCGCGACCGCGGGGCCGGGCGCCCCACGAAGCGCGACCGCCGCGACATCGAGAAGCTCCGCGGCCGCGAGCTCGACTGACCGGCGCGTCACACCCGCGGCGGTTCGCGCAACCTCAGCGACATCCCTCTCGCGGCGACAAACTCGCGCGAATGTCAGACTTCGCGCGGCAACCGCCCCGGCGCCCTGCGCGACCTCAGCACTCCGCACAACCTCAGCCGCATTTATCGCCCACCGACTGCGCGTGCGCGCATCACTGACCCGGCGAAACCGCCGCCCCCTCGTCGCACGCACGACCGCCGGGGGCGGCTGACGCAGCCGTCAGTTCAACTGGTCAAGCAACCAGTGCGCTCTGCGCACGACAGCGCCGAGCTCCTCGACGCGCGCCGCGAGCCCGCGGTCGCTGGTCACGACCACGACGGGTCGGAACTCCCCCGCCAGCTCGCGCACAGCGGCGACGATCTCGTCGTCGCCCTCAGCCTCGGCCCGGCGCACGTCGATCGCGGGGACCGTGGGCTCGGCGGCCCGCGCCTGCCCCTCCAGCACCGCCGTCACCGACGGGAACCAGCGCGTGGCCGAGAGGCCGAGGAGGTCGGCATCCACCCCCCGTTCGGCAAGCGTCGAAACCTGGGCGAGAAGCCGGGTCGCCGCGCCGGCGCGATCTTTCCACCACCCGTCGGGTACCGACCCCATGACGTTCGCCACGTCGACGACGATCGCGGGCCGCACGGTCAACGCGTCGCGCAGAGCGGGCCATGACGCCGCGAATCCGGGATGCAACGGCAGGGAGTCGACCTCGTCGACGCCGACCCACCGCAACGCCACGCTCTCGGGGTCGCTGATCACCGGCTCGAAGGGGGTCGTCACGTCGGCGACGAGAGTCGAGTACGACCAGATGCCGAGGTCGAGAACGCTCTCGAAGCGCGCGCTCACGGCATCCGCCGGCACTCCCGCCTCTTCGCCCGATTCGCGCAGCGCGCCGTCGCGGGCGGATTCGCCCTCGTGCCGCGCTCCACCCGGTAGGGCCCAGGTGTTGCCGAAGTGGCTCCACGAGACACGATGCTGCAGCAGCACGCCGCGCTCGGGGTCGAGGGCGAGCAGGCCCGCGGCGCCGAAACGGCCCCAATACTTCTCGCCGGTGGGCGCAACGACCCACGCGTCGCCGGGGTCGCGGGGCCCGTGCGGACGCCGCGGCTCTCCGGGGGCGGGGGTCTCGATCGTCATCCTCTCCAGCCTGGCACACGCTCGACGGTCGGGCCCCGCAGAGCGTCACGAGGCGCCATGCGGACACCCGCCCCGCCGCTCATCGCATGCCGAACAGCGCACCGTGTCCGCCAAGCCTTTACCGGCGGACAGCCGGGGCCGCTCCGAGTTGCCACAATCGTCGGATGGAGTATGAATTCGACGACGATCCCGAACGGGTCGACCGCGACGCGGTCTGGCAGTGGCTGAGCACCGAGGCGTACTGGGGACGTTGGCGCACCCGAGCCGACGTCGAAGCGCAGCTCGACAGCGCGTGGCGCGTCGTCGCCGCCTACCGCCGCGACACGGGCGAGCTGGTGGGCTTCGCGCGGGCGGTCTCGGACGGCGTCGGATTCGGGTACCTGGCCGACGTGTTCGTCGACGGCGCTCACCGGGGCCACGGTCTCGGCAAAGGCCTGGTCTCGTTCATGATCGACGAGGGCCCGGGCCCGCACTTCCGTTGGACGCTCTTCACCAGCGACGCGCACGGCCTCTACCGCCAGTTCGGCTTCGCGGAGCCCGACCAGACGGCCCTGGTCCGCCCGCCGCGCCAGGTCTGACGGCTCCCGCACCCCGCTCCGTCGCCGCCTGTGTGCGGCCCCCTGGGTGCGTGAGCCCGGGAACGCACGAACGCCCCGACCCCACACGGGGACCGGGGCGTTCGCGACGCGGCTCAGCGCTGGCGCTTCTCGCGGATGCGCATATTGAGCACGATCGGCGTTCCCTCGAAGCCGTAGATCTCGCGCAGGCGCCGCTGGATGAACCGGCGGTAGCCCGGGTCGAGGAACCCGGTCGTGAACAGCACGAAGGTCGGCGGGCGCGTCGCCGCCTGGGTACCGAACAGGATGCGCGGCTGCTTCCCACCGCGCAGCGGGTGCGGGTGCTCGGCGACGAGCTCCGACAGGAACGCGTTGAACTTGCCGGTCGGAATGCGGGTGTCCCACGACTCGAGCGCCTGCTCGAGGGCGGGCACGAGCTTGTCGAGGTGACGACCGGTGCGGGCCGAGATGTTGACGCGCGGCGCCCAGGCGACGTGCGCCAGGTCCTGCTCGATCTCGCGCTCGAGGTAGCGGCGACGGTCCTGGTTCTCCATGTCGTCGTCGTTGAGGCGGTCCCACTTGTTGAACGCCAGCACGAGCGCGCGACCCGACTCCAGCACCAGGTCGATGATGTTCAGGTCCTGCACGCTGATGGGCTGCGAGACGTCGATCACGACGACCGCGACCTCGGACTTCTCCAGCGCCGTCGAGGTGCGCAGCGAGGCGTAGAAGTCGGCGCCCTGCGACAGGTGCACGCGGCGACGGATGCCGGCGGTGTCGACCAGCGTCCAGAGCTTGCCACCGAGCTCGACGACCTCGTCCACCGGGTCGCGGGTGGTACCGGCGAGCTCATTGACGACGACGCGCTCTTCACCCGCGGCCTTGTTGAGCAGCGACGACTTGCCGACGTTCGGGCGACCGAGGATCGCGACGCGGCGCGGTCCGCCGATCTCGTACTTGGCGACCGCCGACACGTCGGGCAGCACCTTCATGATCTCGTCGAGCAGGTCGGCCACGCCGCGGCCGTGGATGGCCGAGACGGGGTGGGGCTCACCGAGTCCGAGGTTCCACAGGGCGGCGGCCTCGGGCTCGTGGCGGGCGTCGTCGACCTTGTTCGCGATGAGGAAGACCGGCTTGCCGCTCTTGCGCAGCAGCTTCACGACGTGCTCGTCGGTCGAGGTCGCCCCCACCGTGGCATCCACCACGAACAGCACGATGTCGGCCAGGTCGATGGCGACCTCGGCTTGCGCTGCGACCGAGCGGTCGATGCCCTTCGCATCAGGTTCCCAGCCACCGGTGTCGACGAGCGAGAAGCGGCGGTCGAGCCACTCGGCCTTGTAGGTGACGCGGTCGCGCGTGACACCGGGGGTGTCTTCGACGACGGCCTCGCGGCGGCCGAGGATGCGGTTCACCAGCGCGGACTTACCCACGTTCGGGCGGCCGACGATCGCGACCACCGGCAGCGCCGGCAGGAACTCGATCGCCCCCTCGCCCGAGGCGAGACCGGCGAGGAGCGCGGCATCCTCTTCGTCGAGGTCGAAGTCTTCGAGGCCCGCGCGCAGCGCTTCGGCCCGCTGTTCGGCGAGCACCTCGTCGAGCTGCTCCATCTTCTCGGCGAGCTGGTCGGGCCCGCCTTCGTACTCGTCTTCAACGCCCATCGCGGGCTCCCATCGTGTTGTCGACGACGCTCAGCACGGCGTCGACGGTCTGTTCGAAATCGAGGTGGGTCGAATCGACGACCTGCACGCCGGGAGCGGCGGTGAGGAAGTCGACGACCGTGGAATCGGCGGCGTCGCGCTGGTGCAGGGCGGCGGCGACCTTGGCGGCATCCTGATCCGTCAGCTCGGCGCTGCGACGCGCCGCCCGCACCTCGGGGGCGGCGGTCAGCAGGATGCGCACGGGCGCGTCGGGGAACACGACCGTGGTGATGTCGCGGCCCTCGACCACGACGCCCGGAAGAGCGGCGGATGCCACGAGCCGGCGGAACAGCTCGTTCACCGCGTGACGCACGGGGGCGACGCGGGCCACTCCGCTGACGGCGTCTGTCACGCGGGGTTCGCGGATCGCGGCGGTCACGTCGGTTCCGCCGACGCGCACCCAGCGGTCGGCCGGGTCGAGCGAGATGGCGTACTCGAAATCCCCGAACACGTCGAGCACCGCGGTGGCGTCGGAGGTGTCGGCCTCGTGTGCCAGGGCGTGCCAGGCGAGGGCCCGGTATGCGGCGCCGGTGTCGAGGAAGCCGTACCCGAGACGGGCGGCGGCGGCCTTCGACACGCTCGACTTACCGCTGCCGGCAGGCCCGTCGATCGCGACGACGGCGGGGGCGGATGCCGAGCCCTCGGCGGGCGCGGCCAGTCCGGGCCGGAAGAGGGCGGGGGTGGGCTCAGTCATGGGTGGTGCTCGCAATCCGCCAACCGCGCTGCTGGAGACCGTCGACCGCACGGCGGACCGCGTCGGGGACGACGCTGATCTCGGCGAGGCCGAACGGCGCTCCGGGCGAGTGCTCGAGGCGTAGGTCTTCGACGTTGACGTCGAGGTCGCCGAGCTCGCCGAAGAGGCGGCCCAGCTGGCCGGAGGTGTCGTCGACCATGACGACGAAGGTATCGAAGCGGCGGTTCTGGCCGTGTTTGCCGGGCAGGCGTTCCACGCCCTCGTTGCCGCGGCGGATGGTGTCGGCGACCGCGCGCCGGGCGCCGGGCACCTCGGGGTCGCGCAGGGCTTCGGCGACCTCGGTGAGGTCGGCCGCGAGCCGATCGAGTACCGCGACCACGGGCGCCGCGTTCGCCCCGAGGATCTGCACCCAGAGTTCGGGGGCGGATGCCGCGATGCGCGTCGTATCGCGCACCCCCTGACCCGCGAGGCGCAGCGAACCGTCGGGGGCCTCGACGAAGCGCCCGGCGAGAAGGCTCGCCACGAGCTGCGGCACGTGCGACATGAGTGCGACCGACTCGTCGTGCTCTTCGGGCGTCATCTCGATGAGGGTCGCACCGAGGTCGAGGGCGAGCCCCTCGACGAGCGAGAGATCGTGCGCAGAGGTCTCGCCGTCGCGGCACACCACCCACGGGCGACCGACGAAGATGTCGGCGCGGGCCGAGATAGCTCCCCCGCGCTCACGACCGGCCATCGGGTGCGAGCCGATGTAGTGCGTCAGATCGACGCCGCGTTCCCGCAGGGTGCGCAGCGGCTCGAGCTTCACGCTCGCGACGTCGGTGACGACGGCATCCGGGAACCTCTCCAGCTCGCGTTGCACGACGTCGGCCGTCACGTCGGGCGGCACGGCCACCACGATCAACGACGGACGGTCGTCAGGGCGCTCGGCGCGGCCCGCGCCGTAGTCGATCGCGAGGCGCAACTGCGAGGGAGACGCATCGACGAGCACGACGTCGACGCCGCAGGCGGTGAGCGCGTGGCCGATGCTGGCGCCGAGCAGGCCCGAGCCGACGACGCGGACGGTGCCGCTCGTACGGGTCGCCAAGGGCCCGGCCGCGCGCGCGGACGTTCCGTTGACTTCGCTCATCGGGTCTCCTGCCCTGGGCGGCGCTGCAGGCGCCGCGAGACGCCCGGGAGGCTCACTCGACGGGAGCGTCGCCGTCTCGACGAGACAGCGTGAGCAGGGCACCACGTTCTACTGTAGTCAACTCGCGCGCCTTACCCACCGGGAGAGTTCCCAGGTGAAGCGGTCCGAACTGGCGCCGCACCAGCTCGACGACCGGGTGACCGACCTCCGCCATCATGCGGCGCACGATCCGGTTCTTGCCCGAGTGCAGGGTCAACTCGACCAGACTCTCACCCCGGGAGGCGTCGAGCAGGCGCGCCTTGTCGGCGACGATCCGCCCGTCTTCGAGGTCGACGCCCTTGATGAGGCGCTGGATCGTCTGGGGCAGCACCTGTCCCTCGACCTTGGCGATGTACACCTTTGTCACCCCGAACGAGGGGTGCGCGAGCACGTGCGCGAGGTCGCCGTCGTTGGTGAGGACGAGCAGGCCGCTCGTGTCGGCATCCAGTCGTCCGACGTTGTAGAGGCGCTCGTCCCAGTCCTTCGTGTACCGACGGAGGTCGGGGCGGCCGCGGTCGTCGCTCATGGAGCTGACGACGCCGGTGGGCTTGTTGAGGATGACGTAGCGCTTGGACTCGTCGAGCTGGATGGCCGTACCGTCCACGTCGACGAGGTCGGTCTCGGGCTGGATGCGCCGACCGAGCTCGGTGACGACGACGCCGTTCACGCGAACGCGTCCCTCGACGATCATCTGCTCGGCGACACGGCGCGAGGCCACTCCGCGGTTCGCCAGCACCTTCTGCAGGCGGATGCCCTCATCGCTCGCCGAGCCTGTCGAAGCGTCGCTCATTTCAATACCTCTCCGTCGAATCCGTCCGAGCCGTCGTCGAGCAACGGCGAGATGTGCGGCAGCTCGTCGAGCGAGTTGATGCCGAGGTTGACCAGCAGCTGGTCGGTCGTTCCGTAGTGGATCGCGCCCGTGTCGGAGTCGGTGAAGGCCTCCGTGATGAGCCCGCGCGACAGCAGCGTGCGCACCACCGAGTCCACGTTGACCGCGCGGATGGATGCCACCTGCCCGCGCGTGACGGGCTGCTTGTACGCGATGACGGCCAGGGTCTCGAGCGCGGCCTGAGAGAGGCGCGTGGGCGTCTGGGTGTTCACGAACTCGCCGACGACCTCGTCGTACTCCTCGCGCACGTACAGGCGCCAGCCGCCGCCGACCTCGCGGAGCTCGAAGCCGCGCACCGGTCCCCCGGTCTGCCCGTCGTAGTCCGCGACCAGCGCCTCGACGGCCTGGCGGACGGCCGGGACGGGCGCCCCCACGGCGGCGGCGAGGCTCACGAGGCTCTGCGGCTCGTCGAGGACCAGCAGGATCGCCTCGAGACGACGGGCGACGGATGCCGGGTCGCTCGCGCGTGCGGGCGGCTCCGGCGCGGTGGCGTCAGCGGTCATAGTCTGCTCCCAGGGCGGCGAGGTTCTCTTCCGACCACCTCTCGGCGGTCCAGCGCAGCGTCAGCTCCCCCAGCGGTTCGAGCTGCTCGAACGACAGCGCCGCGTGGCGGTAGAGCTCGAGGATCGACAGGAACCGCGCGACGACGACCCCGGTCTCGGTCACGCCGGCGACGAGGTCGCGGAAGTTCAGGGTTCCCGCGGACCGCAGCAGGGTCACCACGATCGCGGCCTGCTCGCGGATGCTCACGAGCGGCGCGTGCAGGTGGTCGAGGCCCACGGTCGGGATCTGCTTGGGTGCGAAGGCGACGACGGCCAGCGCGGCGAAGTCGTCGGCGCTGAGCGTCCATTTCAGCTCGGGCACGGCGCTGCGGTACTTCTCGTCGAGCCGGACGGTGCGCGTGTGCCGCTTGTCCTCGCGCTGCAGGCACCGGGCGAACCACGCCGACACCTCCTTGAAAGCACGGTATTGCAGCAGGCGTGCGAACAGCAGGTCGCGCGCCTCGAGGAGCGCCACCGACTCGGCATCCACCAGCTCCCCCTGCGGGAGGAGACCGGCGATCTTCATGTCCAGGAGGGTCGCGGCGACGACGAGGAACTCCGAGGCCTCGTCGAGGTCACTCTCGGGACCCATCTCGCGCAGATACGCGATGAACTCATCGGTGACGCGGCTCAGCGCGACCTCGGTGATGTCGAGCTCGGCGCGCGAGATGAGGGTGAGGAGCAGGTCGAACGGGCCGTCGAAGACGGGGAGCGTGACGCGGAAGCCCGGGGCGTCGGTCGCGGTCCCTTCGGCGGAGTCGGGCTGTGCGACCTCGGAGGCGTGGGGGCCGAGCCCGCCGGGCGCCGATGCGTCGGCGGCGAGGGTGTCGTCAGGCGACGGCGCCACGGGCGACCAGCTCCCGCGCCAGCCGCAGGTAGGCCTGGGCGGCGGCGTGCTCGGGCGCGAACTCCGTGATCGGCATGCCCGAGACCGAGGCATCGGGGAACTTCACCGTGCGACCGATGACCGTCTCGAGGACGTCGTCGCCGAACGCCTCGACCACACGCTCGAGCACCTCGCGCGAGTGCAGCGTGCGGGGGTCGTACATCGTGGCGAGGACGCCGTCGAGCTCGATCGCGGGATTGAGGCGGTCGCGCACCTTGTCGATCGTCTCGACGAGCAGGGCGACACCGCGCAGCGCGAAGAACTCGCACTCGAGCGGAATCAGCACGCCGTGCGCCGCGGTCAGCGCGTTGACGGTGAGCAGACCGAGCGAGGGCTGGCAGTCGATGAGGATGACGTCGTAGTCGGCCGCGACCTTGCGCAGGACCCGGGCGAGGATCGTCTCGCGAGCGACCTCGTTGACCAGGTGCACCTCGGCCGCCGACAGGTCGATGTTGGCGGGCAGGATGTCGAGACCCTCGACGCGCGTCGAGACGATGACCTCGCGCGGGTCGCGCTTGGTGTCGAGCAGCAGATCGTAGATCGTCGGCACGTCGTGCGTCTGGATGCCGAGACCCGCCGACAGCGCACCCTGCGGGTCGAAGTCGATCGCGAGCACGCGACGGCCGTACCCGGCGAGCGAAGCCGCCAGGTTGATGGTGGTGGTCGTCTTTCCGACGCCGCCCTTCTGATTGCAGAGGGCGATGATGCGGGCGGGGCCGTGACTGTCGAGCGGCTTCGGGGTGGGGAACCCCTGGTAGGGGCGACCGGTGGGTCCGAGGATGACCTCGTCTGCGCCCGTCTTCTGGCCCTTTGTGCTCGCCGACACCGAGTCTCCCGCCTTCGTCATAACGTCGTCGAGTCTAGCCGCCGCCCGCCGCCGCGCCCGTGAGACCCGCGGGCGGGGGCGTTGCCCGCCGAGACCGCACGTGTTCACCGAGGCCGCACTCGTTGGGCGACAAACGCGTGCGTTCTCGACGATCGCGTACGTCCTCGGCGCAGGCCGCCCCCAGGTCCCGGGGCTCGTCGATGGAACCGAGACCGCACGCCCGCGGAGCCCTCGACGGGCACAGCCACCGCCACGCCCCCGCCCGACCGGAGCCGGGCGCTCGCTGGGCTACGTGACCGCCGCGCGCCGCCGCATCTGCACCAGCACGGCCAGCAGCAGCGTCGCCACGCCCCAGCCCGCCGCGACCTTCACCAGCACGCCGTAGACGAGGTGCGTGGGGGTGTAGTCCGCGTCGAACCCGCCCTCCACGGCGAGCGCCGCGACCACGGCGACGACCAGCGCCACGGGGAGCGAGACCCACCACGCCCACCGCACGGCATCCGGAAGCACGCGTCGCACAGAAGCCGGCCGCCGCTTCGACAGCCACACCAGCGCGAACACCGCTAGTGCGATCAGACCGAAGCCGCTCGAACCGTACTGCAGCCACTTCACGCCCGGCAGCGGCCCCCACAACTCATCGAGCGCCGGGAACAGCTGCGTGCCGGTGCGACCCTCGTGGGTCAGCAGGTCCCACGCGATGTGCGAGGCCACGCCGAGCGCGAGCGACAGCCCGAGCCACAGGATGCCGACGACACCCCCGCTCACGCTCGCTCTCGCCGCCGCGGCGGCTCCGGCATCCCACTCCGCGGGCAGGCGCTCCGCCGCCGCACGGGGCACCAGCTCGCGCGTGGCCGGGCGCAGCACGCACCGCCACACCAGCAGCAGCACGAACGCCACGACGGTCGTGAGAGGGACCCACGCGAAATCGTGTGTCATGCCGTAATCGGGCAGCATGCCCCGCAGGAACAGCGGCAGGTCGGGGGTCATCGCCCCGACCGCGATCGCCGCCGGAACCAGCCGCGTGCGCAGGAAGGGCAGCGCGACGACGGCGTGGCTCGGCGTGAACGGCATGTCAGCTGAGGAACAGACCCGCGAGCGTCTTCTTGCCGCGGCGGAGAACCGAGACACCGCCGGGGAGCGTACCCTCGACGACCGCCTCGTCGCTGGTGACCTTCTCGCCGTCGAGCGAGACGCCGCCCTGCGAGATGGCGCGACGCGCCTCGCTGAGGCTCGCGCACAGGCCCGTGGCGGTGAGCGCCTCGACCACGGTGGCTCCGGCCGCGACGGTCGCGTGCGGCAGTTCCTCGAGGGCGCTGCGCAGAACCGCGGCGTCGAGCACGGTCACATCGCCCTGGCCGAACAACGCCTCGGTCGCCGCGATGACCGCCTCGGTGGCCTCCACCCCGTGCACGGTCGTCAGCACCTCGCGGGCGAGACGCTTCTGGGCGGCGCGGCGGAACGGCTCCGTCTCGACGAGGGTCTCGTACTCCTCGATCTCGGCGCGCGTGAGGAACGTGAACACCTTGAGACGCTCGATCACGTCACGGTCGTCGGTGTTGAGCCAGAACTGGTACATCACCCACGGGCTGCACATGTCGGCATCGAGCCAGATGGCGTTGCCCTCGCTCTTGCCGAACTTCGTGCCGTCGCTGTTCGTGATCAGCGGCGTCCCGATGGCGTGCACCGAGACACCCTCGGCGCGGCGCACCAGGTCGGTGCCGCTGGTGAGGTTGCCCCACTGATCGCTTCCGCCGGTCTGCAGCACGCAGCCGTACTGGCGGTACAGCTCGAGGTAGTCGAGCCCCTGCAGGATCTGGTAGCTGAACTCGGTGTAGCTGATCCCCGCCTCGGAGTTCAGGCGCGCGCTGACGGCATCCTTTTTCAGCATCGTGCCGACGCGGAAGTACTTGCCGATGTCGCGCAAGAAGTCGATGGCGCTGAGCGGCGCCGTCCAGTCCAGGTTGTTCACGATGCGAGCGGGGTTCTCGCCCTCGAAGCTGAGGAAGCGCTCGACCTGCAGGCGGAGCTTGCCCACCCACTCCTCGACGGTCTCGCGGGCGTTCAGCGTGCGCTCCGCCGTGGGGCGGGGGTCGCCGACCAGACCGGTCGATCCGCCGACGAGCCCGAGCGGGCGGTGACCGGCGAGCTGCAGACGACGCATCGTGAGCAGCTGCACGAGGTTGCCCAGGTGCAGGCTCGGCGCGGTCGGGTCGAAGCCGCAGTAGAACGTGATGGGCTCTCCGCCGAGGAGTTCGCGCAGCTCGCCCTCGTCGGTCGAGACGTGCACCAGACCGCGATAGACGAACTCGTCCCAGACATTGTCGAAGGTCGGGTCGATGGCGGGGGCGAGGGCGCTCACGGGCGCCGCGTCGGTGGAGGCAGACACCGGTTCAGGGTACCAGCGGGGGTGTCCGACTCCGGATGCCGGCCCCCGGGCGCTCACCGCTCTCGCTGCGGCGGCTGGCCGGTGGCGGGGGCGGGGGCGGCGGGCGGTTCCGTCGGGAGCAGCAGGAGGCGGGTCTGCGCGCGAGACACCACCCAGATGACGGCGATGACGGCACCGAACACGACCGCGCACACCGTCAACAGCCACCCGATGGCGGCTTGTACGGAACCGACGGCGATCACGACGAGGACGATCCCGATGAGGACCGCCGCGCTCGTGAGCGCCGCCAACACGGTCATCACGACACGCAGGGTGCGAAACGATCGCTCGGCGTGGAAGGTGGGGCGCACGCCGTATCGCGTCGAGAGGTAGGCCCCCCACCTCTTACCCGTCCACCACCGATGGGCGGCGTGACGGATCGGATACCACCCCGCGCCGGGTCCCTCGACGTCACCGGGCAGAGGTCGCAGGTGGTCGGAGGCGACCGGATCTCCGACCGGCGTCGGCAGACGTCGCACGCGCGTGCTCTGCGCGGCCATCGCCAACCACAGCGCCGACAGCGCGACGAAGAGAAGCGGCAAGATCGTCGGATTGCGGGCGAGCATTCCCGATAGCGCGTAGACGAGGGCGGTGAAGAGGAAGAGTCCGCCCGCGATCCAGCCGAGGACCGGCTGCTCGAGGGTGGCCCAGTCGATCCCGGCCGTGCCGCCGCGCACGCGCGAGCCCGTCCAGATGCGGCCGTCCCACCAGCGCAGCTCCCCCGCCGTCGTCGGGTACCAGCCCGGGGGCGGCCCTGCCGGTCGGGGCGCCGCGAGGGGCTGGCCCGGCACACCCGCCGGGGCCGCGGCCGGCACCGGCGCTTCGTGCGTCGTCCATTGCGTGCCATCCCACCAGCGGGCGCGCCCCGGCGTTCCCGCGTCGTACCAACCCGCTGCAGCGTTCATGGACTCATCTCCCCCGGTGATGTCCCTCGACCGTATCGGTCCCTTCCGCACCCGTCACAAGGCGCCTCAGCGCGCGTGCACGCCCCACCACACGAGGAACGCCACGGCCAGCGACGTGACCCAGCTGACAAGGCTGCCGATGAGGAAGTACTCCGCGCGGTCGCCGTCGTCGCGATCGCGCGAGATCTCGGGGAAGCGCACGATCCCCTTCGCCGCGAGCACCGCGGCGAGCAAGGTGTAGGCGCCGGTGAGCGTCAACACGAAGACGAGGATGCGTTCGAGCGGACCGATCAGACGACCGCCCTTGAGGGTCGGTACCGCGTCACCCTCGGCGTCGGCGACGCGCCCGCCCATCTCGGAGCGCAGCGCGATGCGCACCACCGCGTTGCCCGACTCCAGCAGGAACACGAGGCACCCGACGACGAGGACGGCGACGTCGATCGACACGGACGCCCCCGGTCGATACGCGGCCCACGCTTCGCCGAGCAGGCCCGGCCGCTCGCGGCCCGGCGCGACGACCACGCACGCCGCGGCGGCGAGCGCGAGCAGGGCGACCGGCCACAGCCCCGCGCGAGCGGGACCGTCTTCGGGCACGACCCACGTCCAGATGGCGGCGACGGCGACGGCGAGGAGCCCCGCAATCACGGCATCCAACCCGGCCGAGACGAGGACGAGAAGGACGGATGCCACGGCGAAGGCCGGCCAACGTCTCGTGCGGATCATCTGGCGGATGAGGTCGACCGCTCCGACCGCGAGCAGGAGGAGACCGGCCGCGATCATGCGCGCACCTCCGCGGTGAGGGCTCCGAAGCCCTCGACGAGGGCGGCGGCGCCGGCGGTGGCGAGAGCCTGAGAGACCGCGGACTGGCTGATTCCCTCGGCGTCGGCGAGTTCGCGCTGGGAGCGGCCGACGCAGCGCCCGTAGGTCAGTCGGCGCGACCTCTCGCTCATGGCCGACACCAGCTGGTCGCGGCCGAGGGCGTAGGCGCGGGCGAGAGCGACGGTCTCGGTCATGGTGGCATCCTGCCCTTCGGCGAGAACGATCCAGGTTCGTGCGAGCGGCGCGGCGCGCTGCTGCAGCCGTTCGATGTGGTCGATGGCTTCTCGCGCAGCCCACCAGGCCGGCCCCTCGGGAACCGTGCGGTCGGCGAGCTCGATGGGCCGCACCTCCCCCACGCCTACTCCGAAGCGGCAGTCGACGTCATCGGGCAGGGCCAGGCGCAGCAGCAGCAACGAAGCCAGGGCTCCCGAGAGGTTGTCGTACTCGCCCTGCAGTTCATCGCCCACCACCGGCGCGAGGGGGGCTGCCGCGACGGGCAGATCGCGCTGGACCGTCTGCACCGCGTCGACGATCGATCGCTGCGCGCCGGCGCGGTCGTCCAGCCGCCGGGAGGCGACGATGTCGGCGATCACCGCGACGGTCATGAAATAAGCCTAACGCTTATAATCTTAATTTGATAAGCGATCAGCTGATATTCAGCCGATGAGCGAGCAGGACGCCGACTGAGCCCGAGCGACCAGTTCTTCGCGCTGTTCGCGGACGCGGTCCGGCGCGGTGCCGCCGACTCCCGTGCGGCTCGACACCGATCCCTCGATCGTCAACACCTCGCGCACCCGCGGGGTGAGCTCGGACGATACCGAAGCGAGCAGGGCGTCATCGGCGTCTTCGAGCCCGATCTCGCGTTCCTCGCACGCCCGCACCAGGGCTCCGGAGATCTCGTGGGCATCGCGGAAGGCCACACCCTGACGCACGAGCCACTCGGCGACATCGGTCGCGAGCGAGAAACCCTGCGGAGCGAGCTCGGCCATGCGGTCGGTGTGGAACCGGAGCGTGGCGATCATGCCCGAGAACGCGGGCAGCACGAGCTCGAGCGTGCGCACCGAGTCGAAGACCGGCTCTTTGTCTTCCTGCAGGTCGCGGTTGTACGCCAGCGGCAGGCCCTTGAGCGTCGCCATCAGACCCGACAGATTGCCGATCAGGCGACCGGCCTTGCCGCGTGCGAGCTCGGCGATGTCGGGATTCTTCTTCTGCGGCATGATGCTCGAGCCGGTCGAGTACGAATCGTCGAGGGTGACGAAACCGAACTCGCGGGTGTTCCAGAGGATCACGTCTTCGGCGAGACGCGAGAGGTCGACGCCGATCATCGCGGTGATGAACGCGAATTCGGCGACCACGTCCCGCGAAGCGGTGCCGTCGAGCGAGTTCTCGGCCGGGCGGGCCAACCCGAGGCGGTCGGCGACCAACTGCGGGTCGAGGCCGAGGGTCGCCCCGGCGAGCGCGCCGCCGCCGTAGGGCGAGACCGAGGCACGGACCGACCAGTCGCGCAGGCGCTCGAGGCCGCGCACGAACGCCCAGCCGTATGCCTGCAGATGGTGGGCGACGAGGACCGGCTGCGCGTGCTGAAGGTGGGTGCGACCGGGCATGATCGCGGTGTCGTGCGCCTCGGCCTGCGCGACGAGGGCGTCGATGAGACGCAGCAGCTCTCGTGTGAGGGTGCGCGAGTGATCGAGCAGATACAGCCGCACGAGCGTGGCGATCTGGTCGTTGCGGCTGCGACCGGCGCGGAGCTTGCCGCCGAGGGCCGGGCCCACCGTCTCGATCAACACGCGCTCGAGAGCACCGTGCACGTCCTCGTCGCCGGGGGCGGCGACGAGCGAGCCGTCCTGTACGCGAGCCGCGAGTTCGTCGAGGCCGTCGTGCATCGACCGCGCCTCGTCCGCGGTGAGATACCCCGCGGCCTCGAGAGCGGCGGCGTGAGCGTGCGAACCCTGGATGTCGTAGAGCGCGAGATCCCAATCGAAGTGGGTCGAGCGGCTCAACGCCGCCAGCTCGGGAGACGGTCCGCCCGAGAAACGGGCTCCCCACAGGGCGCCCTCGTTCGTCGACTGACCGGTCTCGCTGCTCATGCCTCCAGCCTACCGAGGGCCGCCGACACCGCCGGAGTCCGCGACGGGTGCCGCACCCGATGGGCGCGCTCCGGGTGCGGCATCCCGCCCCACGATGAGGCGCACCACGGCGTCGACGAACATCTCGAGGGGGCCTCGGCCGATCGTGAGGGCCCAGACCGTACAGCCCACGAGGAGCCCGAGCGTCAGAGGGACGAACAGCCCCGCCTCGCGGATGCCGACCAGGTCGGACGTGTCGCCCAGCAGGACCTGGGCGACGATGGCCCACACCACGAGCTGCAGGACGTACGCGGTCAGTGGCATCGAGCCCACCGCGCGCAGCGGGACGGCGACCCACCGCACCGGCGTGCGGCACAGCAACAGGCATACACCGATCGTCAGCAGCGCGAAGCCGCCGGACCCGATCACCTCCCACAGCCCCGAGGAGTGGTCCTCGGCGGTCAGCACCGCGGAAAGATACGGATCGCCCGCCGCGATCGGGGCCGTGGCGAGGGCGAACCCGTACCCGGCGAGCGCGAGCGACAGACCCGCCAGGGCGAGCAGCCCCTGATCAGCCACACTGCGCAGGTCGAGTCGACCCACACCCATGCCCGCCAGCAGGAAGGCGATCCACACCGTGAACGGGTATGCCCAGCCCACCGCGGCCTCGAGTTCGGCGCCCGCCGGCCCCTGCCACACGGGCGCGGCGTCGAGGACGGGCTGGATCCACGGCATGACGATCGCGAGCACGCCGGCGGTCAGGAACAGATCACGCGCACGCATGCCGAGGAACGGCAACGCCAGCACGAACAGCAGCGCGTAGGCGGGGAGGATGACGTACACCGGCACGCCCGTCATGACCAGGAGCAGGCCGATCACCCAGAGCAGGGCACCGCGCAGGGCCAGACGCGCCGCCGCGCGCGGGCGTCGGTGCGGGGCGAGCGGTCGCGGCCCACCCGTGACGAGGGCGATCGAGACCCCCGCGAGCACCGCGAACAGGATCGACGAGCGACCGTTCACCAGGGTGACCCACGTGCTCGGATCCGGCGTCAGGGTGCGCTCGGTCTCGAGCAGGTGCGCGGCGAGCATGCCCAGGACGGCCAGCCCCCGCGCGAGATCCACGCCGACCAGCCGGCCCGGTCCGTCGAAACGGGACCAGGCTCGGCCGAGCGGCGAAGAGGTCACTGCTGACGCAGAAGCCACACCAGGAGCGCCTTCTGGGCGTGCAGACGGTTCTCGGCCTCATCCCAGACGACACTCTGCGGACCGTCGATGACCTCGGCGTCGACCTCGTAGCCGCGGTCGGCGGGCAGGCAGTGGATGAAGATCGCGTCGTCGTCGGCGCGCGTCATGAGATCGCTGGTGACTTTGAAGCCGCCCAGGTCGCGAATGCGCGCGATCTTCTCCTCCTCCTTGCCCATCGAGACCCACGTGTCGGTGACGACCACATCGGCTCCGGATGCCGCCGCCTCGGGGTCGCTGAGCAGGGTGATCGACCCTCCGGTCTCGGCGGCGATCCGCTCGGCATCCGCGATCACGTCGGCGCGCGGGGCGTAGTCCGCCGGGGCGGCGACGCGCACGTGCATGCCCGCGGTGACCCCCGCGAGGACGTACGAGTGAGCCATGTTGCTCTGCCCGTCGCCGAAGAACGACAGCGTCAGGCCCGCCAGCTCCCCCTTGTGCTCGCGGATCGTGAGCAGGTCGGCGAGCAGCTGACACGGGTGGAAGTCGTCGCTGAGCGCGTTGACCACGGGCACGCGGGTTCCGCGCGCCATCTCTTCGAGACCCGCCTGAGCGTAGGTGCGCCACACGATCGCGGCGACCTGACGCTCGAGCACGCGCGCGGTGTCGGAGGGGGTCTCCTTGCCGCCCAGCTGACTGTTGGCGGTCGAGATGATCAGCGGCGAGCCGCCGAGATCGGCGATACCGACCGCGAACGAGACGCGCGTGCGGGTCGACGACTTGTCGAAGATCACCGCGACCGTCTGCGGACCTTCGAGCGGCTTCTGCGCCCAGCGGTCCTTCTTCAGCTCGATCGCGAGGTCGAGGATCTCGGCCTGCTCGGCCGGGGTCAGGTCGTCGTCGCGCAGCAGGTGGCGGGTCACGCGGGGGCTCCTTCGAGGATGAGGGCGTCGGAGACGGTGGCGAGGGCGGCACCGAAGAGGTCGAGGAACGCCGACACCTCGGCATCCCCGATCGTCAGGGGCGGGGCGATCCGGATGCTGGTGTCGTTCGCCGCGTTCACGATGAGGCCGTGCTCCTGCGCCGCAGCGACCACGGCCTTGGCGACCGGGCTGGTGAGGGCGATACCGAGCAGCAGACCGCGACCGCGCACTCCCGCGACCAGCGGCGAACCCAGAGCGGCGATGCCTTCGCGCAGCTGCGCCTCGCGGCGAGCGGCGTTCTCGACCAGTCCGGCCGACTCGATCTCTTCGAGAACGGCGCCGCCGACCGCGGTCCCCAGGGCGTTGCCGCCGAAGGTCGAGCCGTGCGTGCCGGGGAAGAACAGGTCGCTCGCCGCGCCGAAGGTCACGAGCGCGCCGATCGGGAAGCCGCCGCCGATGCCCTTGGCGACCGTGATCGCGTCGGGGACGATGCCGGCGTGCTGGAAGCCGAACCAGGCGCCCGTCCGGCCGGCGCCGGTCTGGATCTCGTCGACGATCAGCAGAGCCCCGTGGCGCTCGGTGATCTCGCGGGCGGCCTGCAGGTACCCCTCGGGCAGCTCGACGACCCCGGCCTCACCCTGGATGGGCTCGACGAGGAGCGCGGCGACGCGCTCGTCCATCGCGGCCTCGAGAGCCTCGACGGTGGCGTCGATGTGCTCCACGCCCGGCACCATCGGGAGGAAGTCCGCCTGCAGCGCGGGCTTGCCGGTGAGGGCGAGAGCGCCCATCGTGCGGCCGTGGAACCCGCCCTTCAGGGTCAGGACCCGCGTGCGGTCGGTCCCGCGCCCGTGCAGACGCGCGAGCTTGAGCGCCGCCTCGTTCGCCTCGGCGCCCGAGTTGCCGAAGTACACCCGGCCCGACTCCCCCGTTCCCGCCAGCCGCTTCAAGCGCGCGGCCAAGGCCAGCTGCGGGGGCGTGGCGAAGTAATTCGAGACGTGAGCGAGCGTGGCGGCCTGATCGGTGAGGGCCTTCACGAAGACGGGGTGCGCGTGACCCAGGGCGTTCACGGCGATGCCCGCGAGGAAGTCGAGGTACTTCGTGCCCTCGCTGTCCCAGACGTAGGCGCCCTCTCCGCGCACGAACAGCGCCATGCGATCTCCGAAGCTGCGGACCAGATCGCGTCCGGCGTCGTCCTGCCAGGTTGCGATGGTCATGCGACCACCTCCGTTCCGATTCCCTTGCTGGTGAACAATTCGACGAGCACCGAGTGCGGCACGCGTCCGTCGATGATGGCCGCGGTAGGCACTCCCCCGTCGACGGCATCGAGGCACGCCTGCATCTTCGGAATCATCCCCGACTCGAGCTTCGGCAGCATCGCCCGCAGCTCCGTCGAGGTCAGGTGCGACACCAGAGAGTCGCGGTTCGGCCAATCCGCGTAGAGCCCGGGGACGTCGGTCAGGACGACGAGCTTCTTGGCGTTGAGGGCCGTCGCGAGCGCTGCCGCCGCGGCATCCGCGTTCACGTTCAACGAGGTGCCGGGATGGTCGAGATCCGGTGCGATGCTCGACACGATCGGCACACGACCGGCGGCCAGGTGGTCGAGCACCGGCTGCGGATCGACCGTGACGACGTCTCCGACACGACCGAGGTCGTGCTCGACACCGTCGACCACGACGCCGCGACGGCGACCGCCGAACAGCCCCGCGTCCTCGCCGCTCAGGCCGGTGGCCAACGGGCCGTGCGCGTTGACCTTCGCCACGAGCTGCGGATTGATCTGCCCGGTGAGCACCATGCGCACCACACCGATCGCCTCGGTCGAGGTCACGCGGTATCCACCGCGGAATTCGCTCGGGATGTCGAGGCGGTTCAGCATCGACGAGATCTGCGGGCCGCCGCCGTGAACGACGACGGGCTTCACGCCGACGTAGCGGAGGTAGGCGATGTCGGCGGCGAAAGCATCCTGCAACTCGTCGCTGACCATGGCGTTGCCGCCGTACTTCACCACCACGACCTGGTCGCGGTACTTGCGCACCCACGGCAGCGACTCGACGAGCGTGACCGCCCGTTCGCTCGCCTGGGCGGGGTCGGTGTCTTGGAGATCGACGTGAGTCATGAGGAGTAAGCGCTGTTCTCGTGGACGTAGTCGTGCGTGAGGTCGTTCGTGCGGATCGTCGCCGCCGCCTCCCCGACCCGCAGGTCGATGACGAGGTCGGTGGCGCGCGGGGTGAGGTCGACGTCCTCGCGGGGGCGGTCCGGGCCGCCGGCGGTGCAAACGCGCACCCCGTTCATCCACACGTCCACGTCGTAGGGGTCGAAGGCGGCCGCGGTGGTGCCGATCGCGGCGAGAACGCGGCCCCAGTTCGGGTCGTTGCCGAAGATCGCGGCCTTGAAGAGGTTGTTGCGCGCGACCGACCGTCCGACCTCGACGGCGTCGTCCTCGCTCGCGGCGTTCACCACCCGGATGGTGATGTCGTGGCTCGCCCCCTCGGCATCGCCCTGCAACTGGGCGGCGAGGTCATCGCACACCGCGGCGAGCGCCGTGGCGAACTCATCGGCATCCACGCGGATGCCACTCGCCCCGCTCGCCAGAAGCGTGACCTGGTCGTTGGTCGACATGCAGCCGTCGGAGTCGAGCCGGTCGAAACTCACCCGCGTCGCCGAGCGGAGGGCCGCGTCGGCCTCGGCGGCGTCGAGGACGACGTCGGTCGTGACGACCACGAGCATCGTCGCAAGGCCCGGAGCCAGCATGCCCGCCCCCTTCGCCATGCCGCCGATCGACCAGCCGTCGCCGACGTGCACGGCGCGCTTGGGCTTCGAGTCGGTGGTCATGATCGCGAGCGACGCGTCGTCACCACCGTCGGACGACAGAGCGGCCACGCCCTCGTCGACGCCCTGCAGCACCTTGGCGCGGAACACCTCGTCACCCGTGCCGATCAGGCCGGTGGAGCACACCACCACGTCGCCCGCTCCGACGCCGAGGAGCTCGGCGGCGCGCTCGGCGGTCTGGTGGGTCGTCTGGAAGCCGAACGAGCCGGTGAAGCAGTTGGCCCCGCCCGAGTTGAGGACGACGGCCTCGATCGTGCCGTCTTTGACGACCTGCTCCGACCACAGGATCGGGTTGGCCTTGGCGCGGTTCGAGGTGAACACCGCCGCGCCCACCTTGAGCGGGCCCCGATTCACCACGAGGGCGACGTCGCGCGCCCCGGTCGACTTCAGACCGACCGCCACACCGGCGGCTTCGAATCCTGCGGGCACGGTCACGCTCACGGGGCGACTCCGTTCAGGGGGAGGGCGGTGGTCTCGGCGAGACCCAGCGCCAGGTTCATGGATTGGACGGCAGCGCCGGCGGTGCCCTTGACGAGATTGTCGACCGCCGCGACCACCGTCACCCGGTTCGCCGCGCGATCGATCGCGATTCCCATCGACGCGATGTTGGCTCCGAGCACGTCGGCCGTGCGCGGGAACACCCCCTCGGGGAGCAGCTCGACGAAGGGTTCGTCCGCGTAGGCCTTCTCCCAGGCGTCGCGAATCTCGGCATCGGTCGCGTCCTCCCGGATCGGGGCGGACGAGGTGGCGAGGATGCCGCGCGACATCGGTACGAGGACGGGAGTGAACGAGAGCCGGATGCCGTCGCTCGGCGCACCGGCGGCGATCAGCGCCTGCCGGATCTCGGGGATGTGGCGGTGCGTCCCGCCGACGGCGTACGGGTTCGCGGAACCCAGGATCTCGCTGGCGAGGAGGTTCGTCTTCGCCGACTTCCCGGCACCGCTGGGTCCCACCGCGAGCACCGAAACGATGTCGGCGGGGTCGATGACTCCCGCGGCGACGCCGGGCGCGAGCGAGAGGGCGACGGTCGACGCGTTGCAGCCGGGGGCCGCGATGCGCGTCGCCCCGCGGAGGTTCTCGCGCTGCTTCCCGCCCGATACCGGGAGCTCGGGCACGCCGTACGCCCACGGGTCGGGGTGCGCTCCGCCGTAGAACGCCGCCCAGTCTTCCGCCGACGTGAGCCGGTGGTCGGCACCCGCGTCGATCACGAGCGGCGTGTCGGCCAGGGCGTCGGTGTACTGGGCGGACTGGCCGTGCGGGAGGGCGAGGACCACGACATCGTGCCCGGCGAGGACCTCGGGCGTCGTGGGCTGCAGCACCAGGTGCGCGAGGGAGCGCAGGTGCGGCTGGTGGGTGACGAGGGGCTGTCCCGCGCTGGAGTGCGCGGTGACGGTGCGGATCTCGACGTCGGGATGAGAGGCCAGGAGGCGGAGGATCTCGCCGCCCGCATAGCCGGAAGCGCCGGAGACGGCGA
This sequence comes from Microbacterium sp. 1154, assembly GCF_031455375.1. Classification (NCBI taxonomy): domain Bacteria; kingdom Bacillati; phylum Actinomycetota; class Actinomycetes; order Micrococcales; family Microbacteriaceae; genus Microbacterium; species Microbacterium sp. 1154. Next base: position 1,757,581 of record NZ_JAVDSN010000001.1, on the reverse strand, counting down.
CCGAGAGGGTCATGTATCTACCTTACGAGTCGGGACTGGTGCTGCATTCAGCAGGAACCGGGGCGGCGACGCCCGTATGCCCGACCGATGGCGGGTTACGAGGTCGCCGAGAATCGGCGCTCGACCCGACGTCGACGCTCGCCACCGGTGCTCACGAAGAGCTCCTCGGTGCGTGCGGTGATCGACGACATGTGGCGAGGGTATCGGCAGCGGAGGTGGAGGGGCAAATCAACGACCGCACCTGTGCCCTCTCCCCCACGAGAAGCCGGGCACCGGATCGCCGTGTCCCCCAAATGGGGGACACGCATCGTATGATGGAGCTCCTGCCCTCATCGCCGGGCACTTCCGATTGCCCCCTTACCGGCGATGAGGGCAGTTCTCCTGCACACGAGACATCCCGTGGCCGTGTCGGCCCGCTCGCTCGCGCTAACCATCGTCGATCCACTGCTCGGCGAGGTGCGGCGCGTTTCCGGTCGACGCCTCCACCCGTTCGACCCCGCCCGCGATTCGTCGCGTCGACCGCGGCGGAAACGCCGAAGCGCCGCGCGGCGTGAGCCGGCGGCGCTCCGAGACGCACGGAACGCCTCAGTCGCGAATCGCGGCACCGAGTCGCTCGGCGGCCACGGCGACGCCCGCGAGCTTCGCCTCGGTCGCCTCGGCCGCGGTGAGCGTGCGGTCTTCGGCGCGGAACCGCAGAGCGAACGTCAAACTCTTCGTACCGTCTCCGAGACCGGGGCCGCGGTAGTCGTCGACGAGCCGGGCTCCCTCGAGCAGCGGAGACCCGCCCTCGAGCAGCGCGGCACGCACCGCTCCGGCGGCCACGTCGGCCGGAACCGTCAACGACACGTCCTGCGTGGCGGCGGGGAATCCCGAGAGGGATGCCGCGACCACTCGAGCGTGAGCGAGTTCGAGCATGGCGTCGAGGTCGAGTTCGGCCACGAGCACGCGCCCGGGCAGATCGGCCGCGTCAGCGACCGCGGGGAGGAGCTCCCCCACGTAGCCGATATCGGTGCCCGCGGCGAGCACGCGGGCGGTGCGACCCGGGTGCAGGGCCGCGCGCTGCGCCTGCACCAGCTCGATGTCGAGGCCTGCAGCGGCCGTGAGCACCCGCACGGCGTCGACGGCCGCGGCGAGGTCCGCGGCGATCGCGGGCTGGCCGGGCTGCTTGGCGACGGTGTTGCCCGTCAGCAGCACCGCGACGTGACGACGCTGCGGCGGGATCGACGCATCGAGGGCGGTGAGCGTCGCGGCATCCGGGCGCACGGCCAGCGGCGGTACGGACGGGGTCCCGTATTGCACGCCGGGCTTCGGGAGGAAGACCGTGCCGGTCTCGAACAGCGCGAGATCGACGATGCCGCGCGAGACGTTGCGGTGGGCGACCTGCAGCAGGGCGGGGACCAGCGATCGGCGCAGGAACGGCGCGAGGCCGTCGAGCGGGTTCGCGAGCTTGACACTCGGCAGCGGGTCACCGGACGGCGATCCGTGCAGGGCGTTCTGCTCTTCGGTCGTGAACGGGAAGGACGGCGTCTCGACGAAACCGGCCGCGGCGAGAGCGTTCGCCACACGGCGGCGCCCCTGCTGCGCGGCGGTGAGGCCGCGTCCGGACGGGGGCGTCGGGAGGACGGACGGGATCCGGTCGTAGCCCTCGATGCGCGCGACCTCTTCGGCGAGCGTCCACTTGTCACTGAGGTCGTGGCGCCACGACGGCGCGGTCACCGACCATCCGCCGTCGCGCTCCTCGACCGTGCACCCGATGAGTCGCAGCGCCGACACGATCTCGTCGTCGGTGTACTCGACGCCGATCAGTCCGGGGACGAAGCCCGCGGGCAGCGTGATCGCCTCGCGACGGTAGGTCGAACCGAGCGACCCGCCGAGCTCGGTGTCGAGCGTGCCGCCGGCGAGCTCGACCATCAGCGAAGCGACGCGCTCGGCCGCCACGTACGGCACGAGCGGGTCGACGCCGCGCTCGAAGCGCCGCGACGCCTCGGACGGCAGCTTGTGCCGACGCGCCGTGCGGGCGATCGATACCTGGTCGAACGTCGCCGCCTCGATGAGGACGTTGCGCGTGGCATCGCTCATCTCGGTGGGGCCGCCGCCCATGACGCCGGCCAGACCGATCGGACCCGACTCGTCGGTGATCAACAGATCCTCGGCGTGGAGCGTGCGCACCTGGCCGTCGAGGGTCTCGAGCTTCTCGCCCTGCGCGGCGCGGCGCACCGTGATGCCGCCCTGCAGCCGGTCGAGGTCGTAGCCGTGGATCGGCTGGCCGAGCTCGAGCATGACGTAGTTCGTGATGTCGATGAGCACCCCGAGCGAGCGGATGCCGGCGAGCGACAGACGCGTGATCATCCAGGGCGGGGTCGGGCGCGAGGGGTCGACATCGCGGACGATGCGCGCGACGAACTCCGTGGCGCCGTTGCGTCCCCGGATCGGCGCCTGGTCGGCGACGGTGAGCGGGAAGCCCGAGGGGGTGCGCCCCGCCGCATCGTCGTGACCGAGACCCGGATCGCGGAAGTCCGCGCCGGTCGCATGCGAATACTCGCGCGCGACACCGCGCAGCGACAGGGCGTAACCGCGATCGGGAGTGACGTTGATCTCGACCGCGAGGTCGTCGAGACCCAGCAGGGCGATGGCATCCGTTCCGACGGGAGCATCGATCCCCAGGTCGATCAGACGCAGGATGCCGCTGTGCTCGCTGCCGAGACCCAGTTCCTTCGCCGAGGCGATCATGCCGTCGGACACGTGGCCGTAGGTCTTGCGGGCGGCGATCGGGAAGGGGCCGGGCAGCACCGAGCCGGGCAGGGTCACGACGACCTTGTCGCCCTCGAAGAAGTTCGAGGCACCGCACACGATGCCGCGCACTCCCCCGTGCTCGGCGCCCACGTCGACCTGGCACCACCGGATGGTCTTGCCGTTGGACTGGGGCTCGGGGATGAACTCCTTCACCTCACCGACCACGATCGGGCCGGACAGCTCGAAGCGGTGCACGTCTTCTTCTTCGAAGCCGACCGATACCAGCGCCGCGAGGACATCCTCGGGCGTGGCCTCGGCGGGCACGTCGACGTACTCGCGCAACCAGGAGAGCGGGACGCGCATCAGACCACCATTCCGAACTGCTCGCTGAAGCGGACATCGCCCTCGGCCATGTCGCGCATGTCTTGCACGTCGCTGCGGAACATGAGCGTGCGCTCGATGCCCATGCCGAAGGCGAAGCCCGAGTACTCCTCGGGATCGATGCCGGCCGCCCGCAGGACGTTGGGGTTCACCATTCCGCAGCCGCCCCACTCGATCCAACGCGCCCCGCCCTTGAAGGTGGGGTGCCACAGGTCGAGCTCCGCGCTCGGCTCGGTGAACGGGAAGAAGTTCGCGCGGAAGCGCGTCTTGGCCTCGGGCCCGAACAGCACGCGCGCGGCGTGATCGAGCGTGCCCTTCAGGTGGGCCATCGTGATGTTCTTGTCGACGACCAGACCCTCGAACTGCGTGAACACCGGCAGGTGGGTCGCGTCGAACTCGTCAGTGCGGTACACCCGGCCGGGGCAGAGCACGTAGATCGGCAGGTCGCGCTCGAGCATCGACCGCACCTGCACCGGGCTGGTGTGCGTGCGCAGAACGAGGTGACGCGCGACCGGGTCGACGAAGAAGGTGTCCTGCATCTGGCGCGCGGGGTGGTCGACGTCGAAGTTGAGCGCGTCGAAGTTGAACCACTCGTGCTCGAGCTCGGGGCCCTCCGCGATCTCCCAGCCCATGCCGACGAAGATGTCGGACACCTGCTCCTGCAGGAGCGAGATCGGATGCCGAGCCCCGACGCGGGCGCGCTGCGGCAGCGCCGTGACGTCGATGCGCTCGGCCTCGAGCTGCGCGGCGGTCTCGGCTTCGGCCAGCTCGCTCTCGCGGGCGGCGAGCGCCTGATTCACCCGACCGCGGGCCTGCCCGACGAGCTTGCCGAAGGCGGCCTTCTGCTCGGGGGCGACGCTGCGCATCTGGGCGTTGAGCTTCGCGAGAGAGGATTGCTCCCCCGTGTGGGCGGAACGGGCGGACTTCAGCTCGGCTGTGGTCGCGGCGGCGGCGATGGCGGCAAGCGCGTCATCGACCGCGGAGGCGACAGCCTCGGGGGTGATCTCGGGTGCGTCGGACACGAGATGAGAGTCTACCGACGGGCGGGGACACTCCCCCGCCCGTCGGTCGCTCACAGACCGTGCGAGTCGTACTTACCGAGACCGCGCTGAGCGACGATCAGCTCGGTGTCGGTGCCGGTCTGACCCGCCGGCTCGGCGGGGGCGACGGTGCCGCCCTTCGGCGACCGGCGCAGACCGATCTCGACGCGGTGCGCGGTGTACGACAGCGCGAGGCACATCGCGACGTAGATGACGCTGGCGACCATCGCGGCCGGGATCAGCGGCGACCCGTACTCGCCGTTCGAGCCGAGCAGGCGCGCGAAGTACAGGAGTTCGGGGTAGGTGATGATGAAGCCGAGGGCGGTGTCTTTCAGCGTCACCACGAGCTGGGCGATGATCACGGGCAGCATGGCGCGGATCGCCTGCGGGAGCAGGACGAGGCGCATCACGCCGGCCTTGCGCAGGCCCACGGCGTAGCCGGCCTCGCTCTGGCCGCGCGGCAGCGCCTCGACGCCCGCGCGGATGACTTCGGACAGCACCGAGCCGTTGTAGAGGATCAGCGCGATGACGACGGCCCAGTACGACGACATCTTGATGCCGATGACGGGCAGGCCGTAGTACAGCAGCAGCATGAACACGAGGACGGGCACGGCGCGGAGCAGTTCGACGACCCAGCCGACGGGAAGGCGCACCCACCGGTGGTCGGACATGCGACCGATGGCCAGGATGAAGCCGAGAACGAGGGCACCGATCGCCGCCACGGCGAAGGCGGCGAGGGTCGCGAGCGTCGCCTGACCGAAACGCTCCCAGATCGCGCTGTAGCTGAAGACGTTCCACTTGGCCGCCGAGAACTGCCCGGTGTCGATGAAACGCCAGACGACGAAGCCGATGACGGCGGCGACGAGGACGAGGGTGACGACGCCGAGGATGCGATTGCGCAGCTGTGCGCGGGGGCCCGGCACGTCATAGAGGACGGAGGAGCTCATCGGACGACCTTCCACTTCTTCTCGGCCGCGTTCTGCAGGGCTGCGAGCAGCAGGACCAGGATGACGAAGACCGCCATCACCAGAAGGATGGTGACGAGCTGGTTCTCGCCGTTCTCGCTCATCGTCGCTCGGATGTTGCCGAGATTGACGACCGAGAAGCCGGCCGCGACGGTGGTGTTCTTGAGGAGGGCGATGAAGACGCTCATCATCGGGGGGATGACCGATCGGGTCGCCTGCGGGAGGACCACGAGGGTCATCACCTGGCCGAAGCCGAGGCCCAGTGCGCGTGCCGCCTCGGCCTGGCCGACGGGCACGGTGTTGATGCCGGAGCGCAGCGTCTCGGCGACGTACGTCGCGGTGTAGATGCCGAGGCCGCACACGGCGAGGGCGAGGAAGCTGCCGCGCGGCACGTCGACGAGCAACGGCACGCAGAACGCGAAGAAGAACAGCACCAACGTGAGCGGGGTGTTGCGGATCCAGTTCACGTACACCGCGCCGACGCCGCGGGCGATGGGCACGGGCGATACGCGCATGGCCGCGACGATGAAGCCGAGCACGAGCGCGATCAGGCCGCCGCCCACGAAGAGCACGACCGTCCCCCACAGCGCCTGCGCCCACAGGTCGGGGTAGTCGAAGATCTGGTTCACCGTACGCTGTCCGTTCTCTCTCGTCGTACTCGTCGGGTGGTGCGGGCGGCGCGCGCGGCGCCGCCCGCACCGGGGCGTCAGCTGACGGGGTCGACCGCCGGCTGCTCGCCCTTGACGCCCGAGGCGCCGAGGTTCTTCTCGAAGATGGCCTCCCAGGTGGAGCCGCCGTCGGTGAACATGGTGTTCACGAACTCCTGGAACGCGGTGTCGCCCTTGGCGATGCCGACGCCGTAGCGCTCCTCGCTGAAGGGCTCGCCCGCGATCTTGAGGTTGTCGGGGTCCTGAGCGGCGTAGCCGAGGAGGATGGCCTCGTCGGTGGTGACCGCGTCGACCTCGCCGTTCTTCAGCTTCTCGACGCACTGCGAGTAGGTGTCGAACTCGACGACCTTGGCGGGAGTCTGCTCGCGGATGCGCTGGATCGGCGTCGAGCCGGTCACCGAGCACACGGTGGTCTCGGCGGTGAGCGAGTCCTTGCCGGTGATGGTGTCGTTGTCGGCGGCGACGAGCAGGCCCTGACCGGTCAGGAAGTAGGGGCCCGCGAACGCGATCTGGTCCTTGCGCTTGTCGGTGATCGAGTAGGTGCCGACGTAGTAGTCGATGTCGCCGTTGATGATGGCCTGCTCGCGGTTGGCCGAGGCGATCGCCTTGTACTCCACCTTCGACGTGTCGGCCGGGTCGTAGCCCAGCGATGCGGCGATCCAGCGCGCGACGTCGACGTCGAAGCCCTTGCGCTCGCCCGTGACGGGGTCGAGGTAGCCGAGGCCGGGCTGGTCTTCCTTGACACCGACGACGATCTTGCCGGCCGAGCTGATCTTCTCGAAGGTGGGGCTGCCTTCGATCGTCACATCGGTGGCCACCGCGCCGTACACGGGGGCGTCGGAGTCGCTGCCGCCGTCGGAACCGGGGGCCGCACCCGGGGTGCCGCTGTTGCAGGCCGTCAGGGCCAGCAGGCCGGCGGCGATGATGCTCGCGCCGGCGAGAAAACGAGTCTTACGCATGTGATGTCTCCTTGGTTACGTGTGCTGTGCGGAAAGGGGTCGTCGGTGACGGCGCGCGCGATCGCCTCGGGGCGGGCGATGCTCTTGTCTCGGCAAGGAACCTCCTCGTTCGTCGCCGTCAGGGTCGTGCGTCAGTGCGTGATGAGCTTCGAGAGGAAGTCCTTGGCGCGCTCCGACTCGGGACGCGTGAAGAACTGCTCGGGGGTCGCCTGCTCGACGATCTGCCCGTCGGCCATGAACACCACGCGGTTCGCGGCCTTGCGCGCGAAGCCCATCTCGTGGGTGACGACGATCATCGTCATCCCGTCCTTGGCGAGGCCGACCATGACGTCGAGCACCTCGTTGATCATCTCGGGGTCGAGTGCCGAGGTCGGCTCGTCGAAGAGCATGACCTTGGGCTTCATCGCCAGCGCGCGGGCGATCGCCACACGCTGCTGCTGACCGCCGGAGAGTTGCGCCGGCAGCTTGTCGGCCTGGTGCCCGACGCCCACGCGGTCGAGGAGCGCGCGCGCCTCTTTCTCGGCATCCGCCTTCTTCATCTTGCGGACCTTGATGGGCCCGAGCGTGACGTTCTCGAGGATGGTCAGGTGAGCGAAGAGGTTGAACGACTGGAAGACCATGCCGACATCGGCACGCAGCTCGGCCAGGCCCTTCCCCTCTTTGGGAAGCTCCTTGCCGTCGATGGTGATCGAGCCGCTCGTGATGGTCTCGAGGCGGTTGATGGTGCGGCACAGCGTCGACTTTCCGGAACCCGAGGGCCCGATGACCACGACGACTTCGCCGCGGTCGACGGTGAGGTCGATGTCTTTCAGAGCCTGGAACTGCCCATAGTGCTTCTGGACGTCGGAGACGACGACCAGGGGCTCGGTCTTCGGGGGAACGGATGCCATGCCTTCACCCTATGAGGATGCTGGGCGTGCGACCACATTCCGGCGCACGCCTTAACCGTTCTGTAACAGCGCGGGTCAGCGTGCCCGCTGGGCGAAAGCCGTCTCGTACAGGCAGACGCTCGCCGCGGTGGCGAGGTTCAGCGACTCCGCCCGACCGTAGATCGGCAGGCGCAGAGCCAGGTCGGCGTGGGCCAGAGCGGCCTCGTCGAGACCCCGGGCTTCGTTGCCGAACAACCACGCCGTGGGCTCGGCGAGAAGGTCTCGGGATGCCAGGAAATCGGTGCCCTCGACATCGGCGGCGACGATGCGCAGTCCAGCCTCGTGCGCACGGGCGACGACGTCGGGCAGTTCGAGGTCGACGGCGACAGGCAGGTGGAAGAGCGAACCCGTGGTCGATCGGACGACCTTCGGGTTGTAGGGGTCCACGGTACGACCGGTGAGGATCACGGCGTCCGCTCCCGCGGCATCCGCGGCCCGGATGATGGTGCCCAGGTTGCCGGGATCCCGCACTTCCTCGCAGATCGCGATGAGGCGGGGCTCCCCCGCGAGGATGTCCTTCAGCGCGGTCGGGGCCTGGCGCGCCACGGCGACGATCCCCTGCGGCGTGACCGTGTCGGCCATAGCATCCAGAACCGCTTCGGTCGTGACCTGCAGATCGACGCCCGCCCGCTCGGCAGCGTCGCGCACGTCGGTGTGCTTCTCGAGAGCGGCCGACGTCGCGTAGACCTCGAGCACGGTCTCGGGCGCCCAGGCGAGCGCCTCGCGAGCGGCCTGCGGGCCTTCGAGCAGGAAGAGTCCTGTCTCCTGGCGGGCAGCGCGCTTGCTGAGCTTGGCCACGGCGCGCACCCGCGGCGAACGGGGGTTCTCGAGCACGCCCCCAGTGTATGACGCGGACGGAATGCTTCTCGGGACGCCGCGCGAACGACCCGCGGGAACAGCGAAACGGGCGCCCTCCGAAGAGGACGCCCGTCTCGAGGAAAACTGTCTTACGCGGTCTTCGCGGCGTTGACGTCGGCCGGCAGCGCGGCCTTCGCGGTCGCGACGAGCGACGCGAACACGGCGGGCTCGTTCACGGCGAGTTCGGCGAGCATACGACGGTCGACCTGCACACCCGCGAGGCCGAGGCCCTGGATGAAGCGGTTGTACGTCATACCGTTCGCACGCGACGCGGCGTTGATGCGCTGGATCCACAGACGACGGAAGTCGCCCTTGCGCTTGCGACGGTCACGGTACGCGTACACCAGAGAGTGGGTGACCTGCTCCTTGGCCTTGCGGTACAGGCGCGAACGCTGACCGCGGTAACCGGACGCGCGCTCCAGGATGACGCGACGCTTCTTGTGGGCGTTTACCGCCCGCTTGACTCTAGCCATTTCTCATTCTTCCTAACGTGCGTCGGCGCTCAGAGGCCGAGGAGCTTCTTGGCGACCTTGGAGTCACCCTTGGCCAGGACCTGCTCCTGGTTCAGGCGACGGGTGCGCTTGGAGGCCTTGCCCTCGAGGTTGTGGCGCATGCCGGCCTGCTGCTTCATGAGCTTGCCGCTACCGGTGAGCTTGAAGCGCTTCTTGGCGCCCGAGTGGGTCTTCTGCTTCGGCATCTGTCTTCCTTCGTTGGGGTTCCCGACGGAGCGGGAGTCGGGGAGCTTACTCGGCGGACGCCGGAGCAGCTTCGTCTGTGGGTGCCGAGTCGCCTCGAGCGGCACTGCGAGCGGCTTCACGGTTCGCCGTGCGCTGCGCGTTCTGCTCGGTCTTGACCTCGGACTTGTTCTTGTGAGGAGCGACCACCATCACCATGTTGCGGCCGTCGATCGTGGGGTTCGACTCGACGGTGCCGAACTCGGCGACGTCCTCGGCGAACTTGCGGAGCAGACGGACACCCTGCTCGGGACGCGACTGCTCGCGGCCGCGGAACAGGATCATGGCCTTCACCTTGTCGCCCGCCTGAAGGAAGCCTTCGGCGCGCTTGAGCTTGGTGATGTAGTCGTGCGCCTCGATCTTCAAGCGGAACCGCACCTCTTTGAGGACGGTGTTCGCCTGGTTACGGCGCGTCTCTTTGGCCTTCTGAGCGGCCTCGTACTTGAACTTGCCGTAGTCCATGATCTTGACCACGGGCGGCTTCGAGCTCGGCGCGACCTCGACCAAGTCGAGGTCCGCTTCCTGGGCCAGGCGCAGCGCAGCTTCGATTCGGACGATGCCGACCTGCTCGCCGTTGGGTCCGACGAGACGGACCTCCGGGACTCGGATGCGCTCGTTGGTGCGGGGATCGCTGATGCGGAACTCCTCTTTCGTACGGGTGGTGGCCGCCGCGATCCATCGGAATCACGGGCGAAGAGGAGAACACGCCACCCGGCACAGTGCTTTCAGCACCGGCTTCTGCACCCTGACGACCCCGTGCGACACGGAGCGGAGTGCGGGAACCCGGTAGCCTGGAGCGGCAAGCGCGGGTGGGATGTGATCCTCTTTCGTACGGAGTGAAACACTCCGAAGCCCGCCATAGTCTAGCAGAGAGATTCACGTGGACACGATCCCCTCCGACCAGCCCGCTGACGACCAGGCCGCGCACCGCCACGGCGGCGAAGACGAGCGCCTCGCCCGCTGGGAGGAGCAGGAGCGCGCCGCCTCGTCCGCCACCCGCGACATCGCCGACGTTCCGGCCGTCGAGGTCATCACCACGGCCGCCGTGCACCTCATGAGCGCCGCCGCCGTGAAGACCGGACTCGCCGACGACCCCGGCCAGCAGCTCGACCTCGACGAAGCCCGCAAGCTCATCAATGCGCTGGCCGGCCTCATCACCGCCGGGGCGCCCGAGATCAGCGACATGCACGCGCGTTCGCTCCGCGACGGGCTGCGGTCGCTGCAGCTCGCGTTCCGCGAAGCGTCGACCATCCAGGACCCGATCGGTAAGGGGCCGGGCGAGAAGTGGACGGGGCCGGTCACGTAAGTCGGCCGTTCTGGGGTACCGGACTACGGGGGTGCCCTTTCCCAGGTCGAGAGCGGGGCCCCTACCCCGATCGACCAGGGAAAGGACACCCCCTTCGTCCTGTGCCGCAGGCCGCCTCTTCCGTGACCGCTGAAGGTACGGGAGCGGCGCTTCCCTCATCCTGTGCCGCAGGCCGACTCCACCGTGACGACCGGCATGTGGGACGCGTGAGTGGCCAGGAATTGTCGCCTCAGCCGAGTCTCAGCGACAGATTTTGGCCGCTCACGCGCTCACGCCCGAGGGGTACAGCGGGTCAGGCGTCGGTGCTGCGGTGCAGTTTGACCGTCAAGGAGTCGACGAGCACGGCGATGCGGTCGTCCGCCGACCAGCGACGGGCGAGCCGCGCCAGCGTGGCATCCAACTCCTCCTGCTCGAGGCCGGACATGAGCTGCAGGTGCACCACGAGCTCGGGGCCGCGGAGGCGCCCGGTGGGGTCGCCCGACTCGACGGCGAGATCCAGCACGGCGAGCTCGCCCGAGATGCTCTCCTGCAGGCCCGTGAAGATCGAGGGAGAGGTGTGCGCGGGCTCCCAGGGCTCCCCCTGGGCGATCGCCCACACCGCCGGACGACGCAGGACGAACTCGGTCTCGGAGGCCGCGTCGATCACGATCAGTTCGGTGTCCTCCGACGCCGCCGCCAGCGCCGTGCGGCGGCCATCAGCGGGGACCGGTCGGGCGGTGGCATCCCACGCCTGAAGAGCCGACACCGACGTGAAGACGGGAAGCACCTTGCGACCGTCGGGCGCGGCGACCGTCACGATCGACAGCTCCTGCGTCTTGTCGACCTCGAGGCCGTGCGCCCCGAAGCCGTGGTCGCCCTTCTCGGCCACCAGGGGGATCAGCAGGCGCGCGTCACGGTACGCGTCGACGATGGCACCGGCATCGCCCTCACCCGCCCGGAACGCCGAGAGCGCGGCGAGCAGCGCCGGATCGGCCGAACCGTCGTCGCCCGAGTGCGGGTTGGATTGGAAGCTCCGACCCTCCCAGGGGACGCCCGCGGAATCCGCGTGAGCGTCGTGGGGGTGGCCGTGGGAATCGTCAGTGTCCGGCGACATCCAGCGCCTCGGCCAGGGTGAACTGGCCCGCGTAGAGCGCCTTGCCGACGATCGCGCCCTCGACGCCGAGGGGCACGAGCTCCCGCAGCGCCGCGATGTCGTCGAGGCTCGACACGCCGCCCGACGCGACGATCGGCTTGGGGGTGCGCTGCGTCATCTCGCGCAGCAGGTCGATGTTGGGGCCGCGGAGCGTGCCGTCCTTCGTGACGTCGGTGACGACGTAGCGGCTGCAGCCGGCGTCTTCGAGGCGCTCGAGGACCGTCCACAGGTCACCGCCGTCGCGGGTCCAGCCGCGAGCCGCCAGGGTCGTACCGCGCACGTCGAGACCGACTGCGATCGCCTCGCCGTAACGGTTGATGACGTCGGCGGCCCACTCGGGGTTCTCGAGGGCCGCTGTGCCGAGGTTGATGCGGCTCGCACCGCTCTCGAGCGCCGCTTCGAGCGAACGGTCGTCGCGGATGCCGCCGGAGAGCTCGACCTGCACGCCCTTGACCTGCTTGATGACCTTGCGCATGACGCTCGCGTTGCTGCCGCGGCCGAAGGCGGCGTCGAGGTCCACGAGGTGGATCCACTGGGCGCCCTGGCGGGCGAAGTCGGCGGCGGCGTCGACGGGATCGCCGTAGCTGGTCTCGGTGCCGGCCTCGCCCTGGGTCAGACGGACGGCCTTGCCGTCGGCGACATCGACCGCCGGCAGCAGCACAAGTTCGGGCGTGGACGCGAAATCGTTCATGGCTCCTCGCACCCTTCGGCGCATCTCGCCGAGCCGGGGCACGAGGTCACACAGTAGTCGTGCGTAGCCCGTCGATCCAATTGGCGAGGAGCCGGATGCCGGCTTCGCCCGACTTCTCCGGGTGGAACTGCGTGGCCGACAGAGGACCGTTCTCGACGGCGGCCAGGAAGGGCGCGCCATAGGTGCACCACGTCAGCACGGGCTGCGGGAACGGCGGGGTGACCTCGAGCGACCAGTCCTGCGCCGCGTACGAATGCACGAAGTAGAACCGCTCGTTCTCGAGCCCGTCGAAAAGACGTGTTCCTTCACCGGATGCCACGGTGTTCCAGCCCATGTGCGGGAGCACCGGCGCCGCGAGTTCGGCGACGGTGCCGGGCCACTCCCCCAGCCCCGGGGTATCGGCGCCGCGCTCGATGCCGCGCTCGAACATGACCTGCATGCCCACGCAGATACCCAGGACGGGTCGACCGCCCGCCAGACGACGGTCGATGATCTCACCGCCGCGACTGTCGTTCAGCGCTCCCATGACCGCGCCGTACGCCCCGACACCGGGGACCAGCAGGCCGTCGGCGTCGAGCAGCAGCGAACGGTCGGCGGTGAGCCGGGCGTCGGCCCCCGCCTCGATGAGCGCCTTGACCGCCGAGTGGACGTTGCCCGAGCCGTAGTCGAAGACCGCGACGACGGGTTTGCGCGTCACAGCGCCCCCTTGGTGCTCGGAATGCCGTCGACCAGGGGGTCGAGGGCCTTGGCCTGACGGAAGGCGCGTGCGAGCGCCTTGTACTCCGCTTCGGCGATGTGGTGCGGGTCGCGTCCGCCCAGAACGCGTACGTGGACGGTCAGGCCGGCGTGGATCGAGATGGCCTCGAACGAGTGGCGCACGAGCGAACCGGTGAAGTGTCCGCCGATGAGGTGGTGCTCGAAACCCGCGGGCTCGCCGGTGTGCACGAGGTACGGGCGGCCACTGATGTCGACCACGGCCTGAGCAAGGGCCTCGTCGAGCGGCACGAGCGCGTCGCCGTAGCGCGCGATGCCGGACTTGTCGCCGAGCGCCTGACGGATGGCCTGACCGAGCACGATCGAGGTGTCTTCGACGGTGTGGTGCGCGTCGATGTGGGTGTCACCGGTCGAGCGGACGCGGAGGTCGGTGAGGGAGTGCTTCGCGAACGCGGTGAGCATGTGGTCGAAGAAGGGCACGCTCGTCGAGATGTCGCTCGCGCCGCGACCGTCGAGGTCGAGCTCGAGCTCGACGCGGGATTCGCTCGTCTCGCGGATGATCGAGGCGGTGCGGGGCGTGGCGGGGCCGGTCATGATCGCGATCCTACCGAGGCCAAGGCGTCGAGGAACGCGGTGGTCTCGTCCGCGGTGCCGGCGGTGACGCGCAGGTGGTGGGCGATGCCGACGTCGCGGATGAGGACGCCCCGGTCGTACAGCGCCTTCCAGGTGGCGGCCGGGTCCTGGACGCCGCCGAACAGGACGAAGTTCGTCCAGGACTCGTGCGCCGTGTAGCCGAGGGCGGAGACCGTCGCCGAGATCCGGTCGCGTTGCGCGACGATCTCGTCGACCATCGAGAGCATCGTCTCGGCGTGGCCGAGCGCGGCGGTGGCAGCCGCCTGGGTGAGGGCACTCAGGTGGTACGGCAGCCGCACCAGGCGGAGAGCGTCGACCAGTGCGGGGTCGGCCGCCAGGTAGCCCACCCGAGCGCCGGCGAAGGCGAAGGCCTTGCTCATGGTGCGGGAGACGACCAGACGCGGGCGATCCGGGAGCAGAGAGACCGCCGACGGCTCGTCGCGGGGAGCGAACTCTTCGTAGGCCTCGTCGACGATCACGATGCCATCGGTGGCGTCGTACACCGCCTCGACGACGTCGAGACGCAGGGGGGTGCCGGTCGGGTTGTTGGGCGCGCACAGGAAGACGATGTCGGGCCGCTGCTCGCGCACCTGGGCGGCCGCGGATTCGGGCGACAGGGTGAAGTCGTGCTCGCGCTCTCCGGCGATCCAGCGCGCACCCGTCGCGCGCGTGAGGATCGGGTACATCGAGTAGGTGGGAGCGAAGCCCATCGCCGTGCGACCGGGCCCGCCGAAAGCCTGCAGGATGTGCTGGAGAACCTCGTTCGAGCCGTTCGCAGCCCAGATCTGATCGGGGTTCAGGCCGTGCCCGAGGTAACCCGCAAAGGCCTCGCGCAGACCAGTGAACTCGCGGTCGGGGTAACGGTTGACGTCACGCAACGCTCGGGCCACGGCATCCAAGATGTCGTCCGCAACCTCGGACGGAACGGGATGCGTGTTCTCGTTCACGTTGAGCGCCACGGGCAGTGCTGCCTGCGGGGCTCCGTACGGGGTCATGCCCCGCAGATCGTCGCGAAGAGGAAGGTCGTCGAGGCGTACGGTCACCCCACCCATCGTAGGCGTCGAGGGAGGTCGGAGCGCGCGAGCCGGGTGGCGGCGCTCAGGCCGCGGGCGCGTACTCGGCGGGGATGGCGATGCGCTGACCCGCCGACACCGAGCCGCCGGGCAGAGCGTTGAGGCGCGTGATCTCGGCCACCACATCGCGCGGGTCGGCGGAGGGGGCCACGTCTTCGGCGATGGACCAAAGGGTCTCGCCGCTCATGACGGTGATCTCGGTGAAGGAACCGGCGGGCGCTCCGGCGTCGCCGGATGCGAGGGCGGATCCCCCGCCGACGATCGCCACGGCGAGGACGGCGACGATCGGGAGGGAGACGAGGACCGCCACGACACGACGACCGCGCGCGGTGATGCGCAGGCGGGTGGACGGGGCGGTGAGGGCGATGCTGCTCATGGTGTGCTCCTTGGTGGGGAGAGATTCGCACCCCGCCCTCGGCCGGGAGGGCGGTGGTGCGAATCTGTATTCCGAATCTATCTTCGAACCTGTTCGAGTGTCAAGAACCGATGTCTCGGAGACGAATCGAACGCGACACGCGTGGGGCTCCGTGTGTTTCGGGTCGTCGACCGGATACGGTTTCGACACGGAGACCTCATCACCAACCTCCGACATTCGAATTTCCGCCGTGGTTTCCGCGGCGCGAGGGGAGCACAGATGACCGACGCGACGACCGCCGCCGGCCGCGAGCGGCCGCAGACGCGGCGGCGGAAGAACCTCAGCGACAAGCAGCTGGCGATCCTCGAAGTGATCCAGCGATCGATCGCACGGCACGGTTATCCGCCCAGCATGCGCGAGATCGGAGACGCGGTCGGGCTCAAGTCGCTCTCGAGCGTCACCCACCAGCTCAACCAGCTCGAGCTCAGCGGCTACCTCCGCCGCGACCCCGGCAAGACGCGAGCGATGGAGGTGCTCATCGACCTCCCCGGCGCCGCTGCCGAGAACCCCGCCGATGCCGCCCCCGCGCTGGGCGACGCCGCCCTGGTGCCTCTCGTCGGTCGCATCGCCGCCGGCGTCCCGATCACGGCCGACCAGCAGGTCGAGGAGATCTTCCCCCTCCCTCGCCAGCTCGTCGGCAAGGGCGAACTGTTCATGCTCAAGGTTTCGGGCGACTCGATGATCGACGCCGCCATCTGTGACGGCGACTGGGTCGTGATCCGCTCGCAGGCCACTGCCGAGAACGGCGAGATCGTCGCGGCCATGCTCGACGGCGAGGCGACGGTCAAGACGTTCCGCCGGCGCGACGGCCACACGTGGCTGCTGCCCCGCAACAGCGCGTTCGAGCCGATCCTCGGCGACGAGGCCGTCGTGCTGGGTCGTGTCGTCGCGGTGCTGCGCACCGTCTGAGCGAACGGACCGAGGGCCGGATGCCCGCCCGCGCGGCGGCATCCGGCCCTCCGTGCGTTCGGGACCACTCCGCTGCGGGGCGACGCACCCGCGAGGCACCGCGTCGAAATCGGAGATTCGCGCCGGAATCGGATGCGATCGGCCTCGGCATCCGATTTCGTTCGTGTTCTCCGATTCCGACGCGACTCGCGCGATCCGGTCTTCGCGGGCGGGTGCGACGGCCGACGGCGGGTGTCGGAGGCCCTGCCTAGGCTGGTGTCATGGCTGACACCCTTCCCTTCGGTTCCTGGCCCTCCCCGATCACGCCCGAGTCCGTCGCGCAGGCGTCGCCGCGCGTCGACGGTGCGCGGCTCGTGGGCGACGAGATCTGGTGGGGCGAGTCGGTCCCCCACGAGGCCGGCCGTGTCGCGGTGAAGCGTCGCCGGGCCGACGGCTCCGTCGACACGGTGCTGCCCGCACCCGCCAACGCCCGCTCCGCCGTGCACGAGTACGGGGGCGGCGCGTGGACCGCGTCGGACGACGGTGAGCTGTACTACGTCGAGAAGACCGACCAGCGCGTGTACGCGCTCCGTCCCGGCGAGACCGCGCGACCCCTCACCTCCGTCGACGACGCCGTGCGCCACGGCGGTCTGCGATGGGAGCACGGCGTTCTGCTCGCCATCCGCGAGACCCACGGATCTTCGCGCGTGCCCCACCGCGCGATCGTGCGCATCCCGCTCGACGGAGAGGTCGAGGTCCTCGCCCAGGGCAGCGACTTCTTGGCGCAGCCCGCCCTCTCCCCCGACGGCCGCCGCCTGGCGTGGATCGCGTGGAACCACCCCGACATGCCGTGGGACGCGACGACCCTCCGCGTCGCCGACCTCGAGACGGGCGCCGTCCGGGATCTGGCCGGCGGAGACCGCCGCGCGCCGCTGCAACCCGTCTGGATCGCCGACGACGAGCTGCTCTACGCCGACGACCCCGACGGTCGCTGGAACCTCTTCCGCCGCCCTCTGGACGGCTACGCCCAACCCCTCGCCCCGGCCGACGCCGACACCGGCGGGGGCCTGTGGGTCCTCGGCACCCGGTGGTTCGGCGCGGCCGACGACGGCCGCATCGTCGCCGTCCGCACGAACGGAGCCGACGAGATCGTCGAGATCGCCCCCAGCGGCGTGCGACCGGTCGACGTCCCCGTCGTCGCCGGAGCAGGGGTCGACGACGTCCGCGGGTCCCGCGTGCTCGTCTCGGGATCCGACGGAGGCGGGCGCTCCGGCCTGTGGCTCGTCGATCTCGATTCCGACGTGGTCGAGCTCGTCACCGGCGGCGCCGACTCCGGGCACGACAAATGGATGCCGGCGGCCCGCGCCCTGTCCACCGACGGCCCGCACGGCCCGGTGCACGCCTTCGCCTACGCTCCCACCCACCCCGATGTCGTGCCGGTCGAGGGCGAACGCCCGCCGTACGTGGTCCTCGTCCACGGCGGTCCCACCTCGCACGTGGGACCCGCACCCTCGGTGAGAACCGCGTTCTTCACCAGCCGCGGCATCGGTGTGCTCGACGTCAACTATGGCGGCTCCACCGGTTACGGCCGTGCCTACCGGGATCGCTTGAAGGGGCAGTGGGGCGTGGTCGATGTCGATGACGTCGCCGCCGCGGCATCCGCCCTCTCCGACGCGGGTCTCGCCGACCCCGAGCGCCTCGCCATCGCGGGCGGATCCGCGGGCGGCTGGACGGTGCTGGCCGCGGTGACCCGCACCGATGTGTTCTCGGCCGGCATCTCGCGCTACGGCGTCGGAGACGCCCGCGCCCTGGCCGAGGACACGCACGACTTCGAGGCGCGTTACCTCGACGGTCTCATCGGGCCCCTGCCCGAGGCCGAGGCCGTATACGTCGAGCGCTCACCTCTGAGCCGCCCGGATCTCTTCCGTGTGCCTCTGCTCATCCTGCAGGGTTCGGAGGACCGAGTGGTCCCCCCGTCGCAGGCCGAGGCCATCCGCGACGCTCTGACCGCACACGGCGTACCCCACGCGTACGTTCTGTACGAGGGCGAGGGTCACGGGTTCCGACGGTCCGAGACGGTGATCGACTCGCTCGAGCGCGAACTCGGCTTCCTGGGCGCGGTGTTCGGGTTCGAGACTCCGGGTGTTCCGACGCTCGAGCTCGACTGATCCCGCGCGGGGCACGGGCATAGACGCCTATCCGGCGAAACGTCCCGCAGCGCATTCGCGAAGAGGAGCACAGGCGCACACGCCTGCCCGGCGAACCGTCCCGCGAAGCACCCGCAAAGAAGAACACAGGCGCACACGCCTATCCGACGAGCCGTCCCGCAGCACACCCGCGAAGAGGAGACGGGCCCCCGCACCGAAGCGCGGGGGCCCGTCATCCCACAGTGGATCAGGCTTCGAACGCGGCGAGCTCGGCCGCGAGACGGGCGCCCACGTGCGCGTGCAGGAACGTCCCGCTCTCGCGGTGCTCCTGCGCCACGATGAGCCCGCTCTCGTGCACGGCCGAGACGAGGTCGCCTCGGTCGTACGGAACGACCGCCTGCACCTCGACCGCGGGGAGCGGCAGGGCGTCCTCGATCGCGGCGCGAAGCTCCTCGATGCCCTCTCCCGTGCGAGACGAGACGAACTTCGCGTTCGGCGCGAGCCCGCGCAGCACGAGACGGTCGTCTTCGCCGACGAGGTCGGCCTTGTTGAAGACGACGATCTCCTGGCCGAAGTTCGCGTCGACGTCGCCCATCACATCGCGCACCGTCATGAGCTGCGCGGCCGGGTCGGGGTGCGAAGCGTCGACGACGTGCAAGATGACGTCGGCATCGCCGACCTCCTCGAGCGTGGAGCGGAACGCCTCGACCAGCTGGTGCGGCAGGTTCCGCACGAAACCGACCGTGTCGGTCAGGGTGTACACGCGGCCGTCGCTCGTCTCGGAGCGCCGCACCGTGGCATCCAGGGTCGCGAACAGGGCGTTCTCGACCAGTACCCCGGCGCTCGTGAGGCGGTTGAGCAGGCTCGACTTGCCGGCGTTCGTGTACCCGGCGATGGCCACCGAGGGGATGGTGTGGCGCTTGCGCTCGGCGCGCTTGGCCTCGCGTGCGGGGGCGAAATCGCGCAGCTGCTTGCGCAGCAACGCCATCTTCGTGCGGATGCGACGGCGATCGAGTTCGATCTTGGTCTCACCCGGTCCGCGCGAGCCCATACCGGCGCCGCCCGCACCGACCTGTCCACCGGCCTGGCGCGACATCGAGTCACCCCACCCGCGCAGACGCGGGAGCAGGTACTCGAGCTGAGCGAGCTCGACCTGGGCCTTGCCCTCACGGCTCTTGGCGTGCTGGCTGAAGATGTCGAGGATCACCGTCGTGCGGTCGATCACCTTCACCTTCACGACGTCCTCGAGGGCGCGCCGCTGGCTGGGGGCCAGTTCGGTATCGGCGATCACGGTGTCGGCGCCGACGGCGGCGACGATGTCGCGCAGCTCCGCCGCCTTGCCGCGGCCGACGTAGGTCGCCGGATCGGGGTGGGGCCGACGCTGCAGCACGCCGTCGAGCACGACGGCACCGGCCGTCTCAGCCAGAGCCGACAGCTCGCGCAGGGAGTTCTCGGCATCCGCCTGCTCTCCCTGTGGGTGCACGCCGACGAGCACGACGTTCTCGAGGCGCAGCTGGCGGTACTCGACCTCGGTGACGTCTTCGAGCTCGGTCGAGAGACCGGCGACGCGACGCAGCGCCGCACGTTCTTCGCGGTCCCACTGGTCGCCGTCGGAGTCGCCGCCGTACGCCGTCGTGACGTCCTGGAGCGCTTGCGCGGCACCGAAGACCCGGACCCCGCGGTGCGCTTCGGTGCGCGAGAGCACGCGGTCCACCGGATCCACCGGAGACGCGTCGGTGCTCGGGGGTGTGGTCTGTTCGGTCATGGGTTCCTTCCGTTCGCGGTGTTCCCGCGTGTTCTGGCACTTTATCCGTCCCCGCGGTGCGGGGGCCGGTCGGATATCCTGGCGTGATGGGGAGCGAGCACTACTTCAGCGCGTCGCCGTCGAGTCCCGAGCAGCTCCGCCACCTTCGTGTGACGCTGGCCGGTCGAGAACTCGAGGTGGTCACGGCCGGCGGCGTCTTCAGTCCCGATCACGTGGATGCCGGCACCTCAGTGCTGCTCGCGAACACCCCGCCCCCTCCCGCCGGCGGGCACTTCCTCGACCTGGGGTGCGGGTGGGGTCCGATCTCGCTGTCGCTGGCGCTCGCCTCACCGCACGCGACCATCTGGGCGGTCGACGTCAACGAACGTGCTCTCGATCTCGTGAGGCGGAACGCGCAGTCCCTCGACCTCACGAACATCAACGCGGTGCGGCCCGAAGATGTTCCCGACGACGTGTCGTTCCGCACCATCCGGTCGAATCCCCCGATCCGCGTCGGGAAGTCCGAGCTGCACAGCATGCTGCAGCACTGGATCCCGCGCCTGTCGGAGCGCAGCGACGGCTGGTTCGTCGTCCAGCGCAACCTCGGCTCCGACTCCCTGCAGCGCTGGCTCGCGGCGACCTTCCCCGAGGGGTACAGCGTGCAGCGTGCCGCGACGGGCCGGGGCTTCCGTGTGCTGCGCGTGCGCAAGCACGGCTCGCCGCCGAGCGAGCTCATCGACGTCGTGTCCTGACGGCCGTTCGCGGCGAGACGTCTCGGCACTTCGCGTGACCGACCCGCGCGGGACCGTGGCCCTCAGGCGAGCGCGACCTCGCCGGTGAACACCAGGGAAGCCGGGCCCGACAGGTAGACGCGCCCCTCGGACACTCGCACACCGAGCGTGCCGCCGGGGGTATCGACCACCCACGAGTCGGGGGCGGCGGGTCCGGCCCAGTGACGCACGGCCAGGGCGGCGGCGGCCACGCCCGTGCCGCAGCTCAAGGTCTCACCCACGCCTCGCTCGAACACGCGCAAGCGGATGGCACCGACCCCGTCGCGCACGAGCGGGTCGGCGGGGACGACGAACTCGACGTTGGCGCCGTGGCGCGGTGCCGGGTCGAGCACCGGCTGGTACGCGAGGTCGAGACCCTCGAGCTCGGCATCCGACGACAGCGCCACCACCACGTGGGGGTTGCCCACATCGATGCCCACACCCGGGCGCGCGACGGGAAGACCCTTCGCCCGCACGAGCGTCTCGTCGCCCTCGATCGCGTAGACACCCAGGTCGACCTCGAAGCCGCGGTCGCTGCGCGTCAGCGTCTTCACACCCGCGCGGGTGCCGATGCGCAGGCCCCCGTCGAGCGAGGCGAGGCCGGTGTCGCTGAGGTAGCGGGCGAAGACGCGCGTGCCGTTGCCGCACATCTCGGCCTTCGACCCGTCGGCGTTGCGGTAGTCCATGAACCATTCGGCACCGGATGCCGCGGCCTCGGCGCCCTCGTCGAGGGCCTCGGACCGGACCACCCGTAGCAGACCGTCCGCGCCGATACCGAAGTGGCGGTCGCACAGGACCGCGATCTGCGCGTCGGAGAGGTCGAGCTCCCCATCGGGGTCGGACACCACCACGAAGTCGTTGCCGGTGCCGTGGCCCTTGGTGAACGCGAGTGTCGCCATGCGCCCAGTCTAGAGAGGGGTCGCCACCCGCTCGACGATCAGGCCGATGCCTGCGGCCCGCCGGGACCGTCCACGACGAGCCGCTTACCGGTCGCCCACGTCTCGAAGGGCTCGTAGTCGAGCGCGTCGTAGAAGCCGCGGGCGCCGGTGTTGTCGGGACGCACCATGAGCTGCACCTTCGGGCACCCGATCGCCTCGAGCAGCCGCTCCGCCTCGGCGACGAGCATCCGGCCGATCCCCCGCCCACGGTGCGACGCCGCGGCGGCGAGGTAGTACAGCCAGCCACGGTGGCCGTCGTACCCGGCCATCACGCTGCCGACGACCCGGCTCCCCTCGACCGCGACGAGGAACAGCTCCGGCTGCACGGTGAGTTTCCGGCGGATGTCCGCGCGCGGGTCGTTCCAGGGACGCGTGAGGCCCGCCTCCTCCCAGAGCGCCACGACGACGTCTTCGTCGCTCGGCGCGAACGCACGGATGTCGATCGTCACGATTCCTCCCCCGTTCCCGATGCCAGCCGAGCGGCATCCACCGCCCGCGCATCCACCCACCGGGCCGTGTCGTACCGCCGGAACCACGACACCTGCCGACGCGCGTAACGCCGAGTGAGCGCCTGGGTCTCGGCGACGGCCTCGGCGCGGGTCACCTCGCCCCTCAGCTGGGCGAGGGCCTGCGCGTACCCGATCGCCCGCCCCGCGGTCACGCCGCGTTCGAGGCCGTCCGCACGCAACGCCTCGACCTCGTCGACGAGTCCGTCCGCCCACATGCGTTCGACGCGTGCGTCGAGCAGGGGAACGAGCTCCTCGCGATCGAGGGCGGTCGCGACGATCCGCGTGTCGGGATGCCAGAACTCCGGCGCCTCGGGGAGAGCACCGCCGTGCGTCTCGACGCCCTGCGCGAGCACTTCGAGAGCGCGGACGACCCGGCGACCGTTGCGCGGGTCGATGCGCTCGGCGGCCGCGGGGTCGGCCTCGCGCAGGCGGGTGAAGAGCACCCCCGCACCGTGTCGTTCGAGCTCGTCCTCGAGTTCGGCGCGCAGCTTCTCGTCGCGCGGCGGGAAGCGGAAGTCCCACAGGACGCTCGAGACGTAGAGCCCCGAGCCGCCCACGAGGATCGCGTCGGATCCCCGACCGTGGATCTCGCGGATCGCGGTGCGGGCGGCATGCTGGTACCAGGCCACCGCGGCCTCGTCGGTGACGGCGAGAACGTCGAAGAGATGGTGCGGGATGCCGCGACGCTCCGTCTCGGGGAGCTTGGCGGTGCCGATGTCCATGCCGCGATACACCTGCATGGCATCGGCGTTGACGATCTCCGCCCGCCGTCCGTCGGCCGCCAGAGCGTCGGCGAGATCGAGCGAGAGCCCGGTCTTACCCGTCCCCGTCGCACCGACGACGGCCCACAGGACCGGCTCGGTCACACGCCGACGCGGAGGGTGGGGAGTCCGAGCGAGACCGCACGCGGGGCGCCGCTCTCGTCGGCGGGAGCAGGAACACCGCACGACTCCGCCTGCGAGCGATCCCACGCGTCACCCGCGCGCGTCCGACGGATACGCAGCGGAGCGCCGTCGGGAGCGTCGGCGAGCAGGTGGAACGGAGCGGCATGGGTCACCGTGACGGACACGACGTCGCCGGGACGCGGAACCGGCGACCCCGCGGGCAGCTCGAAGTGCACGAGGCGGTTGTCCTCGGCGCGACCGGTGAGACGGTGGGTCGACGCGTCCTTCTTGCCCTCGCCCGCCGAGACGAGCACCTCGAGCGTGCGTCCCCGCTGCTTCTGGTTCTCTTCCGCGGCGATGCGGTCCTGCAGCGCGAGAAGTCGCTCGTAGCGCTCCTGCACCACGGCCTTCGGCACCTGGTCGGCCATGGTCGCGGCGGGGGTACCCTCGCGGATCGAGTACTGGAACGTGAAGGCGCTCGAGAATCGCGCGGCCTCGACCACCCGCAGCGTCTCTTGGAAGTCCTCCTCGGTCTCGCCGGGGAAACCGACGATGATGTCGGTCGTGATGGCCGCGTTCGGGATGCGCTCGCGCACACGGTCCAGGATGCCGAGGAACTTCTCGCTCCGGTACGACCGGCGCATGGCCTTCAGGATGCGGTCCGAGCCAGACTGCAGCGGCATGTGCAACTGCGGCATGACGGCGGGGGTCTCCGCCATGGCCGCGATCACATCGTCCGTGAACGCGGCGGGGTGAGGGCTCGTGAAACGGATGCGCTCGAGACCGTCGATCTCTCCGGCCGCACGCAGGAGCTTGCCGAAGGCCAGGCGGTCACCGAACTCGACCCCGTACGAGTTGACGTTCTGCCCCAGAAGGGTGACCTCGATGGCGCCGTCGTCGACGAGCAAGCGGATCTCGTTCAGGATGTCACCGGGACGCCGGTCTTTCTCTTTCCCGCGCAGGCTCGGGACGATACAGAAGGTGCAGGTGTTGTTGCAGCCGACCGAGATCGACACCCACCCGCTGTGAATGGAGTCGCGCTTGGTCGGCAGCGTCGACGGGAAGATCTCCAGCGACTCGAGGATCTCGAGCTCGGCCTCGCCGTTGTGACGCGCGCGCTCGAGCATGCCGGGGAGCGAACCCATGTTGTGCGTGCCGAACACCACGTCGACCCACGGGGCCTTCTGCTGAACGGCGTCCTTGTCCATCTGGGCGAGGCACCCGCCGACGGCGATCTGCATCCCGGCGCGGGCGTCCTTACGCGACTTCAGGTGCCCCAGGGTCCCGTAGAGCTTGCCGGCGGCGTTGTCACGCACCGCACAGGTGTTGATCACGACGACGTCGGCTTCGGCGCCGGCCTCCGCTCGGACGTACCCCGCGCTCTCGAGAGAGCCGGAGAGCCGCTCCGAATCGTGCACGTTCATCTGGCAGCCGAACGTGCGGACTTCGTAGGTGCGGGGACCGTCGACGCCGTGAGCAGCGGTGGACGGCGCGATGAGCGTCGGGGTCGAAGCGGGGGTGGTCATGATGCGAGCAAGTCTAAACGCCGGGTCTGCGACGACCGTCGGGCGATGTGCGATCCTCTTTCCGAGGGCCGCGCACCTTTTGGCGCATATCGGGTCAAAGGCTGCGTATTCGGGACGAACTTATGCGCCCTGTGTCGGTATTTTGGGGGACACGCCAACGTCCGCGAGTCACCTGCGGACGGTCTCCGGGGGGAGGAAACATGGTGGATGGCCGTTCGAAGAAGTGGTCGGCGGGACTGATCGGAGCGGATCGGGATGCCGCGGCGCTGGCGGAGCGAGCACGAAGCGGTACATCGCTGGTGCTGGCCGGACCGCGCGGGAGCGGCCGGAGTTATCTCCTGCGCACCATCGCAGAGGAACTCGGACGACAAGACGCTCTCTGCGTCGAACTCCGTACGTCCGGCGCGCTGGCGGATGTCGCATTCGGGGCCATGGACGCCTCCGGAAACGTCCACCTCGCCGCCCTCCGCGACGACTCCGCCACGGCGGTCGTCCCAGGTGTGGTGGTGGTCGATGACGTCGACTCCCTCGATGCTGCATCCATGCGGACACTCGCACGCGGCATCGCCGCACACCGGCTGACCGCGGTGATCGGGCTGCGGACCGCGCGCGCTCGATCGATCGACCACCCCGACGACTCGGACGTCGTACGGCGCACCGTTCTGGATCTCTGGCTCGACGGGCTGGCAGACCGTGTCGACCTTTCGGAGCTGAGCAACGACGACGCGCTCAAAATGATCTCCCTCTTCCCGGATGCCGACCTTCTGGACAGCTCCACCCGCGCCGGGATCGCCTGGCGAGCCGATGGGTCCCGCACCCTTCTGCGCCAGCTGATCATCGAAGCGGTCCACGCGGCCCGAGCCGGGCGCGACCCGCTGGCAGCGCTGCAGACCGCGGCTCGAGACAGCCGGCTCGCCATCGCCCTCTCCGAACACGTGGCCGATTTCCCGCAGGAGGATCTGATCTGCCTCGCCGGCGTGCGTCGCCTCCCCCATCTCGAGTCCGCGGTCGCGACACGACTCTTCGACGCCGAGAGCGTCCGAGCGCTCGTCGCCGGGGGCCTTCTGCACGCGGACGCCTCCGTCGATCGCCGCCTTACCGCCAACGATCTCGTCGCTCAGGAATCCCAGCGACGGCTCGGTACCGCCACGGTCGACGCGATCCTGGAGGCGGCGGGCAAGCGCATGCTCACCGAGGCGGACGAGTGGTGGAGCCCCGCCGTCGCCGTCTTCCTCTCGGAGCGCTGGCACCGGCTCGGGATCGACGCCTCCGGGGAGACGGAGTACTCCCCCGAGCTCAGAGCCCGTGTCGCTCTGGACGCTGCGCGTGAGGCCAATGACCGCGGGGACACCGCCCACGCGGCGGCTCATGCCGCGCGCGGCCTCCGGGCCATGGACGACCCCCAGCTTCGCCTGGAGGCGCGACTCGCCGCCGCCGCGGAGGCGGGCATCTCGTCGGAGCCCGCGCAGACTCCTGAAGCGCAGACGCGGCGACGGATCGCACGCTCCCGCGCGGCGCGGGCCGTCCGAGGACCGGATGACGAGCGCGCCAATGCCGCGATGATCGCCGACGCCCGGATCGACGTTCTCCTGCGGGACGCCGTCCGGGCGGCCTCCGACATGGACTGGGCCCGGGCCGCGCACGTGACGGAGGAAGCCCTGACGGAGTCCGCCGCCTCACCGGCCGCCCGACTGCGTGCACTCATCGCGGCCTCATCCGCCCAGACGTTCCGCGGCGACTGGCGGCGAGCTCAAGAACACCATCGCTCGATCGAGCGCATTCTCGACGCCCCTCGCCGGCCCGAGGGCATCAGCGTGCGCGAGCGCCTCATGGCCCTCCTGATCATGCTCGCCGGTCACCAGATCGCTGGCGCCGACGGCACGGCGGTGCGCGAGCGGCTCGAGAGAGAGGTCGGCACCTCGGTCAGAGAAGGACGATCCACGGACCTCTCGATCGCCGGGGCGGCGTCCGCGATCGCGTTCGCGTGCGTCGGGCACCCCGATGAGTCGCAACGGGAGTTCGCCTCCGCGATGGCGCGGGACCCCTGGGCGGTGACGCCGATGGACGCCGCCATGATCGAGCTCGGTGTGGCAGATGAGCTGGCCACGGCGGGTCGCACGGAGCAGGCGCGGACAATCCTGAGCCGCCTGCGAACGGGGCCGGTGCCCCTGCTGACGCGCACCCGTCTGTACGTCGAGACGACGATCCTCACGGCGGAAGGACGGGCCGACGAGGCACGACGGGCCGCACGGGCCGTGGCCGATCTCTCTTTCGGACGCTCCGCGGCAGCACTGCGCATCCGCGACCTGTTCCGGCTGGTGACTCTGGGAGAGGCGAGAGACGTGGAGGTCGATGAGCTCGTCCAACTCGCAGCGACCACAGACCTCCCACTCGCGGTCGCCGCCGTCCGTCGAGCGGCGGCCAGGAACGGCGAGAACGGTCGGGTTCCAGTCGACGACCTCCGACTCCACGACCTGTGGTCGGCTCCGGACACCCCCTCATCCCCGACCCCCGTGACCGCTCTGCGCGATGCGACGCGCGACGTGCCGGGCGGGACGATCGACGATCTCACGGCGCGCGAGTACGAGATCGCCCTCCTCGCCGGCCAGGGGCTGACCAACCGTGAAATCGCCAAGCGTCTGTTCTTGTCGATCCGAACCGTCGAGTCACACGTCTATCAGGCGCGGATGAAGATCGGAGCACCTTCCCGGCGAGACCTCGGTCGACGTGTCGCTGACGCGTCCCGTGTCGGCGCGGTGTCCGGCGTCGACGGCTGACGGAGCGGCGGCGACGCGGCGGCGTCAGCTGTCGGGGGTGAACCTTACGCCCGATGACGGACGCGAGAACGACCGGCTTCGCCCGATCCCCGCCTCTTCGAGAGCTGTCCGGGCGGCCGTGAGCGCTACCGACGACGGGTACCCGCGCCGCGACAGCTGACCGGCGAGCCGGCGCAGAGCCGCGTCGTAGTCTTTTCCCTCGACCCCGCGGACCTTTGAACGCGCGAAGTCGAGGGCACGTTCGGCATCGTCGTCCGGAAGTTCAGCGAGGGTGGCCTCGGCGATGTCGCGCGGGATACCGCGCTTGCGCAGGGTCTCGGCGACAGCGCGTCGACCCTCGCCCTTGCGCTCGACCGCCGACATCGCGAGCTGCTCCGCGAACGCGGCGTCGTCGAGGTACCCGAGGTCGACGAAGTGGCCGACCAGCTCGTCCGCCAGTGATTCATCGGCACCGTCGACACCGCGCACCACAGCACGGGCTTCCGAGAGAGACAGAGAGCGGGAACGGAGCTTGCGGAGCAGTATCGCCTCCGCCCGCTCGCGGATCTCTGCCCGGTCGGGCGCGGATGCTCCGTCCTCGTGGTCGTCGCCGACGACGGAGAGCCGGGGCCGGCCGATCGGAGGGGACGTCGACTCTCCCGCCGGGGCCGCGTCACCCTGCGTGTTCGCGACGGCGTCGCGACGCGATGGATGATCGCCCCGTGACCGGGCGGAGGTCCCGAAGAGGGGAATGACCGGGGCGAGATCGCTGTCGTCCACGGGCCGGAGCCCGCTACCCGTCGGGGACTCCTCGAACGCGCCCCAGTCCCTCGAATGATCCCGCTCGCCGACATCGTCGGGACCACGGTCGCCGCCGGTTCCCGCAGGGCGGCGGCGACCGAAGTCCCACGTGTCGTCGGTCATCAGGCCGGGCGCCGCGCGGCCAACTCGTCGTCTGCCGACGCTGCTCCGGCGGGAGCGCCGCCGATGCCCATCTTGGTCTTGATCTTCGTCTCGATCTCTTCCGCGATGTCGGGGTTCTTGATGAGGAAGTTGCGCGCGTTCTCCTTGCCCTGGCCGAGCTGCTCACCCTCGTAGGTGTACCAGGCGCCCGACTTCTTGACGATCGCGTGCTCGACGCCGAAGTCGATGAGGCTCCCCTCGCGAGAGATACCGACGCCGTAAAGGATGTCGAACTCCGCCTGCTTGAAGGGCGGCGCCATCTTGTTCTTCACGACCTTGACGCGCGTACGGTTACCCACGGCCTCGGTACCGTCTTTCAGCGTCTCGATGCGACGGATGTCGAGTCGGACCGACGCGTAGAACTTGAGCGCCTTTCCACCGGCCGTGGTCTCGGGCGAACCGAAGAAGACACCGATCTTCTCGCGCAGCTGGTTGATGAAGATCGCGGTCGTCTTGGTGGTGTTCAGGCCACCGGTGAGCTTACGCAGCGCCTGAGACATGAGGCGGGCCTGAAGACCGACGTGCGAGTCACCCATCTCACCCTTGATCTCGGCCTCGGGAACGAGGGCGGCGACGGAGTCGATCACGACGAGGTCGATCGCACCGGACCGGATCAGCATGTCGGCGATCTCGAGCGCCTGCTCGCCCGTGTCGGGCTGCGAGACGAGGAGGGCGTCGATGTCGACGCCAAGCTTCTTCGCGTACTCGGGGTCGAGAGCGTGCTCGGCGTCGATGAAGGCGGCGATACCGCCCGCGCGCTGGGCGTTGGCGATGGCGTGGAGCGTCAGCGTGGTCTTTCCCGAGGACTCCGGGCCATAGATCTCGATGATGCGGCCGCGAGGCAGACCGCCGATGCCGAGGGCTACGTCGAGAGCGACGGAACCGGTGGGAATGGTCTCGATGGGTGCACGATCGTCGCTGCCCAGTCGCATGACCGAGCCTTTTCCGAACTGACGGTCGATCTGAGCCAGCGCGGACTCGAGGGCCTTTTCGCGCTCTGCGGGTGAGGGCATGACGTCTTCTTTCTTCTCGCGTTCCGGTCGCCTATAGGCTGTCGCGCCCCCACCGACGGTGGATGTGCCCGACAAGGCGTTCAGAGTGTCGTTCGACGATTCCCACGTTAGGGAGGGCCTCCGACATTGGCGTCGGAGAACCCCCCAATGGGGGACAGACGGGGAACGAACCCTGATGTGCAGAAGCCTACGCCGACTTCGAACGTAGATTCGATGACACGCCGGTCGCGCCGTGCGAAGAGCCGAAACCCTCGGCGGCATACCGTGTGGCAAACCGGAAGCTCAGGAGCGACGCGGCTCCAGGCGACCGACGCCGTAGCGACGTTCCGCGGGGACGTCTGTCTCTTCGCACAGCGCGAGCCAGACGTCGCGCGGGTCGACGCCGGCCGCCAGTGCATCGACGCTGGTGCGCCCGCCTACAGAGGAGAGCACGAGATCGGTGAGAAGAGATCCGCCGCGCGCGCCGAACTCGTCGCTGACGGCGCGATCGAACTCGCTACGACGCATGAGCGCCGCTCAGCGGAGCGAGAGCTCGGGTTCGACGGAGGCGACGAGCTCGTCGGGCACCACGTCGGGGAAAGTCTGCAGGCCTTCGAGGACGGAGAGGCGGTCGCCGACTTCGCGCATGATGGTCGAGATGGGAACATCGAGGGCTTCTGCAACAGAAGCGAGGATCTCGCTCGAGGCTTCCTTCTGCCCGCGCTCGACCTCACTGAGGTAACCGAGGGCGACGCTCGCACGGCTGGCGACCTGGCGGAGGGTACGACCCTTCTGCTGGCGGAGGTCACGCAGGACTTCGCCGATCTCTTGACGAACCAGGATCATGTTGGGGCCCTCCTCACTGCTGATTCCGTCGCCGTCCTGAGTGGACGACTGTGAAACACCTTCTGTGGTCACCCTAATGCCGCGCGCTGTGCACCGGATGGGAATCGCTGGACGAAACCGGGATATGCGATGATTTGTTCCCGTTTTTTCTCATCGCCACGACGGCGGGGAGTTCACAGGGCGGCCAGCGCACGACGGATCGCCAGATGGGCGGTCTCTCGGCGGATCCGCTCACGGTCGCCGGCGATTACCAGAGAGTCCACTCGCGTACCCAGCGGAGTCGATACCGCAATGTGGACCGTGCCGACCGGCTGACCATCTTGCTCGTCGGGGCCCGCGACTCCGGTGGTGGCGATCCCGACGTCGGTGGGCGCTCCGTCGCGGCCCAGAACGTCTCGCACACCGCGCGCCATCTGACGTGCCACGCGAGGGTGCACGGCCCCGTGCGCCTCCAGCAGCGTCTGGTCGACGCCGAGCAGGCCGTGCTTCAGGTCGGTCGCGTACGCGACCACTCCCCCGCGCAGGGCTCGCGACGCGCCGGGGATGTCGACGAGCGACGACACGACGAGACCGCCGGTCAGGGACTCGGCTACCCCTATCGTCCATCCCAGCTCGATGAGCCGCTCGAGAAGGACGGAGGCGCTCTCGCGGGGCGTTCGAACGAGGGTCTCGTCGAGGTCGTCGGGCACGCCGTCGATCACCGCGCGCCTCTCTTCTTCTGTGCCGCCCGGACCTCGGTCACGACGTAGTCGAGGCCGGAGGCGATCGTGAGCACGACCGCGATCGTCATCGTGACCACGCCCGCCCACCAGACCGTCGAGTTCCACGCGGGCGCCTCGGAGAGGGAAGCGAAGGGCAGGAGCGCGATGGACAGCGCCACGGCCTGGAAGACGGTCTTCAGTTTGCCCATCCATGCCGCGGCGAGCACGTGGTCGCTCACCACGACGAACCGGTAGACGGTGATACCGACCTCGCGCACGAGCACGACGATGGTGATCCACCACGGGAGTTCACCCAGGATCGACAGACCCACGAACGCGAGTCCCGTGAGGGCCTTGTCGGCGATGGGATCGAGCAGCTTCCCCAGATCGCTGACGATGTCGTACTTGCGGGCGATGTACCCATCGACACCGTCGGTGGCGATCGCCACGATGAACAGCGCCGCCGCCGCCCACCGCAGACCGCCGTCCGTGCCGGCGTCGGCCAGCAGCAGCCAGAGGAAGATCGGCGCGCAGACGATTCGCGCGACGGTGATCGCGTTGGGCAGTTGCGGGTGCACGGCCATCAGTCGCGCCCCGTCAGCTGCCACGCGTCTTCGGAGCCCTCTTCGTCGTCGACGTTCACGACCGGGAGACCCTCGAACTGCGCCTCGATCGGATCCGAGCCGTAGCGGTCGTCGGCGTCCGCCGCGGCAGCCGCCGGAACATCATCGCCGCGCAGCCGCGCGAGGACCGCGGGCAGTTGCTCGTTGGTCACCATGACGTCGCGCGCCTTCGACCCTTCGGACGGACCGACGATTTCTCGCGACTCCAGCAGGTCCATGAGACGGCCGGCTTTGGCGAAGCCCACGCGGAGCTTGCGCTGCAACATCGAGGTCGAGCCGAACTGGGTAGACACGACGAGTTCGGCGGCGGCCAGCAGCAGTTCGAGGTCGTCACCGATGTCGGCGTCGATCTCCTTCTTCTCGGCGGCGGCTTGCACGTCGGAGCGATACTCGGGCCGCGCCTGCTGGGTGACGTGTGCGACGACCTTCTCTATCTCCTGCTCGCTCACCCACGCGCCCTGCACGCGAAGGGCCTTGGAGGCACCCATCGGTAGGAACAGACCGTCGCCCTGTCCGATCAGACGATCGGCGCCGGGCTGATCGAGGATGACGCGGGAGTCCGTGACGCTGGTGACCGCGAAGGCCAGGCGCGAGGGGACGTTCGCCTTGATGAGGCCCGTCACGACGTCGACCGACGGACGTTGGGTGGCGAGCACGAGGTGGATTCCACTCGCTCGTGCGAGCTGCGTGATGCGGACGATCGAGTCCTCGACGTCGCGCGGGGCCACCATCATGAGGTCGGCGAGCTCATCGACGACTACGAGGAGATAAGGGTAGGGCTTGAGCACCCGCTCGCTGCCGGCGGGCAGCTGGATCTCACCCGCGACCACGGCCTTATTGAAGTCGTCGATGTGACGGAATCCGAACGACGCCAGGTCGTCGTACCGCATGTCCATCTCCTTCACGACCCACTGCAGCGCCTCGGCCGCCTTTTTCGGGTTGGTGATGATGGGAGTGATCAAGTGTGGAACACCGGCGTATGACGTGAGCTCGACGCGCTTCGGGTCGATCAGCACCATGCGCACGTCGGAGGGCTTGGCGCGCATAAGCAGGCTCGTGATCATCGAGTTGACGAAGCTCGACTTACCCGAACCCGTGGAACCGGCGACGAGCAGGTGGGGCATCTTCGCGAGGTTCGCCACGACGAAGCCGCCGCCGACGTCCTTGCCCACGCCGATGGTCATCGGGTGGGTGGACGACGTCGCGGCATCCGAGCGAAGGATGTCGCCGAGGGTCACGATCTCACGGTCGGCGTTGGGGATCTCGACGCCGATCGCGCTCTTGCCCGGGATCGGCGCCAAGATGCGCACCTCGTTCGAGGCGACGGCGTAGGCGATGTTGTTGGTCAGCGCGGTGATGCGTTCGACCTTGACACCCGGACCGACTTCGATCTCGTACTGCGTCACCGTGGGGCCACGCGAGAACCCGGTCACCCGGGCGTCGACCTTGAACTGCTCCATGACGCTCTCGATGGCCTTGACCACCGCATCGTTCGCCGCGGATCGCGCCTTCGGTGGCGTTCCGGCGGCGAGAGCGGTGACCGCGGGCAGACGATAGTTCGCGGCGGGGGGCGCACCGGCGTGGTCTCCGCCCAGACCCGAGATGCCGGGCAGATCGTCGTCCGCAGGTCCTTCCACGGGTGAGTCGTCGTGCAGACCGCGGCCCGCGGCGGCACCCGCGAGAGCCGTGGCGTCGAACACTTCGGTCAGGGCATCCGGCGTCGGCGGAAGGGGCGGAGGGGTCGGTCGGGTCGTCGGCTCGGGCTCGACCACCGCGGACTCGAAACCGCCCTGCGTCGTTCCGGGAGACAGCAGCTCCGTCAGGTCGTTCGATCCGAGAGAGCCGTCGGTCTCTTCTTCGCGACCGGTCTTGTTGCGTCTCCACCAGGGCAGCGACTTCTCGGTCGATTCGTCGTCGGAATCGTCTGCGGGCAGCACCTGGGTCGTGGCCGTGTCGTCGCGCTCCGTACGCTCGGCCCCGAACATCCAGGCGTACAGGTCGCCCAGACGGCGGCCGATGCGATTCGGCGGGGTCTTCGTGAGGATGAGGATGCTCAGCACCGCGAGCAGGGAGAGGGCGATGTACGCCCCGATGTTCGTGAGGACGAGAGCGAGCGGCTCCCCCACGATCCAGCCGGCGAGCCCGCCGGCCGGGCTCAGCGCCGGCAGACCACCCACGTTCGGTGCGGGGCGATCCCCGGCGACGTGGCAGAAGCCCGCGACCGTCACGATGAAGAGGGCGAAACCGATACCCACGCGGCCGTTGTCATGCACCGAGGCCGGGTGACGGAAGAGCCAGCCCGCGAGGAAGAGCAGCAGTACCGGGAGGACGAAGGCAACGCGTCCCACGAGCCCGCCGAAGCTGTACGCGCTGATGAGCGCAGCGGCATCCGTTCCGATGAAGAACCACTCGACGACGGCACCGAGAGCGGCGAGCACCACGAGGAAGAACGGGAAGCCATCGCGGCGCTGATCGCGCTCGAGGTTCTCGGGGCCGAAGGCGCGGAACATGCCACCCACGCCGTGGGCGACGGCCATCCACGCGCGGACGGCGGCGGCCGGCTTCTCGGGCTCGTCGACGTAACGCTTGGGCGCCGGCGCCGCGCGCTTCGACGCGGGCGCCGCGGCCTTCGCGCGCGACGACCCCTTGGCGGGAGCGCGACCGCCGGACGGTGACGAGGTACGAGGCATTCCTCCACGGTAGGCCGGACCTCCGACATTCGGGGGTACCGACGCGGACTTCAGCCCAGCCGCTTGACCATGACGTCGCGACCCATTCCCTTGCGCACGACGGCGAAGCCCTCCGACCGGTATAGCGACACCGCGTAGTTGTCGCGTTCCACACTCAGGCTGATCCGCGCATATCCCTGCGCGCGCGCGTGATCGACCAGGTGCTGCAGCAGCGCACGCCCGACGCCGTGCGCGCGCCAGACGGGCCGCACGCCGATGACGAGCTCGGGCACTCCCGTGCCGATCCACCCGAAGCCGGGCTCGTCGCGCGGGAGCATGCGGTACCACGCCGCCCCGATCGGCTCGCCGCTCGGTGATTCGGCGACGAACCCCGCATCACCGGGGCGCATCCACCCCGCGATGTAGCGCCGGTGCTCGGGACTGCTCACGATCTCGTGACGCGGGCGTGAGACGCCGGCGCGCCAGGTGGCGGCCTCGACCGTCATGTCGGCGAGGAAAGCGCCGTCGGAAGCGAGCGCCGCACGGATCGGGAGACCGGGCATGCCCGCATGATAGCGAGCGTCGGCCCGCGCGGGGGCGGAAAAGACGAAGCGCCGCGGGAGAACCCGCGGCGCTTCGGAGAGGTGTCAGGCCTCGATGATCAGGGGAACGATCATCGGGCGTCGACGCAGCGACTGATTGACCCAGCGACCGATCGTGCGACGCACGACCTGTGAGAGCGCATGGTTGTCGCGCACACCCGACTGCGCGGCTTCGGCGAGCGCCGCGGCGATCTTCGGCTTGACGCTCTCGAAGACCGAATCGTTCTCGGCGACACCGCGCGCGTGGATGTCGGGGCCGGAGACGATCCTGCCCGTCGCGGAGTCCACGACGACGATGACCGAGATGAAGCCCTCCTCGCCGAGGATGCGACGGTCCTTGAGGTCGGCATCCGTGATGGCACCCACCGACGAACCGTCGACGTAGACGAACCCGATGTCGAGCTGCCCGACGACGCGCGCGACACCGTCGCGGAGGTCGACGACCGTCCCGTTCTCGCCGAGGATCGTGTTCTGCTCGGGGATGCCCGTCTCTTGCGCGAGCTTGGCGTTGGCCATCAGGTGCCGGTACTCGCCGTGCACGGGGAGAACGTTCTTCGGCTTGAGGATGTTGTAGCAGTACAGCAGCTCACCCGCGGCGGCGTGACCGGAGACGTGCACCTTGGCGTTGCCCTTGTGCACGACGGTCGCGCCCAGCTTCGTCAGCCCATCGATCACGCGGTAGATCGCGTTCTCGTTCCCGGGGATCTGGCTGGATGCCAGGATGATCGTGTCGCCCTCGCCCGGCTCGATCGCGTGGTCGAGGTTGGCCATGCGGCTCAGGACCGCCATCGGCTCGCCCTGTGAGCCGGTCGACATGTAGACGATCTTGTCGTCGGGGAGGTCGCGGGCCTTCTTGTAGTCGATCAGCACGCCGTCGGGAACGTTGAGGTACCCGAGGTCGGCCGCGATCCCCATGTTTCGCACCATGCTGCGGCCCAGCAGGGCCACGCGACGCCCGTTGGCGTGGGCGGCGTCGAGCACCTGCTGCACCCGGTGCACGTGGCTCGAGAAGCTCGCCACGACGACGCGGCGGGGCGCGCGGGCGATGACCTGGTCGAGCACCGGACCGATCCCGCGCTCCGGTGCGGTGAACCCGGGCACGTCGGCGTTCGTGGAATCGACCAGGAACAGGTCGACGCCCTCTTCGCCGAGCCGCGCGAACGCGCGCAGGTCGGTGATGCGACCGTCGAGCGGGAGCTGGTCCATCTTGAAGTCGCCGGTGGCCAGGACCAGGCCCGCGGGGGTCCGGATCGCAACGGCCAGGGCATCGGGGATCGAGTGGTTGACGGCGACGAACTCGAGGTCGAACGGGCCCACCTGCTCACGCTGGCCCTCTGTGACGGTCAGCGTGAACGGCCGGATGCGGTGCTCTTTCAGCTTCGCCTCGATCAGCGCGAGCGTGAGGCCCGAGCCGATGAGGGGGATGTCGGCTTTGAGCTTCAGCAGATAGGGAACGGCGCCGATGTGGTCTTCGTGGCCGTGCGTGAGCACGACGCCGACGATGTCGTCGAGACGGTGCTTGATGGGCTCGAAGTCGGGCAGGATGAGGTCGACGCCGGGCTGGTGCTCCTCGGGGAACAGCACGCCGCAGTCGACGACGAGAAGCTTGCCCTCGTACTCGAACACCGTCATGTTGCGCCCGACCTCGCCGAGGCCGCCCAGCGGGAAGACGCGCATGGTGCCGGGGGCGAGCTCCGGCGGATCGTAAACAGTCGTGGGCATACGTGCCTCCTCGGATGCCGCCTCGCGGCATCCCTTCGTGTGACGTCCCTGGCCGCGGTTCGGCGGACGCCGATGTCTATCTCGTGGTGCCGTGCACCTTCGGCAGGGCACCGCCGGCGGCCGCGTTACGGTCGGGGCGGAAGTTGGAGAAGTCGGCGCCGGCCACGTTCTTCACCAGGGCCAGCTCGTCTTCGATGACGGCGGCTTCCCACTCCTCCGGCCCGACGAGGGGCAGGCGGACGCGGGGGCTGCCGATGCGGCCGAGGCCGTGCAGGATGTACTTCGCCGCGACCGTGCCGGGCACGTGGGTCATGACGGCACGGACCAGCGGTTCGAGGCTCTTGTGCGCGGCGGTGGCCGAGGCCAGGTCGCCCGCGTTCACGGCGTCGACGATGGTCCGATAGGGCGTCGCGGTGATGTTCGCCGTCACACCGATCAGACCGGAAGCCCCGATCGACAGGTGAGGCAGCACGTTGGCGTCGTCGCCCGAGAAGTACATGAGGTCGGTCTGGTTCAGCACACGGCTGACCTCGCTGAAGTCTCCCTTGGCGTCTTTGATGGCGAGGATGTTCGGGTGCTTGGCGAGACGCAGGATGGTCTCGTACTTGATGGGCACGCCGGTCCGGCCGGGGATGTCGTAGAGGATCACCGGCAGGTCGGTCGCGTCGGCGACGAGGCGGAAGTGCGTCAGGATGCCGGCTTGGGTGGGCTTGTTGTAGTACGGCGTGACGATCATGATGCCGTCGGCTCCGGCCTTCTCGCTGGCCTTGTAGAGCTCGATCGCGTGGGCCGTCTCGTTCGAGCCGCCGCCCGTGATGATCTTGGCGCGGCCGGCCGAGACGCTCTTGCCGACCTCGACGAGGCGCAGCTTCTCGGGGTCGGTGAGGGTCGAGGTCTCCCCCGTGGTGCCGGTGACGACGATGCCGTCGGCTCCCGCGGTGATGACGTCGTCGATGTGCTTCTCGGTGGCGGGCCAATCGACTTCGCCGTCGGCGGTCATCGGGGTGATGAGCGCGACGAGCACCTGACCGAAGGGATTGCCGGAGTGCGTCATGGTTCCAGGTTATCTGTTCGCGACGTGCCACCCTCGGCGTCGACCGGAGCTCGGGTGAACATTGCGTGACCGCGACCGCGTCCTAGGGTGGGCCACATGGCCTGGACCACCCGCTCATCGCGCACCGTCTATGAGAACCGTTGGATCCACGTACGTGAGGACGACGTGACCGGTCCCCACGGCGACGGCATCTACGGCGTCGTGCGGATGCAGCACCCGGCGGTGTTCGTGGTGGCTCTCGACGAGCAGGAACGCGTGTGCTTCGTCGAGCTCGAGCGGTACACGACCGGGCGCTCCCTCGAGGTCCCCGCGGGTGGCTCCGACGGCGAGGATCCGCTGGTGGCCGCGAAGCGAGAGCTGCTCGAGGAGACCGGGGTGACGGCATCCGAGTGGAGCTCCCTCGGCCGGATGAACGCCCTCAACGGCATCGCCGACGCCCCGGAGTACGTGTTCCTCGCGCGCGGCCTGACGATGACGGATGCCGCGGCCTCGCAGCGGGAGGAGGGCATCGACGCCGTGCGGTGGATCCCGTTCCCCGAGGCTCTCGAGCTCGTCGCGAGCGGCGAGGTGTCGGACGGAGAGACGATCGGCGCGCTGGCCCTGGCGGGCATCCGCCTGGGGCGCTTCCGCTGACCTCCCGCCGACGACGCGTCAGCGCCCGCGCGAGGCGGCACGCACCACGACCGCATCCGGAAGCAGGCGCGAGACGGTGACGAGCGCTTTGTACCGCCACGACGGCACCGAGACCGAGCGTCCGCGTGCGGCGTCGCGGAGACCTTCCCGGACGACCTTGTCGGCATCGAGCCACATGCCCGCGGGAACCCCCTCGTGCCCCGGCGGCAGGCCGAGGCGCTCGTGGAAGTTGGTGTGGACGAAGCCGGGGCACACCGCGGTGACGGTGACGCCACGGGGCCCGTAGACGACGTTGGCCCAGCGGCTGAACGAGATGAGCCAGCCCTTCACCGCGCCGTAGGTTCCGCGCGGGACGAACCCGGCGACCGACGCGACGTTCACGATGCGGCCGCTCCCCCGCTCGAGCATCGCGGGCAGGGCGGCGTGCACGAGCCTCATCGCTGCTTCGACGTGCAGGCGCAAGTGCCGCACCTCGACGGCGACGTCGTTCTCTTCGAAGGCGAGGTCGAGCCCGAATCCGGCGTTGTTGACGAGCACGTCGACGCCCGCGGCGAGACGCCTCTCGACCACGGCGAGCGCGTCGTCGTCGAGGAGGTCGGCGGCGAGCACGTCGACGTCGACGCCCGAGCGCGCTCGGATGTCGACCGCGACCCTCTCCAGGGCCGCGCCGTCTCGAGCGACGAGCACGAGGTCAGCACCGCGAGCGGCGAGCTGACGGGCGAACTCGGCGCCCAAGCCCGAGCTGGCCCCCGTGATGAGCGCGACGGCCACGTCAGGCGCCCGCTCGCCGGTAGGTCTCGAAGCGGTAGCGGATGCCGCTCGCCGAGGTGTGCCAGCCCTCGGCGGGGTCGGCGGTCTCGAGCGTCCACCCGTCGATCGAGGGGGCGAACGTGTCGCCGTCGACCTCGACGTCGAGACGCGTGATCTCGAGAACGTCGGCGCGGTGGATCGCGTCGGTGTAGAGACGACCTCCGCCCATCACCCAGATGGCATCGCCGTGAGCCCGTCCGAGCGCGTCGTCGAGCGAGGACGCTCGCTCGGCGCCCTCGTCCGCCCACTCGTCCGAGCGGGTCACGACGAGGTTCCGACGCCCCGGAAGAGGACGGAACCGCGGCGGGAGCGACTCCCACGTGCGCCGGCCCATGACCACGTCGGACGCCCCGGTCACCGCGCGGAAGTGCGCGAGGTCTTCGGGGACGTGCCACGGCATCCCTCCGTCGGCACCGATCACGCCGCCGTGCGCCTGCGCCCACACGAGCCCGACGGTGGTCATACCGCGACAGCTCCGCGGATGGCGGGGTGGTGCTGGTAGTCCTCGATCACGATGTCGTCGTAGCGGTAGTCGAAGATCGACTCCGGCTTTCGGGCGAAACTCAGCGTCGGGGCGGGGTACGGCTCGCGCGTCAGCTGCTCTCGCACCTGTTCGCGGTGGTTGTCGTAGACGTGGCAGTCACCGCCGGTCCAGACGAACTCGCCGGGCTCGAGGCCCGTCTGCTGCGCGACCATCAGCGTCAGCAGCGCGTACGAGGCGATGTTGAAGGGCACCCCGAGGAACATGTCGGCGCTGCGTTGGAAGAGCTGACACGACAGCTTGCCGTCGGCCACGTAGAACTGGAACAGCGCGTGGCACGGGGCGAGGGCCATGTCGGGGATGTCGGCGGGGTTCCACGCGGACACGATCAGGCGGCGGGAGTCGGGGTCGCGGCGAATCTGCTCGACGACCTGCGAGATCTGGTCGATCGTCCCGCCGTCGGCGGTGGGCCAGGAGCGCCACTGCACACCGTAGACGGGTCCGAGTTCGCCGTCGGCGTCGGCCCACTCGTCCCAGATGGTGACGCCGTTGTCTTTCAGCCACGAGACGTTGGATTCGCCGCGCAGGAACCACAGCAGTTCGTACACGATCGACTTCAGGTGCACGCGTTTGGTCGTGATCAGCGGGAACCCCTGGGCGAGGTCGAAGCGGATCTGACGCCCGAACACGCTCGTGGTGCCCGTGCCGGTGCGATCGGACTTGTGCACGCCCGTCTCGAGCACGTCGCGGAGCAGGTCTTCGTAGGGCGTCGGGATGTCGGCGGTCACGGCCCTCACGATACCCGCGACGGGCTCCCGTCGGGGTGTCGGCGGCGGGCTCGGCGAGACGGTGCACCCCTGGGGAGGAGCACCCGTCATGGGAGGACTCATCGGCCCCGCTCGCGCGCCCGCGCGTTAGCGTTGACCGTCGTGGACGTGACTTTGGCTCTTCTCGCGGTCGGCGCGCTCGTCGTGCTGACGACGATCGCCGGCGTCGTGTTCCGCCGCCGACAGGGTCGAGCGCGGACCGTCGCCCCGGCGGAGGCAGTCGATCCGGGCCTCGTGGGCGCGAAACGGCTAGGAATCGAGGCGACCCTGGTGCAGTTCAGCACCGAGATCTGCTCCCGATGCCCCGGGGTGCGCCGCATCTTGACGCAGGTCGCCGACGCCCGCGAGGGTGTCGTCTACGTCGACGTCGACCTGACCCATCGCCCCGACCTCGCCCAGCACTTCCGCGTGCTGCAGACCCCCACCACCCTCGTCCTCGACCGACGCGGGGTCGTGCGTACCCGTTTCGGCGGGACGATCGAACGCGCCGCGGTCGAGAGCGAACTGACCCGCCTGCAGAAGGAGTCCTCCCATGCCTGAACCGTCGCGCATCGACGCCCGCGGCCCGCGCTTCGCGGCATCCATCACCGCCGTCCTCCTCCTCGTGGCGACGGTGCTCGGTCTGGTCGGGATCTCGACACGGCGCGGGGCCGTCGGTTTTCCCGCCGCAGGCGGCGTTGCCGTGTCTCCCGACGTCTGGGCCCTGCCTGCCGCGTCCTTCACCGAGCGTGTCGCCGACCCCGGCTTCCTCCTCCTGCTCATCGTCGCCCTGCTCTTCGTCTGGGGCGTCGCCTGGCCCCGCACCGCTCCCTGGGGTGTCCTCTACCGCCGCGTCGTGCAGCCCCGTCTCGCGCCACCCACCGAGTTCGAAGACCCCCGTCCGCCCCGCTTCGCGCAGGGAGTGGGGCTGTTCGTCACCGCCGTCGGCCTGCTCCTGCACCTCGCGGGGGTGCCGTGGGCGCTGCCGATCGCTGCGGCCATGGCGTTCGTGGCGGCATTCCTGAACGCCGCCTTCGGCCTGTGCCTCGGATGCCAGCTCTACCTCGTCCTGCAACGCGCGGGACTCATCGGGCGCCGCGGTCCCGCCGCCGCCTGAGCGTCTCCGCGCAAGGCGCTGTCAAGACCCGCCCGGTGTCGGACGCTCTGATTAGGCTGGCCGCGTCGCGGTCGCCCCTGACCGCGCCGAGACAACGGAGGTTCCCCATGGCCGTCACGAGCGAAGCCACCACCGCCTGGAAAGGCAGCCTGTTCGAGGGATCGGGTGAGGTCACCTTCACCTCGTCGGGCATCGGCACGTTCGACGTGAACTGGAAGGCGCGCAGCGAAGGATCGGGCTCGGTCACCACGCCGGAAGAGCTGCTCGCGGGCGCCCACTCGTCGTGCTTCAGCATGGCGCTGTCGAACGCGCTGGCCGAGAACGGCACCCCGCCCGAGTCGGTCGACGCCACCGCGTCGATCACCTTCAAGCCCGGCACCGGCATCACCGGAAGTCACCTCAACGTCAACGCCGTCGTCCCCGGACTCGACGACGAGACGTTCCAGAAGATCGCCGCCGACGCGAAGGCCAACTGCCCGGTCTCGCAGGCGCTCACGGGTATCGACATCACCCTCGAGGCCACGCTTGCCTGAGACTCCCGCCCGACGCGTCGTCCTTGCCGGCGCGTCGGGCCTCATCGGCTCGGCCCTGCTCGACTCGCTGCGTGGCGACGGAGTCGAGGTCACCTCACTCGTGCGTCACGAGCCCACCGCCGCGCACGAGGTGCAGTGGCTGCAGGATGCCACGCCGCTCGACCCCGACGTCATCGCCGGCGCCGACGCGGTGGTGTGCCTCAACGGCGCGTCCATCGGTCACTTCCCCTGGACCCCGTCGTACAAGAGCACTCTGTTGTGGTCGCGCATCACGCCGACCCGCACGCTGGCCGCGGCCGTCCGCGCCCTCGGCGATGACGCCCCCGCCCTCGTGAACGCCAGCGCCACCGGCTTCTACGGCTCGCAGCCGGGAACCGTGCTGACCGAGTCTTCGAAACGCGGCTCCGGTCTTCTCGCCGACATCTGCGTGGAGTGGGAAGACGCCGCTCGCGCCGCCGGCGACTCGGCCCGCGTCGCCATGCTGCGCACGGCGCCCGTCGTCCACGAGCAGGGCGTGCTCAAGCCTCTGCTGCTCTTGACGAAGCTCGGCATCTCCGGCCCGATCGGGCGCGGCACCCAGGTATGGCCCTGGATCTCGCTCGACGACGAAGTGCGCGCCATCCGCCACGTCATCGATTCCGACCTGGCGGGACCGGTCAACCTCACCGGCCCCGTGCGGGCGACGGCGAACGACCTCGGGTTCGCTCTCGCTCGTCGGATGAACCGCCCCTACCTCGTTCGCGCGCCGATCTGGGGCGTCAAGCTCGCGCTCGGCGCCGATGCGACCGAAGCGCTGCTCACCTCCGACGCCGACGTACGCCCTGCCGTTCTGGAAGGCGACGGGTTCGCGTTCACGCACCGCACGGTCGAGGAGGCCGTCGCAGCGGCCGTCCCGGCCCACGACGCCGCTTGATCGCGACGGGGCGGCCACGAGGCCGCCCCGTCGTTCGCGGCCGTGCGGTCGCGTGGCAGACGCCCCTACCCGCGGTCGGGTGGCGGTCGATTCGAAGCGAGACGGTGCCCGCAAGCCACGGGCGGGACACCACCGGCTCCCTCACACGGGCGCGCTGATCCGGAGCACGGCAGATACCGCCACCGAGCGTGATGCGGCGCTCTGGATCACGCGGCGCGGCGCTCGGCGCTCTCGAGGCGGATGGCGGACCGGATGGCTTCGCGTGCGCGGCGACGATCACCGGCCGCGTCGTACGCGAGCCCGAGCCGGTAGCGCGCGCGCCAGTCGTCCGGATGTTGCTCGACGTCGGCGCGATAGCGCGGAAACAGCGCGTCGCCGTCCTCGCGCTGGATGCGGCCGCTCGGGCGCACGGGAAGGTCTTCGTCGGGGAGGCCGCCCTCGGCGTCCATGCGCTCCCCCAACTGCTGCGCGCGGACACCGAACCACAGCTCGCGGCCGATCGCCCAGATGGCCAGCACCGGCAGGACGAGAAGTGCGACGCCCA
The DNA here is from genome assembly GCF_031455375.1 of Microbacterium sp. 1154. Lineage (NCBI taxonomy): Bacteria > Bacillati > Actinomycetota > Actinomycetes > Micrococcales > Microbacteriaceae > Microbacterium > Microbacterium sp. 1154. Next base: position 1,714,179 of record NZ_JAVDSN010000001.1, on the reverse strand, counting down.
TCACGACACCGACGGTCTCGCCGCTCGAGAGCAGCACGACGGCCCGCTGGCCCGCGAGTACGACGTACATCAGCAGCAGCACCGTCATGACGGCCACCGCAATGCGCACTCTCATGCGCTGGTGACGCCCGCTACCTGGCCCGACACGTCGCCGTCGGCGATGGGCGCCTCGGGCTGAAGAGGGCGCGTGCGCACGCCGATGTCGATGAAGCTGTCGAGGCCCACGTGGACCCCGCGGGCCTCGCGCGCGGCGGCCAGGGCGATGCGGATGCCGGGAGCGTACGCCTTCGCGGGCTCGATCGTGTCGTGGACGATCGTGAGCGACTCCCCCGCCCCCGACAGAACCGTCTCTTGCCGGGCGACCACGCCCGGGCGGCGAAGGGAGTGGATGGGGACCGAGGCGACGCGCTGGCCGCGGGCCCGCTGGTCGACGTGCGGTGATTCGACGGGACCGACGTCGGCCCGAGCCGCCGCGATGAGCTCGGCCGTGCGCACGGCGGTGCCGCTCGGGGAGTCGATCTTGGACTCGTGGTGCGCCTCGACGATCTCGATCGAGGGGAAGAACGGCGCCGCCGCAGCGGCGAGGGCGCTGCCGATCACCGAACCGAGCGAAAAGTTGGGGATGAAGACGGCGCCCGTGCCGCTGGCATCCACCAAAGAACGGACGAGGGCGATGCGCTCGTTCGACCAGCCGGACGTGCCGACCAGGACGTTGATGCCGCGTTCGACGGCGGCGCGCACGACGTCGATCGAGACGGCGGGTGTGGTCGCATCGATGACGACGTCGGCACCGTCGATCTCGCTGAGCGGGGAGGACGAGCCGAGGACGGCGGTGACCTCGTACCCCTCTTCGGCCTCGACGACCGCGCGGATCACTCCGCCGAGCTTTCCGGTCCCACCCACAATGGCCACACGAGTCGTCATGCGTCCAGCCTAGGCGCGGCCACCCGGCGTCGCGGTCTTATCCACAGACGCGCCGCGCCCGAGTTCAGACGGGAAGCGGGTCGACCAGGCCGGTACGCAGCTCGACCGGCAGGTGCGCCAGGTCGTTGTGGGACAGCAGCGTCCAGGGACGCCCCTTCTTCTGCGCGATGACGGTGAGACCGCAGTACGCCTGGTTGATCGTCATCCACCGCCAGTCCGGCGCCTGCAGCACCTCGCGGACGAACCACGAGATGACGAAGTTGTGCGTGATGACGAGCTCGTGCACCTCGCCGGCCTTGCGGGCGAGGAACTCGGCGGTGGCGTCAGCCATCTGCGCGCGACCCGCGTCGATCTCGGCCTCGGTCACCGACCCGAAGAAGGGCTCGAACACCGAGGGGGTCTCGGGCGTCATGCCGGTGGGGATGCAGTCGAACAGCAGCGCCGACGACTCCGGGGTGACCGCCGGCAGCCTGTCGGCGACCGCGCGGGCGGTCTGCGCTGCGCGCTCCAGGGGCGAGTGCCACACGGCGTCGAGAGGGAGTCCCGAGAGGCGGTCGGCCAGCAGTGCGGCCTGGCGCTGACCGCGCGGAGACAGGGGTCCGTCGGTGAGGCCATGTTCGGCATCCTGGTGCTCGCCATGGCGCACCAGGTAGATGTAGTGCGTCACGTCAGCTCACTTCGTCGTCGATCTGCCGTCCCCCGGCCCTCACGACAAGCCTACGTCACGCCCCCGACAGGGGCACGGTCACTCCGCGGCGCGCGCGATATCCGACAGGTGCGCGCGGCTCAGTCGCACACCCACGGCGCGCATGCACTCCACCACGTGGCGGGGAGCGAAGGCGTTCACGATCGGCGCCGTCACGATCTTCTGCGCGAGCAGCCACGCCACCGCCACCGCGGCATCCGGGAGTCCGAGCTCGCTGCCCACGGCGTCGAGGGCGCGCAGCACCCGCGAACCGCGCCGGTTGAGGTGTGCCGCGACCTGCGTACCGCGCACCGACTGCGAGGACTGGCCGCGAGTCCGCGTCTCGCCGGCGAGGAAGCCGTGTGCGAGAGGGTGGGAGGGGGTCACGGCCATGTTCTGGGCCGAGGCGATGAGCCGCACGTCGCCCTCGAACTCGGAGCGGCGCAGCACGTTGTAGGGCACGTCGAGCACCGTGATGCGCGGGTATCCGGCCGAGGAGAGGATGCGGGCTTCGACGAGCTGCGCGGCGGTGTAGCCGTGCGCGCCGATCGCGCGAACCTTGCCCGACTCCACGAGCCACTCGCTGGTGGCCAGGGTGTCCTCGAGGACGGCGCGGTCACCTCGAGCGGCGTCGAGGGAGAGCACGTCGATACGGTCGGTGCCCAAACGTGTGAGCGATGCCTCGACGGCGCGGACGAGGTTGACGGAGTCGAGCCCCGGGTTGTCGGGGTGACCGCCGATGCGAACCGTGAGCACGACCTCGTCGCGCATACGCCGGGTGCGAAGCCACTCGCCGATGATGAACTCGCTGCGTCCCGCCGCGTAGCTGTCGGCCGTGTGCAGGGCGTTGCCGCCGAGCTCGGCGTAGGCGTCGAGGATCTCGTGGCTCGAGCGCGCGTCGACGTTCCAGCCGAACTCTCCCCCGCCGAGGAAGAGCGGGAATACGTCGAAACCCGTCTCGCCGAGCGGCACGCGCACGTGAGAGCCCAGGCCGGGGCCCTGGAGAGTGATCGGCGAGGAGGGGTGCGGCGCACGATCCCGACGCAGGCGTGGCGAGGCCGTCTCATCGACGCCCGAGCCGCTCATGACGAGGTCCTCTCCCCGAGATGCCGGGTGACGGTACGAAGATCATCCGTATCACCACGCCCCCCGACGTACTACGAGGCTAGGCGCTCACCGGGACCGCTCCGCCCATTGCCCCGCCGTGGCGATAAACATTGCGTAACGCTTGTGCGGCGATCGTCACACCCGCCACAGGCGCCACACGACGGATGCCCGCCCCGCCGAAGCGGGACGGGCATCCGAGGACGAGACGATCAGCCTTCGGCGGGAGCCTCGGGGCCCTCGCTCGCGGCGGCCGAGCTCTGCGTGTCGGCCGGCTCGGGCGTGGCGGCGTCCTCGTCGAGCACGGGCTCGAGCGACAGCTTGCCGCGGTCGTCGATCTTCGTGATGCGCACGAGGATCTTGCGACCGACCGAGAGCACGTCTTCGACGTTCTCGACGCGCTTGCCACCGGCGAGCTTGCGGACCTCGCTGACGTGCAGCAGGCCGTCCTTGCCGGGAAGCAGCGAGACGAACGCGCCGAAGGTGGCGATCTTGACGACGGTTCCGAGGAACTGCTCGCCCACCTCGGGGTTGGTCGGGTTGGCGATCGCGTTCACCTGAGCGCGGGCCGCCTCGGCCGAGGGGCCGTCGGTCGCGCCGATGTACACGGTGCCGTCGTCCTCGATCGAGATCTGGGCGCCGGTCTCGTCCTGGATGGAGTTGATCGTCTTGCCCTTGGGGCCGATGAGCTCACCGATCTTGTCGACCGGGATCTGGACGCTGATGACGCGGGGCGCGGTGGGCGCCATCTCGTCGGGGGCGTCGATCGCCGAGTTCAGAACGTTGAGGATCGTGAGGCGAGCCTCCTTGGCCTGCGTCAGGGCGGCAGCGAGCACCGACGACGGGATGCCGTCGAGCTTGGTGTCGAGCTGGATCGCGGTGATGAACTCCGACGTACCGGCGACCTTGAAGTCCATGTCGCCGAGGGCGTCTTCGGCGCCGAGGATGTCGGTCAGCGCGGCGTAGCGCGTCTGCCCATCGACCTCGTCGGTGACCAGGCCCATGGCGATACCGGCGACGGGGGCGCGAAGGGGCACACCCGCGTTCAGCAGCGAGAGGGTCGAGGCGCACACCGAGCCCATCGACGTCGAGCCGTTGGAGCCGAGCGCCTCGGACACCTGACGGATCGCGTAGGGGAACTCCTCGCGGCTGGGGAGCACCGGAACGAGCGCGCGCTCGGCCAGGAAGCCGTGGCCGATCTCGCGACGCTTCGGGCTGCCCACGCGACCGGTCTCACCGGTCGAGTACGGCGGGAAGTTGTAGTGGTGCAGGTAGCGCTTGCTCGTGATGGGCGACAGCGAGTCGATCTGCTGCTCCATCTTGAGCATGTTCAGCGTGGTGACGCCCAGGATCTGGGTCTCACCGCGCTGGAAGATCGCCGAGCCGTGGACGCGCGGGATGACCTGCACCTCGGCGTCGAGCGGGCGGATGTCGGCGAGTCCGCGACCGTCCATGCGGACGCCCTCGGCCAGGATGCGACCGCGCACGATCGTCTTGGTGACCGACTTGTAGGCCGCGGCGAACTCGAGCGTCGCGACGGGGGGCAGCTCGCCCGACTCGACGGCGGCGAGCAGCTGCTCCTTGACCGAGGTCTTGACCTCGTCGTCGGCGTTCTGACGCTCCTGCTTGTCGGCGATCTGGTACACGGGCACGAGGCGGTCGTAGGCGCGGCCGGCGACGAAGTCGTAGACCTCCTGGCTGTAGGCCGGGAAGACGGGGTACGACTGGATCTCCTTCGACGCGGTACGAGCGACCTCGTTCTGCGCGTCGACGAGCTGGCGAAGGAACGGCTTGGCGGCCTCGAGGCCCTCGGCGACGACCTGCTCGTTGGGCTTGGTCGCGCCGCCCTTGATCATGTTCCAGCTGCCCTCGGTGGCCTCGGCCTCCACCATCATGATGGCGACGTCGCCGTCGTCGAGCACGCGGCCCGCGACGATGAGGTCGAAGACGGCGTCCTCGAGCTGCGTGACGGTCGGGAACGCGACCCACTGGTCGGCGTGCTCGCCCTGGCCGGGGATGAGCGCGAGGCGGACACCGGCGATCGGGCCGGAGAACGGCAGGCCCGAGATCTGGGTCGACATGGATGCCGCGTTGATGGCGAGGGCGTCATAGAACTCGCCCGGCGCGATCGACAGCACGGTGACGACGATCTGGACCTCGTTGCGCAGGCCGTCGACGAACGACGGGCGCAGCGGGCGGTCGATGAGGCGGCACACCAGGATGGCCTCGGTGGAGGGGCGACCCTCGCGGCGGAAGAACGACCCGGGGATCTTGCCCGCGGCGTAGGAACGCTCTTCGACGTCGACGGTCAGCGGGAAGAAGTCGAATCCTTCACGCGGGTGCTTGCCGGCGCTGGTGGCCGACAGGAGCATCGTCTCTTCGTCGAGGTAGGCGGCGACGGCGCCCTGAGCCTGCTGAGCGAGGCGTCCGGTCTCGAAGCGGACGGTACGGGTGCCGAAACGGCCGTTGTCGAGAACGGCTTCAGCGGCGGTGATTTCTGGACCTTCCAAGAGGTCCCTCCTTCTTTGTTTAGGCTCGCCGCCCCGTGTGGGCGACGAGCTGACATGCGAAGGAGCAGGAACAGGCAGAAAGGGCGCGCCGACGAATCGGCCCGGAAATCCCGGCGACTGGCCACCAGTAGACGACCACCCGGCGATCCGACGGGGAGTCCACCACAGGGGACCAGCGTCTGCCGGCCTGCTCCGTGAGCTCATATGTAGTTGAGCCGATGCCAAGACGGCATCCATTCCCACCCTATCAGCGACGACCCTGCCAGGGTGGGCAGCTCACGGGATCGTGCTCTACCGTGACCTCATGAGCCTCATTCGCCGCATGAGTCACACGCTGCTCGCGTGCGTCCTCGTCGGCGCGGCTCTCGTCCCCTCCCCCGCCTCGGCGAGCGCCCTGACCGGTCGCGCTCTCGCCGCGGCCGTCGACGACGGCGCCGTCGCCCAGGTGAAGCGGGAGTTGGATGCCGCGGAGGCCGACGCCGTCGCCGCGTCGCGCCGCGCTCTCAACGCGTCCGCCGTCGCCGATCAGACGCGTCTGCAGGCGGAACGGACCGGGGCGCGCGCGGTCGAGCTGACCGCGCAGAGCGCCTCGGCCGACGCCGCGGAGCTCTCCAGCGTCGCCGCCGCGGGCGCCAGCGCCGCACGGCTCTACCGCACCGTGGACGGCGGGCCGCTCGTGGCGCAACTGCTCACGAACGCCGATCCCGATTCGCTGCTCGAGCGGCTCGGCATCCTGGATCGTGTGTCCGCGGTGACGGCGCGCACCGCGGCCCGGGCTCGCAGCGCGGCCGACGTCGCGACCTCGCTGCGCACGCAGGCGGAGCAGGCGCGAGACGAAGCCGCGCGACTCGCCGCCGACGCGCAGACCACGGCCGCGGCGGCGCAGAGCGAAGCGGACGCCGAGACCGCGACCGTGCGGGCGGCGCAGGCGCGACTCGACGACCTGTATGCCCAGCTCGCGGCGCTGCGCGCGACGACGGCCGCTCAGGAACGGGCGGCGCGCGAGCAGGAGAAGGTGCAGCGCGACGCCCAGCAGCCGGGCGGGTCGGCGGGAGGACCCGCGACGGGCTCGGGCGGCGGTTCCGGGGGCGCGGGCGGATCGAGCAGCGGGGCGCCCGTCGGCGGAGGGTCCGGCGGGTCCGGCAACGGCTCAGGGTCAGGAGGTTCGGGCTCCGGCGGATCGGGCTCGAGCGGGTCGGGCTCGAGCGGGTCGGGCTCGGGTGGCTCGGGCTCGAACGGCGGATCCGGCGGCGGCTCCACCGCCCCCGCGGGCCCCGTCATGAGCCCGAACGAGGCGCGCTCCGCGGCCCGCGGCGCGATCGGTCGCTACGGCTGGGGCGACGACCAGTTCTCGTGCCTCGTTTCGCTGTGGAACCGCGAGTCGGGCTGGCGGGTCGACGCCTTCAACGGCGGGAGCGGTGCCTACGGCATCCCGCAGGCTCTTCCCGGAGAGAAGATGGCGACCTTCGGCCTCGACTGGCGGACGAACGCGAACACCCAGATCTCCTGGGGCCTGTCGTACATCAGCTCGCGGTACGGCTCGCCGTGCGGGGCGTGGGATCACTCCCAGCGCACCGGCTGGTACTGAGCGGCGCGGCTCAGACCGCGTCGGCGCGCTGGCGATCCCCTCGGGTCGGCAGGTCGACGTAACCGCTGTGCTTGGCGACGATCCCGTCGCCGGCGGTGCGCCCGCGCACGCGTCGCCACACCCACGGCAGAGCGTCGCGCGTGAGCCACGTTCCGCGCGGTCGCTCGCCGTCGTCGGCGTGCAGGGCCTCGTCGAGGTCGAGCAGAGCGCGCGCATCCGGCACGCCCAGCGCCTCCGCCGCCCGGTAGGCGACGAGGCGGTGACCGGCCGAGCTGAGGTGCACGAGATCGTCGGCCCACATCAATGCCTCGCCGATCTCGCCCACCGCCTCGAGGTCGAGCAGGATGGCACCCTGCTCTGCGGCGATACGGCGCAGGTGCACGTTGTACGCCGCGAAGCGCCGAGCGAAGAGGCGTGCCGCGGGCCGGCGAGGCAGGAACGTCGTGACCAGCAGCACATCGGCACCGCTGCGGCGAACGGCCCGTACCGCCGACTCGACCTCGGCCACCAGCGCCGACAGCACGGGCGCGGGACCCACGAGGTCGTTCGCCCCGATGAGGATCGACACCAGGTCAGGCTGCAGAGCGAGCGCCGCGGGGATCTGCTCGTCGATGAGGTGCCGCACCCGACGGCTGCGCACGGCGAGGTTCGCGTAGCGGAACGGCCCTCGGTCGGTGGTGCCCGCGAGGAGCTCGGCGAGGCGGTCGGCCCACCCTCGGTACTGGCCCGACGGCATGCGCGACGCATCGCACAGCCCCTCCGTGAGTGAATCGCCGAGGGCCACGAAGCGCGTCCACTGCCCCCGGGTCCGGGATGCCGCGGTGCCCGCCGGCCGCGGGCTCCCCCGTCGCAGCAGGCTGTCGTCGACGCGGCGCAGGGCGACGGCGTCGCGGTAGTGCTCGACCAGCGCCCCGGTCAGGGCCGACCACGTCCGGCCCTCCACCGAGTTCCGCGCCGCGCGGGCGAACGCGCGACGTTTCGACTCGTCGCCCACGAGGTCCGCGACCCTGGTCCGCAGGTCGGCTAGGTCGCCGGGCTTGTACAACCACCCGTCCACGCTCGAACGCACGAGGTCCAACGGCCCGCCGATCCCGGTGGCGACCACCGGCACTCCGCTCGCGAGCGCCTCCTGGATGGTCTGGCCGAAGGTCTCGCTCTCCCCCGGGTGCACGAACACGTCGAAGCCCGCGAGGGTCGACGCGAGACCCGAACCGCTCAGGTGGCCGGTGAAGACGGCATCCGGGATCGCCTTCTGCAGCGCGGGACGCGACGGCCCGTCTCCCACGATCACCAGGCGGGTGTCGGGCAGGTCGGCGAGCACGCGCAGGTCGTCCACCTGTTTCTCGGGGGCCAGGCGGCCGACGTAGCCGATGATGCGTTCGCCGTTCGGGGCGATCCGCGCGCGCCACGCGTCGTCGCGCTGATCGGGGGCGAAGCGCACGGCATCCACCCCCCTGCCCCATCGGCGGACGCGATCGACACCCAGCCCCTCGAGCTGCCGCGTCGAGGCCGACGACGGCGCGAGGGTGAGGGTCGCGCGGCGGTGCAGGCGCGAGACGTGACCGGCGACGAGGGCCGTGGCGTGCGGCAGCCCGTACTTCTGCGAGTAGGCGACGACGTCGGTCTGGTAGACCGCGACCGAGGGGATCTTGAGCGCGTCGGCGGCGGCGAGCCCCTGCCAGCCGAGAACGAAGGGGGATGCCAGGTGCACGACGTCGGGGTCGAAGTCGCGCAGCAGGGCGCCCAGGCGCGCCGCGCGAGCGAACACGACCCGCACCTCGGGGTACGACGGCAGAGGCACCGAGCGCAGCAGCTCGGTGCGGGCTCCGTGCAGGTCGGCGGTGACGTCTCCGTGTTTGGGCGCGATCACGAGGGTCTCGTGTCCCGCCTCCGCCAGATGGCGCAGGACGTGGAGAACGGAACCGGTGACCCCGTTCATGTGCGGGAGAAAGGATTCGGCCAGCAGCGCGACTCTCACGAGACCAGGGTGGGGTGCGCAGCGGCCTCGCGGGGACGCGGAGGGCCCGACGTTCGTTTTGTTCACCGGATGCTCCACCGGGGGTCACCCTCACGTCGGCGGGGCGTCTCGATCGGAGGCGGAGAGTGACGGAATGGACGGAGTCGACGCCTGGCTGCAGGCGATCGCGGCGAGCCCGTGGGCCCTGCTCGGTATGGCGCTGCTCGTGTTCGCCGACGCGTTCCTGGTGGTCATCCCCGGCGAGGCGGCCGTCACCGCGTTCGGCGCGTTGGCCGTGTCGAACGGGACGCCGCCCCTGACCGGCGTGATCCTCGTCGCGGGGGCGGCCGCCTTCGCGGGAGACGCCTGCTGCTATCTCGTGGGACGCACCGTCGGGGTGGAGCGGTGGGCGTGGATGCGCGGACCCCGCGTGCGCGCCGCTCTGGATTGGGCGCGGGCGCGGCTCGAGCGCAACGCCGCCGTGGTGCTGTTCACGGCGCGGTTCGTGCCGTTCGCCCGGCTCGCGGTGAACCTCGCCGCCGGGGCCGCCCGGGTCGATCCCGTGCGGTACCTGGGCGTGGCCGCCGTCGCCGCGCTGGCGTGGGCGGCGTACCAGGCGGTGATCGGCGCGGTGGTGGCCGCCCTCGTGCCCGGCGGACCCGTGGTGGCCGTGGTCGTGTCGATCGCGCTGGCGGTGGGCATCGGCGTGGGGATCGACGCCGCTCTCGCCCGGCGGGCGAGGCGGCGGGCAGCGGCGCGGGGCTGAGGCGGGCGCCGCTCGCAGAATCGGAGGATCGCGCCGGAATCGGACGAGTCGCGGCTCGGAATCCGATTCCGGTGAGGGTCTCCGATTCTGCGTGGATCCGAGCCTCGGGTGACTCCGGATGCCGGCACCCCGGCGCCTCAGACCAGCGCGAGCGTCTGCTCCGCGGCGTCGACCAGCGCACGGCCGTACGACGGGCCGTGTCCGGCGGCGTGCACGGCGAGGGGGTGCAGCTGGTGCAGCGGGACGCGCCCGCGCCACCCCTCGCCGAGCGGGTGTGCCCGGTCGTACGCGTCGAGGATCCGGTCGAGGAAGGGGCAGCCGAACAGCGCGAGCATCGCGAGGTCGGTCTCGCGGTGACCGCCGTGAGCGGCCGGGTCGATCAGCACCACCCCCGCGCCCGACGACAGCACGTTCCCGGCCCACAGGTCGCCGTGCAGGCGTGCGGGCGGCTCGTCGTCGTCGAAAGCGCCCTCCGCGATCACGGCGCACGCTCGAGCGACGACCTCGGCTCCGGATGCCGACAGGTTGCCCGCCGCGACGGCGATCGGAACGAACGGCTCGATGCGCTGGGCGGCGTAGAACGCTCCCCACGTCGCGGTGGGTGCGGCGGGCTGCGACCGGCGGCCGATGAAGATGTCACCCGTCCAGCCCGGTGGCGGCGAGCCGAACGCCTCCGCTCCGGCGTCGTGCGTGGCGGCGAGCGCTGTTCCGAACGCCGCGGCGGCGGCCGCCGTGGGTTCGGCCTCGGAGATGCGCTCGAGCGTGATGCGGTCGTCGCCGACGTCGATGACCCGCGCGATGCGGGCTCCCCCGGCGTCCGCGAGCCACCGGAGCCCGGCCGCCTCGGCGGCGAAGAAACCGGCGGGGGCGTCGGCCCGGGTCTTCACGAGCAGTTCCATCGTTCCAGTCTGTCGCGATGTCGGGGGTCACCGGCACGATGGAGGAATGAGCGACGGTTACGACCCCGACTTCCTCGGCATCCCCCTGCCCCTCCCCTCACCGGCCGCGCCGACGACGCGGCTCGATTACCCGCGCTTCTCGGTGCTGCTCGACGAGCGGCGCCGCTTCGCGGCGGTCACGGCGGTCGTGATCGACGGCGCGACGCTGCGCGAGCAGCCTCGCACGGGCGAGTGGCGACTCGATCCGCGGGTGTCGGCCGACGCGCAGGCGGGGCCCGAGATCTACAGCCGAAACGATCTCGACCGCGGTCACCTCGTGCGCCGGCGCGACCCCGGCTGGGGTTCGGCGAAAGAGGCTCAGGATGCCACCGAGGCCACGTTCTTCTACACGAACGCCGCCCCGCAGGCTGCCGGGTTCAATCAGTCGAAGGAGCTGTGGCTCGGCCTCGAAGACCACGTGCTCGCCTACGCCGAGACGACCGACCAGCGTCTCGCGGTGTTCACCGCACCCGTGCTCAAGGACGACGACCCGCCCTATCGCGGCATCCGCGTGCCGCTGCGCTTCTGGAAGATCGCCGCCTGGCGGCAGCAGGACACCCTGGCCGCAGCCGGTTTCGTGCTGGACCAGAGCGCACTCGTCGACACACGGCAGGGACTGACGGTTCCCCCGCTCGGGGCGTTCCGCACGTTCCAAGCGCCGATCGCCGACATCGCGGCCGAAGCCGGGATCGACGTGGAAGCGCTGGCCGCGGCCGACACGTTCGTGCGGCGCGGGCTGCGTCCGGTCGCGGCGCGGGAGCTGCAGAGCGTGGACGACGTCGTGTTGTGAGGCGCGGTCAGCGGCCCGTCGCGGCGCGGGACCTGCAGAGCCTGGACGACGTCGTTCTGTGAGGCGCAGTCGGCGCCCCGTGACCGCACGGGAGCTGCAGAGCCTAGATGACGTCACGCCTTGAGGCGCGGTCTGTGGGGCCTGCATCTCCGGCGGCATCGCGGCATCCCGCCTTCGAGCCGCGGAGCACTCGAGATCGTCAGCCGGCGCCCGCCTCAACGCTCCCGCACCGCGTGCAGCAACGTGTCGATGGCCGCGGCGGGGTGTCCGTCGCGCAGCTCCGCGTCCGCGCTGGTGCGGGTGATGCGCTCGCACCGCGCGATGCGGAATCGATCGTCGAGCGCGCCGCGCAGCAGCTCGGGCGTGTAGAGGATCGCCGGGTCGGTGGGGCCGTGGCCTCCCGCCGCGATGTTCTCGACGTCGTGGCCGAGAACGATCAGGGTGCCGCCGGGTGCCACCCAGTCGGCGATGCGCGCGACGGCCGCCGCGCTGTCGCGCAGGTGCAGGTAGCAGGAGACGACCAGATCGACCGGCTCAGTCGGCTGCCAGTCGTGCACGTCCGCGGTCGTCCAGGTGACCGCGTCGCCTCCGGGGCGCGCCGCGGCGAGAGCGAGGCCCGCGCTCGAGAAGTCGATGCCCGTGCAGGCCCAGCCGCGCTCCGCGAGCCACAGCGCGGTGCGTCCGTCACCGGTGGCGACGTCGATGGCGGTCCGCGGAGAAAGCGTCGCCGCGATCTCCCGCACGACGCCGGGCGGCTGGGTGGCCCAGACTCCCCCGGCCGAGGCGCGGTATCGCTCGTCCCACTGCGCGGCATCCATTCCGACTCCTTCTGCTCGGCTCCACCCTAGGTCGGTGGCGCGGGGCTGTCGGGCACGACCTCAGCGATCCGCTCGCGCTCGAAGCACGGCGGAGGTTGCGGGCATCGTGCGTCTGCGATCACGGGCCGGACGAAGCCCCCCCTGCGCGATCCGCATGCCCTCAGCCAGAGAATCCGAATGACGGCTGACTTCGCGCGGATCGCTCAGCCTGAGACACGCGGACAGCACGAAGCCCCGCCGCCCGCTGGGGGCGACGGGGCTCGATCACGGGGTCACTCCCCCGACAGACCGCCCAGCAGGTGTCCGAACGATCGGCCCTCGCCGAGGTACGACGACGGGTCGAAGGGGTCGGCGTCGCGAATGGGCTCGCGCGCCGCGATGGCATCCGCGAATTCGCGGGCACCGCGCTCGACGCGGGAGCCGAGCGGGGCGACCTCGTCGGCGTTCGCGCCCCAGTCGCTGGATGCCGCGAACACACCGGTCGGCACGGGGTTGGCGTGCAGGTAGGTGAACAGCGGGCGGATCGCGTAGTCGATCGCGAGCGAGTGACGAGCCGTGCCGGCGTTGGCGCCGATCAACACGGGCGTGCCGCTGAGCGCTTGCGGGTCGAGCACGTCGATGAACGACTTGAACAGGCCCGAGTAGCTGGTCGAGAAGATCGGCGTGACCGCGATGATGCCGTCGGCTGACACGACCGTGTTGATCATCTGCTCCAGGGGCGCCGGAGCGAAGCCGGTGAGCAGGTTGTCGGTGAGGTCGTGCGCGTAGTCGCGCAGCTCGAACACGTCGCTCGTGGCGTCGATCCCGCGCTCGCGCAGCTCGGCGAGAGCCGCGTGGGCGAGCCGGTCACCGAGCATCCGCGTCGACGACGGGGTCGACAGCCCCGCGGTCACGACCGCGATGCGGCGGGCGGCCATGTCAGGCACCGACCTTGGTCGCGGCCGCACCGAACGCGCTGCCCGAACGCGGCGCGGCGTCCTGGTAGGGGCTGCCCGCGACCATGTTGTCGCCGCGGTTCGCACCGGGTACGGCCTGACGCGGAGCCGCACCGGCGTAGATCTTCTCGATCTGGTTCTGGTGCGTGGGCGCGTCGGGCACCTCGGCCGGACGGTTCTTCTGCAGTTCCTTGCGGAGCACCGGCACGACCTCGGAGCCGAGGATATCGAGCTGCTCGAGCACGGTCTTGGTGGGAAGACCCGCGTGGTCGATGAGGAAGAGCTGGCGCTGGTAGTCGCCGAACGTCTCGCGCATCGCGGCGTAACGGTCGATGACCTGCTGCGGCGAGCCGACCGTCAGCGGGGTCATGTCGCTGAAGTCCTCGAGGCTCGGGCCGTGGCCGTAGACCGGCGCGTTGTCGAAGTACGGACGGAACTCGCGCACGGCGTCCTGCGACTTCGCGCGCATGAACACCTGGCCGCCGAGGCCGACGATCGCCTGCTGGGGCGTGCCGTGGCCGTAGTGGGCGAAACGCTCGCGGTACAGCGTGATGAGGCGCTGGTAGTGCTCCTTGGGCCAGAAGATGTTGTTCGCGAAGAAGCCGTTGCCGTAGTACGCGGCCTGCTCGGCGATCTCGGGCGTGCGGATCGAGCCGTGCCACACGAAGGGGGGCACACCGTCGAGGGGACGCGGGGTCGAGGTGAAGCCCTGCAGCGGGGTGCGGAACTTGCCCTCCCAGTCGACGACGTCCTCACGCCACAGCTTGTGCAGCAGGTCGTAGTTCTCGATGGTGAGCGGCAGGCCCTGACGGATGTCCTTGCCGAACCAGGGATAGACCGGGCCGGTGTTGCCGCGGCCGAGCATGAGGTCGGCACGACCGCCCGAGACGTGCTGCAGCATCGCGAAGTCCTCGGCGATCTTCACCGGGTCGTTCGTGGTGATGAGCGTGGTCGAGGTCGTGAGGATGAGGCGTTTGGTCTGCGCGGCGATGTACGCCAGCGTGGTCGTGGGCGACGACGACCAGAACGGCGGGTTGTGGTGCTCGCCGAGGGCGAAGACGTCGAGACCGACCTCTTCGGTGTGCTTCGCGATCGTGAGCGTGTCCTTGATGCGCTGGGCTTCGCTCGGGGTCTTCCCCGTCGTCGGGTCCTGGGTGATGTCGCTCACGGTCATCACACCGAACTGCATGCCGGGCCAGTTGCTCGTCTCGTTCACGATGCGCCTCCAATTTGTATGCATCTGAATATACATGCTGAAACGCGTGACGCCCAGGTTTATTCCGCACGCGCCCTCCGGACAGCGAGAACGCCCCCTGCACCGGAAGCGCTGCGAGAGCGTCTACGGCGCAGGAAGCGTTCGCCGTCTCAGGCCCCCAGCAACCCGGCCCCCACCGACGCCCCCGCGGTCGGCGCCGGGGGCACGGCCCACAGCCCCGAGCCCACGTGGCGGATGTACTCGCCCATGGCATCCGTCGACAGGGCCTTCTGTAGCGTGATGAAGCGGTCGGGGCTCTTCTGGAACGACAGGAAGAACAGCCCGGCGTTCAGGCGCCCGAGGTCGGTCGTACCGTCGACGAAGTTGTACCCGCGTCGCAGGATCCGGATGCCGCCGTTGTTGTCGGGGTGCGCGAGACGCACGTGACTGCGCGCGTCGATCGCCGTCGCGCCGGTCGCCCCCTTCGCGGCGAAATCGGGCGCGGTGAACTCGTCACCGCCCGAGAGCGGTGCACCCTTCGCCTTGTCGCGGCCGACGACGCGGTCCTGCTCGGCGAGGCGCGTGCGGTCCCACGTCTCGATGAGCATCGAGATCCGTCGGGCCACGAGATACGACCCGCCCGCGAGCCACGCCGGCCCCTCGGATGCCGACACCCAGACGTTCTCGTCGAGCGCGGCCGTGTCGTCGGCGAGGATGTTGGCCGTTCCGTCCTTGAACCCGAAGAGGTTGCGCGGCGTCGACTGGTCGGCCGTCGTCTTGGAGGTGCGCCCGAAGCCGAGCTGCGACCAGCGAATGGTCGCGCGACCGAAGGCGATGCGGCTGAGGTTGCGGATCGCGTGGACGGCCACCTGCGGATCGTCGGCGCACGCCTGGATGCAGAGGTCGCCATCCGAGCGCAGCGGGTCGAGGTCGTCACCGAGGAACGCCGGGAGGCGCTGAAGCCCCTCAGGACGTTGCCCCTCGAGACCGAAACGCGCGTCGAAGAGCGAGGGCCCGAATCCGAACGTGATGGTGAGGTTGCTCGCCGGAAGGCCCAGCGCCTCGCCCGTGTCGTCCGGCGGCGCCTCGGGCGAACCGCCGACCGCCCCGGTCGCACTGACCTCCAGCCCCTGCATCATGCGATTCGCCGCGTACGTCCAGTCCGACAGCAGTTCGGCGAGGTCGTCGCGCGTGGTGCGCGCCATCATGTCGTAGGCCGCGAAGTGCAGGTGCTCCTGCACCGGGGTGGTGATGCCCGGCTGATGGATGCCGGTCGTCGCCGCCGCGGCATCCCTCGCCGCCTTCTGCTGCTCGAGGGCGAAAGCCTGTCCGCCCACGAGACCGCCGCCCGCACCCACCACCAGTCCCGTGCCGCCGGCGCCGAGGGCGAGGCCCATCAGCCCTCGACGCGACAGACCGGTGGCCACCGGAGTCTGCTGTTCCTCCTCGCTCACGCTCACTCCAGGATGGTGACCGTGAGCTGCGACAGCGGCTCGGCGAGGGCGTTGATGAGGTCGGTGAGCTGACGCTTGTCGGCCTCGGTGATCTGGCTGTACGGGACGAAGCCGGCTTCGAGCGAGCCGTACTTCGCCAGCGCCGCCTCGAGGTCGGCGTACCCGGCGTCGATGCGCGAGACGAGCGCGGTGCCCTTGTCGCCCTTCGAGTCGGCGAAGTCGCGCACGAGCGAGAACGCCATCTTCGAGCCCTCGACGTTCGCCGCGAAATCGTTGAGATCGGTGCCCGACCACCAGTCCTCTTCGCCGCTGATCTTGCCCGTGGCGACCTCGTCGAGCAGCGAGATCGCACCGTTCGAGATCCCCGCCACACCCTGCGTGGTCAGCGCTTGCGTGAACGCGTCGGAGTGGACGTAGTCGTAGAGCTCCTGCGTGTCGGCGATGAGCTTGTCGCCGTAGGTCGCACGCTCGGCCGGGGTCGAGGGGGCCCAGTTCTTCCAGGCCGGGGTCTCCCCGTCGGCGTTGAGCGCGTCTTGCGCGGGGACCCACAGGTCTTTCTCGATGCGGTGGAAGCCGGTCCAGTCCAGCCCCTCGGCCACCGCGTCGACCTCGCGGTAGTCGATGCGCGGGTCGAGGTCGCCGAGCGCCTCGGCGATCGGCTCGATGCGCTCGTAGAACGCGCGGACGTGCGGGAACTGCTCGCGCGCGGCGGCGTCGTCGCCCGACTCGTACGCCGCGGTGAACGTCTGCACGGCGGGGATGAGCTGGCCGACCTGGTCCTTGACGAACGCCGCGTAGAGGTCGACGGCCTGTTGCTTCTGCTCGGCATCAGGGCCGCTGACGGCGACCGTGTCTCCGGTGACCGAGAAGCTCGCCTTGCCCACGCCGTCGCCGACCATGCCCGGCTTGCAGAGGGTGAAGTAGTCGCCGGGCTGCGCGACGACGGTGAGGTTGCGCGAGGCGCCCGGCGCGATGTTCTCGACCTCGCCGACGATGCGCAGACCGTCGGACGCCAACAGGTAGAACTCCGTGACCTGGTCGCTCTTGTTGCTGACGTCGAAAGCGACGGTGCCGCTGGGGGCGCTGGCGGACGACACCGCGCACCCGTCATCGGTCGAGGTGACCGCGAGGGCTCCGGAGGCGGCGGCGTCGGATTTGGCGACGCACCCGGAGAGGACGAGGGCGGCCGCGCCGGCCACGGCCGTGGCCGCGAGGAGGCGTGTCGGGTTCATGATGCTCCGTTCGGGAGGAGGATGGATGCCGCGGCGTCGGGCACGCGAGCGGCGTCGGGGGACTACGGGGCGGCGGTCGCCGCGTCGGGGGTCGAGGAGAGCGCGGGCGCGGCGGTCGGGGCTCGGCGCGAGCGGCCGTTGGCGCGGACACCGCGCACGAAGAGGGGCACGACGACCGCGACGTAGGCGATCCACGCGATCACCTGCAGCCAGGTCATCTGGGGCATGAAGCCGATCGTGGCCTGCAGCAGGGCGGCGAGCGGACCTCCCGGAGCGATGACACTCGAGACGTCGAACGCCCATCCGAAGGGGAAGCCCGCCCAGCCGGTGGCCACCAGGCCGGTCGCGGCGTCGACGGGGGCTCCGGAGCCGAAGGGGCCGGGGAGCGCACCGGCCTCCTGCAGGTCGTGGAAGGCGTAGGCGAGCACGCCCGCCGCGACCACGACGAGGAAGCCGCCGGTCCACGTGAAGAAACGCGAGAGATCCAGGCGCAACATGCCGCGGGCGATGAGCCAGCCGAGCACGACCGCCGCCGCGAGGCCGAGCAGGGCGCCCAGCAGCGCCGTCGGGGCGTCGCCGAACGACTGCACCATCGACCACAGCAGCAGCGTCGTCTCGACGCCCTCGCGCGCGACGGAGACGAACCCGATCGCCACGAGTGCCCACACGCCGCCGCGGAGCGCCTTGTCGACGCCGCCCTCGAGGCCGGCCTTGAGTGTGCGCCCGGCGCGCTGCATCCAGAAGATCATCCAGGTGACCATTGCCACGGCGAGCAGTGACAGACCGCCACCGAGCAGTTCCTGCGCCTCGAAGGTCAGCATGTAGGCACCGAAGGTGAACACGGCTCCGATGGCGAGAGCCAGGGCGACGGCCAGACCGACACCCGCCCACAGTCGCGGCAGGGCGTCGCGCCGATCGAGACGCGTGAGGTAGGCGACGAGGATGCCGACGACGAGCGCGGCTTCGAGGCCTTCGCGGAGGCCGATGAGGAAGGTGGCGAGCACGGGCGGGTGTTCCGACTTTCGATTCTCGGGTGGGGGCCGCGGCGCTGCGGGTGGGTAAGGACAGCCTCACCTGACCAGCACACATTACGCAAGTCGTCGGCCGATCCGCACCCCGCCGGTCGGCGGGGATTATGACGAACGGGCTCCCCCGGCGGCGCCCGCGGTAACCCTCAGCAACATTCCGGCGCGCATCGGGGCGACGACCTAGCCTCGACGCATGTCCGACCTGAATCTCCCCGTCCTCGATCTGTCGCTCCTCGACCAGGGCCCGGATGCCGCCGCTCGCTTCCGCGACGAGCTGCGCGCCGCGACCCACGACGTCGGTTTCTTCTACTTGACGGGTACGGGCGTCAGCGCCGAGCTCGAAGCCGATCTGCTGAAAGCGGCGAAGGACTTCTTCGCCCTCCCCGAGGCCGACAAGCTCTCGATCGAGAACGTCATGAGCCCGCACTTCCGCGGCTACACGCGGGTCGGCGGCGAGCGCACGCAGGGTCGCGTCGATTGGCGCGAGCAGATCGACATCGGCCCCGAGCGCGATGCGATTGACGACCCCGACGGTCCGGGGTACAACCGGCTCATCGGCCCGAACCTGTGGCCCGCGGCGCAGCCCGAACTGAAGGACGTCGTCACCGAGTGGCACGACCACCTGACCGGCGTCGCCCGCAAGCTGCTGCGTGCCTGGGCTCTCGCCCTGGGCGCTGAGGAGCAGTACTTCGATCGTCACTTCGGCGACCCCCAGACCCTCATCAAGATCGTCCGCTACCCCGGCAAGGACGACCCCACGCCCCAGCAGGGCGTCGGCGCGCACAAGGACTCCGGCGTCCTCACACTGCTGTGGGTCGAGCCCGGCAAGGGCGGCCTGCAGGTCGAGCGTGACGGCGAGTGGGTCGACGCTCCCCCGGTCTCGGGCGCTTTCGTCGTCAACATCGGCGAACTGCTCGAGTACGCCACGCAGGGCTACCTCCGTGCGACGAACCACCGCGTGATCTCACCGCGCTTCCCCGACGAGCGCATCTCGGTGCCGTTCTTCTTCAACCCGGCGCTGGACGCGCGGTTGCCGATCATCGAGCTGCCGGCGGAGCTCGCCGCCGAGGCCCGCGGTGTCGAGGACGATCCCTCGAACCCCATCCACGCCACCTACGGCGAGAACGCCCTCAAGTCGCGTCTGCGCGCCCACCCCGATGTGGCGGAGCGCTGGCACGCGGACCTGCTCGCCGCGCGCGCGTCATCCTGAGCCGGTCGAGCGCCCGGCATCCTCAGCGGGCCGGGCGCACGGCATCCTGAGCCGTGTCACCGCGGCGTCGGCCCGCCCGCCCTCGTCACGCATAA
Organism: Microbacterium sp. 1154; assembly: GCF_031455375.1. Classification (NCBI taxonomy): domain Bacteria; kingdom Bacillati; phylum Actinomycetota; class Actinomycetes; order Micrococcales; family Microbacteriaceae; genus Microbacterium; species Microbacterium sp. 1154. The sequence continues at coordinate 1,694,950 of NZ_JAVDSN010000001.1, read as the reverse complement.
ACGCTCCCGGCGCGCAGAAACGCGAGCACAACGCGTTTCCGCGCGCGGATCGCGTTTATGCGTCCGGACCCGGAGCAACGACCGCACAGTGCGGTCGCCGACCCCGAGCAAGCGGATGCCGCGCGCCACGGCATCCGGGAATGACGAAGGCCGCCCCACACCGTGGGGCGGCCTTCCAAGAATGTTTTGCGCGATAGAACGCTGGTGCGATTAGCGACGCAGACCGAGACGCTCGATGAGCGAGCGGTAACGGTTGATGTCGACGTCCTGCAGGTAACCCAGCAGGCGACGGCGCTGACCGACGAGCAGGAAGAGTCCACGGCGCGAGTGGTGGTCGTGCTTGTGGATCTTGAGGTGCTCGGTGAGGTCCTTGATGCGCTGCGTCATCATCGCGACCTGCACCTCGGGGGATCCGGTGTCACCGGGGTGCGTCGCGTACTCTTCGATGATCGCCTTCTTGACGTCTGCTTCGAGTGCCATAGATGGGATCCCCTTCCTTCTCATTGCGCGGCGCCCGGCACCTGATGTGCGAGCTCTCTTTATCCGCGGCCGATCGAACGGCAACCGCATGAGTCTACCAGCATCCGGATGCCACGACAGCACGGCCTCGCTCCGCGCTCCGCGGTCCGCGTTCGATGTCCGAGGCCTGGCGTAGCCTCGACGCGTGCAGCTCACCGTTCGCGTCAAACCCGGCAGTCGACGCGGCCCCCTCGTCGAAGAGACGACCGACGGCCTCGTCGTGCACGTGCGCGAGCGCGCGGTCGACGGCGCCGCCAACTCCGGCGTCGTGAAGGCCCTGGCCGCTCACTTCGCCGTCGCTCCGCGAGACGTCGAGATCCTGCGGGGCCACACCGCGCGCGTCAAGCGCATCGAGGTCGACGCGTGAGGATGCGTCGCAGCGCCTTCATCGACCTGCGCCCCCTCACCACCTCCCCCGCCTTCGCCCGCCTGTGGGTCGGGTCGACGCTCGCGGGCCTCGGCGGCCAGCTCACGATCGTCGCGGTCATGCTGCACGTGTTCGAGCTGACGCAGAGCACGTTCGCGGTGTCGATGATCGCGGTGGCGGGCCTGGTGCCCATGGTTCTCGCGGGCCTGTACGGCGGAATGCTCGCCGACGCCTTCGACCGCCGCACGGTGGCCCTCCTCGCGGCGGTCATCACCTTCGTCTCGACGGCCCTTCTCGCCGTGCTGGCCTGGACGGGGCTCGAGACCGTGGGGTGGCTCTTCGCGCTCAGCATCGTCAACTCGGCGGCGAACTCGATCGTCATGGCCACGAAGTCGGCGATCACCCCGCGGCTCATCGCGCGCGAGCTGCTCCCCGCCGCGGCCGCCCTGCAGGGAGTCACCGTCGGCATCATGGTGATGGCCGGGCCGGCGCTGGCGGGCGTGCTCGTCGCGGTCGCCGGGTACGCGTGGACGTACTCGCTCGACGTCCTGCTCATGACCTCGCTGTTCCTGGGCCTGTGGTCGCTGCCGCGGCTGCGTCCGCAGGGCGAGGTCGTCCGCCCGGGCCTCGAGTCGCTGCGCGACGGCGCGCGGTTCCTGCGCCGCGCGCCGAACATCCGCTTGCAGTACATCCTCGACATCGTCGCGATGACGTTCGGGCAGCCGGTCACGCTCTTCCCCGCCATCGGCGCCGTGCTGCTCGGCGGCGGCGCGATCACCACCGGCATCCTCACCGCTGCCGTCGCCGCCGGGGCCTTCCTGTCGAGCCTGTTCTCGGGCCCCATCGGACGCGTGCGTCGCCAGGGCGTGGGTATCGAGCGCGCGATCCAGGTCTACGGGCTGTCCATCGGCCTGTTCGGACTCGTCCTTCTCGCCGCCGCTCTCGGCTGGATGCGACCCGGCGTCGTCGACGAGACGCACGCCGCGGTCGCGCTGATCGTCCTCGCCGCGGTGGTCCTGGCCGTCTCGGGCGCGGCCGACAACGTCAGTGCCATCTACCGCTCGACCATGATGCAAGCGGCGGTTCCGGATGCCATGCGCGGGCGCCTCCAGGGCATCTTCATCGTCGTGGTGGCCGGTGGGCCCCGTGTCGGTGCGCTCTACGCCGGCACCCTCGCCACCCTCACCACCCTGTGGTTCCCGCCGCTGCTCGGCGGCTTCGTGATCCTCGGGCTCGTCGGCCTGCTGGTGCGACTTTCGCCCCGATTCCGGCACTATGACGCGCAGAACCCTTTGCCCTGACGCCCTCGCCCCCACCGCATGTGACGTCGCGTTGCGCGGAGACAGCGCCGAGGACGGCCCCTGGGAAAGCATGGCGGGATGACGCGGACGCAGCAGAGCAGCGCCCACTGGGGCACATTCCAGGTCGAGGTGTCGGACGACGGTCGCACCGTGCTGCGCACGCACCCCTACGCCGACGACACCGACGCCTCCCCGGCGATCGCGGGCGTGGCGGAGGCACAGCATCACCCGCTTCGCGTCACCCGCCCGGCGGTGCGGCGTCGGTGGCTCGAGCACGGTCCCGGTGCCGACGACCGTCGGGGCGCACCCGACGACGAGTACGTCGAGGTCGAGTGGGACGAAGCGCTCGATCTTCTGGCCTCCGAGCTCGATCGGGTGCGCACGACCCACGGTAACCGGGCGATCTTCGGCGGCTCCTACGGGTGGGGAAGTGCCGGGCGTCTGCACCACGCCCAGGGGCAACTCCACCGGTTCCTGAACGCGATCGGCGGCTACACGTCATCCGTCAACGACTACAGCCGCGGGGCCAGTCTCGTGCTGCTGCCGCACCTGATCGGCGCGAACGGGATGGAGCAGCTGCGCAAACGTCCGCCGTCCTGGCCGCACATCGCCGAACACACCGACCTCATGCTCTGCTTCGGCGGCGTGCGCCTGTCGAACACGTCGGTGATCCCGGGCGGCCACGACCGCCAGGTGGTCGGCGGCCTGTCGCGGACGGCCGCGCGCAGCACGCGGATCGTGTCCGTCTCCGCGCAACGCGACGACATCGGGTCCGATCTGGATGCCGAATGGATCCCGATCAGACCCGGCACCGACACCGCTCTGCTCCTCGCCCTCACGCACACCCTCGTCGACGAAGGACTCACCGATGAGGAGTTCCTCGCCACGCGTGCCGTGGGCGGCGATCGGGTGCGGGCGTACCTGCGGGGTGAGTCCGACGGGGTCACGAAGAGCGCCGAATGGGCGGAGGGGATCACCGGCATCGCCGCGGCATCCATCCGCGAGCTCGCCCGACGAGCAGCCGCCGGACGCACGCTCGTGAACGTGACGTACTCGCTGCAGCGGGCCGAGCACGGCGAACAGGCCGTGTTCGCGGCGCTGACGTTCGCCGCCTTCCTCGGGCAGATCGGTCTGCCCGGGGGCGGGTTCTCGCACGGGTACGGGTCGATGGGCGACCACGGCATCGGCGTCGAACAGGTGCGGTTGCCCACCTTCCCCCAGGGCCGAAATTCGGTCGACGACTTCATCCCGTGCGCGCGCATCAGCGACCTGCTCTTGCGCCCCGACGACGAGATCCCGTTCGACGGCGGAACGCTGCGACTGCCCGACATCCGCCTGGTGTACTGGGCGGGCGGCAACCCGTTCCATCATCACCAAGACCTTCGGCGCCTGCGCCTCGGGCTGGCGCGGATCGACACCCTCGTGGTGCACGAGTTCCACTGGACGCCGACCGCGCGGCACGCCGACGTCGTCCTGCCGGCGGCCACGCCGCTCGAGCGCGACGATCTGGCCGCCGGGCCCGGCGACTCCCGATTGCGGGCCATGCCGCGAGCGGTGGAGCCCGCCGGACAGGCCCGCGAGGAGTTCTGGATCTACGACCGGCTCGCGGGCCGCCTCGACGCGGACTACGCGGAGGGCCTCGACTCCCGGGGGTGGCTCGAGCGCATCTACGAGCAGTGGCGGGGGCAGAACCCCGACGCCCCGCCCTTCGCGGACTTCTGGCGAGACGGCGGCACTCCCCTACCGCAGCGGCCGTACCGCGAGGGCGCCTTCGCCGCGTTCCGCGCCGACCCGGCGGCCCACCCGCTCGACACCCCCAGCGGGCTGATCGAACTGTTCTCGTCCACCCTCGACGGGTTCGGGCTGCCCGACACGGCGGGGCACGCCCTGTGGATCGAACCGGCGTCGGAGCCCGACTCGCCCTACGACGTGCAGCTGTTGTGCAATCAGCCCTCGCACCGCCTGCACAGCCAGCTCGACATGGCGGCCCCCAGTCGCTCCACGAAGGTCGCGGGCCGAGAGCCGGTACGCCTGAATCCCGCGGATGCCGCGGCGCGCGGCCTCCGAGACGGCGACGTCGCGATCGTCCGGAGCCCGCAGGGCAGCTTGCTCGCGGGGGTCATCGTCACTGACGCGCTGCTCCCCGGCGTCGCGCAGATGCACACGGGCTCCTGGTACGACCCCAGCGCACCGCACATCGCCGACTGCGTGAACGGCAACGTCAACGTCCTCACGAAAGACGTCGGCACCTCGATGCTCACCCAGGCGTCGAGCGGAGCACGCGTCGCGGTCTCGATCGCGCGGTACGAGGGCCCACTGCCGCCCGTTCGCGCGTACGAACCGCCGCCGCTGGCGGACCGGGCCGGGCACGACGGCACACCGCAGACCTGACGGCCATCGATCGGCGGATTTCCGCCGTCGCACTCCCCCGGGCCGCGTGATGTCGCACCCCCGCCCTACAGTCGGGGTCGTGGCATCCACCCCCGCTCCCTCCCCCGTCTCGATCACCGTCCAGTTCATCCTCACGGGCATCGTGTGGGGGTCGAGCTTCCTCTTCATCGCGATCGCCTTGACGGGCATGACCCCCGCGCAGGTCGCCGGCGGGCGGTTGCTCTTCGGCGCTCTCGCCCTGGCCGCGATCGTCGCCATCCGGCGTGAGCGTCTTCCGCGCACGGTCCGCGTCTGGGGGCACCTGTGCGTGCTCGCGGTGAGCTTCTGCGTGGTCCCGTTCCTGCTATTCGCCTGGGCCGAGCAGCACGTGTCGTCGGGGCTCGCGAGCATCTTCAACGCGACCACCCCGATCATGACGGCGGTCATGGCCTGGGCCGTGTTCCGCGTCGAGAAGCTCCAGCTCGGTCAGCTCCTCGGTATCGCCATCGGCATCGTGGGTGTCGTGGTCATCATCGCCCCGGGTGCGGCGGCCGACATCGGCGACAGCACCGTCGCGCAGCTCGCCCTCCTGGGCGCGACCGCCTGCTACGGGTTCAGCCTCGCCTACATGCGTCGCTTCCTCGGCGACACGGGCCTGTCGGGCATCGCCTTCGCTTTCGGGTACATCGGGCCCGCAGCAGCCTTCATGGTGCTGCTGTCGCCGATCATCCTCGCCGAGCCGATGCAGCTCACCCTCCCGGTCGCCGGCAGCATCGTCGCCCTCGGCGTTCTCGGCACGGGAATTGCGTACGTCTGGAACCAGAACACCCTCCGCGCCTGGGGCCCGACCCGCGCCTCGACCGTCACCTACATCACACCGGTCGTCGGGGTGGCTCTCGGCATCCTGGTGCTCGGCGAGCGCATCTCGTGGAACGAGCCGGTCGGAGCCGCCGTGGTGTTCCTGGGCATCCTTCTGGTGCAGCAGCGGGTGCGTCTCGGTCGACGCGCGACCGTCTGACAGCGCGCCGCGTGACGACTCGGTGGCGCCGTCACCGCCGCTCCGGCCGGAGCACGCCGACGACGAAGGCCCCGGATGCCGTGGCATCCGGGGCCTTCGTCACAGATCACCGCAGCGCGAGCTGCGGGAGGATCACGCCTGGAGCGCGAGCTGCAGGTCGAGCTCGATGGTGACGTCCTTGCCGACGAGCACGCCGCCGGTCTCGAGGGCGGCGTTCCAGGTGAGACCGAAGTCTTCGCGGTTGACGACCGTCTTCGCGGTGGCGCCGGCCTTGTAGTTGCCCCACGGGTCGGTGCCGAAGCCGCCGAAGTCGAGCGCGAAGGTGGCGGGCTTGGTGATGCCGCGGATGGTCAGGTTGCCGTCGACGAGGAAGTCGCCGTCCTCGACGCGGACGCCGGTGGAGCGGAAGTCCATCGTCGGGTAGGTCTCGACGTCGAAGAACTCGGCGGAGCGCAGGTGCTGGTCGCGACCCTCGTCCTTGGTGTCGACCGAGGTGACGTCGACGGACGCCTCGACGGTGGCCTCGAGCGGGTTCTCGGGGGCGACGATCGTGGCGCTCTTCATGCCGAAGGTGCCGCGGACCTTCGAGATCATCATGTGGCGCACCGAGAAGGTGACCTCGCTGTGTGCGGGGTCGAGCACCCAGGTGCCTGCCTTGTAGCCGGGGATCTCGAGGGCGGTGGTGTCAGTCATGTCACTCCTAAAGGTCTGGGGAGCCGTGGCGGCGTCCTGCCGGGATCCAACTCCCATTCACACGAATGTATTCCACGATCGAGGAAAACGACGAACCCGAGGGAGCCGCAGCCCCCTCGGGTTCGTGAATGTTCGGTGAAGAACGTCCGATCAGCCGACCTTCAGCAGGTCGATGATGAAGATGAGGGTCTTGCCGCCCAGGAAGTGCCCGCCGGCGGGTCCGTAGGCGAGGTGGGGCGGGATCACGAGCTCGCGGCGTCCGCCGACCTTCATGCCCGGGATACCGTCCTGCCAGCCCTGGATCAGGCCACGGAGGGGGAACTGGATGCTCTCGCCACGACCCCAGGAGGAGTCGAACTCTTCACCCGATTCGTACTCGACACCGGCGTAGTGCACGGTGACGGTGTCGCCGGGCTTGGCCTCGTCGCCGTCGCCGACGATGATGTCGCGAATGACGAGGTCGGAGGGGGCGGGGCCGCTGGGAGCGTCGAACTCCGGCTTGGTGCGATCAGTCATGAGTCCATCCAAGCACGGCGGGCGGGCCGGCGAAGCCCCTGGACAGCAGCTCGAAAAACACTCAGCGCCCGGTGCCGCGGCGATGCCTGCGTGTCTCCCGGGCGCTGAGTTGGCCTACAACGATGGTGCTCCCGCGCCGAGACGGTGTCAAGACCCCGGCGTGGGGCCGGGTCGGGGACGTAGCAGCGCTGCGCGCGCGGCCGTCGTCCGCTCGAGCAGGTACCTCTCGGTGGCGGGGGCGTGCGGATCGCGGCCCGAGAGGGTCCGCTGGCGTGCGGCGGCCAGAGCCGTGGCATCCGTGATGAAGCCCTTCATCACCGACGAGCGGTCTCCGGGCAGCGTCCGCGACCAGGCCAGAGCCGATCGCCGACCCGGCGCAGTGGCCAGCATGTCGACCTCTTGCGGGGTGAACCACCCCGCCGCGGCGTACTCCCCGAGTCGAGCTCGCGTCAGTCGCGACTCCTCCCGGCGCAGGGCCAGGATGCCGAGGAGGAACAGGACGAACAGTGGCACCTGGAGCGCCGCGTACAGCTCGAAGAAGTCGAAGAACGTGGCGGAGCCGTTCCACAGGGCGTGGAGCACGATCGCGCCGATGATCCCCGGCACCCCGTACCGCAGCGCCGCCCCGGCGCGCAGCCCGCGGCGGGCCGCCAGACCGAAGGCGAACCCGGTCAGGCTCGTGAACATGACGTGCGCGAACGGAGAGAGCACGGCACGCAGGAAGAACGTGCTCGCCACCTGCCCGGGGCCGCCCTCGAGATAGCTGATGGCGAAGTACTGGACGTTCTCGGTGAGCGCGAAGCCCGCCCCGATGAGCGCGCCGTAGACGATGCCGTCGACCGGGCCGTCGAACGCGCGACGCGCGAGGCCGAAGATAAGCAGCACCCCGAGGCCCTTGGCCAGCTCCTCGACGATGGGCGCCTGGATCACGCTGCTGAAGGCAGCCGGTTGCGGACCGAGCACGAGGGTGAGGACGAGGTCGACGCCGAGCGCGATCGTGACCGAGGCGATGGCCCCCCATGCCACGGCGAAGACGAGCAGACGGCGCGGCTCGGGCTCCCACCGGTCGATGTAGCGCACGGCGAACCAGACGATCACAAAGGGGATCACCGCCAGCACGAGACCGATGAACGATGCCGCCGTGCCGAGAAAACCGGTGAAGTAGCGCACCAGCAGCGCCAGCAGCGGGACCAGGAGCACCGCGACGATCCACAGAGCCACACCGCCTCGGCGCGAGCGGGGCGGCGCCGCCGAGACGGCCGCCTGAGGGGCCGTCGAGATGCGGGGCGGGTCGGCCGATCCGGGCTGCGACAGCGGCGAAGGATAGGTCATGCGCACAGCATAGGGGCGGCCTCCGACACGGCTCTCGGGGCTTGCGAACTCCCCCACCGCGCCCGGGCCGGTAGCGTGGAGGCATGCGTTTCGCCCACGTCCGTGCTCAGGAAGGGGCGGAAGCCCCCCGTCTCGTCAGCGTCCACGACGACGAGTTCTCGTTCGTCGACGAGTTCTTCGCCGGTGCCCCCCGCACCCTCGAGCAGCTCATCGCCGGCGGCGACGACCTGCTGGACCGCGTCCGCGACATCGCGGCGAGCGCGCCCCGGCATCCGCTCTCCGGCATCCGGTACGCCTCCGCGGTGCTCGCACCGCCGTCGATCCTCGCGGTCGGCCTCAACTATGCGGCGCACTCGGGAGAGCTGGGGCTCAAGACCGATGCCGGCCCCACCGTCTTCGTGCTCTGGCCGAACTCGCTCACCGCGCACGGCGAGACCACCTCGTGGCCGCGTTCGCTCAGCGAGGCCGTCGACTACGAGGCCGAGCTCGGCGTCATCATCGGGCGCCCCGGCCGAGACATCAGCGAGCAGGACGCGCTCGACCATGTCTGGGGCTACACCGTCGTCAACGACGTGACGGCGCGCAACATCCAGTTCTCCGAGGCGCAGTGGTCGCGCTGCAAGTCGTTCGACGGGTTCACCCCGACCGGCCCCTTCGTCGTGACCGCCGACGAGATCCCCGATCCGCAGGACCTGCACATCTGGACCGTCGTCGACGGACACACGGTGCAAGATGCCAGCACCGGCCAGATGGTGCGCTCGGTGGCGACCCTCATCCACAAGCTGTCGGAGTCGGTGACCCTCCTGCCCGGCACCCTCATCTCCACGGGCAGCCCCGGGGGCGCGGGCTACTCGCGCGACCCGCAGATCTTCCTGCGCGACCGTTCGACCGTGACGGTCGGCATCGACGGCATCGGCGAACTGACCACGCACTGCCGCATCCTCGACTGACGCGGCGTCCGGGATTCGTTCCGGATGCCGGTACCCCGGCGCTCCGGACGGGTTCGGCGACGCGGCGCTCGAGGGGCGTCGCAGGTGGCCCCGGGGCGATCCCCGCGCGCGTCACCGCGGCGGGACACGACCGCAGGTGGCCCCGGGGCGACAGAAAAGGCCCCGGGGCCACCTCGCCGCCGACAGAGACGCGGATGCCGCGGGCGGGCGGGCCCGACGATCACGACGCCGCCCGGTACCCACGACGAAGGGCCGGGACGATCACGCCCCCGCCCTCCGCTCAGCCCTCGACGACGCTGTCCGCCGCGCGGACGATCGGGATCGCCGCCGTGACGGCTTGCAGACCCGAGAGGCGCGCGGGCGAGATCTGCTTCAAGACCTCGTCGCGCGTCATCAGCCCGGCCTCGACGACCAGGTCGGCGACGTTGCGGTGCGTGAGCAGCGCCGTCTTGGCCAGGGCGGCGGCGGCCGCGTAGCCGATGAAGGGCGTCAGTGCCGTGACGACGCCGACCGACGAGCCGACCATCGCGCCGAGACGCTCGCGGTTGGCCGTGATGCCGTCGACGCAGTTGACGCGGAGGGTCCACATGGCCTGACGCATCCACGTGATCGATTGGTAGATCGAGTGCGCGATGACCGGCTCGAAAGCATTGAGCTGCAGCTGACCGCTCTCGACAGCCATCGTCACGGTCATGTCCGCGCCGACCACCGAGAAGGCGACCTGGTTCACGACCTCGGGGATCACGGGGTTGACCTTGCCCGGCATGATGCTCGAGCCGGCCTGGCGTGCCGGGAGATTGATCTCGCCGAGACCCGCCTGGGGACCGCTCGAGAGCAGACGCAGGTCGTTGCAGATCTTCGACAGCTTCACGGCGTTGCGCTTGAGCGACGACGAGAACGACATGAAGGCGCCCGTGTCGCTCGTGGACTCGACGAGGTCGGTGGCCGTCTCGAGGTCGAGGCCGGTGATCTGCCGCAGGTGGCGAAGCACCGCTCCCCCGTAGCCGGCGTGAGCGGTGATGCCCGTGCCGATGGCCGTCGCGCCCATGTTGATCTCGTAGAGCAGGTAGGCGTTCTCGGTGAGTCGGCTGTAGTCCTCGCCGAGGGTCGTGGCGAAACCGTGAAACTCCTGGCCGAGCGTCATCGGCACGGCATCCTGCAGCTGCGTCCGGCCCACCTTGAGGACGTCGTGGAACTCCTCGGACTTCGACAGGAACGACTCGCGCAGAAGCTTCAGCTCTTCGAGCAGGCTCTGGAGAGTCAGGGCGAGACCGATCTTGATCGCTGTCGGATACACGTCGTTGGTCGACTGGCTGCGGTTGGTGTCGTCGATCGGCGAGAGGAAGGCGTAGTCGCCCTTCTCGCGTCCGGCCATCTCGAGGGCGATGTTGGTGATGACCTCGTTCGCGTTCATGTTGGTCGAGGTGCCGGCCCCGCCCTGGATGACGCCGACGGTGAACTCGTCGTGGAACTCCCCGTCGATCACGCGCTGCGCGGCGCGATCGATGAGGTCGGCCTTGTCGTGGTCGAGGACGCCGATCTCGCGGTTGGCGCGGGCCGAGGCCTGCTTGACCATCGCGAGACCCCGCACCAGGTCGGGGTAGACCGAGATGGGGCGCTTGGCGATCGGGAAGTTCTCGAGCGCGCGAGCGGTGTGGATCCCCCAATACGCGTCGGCGGGGATCTCGAGCGATCCGAGGGAGTCGGTCTCGGTACGGGTGCGCGTCATTGCGTCCAAAGCCATGTGGGAGTCCTCGTGGGTGTCACGGCGGATAGGGATGCCACGAGCCTAACGAGCACCGCTCTGCCGGTCGGTGGACACGGCGGCCGGTCGTCGGATCCGCACCGTCCGTCCTGTCTATTGCCGACGCGCATGCGCGGCTCCTGACTCCAGCGCCACGCCCTCCGGCCGGCTCCCTGTCAGGAGCGCTTGCGCGAGAACGCCTCGAGGCGTTCCTCGGGGCTCAGCGCCGCCATGCGCGCCGTCCACTCCGGCGTGAAGAACCCCGACGCCTCGACGTCGACCACGGGGACGACGGCGTGGGTGATGGTGTCGTCCCAGACGTGGACGAGGTGGAACGAGCGTCCGGCATCCATCCCGTTCACCGCGTCGGCGGGCCGCGCGAGGTCCATCGTGTAGCAGGACGCCGATGCGACGCTCACCGGAACGCCGGCGAAGGTGCCCGACGTCGAGTAATGCAGGTGCCCCGCGAGGATCGCCCGCACGTCGCTTCCGGCGATCGCCGCGGCGAGCCCCGGCTGATCGCGCAGCTCGAGGATGTCGAAGAAGGGGATGTGCGAGGGAAGCGGCGGGTGGTGCAGCGCGAGGATCGTGCCGAGCGGGGCCGGCTCGGCGAGTTCGGCGCGCAGCCACTCGAGTTGCGCGGCATCGAGATCACCGTGGTGCCAGCCAGGGACGGTCGAATCGAGGGCGATGAGCCGCAGGCCGTCGAGGTTCCACACACCCGTCACGGGCTCTTGGGTGGGCGCGGCGTCGAGGAGCCCCTCGCGAAGAGCGGGGCGCTCGTCGTGGTTGCCCGCGACCCACACCACTGGCGCGCCCAGGCGCTCGGCCCACGGCTCGACCGCGTCGCGCAGCGCGCGATAGGCCTCGGGCTCGCCGAGGTCGGTGAGGTCGCCCGTGAACACCACGGCATCCGGTCTCACACCGGTCGCCTCGGCGGCCTCGAGCGTGCGCCGCAGATGCAGGGCGGTGTCGTAACGGTCGCCGAGCAGACGGTCGCCGCCCAGCAGGTGGGTATCGCTGAGATGGAGGATCACGCGCGCCGCGGGCGCGTGCTGACCGAACTGCACGGATGCCATGCCCACAGCCTAAAAGGGGGCTCCGACATCGCGCCCCGAGACGTCAGTGGTTGAACAGGATCAACAGCAGCGCCCCGAGCACAGCGGCCGCGCACACCGCGAAGCAGAGGTACGCGCCGATCAGCGACACGCGCTTCTGCCCCTCGCTCAGCGGGTTCTTCTTGGCCGCTTTGGCCACCGCCTTCTCGGCGCGGCGCTTCTGCTTGTCGGTGAGCACGGTGATGGCATCCGTGAACTCCGCCGGCGTGACCAGGGGCGGGCGACCGCCCCGGACGAGCAGGCGCAGACCGAGCGCGTAGAACGTCACGACGATCGAGGCGCCGACGATCGCCGCGACGAAGACGTGGAGGAAGGCTTCCCAGTTGATCAGCATCAGGCGCCCTTCTCGGCCTTGTCGCGCTCGAGACGGCGCTGACGACGCGTGGGTCCGGGCTTGCGGGGCACCTTCACGGCGGCTCCCGAGTCGGCGACCTCGCTCATCGCGTTCGCCGAGGTGACGGAGTCGCGACGCGAGCGCAAGAACAGTCCCAGGATGATGACGACGGCGATGACCGCGTCGACCGCGACGCCCCAGCCGCCCAGCCACACGACGATCAGGGCCGCGGCGGCGCCCACCGCACCGGCGGCGGGCAGGGTCAGGACCCAGCCGATCATGATGCGACCGACGGTGTTCCACCGGACGGTCGAGCCGCGGCGGCCGAGGCCCGAGCCGATGACCGAGCCCGAGGCGACCTGCGTCGTCGACAGGGCGAAGCCGAGGGCGCTGGATGCCAGGATCGTGGCCGCCGTGGACGTCTCGGCCGAGAAGCCCTGGGCCGGCTTGACGTCGGTCAGGCCCTTGCCGAGGGTGCGGATGATGCGCCAGCCGCCCATGTAGGTCCCGAGGGCGATCGTCAGCGCGCACGCGAAGACGACCCAGAGCTGCGGGTCGGGGTTGGACGTCGACTGCCAGCCCACCGTGATGAGGGCCAGGGTGATCACGCCCATCGTCTTCTGCGCGTCGTTCGTGCCGTGCGCCAGGGCGACGAGCGACGACGTGAAGATCTGTCCCCAGCGGAAGCCGTCTCGGCCGTCGGCCTTCATGTCGTAGCGGCGGGTGATGCCGTAGGCGATCTTGGTGACCGCGAAGGCGATGATGCCGGCCGTCAGCGGCGCGATCAGCGCCGGCAGGATGACCTTGCTCAGCACCACGCCGGTGTCGATCGCCGAGGCGCCGACGCCCACGAGCGTCGCGCCGATCAGACCGCCGAACAGGGCGTGCGACGAGCTCGAGGGAAGACCCAGGAGCCAGGTGAGCATGTTCCAGGTGATCGCGCCGATGAGACCGGCGAAGATGATCGGCGGGAAGATGTCCGGACTCAACTGGTCTTCGCGGATCATGCCCCCCGAGATGGTCTTGGCCACCTCCGTCGACAGGAACGCCCCGACCAGGTTGAGGCTGGCCGCCAGAAGGACGGCGACCTTGGGCTTGAGCGCACCGGTGGCGATGGGCGTGGCCATCGCGTTCGCGGTGTCGTGGAACCCGTTGGTGAAATCGAAGAACAGTGCCAGCGCGATGACCAGCACGATGATGAGGGCTGCGCTCTCCACCGTTCGCTTTCCGTGAGAAGGAAGAAGGGATGCCGACGGGATCGGCGCGACGAACGAAGAGTTCACCTGGAGTTCGACACTCGTTCACCGAGGTCGCGTCCACATCATTTCACCGGGGACCGCGGCGGTCAAACTTGCGGGGCGTCGGGGTGCCGGCATCCGGAGCATTCTCGCGGACCGATGGCGCGAGGGCGCACTAGCGTGGAACGGTGACCGATCTCGACCCGAAGCTCGCCCCGCCCGTCGCCGACCGCCGCCCCGTCGCACGCACCCATCACGGGGACACGTTCGACGACCCGTACGAGTGGTTGCGCGCGAAAGACGACGCCGAGGTGATCGCGCACCTCGAGGCCGAGAACGCCTACACCGGCGAGCGCACGGCGCATCTGACGCCGCTGCGCGACGCGATCTTCGGCGAGATCAAGGGCCGCACGCTGGAGACCGACCTGTCGGTGCCCGCGCGCCGCGGCGACTGGTGGTACTACGGCCGCACGGTGGCCGGGGCGCAGTACGGCATCCAGTGCCGCGCTCCCCTCGACTCCCCGGACGACTGGACCCCGCCCACCCTCGCGCCCGACTCCCCCGTCCCCGGCGAGCAGGTGCTCTTCGACGGCAACGTCGAGGCCGAGGGCACCGACTTCTTCTCGCTCGGCAGCTTCGAGATCTCGAACGACGGCACGCGCATGCTCTACGGCATCGACGTCGCGGGCGACGAGCGCTACACGGTACGCGTGCGCGACCTCACCACCGGCGAGACGCTCCCCGACGAGATCCCCGGCACGTTCTCGGGCGCGACCTTCTCGCCCGACGGTCGCTTCATCGTCTACACCACGGTCGACGACGCCTGGCGGCCCGACACCGTGTGGCTGCACGAGATCGGCACGCCCGTCGGCGACGACGTGAAGCTCTTTCACGAGCCCGACGACCGGTACTGGGTCGGCGCCGACTTCACCCGCAGCGACCGCTTCCTCGTGATCGAAATGGGCTCGTCGATCACCAGCGAGGAGTGGATCCTCGATGCCGACGACCTCCGCGGTGAACCCCGCGTGGTGTGGCCGCGTCGCGAGGGCGTCGAGTACTCCTCCTCGCACGCCGTGGTGGACGGCCAGGACGTGCTCTACATCCTGCACAACGACGGCGCCCTCGATTTCGAGTTGGCGCGGGTCTCGGCATCCGACCCTCAGGGTCCGAGCGAGACGGTGATCGCCCACCGCACCGGCCACCGTCTGCTGGGCGTCGACACCTTCCGCGACTGGGGCGTGGTCGGCTACCGTCGCGACGGCCTCGCGCGGCTGGGCATGCTGTCGTACGCCGACGGCGCCGTGACCGAGATCGCGTTCGACGAGCCGCTGTACAGCGTCGGCACGGGCGGGAACCCCGAGTACGCTCCCCCGGTCCTGCGCCTCGGCTACGGCTCGTTCGTCACCCCCGGCACCGTCTACGACTACGTCGTCGAGACCGGCGAGTTGCTGCTGCGCAAGCGCCAGCCCGTGCTGGGCGGGTTCGACCCCGCCGACTACGGCCAGGCGCGTGTCTGGGCTCCCGCCGAGGACGGCACGCAGGTACCGGTGTCGCTGGTGTGGAAGCGCTCGTTCGGCGAGCCCGGCACGTCGCCCCGACCGGTGCACCTGTACGGCTACGGGTCGTACGAGCACTCCATCGAACCCGGCTTCTCGGTACCGCGCCTGTCGCTGCTCGACCGCGGCGTCATTTTCGCCGTCGCCCACGTGCGCGGGGGCGGCGAGATGGGCCGCCAGTGGTACGAGGACGGCAAGATGCGGGCGAAGCGCAACACCTTCACCGACTTCGTCGCCGCGGCCCGCCACCTGGTGGCCGAGGGGTACACGACCCCCGAGCGGATCGTCGCCGAGGGCGGAAGCGCCGGCGGCCTGCTGATGGGTGCCGTGGCCAACCTCGCGCCCGAGCTGTTCGCCGGGATCCTCGCCGACGTCCCCTTCGTCGACGCGCTCACCACGATCCTCGACCCCTCGCTGCCGCTCACGGTGATCGAGTGGGACGAGTGGGGCGATCCCCTCCACGACGCCGAGGTCTACGCCTACATGAAGTCGTACTCGCCGTACGAGAACGTGCGCGAGGGCGTCACCTACCCGCGCGTCCTCGCCGTGACTTCGCTCAACGACACCCGCGTGCTGTACGTCGAGCCGGCCAAGTGGGTCGCGCGCCTGCGCGAGGTGGGCGCCGACGCGCTGCTGAAGTGCGAGATGGTCGCCGGCCACGGCGGCGTGAGCGGCCGGTACAACGCCTGGCGTGAGCGCGCGTTCGAGATCGCCTGGCTGCTCGACGTGCTGGGGTTGGCGGAGTAAGCCACTCGGCGGCTCGCCTTCGCGTCACGAGAACAGGGAAAGTCACGAGAACAGGGCGAATCGGTCGATTTCGTCCTGTTCTCGTCGTATCTCCTGTTTCGTGACGATCACGCTACTCCGATACTCGTCCCCAGGCCGCGGATCTTCCGAACCGTCCCCACTTCGCGAAAGCACAGGACGACAGGTGTCTCCGGGCCGCGAGTCTGAAGCGATGAAACCCAGCCTGGTTGCATGGTTGACGACACGCGGCGGCGTCGCACACACGTCCTCGGCTGCGGCTGCCGGCTTCGGCCCGCGGGCTGTCGCGACGGCCGCGGCGACGTCGGAGGTCGAACGCATCCGGCGTTCGTGGATCGTCACGCCCGACTGTCCCGCGAGCCGGAGAAGAGCGGCATCCGTCGGCGGTCGGTCAACGTGCGTGAGCGCGGCCCACGACATGGGCCTCTGGGCACCGTCGAGCGAAGACGTGCACGTGTGGGTACCCGCCACCGCGTCGCGCCTCGACGACGCAGGTATGCGACTGCATCGCGCCACTCCACCCGTACCCGTGATCCGCACCGATCCCCTCGAACCGATCATCAATGTGCTGTTCCATGTCGCCCGCTGCCTTCCTCCCGCCGACGGTCTCGCCGTGTGGGAATCCGCCCTTCGGTCGAAGAAGGTGGATGCCGACACGCTGGCGGCAGTGGGATGGCGCTCGACCCGTGCGTCGAGGTTCGCGCACGTCGCCACGTCCCTCTCCGACTCGGGCCTCGAGACGCACTTCCGCGAGTTGATGCTCACGATCGGCGTCCGTCTGCGGCAGCAGGTGTGGGTCGACGGGCACCCGGTCGACGCCGTGATCGGCGAGCGCCTGGTGGTCCAGATGGATGGGTTCGCGTTTCACAGCTCACCGGCGGACCGGCGCCGCGACCTCCACCAGGACGCCCGGCTGGTGCTGCGCGGGTACACGGTCCTCCGCTTCGACTACGTGCAGATCCTCTTCGAGCCCCAGTACGTGATCGATACGGTGCGCCTCGCCATGGCCCAGAGACGCCACCTCCGCGCGCCCCGCTGAGCTGCGCCGCCACGTCAGCTGCCCTGTGTCACCGGAACAGGGGATGTCACGAGAACAGGAGGAAACCACCCCGATCGCCCTGTTCTGGGCGCACCGGCCTGTTCTCGTGACGGCCGGGGGCGTCACGACGGCGCGCCCACCGGCCGATAGCGCGGCCCTCCCCCGTCACCAGAACAGGAGATGTCACGAGAACAGGAGGAAACCGCTCCGATCGCCCTGTTCTGGACGCGCCGCCCTGTTCTCGTAACGACTCGGCAGCCCCGCCGGCCCCACCACACAGCACCCCCACCACACAGCGCAACGGCCCCACCGAACAACGCAACGCCGACCGAACAACGCAACGCCCCGCCCCGCACGCGGCGGGACGGGGCGTCGAGGCGACGGCTCAGCCGAAGAGGGCAGCGGCCTCTTCGTAGCGGTAGAGCGGCACGCTGTTGAGCTCGCCGAGGGCGTCGGCGAAGGGGACGCGCACGATGTCGGTGCCGCGCATCGCGACCATCTGCCCCCAGGCGCCTTCGTGCAGCGCGTCGGCCGCGTGCAGGCCCAGGCGCGTCGCGAGGACGCGGTCGAAGCCCGACGGCGAACCGCCGCGCTGGATGTGGCCGAGAACGGTCGAGCGCGTCTCGATGCCGGTCAGGCGTTCGATCTCGGGCGCCAACAGTTCGCCGATGCCGCCGAGGCGGGGCCGGTTGAAGGCGTCGAGGCCCTTGTCGCTGAAGGCTTCGTCCATGCCCTTGAGCTTGAAGCCCTCCGACACGACGACCAGGGGCGCGCGACCGCGGTCATGGGCGCGAGTGACCTGCTCGACGATCTCGTCGATCGACATCGGCACCTCGGGGATGCAGATCACGTGGGCTCCCGCGGCGATCCCCGCGTGCAGGGCGATCCAGCCGACGTGACGGCCCATGACCTCGGCCACCATGCACCGCTGGTGCGAGTCACCGGTCGTGCGGAGGCGGTCCATGGCATCCGTCGCGATGTTGACGGCGGTGTCGAAACCGAACGAGTAGTCGGTGGCGCGCAGGTCGTTGTCGATCGTCTTGGGAACGCCGAGCACGTTGATGCCGTCCTTCGACAGGCGGTCGGCCGCGGCCAGGGTTCCCTCGCCGCCGATGGCCAGGATGCCGTCGAGCCGGTGCCCGTACATCGTCTTGGAGATGTTCTCGGCGCCGCCGCGCGCACCCTCGTAGGGGTTGGTGCGGCTCGTGCCGAGGATGGTGCCGCCGACCTTGGACAGGCCCTTCACCTCGTGACGCGTGAGCGGGAAGAAGTCGCCGTCGACCACTCCGCGCCAGCCGTCACGGATGCCGACGAATTCGATGTCGTAGTTCGTCGTGCCCTTGAGCACGACGCCACGGATGACCGCGTTCAGCCCGGGGCAGTCGCCGCCGCTGGTCAGGATGCCGATCTTCATGGGCAGAGTCCTCTGGTGCTGTGTTTCGGGTGAAGGGGTCGGCGCCGTTGCCGTCTTCGACCCTATCGCCGCGGGCGGGACCGCTGCCACACGGTGACGGACGGGCGGGCGGATGCCGAGACCCGGGCGCTCGAACTGCGCCCCGCGCCGTGCGTCGAAGGCGTCAGACGCCGGGCCCCAGCCCGCTCCCGCGACGCGACGAGACGAGACCCGACCCGCCGCGACGCGAACAGGAGACGGGCACCCCCTCCGCACACACGAACGCCCCGGCGCCGAAGCGACCGGGGCGTTCGAGGGGAACCGGCTCAGGCGTGGCCCAGCGCCTGACGCAGCAGGTGCATGAGCGCCGACAGCTGCACCGAGTCGCTCGAACCGGGCTCGATGGTCTGGCCGTCGAGGGCGCGGGCGGCGAGGCCCTCCTTCGAGTCGATGAGCTCGGCGATCTTGGTGTCGATCGTGTGCGCGGCGATGATGCGCCACGCGGTCACGGGCTCCTCCTGACCGATGCGGTGCACGCGGTCGATCGCCTGCGTCTGCTCGGCGGCGGTCCACGACAGCTCGGCGAGCACGACGTTGGAGGCGGCCTGCATGTTGAGGCCGACACCGGCGGCGGTCAGCGAACACACGGCGATGCCGACGTCGGGGTCGCTGTTGAACGCGTCGATCGCGGCCTGGCGAGCCGTCGAGGTCTGCTCACCGCGCACCGACACGGCCTTGAGGCCGGAAGCCTTGAAGTGGGCCTCCGCGGCATCCATGACATCGATGTGCTTGGCGAAGAACACGACCTTGCCGACCGAGCGCTGCAACTGCACCGCGTAATCGGCAGCGAGGTGCGCCTTGGCCTGACCGATGCGGCGGACCATCGTGAAGACGTTCTCGCTGCCCGAGCCCGCGGCCTTCGACTCCTCGAGCTCGCCGTGGGCGACGAGACGCACGATGTCGTCGTCGATCTCGCCGGCGGCGAGACCACGATCGCCGCGGGCCTCGATGATACGGCGGTACTTCGCCGCCAGGCGGGCGCCCAGTTCGCGCTCGGCCTGACGGATCGACCGGCCGTACTCGTCGTCGAGCTCGACCGGCAGGTCGGCCACGAGCTTGTCGGGCAGGTCGGCCGCGACGTCTTTCTTCTTGCGCCGCACGATCCCCATCGAGATCACGGCCTCGCGCGCCTCGGGGTAGAACGCCTTGTCCGCGGGCGTCAGGCCCGTGGCATCCAGCTTCTCCATCAGCTCGGGACCGGGCTTCTCGCCGTTGGTCCAACCGAGGAAGCGCCAGATCGCGTCGAAGTCCTCGACGTCGTTGATCAGCGGGGTACCGGTCAGCGCGAGAAGCAGCGGGTCACGGGTCTGCTGACGGACTCGGGATGCCAGGGCCAGCACGTTCTGCGAGCGCTGCGACGTGAGGTTCTTGATGAAGTGCGCCTCGTCGACGACGATGCCCTTGAGCCCGATCGACGACAGCCACGACAGGTGCCGGTCGAGGATCTCGTAGTTGACGATGAAGACGTCGGCGAAGGCGTCGATGTCGGCGCCACCGCCCGAGATGACGGTGGCGCGCCGTTGCGGCGTCCACCGCTGGACCTCGCGGGCCCAGTTCATCTTCACGACGTTGGGCACGACGACCAGCAGCGGGTACGCGTCGGCGACGGATGCCGCGAGCACCGACTCCGCGGTCTTGCCGAGGCCGGGCTCATCGGCGAGCAGGAACGAGCGGTGCCCCGTGCGGACGGCCTCGAGGAAGCGCGACTGGTGCGGCATGACCTCGAGTCCCCGCGGCGAGAGCCGGTCGAACTCGGGGACGGGCGGCAGCTCCATGCTCGCGGCCGAGCCGCCGGCACCGGTCTCGAACGCCTTGTAGAGCGGGCCCATGAGTTCCCAGCCGTCCAGGCGGCGACGCGGAGCGTCCCCGTCCGAGCGGGGGGTGAGGTCGGGCGCGAGGAAGGGGTTCGCCATCTGCCGCGCCTCGATCGAGGCGGGGATGACCTGCTTCTCGGCGAGCGCCGCCGGAACGACGGGGGCGACCTTGGGCGTGTTGTCGGTGATGATGAGCTCATCGGGCGGCAGCTCGGCACCGGATTCCAGCAGCCAATCGCGGCGCATGCGGCGAGCGACCGGCGAGGTGGCCTGGTCGACCTCGAGCAGCTGGATCAGCGACGTGTCGCGCGCCGCGGTCTTCGCGAGGATCGTCGCGACCCCGTCGAGGCGCTTGAGCAGCTCGGCGCGCGCGGCGTCGGTGATCTCGGTGTCGGCCTTGACCCGGGCGCGCTCCTCGCGGACGAGGAAGGCGATCACCTGGAACTTGACGCGGTTGGTGGGCCCGAGCTTTCCGCGCTGCGCCTTCGCCTCGATCTCGCGCACCTTGCGGGCGAGGATCGGGATGACGGGTGCTTCGTCGTCGCGTCGGGATGACGTGGTCTTCCTGCGTCGTTGGCTCGAGCCTCGGGACGCGGTTGCCGTAGTCGGCATGCTCCTCCTGAGCGTGTCGTCCGGATGACAATCCGGAGCGTCCGGCGAATGCCGGTGGATCAGTGACCCCGCGAGTACGTCGCTCGAACCGCCGCCGAAGAAGCGGTGTCGGCGACCCGCAACGCGTCTACGCCGGAACGGCTCGCGAGACAGCGGATGACGGGGTCGCATACATTCTAGCGGCCCGTGCCCCCATTCCGCGTGAGATGCCGAGATTCGTCGCCGACAGGGGCCGCCGCGCGACCCATCTCGGCACCTCGTACGCGGGTCACCGACGCAGGCGCAGGCTGTTGAGCACGACGAACACGCTCGAGAAGGCCATCGCGGCGCCTGCCAGCATGGGGTTCAGCAGCCCGAAGGCGGCAAGCGGCAGCGCGGCGACGTTGTACGCGAACGCCCAGAAGAGGTTGCCGCGGATGATCCGCATCGTCCGCCGGCTGAGGGCGAGAGCGGTCACGATGCCACGCGGGTCGTCGCGCATGAGCGCCACGTCGCTCGCGTGCAGCGCGGCATCCGTCCCTCCGCCCATCGCGATCCCCAGATCGGCGGATGCCAGAGCGGCGGCGTCGTTGACCCCGTCGCCGACCATCGCGACGGTGCGCCCCTCGGCGCGGAGCGCCGTGATCGCGTCGACCTTTCCTTCGGGCAGCACGCCGGCGCGCACGCGTTCGATGCCGAGGTCGGCGGCGACGGTACGGGCGACGTGCTCGTTGTCGCCGGTGAGGAGTACGGGCTCCAGGCCCATCGCCTTCAGCTGCGCCACCGCCGCGGCGCTCTCGGGGCGGACCGTGTCGGCCACCTCGATGACGACCCGGGCTGTCGGGTCACCGTCGGGGCCGGCCCACCCGGCCACCACGACGGTGCCGCGTCGCTCCCCCGCCGCGACGGCGTCGACGAGCGCCGCGGGCAGCTGCGCGCCGAGGTCCGCGGCGAGCGCCGGTCGCCCCGCGAACACCCGCACGCCGTCCACGGTTCCCGTGACGCCGCGCCCGGGCAGGGCCTCGAGATCGGCGGCCACCGGCCCCTCCCCCGCGGCGGCGACGATCGCGTGCGCGATGGCGTGCTCCGACCCGCGCTCGACCGCGGCGACGCGGCTCAGGGCGTCCGCGGCATCCTGAGCATCGGCGGTCGTGACGCGCGCGACGCTCATCCGTCCCGAGGTGAGGGTGCCGGTCTTGTCGAGCACGATCGTGTCGATGCGCTCGGCGGATTCGAGGGCCGCGGGTCCGGTCACGAGGATGCCGAGCTGAGCCCCGCGACCGGTGCCGACGAGGATGGCGATGGGGGTGGCGAGTCCGAGAGCGCAGGGGCACGCGATGATGAGCACCGCCACGGCCGCCGTGAATCCCGCGGCCACGGGTTGCCCGGCGACAAGCCACGCGACCAGCGTCAGGGCGGCGAGCGCGATCACGACCGGCACGAAGACACCCGAGATCCGGTCGGCCAGACGCTGCACGCGGCTCTTGCCGAGCTGGGCGTCTTCGACGAGGCGGGCGATGCGAGCCAGCCGCGTCTGCTCCCCCACACCGGTGGCGCGGACGACGAGGCGCCCACCCGAGGCGATCGTGCCGCCCGTGACGGAGGATCCGGGGCCGACGTCGACCGGAAGCGACTCACCGGTGAGCATGCTCTCGTCGATCGAGGCGCGTCCCTCGAGCACCTCGCCGTCGGTGGCGACGGTGGCGCCGGGCCGCACGACGAAGGCGTCGCCCACGACGAGTCGGTCGATGTCGATGCGACGCCCGTCGGCGAGTTCGGCTTCGCGCGCGCCCAGGTCGAGCAGAGCGCGCAGCGCCGCCCCGGCCCGCCGCGTGGACCGCTGCTCGATCACCCGGCCCAACAGCAAGAACACCGTCACCGCGGCCGCGACCTCGAAGTAGACGACGGAGGTCGCATCGTGCACCGGACCGAAGAGCACGACCTCATGACGGATGCCGATCCGCCCGGCCGTTCCGAAGACGAGGGCCCACACGCTCCACAGGTACGCGGCGAAGGTGCCCAGGGTGATGAGCGTGTCCATGGTCGCCGCGCCGTGGCGGGCGTTGCGCAGCGTCGCGCGGTGGAACGGCCATCCGCCCCACAGCACGATCGGTGTCGCGAGGACGAGCGAGACCCACTGCCACCCGGGGAACTGCCACGGCGGGATCATCCCCAGGGCCACAACCGGCACCGCCAGGGCGAGCGACACCCACAGCCGCACGCGCAGCGGGGTGGAGCCGGGGGCATCGCCGGTGTCGTGCACATGGCCGCCCTGATCCGCGGCCCCGTCGAGGGCGTGACCGGTGGTGGCGTCGATCTCGCCGCCCGGCGCGGGGACGGCGACGGGTTCGGACGCCGGGGTGCCGGCATCCGCTCGCTCATCCGTCCGGGTCTGCGCGGGGACGGATGCCGCTGCACCGGGCGCCGCGGCGCGCGGACGAACGGTGGCGTCGTATCCGGCGGAGCGGACGGCATCCACGAGGGCGGTGGGATCGAGGTCGGCAGGGTAGCGCACGCGCGCCGTCTCGGTCGCGAGGTTGACGGCCGCCTCGACGCCCTCGACGCGGCCGAGCTTCTTCTCGACGCGAGCGACGCAGCTGGCGCAGGTCATGCCCTCGATGTCGAGCACGGCCTCGGCGGTCGGCGCTTCGGTGTTCTCGCCCATGGCTTCTCCTCCGGTCACTCCGTCGAGAACAGGATACCCCCTGGGGGTATTCCTGGCGCGGGCCTCGATCGGGCCGCCCACCCCGGCCGCGACCCTACGCTGGAGTCATGGCCGACTCGATGACACGCGAGCAGCGCGTCGTCCTGGCGATCGCCGTTCTGGCGTCGTTCGTGTCGTTCCTCGACGGGACCGTCGTCAACGTGGCCCTCCCCGCGATCGCGGGCGAGCTCGGCGGCGGCCTGTCCACCCAGCAGTGGGTCGTCGACGCGTACCTCGTCACCCTCGGCGCGTTCATCCTGGTCGCGGGCTCGCTGAGCGACGTGCTGGGCCGCGTCGTCGTGCTGCGCATCGGCCTCGTCGGCTTCGGCGTCACCTCGCTCGCGATCGCCGCTGCCCCCACGGCCGAGTTCCTCATCATCGCCCGCGCGCTGCAGGGCGTCGCCGGAGCGCTGCTCGTCCCGAGCTCGCTCGCCCTCATCACCTCGACCTTCCGCGGTGCGTCGCAGGCCCGCGCGATCGGCATCTGGACGGGAGCCACGACCGTCGCCATGCTCGCCGGTCCCCTGGTCGGCGGCATTTTCGTCGATACGCTCTCGTGGCGCCTGGTGTTCCTGGTCAACGTGGTGCCGATCGCCGTGACCCTGTGGTTGCTCGCCCGTCTCGGGCACCGCGACCACCGCCGTCCGGGTACCCGCGTCGACGTCCTCGGGGCCGCGCTGTGCGCCCTGGGGCTCGGCGGCATCGTCTTCGCCCTCATCGAGCAGCCGAACCTGGGGTGGGCGTCGCCGGCGATCTGGGTGCCCGGGGTCGTCGGCATCCTGTCGTTCGGGGGTTTCCTCGTACGTCAGCGCACCGCGCGCGACCCGATGATGCCGCTCGACCTCTTCCGCTCACGCAATTTCTGGGCGGGCAACCTCGCCACCGTCTTCGTCTATGCCGCGCTGTCGCTCAACGGTTTCGTCCTGAGTGTGTACCTGCAGCAGGGCGCCGGTCTGCCGGCCACGCTCGCGGGGCTCGCGTCCCTGCCCAGCACGGCGCTGATGATCCTGCTCAGCTCGCGTATGGGCACGCTGGCGGGGCGCTTCGGTCCACGCCTGTTCATGACTCTCGGGCCCATCGTGATGGCGATCGGGGCGCTCCTGCTGCTGAACGTCCGCGACGACTTCAGTTATTGGACGCAGGTGCTGCCGGGGGTCGTCGTGTGGGGCCTCGGACTCACCGCCACGGTGTCGCCCCTGACCGCAGCCGTCCTCGGCGCGATCGACACCGAGCGGTCGGGAATCGCCTCCGCCGTCAACAACGCCGTCTCGCGGGTCGCGGGTCTCCTCGCGATCGCAGCGGTGTCGGCGGTGGTGGGGGGTTCGCTGGATCTCAGCGGCTTCCACCGCGCAGCCGTCTTCACGGCGGTGCTGATGCTGCTCGGGGCCACGGCGTCGTTTCTCGGCATCCGGAATCGTCCCTCGCGGCGGGACTGAGCGGCGGGCGCAGGCCCAGGTGGCCCCCGGGGCCACGAACGCGCCCCGCGAGCAGCGGTCGGCATCCGAAGGCGTCGCGAGAGAACCCGACGGCGCCTCGAGGGTTCAGTGCAGAATCGCCCGCGCCCGCTCCACGTCGTCGGCCATCTGCACCAGCAACGCGTCGATGCCGTCGAAAGCCGTCATCTCGCGCACCCGCTCGACGAAACGCACCTCGACATGGTGGCCGTACAGGTCGAGGCCGGTCTCGTCGATCACGTACGCCTCGACCTGGCGCGCGTGCACGTCGTCGAACGTGGGGTTGGTGCCGACGCTGATCGCGGCCGGGTAGCTGATGCGCCGCGCCCCGTCGACATCGACCAGCCAGCCGGCGTAGACGCCGTCCGCGGGGATGAAGCCCTCGAGATCGGGCGAGAGGTTCGCGGTCGGGTAGCCGAGCTCGCGGCCGCGCTTGAGGCCGTGCACAACCTCGCCCCACACGGAGGGGGCGCGACCGAGCAGGCGCGCGGCCGTGGCGACGTCACCTGCCGACAGCGCTTCTCGGATCCAGGTGGAGGACACCCGCCGGTCCGCGTGCACCGCGCGCACATCATCGACCACGTCGACGCGGAAGCCGTGCTCGGACCCCATGCGCGTCAAGAGGTCGGGGTCGCCCTCTCCCCCGGCGCCGAAACGGAAGTCGCGGCCGACGAGCACCGTGCGCGCCTGCAGCGCCTCGACCAGCACCGTCAGTACGAAGTCATCGGCGGGGATGGCCGCGAGCTCTTCGTCGAAGGTCAGCAACAGGGTGGCATCCACCCCCGCACGCTCGAGAAGGTCAAGCTTCTGGTGCGGTCCGATCACGTCGGGCGGGCACTTCTCGGGGCGCAGCACGCTCAGCGGATTGCGATCGAAGGTCACGGCCACCACGCGCGCTCCGTCGGACGCGTCGATGCGCGCGCGGTCGATCACGGCGCGGTGCCCGGCGTGGACGCCGTCGAACTTGCCGATCGCCACCACCGAGGGGCCGAAGTCCGCCGGCACCTCCGCGGGCTCGCGGAAGACGATCACCGGGTCGCCCGACGGTGGCGCGTGAGCCACCAGAGTCCGAGGAAGGGCAGCACGAGGGGGATGAACAGATACCCGTAGCCGTAGACCGACCACACCGTCGGGTGCTGGAACAGCTCGGGGAGCACGAGGCTCAGGGTGCCCACGACGAGCACGCCCACGAGCTCGAACCCGATCGCGACCCACGCGACGCGATACCAGGCCGGTCGCGCCGAGAAGACGAGCGCGAGGGTCGCGAGGATGTAGACGACCGCCGCGAGGGCCGACAGCGAGTAGGCGACGGGGGCGTCGTCGAACTCGCGCACGATCTGCACGAAGGAGCGGCCCGTGGCGGCGAGCGCCATGATGCCGTAGACGACGACGAGGACACGGCCGATGCCGGTCATCCCCCGGGAGCGGGTGGGAGTGGTGGATGCCATGACCTGTCGATTCTAGTTCGCCCGGGGCCCGAACGCCCGGCGCCAGCCACGAGAGGGTCGCCGACAGGGGGGCGGGCCGTCTCCCGGCGCGGGAACGTGTGCCGGACGAGCGGTCGGTTCTCGCCGCGCCCCCGGGGCCTCAGCGTCACGGAGGTCAGGCGATCTGCACGGTCCAGATCTGGTGCATACGCCAGACCATGACGGCGACCGCGAGCGCCGCGACACCCATGACGACGGTGCTCCATCGGCTCCGCTCGAGGAGCGCCCAGGCGGCGCCCGCGACCGGCACGAGGGCGGCCGAGACGAGGTAGGTCCAGAACTCGAGCAGGCTCCCCGTGGGAGGGTTGCCCGCGAGCGGAGCGATGAGCGCGACGACGATCTGCACGATGAGCAGCAGCTCGATGAGCGCGAGGGAGCCGACGGTGACGTCGCCGGGGCGCCGGCCGACGAGTCCCGCGGTGATCGCCACGAGTCCGGCCAGCACAGCGATCCCCACCTGGACGAGCGTGAACCACAGGATCATCGGGCGACCTCCTCGGGCATGTTCATGGCGCTCTTGAGCTGGCTTCCACGCCTCTCGACAATGCCGACGAGGCGCCCGTCGGGGTCGATCGCGGCGGCGAGGGTGCCGGTCAGGCGTCCTCCCCCGTCGATCCGCTTGCCGTGACGCAGATCGCGCGCCTCGTCCGCCCCGACAGCGAGGGCCCCCACGACGACGGCCGCGGCCGTGGCCGGCTCGACGAGCGCGTCTTCGGCGATCTCGTCGACGGATGCCGCGGCCGAGACGTCGAAGGCGCCGATGCGCGTGCGACGAAGGGCCGTCAGGTGGCCGCCGACGCCCAGCGACCGGCCGAGGTCGCGGGCCAGCGCGCGGATGTACGTCCCGCTCGTGCAGTCGACCACGACGTCGAGCTCGATCGTCGTGGCCGTGCGACGCGTCGCGCGCACGTCGAAACGCGAGACGGTGACGCGCCGGGCCTTGAGCTCGACCTCCTCGCCCGCGCGGGCGAGGTCGTACGCGCGGCGCCCGTCGACCTTGATCGCCGATACCGTGCTCGGCACCTGATCGATCTCGCCGGTCAGCGCGGCGATGCCCTCGGCGATCTGCGCGTCGGTCGTGGCGGACGCGTCCGTCCGCGTGGTCTCGACGCCGTCGGCGTCGTCGCTGTCGGTCTCGACACCGAGAAGGATCGTCGCCTCGTAGGTCTTGTCGGCGCCGACGATGTAGGTGAGCAGGCGCGTCGCCCCCTCGACCCCGAGCACGAGGAGCCCGGTGGCCATGGGGTCGAGCGTGCCCGCGTGGCCGATCTTGCGCGTGCCGAGCGCGCGTCGGGCGCGCGACACGACGTCATGACTGGTGATGCCCCCGGGCTTGTCGACCAGGAGGATGCCGGGGCGGACCATCAGCAGAAGTCCCCGAACACCTGGACCGGGTGCGCGGGGTCGGAGTTCTCGACGATGACCGAAGCGGCGACGCGCGGTCGTGCGGTGTGGACGTAGTGCTTCTGCGCCTCGGGCAGCTCGGGGCGGAGCTGTCCGATCGGCGGGTTGACTTCGAGCCACACCGACCAGTTCCAGAGCCCTCGACGCGCGGGAGTCTGCAGGAACACGCCGTCGACCACGAGCACGGCGTCGCCCTCGCCGGCGCGGAACGGCGCCACGACGGTGTCGCGCACGTCGGTCTCGCCGTCGGGGACGTGGGCCCGGTCCACCGGAGTGCCGTCCTCGGCCACCGCGGCGGCGAAGTCATCGGCGAAGGCGCGGGCTCCCTCGGCATCCAGCCCCTCGATGGCGACCACGACGCGCCCCGCGCGGTTGTTCTGCCGCATGAGGTCTCGCAAGCTGTGCTGAAGGGTCTCGACGGGGTTCTCGCTGGCCATGTCTCCAGCCTAGGGTCGACCGCCGACACGCGACCCGCTCGCGAAGAGGCCAGCGCTGGAGATGCGGCGACGGCGGGGCCCCGGTCTCGCACATAAACGCCCTCGGCGCGCATAAACACGCTCGGCTCGCGTTTATGCGCGCGGATAGCGTTTCTGCGCACCCAGGGACCGCGCGCGACGACCGTAGGCTGGAGGGATGCCAGAGATCGCCGCCCCGCTCATCGCGTGGTACCGCGACGCGGCGCGCGACCTGCCCTGGCGCCGCACGGGGTTCGGCGCGTGGGGAACGCTCGTCAGCGAGTTCATGCTGCAGCAGACGCCGGTCGCGCGCGTCATCCCGCACCTCGAAGCGTGGCTGGAGCGCTGGCCGACCCCGGCGGACCTGGCCGCCTCTCCCCCGGCGGACGCGGTCACCCAATGGGCGAATCTCGGCTACCCGCGGCGCGCGCTGTGGCTGCACCGGGCGGCGGTCGAGATCCGCGATCGGCACGACGGGATCGTCCCCCGCGACGTCGAGGCGCTCCTCGCCCTCACCGGCATCGGCGACTACACCGCCCGCGCGGTCGCGGTCTTCGCCTACGGCGACCGGCATCCGGTCGTCGACACCAACACCAGACGCGTTCTGGCCCGCGCGGTCGAGGGTGTCGCGCAGCCCGGTCCCCCGCATCGCCGGGATCTCGAGCGAATGGATGCCGAGCTCCCCGACGACCTGCTCAAGGCCGCGATCGTGAACGCCGCCGCCATGGAGCTCGGAGCGATCGTCTGCACGGCACGCTCACCGAAGTGCGAACTGTGCCCGCTCGCCGAACGGTGCGCCTGGCGCGCCGCGGGCTATCCCGCGTCCGAGGATCGTCGCCGTCGGCAGGCGAAGTACGAGGGAAGCGACCGTCAGGCGCGCGGAGCCGTGCTCAAGGCGCTCCGTGACGCGGCGCCCTCGCCGGTGTCCCTGTTCGCGGTTCTGGTCGACTGGCCCGACGCCGCGCAGCGCGACCGGGCGATCGACTCGCTGATCGCCGACGGCCTCGCCGAGGCGGAGGACGACCTCCTGCGGTTGCCGGGCCATCCGGCATCCTGAATCCTCCCTCGGAGCACCCGGCGTCGCCGTGCCGCTCTCCGGTCGCACCGCCACGATCCGATGGGGGGCTTGACCCCGTCGCCGCGCCCCCGTTCATCCGGAGCCCGGCACGCCTGTGTCTTCCCGAAGACGACGAAGGCCGGATGCCACCCCCTCGGGGCGGCCTCCGGCCGTGTCGTGCTCGCGCTCAGGCGCGCGGGGCGTCCTCGTCGTCGTCTTCGTCGTCCTCGTCGTCCTCACGCGGCTTGACGTACGGGTCGGCGTCGCCGGCGTAGGCGGCCGATGCGGCGAGACCCGCGACCGACTCGTCGCGCTCGCGCGCTTCACGCAGCAGGGCCGAGATGTGGTCCGCGTTCTCGGGGATCGCGTCGAGGATGAACTCGAGCGACGGGGTGAGCCGCGTGTTCAGGTTCTTGCCGACCTCGCTGCGGAGCATGCCGGTCGCCGACTTGAGAGCCGCCGCGGTGTCGTTGCGGTGCTCCTCGTCGCCCATGACGGTGTAGAACACCGACGCGCGCTGGAGGTCGCCCGTGACCCGCACGTCGGTGATGGTCACGAAACCGAGCCGCGGGTCGCGCAGCCCCTTCTCGAGACGCTCGGCGAGCACCACGCGGATCCGGTCCGCCACTCGCGCCTGTCGTTCCCCTGCCACTGCCTTCTCCTTCTTCCATACCGCCGTGAGTGGATCGCGGCGTGCGTGCGTCCCGTCGTGGGGAGCCGCCCCCAGCGGAGGCCGGAGGGGGTGTGCATTCCTCCGAGCATCGGGGTAGAGGCCCCGCTCTGCTCGGGGGAATGCACACCCCCGCAGGCCGAAGCGGGAGCCGCGTCCCAAGACGCGACTCCCGCCGATGTGATCAGCCTCGCGGCTTCTCGACCATTTCGGTGGTCTCGATCTCGTCGCCGACCTGGATGTCGTTGAACTTGCCCAGACCGATACCGGCCTCGAAGTCCGTACGCACCTCGGTGACGTCGTCCTTGAAGCGACGCAGCGACTCGATGGCCAGACCGTCGGCCAGCACGACGCCGTCGCGGATGACGCGCGCCTTGGCGTTGCGTGTGATCGTTCCCGACCGCACGATGACACCGGCGATGTTGCCGAACTTCGAGGAGCGGAACACCTCGCGGATCTCGGCGACACCCGACTGCACCTCTTCGAACTCCGGCTTGAGCAGGCCCTTGAGCGAC
Source organism: Microbacterium sp. 1154 (assembly GCF_031455375.1). Classification (NCBI taxonomy): domain Bacteria; kingdom Bacillati; phylum Actinomycetota; class Actinomycetes; order Micrococcales; family Microbacteriaceae; genus Microbacterium; species Microbacterium sp. 1154. Next base: position 1,664,486 of record NZ_JAVDSN010000001.1, on the reverse strand, counting down.
TGCTCGACGTCGTCGATCGCGTTGTAGATGACCGAGTAGAACCGCACGTCGACACCCTCTCGGGCAGCACGCTCGCGGGCCTTCGTGTCGGGACGGACGTTGAAGCCGATCACGATCGCGTTGTCGATCGTGGCCAGGTTGATGTCCGACTCGGTGATCGCACCCACACCGCGGTGGATGATGCGCAGCTGGACGCTGTCGTCGACCTCGATCTTGAGCAGCGATTCCTCGAGCGCCTCGACGGCACCCGACACGTCGCCCTTGATGATGAGGTTGAGCGACTCGACCTTGCCCTCTTCGAGAGCGCGGGTGAAGTCCTCGAGCGAGATGCGCTTGCGGGCCTTGGCCAGCTGGGCGTTGCGCTCGGCGGCTTCGCGCTTCTCGGCGATCTGGCGCGCGGTGCGGTCCTCTTCGGTGACGATGAAGACATCGCCGGCACGGGGCACGGAGTTCAGACCCTGCACCGAGACGGGACGCGACGGGTAGGCCTCTTCGACCGCTTCGCCGTTCTCGTCCATCATCGCGCGGACGCGGCCGTACGCCGTTCCTGCGACGATCGCGTCGCCGACGCGGAGGGTTCCGGACTGGATGAGCACCGTGGCGACCGAACCGCGACCCTTGTCGAGCTTCGCTTCGATCGCGACACCGCGGGCCGCCTTGTTCGGGTTGGCCGTGAGGTCGAGACCGGCGTCGGCGGTGAGCAGGACCGCATCCAGGAGGGCCTGGATGTTGAGGTTCTGTCGGGCCGAGACGTCGACGAACATGACGTCTCCGCCGTACTCCTCGGCGACCAGACCGTACTCGGTGAGCTGCTGGCGCACCTTGGCGGGGTTGGCGTCGGGCTTGTCGACCTTGTTGACCGCGACCACGATCGGCACGTTCGCCGCCTGGGCGTGGTTCAGCGCCTCGACCGTCTGGGGCATGATGCCGTCGTCGGCCGCGACCACGAGGATCGCGATGTCGGTCACCTGCGCACCACGGGCACGCATGGCGGTGAACGCCTCGTGACCCGGGGTGTCGATGAAGGTGATCGCGCGCTCGATGCCCTCGTGCTCGGTCCAGATCTGGTACGCACCGATGTGCTGGGTGATGCCGCCGGCCTCGCCCGCGACCACGTTGGTCTGGCGGATGGCGTCGAGCAGTCGCGTCTTACCGTGGTCGACGTGGCCCATGACGGTGACCACGGGAGGACGGATCTCGAGATCGTCCTCGCTCTCGGCCTCGAGCTCGGCATCGAGGTCGAGACCGAAGCCCTCGAGGAGCTCCTTGTCTTCGTCCTCGGGCGAGACCATCTGGATCTTGTAGCCGAGCTCCTCGCCGAGCACCTCGAAGGTGGCCTCGTCGAGAGACTCGGTCGCGGTGGCCATCTCGCCCAGGTTGAACAGGATGGTCACGAGCGTGCCGGGCTGCACGGTGTAGCCGCGCAGGGCCTCGAGCTTGTCCGCGAAGTCCGCGATGGACGCACCGCGGCGGAGGCGAATGATCTCGCCGTTGCCCTTCGAGACGTTGACGCCGCCGACGACCGGCGCCGACCGCATCTCGAATTCCTGCCGCTTCGCCCGACGCGACTTACGCTGCTTCGACTTGCCGCCGCCCTTACCGAAGGCACCAGCGGTACCACCGCCGGGACCACGGCCGCGGCCACCGCCGCCACCGGGACGACCGGCGAAACCACCGGCCGGAGCGCCGCCACCGGGGCGCTGGAAGCCGCCACCGGCACCGCCGGGACGACCGGGACCGCCGGGACGCTGCTGGAACGGGGCGCCGGGACGGCCGCCGCCACCGGGACGACCGGCACCACCGGGGCGCGGGGCACCGGGACGCGGGGCGCCGGGGCGCGGAGCCTGGGGACGCGGGATGTTGCCGGGGGTCGGGCGCTGGCCCATGCCCTGCGCCGAAGCGAAGGGGTTGTTCCCCGGACGGGGGCCGGCGGGGCGCTGGCCCATGCCCTGCGAGGAGGCGAAGGGGTTGTTGCCCGGGCGGGCTCCACCCGGACGCGGGGGCGCGCTCGGGCCGGGCTTGGGGGCACCGGCGCCGGGGGCTGCGGCACCCGGAGTCGGCGCACCGGGCGTCGCCGACGAAGCGGCGGGCTTGGCGGCCGGAGCCTCGGCCGCTGCGGGAGCGGCCTTCTCGGGGGCGGGAGTCGGCGCGGGGGCCGGGCTCGCTGCCGGTGCGGCGGGAGCCGCGGGACGCGCGGGGCCGGGCGTCGGGCCCGAGGGGCGGGCGCCGGGGGTCGCCGCGGGACGCGAGGGGCCCGGACGGGCACCGGGGCGCGCCGCAGGCGCGGCGGACGATGCGCCGCCGGCCGGGGCCGACGAGACCTCGGCCGCGAGGGCGGCGCGGAGCTTACGGGCCACCGGGGGCTCGATGGTGGATGAGGGGCTCTTGACGAACTCGCCGAGCTCCTTCAGCTTCGCAAGCGCGACCTTGCTGTCGACGCCGAGCTCGGAAGCGATCTCGTGCACGCGTGGTTTTGCCACAATTCTCCTGTCTGAGGGCCTACCCCGGACAGGGCAGACCGTTAGTTGCGGACGGGTCTCATTTCGAGCCGTTCACTTCGTGTCCATAGCCGTTCAGCCTTTTCGCTGGTGGTGTGATTCGAAGGTCTGCGTGTCAAGCGGGCCTGACACACGCAATGCTCGTACGAAGGCGCGGCGTGCAAGCGCTTTGCTCACACACGCGTCCGTCTCGTGCACCCACGCGCCCCGACCGGGAAGAACCGCTCGCTCGTCTGCGACGAGGACGGATCCGTCCGCGACCACACGCAGAAGCGAGGATCGGGGGGCACGTGCGCGGCATCCGACGCACGTTCGTACGGCTTCCATCCTACACCTCGCGATCGTGGGGACGATCGGACGTTCAGTTGTCTTCGAGGATGCTGTCGGGCTGGATGTCGATCTTCGCGCCGGTCAGCTTGGCGGCCAGACGAGCGTTCTGACCCTCTTTGCCGATCGCCAGCGACAGCTGGTAGTCCGGCACGAGCGCGCGGACGGCCTTGGTCGTGGCATCCAGGACGAACGACGAGGTGACCTTCGCCGGCGAGAGGGCGTTCGCGACGAAACGCGGCAGCTCGGCGTCGTAGTCGATGATGTCGATCTTCTCGCCCGAGAGCTCTTCGGTCACAGCGCGCACGCGGCGGCCGAGCTCGCCGATGCAGGCACCCTTGGCGTTGACCGTCGGGTCAGTCGCCTGGACGGCGATCTTGGAGCGGTGGCCGGCCTCGCGAGCGAGCGAGACGATCTCGACCAGGCCCGCGGCGATCTCGGGGACCTCGAGGGCGAAGAGCTTGCGGACCAGTCCCGGGTGGGTGCGGGACACGGTGATCTGCGGGCCCTTGTTGCCCTTGGAGACGCTGGTGACGTAGACGCGCAAGCGCGAACCGTGCGCGTAGGTCTCGCCGGGCACCTGCTCCTCGGGCGGGAGGATGGCCTCGACGGTGCCGAGGTCGACGTGCACCATGCGCGGGTTGGGACCCTGCTGGACGACGCCGGCGACGATGTCGCCCTCTTTGCCCTTGAACTCCCCCAGTACGGCGTCGTCGGCGATGTCGCGCAGACGCTGGCTGATGACCTGCTTGGCGGCGAACGCGGCGATACGACCGAAGTCGTCGGGAGCCTGCTCCTCTTCGCCGATGACGGCGCCCTCGTCGTCGGTGACGGGCGTGAAGATGCCCACGTGACCGGTCTTGCGGTCGAGGGAAGCGCGAGCGCCCGCCGGGATCTCGCCGCTCGGCGAGATGTGCTTGGCGTAGGCGGTCAGGATCGCCTGCTCGATGATGCGCGCGAGTTCATCGAAGGGGATCTCCTTCTCGCGTTCGATCGTCTTCAGAAGTGCGAGATCGATGTCCACAAGGGCCCTCCGTTATTCAGCTCTCGTCGACGCGACCGGCGCCGACAACCCCCCTACGATACCCGGGATGCCGTGCCCCTCGCGACCCGGGAAGCGGTCGCGGGTGCCATCGCACAGGCAGTTCGCGGCTGCGGCGGGGTCGGGGAGTCCTCGCGGCGGCCAGGGCGCGCGGACGTGCGCGCCGCTGCGTACCGAACTCCTGAGAAGTGACGGTCACTCCACGCGCGGGCCGCGGCAGCGACGCGTATTGCGGCGCGAACGGTGCGGGTCTCAGGAATTCGGTGCACCAACGGTACGGGCGGCCGGCTCGAGCGGGTTCGCCGCGAGCTTCGACACGACTCCCCCCTCGACCAGTCGGCGGGCAGCCGTGTCGGGCTTGCGCCGCGCCTGATCGACCACGCACGCCCCGAACTCCGCGGCGAGTGCCCCGCGCGGGTGGGCGGCGAGCACCTCCCGCACGAACGACGCGGGCAGGGCGTCGGGTCGCGCGCCCGAGATGTCGAGTCCCGTCGCGGTCTCGAGCAGATAACCCTCGGCATCCATCGATCGATCCACGCTCGGCCAGTTGTGGCGCACGATGACCTCCAGGACGCGTTCGCGTCGCTCGCGCCCCCACCCCGCACCGGCGGTCAGGGCCACGCCGACGTGGCCGCCGGCGTGCTCGTACGACAGCGTGTGATTGTCGAACGCGGTCACCGTGCCGATGTCGTGCAGGACGGCCGCGACGTAGAGCAGCTCGCGGTCGATGCCCGCGATGCCGTCGACCACGGCGAAGGCCTCGGCCCACAGCCACGAGCGCACGGCGTGCGCGGTGATCGCCGGCGACTGGTACTCCCTCGCCAGGGCGAGAGCCCCGCGGGCGGCGGCGGTGTCGGGCACGGGGAAATCTGCGATCTGCACGGGGCCTCCGGGTTCGGGTCCCTTCACTCTCGCGCACGAGCGCCGCGTGCGTCAGGGCCCCGACGGTCAGTCGCCGTCGCCTTCCTGCCAGGGCGTTCCGGATGCCGCGGCCCGAGGTCGCGGCATCCGGGATCGCTCACTGCACCGGGGTGGCGTGCCAGATGCGGTCGAGGTAGTCGCGCATGGCGCGGTCGGACGAGAAGTACCCGCTGCGCGCGACGTTGAGGATCGCCGAGCGGACCCACGCGTCCTGGTCGGCGTAGGCGGCGTCGACGCGGTCCTGGGCTTCGAGGTACGTCGAGAAGTCGGCGAGCGCCATGAACCGATCTTCGTACAGCAGGTTGGACACGAGGGGCTCGAAGACCGTGCGGTCTCCGCCCGAGAACGCACCCGACGCGATCAGGTCGATCGCGCTGCGCAGCCGCTCGTCCTTCTGGTAGAAGTCCGCGGGGCGGTAGCCCTCGGCCCACAGGGCCTCGACCTCGGGCTCGCTCATGCCGAAGAGGAAGAAGTTGTCGTCGCCGACGAGCCGGCGGATCTCGACGTTCGCTCCGTCGTCGGTTCCGATGGTGAGGGCGCCGTTGAGCGCGAGTTTCATGTTGCCCGTGCCCGATGCCTCCTTGCCGGCGAGCGAGATCTGCTCCGAGAGGTCGGCGGCGGGGATGATGCTCTCGGCGAGGGTGACGTTGTAGTTCGCGGGGTAGAGCACCGTGAGCTTGCCCTGCACGCGTTCGTCGGCGCTCACGACCTCGCCGACGGCGTTGATCAGGTGGATGATGCGCTTGGCCATGCCGTAGCCGGGGGCGGCCTTGGCGCCGAAGAGGAACGTCCGCGCCTGCACGTCGGCGACGTCGAGACGACCCGACACGATGCCCTCGTACGTGCTGACGATGTGCAGGACCTTGAGCGTCTGCCGCTTGTACTCGTGGAGGCGCTTGATCATGACGTCGAGCAGATGACCGTCGTCGAGCGGGGTCTCTCCGCGCGCCTCGAGCACGCGGCTCAGTCGACGCTTGTTCGAGGCCTTCACCGCGGCGAAACGCTCGCGGAAATCCGCGTCGTCGGCCAGGGCCTCGAGCCCGCGGAGGCGCTCGAGGTCGACGGTCCACCCGGCACCCAGGGCCTCGGTGATGAGCGCCGAGAGGTCGGGGTTCGCCAGGCGCAGGAAGCGGCGGGGCGTGACCCCGTTGGTGACGTTCGTGAACTTGTCGGGCCACATGGCGGCGAAGTCCTTGAGCACGTTGTCGCGCAGCAGCTGCGAGTGCAGCTCGGCGACACCGTTGACCTTCGAGCCCGCGACCGTGGCGAGGTAGGCCATGCGCACCGAGCGGTAGGGGTGCTCGCCGATGATCGACATGTTGCGGATGAGCAGCTCGTCGTCACCGAAACGCTCGCGGACCTGGAGCAGGAACGCGTCGTTGATGCGGTAGATGATCTCGAGGTGGCGGGGCAGCAGCCGGCCCAGCAGGTCGACCGACCAGACCTCGAGGGCCTCGGGCAACAGCGTGTGGCACGTGTACGCGAAGCACTTCTGCGTGATGGCCCACGCGGCATCCCAGTCGAGCTTCTTCTCATCGACGAGGACGCGCATCAGCTCGGGCACGCCGATGACGGGGTGCGTGTCGTTGAGCTGGAAGATCACGCGCTCGGGGAGCTTCTCGAGGTCGAAGTCGTCGGGCAGCACGTTCTCGATGAAGTCGGCGATGGATGCCGCGACGAAGAAGTACTGCTGCTGCAGACGCAGTTCTTTGCCCTGAGGCGTGGAGTCTTCCGGGTACAGCACCTTCGAGATGTTCTCGGCGAAGGTCTGCGCGCGCACCGACTCGACGTAGTCGCCGGAGTTGAAGGTGTGCAGGTCGAACGCGTTCGTGGCGACCGCGCGCCACAGGCGCAGGGTGTTCACGCGACCGTTGTGATAGCCCGGGACCATCATGTTGTAGGGCACCGCGAGCACGTTCCACTCGGGGACCCAGCGGGTGCGCTCGACGCCGTCGTCGTCATAGGTCTCGGTCGTGCCGGCGAACGAGATGGTCTGCGCGGCCTCGGGGTGGGCGAAGTCCCACGGCGAACCCATGCGCAGCCAGGCGTCGGGCTGCTCGATCTGCTGACCGTCGGCGAAGGCCTGGCGGAAGATGCCGTACTCGTAGCGGATGCCGTACCCGATCGTCGGCACGCTCATGGTGGCGAGCGAGTCGATGAAACACGCGGCGAGACGCCCGAGGCCGCCGTTGCCGAGCCCGGGCTCGATCTCGACCTGACGCAGGTCGTCGATGTCGATGCCGCACTGCGCGAGGGCCTCGGTGGCGATGTCGGTCAGACGCGCCGCGAGCAGGTTGTTGTCGAGCTGTCGACCCAACAGGTACTCGGCCGACAGGTAGCAGACGGTCTTGGCCTGCTGCGTCTTCTGCTGCGCCCGATCGTCGAACCAGCGCGCCATGAGGTAGTCGCGCACCGTATAGGCGAGGGCGAGGTACTGGTCGTTGACGTCGGAGGTCGACAGCGTCACGCCCCGGTCGAAGTTCAGGTTCTGCAGGAACTGTTTCGCGAAGCCGTCGACGGAGGCCGCGGGGGCGACGACGGGCGCGATGGCCAGCGGATGGGTGGGACGCAGCTCTGAGGTGTTCTCGGGCACGATCCGACCGTAGACAGAAGCGCCCCCCACTGCCAAGGCGGCAACCGCAACGACACAGGATCTTCACCCGTTCGCCGCACGAGCACCTCCGTGCGGGCCGACGCGCGCGAGCGCACGGCGAGGTCCCGTTCGCAACCGATTGTCGCTCGCAGGCGAATCGGCATACGGTTCCGAGGTGACCTCCTCCGCTCGCACCGCCGCCCGTGAAGCGGAGGCCAACCCCGCGTTCCGGGTCACCGCGCGCGCGGGGTATGCGGCCAACGGCATCCTGCATCTGCTGATCGGCGGGCTCGTGATCGCGGTGGGTTTCGGCGCACAGGAGGACAGCGACCAGACGGGCGCCTTCCGCGCGCTCGCGGCCGCACCGCTGGGAGCCGCAGCGCTCTGGGCTCTCGCGGTCGGGCTCGTCGCCCTGGGCGCCTGGCACCTGCTGCAGGCGTTCGCGCCGCGGCGCCTCACGGTGTGGCGCCGCGTGGGGCGGATCTTCACCGAAGCGCCGCAGGGCCTGCTCTTCATCGCGATCGGTGTGGTGTCGGCATCCGTCGCTCTGGGGGCCCGCCCGCGCGCCGAACAGGCGGCGGAGAGCCTGAGCGAGGGCGTGCTGTCGTGGCCCATCGGCGGTTTCGTGCTCGGAGTGGTGGGCCTCGCGGTCGCCGGCGTCGGAATCGGCTTCGTCTGGATGGGCCTGCGACGGTCGTTCCATTCGAAGGTGCGCTCGCCCCACGGGCCCGCGGGCTTCGCCCTCACCACTCTCGGAGTCGTCGGCTTCGTGGCGAAGGGCGTCGCGCTGATCGTCGTGGGCGTGCTCGTGCTCCTCGCCGCGATCACCGTCGAGCCCGACACGGCGGGCGGTCTCGACGGGGCGACCTCGGCGGTCGTCGCGCTTCCGGCCGGACCCGTGCTCGCATCGCTCGTCGGGCTCGGGTTCGTCGCCTACGGCGTCTTCACCGTGTTCCGCGCCCGCTACGCGCGCCTCGACGCCTGACGTCCCGACTCAGTCGAGATCGGGATCGCGACCGGTGCGCTCCCCCGTGTCGAGGGTCGCGATCGCCTCGTGGTCGTCGGCGTCGAGCGTGAAGTCGAACACGTCGCCGTTCTCGCGGATGCGGTCGAGCGACACCGACTTGGGGAACACGACGAGACCTCGATCGAGGTGCCAGCGCACCACCACCTGCGCGGGAGTCTTGCCGTGGCGCTCGGCGATACGCGCGAGCACGGGTTCGTCCAGCAGGCCCCCGCGGGCGAGCGGTGCCCACGACTCGGTGACGATCTCGTGCGCGTCGTGCCAGTCGACGAGCGCGTCCTGCGGGAAGCGCGGGTGCAGCTCGACCTGGTTCACCGCGGGGAGCACGCCGGTTTCGTCACGCAGACGCTCGAGGTGCGGCACCGAGAAGTTGCTCACGCCGATCGAGGTGGCACGCCCCTCTTGCTGCAGGCGCTGGAGGGCCCGCCAGGTGTCGACGTAGCGATCGGCGCTGGGAATGGGCCAGTGGATGAGGTACAGGTCGACGCGGTCCACACCGAGCTTCGCGATGCTCGTGTCGAAGGCGCGGAGCGTCTCGTCGAATCCCTGGTCGTCGTTCCAGACCTTCGTGGTGACGAAGACGTCGTCGCGGTCCAGGCCCGAGGCGCGCAGGCCTTCGCCCACCTCGGCCTCGTTGCCGTAGAGCGCGGCCGTGTCGATGTGCCGATAGCCGGCGGCGAGCGCCCCCTCGACCAGACCGGCCGTCACGTCGGTGGGCACCTTGTACGTGCCGATCCCCAGCTGGGGAATGGACGAGCCGTCGGACAGGGGCAGGCGGGGAGCCGAGATCATGGCATCCACGCTAGCGAAGCCTGCGCCCGCCCAGACGACGGAACGGCACCCCTTGCGCTTGCGCGCGCGGGGTGCCGTTCTCGAGCAGCCGTCAGCGCGTGAGCGCCGCGAGGGCGTCGTCGACCGACACCGTCTCGCGCTCGCCCGTGCGGCGGTCCCACAGTTCGACCTGGCCCTCGGCCGCGCCGCGGCCGACGATGAGGATGCGCGGGATGCCGACGAGCTCGGCGTCGCCGAACTTCACGCCCGGCGAGACCTTCGGACGGTCGTCGTAGAGCACGTCGAGGCCGGCCGCCTCGAGCTGCTCCGAGACGGAGGCGGCGAGCTCGAACGCCATGGCGTCGCGGCCGGTGGCCACCACGTGCACGTCGAACGGTGCGACCGAGGAGGGCCAGATGAGCCCCTTGGCGTCGTTGTTGAGCTCGGCGATGATCGCGAGGATGCGGGTGACGCCGATGCCGTACGAACCCATCGTGACGGTGGCGAGCTTTCCGTTCTCATCCAGCACCTTCAGGCCCAGGGCCTCGGCGTACTTGCGCCCCAGCTGGAAGACGTGGCCGATCTCCATACCGCGCGCGAGCTCCACGGGGCCGGAGCCGTCGGGGGCGGGGTCGCCCTCGCGCACCGTCGAGACCTCGACGAAGCCGTCGCTGACGAAGTCGCGCCCGGCGACGAGCGAGTGCACGTGCTTCTGATCGACGTTGGCGCCGGTGATCCACGCCGTGCCGTCGACCACGCGGGGGTCGAGGTAGTAGCGGATCTTCGTCGCCGACTCCTCGCCCAGCACGGCACCGGTGGGCGACCACGGGCCGATGTAGCCCTTGACCAGCAGCGGGTTCTTCACGAAGTCCGCCTCTGTGGCCGCTTCGACCTCGGCCGGGGCGAAGGCGACCTCGACGCGCTTGTCGTCGACGTCGCGGTCGCCGGGCAGGCCGACGACGACGAGCTCACGCGTGCCGTCGAGGTGCGTCAGGGCGAGCACGACGTTCTTCAGCGTGTGCGCCGCGGTCCACGCGGTCGCCTCGGCCGTCGCGGGACCGGCGATACCGGGGGCGGGGGCGTCGAGGTGCGCGTTCGAGTGGTCGACGAGGGTCGCGATCGTCGGGGTGTTCGGCGAGTCGAAGACGACAGGCTCGGGCTGGCCCTCGATGGGGAGGGCATCGGGGACGACCGTGGTGAACGCCTCCACGTTGGCCGCGTAGCCGCCGGCGGAGCGCACGAAGGTGTCCTCGCCGATCGGCGTCGGGTGCAGGAACTCCTCGGACTTCGACCCGCCCATCGCCCCCGCATCGGCGGCCACGATGACGTACTCCAGTCCCAGGCGGGTGAAGATGCGCTCGTAGGCGTCGCGCTGAGCCTGGTACGACGCGTCGAGTCCGGCATCCGTCGCGTCGAACGAGTACGCGTCCTTCATGGTGAACTCGCGGCCGCGCAGGAGCCCGGCGCGGGGACGGGCCTCGTCGCGGTACTTGTCCTGGATCTGGTAGATCGTCAGCGGCAGATCCTTGTACGACGAGTACAGATCCTTCACCAGCAGGGTGAACATCTCTTCGTGCGTCGGCGCGAGCAGGTAGTCGGCGCCCTTTCGGTCCTGCAGGCGGAACAGCGCGTCGCCGTACTCCTCCCAGCGCCCGGTGACCTCGTAGGGCTCACGCGGCAGCAGCGCCGGGAAGTGCACCTCGAACGCTCCCGCGTTCGCCATCTCGTCGCGGACGATCTTCTCGATCTTGGCCTTGACCTTCAGACCCAGCGGCAGCCACGCGAAGACGCCCGGGGCGTTGCGACGGATGTAGCCGGCGCGCACGAGCAGGCGATGGCTCGTGACCTCGGCATCCGAGGGGTCTTCGCGAAGCGTGCGGAGGAAATAGTTCGACAGACGGGTGACCACGAGAGTCGAGTCTAGGGCGCGGGGGTGGGAGGGGCGGATGCCGGGGGCCTCGCCGCCCATCGACGGCGAGGCCCCGTGATCACAGGAGGGGGAGGACCTTCTGCGCGATCGTCGTCGCGCGGGGCAGGTCGCCACCGGCGGGCAGGAGGTTGAAGGGAACGTCCACGAGGAGCAGGTTCTCACCGTCACTCACGGCGAGGACCTCGCTTCCGCCCCCGTCGATCCCGTCGTGCCACGAAACCCAGTAGGCCTCCGCGGCCCCGGCCACATCCGTCCTCTGGCCTCCCGCCGCGATGATGCTCGGAACGTTCACCGCGCCGCCCCCGATGACGGACATCGTGGCGCTCCACGACGCATAGATGTCCTCGGAGGGTGCGTCGATCCGGCACGCCCCGTCGCGCCCGGAGGTCGCGTCGACCTTCTCGACAGTCACGTCAGGAAGGGACAGGCTCTCGGCGTCGATGACCTCTGCCAGGCGCGCGCAGTCCGGCGCAGACCACCAGGTCGGAAGCGCCGTCGCCGCCACGCCGACCGGATACCGGCTGACCCGCGAGAGCACGGCATCGAGCACACGGTCCGCACCCGCCGACACGACGTCTCCGTGAACGCTGCTGACGCGGACCCACGCGGTCATACCTTCGGCAGCACCCTGCCGGATGCAGAGCAACCTGCCGTAGTTGTCGCGGCATCCGGGATCTTGGACCAACGCCGGGTTCGTCGGCTGCTGCCCGTCGGGGAAGACACCCACCTCGACGAAAGCCGCAGAGTACTCCTCGGAGGAGTACCAGAGGCACTCGATGCCACCGCGAACGGTGGCGGCACTGTCGATCCAGTCCGGCCCGACCCTCCCCATCTTCATGCCGGCGGCAGCGTCGAGGTCGGCTCCGTCGATCGCGTTGTCGCACGCCCCATCGAACGGCGCGGACCCCCGCGGCAGCACCACCGGCTCCTGCGTCGGCGTCGGCGTCGCCGTCGGGGTCGGCACCGGCACGGGCGCCGCCGTCACGGTCGCACTCGGCGACGGCGTCGTCGCGATCTCGGGCGCGCTGAGCGTCGAGGTCACCGCCACTCCCCCGGCGATCGCGACCACCATCGCCGCGGCCACCGAACCCGCGATCCACGCGTTGCGGTGCGCCCCGACGGGCTTGATGTCGTGGGCGCCGCCCACGATGCGGGCGCGCAGGGCCGCGCGCTCGGAGGGCGTCAGTTCGTCGTTCATGCCCGTGCCCCTTCCAGCGCGAGCTCGTCGCGCAACTTCGCTTTGGCGCGGGCGAGCCGCGATTTCACCGTTCCGGCCGGGATGCCGAGGGCCTGAGCGATCTCACGCTCGGCGTATCCCTCGAGCACCGACAGCACCACCACCGCCTGCTCGCGCTCGGGCAGACGCTTCAGCGCAGAAAGCACGCCGCTGTCGTCCGGCGCATCGGCCACCACCCGCTCGGCGACGGGGGCCCGGTCAAGCAGGGCGCGATAGCGCCGGCTCGACCGCTCCAGGTTCCGGGCACTGTGCGCGACCGTCGTCAGCAGCCACGGCAGCGGAGACCCATCGACCAGACGCACCGTGGCGCGCTTGCGCCACAGCTCGAAGAAGGCCACGGTCACGGCATCCTTCGCATCCTCCCGATGACTCAGCAGCCGTGACGCATGGCGGAACAGCCGCGTCTCGTGCCGATCGAACAGCGCGGCGAGCGCGAGCTCGTCGCCTTGGCGTACCCGGTCCCACAGCCCGGCGTCGTCTTCATCCACACTCGGTAATGTCCGCGGGGGCGCCATCGGTTCCCTTTCCGGCGACGAGATCGATAACGAAACGGTGACGGTCCACGAGGTTCGTGCCGTACGGCGACGCGACCGTCGTCAGGCCGGGGGCTCAGGCCGCCCGACGCCCCACGTGCAGCACCGCGCGCACCACGAGCCCCGCGACCAAGGCCCAGAACGCGGCGCTCACCCCGAACACCGCGATCCCGGAGGCCGCGACCAGGAAGGTCACCACGGCGGGCACCCGCTCGCCCGGGTCGTCGATCGCCTGCTGGATCGCCGACCCGAACGCGCCGAAGAGCGCCACGCCCGCGACCGCCGGGATGACGCCCGCCGGGGCCAGCAGCACGATCGCGGCGAACGCGGCCGACAGGGCGCCGAGGACGAGGTAGGTGCCTCCGGCCGACACCCCCGCGACCCACCGCTTCTTCGGGTCGGGGTGCGCGTCGGGCCCCGCCGCGATCGCCGCGCTGATCGCGCCGAGATTCATCGCGTGCCCGCCGAACCCGGCCGCGGCGGCCGAGCCGAGTCCGGTGACGAGCATCGCTGGACGCCACGGGATCGTGTAGCCCAGGCTGCGCATCACGGCGACTCCGGGCACGTTCTGCGACGCCATCGTCACCACGAACAGCGGCACCGCGATGCCCACGACCGCGCCGACCGTGAGAGAGGGGGCGGTGAACTCCAGGTGCGGCAGCAGGGTCGCGGCGTCCGCGTCCACTCCCGTCCGGGTCAACTCCACCGCCACGACCGCGATCGCCGCGACGAACGCGAGCGGCACGGCCCAGCGGGGAAGGAATCGGGATGCCACGAGCCACACCAGCAGCACGGGAGCCACGCCCCAGGGGTCGTTCACGAGACCGACGAACGGCGCCACGCACAGCGGCAGCAGGACACCGGCGAGCATCGCCTGCGCGATCGAGGCCGGGATGCGCGCGATGAGGGCGCCGAGCGGGGGGAACAGCGCCGTGCACAGGATCAACGCGGCGGAGACGAGGAAGCCGCCGATCACCGCCGGCCATCCGCCGTCGACGGCGCCGGTTGCCGCCAACAGGGCCACGCCGGGGGTCGACCAGGCGACGGTGATCGGAATGCGGTAGCGCCCGGCGAGGACGATGCAGCCGATGCCGACGACGAGGGTGATCGCGAGCAGCCCACTGGCCGCTTGAGCGGGAGTCGCCCCCACGGCACGCAGGCCCGTGAGCACGACGGCGAAGGTGCTGGTGAACCCGACGAGGGCGGTGACGACCCCGGCGACGAGCGGGCGGGCGAGGGAGGCGGTCGAAGTCTCGGTCATGAGACTTCCGACGCTATCGGAACGTCAGCCGACCGCCGACGGTCCGACCGCCCTCGGGAGGACCGGCCGATCAGGCCGTGATGACCTGCGCGGTGCCGGTCGCGGCGTCGGGACCCATCTCGGCCGCGAGGCGGTTGGCCTCGGCGATGAGGGTCGCGACGATCTCGCTCTCGGGCACGGTCTTGACGACCTCTCCCTTGACGAAGATCTGTCCCTTGCCGTTGCCCGACGCGACACCCAGGTCGGCGTCGCGCGCCTCACCGGGGCCGTTGACGACGCAGCCCATGACGGCGACGCGCAGCGGCACGGTCATGTCCTTCAGGCCCTCGGTGACGTCGTCGGCGAGGGTGTACACGTCGACCTGCGCGCGGCCGCACGAGGGGCACGAGACGATCTCGAGCTTGCGCTCGCGCAGGTTGAGCGACTGCAGGATCTGGTGGCCGACCTTGACCTCTTCGGCCGGGGGCGCCGACAGCGAGACGCGGATCGTGTCGCCGATGCCCTCGGAGAGCAGGATGCCGAACGCGGTGGCGCTCTTGATCGTGCCCTGGAACGCGGGTCCGGCCTCGGTCACACCGAGGTGCAGGGGCCAGTCGCCCCGCTCGGCGAGCAGGCGGTAGGCCTTCACCATGACGATCGGGTCGTTGTGCTTGACCGAGATCTTGAAGTCGTGGAAGTCGTGCTCCTCGAACAGCGAGGCCTCCCACACGGCGCTCTCGACGAGCGCCTCGGGCGTGGCCTTGCCGTACTTCTCGAGCAGGCGGCGGTCGAGCGAGCCGGCGTTGACACCGATGCGGAGCGACACCCCGGCGTCTTTCGCGGCCTTGGCGATCGCGCCGACCTGGTCGTCGAACTTGCGGATGTTGCCCGGGTTCACGCGCACCGCGCCGCAGCCGGCGTCGATCGCCTGGAAGACGTATTTCGGCTGGAAGTGGATGTCGGCGATGACCGGGATCTGGCTCTTCTTCGCGATGATGTGCAGCACGTCGGCGTCGTCCTGCGACGGCACCGCGACGCGCACGATCTCGCAACCGGATGCCGTGAGCTCGGCGATCTGCTGCAGGGTGGCGTTGATGTTGGTCGTGGGCGTCGTGGTCATCGACTGGACGCTCACGGGAGCGTCGCCGCCCACGAGGACCTTGCCGACGCGGATCTGGCGGGTCTTGCGACGGGGCGCGAGGGTCTCCGGCACGCGGGGCATTCCGAGGTTCACAGCAGGCACGCGATCAGCCTACGCCGCCCGCACCGTACGGTGCCTGAACCGGGGCCGAGAGGCTGCTGTGGTAGGTTCGGCGCCATGCGCGCTCACACATCCTGGTGGCCCACCGTCTAGGCGGTGCGCACGCATGCAACAGACCGCCCTCCCCCTGGGGAACCCGGGCGGTCTTCGTGTTTTCGGCGGCCGCGACGGATCCTCGATCAGCACAGACGGAAAGACTTCTCGATGACCGGGCTCGACCCCTCCACCCTGCTCACGGACCTCGCCGCAGGCTCCGCTCCCTTCGCTCTCATCGCCCGCGACGGGGCGACCGTCGAAGTCCTCACGGGAGACGTCGTCGACGTGGAGCTCCTGGCCGACATCCCCCTGACGGATGCCGAGGGCGTCGCCCGCGAGGTGCTCGCCCTCGTGCCGTACCGACAGGTGCGCGAGCGCGGCTTCGTCTGCCACGACGACGGGGCGCCGTTGCGCTGCCTGGTGATCGGCGAGCGCGTCTCGGTGCCGCGGGCGGAGGCCCTGGCATCCCTCCCCTCCTCCCCCGTGCCTCTCGCGGACGCCGGCTTCGACATCTCCGACGAGGACTACGCCGCCATCGTGCGCCGCGTCATCGCCGAGGAGATCGGGCGCGGCGAGGGCGCGAACTTCGTGATCCGTCGCGACTTCGTCGCGGGTGTCGACGTCGACCCGCGGATCGCCGCGCTCACCTGGTTCCGGGCGCTGCTCGAGCACGAGAAGGGCGCCTATTGGACCTTCGCCGTGGTCACCGCCGATCACATCGCGGTGGGCGCGAGCCCCGAGGCGCACGTGAGCGCCCAGGACGGCATCGTCACGATGAACCCCATCTCGGGAACCTTCCGGCACCCGGCGGGCGGGGCGACCGCAGACACGCTCGCCGATTTCCTGCGTTCGACCAAAGAGACCGAGGAGCTCTTCATGGTCGTCGACGAGGAGCTCAAGATGATGAGCGCGGTCTGCAGCGACGGCGGCCGCATCACCGGCCCGCACCTCAAAGAGATGTCGCGCCTGACGCACACCGAGTACATGCTGCGCGGCTCGAGCGATCTCGACCCCCGCGACATCCTGCGCGAGACGATGTTCGCCCCCACGGTCACCGGCTCCCCCATGCAGAACGCGTGCACGGTGATCGCTCGGCACGAGACCGTTCCGCGCGGCTACTACTCCGGCGTCGCGGCCCTGTTCACCCCGAACGGCTCGACCGAGGGCCCCACGCACGACCTCGACGCGCCGATCCTCATCCGCACGGCCTACCTGGTCGACGGGCGTCTGCGGGTCCCGGTCGGGGCGACGCTCGTGCGCCACTCCGACCCCGACGGCGAGGTGGGCGAGACCCACGGCAAGGCCGCCGGGGTGCTCGGCGCCATCGGCGCGATCCCCCGTGACGTGCCCGCCGCTGTCGAGGGGGCGGATGCCGATGCCCCCGCCACCCCGCGACGACCGCTCGCCGAGGATCCCGCGATCGCGGAGCTGCTGGCATCCCGCAACGATCGCCTGGCGCCCTTCTGGATGAACCCGCAGGACCCCGACGGATCGGGACCCTTCGCCGGCCGGACGGCGCTCGTCGTGGATGCCGAGGACCGCTTCACCACGATGCTCGCGCACCAGCTTCGCCACCTTGGCCTCGACACCCGGATCGTGCACTGGTCCGAGGCGTCGGACGACGAGATCGACGCGGCAGACCTGGTCGTCTCGGGTCCCGGCCCCGGTGACCCGCGCGACGACAGCCCGCGCATGAGCGCGATGCGCCACGTCGTCGGACGCCGCACCGCGCGTCGCGATCCGCTGCTCGCCGTGTGCCTGAGCCACCAGATCCTGGCCGACTCCCTCGGCATCGAGCTCATGCCGCTGGACCGGCCCCACCAGGGCCTGCAGAAGAGCGTGGACGTGTTCGGGGAGGACGCCTCGATCGGGTTCTACAACACGTTCACCGCGCGCGTGAACCCGGGCGACCGCCGCGGGATCTCCTACGGCGGGGATGCGCCGGTCGCCGACCTCGAGATCGACGTCGCCGCGGATCCGACGACCGGCGACGTCTACGCCCTCCGCGGACCCGCCTTCGCGAGCGTGCAGGGGCACCTCGAGTCGATCCTGTCGCGCGACGGCATGCGGACTCTCGAGCGCCTGATCGCGCACGCGATCTGACGGCGGTCCCAGTCTCTTCCGCGGAGGGGGCTGAGCACGCCGAGCCCCCGGGTCGCGGCTACAGCAGCTGCACCGGGTTGAAGATGTCGGCGAGGAACAGCACGCCACCCGTCGCCACCAGCAGGATCACGACGACGAAGGTCACGGGCACGAGCTTCGTGGCATCCACGGGGCGGGCGACCTTGCCGCGCAGGCGCGCGATCTGACGCTTGATGCCGTCCCACAGCGCGACGACCACGTGACCGCCGTCGAGCGGCAGCAGCGGGATGAGGTTGAAGACGAACAGCGCGATGTTCAGGCCGCCCAGCAGCGTGATCATCGTCTGCACGCGGTCGAGGATCGGCGCGTCGACCGCGGCGATGTCGCCGGCGAGACGGCCGGCGCCGACCACGCTCATGGGACTGTTCGCGTCACGCGGCTGGCCGCTCAACGTGTCGACGGCGACGTCGTAGATCCGCACGGGGAACTGCGACACGATCTGCGCGACCGAGCCGATGTACTGCCCCGTCGCCGCAAGGCTGGTACCGATCGGCTGACGGACCAGGGCGCTCTGCGGGCTGATGCCCGCGAATCCGACGGTCTGATACTCCGTGGCGCCAGAGGCGTCCACCACGGGACGACCGTTCGCGTCGGTGACCGCGCGGTCGGTCGTCGCGGGCGTGAAGTCCACGGTGCGCTGCGCGCCGTCGCGGTCGATGACGACCGAGAGCTGCTGACCGGGCGAGCGCTGGATGATCGCGGCGGCCTCCGCGAACGTCGAGACGGGGGTGCCGTCGATCGAGACGAATCGATCACCGGGCTGGATGCCGGCGGCGGCCGCCGGAGCGACGGGATCGCTGGAGGTGCAGTCGGTGCGGCCCTCGCTCGCCGGGATGACGCACTGCGACACCGAGGCGACGGTCGTGGTGCCCTGCTGGATGCCGATGCCGCTCAGCGCGATTGTGAAAAGCACCACCGCGAGCACGAGGTTCATGATCGGGCCGCCGAGCATGACGATGATGCGCTTGTACACCGGCAGCTTGTAGAAGACCCGATCGTCGGCGGCGATCAGCGTCTCGGCGTTCGCGTCACGGGCGTCCTGGACCATCGTCGCGAAGAAGCGCGAGCGTTTGGTGCCGGGCTTGGCGTCCTCGGGTGCGGGCGGGTACATACCGGCCATCGAGATGAAGCCGCCGAGGGGCAGCACCTTCAGGCCGTACTCGGTCTCACCGATCCGCTTCGACCACAGCGTCGGTCCGAAACCGATCATGTACTGGCCGACGCGCACGCCGAAGAGCTTGGCGGGCAGCAGGTGCCCGACCTCGTGCAGCGCGATCGAGACGGCCAGGCCGAGCACGAGCACGATGACGCCGATGAGGAACGCGATCGCAGTCACCCGCTGACGATACCGCCGCCCGCCTTTGAACCGCCCGTGCGGCGACGATGCGGTGCCTGTGCGACGCCGGATGAGAGAATGGGCTCGATGTCCTCCGCCGCTGCCTCGAACCTGCCGCCCGTCCTCCGCCCGGAGAACCCGCCGCGCCGCGACCTCGCCGAACTCGCCCGACGCTACGGCGTCCGCACCGTGGGCGACGTCGACGGGACCACCCTCACCGGCATCACGCTGGCCACCGCCGATCTGCGCGCGGGCGAGGCCTTCGTCGCCATCCGCGGGGTGAACCGCCACGGGGCGGAATTCGCCCCCACCGCCGCCGAACGCGGGGCCGTCGCGGTCATCACCGACGACGCGGGTGCCGAGATCGCCGGCCCCGCGGGCCTCCCGATCGTCGTCGTCGAAGACCCCCGCGCTCTTCTCGGCGATCTGTCGGCGTGGGTGTACGGCACCGGGCCCGACGACGCGCTCCCCCAGCTGCTGGCGACCACGGGCACCAACGGCAAGACGAGCGTCTCGCACCTGCTCGAGGGGATCCTCGGCCAGCTCGGCGTCGTCACCGGCCTGTCCTCGACCGCCGAGCGTCACATCGCGGGCGAGGTCATCGTCTCGCGCCTGACCACCCCCGAGGCCTCCGAGTTCCACGCCCTGCTCGCCCTCATGCGCGAGCGCGGCGTGCAGGCGGTCGCGGTCGAGGTGAGCGCGCAGGCCCTCACCCGCCACCGCGTCGACGGCCTGGTCTTCGATGTCGCGGGCTTCACGAACCTCACCCACGACCACCTCGACGACTACGCGGACATGCGCGAGTACTTCGAGGCGAAGCTCCCGCTCTTCCGCCCCGACCGCGCACGTCGCGGGGTCGTCTGCCTCGACTCCGCGTCCGGTGCCGAGATCGCCGCGCGCGCCGAGATCCCGGTCGTGACCATCGCCACTCCGGCGATCAGCGAGAACGCCGCCGCCGCGGCATCCGCCGACTGGACCGTCGAGATCGTCGACGAGCGCCAGGAAGGCACCGAGTTCACCCTCAGCGACGGCAAGGGCCGCTCCCTCACCACCGTCGTCCCCGTGATCGGTCGGCACATGGCGGCCAATGCGGGCCTGGCGATCGTCATGCTGCTCGAGACCGGGTACACCTGGGAGCACCTCTACAGCACGCTCGACGGCTCGCACATCGAGGCGTCGCTGCCCGGTCGCACCCAGCTCGTCTCGGGGGCCGACGGCCCCGCGGTCTACGTCGACTTCGGCCACTCCCCCGATGCCTTCGAGAAGACCCTCGCCGCGGTCCGACGCGTGACGCCGGGCAAGGTGGTCATGGTGTTCGGCGCCGACGGCGACCGCGACGCCACCAAGCGCCACGACATGGGCCGCACGGCCGTCGAGGGCAGCGACATCCTCGTCGTCACCGACCACCACCCGCGCCACGAGAACCCCGACACCATCCGCGAGGTGCTCGTCGAGGGGGCACGACGCGCGCGGCCCGATGCCCAGATCCTCGAATTCACCCCGCCGGAGCGCGCGATCCTCGAGGCCGTGAAGCTGGTCGGAGAGGGAGACGCGATCCTCTGGGCCGGTCCCGGTCACCAGGACTACCGCGATATCCGCGGCGTACGGACACCCTATTCGGCGCGCGAGCTGTCGCGTCGCGCGCTGCGCGCGGCGGGGTGGCCGGTACCCGACCCGCAGTGGCCGGTGCCGTACCCCGCGGACAGCACCCCGTCGTCCGATCCCGAGCGCCCGGTCGACTTCCCCGCCTGAGTCGGGCGGGCACCGCCCCGCCGGGCTTATCGCGCCGCGATGATCTCGTCCGCGGTGCGCCGCGCCCAGGCCTCGGCCTCGGCGAGCGACTCACGGGTGAGCTTCGCGGGGGGCTCGTGACGGTCGACGACGCGCTCGATGAGCTCGACGATCTCGAGGAAGCCCAACCGCCCCTCGTGGAACGCGTCGACGGCCTGCTCGTTCGCGGCGTTGAACACGGCGGGGTACGTGGCGCCCGCTCGGCCGACCTTCTTGGCGAGGGCCACCGAGCCGAACGCTTTCTCGTCCAGCGGCTCGAACGTCCACTGCGACGCGCGCGTCCAGTCGAGCGGGGCTCCGACGCCGGCGATGCGGTGCGGCCAGTCGAGACCAAGCGAGATCGGCAGGCGCATGTCGGGCGGCGACGCCTGCGCGATGGTCGAGCCGTCGACGAACTCGACCATCGAGTGAACGATCGACTGCGGGTGCACGGTCACCGCGATGCGGTCGTACGCCACGTCGAAGAGCAGGTGCGCCTCGATCACCTCGAGCCCCTTGTTGACGAGCGTCGCGGAGTTCGTCGTGACGACGCGACCCATGTCCCAGGTGGGGTGAGCAAGGGCCTCGGCGGGGGTGACGTTCTGCAGTTCGTCGCGCGCGCGTCCGCGGAAGGGGCCACCGGATGCCGTGAGCACAAGCCGACGCACCTCGCCGGCGTGACCGGAGCGCAGCGCCTGGGCGATCGCGGAGTGCTCGGAGTCGACCGGAACGATCTGTCCCGGAGCCGCGAGAGCGGTGACGAGCTCGCCGCCGACGATCAACGACTCCTTGTTGGCGAGGGCGAGGGTGCGCCCGGCCTCGAGAGCGGCGAGGGTGGGGCCGAGCCCCACCGACCCGGTGATGCCGTTGAGCACCACGTCGGCCTCGATGTGGCGGACGAGCTGCTCGGCCTCCACGGCGCCCAGGGCCGTGTGCTCGACCCCGAACGCCGCTGCCTGCGCCTCGACTCCGGCCCGGTCGGTGCCGGCGGCGAGGCCGACGACCTCGAAGCGGTCGGCGTTGTTCGCGATGACGTCGAGCGCCTGCGTCCCGATCGAACCGGTGGAACCGAGGATGAGGACGCGGCGCATGTCCTCAGCCTAGTTAGCCCGCCATGTTGGCGTGCTGCACTCCCAGGATGTCGACGACGAAGAACAGGGTCGAGTTGGCCGGGATGTCTCCCTGCGCCTTGTCGCCGTAGCCCGCCGCGGGCGGGATCACGACGACGACCTGCGAACCAACCGTCTGTCCCTCGAGGGCCTGACGGAAGCCGTCGACGACCTGGTCGGTCTGGAACTGCGCCGGGGTGCCGCGCTGCCAGCTCGAGTCGAAGACCTGCCCGCTGTCGTAGAGCGCGCCGGTGTACTGCACGATGACCTGGTCGCCGGCGTTCACCGTCTCACCCGCACCCTGCCGCAGGTTCTCGATCCGCACCTCGGTGGGTGCCGGAGCGGTCGGCTGGGGCAGCATCTGCTTGCCGTCGGCGTTCGTCGTCGTGGTGGGAGCGCCGTTGTCGTCGAAGGTCACCGTCGGCATGCCGTCGACGGGAGCGACCTCGGTGCCCTCGGCGCGCGTCGGCAGCTCCGAGATGGCGTCGGCGACGAGAACGAAGGCGGGCGAGCCCTCGCCGAGCGTGCCGGCGGGGAACGACGACACGGTGCGCGACCCGATGGGCGCGCACTCGAGGGCGGCACCGAAGATCTGCTGCGACGAGACGAGCGTGTCCATGCCGGCCGGCTCGGTGTCGAGCGTCTGCAGCTGCACGGCGCCCGAGGCGGTGTCGATCAGCGTGAAGTTGGCCTTCAAGACGTCGCCCGCCTTGATCTGCTGTCCGGTGCCCTCGACAAGCGTGGTGCGCTGCAGAGCAGAGGGGGTGTAGCCGTCGGGAAGAGTGACGTTGACCTTGCCCTGGAAATCGCCCGAGACGACGAGACCGTCGGGAGCGGGCGCGTCGGCGAGCGCGCTCTGGCACTGGCCGGCGTCGGCCGAGCCGCTCGCGTCGGGCGTCGACGCCTGGTCGGGCGAGCCGGAGCATCCCGCCAGCAGCAGGGCCGCGGCGGCGACGGCGGACAGGGAAGCGATCGGGCGGAAGCGCACGGGTGACCTCTCGAGCGAAGACGGGGAAACCCCATCCTCGCGCATCCGGCTTTGCCGCGGCTGGGAGGCCGGTGCACACGTGCCCGGCCCGCGCGCGTCCACGCACACGCGCGCACCATGCGCGCCCGGGCATGCGGCGGCGAGTAGCCTCGTCGAGTGAGTTCCGACCTGCCCGCCGAGACCCCCGCGCCCGTGCCGGAGCAGATGGGCGCGACCTATCGCCTCGGACGTTTCCTCATCGCCCCGCTGGCGCGCGCCGTCTACCGCCCGCGCATCGAGGGGCGCGAGAACGTTCCGCGCACCGGTCCCGTCATCTTCGCGAGCAACCACCTGTCGTTCATCGACTCGATCGCCATCCCGGTCGCCGCTCCCCGCCCCGTGCACTTCATGGCGAAGTCGGCGTACTTCGAGAAGTGGGCGTCGCGCCAATTCTTCACCGCGATCGGTGCCATCCCCGTCGAGCGCGGCGCGGGCCAGAAGGCCCTGGATGCCCTGGATCAGCAGCGCGCCCTTCTCGAGGACGGTCGCGCGGTCGCGCTCTACCCCGAGGGCACGCGCTCGCTCGACGGCCGCCTGTACAAGGGTCGCACCGGTGTCGCCTTCCTCGCTCTGCAGACCGGCGCCCCGGTGGTTCCCGTGGGACTCATCGGCACCGACAAGGTCATGCCCGTCGGCGCGAAGATCCCGACGACCACGGAGCGCATCACCGTGCGTTTCGGCACTCCGCTCGATCTTTCGCCGCACGGCGCGGCCTCGTCGGGTCGCGCGCGCCGCGGTGCCACCGACGAGATCATGGCCGCGATCCACGCCCTGAGCGAGCAGGAGCTCGCGAACGCCTACAACGAGGCCCCGGCGCAGAACCCGATCGAGCGCATCAAGCAGGTGCTCCCGCACGAGCGCCTCTGAGGCCCGACCCTACGTGTCGTTTCCTCCTTGACGTGACGGCGGCCGGCGAGCAGGGTCGAAACCGACGGCCCGGACCGTCGTCGCCACAACGAGGAGGCACCGTGAAGAAGTTCGTCAACGACCCCGCCGACGTCCTGGCCGAAGCCCTCCGAGGCATCCGCGCATCCCATCCCGACCTCCGAGTGGATGCCGAGAACCGCGTCATCCTGCGGGCGGAGCCGACGCGCGAGGGCAAGGTGGCGTTGGTGTCGGGCGGCGGTTCGGGACACGAGCCGCTGCACGGCGGGTTCGTCGGGCGCGGAATGCTCGATGCGGCGGCCGCGGGCGAGGTGTTCACCTCCCCCACCCCCGACCAGGTGCTGGCCGCCACGCAGGCGGTCGATGCGGGTGCGGGTGTGCTGCACATCGTGAAGAACTACACCGGCGACGTGCTGAACTTCGAGATGGCCGCTGAGCTCGCCGAAGCCGAGGGCGTGCGGGTCGAGTCGGTCGTCGTCGCCGACGACGTCGCCGTGACGGACTCCACCTGGACCGCGGGTCGCCGCGGCACCGGCACCACGGTCATCCTCGAGAAGGTCGTCGGCGCTCTCGCCGAAGAGGGAGCCGACCTCGCGACGGTCGCCGACTTCGCCCGCCGCGTCTCGTCCGCCGGCCGGTCGATGGGCGTGGCCCTCACGAGTTGCACCGTCCCCGCCGCGGGCCGCCCCACCTTCGAGCTCCCCGACGACGAGATGGAGGTCGGTGTCGGCATCCACGGAGAACCCGGGCGCTCGCGCGTCAAGCTGGCGTCCGCTCGAGAGATCGCCGAGCTCATGGTCGATCCGATCGTGCGCGATTTCGGCGGGCCCGTCGGACCGGCGATCGTGCTGCTGTCGGGCCTTGGCGGCACCCCGCTCATCGAGCAGTACCTGTTGTACGGCGAGATCGCCCCGCTCCTCGCCGCGGCCGGTGTCGACGCGCAGCGCGTGCTGATCGGCGACTACATCACCAGCCTCGACATGGCCGGGGCGTCGCTGACCGTGGTGAAGGCCGACGACGAGATGCTGCGCCTGTGGGATGCCCCCGTCGTGACGCCGGGGCTCCGGTGGGGCGCATGAGCGGCTCCGTCTCGACCGACGACCTGCGCGAGTGGATGCGCGCGTTCCGCGACGCCGTGCACGAGCACAAGGACGAGCTCACGCGTCTCGACTCCGAGATCGGCGACGCCGACCACGGCTCGAACATGGCCCGCGGCCTCGACGCGGTGATCGCCAAGCTCGACCCCGTTCCGGCCACCCCGGCCGAGCTGGTCAAGACGGTCGGCATGACTCTCGTCTCGTCGGTCGGCGGCGCCAGCGGCCCGCTCTACGGCACACTATTCCTCCGCATGGGCCCCGTCCTCGGAACGGGAGGAGAAGTGGATGCCGACACCCTCGGCGCCGCCCTCCGCGCCGGCGTCGACGGGGTCATCGCCCGGGGGAAGGCCGAACCGGGCGACAAGACGATGATCGACGCCCTCTCCCCCGCCCTCGACGCGTGGGATGCCGCAGCTGCCGACGGCCCCGCCTCGGCCGCCCGCGCGGCGGCCGAGGCTGCGGCCCGCGGACGCGACGCGACCGAGCCGCTCGTGGCGCGCAAGGGTCGAGCGAGCTATCTGGGCGAGCGCAGCGCGGGCCACCTCGACCCGGGCGCGACCTCCGCGACCCTCCTTCTCGAGGCCCTGCGCGACACGCTGGCGGCCGGCGAGTGATCGGGCTCGTCGCCGTCTCGCACTCGCGCGCCCTCGCTGAGGCCGCGGTGCACCTCGCGCTGCAGATGGGTGGGGACGCCCCGCCGAGGGTCCGCGTCGCCGCCGGCGGTCCGGACGACGACCTCGGGACGGATGCCGTGGCCATCGCCGCCGCGATCGACGACGCCGACTCCGGCGACGGGGTTCTCGTGCTGATGGACCTCGGCTCCGCGATCCTGAGCACCGAGACGGCTCTCGAGTTCGTCGCGCAGCCCGAGCGCGTCCGACTGAGTCCTGCCCCCTTCGTGGAGGGACTCGTGGCCGCCGTGGTGACCGCCGCGGGCGGGGGCGACCTCGAGACCGTGGCCCGCGAATGCGCCACGGCCGCGGACGCCAAGGCGCGGCACCTGGGCGCAGACGTCGGGGGGCCGGCATCCGGCGCTTTCTCCGACAGCGGCGACCGCGGCGACGAGGGGGCGCTGTCGTTCGAGGCCGTCGTCACCGCACCCTCCGGGCTGCACGCGCGGCCGGCCGCCGTCTTCGTCAAGGCCGCCTCCCGTCACGATGCCGAGGTGCGCATCGCCGATCTCGAGACGGGCGCCGACGAGGTGTCGGGACGGAGCCTGCTCGCGGTGATGGCGCTGGGCATCCGGCAGGGGTCTCGGGTGCGCGTGAGCGCGTCGGGGCCCCAGGCCGAGGCCGCGCTGGAAGAGCTCAGGGAGCTGTTCGCCGACGGGTTCGGCGAGGGCTGACCGGGCCCGCGCCGTCCCCTCAGCGCGTGACGCTGAGCAGGCGCCGGGCGAGGGACTCCTCGACGACCAGCTCGGTGACGAGGTCCGCGGCGAGCGCTCCGCGCAGTCCGTCCAGCTTCGACAGACTCGACACCACGCAGAAACGACGCGGGATGCGGCGGACCGTGTCGAGGTCGGGGCCGCTGGAGCGGGCGTTGAGCTCCGGGATGTCGCTCGACCCGTCGGCGCGGTAGAACACGGTGGCGCAGTCGCCGACCACGCCTTCGCGCTCGATGACCGCGCGGTCGCGCTCGTCGAAGTAGTCCCCGCTGTACACGTGCGAGGGCACGTCGGCGTGCGGGGAGCCGAGACCGAACACGAACAGGCCCACGCGCTGCTGGATCTCGAGCACGGAGCGCACCGAGCGCTCCCGCCACATGGCCTGTTTCGTGTGGGGATCGTCGAACAGGGCGGGCACCGGGAATTGGTGCACCGACGACGACCAGGCGGCGCCGAGCTTCGACAGGATCTCGCCCGCGTACGGGATGCCGGAGGTGCGGACGTTGGCCGCCCCGTTCATCTGGACGATGTGGGTGTCGTGCACGTCTTTCTGCGGGACGTGTCGAGCGACGGCCGAGAGGGTGGACCCCCAGGCGACGCCGACCGTCATCGACGATTCGACGCGCTCGGCGAGGATGCGCGCCGCGGTCAGCGCCGTGCGCTCGAGCCGCTCGGCCTCCGAGGTGCGCGCCGGGGTGGGCACGACGTGCGCGGTGATGCCGAAGCGATCGGCGATCCGCTGGGCCATCTGGCCACGGGCGTCGTCGGGCGGGCTGATCGAGATCGTCACGAGTCCCACGTCGCGAGCGTGCTGCAACAGGCGCGACACCGAGGAGCGGGACACCCGCATCTCGTGGGCGATGGCATCCATCGTGAGGTCCTGCATGTAGTAGAGCTGTGCCGCGCGCAGGGCGTCGCGGGATCGCTCCTCGGCCTGCATCACCACCGTCCGGGTACCTTCATGAACACCATTCTGCACGTTTGTTCAAGGGGCTTGCAACAACGTGCAGACAGGCGCATTGTGATCGTCGTACCAACAACGAAAGGTCGCAGTCGACATGTCGTCCCCCGCAACTCCGCTCCGCGCCGACGTCCAGGCGCTCCGCGACGCCGAAGACCTCGACGTCCTCATCATCGGTGGGGGCATCAACGGCCTCGCCACCCTCCGCGACCTCGCCCTGCAGGGCGTGAGCGTCGCTCTCGTCGAGCGGGGCGACTTCGTCTCCGGCGCGTCCTCGGCCTCGAGCCACATGGTCCACGGCGGCATCCGCTACCTCGAGAACGGCGAATTCCGTCTCGTGAAAGAAGCGGTCACCGAGCGCAACGACCTGCTCAAGACGGCCCCCCACTACGTCAAGCCGCTCGAGACAACGATCCCGATCTACAAGACGTTCTCGGGCATCCTCTCCGCACCCTTCCGGCTGCTCGTGACGCACGGTCGCGGCAAGCCCAACGAGCGCGGCGCGCTGCTGATCAAGGTTGGCCTGATCATGTACGACACCTTCTCGCGCGACGGCGGCTCGGTGCCCCGCCACAAGTTCCTGGGCAAGAAGAAGTCGCTTTCCGAGCTCCCCAAGCTCAACCCCGACCTCGCCTACACCGCCACGTACTTCGACGCGTCGATGCACGACCCCGAGCGCATCGCCCTCGACGTGCTGCGCGACGGCATCGAGGCGGGCGCCGGTCGGACGCAGGCCGTCAACTACGTATCGGCCGTCGGCGCCGACGAGAACGGCGTGCGCGTGCGCGACGAGGTCTCCGGTGAGGAGTTCAGCGTCAAGGCGAAGGTCGTCCTCAACACGGCCGGCCCCTGGACCGACCTGGCGAACAAGGCGATGGGTCTGGACACGACGTTCATGGGCGGCACCAAGGGCTCGCACATCGTGCTCGACAACCCCGAGCTGCTCGCCGCGACCGGCGGCCGCGAGATCTTCTTCGAGCACTCCGACGGCCGCATCGTGCTGATCTACCCCCTCAAGGACCGCGTCCTCGTCGGCACCACCGACATCGACGCCGACCCCGCACAGCCCGTCGTGTGCACCGACGACGAGATCGAGTACTTCTTCGACCTCATCGGCCACGTGTTCCCCACCATCGGCGTGGACCGGTCGCAGATCGTCTACACGTTCTCGGGCATCCGCCCCTTGCCCCGCCACGACGACACCGCGCCCGGCTTCGTGTCGCGCGATTACCGCATCGTCGAAGACGAGATCGCGGGGGTTCCGGCCATGAGCCTCGTCGGCGGGAAGTGGACCACGTTCCGCGCCCTGGCCGAGCACCTCAGCATGAAGACGCTGCAGAAGCTGCGCCGACCCCACCGCGTCAGCACCCAGGGCCTGCCCATCGGCGGCGGCGCGGGCTTCCCCGCCACCCCCGAGCAACGTCGCCGCTGGGTCGCTGCACGCACGAATGCGCACTCCGCCGAGCTCGTCGAGGCCATGCTCGAGCGCTACGGCACCCGGGCCGACGCGATCCTGGCCGCCCTTCCGGCCGAGCCCACTCCGGTCCCCGACGCCGCCGGGTACTACCGCGAAGAGCTCGCCTTCATCGCGAAGAACGAGCAGGTCGTGCACCTGATCGACGTGCTGCTGCGCCGCACGCACCTCGCCTTCGTCGGTGGCATGACCGAGCGCACGCTGCGGGAGGTCGCCGAGGCGGTCGCCGAGCCGCTCGGGTGGGACTCCACCCGCGTGGACGAAGAAGTGGCCCGTACGACGGAGATCCTGCGCTCCGCTCACCGGGTCGATCTGGCACAGGCCGGGGTGGCTCGAATCTGAGAGAACGTGCGGGCGCGCCACCTGTTGCGCGCCCGCACGCGCGCCGTAGGTTCGGAGCACCGAGCCGCACGACCACCCGAGCCGAAGGTGTCCGGGTGACGAAAGAAAGGTCGATGACGACATGCAAGAAGTGAACCTGGGGCTGTACTTCCTCTCGGAGGTCGTCGGCACCACGCTGCTCATCCTGTTGGGCTGTGGCGTGGTCGCCAACGTGGCCCTCGCGAAGACCAAGGGCAACGCCGGCGGCACCCTGATGGTCAACTGGGGCTGGGGCCTGGCGGTCTTCGCCGGTGTCATCGTCTCCGCCTACTCCGGCGCTCAGCTGAACCCCGCCGTCTCGATCGGTCTCCTGGTCGCCGGCAAGATCTCCTTCGTGCAGTTCCTCGTGGCGGTGGCCGCGCAGATGGTCGGCGCGATCATCGGTGCCGTCCTCGCCTGGGCGTCCTACAAGCAGCACTTCGACGACGAGCCCGACCCCGCCGCGAAGCTCGGCGTGTTCTCGACGGGTCCGGCCATCCGTTCCTACGGCTTCAACTTCCTCACCGAGGTCATCGCCACCTTCGTCCTGGTGTTCGTGATCTTCGGCTTCGCCGACTACGGCGTGGCGAGTGTCGGCGTGCCGGCCGGTATCGGCGGACTCTCCGCCGTCCCCGTGGCCCTGCTCGTTGTCGGTATCGGCGCCTCCCTCGGCGGCCCGACCGGGTACGCCATCAACCCCGCCCGCGACCTCGGCCCCCGCATCGCCCACGCGATCCTCCCGATCAAGGGCAAGGGCTCGAGCGACTGGGGCTACGCCTGGGTTCCCGTCGCCGGCCCGCTCGTCGGCGGTCTGCTCGCGGGTCTGCTGGCCCCCGTGCTCCTCGGCCTCGGCAAGTAAGACCGACCGCGGGGGCGTCGCCAGGCGCCCCCGCCCCCACCTCTCTTCCTCTTCACCCGTTACTGACACTGACAAAGGAGTCCATCCATGGCCGACTACGTCCTCGCCATCGACCAGGGCACGACCTCGACGCGCGCGATGATCTTCGACAAGTCCGGGAGCGTCGTCTCCGTCGGACAGAAGGAGCACGACCAGATCTTCCCGCGTGCGGGCTGGGTCGAGCACGACCCCGCCGAGATCTGGCGCAACACCCAGGAGGTGATCGGCCTGGCCCTCAGCCGTGCCGACATCACCCGCCACGACATCGCCGCCGTCGGCATCACCAACCAGCGCGAGACCGCGGTGGTGTGGGACAAGAACACCGGCAAGCCCGTGTACAACGCCATCGTCTGGCAGGACACGCGCACGCAGTCGATCGTCGACCGCCTCGCCGACGGCGACCCCGAGCGCTACAAGAGCATCGTGGGTCTGCCGCTGGCAACCTACTTCTCGGGCACCAAGATCGTCTGGATCCTCGAGAACGTCGACGGCGCGCGCGAGAAGGCCGAGGCCGGCGACCTCCTCTTCGGCACCACCGACACGTGGGTGCTGTGGAACCTCACCGGCGGCATCGACGGCGGCGTGCACGCGACCGACGTCACGAACGCCAGCCGCACGCTCTTCATGGACCTCGAGACCCTCTCGTGGCGTGAGGACATCCTCGCGGACTTCGGCGTCCCCGCTTCCATGCTCCCCGAGATCCGCTCCTCCTCCGAGGTCTACGGCACCGTCGAGTCGTCGTCGCTGCTGCGCGAGACCCCGATCGCCGGCATCCTGGGCGACCAGCAGGCCGCGACCTTCGGCCAGGCGGCCTTCGACCCGGGCGAGAGCAAGAACACCTACGGCACGGGAAACTTCCTCATCTTCCAGACGGGCGAGGAGATCGTCCACTCGAAGAACGGACTGCTGACCACCCTCGGCTACAAGCTGGGCGACCAGCCCGCGCGCTACGCGCTCGAGGGCTCGATCGCCGTGACCGGCTCGCTCATCCAGTGGCTGCGCGACCAGCTCGGCATCATCTCCTCGGCCCCCGAGGTCGAGAAGCTCGCCGAGAGCGTCGACGACAACGGCGGCGTGTACTTCGTTCCGGCGTTCTCTGGCCTGTTCGCCCCGTACTGGCGTCCCGACGCCCGCGGCGCGATCGTGGGCATGACCCGCTACGTCAACCGCGGTCACATCGCCCGCGCGGCTTTGGAGGCCACCGCCTTCCAGTCGCGCGAGGTGCTCGACGCCGTCAACGCCGACTCCGGCGTGGATCTCGCCGAGCTCAAGGTCGACGGCGGTATGACCGCCAACGACGCGCTCATGCAGTTCCAGGCGGACATCCTCGGCGTTCCCGTCGTGCGTCCGGTCGTCGCGGAGACCACCGCCCTCGGTGCCGCGTACGCCGCGGGCCTCGCGGTCGGCTTCTGGGACAACCTCGACGACCTGCGCGCGAACTGGCAGGAAGACAAGCGCTGGGAGCCCAACATGGACGGCGGCGAGCGCGAGCGCGAGCTGCGCCTGTGGAAGAAGGCCGTCACCAAGTCCATGGACTGGATCGACGACGACGTGCGCTGATCCCGCCCCACACGCACGAAAGCCCCGTCGGCCACGAGTCGGCGGGGCTTTCGTCGTTCGAGCCCCGTGTCGGACCCGGGTCTCCGGCCCCGACGAACGGACCGGTCACTCCTCGAGACGCCGGGTTCCCGGCATCCGGATGCCACTCCCTCAGCGCTGCGGCTTCGGATACGCCGCGCGAACGGCGTCGGACTGCAGGTAGTCCGAGACGCCGATGAGCAGGATCGCGAACAGGATCTGCTCCGTGACGACCCAGAACGGGTAGAGCCCCGGGATCGCCGCGAGGACGAGGGCGATGACGGGGAAGATCCGGCTGAACAGCTGCAGGCGGCGGAACGCCCAGTACCAGCCGGCGCGGGCGCGCCAGAGGAAGTAGAACAGGGTCGTGGTGATCGCGAGCACCACGAGGCAGCGCATCCAGACGGCGAAACCGACGTCGTCGCCGTTCGTCGTCATGACGAGGGCGACGACGACGGTGGCGACACCGAGCACGAAGCCGACCGCGAGCAGGAGCGTGATCGCACGGAAGGCCCGGTGCACCCTCGGGTCGGTGGAGACGGCGACGCGATGGTCGGCCTGGCGACCCCCGGCGAATCGGTCGAGTCGGCGCAGGGCGGATTCGAGCTGCATGCGCTCACTGTACGACGCGTCGGCATCCCTCCCGCGACGCGCAGCGTTCAGCCGACCGTGACCTCGGGTTCGTGGCGGACGGGGAAGTTGACCGAGTTGGCGATGAAGCACCACTCGCGTGCCTGTCGATGAGCGGCCCGCGCGGCCTCGACCATCGACTCCTCGGCGACGCGTACGCGGGGCCGGAGGACGACCTCGGTGAACGCTCCCCCGCTGTTGCCGTCCTCTTGCATGGTCCCGGAGGCATCGTCTTCGTAGGCGGTGACGACGACGCCGGTGGTGACGCAGGCGTGCAGGTACGACAGCAGGTGGCACTCGCTCAGCGCCGCGATGAGCAGTTCCTCGGGGTTCCATTTGGCCGGGTCGCCGCGGAAGGGTTTGTCGGCGGATGCCGCGATGGCCGGCTTCCCGTCGACCTCGAGGGTCACGGCGCGCTCGTAGTCGCGGTACCCGCTCGTACCGGTGCCCAGGTCGCCGGTCCAGGTCGAGCGCAGGCGGTAGTGGTGCTGTCCGTTCATGCTCCCAGTCTGCCCCGTCCCTTCGCGCGGAACGACCGGTCTCGGCTGCCGACGCCAGGTCTTCGCCCCCCGTGGGACCGGGGGTGGCGGGATACGATGGAGGGATGCCCGCAACACCCCCCGCCTCCGTCGAACTCGCCGTCGTCGACCGCAACGGCTTCGTCGAATCCCGTCACTACGGCGTCGCCGTGGTCCTCGCACCCGACGGCACCGAGAAGCTCACGCTCGGTGAGGCGAGTGCCCTGTTCCTCCCCCGCTCGAGCATGAAACCGCTGCAGGCTCTGGCGTGCCTGTCGGCCGGGGCCGAGCTGGCCGACGAGCGTCTCGCGATCTCGATGGCGAGCCACGCGGGCACCGAACGTCACGCCGAGGTGGCCCGCGGCATCCTGCAGTCCGCCGGCCTCACCGAAGACGACCTGGGCTGCCCCGCCGCGTGGCCGACCGACACGGCCTCGCGCGACGAGATGGTGCGCGACCACGCCGCCCCCTCGCCGCTGCGCATGAACTGCTCGGGCAAGCACGCCGCGATGCTCCTGACCTGCGTGGCCAACGGCTGGAGCACGGGCGACTATCTCGACCCGCAGCACCCGCTGCAGGCGCACATCCGAGAGGTCATCGAGCGTCTCGTGGGTGAGCGCACGACCACCACCGCGATCGACGGCTGCGGCGCGCCCGTCTACGCCATGAGCCTCGTGGGTCTCGCTCGTGCCATCCAGCGCATCGCGACGTCGTCGGAGCGTTCCCCGTTCGCCCTGCACCGTAGCGCCGGCACGCTCGTGCGCGCCGTGAAAGAGCACCCGTGGACGATCGACGGCCCCGGCCGCCCCGACACGGTCGTCATCGAGCGGCTCGGCGTCTTCTCGAAGATGGGGGCCGAGGGCGTGCAGGTCATGACCGCCCCCGACGGCACGACGGTCGCCCTCAAGATGCTCGACGGATCCAACCGCGCCGGGCACGTCGTCGCCCTCCGGCTGCTCGAGCGGGTCGGTGCGCTGACCGCGCACGAGGTCGCCGACACGGTTGCGCAGCTGTCTCTGTCGGTGCTGGGCGGCGGCCACGAGGTCGGTTCCATCCGCTCCGCGGTCTGACCCCCGGGGACCCTTCCCGTCCCTCTTCGGCGCCTGCTCAGATGCCGCCGTCGACCGAGCGCGGATGAGCGATCGGCTCGTCCGGTACGAGCACCTCGGTCTCGCGGTTCAGGCTCTCGCCGTGGAAGAACGGCTTCGACGCCGGGAACATGAACCAGAGCACCATCAGGACGACGCCGAGCGCGAGAGCCCCGATCCCGACGACGAAGGTGCCGCCGATACCCAGCAGCACGGTGTTGCCGTACTCGGGGTCGTACATGTCGATGGCCGACTGCACGAATGCGTAGGTCAGCATGAGGGCTCCGAGCAGGGGCAGGATGCCGCGGTACACGAGGCTCTTCGCCGAGGAGAACAGCTGCCGGCGGTAGTACCAGACGCACGCGTAGCCGGTCATGGCGT
Organism: Microbacterium sp. 1154; assembly: GCF_031455375.1. Lineage (NCBI taxonomy): Bacteria > Bacillati > Actinomycetota > Actinomycetes > Micrococcales > Microbacteriaceae > Microbacterium > Microbacterium sp. 1154. The sequence continues at coordinate 1,630,435 of NZ_JAVDSN010000001.1, read as the reverse complement.
AGTAGAAGGCGATCGCGAGGCCGAGCGAGAGGATCGAGTCCTGCAGGATGTTGTCGCTGATGAGCGTCATGCCCACGTAGTACGCGCTCGCGACGACGCCCATCACCAGGGTCGAGAACGACGGCGTGCGATAACGGGGGTGCACGGTCTGGAAACGGTGCGGCAGGGCCTTGTACGCGGCCATGGCAAGAGTCCCGCGCGCCGTGGGCAGGATCGTCGTCTGCGTCGACGACACCGCCGAGATGAGCACCGCGACGACGAGCACCCAGCCGAACGGGCCGAAGAGATCGTCCTTGAGCGCGAGGAACACGTCGTCGGCATTCGCGGGGTTGGCCAAGCCCGCCCCGTCCTCGCCGACGCCGGCGTACATCATGGCCGCGACCGTCACCGTGACGTACGTGCCGAGCAGGATCACCGTGGTCAGCAGCGCAGCGCGGCCCGGGATGCGCTGGGGGTCCTTCGTCTCCTCGTTGAGCGCCAGACAGGTGTCCCAGCCCCAGTAGATGAAGAGGGCGAGCAGCACCGCCTCGGTGAACCCGCTCCAGTCCGTGAAGCCGAACGGGTCGAACCAGGCGAGATCGAACGGCGTCGGGTTCGGGGCGGTCCCGTCGAAGAACTTCCACAGCGCCAGCACGACGAACAGGGCGAGCACCAGGTACTGCACCGCGAGCAGGATGTTCTGGATCCGCTCACCGAGCTCCACGCCTCGGTAGCTGATGAAGGTCATCGCCGCGATGAAGGCGACACCGGTGGCGGTGACCAGCGACACGTTCTCGGCGAGGGAGCCGTCGCCGACCAGAGACCAGAGATACACCCCCGCGATCTGCGACAGGTTGGCGAGCACGACCATCCCGGCGACCGCGACGCCCCACCCGCCCATCCACCCGACCCACGGGCCGAAGGCCTTCGTCCCCCAGGTGAACGTGGTGCCGCAGTCGGGCACCTCGTTGTTCAGCTCGCGGTAGGCGAAGGCGATGAAGAGCATCGGGATGAACGCCAGGACGAACGCGATCGGCGCCGAGGCCCCCACGGCGAGTACGACGAATCCGAGGGTGGCGACGAGGGAGTACACCGGGGCGGTGGATGCCAGACCGATGACGGTCGAGCCCCAGAGGCCGAGGGTGCCGGTGGCCAGGCCCTTGCCGGCCGTCCGTTCGGGTGCGGAGGTCATATGCCGAACGTAGGATCCGCGGGTCTCCGCGGTCAAGATGAAATCAGGACGGGCGGCGGATGACGTCGAGCACGACGATCGAGATGTTGTCTCGCCCACCGTTCTCGAGCGCGGCGGCCATCATGGCCTCGACAGCCGCGGCCGGATCGGCGTTCGCCTCGAGGAAGTGACGGATGCCGAAGTCGGTGAGCTCCTTGGTCAAACCGTCGGAGCAGATGACGAAGCGGTCGCCGTCGAGCACGTCGAGGCGCAGGTAGTCGGGCTTGACGCTGTCGCTCGGGCCGACGGCGCGAGTGATGACGTTGCCGTAGGGGTGGTTCTCGGCCTCCTCGGGGCTGAGGCGCCCCGCGGCGATGAGCTCCTGCACGACCGAGTGGTCGGTGGTCACCTGGACGATCTCGCCGTCGCGAAGCAGGTATACGCGCGAGTCCCCGATGTTGAGCGTCACCCAGTGGGGCTCGTCCGTCTGCGTCTCGAGGTACACGCCCGTGAGCGTGGTCCCGGTGCCCTCGTCCGTCGTCTCGGGGTGGGCCACGATGTCCTTGACCGCGCGGGACAGGGCCTTCTCGATGTTCTTCGTCGAGACGGGACCGGTCGCCACGACTGCGCGGAGGCGGTCGACGGTGCTCGCGCTGGCGATCTCTCCGCCGAGGTGTCCGCCCATGCCGTCGGCGACGACGAACAACGGGTAATCGGCCAGGACGGCGTCCTGGTTGACCTCGCGACGACGCCCGACCTCGGTGCTCGCCGCCCAGGAAAGCTCGAGCACGGTCTCGCCGAGCGGGACGGTGCGCGTGTGGGTGGTCACCTCGGGCACGAACGATCCTCCGGTTGGCCGACTGCGCCGGCGGAACCGCACGGCCCTGTCATCTTAGTCGACGCGCACCGCCGATCCGCGGACGCGCCGCACGTGTGCATGACATCCACCTCGATCACCCCGCGGCGGGGTCGGCGGGCAGGGGCAGGATGCCGTCGATCTCGACGAGGTCCTGCGCGCTCGGCGTCCACGCCGTCGCCGCAGCCGCGTTGGCGCGGACCTGCTCGGGGCTCGTCGCCCCCGCGATCACACTCGACACGACGGGGTTGGCCAGGAACCAGGCGAACGTCGCCTCGAGCATGGTGACACCGCGCGCGTCGCAGAACGCCTGGTACCGCTCGATCGCGTCCCACGGTGCATCACGCCACAGGTGCGGCCGCTGGCGCATGATGCGGCTCCCCTCCGGCCCGCCGTCGCGCGTGAACTTGCCGGTGAGCAGTCCGTTGTGCAGGGGGAAGAAGGGCAGCAGCCCGACCCCGTAACGCTCGGCCGCGGGCAGGACCTCTCGCTCGGCGGCCCGCGCGAGCAGGCTGTACTGATTCTGCGTCGAGACGAATCGCACACCCGTCGCCGCGTGTTCGGCCTCCGCGATCTGCCATCCGGCGAAATTCGAGTGACCGACGTAGCGCACCTTGCCCTCGCGCACCAGATCGCTCAGGGCGTCGAGCGTCTCGTCGATCGGTGTCGACGGATCCGGCGTGTGCAGTTGATAGAGGTCGATCCAGTCCGTCCGCAGGCGACGCAGAGAATCCTCGACGGCACGCCGCACGTGCGTCCGCGAGCCTTTCGCCCCGCCCGAGACCGCCGGCGCGAAATCGGCGTGACCGAATTTCGTCGCGAGGACGACGCGGTCGCGGCGGCCCTCCAGGGCCTCCCCCATCAGACTCTCCGAGAGGCCGAACTCGCGGCCGTACATGTCTGCGGTGTCGAGGAAGGTCACCCCCGACTCGATGGCGGCATCGAGGACCGCGCGCGTGCCGTCGATGGTCTCGGTCGCGGTGCCCGCGCGTCCGAAATTGTTGCACCCGAGGCCCACCGCCGAGACACGGAGTCCAGAACGGCCGACGGCGCGGAGGGGAAGAGCGGGGGACGTCATCCCTCCACGCTATCGCCGGGAACGACGGAGGGCTCCCCAACCTGACGGGGAGCCCTCCGATGAGATCAGACCTGGGGGCCTGCCGGCGGCGCCGGAGGCGGCGGGGTCGTGCCCGTCGCGGGAGGCGGCGGGGTCGTGCCGGTGGCCGGCGGGCTGTACGGCTGCTGCGCCGGGGGCGCACCGTATCCGGGGCCGGCGTATCCGGGGCCGGCGTAGCCGCCACCGTTGCCGGCGACCGGCTGGCTCGGCTGGACCGGTATGCCGTTCCACACCGTCTTGTCGGCGAGGAAGGAGTTCGCCCACGGGGCGGGGCGGATGCCCGGGTTCCACGGGTTGCTGCCGAAGGCCAGGATCGCGAGGAAGATCCACTGTCCGAGCGGACCCAGGATGAAGAGCAGCAGGATGGGCCACTCACGTCCGAACTTGGCGTTGACGCGGTACGAGATCATGATCAAAGCCACCACGAGAGCGAGGCCCGCGAGGAAGTTCAAGATGGGGATGGCCGAAGCCACCAGCAGGGCGACCAGCACCCAAGGCGAGAAGTCGCCGAGCTTCGCGAAGACGAGGTAGTTGTAGATCGGCACCCAGGCGCGCCACTTGCCCTGGACACCCGCCTTGTCGAAGATCCGCATCAGCAGGAACGCGGTGATGAGGTATCCGGCGATGGAGAGCAAGAAGATGAACAGATAGACCACGCCGATCAGCGCGGCTTCGGCCCCGCTGGTCGTCCCGTAGTCGCTGTAGGCGAGATATGTGGTGTTCACGAGGATCCTCTCGTACGGAGTCGTGCGCTGTCGCGCGTCACCGGCGGGGCTTTCCCGCGTTCACATGCTAGCGAAGCTGGGACTTTCCTGACAGACCAACCTGATGTCATACAATCAGCGCCACCTGGCCACCCTCGTCCCCGTCGCGTACGTCCCACCCCGCATCGCTCGCCCAGTCTCGGAAGTCGCTGAGGGACGAGAGCTCCACCCCCTCAGATGCGAACGATCGGACCAGGTCCCCCTTCGCGTGTTTGTTGAAGTGGTTCAGCGCACGAGCCTGTCCGCCCGAGTCCTCGCTCATCACGCGAACGTACGCCGACGAGGCGCCGGCCGGCAGCGGACCGAGGGCGGCGTACGCCTCCGAGCGCAGGTCGAGGACGAAGTCCGGCCGAAGTTTTTCCCACGCCTCGCTCACGGCACCCGCCCAGAGGCGTCGCAGCGACGGGATGCCGGGCACGGACGTGCCCGCCGCGAGGCGGTAGGCCGGGATGCCATCCAGCGCCGCGACGGGCCCGAGGGGCGCGGAGTGGATCATGACGTGATCGCCGAGCCAGGAGCGTGCCGGGGCCGCCAGGCTTCCGGCGTCGAGAGCGTCGAAGAGGACGCCGGTGTAGCGATCGATCGCCGGCAGGGTCGGCGAGGTCCGGAGGGCCGCGTTGTCGGCGACCTCGTGCCGGCGCTTCGCGCTGATCTTGAGCACCCGCGCGGCTTCCTCCTCATCGGAGGAGAGGGCGATGAGCGCATCGACGACCGACTCGCGCGCAGAGCGCAGCGACGGCAGGGCGAGTCCGTCGACGTCGAGGGGAGCACCTTCGCCGCCGGGGCGCTTGGTCTCGGAAGGAGGGAGCAGGACGAGCATGGATTCTCCGTGAGAAAGACGATGCGCGCCGCCCGGAGACCGGGCGACGCGCATCGAGTGAAGAGAAGACGTCAGGAGACGAGTGCGGTGTTTCCGGCGACGATCGTCAGCTCATCGTTCGCCATCGACAGGAAGCCGTCCTCGGCGTTGGCGAGGATCTTCGAGCCGTCGGTGCGGGTGATGCGGACCTCGCCCTGAGCGAGGATCGCGAGGACAGGCTCATGACCCTGCATGAAGCCGATCTCACCTTCGACGGTCTTGGCCACGACGAGCGAAGCCTCCCCCGTCCACACCTCGGCGTCGGCCGACACCAGGCTCACGCGCAACGACATGTCAGCCGTTCTCCTTCTGGATCTGCGCCCACTTGGCCTCGACGTCCGAGATGCCGCCGACGTTGAAGAACGCCTGCTCGGCGACGTGGTCGAAGTCGCCCTTGACGATCGCGTCGAACGACTCGATGGTCTCCTTGATCGGGACCGTGGAACCCTCGACACCGGTGAACTTCTTGGCCATGTAGGTGTTCTGCGAGAGGAACTGCTGGATGCGGCGTGCGCGCGACACGACGATCTTGTCCTCTTCCGAGAGCTCGTCGACACCGAGGATCGCGATGATCTCCTGCAGTTCCTTGTTCTTCTGCAGGATCTGCTTCACGCTGGTGGCAACGCGGTAGTGGTCGGCACCGATGTAGCGCGGGTCGAGGATCCGGCTCGTCGACGTCAGCGGGTCGATGGCGGGGTACAGACCCTTCGACGCGATCTCACGCGAGAGCTCGGTGGTCGCGTCGAGGTGCGCGAACGTGGTCGCCGGAGCCGGGTCGGTGTAGTCGTCGGCGGGGACGTAGATCGCCTGCAGCGAGGTGATCGAGTGACCGCGCGTCGAGGTGATGCGCTCCTGGAGCACACCCATCTCGTCGGCGAGGTTGGGCTGGTATCCCACGGCGGAGGGCATGCGCCCCAGCAGCGTCGAGACCTCGGAACCGGCCTGCGTGAAGCGGAAGATGTTGTCGATGAACAACAGCACGTCCTGCTTCTGGACGTCGCGGAAGTACTCCGCCATCGTCAGGGCCGAGAGGGCGACGCGCAGGCGCGTTCCCGGCGGCTCGTCCATCTGGCCGAACACGAGGGCCGTCTTGTCGAAGACACCCGCCTCTTCCATCTCACCGATGAGGTCGTTGCCCTCACGGGTGCGCTCGCCGACACCGGCGAACACCGAGACGCCACCGTGGTCCTGCGCGACGCGCTGGATCATCTCCTGGATGAGGACGGTCTTACCGACGCCGGCACCACCGAACAGACCGATCTTTCCACCCTGCACGTACGGGGTCAGGAGGTCGATCGACTTGATGCCGGTCTCGAACATCTCGGTCTTGGACTCGAGCTGGTCGAAGCTCGGCGCCTTGCGGTGGATGCCCCAGCGCTCGGTGATCTCGACCTGCTCACCGGGGGCTGCGTTGAGCACCTCGCCGGTGACGTCGAAGACCTTGCCCTTGGTGACGTCGCCGACGGGCACCGAGATGGGGCCGCCGGTGTTGCGCACCTCCTGGCCACGGACGATGCCGTCGGTCGGCTTCAGGGCGATGGCGCGCACGAGGTCGTCACCGAGGTGCTGAGCGACCTCGAGGGTGATCTCGGTCGACTCGTCACCGATGGTGATCGTGGTCTTCAGCGCGTTGTAGATCTCGGGGATCGCGTCATGCGGGAACTCGATGTCGACGACCGGGCCGGTGACGCGCGCGACGCGTCCGACGACGGCCGCGTCGGTCTTCTCGGCGGTGAGGCTCATGGCTTCTTCTCTCCTTGGGAACTTACTTGCCGGATGCCAGGGCATCGGCGCCGCCGACGATCTCGGCGATCTGCTGCGTGATCTCCGCCTGACGCGCGTTGTTGCGCAGGCGGGTGTAGTCGGTGATGAGCTTGTCGGCGTTGTCGCTGGCCGACTTCATGGCCTTCTGGGTCGCGGCGTGCTTGGCAGCCGACGACTGGAGGAGGGCGTTGAAGATACGGCTCTGGACGTAGACCGGCAGAAGCGCATCGAGCACGGTCTCGGCGTCCGGCTCGAACTCGTAGAGCGGGTAGATCTCGGCCTGGCCCGGGGCCTCATCGGCCTCGAGCACCTCGAGCGGAAGCAGACGCACCGATTCGGGCGACTGCGTCATCATGCTGACGAAGCGGTTGTACACGAGGTGGATCTCGTCGACACCCTCGTTCTCGCCACCGGCGCGGTACGCCTGGAGAACGGCATCCGAGATCTCCTCCGCGGTGGAGAACTGCGGGGTGTCGGTGTCACCGACCCACTGCGCGGCGCTCGCCATGCGACGGAACTGGAAGTAGCCGACGGCCTTGCGACCGACGAGGTAGAACACCACGTCCTTGCCCTGCGACCGCAGGAGCTCGGCCAACTCGAGAGCCTCGCGGAGGATCTGCGAGTTGAAGGCGCCCGCCAGGCCCCGGTCGGAGGTGAAGACGACCAGGGCCGAGCGGCGGATGTTCTCGCGCTCGGTCGTCAGCGGGTGGTCGACGGAGGAGTGCGTGGCCACCGCGGAGACGGCGCTCGTGACGGCCCGCGCGAAGGGCGACGCCGCGCGCACACGCGCCATCGCCTTCTGGATGCGCGAAGCCGCGATGAGCTCCATCGCCTTCGTGATCTTCTTGGTCGTCTGAGCAGAAGAGATCTTCTGCTTGTAGACCCGCAGTTGTGCGCCCATGATTCCGTTCTCGTGTCGTCGCTATCAGCGACGGCCCTTGACGATCCGCTCCTGGTTGACGTCTTCCGCCTCGGCAGCATCGACCTTCTCGGCGCCGACGACGCCCTGGTCCTTGCCGGGCTGGAATTCCTTCGCGAATGCGTCGATCTTCTGCTCCAGTTCCGCGAGCGTGTCGTCACCGAGCACGTTGGTCTCGCGCAGCGTGTCGAGCACGGTCGAGTTGCGGCGCAGGTAGTCCAGCAGCTCGCGCTCGAAGCGCAGGACGTCGGACACCTCGACGGTGTCGAGCTTGCCGTTCGTACCGGCCCAGATCGAGACGACCTGCTCCTCGACGGGGTACGGCGAGTACTGCGGCTGCTTCAGCAGCTCGGTCAGGCGCGCACCACGGGCGAGCTGACGACGCGAGGCCGCGTCGAGGTCGCTCGCGAACATCGCGAAGGCCTCGAGCGAGCGGTACTGCGCCAGCTCCAGCTTCAGCGTTCCGGAGACCTTCTTGATCGACTTGACCTGAGCGTCACCACCCACGCGCGAGACCGAGATACCCACGTCGACCGCCGGACGCTGGTTGGCGTTGAAGAGGTCGGACTGCAGGAAGATCTGGCCGTCGGTGATCGAGATCACGTTGGTCGGGATGTAGGCCGAGACGTCGTTGGCCTTGGTCTCGATGATGGGCAGACCCGTCATCGAACCGGCACCCAGCTCGTCGGACAGCTTCGCGCAACGCTCGAGCAGACGCGAGTGCAGGTAGAAGACGTCGCCGGGGTACGCCTCGCGGCCCGGCGGGCGGCGCAGCAGCAGCGAGACGGCACGGTACGCCTCGGCCTGCTTCGACAGGTCGTCGAAGATGATGAGGACGTGCTTGCCCTCGTACATCCAGTGCTGACCGATGGCCGAGCCGGTGTAGGGGGCGAGGTACTTGAAGCCGGCGGGGTCGGAGGCGGGGGCCGCGACGATGGTGGTGTACTCCATCGCGCCGGCGTCCTCGAGCGCGCCCTTCACCGAAGCGATGGTCGAGCCCTTCTGGCCGATCGCGACGTAGATGCAGCGCACCTGCTTGTTGACGTCGCCCGACTCCCAGTTGGCCTTCTGGTTGATGATCGTGTCGATCGCGATGGCCGTCTTACCGGTCTGGCGGTCGCCGATGATCAGCTGACGCTGGCCGCGTCCGACGGGGATCATCGCGTCGATCGCCTTGATACCCGTCTGAAGGGGCTCGTGGACGCTCTTACGCTGCATGACGCCGGGCGCCTGGAGCTCGAGTGCGCGGCGGCCGTCGGTCGCGATCTCGCCGAGGCCGTCGATCGGGTTGCCGAGCGGGTCGACGACGCGGCCGAGGTAGCCCTCGCCGACGCCGACGGAGAGGACTTCACCCGTGCGGGTGACGCTCTGGCCTTCTTCGATCCCGGCGAAGTCGCCGAGGACGACCACACCGATCTCGTTCTCGTCGAGGTTCTGAGCGAGGCCGAGCGTGCCGTCCGCGAAGCGGATGAGCTCGTTGGCCATGACGCCCGGAAGGCCCTCGACGTGCGCGATGCCGTCGGCCGCGTCGACGACGGCGCCGACCTCGGTCGCCGCAGCGCCGGTGGGCTCGTAGGCGTTGACGAAGTCCTTCAGCGCGTCACGAATGACGTCGGGGCTGATAGAGAGATCTGCCATTGTCTTCCTTCGTTCGTGGGGCACTCGGCCCCCAGATCCACGCCCATTCGGGCGGAAAGTCTTTAGCCTGCGATCCGCTGGCGGAGGTCGGCGAGACGTGCGGACACGCTCGCGTCGATGACGTCGTCTGCGACCTGCACGCGCAGACCGCCGACCACCGTCGGGTCGATCACGGTGTTCAGCGTGACCGCCGAACCGTAACGTGCGCTGAGAGCGTTCTGCAGGCGGGTCTGCTGTTCGGCGCTGAGGGGGGCTGCGGCGTACACGGTGGCGACGATCCGCGCGCGCTGGTCGGCGACGATGCGCTCGGCCCGGCGAAGCAGGGCGCGTACGCGGCGGCCGCGGGCGTGCTGCACCAGCGACGACACGATGAGTGCGGTGCCGGCGCTCGCGCGGCCGTCGAGAAGGGTCGAGACGAGCGACCCCTTCGCCGAGGCGCCGCCGAGGCGCCCACCGAGAGCAAGCTCGAGCTCGCCGTTGCTCGCGACGGTGCGCGAGAAGGCGAACAGCTCCGACTCGATGTCCGCCGACTCGGCGACCGAGGTCGCCTGGATCGCCAGCTCTTCGAGACCCTCGACGAACTGCCCGGCGTTCGACCAGCGCTGCTGGGCGGCGCTGGAGAGCAGGGCGACCGTGGCGGGACGGTAGGTGGAGCCGAAGACGGCCGAGACCAGCCCCGCGCGAGCGGGGGCCGGCACCGACGAGTCGGACAGCGCGCCGCTCAACTGCGACGATCCGCTCACGGCACCGACGGCCGCGAACAGCTCGCGCGCGACGTCGAGATCGACGCCCGACGTGGAGGCCAGGGCCTCCGTCGTCGCGGTCCGCGCCTGAGTGGTCGCGCTGCCCATTACTTGGCCGCCTTCTCGGACGCCTCGAGCTCGGCGAGGAAGCGGTCGACCACGGCGTTCGCACGCGCGTCGTCGGACAGGGTCTCACCGATCACGTTGCCCGCGAGGTCGACCGCGAGGGTACCGACCTCGGAGCGCAGCTGCACGAGGGTCGACTGACGCTCGGCCTCGATCTGCGCGTGCGCGGACGCGGTGATGCGAGCGGCGTCGGCCGCCGCGGTCTCGCGCGCCTCGGCGACGATCTTGCGACCGTCCTGCGTCGCGGACTCGCGGATCTCACCGGCTTCACGGCGCGCCTCGGCCAGCTGAGCGGTGTACTGCTCGAGGGCGGCCTCGGCCTGGCGCTGGGCCTCGTCGGCCTTCGCGATGTTGCCCTCGATGGCAGCACTGCGCTCGTCGAGCAGCTTCGCCATGCGCGGCAGAGCGACGCGCCACACCACGAAGATGATGACGACGAAGCACACCGCCGACCAGATGATGTCGTAGACCGCGGGAAGCAGCGGGTTGTGTGCTTCCCCCGCGGGCTCCGCGGCGAGAGTGACAAGAGCGTTCAGCATCCTGTCTCCTTACAGTGAATCGAGAGCGGCCGGGATCAAGTGAAGATGAAGCCGGTCGCGATACCGATGAAGGCGAGCGCCTCGGTGAAGGCGATACCGATGAACATCAGGACCTGCAGGCGGCCCGCGAGCTCGGGCTGACGGGCGACGCCCTCGATCGTCTTGCCGACGACGATGCCCACGCCGATGGCGGGGCCGATGGCGGCGAGACCGTAGCCGATCGTGGCGACGTTACCGGTGACCTGGGCGAGAACCGTAGTTGCGTCCACGGGTTTTTTCCTTTCGTTGGGTGGCTCGGCGTGCGCCGGGCCGCTCAGTGCTCTTCTGCGACCGCGAGCTGGATGTAGACCGCGGTGAGGATCGCGAAGACGTAGGCCTGGAGGAAGGCGACGAAGATTTCGAACAGGGTGAAGGCGAAGCCGAAGGCCAGCGAACCGGCGCCGAGAGCCGTCCACCATCCGCTGAGCCCCACGACGAAGAACTGCGTCGCCGAGAAGAACAGGACCAGCATGAGGTGACCGACGACCATGTTCATCAGCAGACGCAGCGTCAGGGTGACGGGCCGGATGATGAAGGTGGAGAGGAACTCGAGCGGGACGATGATGATGTACAGCGGCCACGGGACGCCCGAGGGCAGCAGCGCGTTCTTGAAGAAGCCGGCGGGGCTCTTCTTGATGCCCGCATAGATGAAGGTGACGTAGGCCACGATCGCGAGCAGAAGGGGAACGGCGATGACGCTGGTGCCGGCGATGTTCAGGAACGGGATGACACCCGTGATGTTCATGAACAGCACCATGAAGAAGATGGTGGTGAGGATCGGCAGGAAGCGCTTGCCGTCCTTGCGTCCGAGGATGTCCTCGGCGATGTTGACGCGGACGAAGTCCAGGCCCATCTCGGCGACGCTCTGGAAGCGGCCGGGGACGATCTTCATGCGGCGAGTGCCGAGCACGAGGAAGAGAACGAGGGCCAGCGTCGCCAGCATCTGCGTGAGGTTGATACGCGTGATCGCGAAGATCGTGCCCTCGAACAGCACCGCATCCGGGAAGAACTCCGAGATGGACGGCGGGTGGAACTCGGCACCCGCGGACGCGAAGTTCGTGATCAGGGTCGCAGCTTGAGTAGTCAGCGCTGGCTCCAGCTTCGGGGCATCGGTGTGAACCGTTGCGACGATGGTCGGTGATTGTTACCCGAAGTGCGAGCCTGGAGAAGAGTTCCAATCGCGGGTGGGTACTACGGCAACCCTATCAAACTCCCGGCGGATCCATGAGTCCGAGTGCCGTGATCGTCTCGCCGACGGACTATTGGGCCTCGGCGTGCCGCCTCATGAGATACGGGGGTCTCAGGATCGGCGGTCGCCCGCGTCGGGGTCGGTGGGCAGGGTCACATCGCTGACGCTGGGGATGCGCATGCGCAGGAGGACGACCACGTCGACGGCGAGCGAGGCGATCACGCTGACGACGAGCGCCACGTAGAACACGACCGGGTCGACCCAGCCCTGCCCGCGGAGCACGACGATCGCCACGATGAACAGGATGAGCTTGAGCAGCCAGCCGCCCAGGACGATCCCGAAGAAGATCGGGACGTAGAGGGGGTCTCCGAACCAGCGGTTCGCCACGAGGATGCTGATGGCCGTCACCGCGAGGAAGATCGCGCTGACCGCCACACCCGACAGAGCGCTGCCGAGGCCTCCCCCGCCCCCGACGAGGAAGCCGACGACGGCGCCGAGCACGAGGAGTACCGCCGTCACGATGCCACCCCAGACCAGGGCGGTGCGCAGCACCGGTGTACTGGAGAGGGGGCGACGAGGGGCGGGGGAAACACTGCTCATGAGGGGGACTCCGGTCGGGTGGGTCGGGGGCGGCGGGACAGCCGAAGACGGTGCTGGGAGGGCAGAAGGGTGAGCACGGCGCACGCGGCGACGCCGGTCACACCGAAGGCGATACCGATCGCGTAATCGCCGGGCCAGCCCTGCTGGGTGCCGATGTACATCAGCAGGAAGGCGAGGCTGACCACGGCCGTCCAGCTGTAGAAGATGAGGACGGCATCGCGGTCGGTATGGCCCATGTCGAGCATGCGGTGGTGCAGGTGCTTGCGATCGGGAGAGAAGGGCGATCGGCCCGCCCACTGCCGTCGTGCGACAGCGAGGCCGAAGTCGAGCAGAGGCAGCAGCACGATGACGACGGGCAGCAGGATGGGGATGAAGGCACCGAGCAGCTGCGAACGGCCGATCTTCTCGGGGTCGAGCACCGCGGGGTCGAGCTGGCCGGTGATCGCGACAGCGGAGCTCGCCATCAGCAGACCGAGCATGAGCGCGCCGGCGTCGCCCATGAAGAGCTTGGCCGGCGTCCAGTTCATCGGGAGGAACCCCAGGCACGCGCCCACGAGCACCGCCGCGATGAACGATGCGAGGTTGAAGTAGGTGCTGGCGCCGGTGTCGCGCACGAGCAGGTAGGAGTAGGCGAAGAAGACGCCATTGGCGATCAGGCACACGCCCGCCACGAGACCGTTCAGCCCGTCGATGAAGTTCACGGCGTTCATCACGACGACCATGGCGAACACGGTCAGCAGGAAGCTCACCCAGCTCGATCCCACCGTGAGGGCGCCGATCGGCAGCGAGAGGATCTGCAGTTGACCGAACCAGGCGATGATCCCGGCCGCCACGAACTGCGCCCCCAGCTTGATCATCCAGTCGAGATCCCAGAGATCGTCGGCGACTCCGACGAGCACGATGAGCAGGACCGCTCCGAGCAGTGAGAGCACCGGCACGGGGTCGATCCAGAAGATCGCGAAGTAGGGGTTCCTGCTCGACAGCGCGAAAGCGGCTACGACCCCGAGGAACATCGCGACGCCCCCGAGGCGGGGGGTCGGTGTCTTGTGCACGTCTCGATCGCGGATACCGGGGTACAGCTTGAATCGCAGGGCGAGCTTCCACACCACCCACGACAGCGCGAGCGTGACCGCCGCCGTGAACAGGATGGTGAGGAGGTACTGGGTCACGGACCCGGCGCCTCGGCATCCGGAGTCGTCGCCGACGGCGTCGCGAGAGGGTCCACGACCTCGTCCACGGGATCGGGCTCGAGCAGATCGCCGACCACCGCGCGCAGACGGTCACGCGAGACCGCGCCCTCGCGCAGCACGCGGATCTGCGGCTCCGCTCCCCCGACCAGCGTCGTAGCGTCGATGATCGTCGAGGCGATGCCCGTCTCGCTCACGCCCGCGTCGAGATAGACCGCCACGCTGTCGCCCAGCATGTCGCGCGCGGAGTCGATGTCGACCGCCGCGGCGCGACCCGTGAGGTTCGCGCTCGACACGGCGAGCGGCCCGGTCTCTTCCAAGAGCTCGAGCGTCATCTTCTGCGCGGGCATGCGCACCGCGACCGTGCCGTGCGTGTCACCGAGGTCCCACGAGAGCGAGGGCTGCGCGGGGAGCACGATCGTCAGTCCTCCGGGCCAGAATTCGCGCACGAGGTCGTCGACGGCGGGAGGGATCTCGGCGACGAGGGCCCGCAGCGTCCCCACTCCCGGAACGAGGACGGGCGGCGGCTGCTGACGCCCGCGGCCCTTCGCCTCGAGCAGGCCCGCGACGGCGCGCGCGTTGAAGGCGTCCGCGGCGATTCCGTACACGGTGTCGGTGGGGAGCACGACGAGCTCGCCGCGGCCGATCGCTTGACGCGCGTGGCGCATTCCGGACAGCAGCTGCGATTCGTCACGGCAGTCGTAGACGGGTGACATAACGCGCGCCAGTCTAGTCGCGCGTCGGCACGGGCGTGGTCACGGCCGGGTGGCGGTCGTGGCGCGGTCCCTGCTCGTCAGATCGGGGTGGGTGGCGGCCGAGCGCCAGCCGTCGGCGGCGAGGATCTCGCGGATCGCCGCGCCCTGCCACTCGCCGTGCTCGATGACGATCGTCGCCCCGGGGTGACCGAGGCGGAGCCCGACGCGGCTGAGGTGGCGCACGGCATCCAATCCATCCGGTCCCCCGTACAGGGCCGCCGGCGGGTCGTAGAGACGCACCTCGGGATCGCGCGGGATCGCATCGTCGGGGACGTAGGGAGGATTGGATGCCACGACCGAGACGGTTCCATCGAGCTCGGGGAACGCGTCGGCGAGGTCGACGAAGGCGAGCGTGACGTTGTCGGCGCCGAGTCGGGCCACGTTCTGTTTGGTCCAGACGAAGGCGTCGACCGAGTTCTCTGCCGCGAAGACGCGCGAGTGGGGCACCTCGGTGGCCATGGCGAGCGCGATCGCACCGCTTCCGGTTCCGAGATCGACCGCGATCGGGGCCTCGGATGCCGCGGAACGCAGCGCGTCGATCGCGAACTGGGCCACCACCTCGGTCTCGGGCCGCGGAACGAACACGCCCGGTCCCACCGCGAGCTCCATCGACCGGAACGGGGCGAGACCGGTCAGGTGCTGCAGCGGCTCACGGGCCGCGCGGCGGTCGAGCAGAGGGGCGAGCGCCCGGGCGGCGGGCTCCGGCATCCGGTCTCCGCGGATCGCGGCCGCCTGCACTCCCCCGCGCGAGGAGTCGAGCACGTGGGCGACGAGCAGCTCGGCGTCGACCTGGGGGTCGGGTACTCCCGCCGTGTTCAGCCGCTCGGCGGCGGAACGGACGACGGCGGCGACCGAGGCGGCCGGAGGGACGGGGTGCGGGGCGGTCTCTGGCATGACGGGAGCCCAGCCTAGTCGCGCGGCGTCACAAGGGCCGGCGGCGTCGGAAGGCTCGCCTAAAATGATCGCGACCCGACCGACGGCGAAAGGCGAGCCATGCCCGGCATCCACTCCGACATCACCTCTGCATTCGGCGACACCCCGCTCGTGCGGCTGAACCGCGTCGCCGAGGGCGCCGGTGGCCAGATCCTCGCCAAGCTCGAGTTCTACAACCCCGCATCGAGCGTCAAGGACCGCCTCGGCATCGCGATCGTCGACGCGGCCGAGGCGTCGGGCGAGCTGAAGCCCGGCGGCACGCTCGTCGAGTCGACGAGCGGCAACACCGGCATCGCCCTCGCCATGGTGGGCGCGGCTCGCGGCTACAAGGTCATCCTCACGATGCCCGCCTCGATGTCGAAGGAGCGCCGCATCCTGCTCAAGGCGTTCGGCGCCGAGCTCGTGCTGACCGACCCCACCAAGGGCATGTCGCACGCGGTCGACGAGGCCAAGCGCATCGTCGCCGAGACGCCGGGCGCCGTCTGGGCCCGCCAGTTCGAGAACGAGGCGAATCCCGCGATCCACCGCAAGACCACGGCCGAAGAGATCCTGCGCGACACCGAGGGCAAGGTCGACTACTTCGTCGCGGGGATCGGCACCGGCGGCACCATCACCGGTGTCGGGCAGGTGCTGAAGGAGCGCGTGCCCGGGGTCAAGGTGGTCGCCGTCGAGCCCGCGGACTCGCCCGTCCTCACCAAGGGTCACCCCGGGCCCCACAAGATCCAGGGCATCGGCCCCAACTTCGTGCCGGCGATCCTCGATCGCGACATCATCGACGAGGTGATCGACGTCGAGTTCGACGACGCGATCCGCCTGGCACGCGAGACGGCGGCCAAGGACGGCATCCTCGTCGGCATGTCGTCGGGCGCCGCGATCTGGGCGGCCCTCGAGGTCGCCCGTCGCCCCGAGGCGGCCGGCAAGAACATCGTCGTGATCATCCCCTCGTACGGCGAGCGGTACCTGTCGACGGCGCTCTACGAGCACCTGCGCGAAGACTGACGTGGGGGTCCTCTCCCACCTGCGCGACGACATCTCGGCCGCCAAGCTCCGCGACCCCGCGGCGCGCGGCGGACTCGAAATCGCTGTGCTCTACCCGGGCCTGCACGCGGTGTGGTCGTACCGCATCGCCCACCGGCTGTGGCGTCGCGGCCTGCGCTTCCCCGCGCGCGCCCTGTCGCAGGTCACGCGGTGGCTCACCGGAGTCGAGATCCACCCCGGCGCCACCATCGGACGCCGTTTCTTCATCGACCACGGCATGGGCGTCGTCATCGGCGAGACCGCAGAGGTCGGTGACGACGTCATGCTCTATCACGGCGTCACGCTGGGGGGCCGTCAGCGCGAGGGCGGGAAGCGCCACCCCACCCTGCACGACGGCGTCGCGGTCGGCGCGGGGGCGAAGATCCTGGGGCCGATCACGATCGGTGCTCGCAGTGCCGTCGGCGCCAACGCCGTCGTCACAGCCGACGCCCCGGCCGACAGCGTGCTCGTCGGCGTTCCCGCCAAAGCGCGTCAACGCCGGAACGGGGAAGACACCCGCGCGGTGTTGACGACACCCGAGTACTGGATCTGAACACTCCGGTGCGGGCCCGCCATCGCCGCGGACCCGCACCGGAGCTGCTCGATCAGACCGACAGGCGGTTCTCCGCCGCGGCCAGGGGGTCGTACCCGGGGGTGCGCAGCATCTCGTGCAGGTGCCGGCGTCGAACGCCCATGTTGCCCCCGTCGTAGATGGGCAGGCAGAGCACGTCCAGCATGATGTCGCCGAGCGGGGCGCGGTCGCCGTACGAGTCCACGCCCACGAGGCGCATCGCGTCGTAGACGGTCTGCACCGACAGCTCGGAGTTGTAGATCTTCGACATGTTCGACAGCTCGCGGTCCAGGCCCCCCGTCTTGTCGAAGTGGTCCGCGGCCTTCCAGGCGAAGTACCGGCCGACCTCGATACGGGTCTTGATGTCGGCGAGCATGTAGCCGGCGTTCTGGTGGTCGATGACCGGCACGCTGCCGGAGCGCTTCTCGGTCGAGACGAACTCGTAGGCGATCTCGAACGCGCGGCGCATCTTGCCGACGGCGGCCGCGGCGATGCTCGAGCAGGTCCACGAGAACGACCCCTTCGTCAGCGCGAGCCCGTCGCCGGGAGCGCCGATCAGGTTCTCGACCGGCACGCGGACGTCGACGAAGTCCACGTACGGGGAGTTGGTGGCGAGATGGCCGATCGTGTCGATGATGCCCGAGAACGTCACACCCGGCGTGCCCTTCTCGACGACGATGATCGCGAGCGATTCGGCCGGCGGCTTCGTCTCATCGATGCGGCAGACGACGCTGATGATGTCGGCTCCCTCGTCGTCCCAGCCCGAGGCGTTTGTGGTGTACGCCTTGCGGCCGTTGATGACCCATTCGTCCCCGTCGCGGACGGCGAAGGTCTGCACCCCGTACTGGGGATCGGGGTGGTCGAAGTTGGCGCCCCCGGCGGCCTCGGTGAACGCGATGGCCGCGAGGGCCGGGCTGCCGTCGACGAACGGCGCGAGGAACCGCTCCTTCTGCTCGGGCGTGCCCGCCGTGATGATCGGGAACGTGCCGAGACCCGTACCGAGGACGATGGTCGGGGTGTTGATCTCGACCCGCGCGAGCTCTTCGCACGCGAGGGCGAACTGCAGGTTGCTGAACTTGTGCCCGCCGTTCTCGACGGGGATGAGTCCCTTGACGAATCCGGCATCCACCATCTGCTGGTAGAAGGGCTTCAGCGCGCGGAACCGGCCGAGGGGGTCGGGGATCTCGGAGATGACGTCGGGAACCTGGCTCAGCACGGTCTCGGCGAACTCGCGCGCCTGCAGGCGGAGACCGAGCTGCTCTTCGGAGAGGGTGAAGTCGATGGCCACGGGTGTGCTCCTCGTTCGTTCGTTCGGGTGAAGGTCTGGGTAGCGTCGCAGCGTCCCGGCGCGCGGAGATTGGATGCGCGTGCACGACGGCGAGGACGACAGCGCACGCCATGCCGCGGTGAGCAGTTCGTTACCCGGCGGACACGAGACGCCGCGCCTGGCGAAACAGGACGTTGCTCTGCTGAGGAGGTCGACATCCGCGGGCCGCCGAGGAGGAACCGATGAATCGATGGGACACCCGCGAAAGACCGCCGCGGGAGCAGTTCGCGTACTGGCGCGAGGTCGTGTGCGCGGCCTTCACGCCGCTCCGCCCCGCCGCTCGCGGCACCCGCGACGACTGGGCGCGCGTGGGCCTCGAGGGACGCGTCGAGACCCGCCCCTTCGGCGAGACCACCGGCGCCGAGATCGCGACCTGCGCGCAGGTGATCCACCACGGCCCCGAGGAGGTGCGCCGGGTCGACGACGAGGTCGTCTTCCTCAACCTCATGCTCGACGGGCGCTGCGTCGTCACGCAGGACGGCCGGCGCAGCATGTCGGGTCCGGGCACGTTCACGATCGTGGATGCCACGCGCTCGTTCACCCTGGACTACCTCGATCCGTGGCGCACGGTGTCGTTCCGCGTTCCGGCGCGCAACATCCCCGAGAGCCTCCGGGCCGACGGCACGGCGCGGACGTTCTCGGCGGGAACGGGGCTCGGCGCCGTCGTGGCCGACACCCTGCGTTCGTCGTGGACGCAGGCGTCGCGAATGAGTGACAGCGAAGCGGATGCCGTGGGCACCGCCGTCGCCTCACTCAGCCGCGCGCTCTCCCACTCGCCGCGCACCGACGCCCTCGGCGAGCAGGAGGGTGGTGACGAGGTGCTCCGTCGAAGCATTGAGCACCACCTCGAACGACACGTCCGGTTCGTCGACACTTCCCCTGCCGCGATGGCGCGCCACTTCGCCATCTCGGTGCGCAAGCTCCACCAGCTCTACGAGAGCACGCCCCTGACCTACGGGCAGACGGTGATGCGCACGCGAGTCCTCGCGTGCGCCGACGACCTGCGGGCCGAGCGCGGTCGGGCGACGATGACGCACCTGGCCGCGAAGTGGGGGTTCAGCGATCTGTCGCACCTGCATCGCGCGTTCCGCCTCCACCTGGGTCAGACACCGCGCGAGGTGCTCGCGCAGCTCGACACCGACCTCACCGTGCCGGAGCGGGCCGGCTGAGTCCGATCGCGGCGTCGTCCCCGGTGCGCGAGCCCGCGGCGTCTCGAGTAACCGACAGGCGCGGCGCAGGCAGACGGACGGCGCCCTCTCCGACCGGCTGTCGCACGACCCGACGCCGTAGGCTCGTGGCATGAGGCGCCTGCACGATCTGAGCTTGGTCGCGCAACGCGCGGAACTGCTGGACGGCACACTGGGTCCGCGCGAGCTGGCCGCGCACTACCTCGACCGCATCGCCCGGTTCGCCGATCTGGGAGCCTTCGCCGAGACGACCCCGGATGCCGCCCTCCTCCGCGCCGACGCACTGGGCGCCGACGCCCCAAACGGCAGCCTGTGGGGCATTCCGCTCGCCGACAAGGATCTCGTCGCGCGCGCCGGCGTACCCACCCGCTACGGCTCGCGCTCGCGCGCCCACCTCGTGCCCGTGGCATCCGATCCCCTGGCCGCGGCGCTCGACGGCGCCGGGGCCGTCAATCTCGGCAAGACGAGCACCTCGGAGTTCGGCCTGACGGGTTTCACCGAGCCGCTCATCCACGCCCCGGCACGCGACCCCTGGCGCCCCTCCGCCGGGGCCGGCGGGTCGAGCGGGGGTGCGGCGGTCGCCGTCGCGGCGGGCCTCCTGCCCGCGGCCGTGGGCTCCGACGGTGGCGGTTCCATCCGCATCCCGTCCTCGACCGTCGGCGTCCTCGGGCTCAAGCCCTCGCGCGGGCGACTGCCCCTCGGTTCCGGTTTCGACTCGCCCGACGGGCTGTCCGTGACCGGGCCGATCGCCCGCTCGGCCGAGGACGCAGGGCTCCTGCTCGACGCCCTCGTCGGTCTCGCCCCGTTCCGCTACGCCACGGCGGCCCCGGGTGCCGGACCGTTCGTGGACGCCGCGAGACGCGAACCGGGCGCCCTGCGCGTCGGCGTCACCACCGTCTCCCCCTGGGACGACGACGAAGACATCCGCCTCGGCACCGACGCGAGGCATGCTTTCGACACGGCCACCGCCTGGCTCGCGGGCTCGGGTCACGCGGTGACGGATGCCGGTTGGCATCCGGTCGGGTACGCGTCGCTGTTCCACGTGCTCTGGCGCGCCAGCGCGGCGCGCATCCCCCTGAGCGAGGCCGACATGGAGCTCGTAGAACCCCTGACCGCGTGGCTCGTGCGGGAGGGACGCCGGCTCGGCGCCCTCGACCTGCTCGACGGGCTGGCGGCAGCACGCGCCTTCGAACGTCGGACGATCGACGATTTCGCCGCCTTCGACGCCGTCCTCATGCCCGCTCTCGCGCAAGAGCCCCAGCCCGTGGGTGCCTACGCGGGCCACAGCCCCGAGCGCACGTTCGCGATGCAGGTCGAGTACGCGCCGTACTCGAGCTTCGTCAACGTCGCGGGGCTCCCCGCACTCACCCTCCCGGTCACCACCGACGCGAGCGGCCACCCGGTGTCGGTGCAGCTGGTCGGTCGCCCCGGCGGCGAGGCGGTGCTGCTGTCACTCGCCGCGCAGCTCGAGGATCGCCGCGGTGCACTCCCCCACCCACCCGTGTGGAACGCCTGACCACAGGGAAGAAGCCCCGCGGCCGAGAACGCGCGCGCGTAGATCTCGCGGATCACGCCCTCTTTGCGGGCGTTGTAGGCGCTCATCAGGCCGTCGGCCGCGACCGCGCGCTTGACGGCGGCGTACCGCCGTCGATCGGTCTCGTCACGGCGCAGCCAATCGCGGAAGATCCGGTGACGGGCGGCCTCGGGGCTGTCGGGCGGCCACACGTGGAGGTTCGCGGCGGGGCGCGCCGAGACCAGGCAGCGGTGGCCCATCCACCACGGCTCGCGGACGCGCAGGACGAACCCCAGGGCTTCGAGCGCCGGCACGTAGGCGTCCTCATCGTCGGTGTCGGCGACGGTCAGATCGATGTCGATGACGGGTTTGGCGGCGAGACCGGGCACCGACGTCGAACCGACGTGCTCGACGACGAGGGCACGAGCGCCGAGGACCCCGACGATCGCGGCGCGGAGCGCCTCGAACACACCGGGCCAGTCGGCATCCGGTTCCACGATCTCGATGTGCCGCGCCTGCTCGGGCGAGCCGACCCACGGAGAACACCCGGGCGGGGGCGGGGTGTCGTCGAAGGTGACGATCTGGGCGGCGGTGAGCACCACCCGAGCCTACGAGTCGGCGAGGGCCGCGAGGCGCGCTTCCTCGTCGGCCGTGATGGCGGACTCGATGATCGGGCCGAGAGCGCCGTCCATCACCTGGTCGAGGTTGTACGCCTTGTAGCCGGTGCGGTGATCGGCGATGCGGTTCTCGGGGAAGTTGTACGTGCGGATGCGCTCGGAGCGGTCCATGCCGCGGATCTGCGAACGCCGCGCGTCGGCGGCGACGGCGTCGCGCTCCTCCTGCTGCTTCGCGAGCAGGCGGGCGCGCAGCACGCGCATGCCGGCCTCACGGTTCTGCAGCTGCGACTTCTCGTTCTGCATCGACACGACGATCCCGGTGGGCACGTGCGTGATACGGACGGCGGAGTCGGTCGTGTTGACGGACTGCCCGCCCGGGCCCGACGAGCGGAACACGTCGATCTTGAGATCGTTCGGGTCGATCGCGACCTCTTCGGGCTCGTCGACCTCGGGAAACACCAGTACACCGGTCGTCGAGGTGTGGATGCGCCCCTGCGACTCGGTCGCCGGCACGCGCTGCACGCGGTGCACGCCGCCCTCGTACTTCAGGTGCGCCCAGACGCCCTGCGCCGGATCGCTCGACGAGCCCTTGATCGCGACCTGGACGTCTTTGTAGCCGCCCAGGTCGGACTCGGTGCGCTCGAGCAGCTCGGTCTTCCAGCCCATGGAGGCCGCGTACTGCAGGTACATCCGCAGCAGGTCGGCCGCGAACAGGGCGCTCTCGGCTCCCCCCTCACCGCCCTTGATCTCCATGATGACGTCGCGGGCGTCGTCGGGGTCGCGCGGGATGAGCAGGCGTCGCAGACGCTCCTGCGTCTCGGCGACCCGCTCCTCGAGACCGGGCACCTCGTCGGCGAACGCCTCGTCCTCGCGGGCGAGCTCGCGCGCGGCCTCGAGGTCATCGGATGCCGAGACCCAGGCCTCGTGCGCCGTGACGATCCGCGACAGTTCGGCGTACCGCCGATTGACGCGTTTGGCGCGCGCGGCGTCCGCGTGCACGGCCGGGTCGGAAAGCTCTTCCTGAACGGCCTTGTGCTCTTCGAGCAGTCCGCGGACCGACTCGAACATCGCGGGCTCCGACATCGCGCCTCCCGCCCCGATCAGCGGATGCTGTTGTCGTCACCGCCGCGCGCGGGCGCCGGAATCGACTTCTGCATCTGCACGAGGAACTCGACGTTGGACTGGGTCTCCTTGAGCTTGCCGAGCACGACCTCGAGGGCCTGCTGGGGCTCGAGCCCGGCCAGCGCGCGACGCAGCTTCCAGGTGATCTTGACCTCGTCGCTCGACAGCAGCATCTCTTCGCGACGGGTGCTCGACGCGTTGACGTCGACGGCCGGGAAGATGCGCTTGTCGGCGAGCTGGCGGTTCAGGCGCAGCTCGCTGTTGCCGGTGCCCTTGAATTCCTCGAAGATGACGTCGTCCATCTTGGAGCCGGTCTCGACCAGGGCGGTGGCGAGGATCGTGAGCGATCCGCCGTTCTCGATGTTGCGCGCGGCGCCGAAGAAGCGCTTGGGCGGGTACAGCGCCGAGGCGTCCACGCCACCGCTCAGGACGCGTCCCGAGGTGGGGGCGGCGAGGTTGTACGCGCGGCCGAGGCGGGTGATCGAGTCGAGCAGCACGACGACGTCTCGACCCAGCTCCACGAGACGCTTGGCGCGCTCGATGGCGAGCTCGGCGACCGTGGTGTGGTCCTCGGCCGGGCGGTCGAACGTCGACGCGATGACCTCGCCGCGGACCGTGCGCTGCATGTCGGTGACCTCTTCGGGGCGCTCGTCGACGAGCACGACCATGAGGTGGACCTCGGGGTTGTTCGTGGCGATCGCGTTGGCGATCTGCTGCAGAACGATCGTCTTGCCGGCCTTCGGGGGTGCGACGATCAGGCCGCGCTGGCCCTTGCCGACCGGGGCGACGAGGTCGATGATGCGCTGCGTGAGCTTCTCGGGGCCGGTCTCGAGGCGCAGGCGCTCCTGCGGGTAGAGCGGCGTGAGGTTGTTGAACTCGACACGAGCGGCGGCATCGTCGACCGACAGACCGTTGATGGAGTCGACCTGCACGAGAGCGTTGTACTTCTGACGCCCCTGCTGCTCGCCCTCGCGGGGCTGCTTGATGGCGCCGACGACGGCGTCGCCCTTGCGCAGGTTGTACTTCTTGACCTGGCCGAGCGAGACGTAGACGTCGCTGGGGCCGGGCAGGTAGCCCGTGGTGCGGACGAAGGCGTAGTTGTCGAGCACGTCGAGGACGCCGGCGATCGGAATGAGGACGTCGTCCTCGCCGATCTCGGTCTCGAATTCGTCGCCCGTGGTGTTCTGGCCGCGGCGCTTGTTGCGCTGGCGGTTGCGGCTGTTCGCCGCGCCGCCCTGCTGCTGCTGGGCCTGCTGACCGTTCTGCGCGTTGTCGCGCTGACCGTTGTCGCGCTGCGCGTTCTCGCGGGGGCTCTTCTCGGCCACCTCGGCCTCGTCGGCGGCGGGCTGCGCCGGCGCCTCGGTCTTCTCGGCATCGGCCTTGTTGCGGTTCCGGTTGCGCGAGCGGCTGCGACCCCGGCCGCGGGCCGGCGTCTCGTCGCCCTGCTCGGCGCCGTCGGTCTCGGCGCCGTCGGTCGCGGCAGCGTCGGTCGCGGCAGCGTCGGTCGAAGCGGCGTCGGTCGCCGTTGCGTCGGTCGTCGGGGCCTCGTCGGTCGAAGCGGCGTCGGCGGACGCGGCCTCGGCGGCGGGGGTCTGTGCAGCGGCAGCCTCGGTGGCGGGCGCCTCATCGACGGCCGGCGTCTCAGCGGCGGCCTCGGCATCGGCGGCGACATCGGCCGCCGTGGTGACGGGAGTGGTCGCGTCGCCGGGCTCGGCGGCGGCCGGGGCCTCGGCGGCAGCGGCGTCGGCCGCAGCCTTCGCCTCGGCGGCGGCGGCCTCAGCGGCGGCCGTCTCTTCGGCGGTGGCGCTCTTCGCACGGCGCGGCGCGCGCTTGCGCGGAGCGCGAGCCGGCTTTTCGACCGGGGCCGCTTCCGCAGCGGGCGCCTCCGCAACGGCGGCTTCCACGGCGGGAGCCTCTTCTGCGGCGGGCGCAGCGTCGGCGGCGGGCGCCTCGGCGAGCGCGTCGTCGGTGAACAGCGCCGGGGGCTGCGCGTCGGCAGCAGCGGCGTCCGCCGGCGCGGGCTCGTCGGCCGCGGGGGCGTCAGCGCCCTCGGCGGTGGCCTCGACGGCCTGTTCGGTATCGGTGCCCTGATCGGCAGCGGTGGGCTGCTCGTCGGTCTCGACGGCCTCGGGTGCGTCGACGGGCTGGGTCTCGGAGATGGACTCCACGAGTGCTCCTCAGAAAATGAAACGTGATCAGATCGCGCTTCGCCGTGCAGAACGCAGACGAAGGACACCAGCGGTTCGGGAGACTGCAGCCGATACCGGGTTCGCGATGTGTTGCGGATTTCGCAGGTGGTGCAGAGGCTCAGATTCGCGAAGTTACGCGGAACCCTCTGCGTTTTTCACTGTACCACCCTTGACGTCGACGGCGAGCATGAGCGCTTGCCACGGGGTGTCGACGACGGATGCCATAAGATCTGCGGCGGCAAGTCGCTGCCCCGGTCCGTCGGCGAGCACGAGCACGCTGGGCCCGGCACCCGAGACGACGGCCGCATACCCCTCTGCCCGCAGCGCCTGCACGAGACGATCGGTCTCGGGCATGGCCTGCGCGCGGTAGTTCTGGTGCAGCTTGTCTTCGGTGGCCGCCATGAGCAACTCGGGGCTCTGCGTCATCGCCGCGATGAGTAGGGCCGAGCGCGAGACGTTGAACACCGCGTCCTCGCGGGGCACCTGCAGCGGCTGCAGGCTCCGTGCCACGGCGGTCGACATCGTGAAGCTCGGCACGAAGACCAGCGGCGACACACCGCGGTGCACGATGAGCTGCTTGTGCTGGGGGCCCGCGGCATCCATCCAGGCGATCGTGAGCCCGCCGAACAGACCCGGCGCCACGTTGTCGGGGTGCCCCTCCATCTCGGTCGCCAGGCGCAGCAGGTCGACGTCGCTGAAAGCGACCTCTCCCTCGAGCAGCCCTCTCGCCGCCAGGATGCCGGCGACCACGGCGGCCCCGGACGACCCCATGCCGCGCCCGTGCGGGATGACATTGTGCGCCGTCAGCCGCAGCCCCGGAAGGGCGCGTCCGACCGACGCGTACGTGTGCGCCATCGCGCGCACGACGAGGTGCGAGGCGTCGCGGGGGACGTCGGCGGTCCCCTCCCCCTCGACCTCGATCTCGAGGCGGTCGCCGTCGAGCTGCTCGACGACGAGCTCGTCGTACACGCTCAGCGCGAGGCCGAGGGTGTCGAAGCCGGGACCGAGGTTCGCGCTGGTGGCGGGAACGCGGACGGCGACCCGACGACCGGGGCCTGAGCTCACGCGGTCACCGGCTGCAGGTCGAGCACGGAAGCGACCTCCGAGGTGGCGGCGTCGACGACCGTCGGCGAGACGTCGGTGCCGTCCGCACGACGCAGAGCCCACTGGGGGTCCTTCAGGCCGTGGCCGGTGACGGTGAGGACGACCTTGGCACCGGCGGGGACGACCCCGGCCTCGGCGCGCTCGAGCAGTCCCGCGACGCTGATGGCGGAGGCGGGCTCAACGAAGATGCCCACCTCGCCGGCGAGGATCTTCTGCGCCTCGAGGATCCCGGCGTCGTCGATCGCGCCGAAGTAGCCGTCGGTGGCGTCGCGCGCCTCGAGAGCCAGCTCCCAGGATGCGGGGTTGCCGATGCGGATCGCGCTGGCGATCGTCTCGGGCTGGCGAACGACCTCGCCGCGCACGAGGGGCGCGGAACCGGCGGCCTGGAAGCCGAACATGCGGGGTACGCGGGTGGCGACGCCGCGGGCGGCCTCTTCGCGGTATCCGCGCGAGTACGCGGTGTAGTTTCCGGCGTTGCCGACGGGAATGAAGTGGAAGTCGGGAGCGTCGCCCAGCACCTCGACGACCTCGTACGCCGCGGTCTTCTGACCCTCGATGCGATCGGGGTTGACCGAGTTGACGAGGTGGACCGGGTAGTGGTCGGCGAGCTCGCGCGCGATCTCGAGGCAGTCGTCGAAGTTGCCGCGGATCTGAATGAGACGGCCGTTGTGGGCCACGGCCTGGCTGAGCTTGCCCATGGCGATCTTGCCCTCGGGCACGAGGACTGCGGCGGTGATCCCGGCGTGCGCGGCGTACGCCGCGGCCGAAGCCGAGGTGTTGCCGGTCGAGGCGCAGATGACGGCCTTGGCCCCGTGCTCGACGGCGCGCGAGAGTGCCACGGTCATACCGCGGTCCTTGAACGAACCGGTGGGGTTCATCCCCTCGTACTTGACCCACACGTCGGCACCGGTGCGGCGCGACAGCGCGGGGGCCGGCAGCAGCGGCGTGCCGCCCTCGCCGAGGGTGACGACGGTGGAGGCGTCGGTGACACCCAGACGGTCGGCGTATTCGCGGAGGACTCCGCCCCAGAGGTGTGCCATGTCAGTTCCCTTCCACGCGCAGCACGGAGACCACGCGCTCGACGACGCCGCTCGCGGCGAGACGCTCGACGGTCTCGCTCAGGTCCTGCTCGCGGGCCTTGTGTGTTCCGATGACCAGACGGGCGGAGCCGCCGGTCTGAGTGGTCTGGTCCGCCTCGATGACGGTCTGCTCGACGGTCGCGATGGACACGCGCCCCTCGCTGAGGATCCCGGCGACCGTCGCCAGCACGCCCGGCTGATCGTCAACCTCGAGCGTGATCTGGTAGCGCGTGATGACGTGGCCGATCGGCACGGCGGGGAGGTTCGCGCGGGTCGACTCACCGACGCCGACACCCCCCGCGATGTGGCGGCGCGCGGCCGACACGACGTCGCCGAGCACGGCCGAGGCGGTCTGCACGCCGCCGGCGCCCGCGCCGTAGAACATCAGGTCGCCCGCGGCCTCGGCCTGGACGAAGACGGCGTTGTTCGCGCCGTGGACGCTCGCGAGGGGGTGGGTGCGCTCGACGAGGGCGGGGTACACGCGCACCGAGATCGATTCGGTGCCGCCCTCGTCGGCCGCGAGGCGCTCGCACACGGCGAGCAGCTTGATGACGTACCCGGCGTGACGCGCCGACTCGATCATCGCGGCGTCGACCGAGGTGATGCCCTCGCGGTGGACGGCGTCCAGCGGAACGGTCGTGTGGAAGGCGAGGCTCGCGAGGATCGCGGCCTTCTGCGCGGCGTCGTAGCCCTCGACGTCGGCCGTGGGGTCGGCCTCGGCGTAGCCGAGCGCCTGCGCCTGGGCGAGGACGTCGGCGAAGTCGGCGCCCTCGGTGTCCATGCGGTCGAGGATGTAGTTCGTCGTGCCGTTGACGATGCCCATGATGCGCACGACGCGGTCGCCGGCGAGCGAGTCGCGCAGCGGACGGATGATCGGGATGGCGCCCGCGGCGGCGGCCTCGTAGTACACCTCGGCGCCGACCTGGTCGGCCGCCTCGAAGACCTCGGAGCCGTGCGTGGCGAGCAGCGCCTTGTTGGCGGTGACGACGTCGGCGCCCGAGGCGATCGCGTGCAGCACCTGCGTGCGGGCGGGCTCGATACCGCCCATCAGCTCGATGACGATGTCGCTTCCGACGATGAGGGTGTCGGCGTCAGTGGTGAAGAGCTCCTGCGGGAGGTCGACGTCGCGCTTGGCGTCGAGGTTGCGCACGGCGATACCGGCGAGTTCGAGCTTCGCGCCCGCGCGGTCGGCGAGCTCGTCGCCGTGCTTGAGCAGCAGGTCGGCGACCTGCGAGCCGACGGCGCCGGCGCCGAGGAGCGCCACGCGGAGCGTGCGGTAGTCGGTCATTCGGTGTCTCCGTGGGGTGTTGCGGTCGGGGCGGATGCCGGGATGCCGACGTCGCGGGCCAGCAGATCGTCGACGGTCTCGCCGCGAACGATCACACGGGCGTGACCGTCGCACACGGCGACGACCGGCGGACGCGGGGTGTAGTTGTAATTGCTCGCCAGCGAGAAGCAGTACGCACCCGTGGCCGGCACCGCGAGCAGATCGCCCGGAGTCACGTCGGCGGGGAGGTACTCGGCATCCACCACGATGTCGCCCGACTCGCAGTGGTGGCCGACGACGCGCGAGAGGGCCGGGGTCTCGGAGCTCGTGCGCGAGACGAGGCGCGCCGAGAAATCGGCGCCGTACAGTGCCGGGCGGGCGTTGTCGCTCATGCCGCCGTCGACGCTGACATAGGTGCGGTCGAGGCCCTCGCCCGCGGTGACGGTCTTGACCGTGCCGACTTCGTAGAGCGTGATGCCGGCCTGGCCGACGATGACACGGCCCGGCTCGGTGGCGACATCGGGCATCGGGATGCCGCGGACCGCGCACTCGTCGGCGATGGCGTCGACGATGCCGTCGGCGATCTCTTCGATCGGCTTCGGGTCGTCGACCGAGGTGTACGAGATGCCGAAGCCTCCGCCGACGTTGAGAAGAGGGATCTCTCCCCCGGCCAGCAGGTCCGCGTGCAGATCGACCAGGCGCGCAGCCGACTCGCGGAAGCCGGAGGAGTCGAAGATCTGCGAACCGATGTGGGCGTGCAGGCCGACGAAACGCAGGCTCGACAGCTCGCGGATACGAGCGACGGCCTCGGCCGCACCCTCCATCGAGAAGCCGAACTTCTGGTCCTCGTGGGCCGTGGCCAAGAACGCGTGGGTCTCGGCGTGCACACCCGTACGCACGCGCACGAGCACCGATTGCACGGCACCGCGCCGCTCGGCGATCGCCGCGAGGCGCTCGATCTCGATCGCGCTGTCGACGACGACCGAACCGATACCGACGTCGACGGCGCGCTCGAGCTCGCTCACGCTCTTGTTGTTGCCGTGGAAGCCCAGGCGCGCGGGGTCGGCGCCCCCGGCCAGTGCGACCTCGAGCTCGCCGCGCGTGCAGACGTCGACGGAAAGCCCCTCGGCGACGACCCAGCGCACGACCTCGGTCGAGAGGAAGGCCTTTCCGGCGTAGTAGACGCGGGCCCGGATGCCGTGGCGCGCCGCCGCGGCGTCGAAGGCGGACCGGGCGCGACGGGCGTGGGCACGCACCTCGTCCTCGTCGAGGACGTAGAGCGGCGTGCCGAAACGGTCGCGGAGGTCGAAGACCGAGACCCCGCCGACCTCGACGGAGCCGTCGTCGACGCGGTGCGCCGAGGCGGGCCAGACGGAGGCGACGAGCTCGTTCGCTTCGGCCGGGGCGGTGAGCCAGGCGGGCACGAGCGCGGAGTGCGAGGCGGACACAGAGGGACCAATCGGGTTTTGCGGCGACGCGACGGCCGCGGATCACGGCTCCCACCCGCGCGGAGAGTCACGCGGCGGGCAGTCCTAGCAGTCTAGGGCACGACATATGCCGCCCCCTTCCCACCGGTCAGCCGCAGGTGCCGTCGCTCTGCAGGGAGGGATCGTTCACGATGCCGCCGGCCACGTCGAACGTCGCGACGAGGTCCTCTCCCTGGACGGTGGCCGAGGTCAGGGTGAGCCCTCTCGGGAGGCGGTCGGCGATGCACAGGCTCGTCGTCTTCAACACGGAGTCCGCCACGCCGCCGAATTGGCCGCGCAGGGTGTCGGCGTCGATCGCGTTGCCGCCCACCTGGAACGACGAGGGGGTCAGCGTCAGGTTTCCCGCCTCGGCACCGGGGGTGACCCCGACACCGACCGGAATGGAAATACCGAAGAGTGAGAGCGAGGTCTCGAGCTCCACGTCGGGGGCGGCGACGGTGACGGTGCTGGCGGGGAGGTCGGGGACCTCGGCGAGGAGCGCCTTCAGCTGCTCCTGATCGAGGCGCACCGAGGCCACCCCGCCGTCCGCCGCCGCATCGCCCGCGACGGGGACTCCGCGCAGGTCGACGCGCACGTCGCCCGTGATGGGCCCGAGGGTCACGTCGTTCGACGAGACGGCGACCTCGTCGAGGCGACCGCCGAGAAGCTGCGGCAGAACGAGCCCCGGTACCGACACGTCGACGTTCTGGTCGTCGGGCAGGCCGACGTTCTTGACGACGAGCGAGCGCACCGTGCTGGTCACGACCGAGCGCGCGATGAACTCCGCGGCCACGAGCGCCCCGGCGAGCAGGACGACGACGACCACGAGGACGGCGATCCAGCGACCGGTCCGGCGGCGGGGAGCCGTGGCATCCGTCATGCTCTACATCCGCTCCGGGGCGCTGACACCGAGCAGGTCGAGGCCGTTGCGCAGCACCTGACCGGTGGCGTCGTTGAGCCACAGGCGCGTGCGGTGAACGGACTCGACGGGGGCGTCACCGAGGGGGATCACGCGGCAGTTGTCGTACCAGCGGTGGTACAGGCCCGCGAGCTCTTCGAGGTAGCGCGCGACACGGTGCGGCTCGCGCACCTCGGCGGCGTAGGCGACGATGCGCGGGTACTCCTGCAGCGCGCCGAGGAGGGCCGACTCGGTCTCGTGGTCGAGCAGTTCGGGGGCGAACTCGGAGCGGTCGATGCCCGAGTCAGCGGCGTTGCGCGCGACGTTGTGCGTGCGCGCGTGGGCGTACTGCACATAGAAGACGGGGTTGTCGTTGGTGCGCTTCTGCAGGATCTCGGGGTCGAGCGTCAACGGCGAGTCGGCCGGGTACCGCGCGAGCGAGTACCGCAGTGCGTCGGTGCCGAGCCACGCCTGCAGGTCGTCGAGCTCGACGATGTTTCCCGCGCGCTTGGACAGGCGGGCGCCGTTGATCGAGACGAGCTGCCCGATGAGCACCTCGATGTCCTTCTCGGGGTCGTCGCCCGCGGCGCCGGCGAGCGCCTTGAGGCGATGCACGTAGCCGTGGTGATCGGCGCCGAGCAGATAGATCTTGTGCGCGAACCCTCGGTCGCCCTTGTTCAGGTAGTACGCGGCGTCGGCGGCGAAGTAGGTGTACTCGCCGTTCGAGCGACGGATGACGCGGTTCTTGTCGTCGCCGAAGTCGGTCGTGCGCACCCACACGGCGTCGTCCTCGTCGAAGACGTGGCCCTGCTCGCGCAGGCGGTCGACGGCCTCGTCCACGAGGCTCGGCTGACCCTCGATCCGCGCGTGCAGGTCGCGCTCCGAGAACCAGACGTCGAAGTGCACGTTGAACCGCGCGAGCGAGGCCTGGATCTCACCGAGCTGGAAGCCGTAGGCGAGTTCGGTAGCGACCGAGATCTGCTCGTCGCGGTCGAGCTCGAGGATGTCGGCGCGGGCGGCCTTCACGCGCTCGGCAAGAGCGGCGATGTAGGCGCCGCCGTAGCCGTCTTCAGGCGTCGGCTCGCCGGCGATCGCGGCGACCACCGACCGGCCGAACCGCTCCATCTGCGCACCGGCGTCGTTGATGTAGAACTCACGCACCAGGGTCGCGCCGCTGGCCAGCAGCACCCGGGCGATCGCATCGCCCAGCGCCGCCCAGCGGGTGTGACCGATGTGCAGCGGACCGGTCGGGTTGGCGCTGACGAACTCGAGGTTGATCGTGTTTCCGCGCTGGCTGTCGTTCGTGCCGAACGCGGCTCCCTGCTCGACGATCGTGCGGGCCAGGGCACCGGCTGCCGCGGCATCCAGGCGGATGTTGATGAAGCCCGGGCCGGCGACCTCGACGCTCGCGATGCCGTCGACGGCCTCGAGGCCCGAGGCGATCTCGGCCGCGAACTCGCGGGGGTTGGCCCCGACGATCTTCGAGAGTTTCAGAGCGGCATTGGACGCCCAGTCGCCGTGGTCGCGGTTCTTGGGGCGCTCGAGCGGCAGGTCGGCGGCCGTGATCCCGGCCGAGGAACCCTCTCGTCGCGCCTCGGCGAGCGGGGCGATGACGGCGAGCAGGGCGGCGGAGAGGGCTGCGGGATCCATAACCCGTCAAGTCTAGGGCGCGGCGCCGGGGAGGCCGCGTCAGGCGATCCGGACCAGGGCCTCGTGATCGTCGGGCTCCGCCGCGGGGGCGTCTTCGAGCACGGCATCCACGCGCATCCGCTCCAGCCCGACGTACCCGCCGTGGAAGCTGAGGAAGGCGCAGTCGGCCGCGTCGCGCCCCGTGGCGATCCGCACGAGCGAGCGCCGGTCGGCGAGGCGCGTGGCGTCGATGACGTACCAGGCCCCGTCGAGGTATGCCTCGGCCACGGCGTGGAAGTCCATCGGCACCAGCCCCGGGGCGAAGCAGGCGGTGTAGCGGGCGGGCATGTCCATCGCGCGTAGGAGGGCGATCACGAGGTGCGCGTAGTCGCGGCACACGCCCTGACCGGTCGAGAGGGTCGTCACGGCGCTGTCGGTGCCCAGGCTGAGGCCGGGCGTGTAGGTGACGGTGGATGCCACGAAGCCCGACACCGCGTCCAGGAGCTCGCGCCCCGACAGGCCGCGGAACTGGCGCCGCGCTTGGGCGAACACCTCGTCGGACTGGCAGTACCGGCTCGGTCGCAGGTACCCGATGGTGTCGAGATCGCTCGTGCGGGGGCTCTGCGCGGGGCCCGTGACCACCGCTTCGTAACGGATCGAGAGGGGCCCCTGGTCGGCGGTGAGCCGGTGGATTCGGCTGCCTGCCTGATCGACGAGTTCGGTCGGGGTGTAGAGGCGATCACCCTGCGCGAACGTCAGATTCTCGCGCGAGAGGGGCGCCCCCTGCGCCGCGGTGATCTGGAAGATGAGGTCGACGGAGGCCCCGAGATCGAGGTCGAGTTCAGCGGTCACGCGGCGCGGCACCGGGTAATCCTCGCACGCGTTCCGAGCCCCTCGGCGCGCCCCGGACGAAACGGCTCAACCGTCTTTCTTGCCCGGGCCTTTTCCGTTGCCGTTGCCGTTGCCCGGCCCCTTGTCGTCCTTCCCGCCCGATCCTTTGTCGTCGGGGGCCGGCTGGGCGGGCTCGTCGCCGCCGTCGTCGTCGGTGACGGTCTCCTGCGACGGTTCGGGCGTGGGCTCCGTCGTGGGGGTGGGCGTCGGGGTCGGGACGAGAGAGGTCAGGTCGGCGCGGACGGTGGCGATCCGACTCAGGATGCCGGCGGCCTCGTCGGCCGTGACCTCACCGGCGTCGCGGCGGGCGATCACGTCGGCCTCCAAGGTCGCAAGGCTCGCGAGAGCGGAGGTGTAATCGCCCCCCGAGGCCTGATCGGCCACGGTCTGCACACTCTGCTGCCACGCCGTGGGCGTGGCGGCCGGCGGGGTGCATGCGGCGAGTGCGAGGGTTGCGGCGAGGAGGAGTCCTGCCGTGGGGGCGATACGACGGATCACGGACCCACCTCCTTCCACAGGTCGTCCACGTGCTGGTCGAGGGGCTGCGGAAGAGAGGGCAGAGCGGGCTCGGTCGTCTCTCCCCCGGCACCGACGGCCGAAGCGATGCCGATACCACCCGCGGCCAGCAGCACCGCGACGACGGCACCGATGACGAGCGCGCGACGCGAAAGCGTCCTCCTCTCCGGACGCCGAGGCGGGTTCGCGGGCGGCTCGAAGACACGGGTGGGAGCGGTGCTGCCGGGAAGAGCGGCCGTCGTCAGAGGCGAGGCCGGCCTCGTCGGGGCGGGCGGGGGCACCGTGACCCCCGACAGGGTGCTGAGCGCAGCGATGAGACCGGTGGCATCCGGCCTCTCGCTCGGCTCGATCGAGGTCATGCGCTCGAGGACCTCGCGCCACGCGGGCGGGATCTGCGCGGGGATCTCGGGAGGAGCGACGAGCCGCGCCGCGAGGGCCTCGTGCGGAGTGCGCGACCCGAAGGGTCGCGAGCCGGTCAGCGCCTCGAGCAGCACCAGCCCGAGTGCGTAGACGTCGCTCGCCGGACCGGCGGGCATGCCCCGCGCCTGCTCGGGACTGAGGTAGGCCGCCGTGCCGATCACCGTGTCGGCGCGGGTCACCCGGGTCGCCCCCACGAGAGAGGCGATGCCGAAGTCGGCGAGGGTCGCACGGGGCGTCTCGCCGGTGTGGGCGGCGGGGCGGATGAGGATGTTCGACGGCTTCACGTCGCGGTGCACGATGCCGCGACCGTGGATGACGGCGAACGCCTCGGCGATCTCGCGACCGATGCGAGCGACCTCGGGTCCGGAGAGCGGCCCTCGTGCGATGCGATCGGTGAGGGTCGGGCCCGCGATCAGCTCCATGGCCAGGTAGGCGGGCTGCGCGTCGAGCTTGGCGTCGTACAGCGTGACGAGCGAGGGGTGCGAGAGCGAAGCGAGCAGCCGGATCTCGGAGCGCACGCGGGCGACGTCGGAGGGGTCGGCGCCGTCGCCGTCGATCACCTTGAGGGCGAGGGTGCGCTCGAGGGCGGTGTCGACGGCTTCGTAGACGCGCGCGTATCCCCCCTGGCCGAGAGTACGGCCGAGGCGGTAGCGCCCGTCGAACAGATCGTCGACGGCCGGGTCGTAGGCGACGGTGGGGGTGGGTTCGGTCATTCTCGTTCTCCGGGGCGCGGCCCCGAGCGACTCAGACGAGGTCGTCGTTCGAGGAGCGCGTGGTCGAGCGCGTGACCTGCGCTCCCCCGACTCCCTCGGTGCGGGTCACCGTATCCGTCTGGCGACGGCGCACGAGAAGCACGACACCGATGAGGAAGACGACGACGCCCGCGCCCATCATGATGTAGCCGATCGTGGTCAGGTCGACGAACTCGTTGGGGATGTTGACCGCGAAGGCGAGGATGGCACCGATGACGAACAGTGCGATGCCGGCTCCAATACTCATGACGGGACCCCTTTCCTATGTGCTCCCAGCATCTCAGCAATCCTCGGAACCCCGTGATGGTCTTGACAACGCCTGTCAAGACCGGGGGCCAGGGGCGCGGACCGGGTGTGACATGGATGCCATGAGCCAGAACGACGTCACCACCCGATCGAACCGAGGCCAGTGGGAGAACGCGGTCGAGGGCCGCCCCGAGCTCTCGGCGAGTTTCTCCAGCCGAGAGGAAGCCGTCGACCAGGGCCGGGCCGTCGCGGACGAACTCGGCTCGCAGCACATCGTCGAAGACGCCGAGCCGACCGGCGCCGTCACCGATGAGGACTGAGCCCGGAAAAGCAGAAGGCCGCGATCGTGACGATCGCGGCCTTCTCGATGTGCCCCCGACAGGAATCGAACCTGCGACCTTTGGTACCGGAAACCAACGCTCTATCCCCTGAGCTACGGAGGCGGACCGGTCAAGATTAGCATCGCGGAGCGGTCGGCCCTGACCCGCGGGGCGGCCAACGACTGCTGTCGACGCCCGCCCCGCGGCATCCGGATCACTCGTCGCCGATGACTCCGATGCCCGTCGCCTGGTGGTCGGCGTTCGGGTCGTCTTTGGAGGGAGCCTTGGCTTCCTCGTCGACGTCGTTCTCCTGGCTCGGCTTGACCGTGGGGTCGTCGCCGAGATCGGCGGCGTCGTCGGCCGGCGCGGAGTTCTGCGGGTCGCTCATGGGATTCCCTTCGTCGCGTACCCCTCCACCCTGGCAACAGCGGTGGCGGGGAACAGCGGCTTGACCGGAACGGCTGCGCGGCCTAGCGACCGAAGAGACCGCGCACGCGGCGCCCGACGGACTGCGTCAACAGCACCTGCCGCCCGTTCACGTCGACCGTGAGCACCGAACCGCCGAGGCCGCCGGTGCGCACCGGCTCGGTCTCTCCGCGGACGTACGCCTCGGCCACATCGACATGGACCGCGAGCAATTGCGCGCTCTGGTCCTTCGATGTGTTGGCGTCCACGATCTGCAGGCGGTGGCCCGTGTCGGTCTCGACCGAGAACCAACGCGAGCCCGGGGTCGACACGACGGCCCATCGCGTACCGCGTGAGAACCGCGCCCATGCCGCCCCGTCTCGGAGCTCGGTCGCGACCGCGAGATCGGCCTGGGCGACGACGAGCACCTCGAGCATGGCGAGCGCCTCGGCCGCGGTGACGTAATCGCCGCGGTCGGCGCTCAACCCGCCCCACTCGAATCTGCGCTCGCCCATATCGCCACCTCCGCCGTCGTCCTGCCCCGAGCGTAACCCCGCGAAAGGGAACGGGGTCCGCCGCGCAGCGAACCCACGGGCGCGGTCCGAGTTGCGGACCTCAGTCCGATCGGAGCCGATCGTCGGGATGGAGGGTGCGCAACGGAACGGAACCGTCGACGATCGCCTGGATCGCCCCGGTGCTCACCTCGAGTTCGGCGGAGATGCGGTCGAGATCGGCCCCCGACGACACCGCGGAACGCAGTGCGGTCACCGCCGCGTCGGAGGTCTCGTCGACGTCGTCAGCCGTGCTCTCGACGAAGGCGGCGAGGCGGGCCTGCGCCAGACGGATGCACGTGCTCTGGCGTTCCCTCCGGCCGGAGGGATCGGGATGCTGGTCGAGGGTTCGGGAACGATCGGGCGACATGGATATCCACTCCGGGGGAAAGTGCTCGCCCGCGCGGCTTCGCGAGCTCCTGTCCATGGTGCCGAAGAGGCCCCCGCCCGCGCATCCCCCGAACGATGTATTCCGCCCCGGCCGAACGGCGGATGCCATGGCCGCGGTGCGGCACCCCACATCGCCCCGGCGGCTCAGGCCTCAGTCGGCTGGTCGAAGTCGTAGTCCAGGAGTTCGTCGTCGCCGCTCAGATCGGGCTCGACGGCCCAGAGGTGCGGTCGCGGGAAGAGGCGGTGCTCCTTGAGCTCCGCGGCCGCGTGCGAGAAGTCCGGTTCTTCGTCGTGCCACGCCACCGGGGCCGAGAGCACGTCGTTTCCGACGCCGATCACGAGCTCGGCTTGAGCGACCTTCCTGTCTTCGGTGACGATGGGGATGCTCACGGCCTCGGCCTGTCCCTCTTTCGCCACCGCCGCGGTCAACTCGATCAACGACGCGGCGACGTCGTCGGTGGTGATCACGGTCTCGCCGGCATAGGTCACGCATCGCATGAG
The DNA here is from genome assembly GCF_031455375.1 of Microbacterium sp. 1154. Classification (NCBI taxonomy): domain Bacteria; kingdom Bacillati; phylum Actinomycetota; class Actinomycetes; order Micrococcales; family Microbacteriaceae; genus Microbacterium; species Microbacterium sp. 1154. The sequence continues at coordinate 1,593,279 of NZ_JAVDSN010000001.1, read as the reverse complement.
CCCACTGTGAGTCAGCCAACACGGGGAGCGGGGCGGCTTGCTCGCGCGGCGAGCGTGCGGTAGGTCTCAGTCCCGGCGTTGCGGCGAACGGAACATCGCCTCATCGAGTTCGAACCACACCGCACGAACGGTGTCGAACTCGCCGAAGGGCTCGGGCTGAGGATCGTTCAAAGAAAGGCGGTAACCGCGCGGCAGATCATCCACGTGTTGTCCGTCACGCGGGCCGCCGACGAGCACGTAGATCACGGGGAACCCACCGTCGGGTGCTCTGCCGCGACGCCGTCGACCGCATCGCTCATCCGTTTGAGGAAAGCGACCACCGCGGCGGACTCGTCGGGTGTCATGTCGATGACGGCCGCGAGCATGCGCTCGTGCATGTCGCCGAGGGTCTGCCGTACCTCCGTGTGCGCACGAGGGGTCACCTGGATGAAAATGCTGCGCCGGTCGTCGGGATTCGCTGCACGGGTGACGTGACCCGAACGCTCGAGTCGGTCGAGGAGCGCCGTGGTGGAGGCGGTCGAGAGACCGAGGTACCGCGAGAGTTCTCCCGGTCGCACGCGACGCGTCGAGTCACGCAGCAGATACCTCAGCACGAGGAGTTCGTTCTCGCCCATCGACATCGAGTCGCGGGTACGTCGGCGCATGGCCACCTCGGCCGCGCGATAGATGCGCAGTGCTTCGAGAACGGCCTTGCCGCGCTGCCGACGGTCGCTGGGATCGTCGCCGTACCAGTAGGTGACCTGTGGAGAGTCCGCTACGGGCGCGGGACGGAGGGTCGTGGCTTCGACATCTGTCATGACACTCCTTCCACGATGTCGGCGACTATACCCCCGAAATGATAGTTAGACAAACTAGTTACTAGTCGAGTATGTTCTCAGCACAGCTAATCGCTTTCGAAGGGAGCTCCCCATGGGTCACCTGTTCTACGGCACCTCGACCGAGTCGATCCGCATCCCGGATCGCTTGCTCTCCCACATCAAGGTCGTCACGACCACCAAGCTCCGCCGCAACGAGAGCTTCACGCTCAGCTGGGCACACGTGGACGGCGCACCCGGCCGATCCACCCTGTGGATCCAGCCCGCGATCCCCCTCCGCTTCGTGTTCGACTCGGCGGAGCCGGAGACCCTGAACTCCGCCGTCCTGAAGGACATGGCCGACCGGGCGGGCTCTTCGGCCGGCCTTTCGGTCGACCTGACCGTGGAGATCCCCGCCAGCGACAACGCACAGCGACGCCAGACGGCCCCCGCGGCGGTCCCCGTCCGTCGCACCCTTTCGGCAGCGGCCTGATATGTCCTCGCCCCTTTCCTCCTCCCCTGCTCCCCTGACCGCCGCCCGCGTGCTGTGGGCGAAGGTCGACACCGGCTTCTGGGTCGCCCACCGCGGCGGCGAGTACTTCGGATGCGTCGACCAGGTCGCGGGTGGATACGTGTCCCGCGATGCCCACGGCGTGCCGGTCGGTCGCTACGACGCTCTCGATGCGGCCAAGGCCTCGCTGCGCTCGACCACGCACCCCGCGAACGTGTCGCACCGTCGCCGCTTCGAGCAGGCGACCGTGCTGACCGCCACCGGTGTGGGTGGCACCGCCCTCGCCCTCGCCCTGACCGCCGGCGCGCTCGCGCCGTACCTCTGACTGAGATGGGCGACATCGACCTGCGCGATGAAGCCGACGACTTCGAGGATGCCGCGACCGCAGATTTCGCGCAACGCTTCGGCATCACACCGCTCTGAGACCGTCGACCCCCTGGACACGGGCCGCGGCCCGTGACAACGTCGGCCCCACAACGACGACGGAATGGATCACCATGACGAACCACGACGGACGCGCCGACGACGCACCCGACCAGAACTCCAATGGAGCGGGAAGCGAGTCGCCCGAAGAAGGTGCTGCCGCCCAGCACGACGCCGATGAGGCAGCCACGACCGAGTCCTCGCCCACGGGCGACATCAGCTGAATCTCAGAACGCGTAGCGCACCCGGCAATACGGGAGCTTCCGCGCGATCAGACCGGTGAGAGCCGCCACCGCTTGCGCCTTGAGCGGATGGCGGTACCTGACGTTCACCGCTCCGTTCTGCGACCTCTTCTCTTCTTGCACGGAGGGCGTCCACAGCAGTTCCTCGCCCTTGGGGTGCCACCCCAGGTTGACGTCGTGGAGTGCCTCGTTGTGGGTGAGGAAGATCACCTCGCATGCCAGCTGTGCCTTCGCGCGGGCGTGGAGCGCGGCGTCGAGCTGGTCGAACAGCTCCGCCCAGTCGGTCAGCCACGTCGGCGTGAGGATGACCGGCGAGAAGTTGACGTGCACTTCGTACCCGGCATCGACGAAGTCGTTGATCGCGGCAATGCGCTCGGCCATGGGCGACGTACGCAGATCGGTGACCTTCGCCGTCGTCGCCGGCATGAGAGAGAAGCGGATGCGCGTACGCCGAGCGGGATCCCACTCGAGCAGGTCGCGGTTGACGAACTTCGTCGCGAAGGACGCCTTGGCCGTGGGGGTCATGCGGAAGAGATCGCAGACGTCCCGCACGTTCTCGCTGATCATCGCGTCGACGGAGCAGTCGCCGTTCTCGCCGAGGTCGTAGACCCAGGCCTCGGGATCGCACTGGTTCGGCTCGGTCTTCGGCCCGCGCGCCGCGACGTGCCGGGCGAGATGCCGGGTGATCTGGTCGATGTTGGCGAAGACCGTGATCGGATTGCTGTAGCCCTTGCGCCGGGGCACGTAGCAGTAGCTGCACGCCATCGCGCAGCCGTTCGAGAGCGAGGGGGCGATGAAGTCGGCGGAGCGCCCGTTGACCCGCGTCGCCACGCTCTTCTTCACACCGAGAACGAGGGCCTCGGTCTTGATGCGCACCCACCGGGCGACGTTCGTCTCGTCGCCGTGCACCTCGGGGATCTGCCAGTGCGAGGCGATGGGCACGATGTCGGCGTCGGGCCACCGCGCGACGATCTCGCGCCCGCGCTCGAGCTCGAGAGCGGCATCCTCCGCGTAGATGCGGTGGACGCGCAGCAGATTCTCGCGCTCGACAGCCATGGTTCCGTTCTACTCGGGGGTTCCGACATCGACGGTTCCGGGCACGGGCTGACACCGCGGGCACCACCAGGTCCGCCGCTGCTCGGGGTCGTTCTGCACCTCGTCGCGCACGCGGACGCGCGTTCCGCAACGCAGGCAGGGGCGACCCGCGCGCCCCGCCACCCAGTGCGACGCGCCCTTCCGGCGGTCCCCCGTGGTGAGCTGATACATCCCGGGCACGGTGGCGGAGACCCGCAGGCACCGCGCCGCGAGCGCCAGGAGCGCGTCCAGGTCGGTCCTCCCGATGGGTGCGAAGGGATGGATGCCGCGGAGGAAGGCGAGCTCGTTCACCCACAGGTTGCCGAGACCGGCGACGGCGGTCTGATCCAGGAGTGCGGCGACGAAGGGTCGGTCGGGGCGCCTCGAGAGTCGGCGCGCCGCCTCGGCGGCATCCCAATCGTCCCGCAGGGGGTCGGGACCGAGGTGGCCGATCGCGTCGCCCTCGCGCGCGGTGGCGACGAGCTCCACGACGGGAAGATCGAGGCCCCACACCTCTCTTCCGTCGTCGAGGCGCAGGCGCACGCGCGCCGTCTCGCGGACCGCGGTGGGCAGAGAACGCCCCGACCGGGTGATCGTCCACCCGCCCTGCATGCGCAGGTGGGTGTGGAGGGTGGTCCCGTCGTCGAAACGCGTCAGCAGGTGCTTGCCGTGCGTGGCGTACCCCTCGATGCGCAGCCCCGCGAGAGAGCGTCCGGCGGCGTTTCCCGACCGCAGCTCGCCGTCGCGAACACGCGCGCCGACGGTCGCCGCCTCGAGGCGTCGCCGGAGCCGGAAGACGCTGTCACCCTCGGGCACGACTACCGCGGCGCGGTGTACAGCTGATCGTCGCGGGGAGCGAGAGCGGGTCGCAGGCGCGTGCCGAACTCGTGACGGAGCGCGCTGAGCGCCGCCTGCCACCCGGCGAGGCCGTGCACGCCCGGCCCCGGGCTCGTCGACGACGAGCACAGATACACGCCCTTCATCGGCGTGCGCCAGGGATCGGGGCTGTAGACCGGGCGTCCGAGCAGCTGCGTCAGCGTGGGGGCTCCCGCCGAGATGTCGCCGCCGGGGAAATTGGGGTTCCACGCGGCGATGTCGACGGCTGTCCGCGACGACGAAGCGAGAACGGTATCCCGGAACCCGGGCGCGAAGCGCTCGATCTGACGGACGACCGCCTCCTCGCGGTCGGCCGGGCTCCCCGACGGGACGTGCGTGTACGCCCACAGCACGTGCTTGCCATCGGGGGCGCGCGCGGAGTCGAACAGCGTCGGTTGGGCGGCCAGGACGTACGGGGCGTCGGGGAGGTCGCCCCGCGCCACCGCGTTCTCGGCCTCGGCGATCTCGGCCCGCGTGCCGCCGATATGCACCGTGCCCGCGCGGGCGACGTCGGCATGGGCCCACGGCACCGGGTCGGACAGGGCGAAGTCGACCTTGGCGACGCCGCCTCCGTAACGGAACCTCTCGAGCACGCGGCGGTAGGCCGCCGGCATCCGGTCACCGGCGAGCCGGATGAGGGAGCGTGGGGTCGTGTCGAGGAGCACGGCACGGGCCGGGGGCAGCTCATCGAGGGAGCTCACCTCGGTGCCCCCGAACAGCACCCCGCCGTGCGCCCGGATGTCGGCGATCATGGCGTCCGCGATCGACTGACTGCCGCCGACCGGGATGGGCCACCCGCGACCGTGGCCGTAGGTGGCCAGGACGAGGCCCGCTCCCCCGGCGGCCAGGCTCGGCTGGTGCAGGATCGTGTGCGCCGAGACTCCGGTGACGAGGCTGGGCGCGATCTCTTCGCGGAAGCGCGCGTTCCACCACGGCCCGCCCTGTTCGAGGGCCCGGATGCCGAAGAAGAAGGCCGCGAGCGGATCACCGGGAACCCGCAGGAGGGCGTTGCCGGTGAAGTCGGCGACCCCGCGCAGGTGATCGACGAGAGGCCGCATGAGGCGCTCGTACGCCGGACCGTCGACGCCCAGTCCCTCGGCCGTCCGCGCGAGATCGCGGTAGGCCAGACCCGCGCGCCCGCCGTCGAGGGGGTGGGCGTACGAGACCTCGGGGACGATGAGCGGGATCCGACGGTCGAGGCCGAACTCGCGGAAGAACCACGATTCCAGCGCCAGCGGGTGCACGGCCGAACCGACATCGTGCCGGAAACCGGGGAGCGTGAGCTCGGCGGTCGAGGCGGCGCCGCCGAAGGTGGCCGACTTCTCGTAGACGGCGACCGACAGCCCCGAACGCGCCAGGGTGACGGCCGCGGCCAGCCCGTTCGGGCCGGAACCGACGATGATCGCGTCGTAGCTCTCGCTCATCGGTCGATCGGCTCCTTCTCGGCGGTGGACTCGTGGCCGAGCGCCGCCGCGCCGCCCGTCGTCCCGGGGGCGCCGCCCTCGGCGAGGTAGGCCAGTCGGTGCAGGGTCTCGGCATTGCGGTAGCGCGTGATGGCGTCGAACACCGTGTCGGGCAGGAGCGTGGTGGGACCCGTCACGGGCTCCTCCTGGATACGCACGACGCAGCGGTCGCCCCGGGCCTTCACGTCGATCACGACGCGGGCGACGCCGATGGGTCCCCCGTGCGGTTCGAGCACCGCGCGCCGCGGGGGATCCCACTCGCGCATGACGGTCGTGTCGTTCACGAGCAGCGGCCACGAGCCGAAGGAGTGGTGCAGCGTCGACCCCTCGGCGGGCCACGACTCGGCGACGTCGCGCATGCGCGAGGTGCCCACCACCCACAGGGGGTAGAGCCACCCGTTCGCGAGCACCCGGAAGACGTCATCGGGGGTGCAGTGCATCAGACGCACGTTGCGGGCCATGGGGCGTTCCTCCTCGGCATCCGGGATCGAGAGCGCAGAAGCCGTCGGGCTTTGCGATACCGCCCACGCTACGGCCCCGCTCGGACACCCGTCGCGGAGGTTGCGCCTCGGGACGCCGCCCGGTAACGCTCAGGCGGCGGCGGGCAGGACGAACCAGGCGCGGGTTCCCCCGGCGGGCGAGGCGTCGAGACCGATGGAACCGTGGTGCGCCTCGACGATCCGACGACACGTCGCCAGACCGATGCCGATCCCCTGCACCTCGGCACCGTGCCCGCGCTGCATGGGTTCGAACACGCGCTCGCGCAACTCGGGAGCTACGGCGTCGCCGTTGTCGTCGACCGTGACCCGCCACCCGTCGGGGAGCGATTCGACGGACACCGTGATGCGCGGCACCTTCTCGGCCGCCACCGTGAACTTCACCGCGTTGGCGATGAGATTCTGCAGCAGCACGCGCAGGAGAGTGTCGTCGGCGTCGACCACCGTGTCGGCGTGGACGGTGACCTCGGCGCCCGTGTGCACGATCGCGCCGTCGAGGTCTTCGAGCACCGCGTCGACCGTGTCGGCCACGTCGACCCGCGTCACATGCGGCCGCGCCCCGCCCATGCGGGCGAAGTCGAGCAGGTCGGTCACCATCGAGGTCATGCGGTCGGCCGCGGCCTCAGCGCGCGCGAGGGAGTGCGCGGCGCGCGGGGCGTCAGCCATCTCGGGGCTGTCGGCGGCGAGTTCGAGGAACCCCGCGAGAGCGGTGAGAGGGTTGCGGAGGTCGTGGCTCACCTGCACCGCGAAGTGCTCCAGCTGGGCGTTCGACTCCAAGAGGTCGCGCTGGACGCGCCGCAGTTCCAAGACGTCGATCACCTGGTGCGCGAGCAGGTCGAGGGCGTGGCTGCTGGCATCCGAGAGTTCTCCGACCTCGGTGTCGAAGACGCAGAGCGTGCCGATCGCGACCCCCGCCGGGGTGATCAGGGGACTCGACGCGTAGAAGCGGGTGTGGGCGATCTCGCCGGTGACGAAGGCGTTGTGCGCGAACCGCGGGTCGAGACGGGCGTCGGGGACGACGACGCGACCGGGCGTGCTGATGACCGCGGCGCACATCGAGTCCTCCCGAGCGCACGACGCAGCCTGGATGCCGACCGCAGCGACCTGGTGCTGCATGCGGTCGTCGATGATGTTGATGACCGCCGTCGGCACGTCGCACACGGTCGCGGCGAGCTCGACGAGTCCCTGCAGGTCGGGCTCGGAGGGCTCGCCGACCAGGCGGTACTGCGCGATCGCCTCACGTCGCGTCACATCATGTGCGGTGGACACATCGTCCCCTCGTCGTCGAATCCCCGCCGAAGAGCCTAGTCGCACCGGGATACACCCGGGCGGCCCGAGGCGGAAGGGGCTCGCGGACTCTCGCCGCTGTGCGCAGAGTGGGCACATGAGCACCCCGACCTTCCCCCAGGCCCCGTCCGACCCGTCGCAACCCGCTCCCTCGGAACCCACCGCTCCCCACCCCGCCGAGCCGACCGCTCCGACGCCGGCGGAGCCCACCATCCCCCTCCCGCCCGAGACGGAACCGGCACCCGCGGCGGCCTCGGACTCGTCGGCCGGGGCGTTCGCGAGCACCCAGGACGACGCGACGGGATCGGCGGAGATGGATGCCGACAACGCCGCGGAACAGGACGTCGTCGACGCCGTCGACCCCGGCGGACAGCCCGACTGACTCCGTGAGACGAGAAGAGGGGCGGCGCCGCACGGCACCGCCCCTCTTCTCGTCTCCGCGTGGGCTCACGGGTTTCCGCGGGTCCACAGCAGCAGGATGGCCACGGCCTGGAGCACGAGGCATCCGACCAGGATCGCCGTGCGACGTCGCGGAGTGGACGACCAGCGCTCGTCACCGAGCAGAGGCGCCATCGGCATGAGCAGGCGGAACGTACTCTGCTGGGGCAGGAAGACCGCGAAGATGTACACGCCGTAGCTGAAGCCGTACGCGACGACCATGAGGCCGAGCTTGCGGACGGGGCGCGACCACATGAGTGCCGCGAAAGCGACGATCAACGCGATGACGAGGATGATGCCGACGACACCCAGGTGCGTACCCGCCTGACGGAACCAGGGGGTGAAGGGCGTGAACTCGTCGTTGCCGACGTAGTCCAGCCACCAGCCGAGCTCGGTGCGGATGTAGGCGTTGTGCGTGCCCGTGACGTACTGAGCGATGTGGTTCCACGACAGGCCCGCGACGGCGATCACGAGACCGGATGCCATGAGAGAGAGCCACTCGCGCATCGGGAACGGATCGACCTTGCGGCGGAAGAACCGCACGAGGAACACGATGCCGAGGGCCAGACCCAGAGCCAGGACTCCCGGGCGGGTGTACGCCGTGATGAGGCCGATCGGCAGGATCCAGAGGTAGCGCCGTTTGATCGCGAGCAGCATGCCCGCGAACATCAGCAGCATGAACAGGCCCTCGCTGTAGCCGATGACGAAGAGGAACGACATCGGTGCGAAGGAGAAGAAGACGACGGCCCACCACGCGGGCTGGGGCTTGGTGACCGTGCGCATGAGCACGAACAGCAGCCAGGTGGCGCCCAGGCTGGCCCCGAGGCTCAGCAGCACGGCGACCGGCTGCCAGCCGAGCCCGGTGGCGCCCGAGATCACGCGGACCAGGGTGGGGAACACCGGGAGGAAGGCCCAGTTGTTGGGGAGGATGTCGCCCGACACGTTCATCGGCAGCGACATCGGGTACCCCTGCGCGGCGATCTGACCGTATCGGTCGGCATCCCAGCCGGTGAGGTAGTCGAAGAACGTGCCGAGGCGCTCGCTGTCGGGACCGAAGCCCCAGCGTGCGGCCTTCGCGATCGAATAGAAGCCCCACAGCATGCCGAAGTTGACCACGCGGGCGATGGCCCACAGGATCAGCACCTTCGTGAAGGCACCGCGCTCGAGGGGGACGATGCCCTCGGGCTTGCGGAGGACGTCGCTGGCGTACTGGCGCACGGAACGACCCAGGCGCGAATCTCGCAGACGGTCGAGACGACTCGGTCGTGCGACGACGCGCGACGGACGCGTCGGGGAGGCAAGCTCGCTCGGCGGTGCGCTCACTCGGAACCTTTCACAGGGGGAAGATGTGGGCGAGTGACGACGGTGTCTGGCCCGGACAAGTGCAGTTGGGGAGGATCGTACCGGATGAAACCGTGCGTTCCATCCGGTTGACTTTCGGGAAAATGCCCTGATCAGTGGGTGTCACCCACGAGCTTCAGCCCGACGACGCACCCCACCAGCCCCAGAACGAGCAGCACCTTGACCAGGGAGACGGTCTCGGTTCCGCTGACCATCGCGACCACGACCGTCAGCGCCGCACCGATCCCGACCCACACCGCGTACGCGGTACCCGTGGGGATCTCGCGCATCGCGAAGGCGAGACCGGCCATGGATGCAACGATCGCCACGCCGAAGACCACGCTCGGCCAGAGCTTGGTGAAACCCTCGCTACGGCCCAGGGCGGTGGCCCAGACGGCCTCGAGGATGCCGGACAGGATGAGGACGATCCACGACATGACTGTGCTCCTTGGCCAGTCTTGTCGCTGTCCGGGTACTGATCCCTCGTCCGGGGACGCGGAGGGCGTCCGACACCAGGGTAGCGAGCGCACCTGGGCGGGACCCGGGCACCCCGTGCCATCGCTGCTTCCGCTGCCGCCTCGGCATCCGCCCCTCGCCCTAGGGAGCAACGCATAAACGCTTCTCGCGCACATAAACGCGCTCTGCTCGCGTTTCTACGTGCCGGTCGCGTTTATGCGCGAGGTGGGGCGGCAGACGGGAACCCCGCGAAGGACGGGACGCCGGGGTGCCGGCATCCGGGATCAGATCAAGAAGAGGGATGCCGAGTCGGGATTGTGCGCGTGCACGAGGACGCCGAAGACCACCGCGTCGAAGAGGAGGTGCACCGTCACGACGTACCCGAGCGAGCGGGTCTTGAGGAAGAGGAAGCCCTGCACGATGGCGAAGGGGATCGTCAGCAGCGGCCCCCACGCCTGGTAGCCGAGCTCCCACAGGAACGAGACGAACACGATGGCCTGCAGCAGGTTGGCGGTGAGGTCGGGGAAGTGGCGACGCAGCAGCACGAAGACCGTGCAGATGAAGAAGAGCTCGTCCCAGATGCCGACCGCCCCCACACCGACGAAGAGACGGGCGATGAGGTCGGGTGTGGTCACCTCGGGCCAGTTGCGGTAGACGCCCGAGGTGATGAAGTAGAACGGCAGGATCAGGTAGCCCAGCACGATGACGCCGCCGAGCCACGCCCACTGCCACCAGGTCCAGCGGCCCCCGCCGCGCCAGGGGAAGCGGATCGCGTTGTCGCGGTAGACGAAGCGCGAGATCACGTACGGCACCACGACCGCGCCGCCGAGAGCGAGCGTGAAGCGCACGAAAGCGGCATTGTCGAGCTCGGCGTGCAGAGGAATCAGGCTGACGATGAACTGGCCGATCGCGACGAGCGAGATGTCGCGGGCGATGCTCGGTTCCTCGCTCCGGGCCACGGCGACACCGTTGCGCCGATCGACGAGGATCGCGGATGCCACGGCCAGGGCGAGCAGGATCCAGCCCAGCCAGACGATCTGGACGACGAACAGCACCGGGGCGGCGAGGCACACCAGCAGCGCCGGGATCAGCTTCGGCGTCCACGTGGAACGCTCGCGCACCGGCACCGCGGTGTGCGCGGTCACGGCGAGACCCGCGTGTAGGTCAGGTCGCGGATGTCGCGCCCGACCCGCAGCCCCTTGCGTTCGAAGGCGGTCAGCACGCGCCCGTCGAAGCGGTCGGCCCACTCCCCCGCGAACGCCCGCTCGAAGCCGGGGGCCTCGTCGAGCACGGCGCGCATCTGGTCGGCGTAGTCCTGCCAGTCGGTGGCCAGGCGCAGAGTGCCGCCGGGGCGCAGGGCCTGCGCGGCGATCCGCGCGAAGTCGGGGGCGACGAGGCGACGCTTGGTGTGCTTGTTCTTGTGCCAGGGATCGGGGAAGAAGACCCAGAGCTCGTCGACGGATGCCGCCGGCAGCAGATGTTCGAGGGCCTCGGGGGCGTTGGCCTCGACGAGGCGCAGGTTCTTCACCCCCTCGCGGTCGGCGTCGAGCATGGTGCGGGCGAGCCCCGCGGTGAACACCTCGACGGCGAGGAAGTCGCTGTCGGGATCGGCGGAGGCGGCCGAGACGATCTGGTGGCCCTGGCCCGAGCCGATCTCGACCACGAGGCGCGCGGTGCGGCCGTAGACCTCGGCCGGATCGATCGCGGTGCCCGCCTTCACACTGGTCGTGGCGGCGGCACGCTCGACGGGGAGCAGGTAGAACGGCGAGAGTTCCGCCCACGCGCGATCCTGCGCCTCCGACATGCGACCGCTGCGGCGTACGAACGACACCGGCTTGTCGCGGAAGACGGGGGCGGAGTCCATGTCCCCCAGGCTATCCGCCGCGTGAGGGGCCACTTTCTGTCGCCCAGACGACGCGGAGGCGACCGATTCCGACCCCTCACGCGAGAGCGCGCGCTTGCGGCCGCTCACGGGACGGTCACGAAATCGATGAGTTCCTCGACGCGGCCGAGCAGAGCCGGTTCGAGGTCGCGGAAGGTGGTGACCTTCGACAGGATGTGCTGCCACGCACGGGCGGTGTCGGCCTGCTCCTCGGCGGGCCACCCGAGGGCACGGCACACGCCGACCTTCCACTCGATGCCCCGCGGCACCTCGGGCCAGGCGGCGATGCCGAGCGCTCGGGGCGTGACGCACTGCCAGACGTCGACGAAGGGGTGGCCGACGATGCGCACGTGCGCTCCGTGCCGGCCGCGCGCGATCTTCTCGGCGATGCGCGACTCCTTGGAGTTCGGCACGAGGTGGTCCACGAGCACGCCGTAGCGTCGCTCGGCGGTGGGCGGCTCGGCATCCAGGGTCTGCTCGAGAAGGTCGACGCCCTCGAGGAATTCCACCACGACCCCTTCGGCGCGGAGGTCTGCCCCCCACACCTTCTCGACGAGCTCGGCGTCGTGCTTGCCCTCGACGAAGATGCGGCTCGCGCGGGCGGTGCGGGCGCGCTGGTCCGCGACGGCGAAGGATCCGGATGCCGTCCGCGTGCGCCCCTTCGAAGCGGCGGCGGGAGCCTTCAGCACCACCGGCTTGCCGTCGACGAGGAAGCCTCCGCCGAGCGGGAACAGGCGGCGCTTGCCGAAGCGGTCTTCGAGCTCGACGTTCATGCCGTCGATGCGGGTCACCGCACCGACGAAGCCGTCGCCCGCGATCTCCACGACCAGGTCGGCGGATGCCGCGACCTCGGCGGGCTTTATGCGTCCGGCGTCGCGCCAGCCGCGGGCAAGCACGTCCGTTCCGTAACGGTCGTCCATGGTGTACCTCCGAGCGTCCGAGCCTAGGCGGCGCACGCGTGCGCTCACAGCGGACGCGCCGCTCCCACCCCGGTGTCAGCGGTCGTTTATAGGGTGGAGACATCCGGCAACCGAAGGGGACTGCATGCGAAAGCCGACCGTGCTGCACACGATCACGGTGCTGCTGCTCGCGTTCGTCGGAATCCTGGTCGCTCCCCTGAGCGCCGCAGCGATCCCCCCGCCCACGCTGGGTTCGAGCTACGTGCTCGACCAGGCGGGCGTCCTCACCGACGCGCAAGAAGCCGAGGTGCAGCGGCGCCTGCTGACACTGTCGGAGCAGACCGGACTCGACCTCTGGGTCGCCTACGTCGACGGTTTCCAGAGCCCCACCGGCGCCGACGACTGGGCGAACGAGACCGCCAACCTCAACCGACTCGGACCCAACCAGTACCTGTTGGCCGTGGCGATCGAGGGCGACACCTTCGAGTACTACCTCTCGGGAGACGTCGACGCGGGCGGGATCTCGGCGGCCCAGCTCGCCTCCATCGAACAGGACCGTGTGCAACCGGCGCTCGAAGCCGGCGACGACGCCGGTGCGGCGGTCGCCGCCGCCGACGGCCTGCGCACCGCGCACGCGCAGGCGGGTGGCAACATGCCCGACCCTCCCCCGACTCCCGCCACGCAGAACGGCCCGGCGATCGTGCCGATCGTGCTCGTCGGTGTGCTGTTGCTCGCGATCGCCGCCGCCCTCGTCTGGTTGGCCGTGCGCCGCCGTCGCCGGGCGACGGCTTCCGGGGCGGACGCCGCCCCGACCGAGAGCATCGACGATCTCTCCCGTCGCGCCGGTTCCGCTCTCGTGGCCGTCGACGACGCCGTCAAGACCAGCGAGCAAGAGCTCGGATTCGCCCGCGCGCAATTCGGTGACGAGGCCGCAGCGCCCTTCCGCGAGGTGCTCGCCCAGGCTCAGTCCGACCTCGACCGGGCGTTCTCGATCCAGCAGCAGCTGGACGACAGCACCCCCGAGACCCCCGAGCAGCAGAGGGCGGGCTACACCGAGATCCTGCGGCTGTGCGCAGCTGCCGACGAGGCGCTGGATGCCAAGGCAGCCGCCTTCGACGAGTTGCGCGCCCTCGAGGCCGACGCGCCGGGAGCCCTCGCCGTGACCCGCCGGCAGCACGCGACGATCGCCGAGGCCCTCAGCGCGGCGGAGGCCGGGCTCGCGCGCCTGACCGAGCGCTTCAGCGATGACGCGCTCTCCACCGTCGCCGACAACCCGGCCCAGGCCCGAGCCCGCCTCGAGCTGGCGAGCACCCAAGAGGCGGCCGCCGAGGCGGCTCTCGCCGCGGGGCGCACCGGAGAAGCGGCGGTCGCGATCCGTGCCGCCCAGGCGGCAGTCGCCCAGGCCGACACCCTCGAGCAAGCGGTGAGCGCTCTGGAATCGGCCCTGGCCGAGGCACAGCAGCGCGCTTCGGCTCTCGTCGCAGAGATCGAGGGCGACCTCGCAGCGGCCTCTCAACTGCCCGATCCCGAGGGACGCATCACGGCGGCGGCGACCTCCGCACGGTCGCAGCTCGACGACGCGCACGGCGCGCTCTCGGCCCCGCGTCCGAACCCGATGCGGGCGGTCCAGACGCTGCAACAGGCGAACGCCACGATCGACGCGGTGCTCGACGAGGCCCGCGACGCGGCCGAGCGTCGTCGCCGCGCCGAGAGCCAGCTCGACACGACGCTGGCGCAGGCGCGCGCACAGGTGCGCGCGACCGAGGATTTCATCTCCGCACGCCGGGGAGCCGTCGGAGCGACAGCACGCACGCGTCTCGCCGAGGCGGGCGCGGCCCTTGTACAGGCCGAGCAGCTACGTACCGCCGACCCCGTCGCAGCCCTCACCGCCGCCCAGCGCGCGGCGCAGCTCGCGGCGGACGCCGACTCCGCCGCGCAGAGCGACGTCGGGGCCTTCGGCGGCGGAGCCGGCGGGGGCGGCGGGGGCGGCGGCGACATGATGGGCGCGATCCTCGGCGGCATCGCCGTGAACGCCATCCTCGGCGGCGGGCGTTCTCGCGGCGGTTTCGGGGGCGGCGGCCTCGGTGGCCTGGGCGGCCTCGGCGGTTTCGGCGGAGGGTTCTCCGGCGGCGGCGGGCGCTCGCGCGGCGGCGGCTTCGGCGGCGGGTTCTCCGGCGGCGGCCGCTCCCGCAGCGGGGGCGGCGGCGGCTTCTCGGGCGGCGGGCGCAGCCGCGCCGGCGGTGGACGGGGGTCGCGCCGCTAGTCCACCCCTCGCGGTATCGCCGCGCCATCACAGACAATTCGTAGAATCCGCCACCAGACTCGACACCGTCTCCCTCAGGAAGGAACACCCCGCATGGCCAAGCAGTCCATCTTCGGTCGCATCCAGACCCTCGTCCGCGCGAATGTCAACGCGCTCCTCGACCAGGCCGAGGACCCGCAGAAGATGCTCGACCAGCTCGTCCGCGACTACTCGAACTCGATCGCCGACGCGGAGTCGGCCATCGCCGAGACCATCGGAAACCTCCGTCTGCTCGAGCGCGACCACCAGGAAGACGTCCAGGCGGCAGCCGAGTGGGGCAACAAGGCCCTCGCCGCCAGCCGCAAGGGCGACGAACTGCGCGCCGGCGGCAACCTGAGCGAAGCCGACAAGTTCGACAACCTCGCCAAGATCGCCCTGCAGCGTCAGATCACCGCCGAGGGAGAGGCCAAGGCCGCCGCTCCCACGATCGCCGCCCAGACCGAGGTCGTCGACAAGCTCAAAGACGGCCTGAACGGCATGAAGACCAAGCTCGAGCAGCTCAAGGCCAAGCGCAACGAGCTCACCGCTCGCGCCAAGGTCGCCGAGGCGCAGAACAAGGTGCACGACGCCGTCAAGTCGATCGACGTGCTCGACCCGACGAGCGAGCTCGGCCGCTTCGAAGACAAGATCCGCCGCCAGGAGGCCCTCGCCGCCGGCAAGCAGGAGCTCGCCGCCTCGAGCATCGACGCGCAGTTCAACGCTCTCGAAGACGTCGGAGAGCTCACCGAGGTCGAAGCCCGTCTCGCGGCCCTGAAGGTCGGCGGTCCGCAGCGCGCGGCCATCGACGCGCCCAGCCCCGACCAGGTCTGATCCACGACCGCGAGTGCACCGCCCGATCGGTCGGGCGGTGCACTCGTATCTCTCGGTGAGGGGAACCGCCATGACCCGATTCATCGTCGCCCCGCAGTGGCAGGGCTCGTCCTCCGCTCGGGCGATGCAGCTCGTCGACGGCGCCGAAGCCATCGCCGGCGATCTGCCGCGTGCGTCGACGACCCTCCTCGACCCCCCGGCCGAAGCCGGCGACGCCCAGGGCACCCGTGTGCAGCGCCACAGCGCGCTCGTGCGCATGCGTGAGCGCATCGAGGAAGCCGTGCGGGCGTCCGACGAGCCCGCCATCGTCGTGGGCGGCGACTGCGGAGTCGCGCTGGGAGCCGTCTCGGCGATCGCGGGAGACGACCTCGCCGTCGTGTGGATCGACGCCCATCCCGACCTGAACACCCCCGACTCCTCCCCCAGCGGAGCGTTCACGGGCATGGCGCTGCGGGCGATCGCCGGCGAGGGCGAGACGCTCCTCCGCCTCGATCCCGGCATCGCGCCCTCGCGCCTCGTGCTGGTCGCCACCCGCGCCTGGGATCCCGAAGAAGAGGCGTTCGTCGCCGCTCACGGGATCACCGTGATCCGCGCCGACGAGCTCGCCTCCTCCGATGCGGTGGCCGACGCCGTCGCCGCCACCGGAGCGGCTCGTGTGCACGTGCACATCGACCTCGACGCGCTCGACCCCGCCGACATCGGCGGCATCGCCCAGGCCGTACCCTTCGGCGCTCGGACGGCCGAGGTCGTGGCATCCCTTCGTCGTCTGCGCGAGCGGGTGCCGCTCGCGGGAGCCACGCTGACCGAGTTCGCCCCCTCGACCCCGGCCGCCGCCGTCGACGACCTCGGGACGATCCTGCGACTGATCGGAGCCCTCGCATGAGCCCCCTCCCGCCGCCCCCGGCGGGCTGGCGCGAACGAGCCGACGAAGCGGTGGCGCGCGGGCGACGGTTCGATCGCTTCATCCCCGGCGTCCTGCTCGACTCCCCCCTCAGCCGCGTCGGCTACTGGTACGGCTGCACCGTCGGGTGGGTGTGGGGATCGCTCTGGAGCACCGGCCGCATCGAGAAGCGCCGAGGCCTGTGGGTGTTCCGCGGCCTACCGGCGTGGGCGTTTCCTCGCGGGGGCGTGTGCGTGGGCGGCTGCTTCCTCACCGGCGACGACCGCCCGACCGACACCGTGCTCGGGCACGAGGCGGTCCACCAGCGACAGTGGCGCCGGTACGGCTTCCTCATGCCGCTGCTCTACGCCCTCGCCGGGCGCGATCCCCTTCGCAATCGGTTCGAGATCGAGGCGGGGCTCGTCGAGGGCAACTACGTCCGTCGCGGGAGCTGACGAGCGCCGGGGCGCAGGGCGTCTGCGGGGATAGGTCGTCGCGTCAGCGCGCGGTGGCGAGCCCGAAGCGCTCGGGCGTGTGGATGGCCTGGGCGTCGACGCCGTGACGCGTGACGAGGTCGTCCACGATCTCGGCCGTGCCGAGGTAGGCGCCGAGCAGGATGACGCGGGTCGCGTCGTCGTCGCAGCAGAGCATCTCGCCCGCCCAGCCCGAGACGGCGCGCGAAAGAGCCTCACCCGCCGCGCAGCCGCGGCCGGTGCCGGGGGCGCCGCCGCGACGCGAGCGGTCGAGCCAGGTGAGGGTCATGCGTGCGGGAGCCGCGATCGATCCGATCCACGACGCGTCGGGGACCTCGACGAACACGCGACCGGTCGAGCAGATCGGGAGCGTGGCGAGCAGGGCCTCGAGCTCGACGAGCGAAGTCTCGTCGGCCGTCACGAGATGCTGCACGCGCGTGTGCCGCGACGCGCGGCACGCGGCGGCGTTGTGCTCGGTGGGGATCGACATGATGACTCCACTATACCCGCGATGTAGGTATGCCTAACCTGTGTTCGAGCCCCGTATCTCGACATCGATACAACCCGAGGGGCCCTCAGCCGACCAGCACCTCGCGCAGCTCCTCGAGCTCGGCCTCGGTCATCCCCTTCGCGCGGAGGTAGCCCGCGGGCGAACCGAAGTCGCGGTCGACCCGGTGCAACAGCGCGCGCATGACCGGAGCGGGCGAGCGGGTCGCGAGGGCTTCGGCGTGGACGTTGTCGGGGTGCACGGCGCGGATCGCCGCGAGCACCCGGGCGTTTCGCTCCGCGGGCAGGAAGTCCTCGGTGCGGGCGTAATCGGCGATCACCGCCTCGCGGTCGACGCCGGCCGCGGCGAGCGCGATCGCGACCGTGACCCCGGTGCGGTCCTTGCCCACGGTGCAGTGCACGAGCACGGGCTGCGCCCGCAGGATGCCGCGGACCGCCGCCACCACCCGATCGGCGGAGTCGTCGATCAGGGCCGCGTACATCTCGTCGAGACTCAGGTCGCGCTCGAAGAACGACGCGACCGATCCGAGGAACAAGGGCTCGTGCTGGATCTCGACCGCGCCGTCGAGACGACTGGGCGCATGGGCGACCTCGGACTCGTCGCGGAGGTCGATCACGCGCCGGATGCCCAGGTCTCGCAGAGTCCGCGCGCCCTCATCGTCCACGGCGACGAGGTTGCCGGAGCGGTAGAGCACGCCCGAGCGCGTGCGCCGCTCTCCCGCGGGAAGCCCGCCGACGTCGCGGAAGTTCACCGCGCCCGAGACGAGCGTGCCGCTCACGCGGAGCCGTCCGCGTGCACGTGGGGCTCCCGCGGACTCGTCGTCGCCGGAGGCGCGGCATCCGGAGCGACGGTCGCCGCCGAGGACGCACGGGGCGGCACGGGGTAGCGACCCGCGATGGCGACACGGTTGAAGGCGTTGATGGCCACGAGCACCCAGCTGAGCGCGACGTATTCGGCCTCGCTCAGGATGCCGCCGGCCTGGTCGTACACCTCGTCGGGAACGCCGTCCTCATGGATGAAGGTGAACGACTCGGTCAGGGCGAGGGCGGCGCGCTCGCGCTCGTCGAAGACGCCCGACTCCCGCCACGTCGCGATCTGGGCGATGACGTCGGCGTCGAGCCCGGCCTTCACCGCCGCATCCACGTGCACGCGAACGCAGTAGGCGCACCCGTTGAGCTGCGAGGCGTGGATCTGCACGATCTCGCGCAGCCGCGCATCGATGCCGGCCCCGGCGGCGAGGCGACCGACGGTGGTCGAGAACGATCGCAGCGCGGCGTACGCCTCGGGAGCCGA
Organism: Microbacterium sp. 1154; assembly: GCF_031455375.1. NCBI lineage: Bacteria > Bacillati > Actinomycetota > Actinomycetes > Micrococcales > Microbacteriaceae > Microbacterium > Microbacterium sp. 1154. The sequence goes on along the minus strand of NZ_JAVDSN010000001.1, from coordinate 1,574,830 downwards.
CTTCGACAGGTGCACGCGACGTTCTTCGCCCATGTCCACAGCCTACGGCGGCCCCGCGGGGTCGGGCGGGATCGGTGACGCCCCCGTGGCACGGCGGCGACGTCGGCGCCGCCGCGGTGACAGGCTGGTCCCATGCCCGAGCGCGACGAATTCTCGTTCCTCCCCGCCCAGGCGGCCGATCTGGGCCGCGAGCTCCCCCCGGTCGAACGCGTGCAGCTGCCCCTCGCCGACGGCCGCACCCTGAGCGGCCTGCGTTGGGGCGACGCTCCCCCGGCGGTCACGCTGCTGCACGGCGCCGGCTTGAACGCCCACACGTGGGACACGACCCTGCTGCATCTGGGTCTTCCCGCTCTCGCGCTCGATCTTCCCGGCCACGGCGACTCCTCGTGGCGCGACGACGCGGCGTACGTCGCGCGCGTCCTCGCCCCCGACGTCGTCACGGCGCTCGAGGAGTGGACGACGGGTCCGCAGGTGCTCGTGGGGCACTCGCTCGGCGGTCTCACGGCGGCCGCCGTCGCGGCATCCCGACCCGATCTGGTCTCGCGCCTCGCGATCGTCGACATCACGCCGGGGGTCGACCCGACCGCCGGCCCCGCGCAGATCCGCGCGTTCTTCGCCGGCCCCACCGACTGGGCGTCCCGCGAGGAGCTGGTGGAACGCGCCCTGTCGTTCGGGTTGGGCGGTTCGCCCGAGGCGGCGGCGCGCGGGGTCTTCCTGAACTCCCGGGTGCGCCCCGACGGCCGGGTGGAGTGGAAGCACCACTTCGCTCATCTCGCGGCGGCCGCCGCGAACGCCGGGGCCGATCCCACGACCCCGGATGCCGTGAGGGCCGTCCTGTCGGCGACCGGCTGGGACGACCTCGCCGAGGTCACGGCACCCGTCGCCCTCGTGCGCGGCGAGCGCGGATTCGTCACTCAGAGGGATGCCGAGGAGCTCGCGCAGCACGTGCCCGGGGTCGACGTCCACGTCCTGGCGACCGGGCACAATGCGCAGGAGGAGGACCCCCGGGGCCTGGCGCGTGTGATCCGATCGCTCGTCCCCTCTCCCTGATCCGGCCCCGGCGTCGCGTCATCGTGCGTCGCGCGCCGTCACAGAGCGCGTCGAGGGGAGACGGGTGAAAGTAGGCTGTTCCCACCCCTGCTCGGCATCCACAGCACCCTGATGCCTCGGCCTGCGAAAGGACACACCCCGCAATGCTGCGCCGCACCGCTCTCGCCACGAGCATGCTCCTGATCGGAGCGCTCCTGCTCACCTCGTGCACCGGCTCGAACACGACGCCGAACCCCACCGGAGAGGCCGACCCGAACGCCACCCTCACGGTGCGTCTGTCGCTCGAGCCGTCGAACCTCGACATCCGCCGCACCAGCGGCGCCTCGCTCGAGCAAGCCCTGATCGACAACGTCTACCAGGGCCTTGTCACCCGCAACGGCGACGACTCCAACGCGATCGCCCCGGCACTCGCCACGGCGTGGACGGTGTCTCCCGATGGACTCACCTACACCTTCACCCTCCGTCAGGGTGTGACCTTCCACGACGGCAGCGCGCTCACGGCCGACGACGTCATCACCTCGCTGCAGACGGCCAAGGACGACCCCACCATCCAGAACAGCTCCGACCTGGCGAACGTGGCCTCGATCGCGTCCCCCGACGCCTCCACGGTGGTCGTGACGCTCGCCAAGCCCAACATCGACTTCCTCTTCGCGATGACCGGCCGCGCCGGCCTCATCTTCAAGAGCGGCGACACGACCAACTTCCAGACCGCCGCGAACGGCACCGGCCCCTTCCGCGTCGAGAGCCGCAACGCCGGGCAGAGCCTGACCCTCTCGCGCTACGACGGGTATTGGGGCGACAAGGCCGGCGTCGCCGAGGTCGTGCTCGACTACATCCCCGACCAGAGCGCGGCGACCAACGCCGCCGTCGCCGGCGACGTCGACGTGGCCCTCGAGATCGACCCCGAGCTGCGCGGCCAGATCGAGGGCACGAACAACTTCACCATCGAGTCGGGCCTGACCACCGACAAGGGCACGCTGGCCTTCAACAACCAGCGCGCCCCGCTGAACGACCAGCGCGTGCGCGAGGCGCTGCGCCTCGCGATCGACCACAAGGCCCTCATCGAGACGCTCGGCTCGGGCGACGAGCTCTACGGTCCCATCGCCCCCCTCGACCCGGGCTACGAAGACCTGTCGGGCAGCATCTCGTACAACCCCGACCGCGCGCGCGAGCTGCTCGCCCAGGCCGGGGCCGAGAACCTGAGCCTGACGCTGACCATCCCCAACGTCTACCCGACGACGATCCCGACGTTCCTGGTCTCGTCGTTCGCCGACGTGGGCGTGACCCTCAAGGTCAACTCGGTGGACTTCACCGCGTGGCTGCAGGACGTGTACACGAACCACGATTACGACCTGAGCTTCGTGCGCCACGTCGAGGCCCGCGACTTCGGCAACTGGGCGAACCCCTCGTACTACTTCGGCTACGACAACGCCGAGGTGCAGGGGCTGTACGCCCAGTCGCTCGCCACCACCGACCAGCAGCAGTCCTCCGACCTGCTCGCCGAAGCCGCCCGCATCGTGAGCGACGAGGATGCCGCCGACTGGTTGTTCCTGTCGACACCCCTCACCGCGGTCGGCACGAACGTGTCGAACTTCCCGAAGAACTCCCTCAACGTGCGCCTGCCGCTGGCGGGCGTGACGGTCGCGGCGGAGTGATCCGTTACACGCTGACACGGCTGGGCCTGCTGGTGCTGGGCCTGGCCGTGGCCAGCGTGCTGATTTTCGTCTCGCTCCGGGTGCTCCCCGGCGACGTCGCGCAGTTGATCGCCGGAACCGAGGCGACGCCCGAGCAGGTCGACGCCCTGCGAACGAGCCTGGGCCTGGACGCCCCGCTCGCAACGCAGTACCTCGACTGGATCGCCGGGCTCGTGCGCGGAGATTTGGGCACCTCGCTCATCACCGGCTCGTCAGTGGTCTCGGAGCTGGCGGACAAGGCCCGCGTCACGGTCCCGCTCGCGGCGATGTCGTTCACGGTGGCCCTGATCGTCGGCATCCCGTTCGGCGTCCTCTCGGCTCTCGGTCGCAGGCGGGCGGCCGGCACGGCGCTGAGCGTCGCCGCGCAGGCCCTCGCCGCCGTCCCGGTGGTGTGGGCGGGCATGATGCTCGTCGTCGTGTTCGCGGTGTGGCTGGGGTGGCTTCCGCCCCAGGGCTTCCCCCGCGCGGGGTGGAACGACCCCGCGGCCGCGCTCCGCGCCCTCGTGCTCCCCGCCCTCACCATCGGGGTGGTCGAGGGGGCGATGCTGTTGCGCTTCGTCCGGAGCGCGACCCTGCAGGCACTCGGCCAGGACTACGTGCGCACGGCCGCGGCGAAGGGGCTCACGCGCACGCGCGCCCTGCTGAGCCACGGCCTGCCCAACGTCGGCCTCTCGGTCATCACGGTGCTCGGCGTGCAGATCGCCGGCATCATCGTGGGCGCCGTCGTCATCGAGCAGCTGTTCACCCTCCCCGGGGTCGGCCGCATGCTCGTCACCGACGTCGCCGCACGCGACCTGCCGAAGGTGCAGGGCGAACTGCTCGCCCTGACCGGCTTCGTGCTGCTCGTCGGCTTCGTGGTCGACCTCGCCCACCGGGTCATCGACCCCCGCCAGAGGGAGGCCTCGTGACCACCCTTCGGCGCCTCTGGAGTCTCGGCACCGGGCGATTCGGCATCCTGATCGTCGCCCTCGTCGTCGTCACGGCCGTCGTCTCTGTCTTCTGGACCCCCTTCGACCCGGCCGCGGTCGACGCTCGCGCGCGCTGGAGCGACCCCTCGTGGCCGCACGTGCTCGGCACCGACAACAGCGGCCGTGACATCGCGAGCCTGCTCATGGCCGGAGCGCGAACCACCGTCGTCGTCGCCGTCGGCGCGGGAGCGGTGGCCTCGGTACTCGGCATCGTCCTCGCCGCCCTCGGTTCGCTCACCGCGCGCTGGATCCGCGAGAGCGTCGCCGTCCTCGTGGACATCCTCATCGCGTTCCCGGTCCTCATCATCGCCATGATGATCTCGGCCGTGTGGGGCGGCTCCCTCGCGGTGGTGATCTGGTCGGTGGGAATCGGGTTCGGTGTGAACATCGCGCGCGTGACGCGACCGGAGCTGCGGCGCGTGCTGCACAGCGACTTCGTGCTCGCGGGGCGGGCGAGCGGCCTGTCGACCGGACAGAACCTCACCCGGCACCTGCTCCCCAACGTCGCGCCGGTGTTCATCGTGCAGCTGTCGTGGGGCATGGCCGTGGCCGTGCTCGCCGAGGCGGGGCTGTCGTACCTGGGCTTCGGCGCTCCCGTGACCCAGCCCTCGTGGGGTGTTCTGCTGAGCGACCTGCAGGCGTACATCGCCGTGCATCCGCTCACGGTGGTGTGGCCGGGCCTGGCGATCACGCTGACGGTGCTGGGGTTGAACCTGCTGGGCGACGCGCTTCGCGAGGCGGCCGACCCCACCCTCGGCGAGCGCGCCCCCGCAGCGCGCACGCACGTGCCGGGGGTGGTCGCGTGAGCCTGGTCGTGAAGAACCTGCGGATCGAGATCGGCGAGCGCGCCGTCGTCGACGACGTCTCGTTCTCGGTGCCCGAGGGCGCCCGCGTGGGTCTCATCGGCGAATCGGGTTCGGGCAAGTCGCTGACCGCCATGGCGGTGCTGGGGCTCCTCCCCGACGGGGCGCGGGCCTCGGGAAGCATCCTCTGGAACGGCCGGGAGATCCTCGGGCTCCCCGATCGCGAGCTCGCGCGCCTGCGCGGCGACGACATCGGCATGGTCTTCCAGGAGCCGCGGACGGCCCTCAACCCCGTGCGCACGGTGGGTCGGCAGATCGGCGAGTCGGTGCGCATCCACGAGGGCGTCTCGCGCCGCGAAGCGCTACGCCGCGCCGTGGCCGAGGCCGAGCGCGTCGCGCTCCCCGACCCCGAGCGCATCGTCTCGCGCTACCCGCACCAGCTCTCCGGCGGCCAGCGCCAGCGCGTCGCCATCGCCATGGCCCTGGCGTGCCGCCCGCGCCTGCTGATCGCCGACGAACCGACCACCGCCCTCGACGTCACGATCCAGGCGGGCGTCCTGTCGCTTCTGCGCTCTCTCGTGCAGGATGCCGGCATGTCGCTCGTCTTCATCACGCACGATCTCGCGGTGCTCGCGCAGGTCGCCACCCACGCCGTCGTGCTCGAGCACGGCCGGGTGGTCGAAGAGGGCGCGGTCACCGACCTGCTGCGGGCGCCGACGTCTGTCGTCACGCAGGCGCTGCTGCGGGATGCGACGGCGACGCTGTGGCATCCCGAGCTCCCCCCTCGCGGGGTCGTCCGAGACGAGACCGAGGAGACCCCGTGACCGAGACGCTCCTGCGCGCGCGGGGTCTCTCGCGCACCTACCCGACGCCGCGGACGCGGGGCGTGGGCCGCGCCGAGCAGACCGTGGGGCTCGCCGACGTCGACCTCTCGGTGCTCGCGGGGAGCGCGGTCGGCATCATCGGCGAATCGGGGTCGGGCAAGTCCACCCTCGTGCGCCTGCTGCTGGGCCTCGACGTACCGAGCGCGGGGACGATCGAGGTCGTCGGACGCCCCGTCGACGCGCGTGGTTCGGCGCGGTCGCTGCACTGGCTGCGCCGGGCGACCGGCATCGTCTTCCAAGACCCGTACGCCTCGCTCGACCCGCGGATGAACGTCGAACGCATCGTGGGCGAACCGCTGTGGGCGCTCGGCATCGAGGGGGACCGCCGCGCGCGCGTGCGCGACGTGCTCGAACAGGTCGGTCTCGACGCCGACATGGCCACGCGGTTCCCGCACGAGTTCTCGGGCGGCCAGCGCCAGCGGATCGCCCTGGCGCGCGCGATCGTCCACCGCCCCCGCATCCTCGTCGGCGACGAGCCGCTCTCGGCACTCGATGTCACCGTGCGCGCGCAGATCCTGCGCCTCCTCGCGCGCCTGCGCGTCGAGCAAGACCTCACCCTCGTGCTCGTCTCGCACGACATCGGCGTGGTGCAGAACGTCTGCGACCAGGTCGTCGTGATGAAGGACGGTCGGGTCGTCGAACAGGGGCCCACCGAGAAGGTGCTGCTGCAACCGCAAGCGGCGTACACGCGGCAGCTGTTGGCATCCATTCCGACTCTTCCCGCCTGAGGCGCGTCGTCACGACGGCGTTCTCGTGGCGTCGCTGTTCTCGGGACGGATGCCGGCCCCCGGCGCCCCGAGCACCCCGCGACCCCGTCGGACAAGAGCTGCCGCGATGTCGGGGGTCGGCGCTAGCCTCGGCGCATGACCCCCGGCATCGTTCCCCCGTTCCTCCTCGACCGACTCGCCTCCACCGACGACCCGCGCCTCGCCCGCGCCGCCGCCGCCGCGCGCAAGACCCTCGCCGCGCCTCGCCCGCCGCGCCCCACGCGCACCAGATTGCGGCTGTCGATCGACGGCGACACCCTCGTCGCCGAGACGGGACCCGCGCCCGATCGCATCATCTCGGATGCGGCGAACACCGAGAACCTGCCGGGCCGACGCGTCCGCAGCGAAGACGACGAGCCGAGCGGCGACGCCGCCGTCGACGAGGCGTACGACGGGTTGGGCGAGACGTACGACTTCTTCTGGGACGCCTTCGCGCGCGACGGTATCGACGGGGCGGGCGGGTCGCTGCTGGCCACCGTCCACTACGGCGACGACTACGACAACGCCTTCTGGAACGGTGAGCGCATGGTGTTCGGTGACGGCGACGGCGACGTGTTCGTCGGCTTCACCCGCTCGTTGAGCGTCATCGCGCACGAGCTAGGGCACGGGGTGACCGAAGCCGCCGGGGGCCTCGAGTACCAGGGCCAGTCCGGGGCCCTCAACGAGTCGTTGTCCGATGTCTTCGGGGCTCTCGCCGAGCAGCACCACCTCGGCCAGAGCGCCGACGAAGCATCGTGGCTCATCGGCGCGGGCATCTTCGCCGACGACGTGCAAGGAGACGCGCTGCGCTCGATGAAGGCGCCGGGCACGGCCTACGACGACGACGTCCTCGGCAAGGACCCCCAGCCCGGGCACATGCGCGACTACGTCGAGACCGACGACGACAACGGCGGCGTGCACATCAACTCCGGCATCCCGAACCGCGCGTTCTATCTGGTGGCGACGGCGCTCGGCGGCTTCGCCTGGGAGCGCGCGGGCCTCATCTGGTACCGCACGATCACCGCGGGCACCCTGTCGACGACGGCCGACTTCTCGGCCTTCGCCACCGCGACCCTCCGCGCCGCGGCCAGCGAGTACGGTGAGGAGTCGGAGGAGGTCGCCGCCGTCCGTGCCGCATGGGCCGGGGTCGGCGTCGAGGAGGATGCCCGAGCCTGACGACGAAGAGCGCTGGAGCGTCCTCGTCGTGCGCTCGGGAGGGATCGCGGGGCTTTCGAAGCAGTGGCGGGCCGAGCCCGATCGCGACCGGCTCCCCCGGTGGCGGCAGCTCGTCGAGAGCTGCCCCTGGGACGCCCCTTCCCCCGGCTCCCCCGGCGCCGACCGCTACCAGTGGCGCATCGAGGTGCACCGGGGCGACACCGCCGTCCACCAGGCGCGGCTGGGCGACGGGCAGCTCGAGGGGCCGTGGCGCACGCTGGTCGACGAGGTGCGGCAGGCCGCTCCATCGCCGCCGCGCGGGCGCTGAGGCCGCGTCGAACGCAGCGGGACAGTCGCACGACGTGCCGACCACCCTCGTGTGCTGCTCCCTTCCCCGCGCGCAGGTCTTCGAGCTCGCGCACGCGGGCCACCCGATGTTCGCCGAGGTGGCGATGTTGACGCGCGTCGAGAGCATCGACCTGCCGACCGGCCACTGACCCATGTGGTCACGTCCGCGCGATCTCGCCGAGGTCATCCTCGCCGCCGCCCGCCAGGACTGAGCCGGCCGGGCGGGCCGAACTCCGGAGAAATGCAGCGCGGCGCCCGTCGCGAGCGCGGCGAACGGCATCCTGATGCGAAATCTCCGGAGTTCGGCACGCCCGTTCGAGCCGGCTCAGCCGAACAGCTTCCGCCGCTTCTTCTTCGACGGGATGCTCTTCTGCAGGTACACGACCCCGAGCCACCGCCCGAACTTGAACCCGACACGGCCCATCCGGCCCACCTCGGTGAAGCCGAGCTTCTCGTGCAGGGCGATCGAGGCGTCGGCGCCCTTGTCGCTGATGGCGGCGACCATCTCGCGGATGCCGAGCTCCTGGCACGCCGCGATCAGGGCTTCGAGCAGCGCGCGACCGAGGCCCTTGCCCGCGGCCGCCTGGCCGAGGTAGATCGAGTTCTCGACGGTGTACCGGTACGCGGACTTCGACTGCCAGGGCTGGACGAGCGCGTAGCCCAGGATCTGTCCGCTGGGCGACTGGGCGACGAGGAACGGCAGGCCGAGCTTGTGGAGGGTCGCGAACTTGTCGCGCCACTTGGCGAGCGACCAGGCCTTCTCGTCGAACGTCACCACCGAGTTGCGGACGTAGTAGTTGTAGATCTCGCGGATGTCGGGGATGTCGGCCTCGGTCGCGGGCCGGATCTCGAAGGAGAAGGGCTGCTCCGGCTTCGGCGTCGGACGCAGGTGGGCGGGCAACCGCCGCCGGCTCTTCTCGTACTCCTCTTCCAGCACCCCGCCACTCTACGGGCGTCGCGGTTTCGCGCGTGTGACGGGTACGGTGCCGACGGGGTCTCAGGCGGGAATGCGCCAGTCCACGGGCAGGGCGCCCTGTTCCTCGAGCAGGACGTTCACGCGCGAGAACGGGCGGGACCCGAAGAAACCACGGCTCGCCGACAGGGGCGAGGGGTGCGGCGAGGCCACGATCGGGGTGTCGCCGAGCAGGGGCGCGAGACCCTGGGCGTCCTTGCCCCACAACACGGCCACCAGCGGGGCCTCGCGGGCGACGAGGCAGCGGATCGCGTGCTCTGTCACCCGTTCCCATCCCCATCCGCGGTGGGATGCCGGTGCCCCCGGCGCCACGGTCAGCACCCTGTTCAGCAGCATGACGCCCTGAGCGGCCCACGCCGAGAGGTCGCCGTGCGGCGCGGGGGCGATGCCCAGGTCGTCGGAGAGTTCCCGGTAGATGTTCGACAGGCTCCGGGGCAGCGGACGCACATGGGGGTCGACGGCGAACGAGAGGCCGATCGGGTGACCCGGGGTCGGGTACGGGTCCTGTCCGACGATGAGCACGCGCACCGCGTCGAGAGGGGTGCGGAAGGCGCGGAGCACGAGGTCGCCGGCGGGAAAGTACGGAGCACCCTCGGCTCGCAGACGCTCCCCCACGGCCGCGATGTCGGCGGCCACCGGCGCGAGGTCCTCGACCCATGAGCGATCGATGAGACCCGCGTCCGCCAGCTCGGGAAGCGTCATCGCGCTCACGCGGCGTCTTCCTCCTGCACGGAACCCCGGTGCGACCAGGGGAACTCGATCCACAGCGACGTATCACGCCACGAGTAATCGGGCGCGATGATCGTCGTGGGCTTGGTGTAGATGACCGCGGAGCGCACGTCGGCACCCTGCCGGTTCAGGAGCTTCACGGCGAGATCCAGCGTGCGGCCGCTGTCGGCGACATCGTCGACGAGGAGCACCCGTCGTCCGGTGAGGTACGAGAGATCGAGAGCCGGGGGCAGCACCTCGGGGGCGTCGAGCACGGTGCCGACGCCGGTGTAGAACTCGACATTCAGGGCTCCGCAGTTCTTCGCACCGAGTCCGTAGGCGATGGCCCCACCCGGGAGCAGCCCTCCGCGGGCGATCGCCACGACCACCTCGGGCTGGAAACCGTCGGCCACGATCGCCCGTGAGATGTCGCGTGTCGCGACTCCGAAGTCGTCCCAGCTCAGGCGTTCGCGTTCGTCCGTCACGGCGGATTCCTCTCCTCGATTGCTTTCACCCTAGGGGCACAGCGAGGGCGGCCGTCCTAGGGGCGCGAGCCCACCGGAAGGATCATCGACATCGTCCCCGGGATGTCGACGAACCCGATCGCCGCCCAGTGCGCACGATCGGCCCAGAACCCGGTCGCCCCGTCGTCGCCCGTGCGGCGCGCGGTCAGCAGCGTGATCGTGTCGCCGTCGAAGACCCGCGCGATGCGGCGAACGAGCTCGTGACTCAGCGACGGCCCGTCACGGAAATCCTCGACGTGGACCGACGAGATGACGCAGAGATTGTCTGTGAACAATGACGACTCGTCGAGCAAAGAGATGAGTTCTCGGTCCACGAATGCGGAGCTGATCGATGTCAGGTCGACCTTGGCATCCTGGAGCTGTTCGACCCAACGCGGGTTCGCGTAATGGACGCGATAGACCGTCGCCTCGGCCACGCCGGGCGCACTGCCGGTACGGATCGTCGCCCGCCAGATCTCGGGGTCGACGCCGTTGTCGGTGGTGCGAAGCGTGAGCTGGAACGCGGTCGCATCCGGGTCGGACTGTTCTGCCATGTGGCCCCCACGGCCTGTCGGAGTGTCGGGAGGCACTCGGCTTTTTCCTGACCATAGCGAAATGCCGTCGGGCAGTTCTCATCTTTCGCGCTAGGAATGCGGCGTGGTATGCGGTAGGCCGCGGCGAGAAAGCCCGGAAATACGGGCCTGTGTTACGTTCTTGCGCCAAAATTCGGGCAATCCTCACACAAAGATGAGAAGACGCTAATGTAAATCTCAGACAAGGATCCGCCCACCGGCACGCCTTCTTCCCCTCAGGAGCCCGACGCAGTGAGCAGCACGTACATCGAAACCGGCGGACAGGTGCGGGTCTACGACTCGGCCGTCCAAGCTCACGATTCGCTCCCCCTCGGCACCTACCGCGTGCGCTACAGCGTGAAAGAGGGCTTCAGCCTCCTGCGCACCGAAGACCTCGGCGTGGGATCCGAGAAGGTGTACGGCCGCCGCGAGGCCAAGGTCGACAAGATCTTCCGCACCTACGCGCGTTTCGAGCGCAACCTCGGCGTGATGCTCTCGGGCAACAAGGGCCAGGGCAAATCGATGTTCCTGCGCATGCTGGCCGCCCGCGCGATAGAGAATGCGATCCCCGTCGTCCTCGTCAGCGAGGACGCCGACGGCATCGTGGACTTCCTCGACACGCTCGACGAGTGCCTCGTCATCTTCGACGAGTTCGAGAAGACCTTCTCATCGGGCCGCGGCCCGCTCGACGGCCCCAACCGTCAGAACCAGTTCCTCACGCTGTTCGACGGGACGTCCTCGATCAAGCGCATCTACTGCCTCACCGTGAACGACGTGCAGGACGTCAGTCACTACATCGTCAATCGACCGGGTCGGTTCCACTACCACATGCGGTTCGACTACCCGAGCCCCGACGACGTACGGGAGTACCTCGTCGACCAGGCGCCGCACGCGGCCCCGTCCGAGATCGAGAACGCGGCGCTCTTCTCGCGCCGCGTCAACCTCACCTATGACCACCTGCGGGCGATCGCGTTCGAGATGAACCACCCCGAGGCGACCTTCGCCGACATCGTCGAGGACCTGAACATCAAGGCGATCGAGCCGTGCACCTACCGGGTCGAAGCGACGTACCTCGACGGTTCCGTCGTCGCAGACGAAGCGGTCCTGAACCTCCACGAGCGCAGCGACGTGAGCCGCACCGTCGAGCTGCGGAGCACCCAGCGCGCGCTCTTCTTCTCGTTCGCGCCCCGAGATGTGATCTTCGAAGACGACGGCAACATCTCGGTCCCCGTCCAGAAGATCGACGCGTCGGACGAAGATGACGAGATCCCGGACGAGCTGCCGATCCGCATCAGCCTCACCCTCGTCGGGCAGGCGAGCTATTCCTTCGACCGCTGACGCCGTCAGTCGCCGAGGTCGCGAGGCTGCGTGACTCTCTTATTGACCTCTCGGGTCGCCGAGAACTTCAACACGCTGTAATCCTCGACACGACCCCGGCTCTCGGGATTGTCGCGGATGTTCAGCACGACGTTGTGCCCCTTGTGCGATTGGGCGTAGAACTTCCCGAAACCCGTCAACGTGACGCGGTTGCCCGCATTCACCAGATCGAGGATCTCGCCGAAGATCGCTTCGTACGCCATCTGCGTGACCTTCGGAGACAATCCGGCGCGCTGGGATACGCGCTGGATGAACTCCCTCTTGCTCACCTTGGGCTCATCGGTTCTCGTGACGGGCATTGCTCGCCCTCCCCTGCTCTTGTGCTCGGTTACGAACGTAGGCGTCGTCGTCGCGAAAGGCAGAGGGGTTGCCTCGCCACTCGCAACGCGCACGTCGTCGGCATCGTCGTTCGGGGAGACGACACCGGTTGGACAGACGGGTGGGGTCATGCCCCAGCCGTCCGACGGGCGGACGTCACCGCGTTTCGGGTCGCGGGGACGAACGTCGATTCTGCTCGTATTCGCGTCGATCCTACTGGTCCCACCCCCGTGCGGGCGTCGTGTTACGCAGCGCCGCCCGCTTCGACGGGGCGCTCGCTCAGACGAGCACGGATCGGATACGCCGGGTCGTCGAAGATGACCTGGGCCGCCGCCCCGGTGCGGACGTTCACGAGGATCGGCGCCCGCAGGTTGACGCTGACGCCGTCCTCCCCCGGGTTCGCGACGACGAACACCCCCACCTCGCCGGCGGATGCTCCGATCTCGCCGAGTGCCGCCGCGGTAAGAGGCGGGTCGTAGACCAGACCGCCGCCGGCGGGGTCGAGCAGGAAGAGGCGCAGGTCGTCGCTCGTGGAGCGCAGAGCGAACAGACCCTCGGCTCCCTCGATCCGCTCCAGGCGGAAGGACGTTCGCGGGGCGAGGCCCGGGAGCGATGTCGCGAAGTCGACGTCGAGGTTGGCCAGGGGAAAGGGTGTCGTCATCTCACGAACTCCAAGAGAGTGGTCTGCAGGGTCTTGGCGGTGACCTGGAGGGCCGACTGGTAGACGAGCTCCGCAGACTGAAGCGCGATGTAGACCTCCAAAGTGTCCACGTTCTCGACCCCGGCCCGCCGTGCCTCGATATCGACACCGGCGCTGACATTCGCCGCCTGAGCGCGTTCGATCTGCGCCTGGCGCGCGCCCGTGACTCCCCGGGCCGCCACCAGTTGCTTCAGCTGAGCGTCCACCTCGGTGAGCCGTGCGCTCACATCCGTTCCCGCCCGCAGATCCGCGGCCACGCCCTGCAGGGTGGCGAAGACGCTGGCTCCGCCCGTCCCGAAAGCGCCCGCGCCGTCCACGTCGACCCGCACCTTCTCGTTCTCGGAGATCCGACGCTCGACGGTCGATCCCGGTGTCCCGCTGAACGCGAAGGTCACGGGATCGAAGGCCCGGCCGCTGTCGTCGGTGCCGGCGAACACGGTGCGACCGAGAACCGTGGTGTTGGCGTGCGAGAGGAGCTCGCGGCTCACGCTGTCGAGCTCCGCGGCGATCGACTCGCGCGCGGCGGGGCTGAGGGCCCCAGAGTTCGCCCCCTGCGCGGTGAGATCGCGCGCTCTGTTGAGCAGGTCGATGCTGGCGCCCAGGGCGGTGTCGGCCGTGGTGACCCACGTCAGCGCGTCGCTGATGTTGCGGGCGTACTGCGACGCACGCGCCTGCTCCCCGTGCACGCCGAGGATGGCGGCGGCGAGCGTCGGGTCCTCGCTGGGGGTGCGGATCGCGAGTTGAGAGGTGGCCTGGTCCTGCAGTCGCGCGCGGTCGGCCAGGCCCGCCTGCAGCGTGCGCAGCGCCTGTTGGTTGACGGTGCTGCTGGTGATTCGTCCGATCACGATGGCTCCCGGATCAGCGGCCGACCAGGCCGACGCGGTTGATGAGGGTGTCGAGGGCCTCGTCGACGGCGGTGAGCACGCGCGCCGCCGCCTGATAGGCCGTCTGATAGGTGAGGAGGCTGATGGTCTCTTCGTCGCCGTCGACCGACGCGTGGGACTGTTGGCCCGAGATCGCGGCGATCGCACTGCGGTCCGCCGTGTCCGCGCGCTGCACATCGCCGGCGACGGCCACGGCGAAACCGGTCACGAAACCCGCCCACCTCGTACTGGGGCCTGCCTCCGCGGTGGCGAGAGTCGAGATGCGATCGGCCACCGAGGTGTCGAGGGCTCCCGCGCCGGGTGCGGCCAGTGCCAGCTCGTCGAGAGAGGTGGGGACCACGGACAGCCCGAGGGCGGCGGGGCCGGTCGCCGCGAGCGCGAAGAAGTCTCCCCCCGCGGCGCCCGCCGACGTCTGCCCCGACCGGTGCACGTCGTTGACCGTCTGCGCGAGCGAGGTGGCCGCGGCGTTGTAGGCGTCGGCCACGCGCGCGAGGGTCCCCCCGTCGGATGCGGGCGCGAGCACGCCGATGGCCCCTCCCAGGGACCCGCCCGTGACCGCGACGGGCGCGTCCGGTCGATCCGACCACGTGATCGAGACCCTTCCGCCGTCCGCGAGAGCACGCGGTCCCGTGATCGACAGCTCGCGGCTCGAGTCGCCGCTCACCAGGGCGTTCCCGTCGACTCGGAGGGTGAGCGTGCCGTCGTCCTCGACACGACCCGTCGCTCCGATGGCCGTGGACAACTGCTGGGCGAGGACGTTGCGTTGATCGATGAGTTCGTTCGCGGTGCGTCCGGACTGCAGGGCCGAACGGATCTGCCCGTTCAGCGTGGCGACCTGGCTCGCGGTGACGTTCACGACCGCGACGTCGCGATCCATCTGCGCGCGCAGATCGGACCATTGCCCGACCGCGGCGTCGTAGCCCGCGGCGATCTGCCCCACGAGCACACGGGCGTTGGTGAGGACGACCTGCGCGGCCGCCGGCTCGGGGGTGTTGGCGAGGTCGGACCACCCCGACCAGAAGCGGTTCAGGCTGGCGGCCAGCCCGTCCTTGGTCGGCTCCGCCATCAGGGCTTCCGCCTTCTGCGCTGCGGACGACCGGGCCGACCAGAATCCGGATGCCGAGAGGGCATCGCGGACGCGGGCGTCGAGAACCTCGTCGCCGAGGCGGGCGATGCCCTGCACCGAGACTCCGCCCCCGACGGAGAACCCCGTCGCCCAGAGCCCCGCCGTGCCGGACGCGCTCACGGAGAACTGCTCGAGGCGCTGACGGGTGTAGCCGGGGGTGGTCTCGTTGGCGATGTTCTGACCGGTTACGGTCATTCCGGCCCGCGCGGCGGCGAGACCGGAGGCGGCCACCTGGAGTCCTGCGAACGTCGACACCGTCTACACCTGCACGTCGAGCAGTCGGGAGCCGGCGCCCGCGACGCGGGAGCCGCTCGCCGCGTACTCGCCCGTGGGTTCGCCGAGGCCGGCGATGGTCTCTTGTGTGACCCGCAGGGCCGAGCGCAGGTGCTGGTCGACCGAGCCCTTCTTCTCGGCGATCTCGGCGGCGAGGTCCGACAGTGCTTCGTGGTGCGATCCCAGGACCTCGCGCCAGGCGTCCGTGGGGGCGACGTCGATGAGCTCGCGCAGCGAGGTCGCCTCGGGGACGCCCCACTCGGCGGCGACGTCGACGAAGAGCGTGTCCCGCTCGATGGTTCCCGCGGTGAGGGCCTGGGCGACGCGCTCGACCTCGACGGTGGCGCGCTGGATCCAGCGCGTCCTGCCCGTCGACAGCAGCAGCTCGAGTTCTTCGAGCTTGAACAGCATGAGCTCGAGCACCTCGCGCTGACGCAGCAGATGCATGCTCAGGTCGGTAGCGGACACGTGAGTCACCTCGTTCGGGTCGAGTCGTGGGGCGGGTGCGCCCACCACGGGACCGACTATCGCGACGTCGCGACGCGCGAGTAACCCCTCAGTCCGACGCCTCCACGCGCGCTCCCCCGCGCAGCGCATCGAGCAGGGCGGCCTCGGCATCCGCGGATCGCGAGGCCGTGATGGCATCCTGATTCTCGTTCGACACGGCCACGACGATCTCGCTGCGATGGATGCGGGTGTCGCGGGGGGCGTCGATGCCGATGCGCACACCGGTGGCCGTGACCCCCAGGACCGTCACCGTCACGTCGTCGCCGATCATGATGCTTTCACCGGGGCGTCGAGTGAGTACGAGCATGTGCGTGTGGCCGCCTTCCGTGGCTGATGCGCCCGCGGCGCCGTCCCCCGCCAGACTACCTTTTCTCCTCGCTTACGAGCGTTCTTCGCTCACCTATGACGAGGGCAGGGCGATCTGCTCGGCACGCACGATGCCGACGACGTCGGTCGCGAAGCCGCCCGCGGCCGCTTCGTCGTACGACAGGATCGGCATGCCGGCCACCTGTCCGGCCAATAGCGCCCGCACGCCCTGACGCAGGGACGGGGCGCACACGAGCACCGGTTCGCCGCCGAGGGGTTCGACGTCAGCAACCGCACGGCGCACTCCCTCCATCAGCTGCATCGTCTGATCGGCGTTCAGGACGATCTGCGCGCGACCCTCCACGTGCCGAAGCCCCTCGAGCATCTGCTGCTCGAGGAGGGTGTCGAACATCACGACACGCAGACGCCCGTCTTGGGCGAACCTCGCAGCGATGGCGGGGCCGAGAGCCGAACGCGCGGCCTCGACGAGCGCGGGTACCTCCGTCGTCGACTTCGCGCGCAAGGCGAGGGACTCATAGATACGGCCGAGGTCGTTGATCGAGACGCGCTCGGCGAGGAGGCTCGCGAGAACGCGCTGGAGCAGGGCGAGCGGGAGCAGCGCGGGGGTCAGCTCCTCCACGACGCTCGGCTGCGTCTGCTTCAGGTGGTCGGTGAGCTGACGGACGTCCTCGAGCGAGAGCAGGCGGTGCGCCTGGGCGTGGACGATGTCGGACAGGTGCGTGATGATGACGCTCGCCCGGTCGATGACGGTGGCCCCCGCCATGTCGGCGGCGTGCGACATCTCGGTCGGCACCCACTTGCCCTCGAGACCGAACACCGGGTCGACCACGGCGGTGCCCGGCAGGTGCTCGAGTCCCGCGCCGATGGCGAGCACGTGCCCGCGCGGAACGACGCCGCGCCCCACCTCGATGCCGGCCACGAGGATCGCGTAGGTCTCGGCGGGTAGCCCCACGTTGTCGCGCGTACGCACGGGCGGCATGAGGGTGCCGAGTTCGAGGGCGACTTTCCGCCGCAGGGACTTCACCCGCGACAGCAGGTCTCCCGCGCCGCCGGCCGCGAGGTCGACGATGTCGGGGGCGAGGGAGATCTCGAGAGCGTGCACGCGCATGGTGTCCATGAGGTCGTCGGGGCCCTCGGCCGAGGCGGCCTCGGCACGCTCGCGCGCCTCGGCCTCGGCGACATCGGCGGCCGCGCGCTCGGTATTCGCCTTGACCCTCGAGGCGGCGAACAGCAGGGCCGCGCCGATGGCCAGGAACGCGAGGAAGGGCATGCCCGGGATCAGCCCCATGCCGATGGCCCCCATCGCCGTGATCAGCAGGGCGGTGCGCGACTGCAGGAGCTGACGGCCGGCCGCGCGGCCGAGCTCGGCCTCGGCGTTCTCGCGCGTGACGATCATGCCCGTGGACACCGCCATGAGCAGGGCGGGGATCTGCGTGACCAAGCCGTCGCCGATGGTGAGCAGGCTGTAGGTCTCGAGGGCCTCGTCGATGGCCATGCCGTGCATGGTCATGCCGATGATGATGCCGCCGACGAAGTTGATGACGAGGATCACGATGCCGGCGATGGCGTCGCCCTTCACGAACTTGCTCGCACCGTCCATGGCCCCGTAGAAATCGGCCTCGGCGGCCACCTCGGCGCGGCGCGCGCGGGCCTGTTCGTCGGTGATGAGCCCGGCGTTGAGGTCGGCGTCGATGGCCATCTGCTTGCCCGGCATGGCATCCAAGGTGAAGCGCGCGCCCACCTCGGCGACGCGCTCGGCGCCCTTGGTGACGACGACGAACTGGATGACGGCGAGGATCAGGAAGATGACGAAGCCGATCACCAGCGAACCGCTGATCGTGATCTGCCCGAACGCCTGGATGACCTGACCCGCGTGCGCCTCGCTCAGGACCAGACGCGTCGAGGCGACGTTGAGACCGAGGCGGAACAGCGTCGCGACCAGCAGCAGGCTGGGGAAGACCGAGAAATCGAGCGGCTTCTTCACGAACATCGCGGTCAGCAGGATCAGCAGGGCGAAGGCGATGTTGGTCACGATGAGCAGATCGAGCAGCCCCACCGGGATGGGGACGATGAGCAGCAGGATGATTCCCACCACGCCGACCGGGACGGCGCCCTTCGACAGCAGTTGACCGATCATGCGATGCGATTCCTTCGTCTCGTGGTTCTCGGGCGGCTAGAGGCCGCGTCCGGTCAGGGCGGCCGGGGGCATCTCGAACGTCCCCGTGCGCGCTCCCCTCTTCTTCAGGTGCTGGATGAAGGCGAGGACCTGCGCCACCGCGGTGTACAGCTCCTCCGGGATCTCGCGACCGATCTCCACACCCGCGTGCAGAGCCCGCGCGAGCGGGACGTCGCGCACCAGCGGCACCCCGGCTTCCTGGGCGCGCTCGCGGATCTTCTGCGCGATGACGCCGGCGCCCTTGGCCACGACCCGGGGAGCCGAGGTCCCGGGCTCGTACCGCAGGGCGACGGCGATGTGCGTCGGGTTCACCAGCACCACGTCGCTGTCGGCGACCGCGGCGATCATGCGGTTGCGGCTCACGGCGAGCTGGCGCGCGCGACGCTGCGAACGGATGAGCGGGTCGCCCTCGGTCTTCTTGTGCTCGTCGCGCGCTTCCTGCTTGGTCATGCGCGTGTGCTTGCGGTTGCGCGAGATCACGACGAAGACGTCGATCGCCGCCAGCAGCAGGCCCACGACCACCGCCACCTGCAGGAGCGTCGCCACGGCCTGGCCCGCCACCTCGAGCAGCCACGCGATGCGGTGGCGCCCGCTGCCCATGAGGATCGGCACGAGACCGACGACCACGCTCCACAGCGCCGCGCCGATCGCCGCGGTCTTCAGGAGCGCCTTGACCCCCTCCCACAGGGCGGCGACGCCGACCGTGCGCCGGAGGCCCGCGACCACGTCGAACTGCTCCACGCGCGCGGGGATGCCTCGCAGATGGATGCCGCCCTGGGCGACGGCCGTGAGGGTCGTGGCCAGAAGCACGACGATCAGGAGCGGGAGAAGCACCTCACCGATCGAGGCGATCGCGGTGGCCAACGACTCGACGGCGGCGCTCGCCGACGGGTCTTTCGCGATCGTCCCCACCCGCAGCGTCTGCTCCGTCAGCACCGCCTCGGCCGACGACAGGGTCGCCGGC
The DNA here is from genome assembly GCF_031455375.1 of Microbacterium sp. 1154. Taxonomy (NCBI): domain Bacteria; kingdom Bacillati; phylum Actinomycetota; class Actinomycetes; order Micrococcales; family Microbacteriaceae; genus Microbacterium; species Microbacterium sp. 1154. The sequence continues at coordinate 1,555,774 of NZ_JAVDSN010000001.1, read as the reverse complement.
ATCATGACGGCGGCCGCACCGATTCCCACCCACGCGGTGAAGTCCTGGCTGCGACCGATGCGCCCCTTCGCGATGGCTTTCCTCAGCCGCTCCGGGGTCGCTTTCTCGGTGCGCTCCCCGGCATCCGCGCCGCTCATCGGGTCACCCCGATCACGAGCCGGGCGGCCTCGTCGGCGATCGCCGAGACGATCGTGGGGAGAGCGGCGAACACGAAGCCCACCAGCAGGAAGGTCAGGGCGATTTTGATGGGGAAGCCCAGCGCGAAGGCGTTGAGGGCGGGGGCCACGCGCGAGACGAGACCGAGGCCGACGTCGGCGAGGAACAGCACGATGAGCAGGGGTCCGGCGATCTGCACCGCGCTGAGCAGCATCTGTCCCACCGCGGAGGTCAGCACCTCGGCGGGTCGCGACAGGTCGATGGTCCCCGCGACGGAGACCGCGTCGAACGAGCGAAACAACCCGCCCAGCACGAGCTGGTACGCGTCCGATGCGAACAGGAGCAGGATCGCCGTCATCTGGAACAGGCGGGTGAACTGCGCGCCGTTCACGTTCATCCCCGGGTCGTAGGCCTGGGCGAGCTGGAACCCGCCGAAGGTGTCGACGAGGAAGCCCGCGCCCTGAACGGCGCTGAAGAGCACCAGCACGAGGAAGCCGAGCAACGCGCCGATGAGCACCTGCCCCGCGGACGCGAGGAGGAAGCCCCCGGCGTCCAGGCGCTGATACCCCGGCACGACCACGGGCGACACGGCCAGCCCGAGCCCCACCCCGAGCATCGCGCGCACGCGCATGGGGATCGAGCCGTGGCTGAACGGCGGCGCGATGACGAGGAACGCCGTGATGCGCACGATCGCCAGGGCCGTGGCCTCGAGCCACCGGAAGTCGACGGGGATGTTCATCCGCCGCCGTTCAGGAGCGACGGGAGGCGGTCGAAGAGCTCGTGGGTGAAGGTGACGGTCTCGGCGATCATCCAGTTGCCGCAGACCATGAGCGCGATCCCCACCGCCAGCAGCTTGGGCACGAACGACATCGTCATCTCCTGCACCTGCGTGATCGATTGCAGGAGCGAGATGGCGAAGCCGACCACGAGGGCGGTGATGAGCAGCGGCGCGCTGAGCTTGGCCGCGAGCATCAGGGCGCTCGCACCGATGTCGACGACCGCCTCGGGGTTCACGTGCCGCCTCGATAGGACTGCACCAGCGAGGTGATGACCAGGCCCCACCCGTCGACGAGCAGGAACAGCAGGATCTTGAACGGCAGCGAGATCATGACCGGGGGCAGCATCATCATGCCCATCGACATCAGCGCGCTCGAGACGACGAGATCGATGACGAGGAACGGGATGAACACGATGAACCCGATCACGAAGGCCGCGCGCAACTCGCTCAGCATGAACGCCGGAATGAGCGTGTACAGCGGGATCGCCTCGGGACTGTCGGGGTTCGCCATCTGCGCGGCGCGGTGCATCAGCGCGATGTCCTCTTCGCGCGTGAATTGCAGCATCCACGTGCGAAGCGGAGCTTGAGCGGCGTCGAAAGCCTGCCCGAAGTCGATCTGCCCCGCGGTGAACGGTGCGACGGCGAGCTGGTTGATCTCGGTCAGCACCGGCCACATGATGAACAGCGTCAGGAAGAGGCTGAGCCCCGCCAGCACCTGATTCGGGGGGATCGAGGGGAGCGAGAGCGCGTTGCGCGTGAGGGCGAGCACCACGAAGATCTTCGTGAAACTCGTCATCATCAGCAGCAGGGCCGGCGCGACGCTGAGGACGGTGATGCCCAGCAGCGTCGTGATGCTGTCGGAGGGCGTCGCGTTGATGCCGTTGATGCTGACGCCGCCCGAGTCCCCCGTGGCCGCCAGAGCCGCTCCCGGCGACAGGACGTCGACGGCGAAGAGCACGGCGACAAGACCGAGCAGACCCAGGATGCCGGCACCCCGGCGCCCGCGGCGGCGCCCGGCGGGGCGGGGCGCGGTGCGCGGCGAGGGGACGGGCAAGACGGCACTCCGTGCGTGGGTGACGAGGCCGATCCGTAGCCAGGGGGTCGAGCGATCCGTGCTCGCGCCCGACTATCGCGACGGGGTCCGTGCGCCGTAACCGCTCAGGCCGCGTGCACCCCGGTGGTCTCGCCGCCGCGGGGGCTGCCGGCATCCGTCAGCGTCACGATGTTCTCGTTCTCGTCCGCGATCGGCGCCTCCTGCGTGTCGACCACGTCGATGCCCTTCTCGCTCACGCCCAGCACGTACCGGATGCCGCCGAACTCCGCCACGACGAGCTGTGCGCGGCCGCCCAGACCGGCACGGGCGACGACCGTGATCTTCTCACCGCGGGGACGCGCAGGTGACCCCGCTCCGGGGCGGGAAGGCAGACCCGGGAGGTTCCGCAGTCGGCCCCATCTCTTCGGGATGAGCGCCGAGAACGGACCGTCGCCCGCGGCTTGCCCCTTCTGCACGCGCTTGGCCAGGAAGAGCAGGAGCCCCACTACCGCGGCGAGCGAGACGACGGTGCGTGCCGCGAGAAGCAGCTCGTCCACGATCAGTCGGTCCCGGCCTGGTCGATGATGCGCTCGACGCGGACCGCGAAATCCCCGTCGGCGACGACGACCGTGCCGTGGCCGATGAGGCGACCGTTGAGGGTGATGTCGGCGGGGGAACCCGCGGCGCGGTCCAATTCGACGACGTGACCCGGCTCGAGGCTCAGCACGTCGCGCACCGGCAGTCGGGTACGTCCGATCTCGACCACGAGCTCCATCTCGACCCCGGCGATCCGGCTGAGACGGACCGGGCCCGCCGACGCCGCCACGCGGGCGTCGTCGATGCGGATCGCCGCGCGGGCGACGGTCTTGCCGTCCTCGCGCACGAGATCGAACACCTGGGATCCGGCCTCGGTGAAGACGCTCGCGGCATCCACCTCGTCCCCCTCGCCGAGGGTGCCGGCTCCGAGAACGGCAACGGCCGCCTCGAAAGCGGGGTGCAGGCGATCGGCGAGCCGCTGGTCGCTCGAGCCGTCGTCGAGGGCCGCGGCGTCCGCGACCTGGATCGCGATGCTCGCGCCCGGGGCACCGCTGAAGGCGACGACGACCGCGCTCCCCGACGCCCCCGGGTCGGTGGAGGGCGTGGGCAGCACGGGGAAGCCGAAGGGGAGCTTCGCCGCGATCGCGGCGGCCATGGCGGCGGCGTGGAAGGTGCTCATCGGGTGGTCTCCTCGAGGATGGTGGTGATCGTGCAGGCGAGCCGTGATCCCTGGGCACCGGAGACGGCGCGCGCGATCGGGACGTCGCCGACGACGAGTTCGAAGGGCTTGGTCTCGGGGTGCGAGAAGCGCAACAGGTCACCCGGGGCGAGGTTCAGCACCTCTCCGGCGGCGATGACCCGCGGTGCGACGCGCAGCGACACCTCGAGCGGGGTGCCGAGCACCTGGTCGGCCGTCGCGCCCGTTCGATGCGCCGAGGCGGCGTCGCGCTCGCTCTCGGCGAGCTGGTCGACGACGAGGGCCGCGGGCAGCATGACGGTTGCCGTCGAGTGCGAATCGCCCAGGCGCATCGCCAACCGCGCGACGATCACGGCCTCTCCGGGCGAGATGACCTGCAGGTACTGCGGGTTGTCGTGCAGACCGGCGTAGGTGAGCGCGTGCGGGAGCAGCGTGCCCAGGCTCGTCGTCAGAAGCTCGAAGGTGCGGTCCATCAGCTGACGGATCAACGCCGCCTCGATGGGGGTGAGGGTGCGCGGTTCGATCGGTGCACGGGTCCGGCCGCCGAGCATCTGCACGACCCATGTCAGTGCCACGCCCAGATCGAACTGGACGACTCCCGGCTCGTCGCGGCCCGCGGTCGCCCCGGTCACCATCGCGGTCGTCGTCGGAAGGGTGTCGGCGTACTCCTGGTACGACATCGCCTCCACGCCCTCGAGCGTGAGGTGGGTGCGCAGGCGCACCTTGCCGGTCAGCTGCGACGCCCACTGCCGCGCGAACGCCTCGAAGGCCGCCTCGAGCCGACGCCGGTGCTCTCGCCCCAATTGGGCGGGGCGGCTGAAGTCGTACGCGGGGAAGCGGCGCAGCGGGTCATCGCGGACGACGGTCGTCGACATGGCGGTCTCCTTGAGGATGGTCGTCACGGGGGTCACCCCTGCGGGGCGGTCTGAACGAGGCCGGGGATGAGGGCACGCACCTGCTCCTCCTCGGTGGATTGCACGACGATGTCGACGCGACGGTTCGCCGCCAGGTCTTCGGCGGTGTCGCCCTCGACGAGGGGGCGCTGGTCGGAGTAGCCGACCGCCTGCACCCGGGAGCCGGCGATCCCCTCGTGCTCGACGAGGAAACGCGCGACCTTGGTCGCACGGCCGCTGCTGAGTTCCCAGTTGCTCTCGTAGGGGGCGACCGCCGCCCGGTGGTCGGCGTGCCCTTCGATGCTGAGGGGGTTTCCCGCGGAGGCGAGCACGTCGCCGATCGCGTCGAGGACGGCGTCCGCTTTCGCCGAGAGGTCGGTGCGATTGTCGGTGAAGAACGTCTCGGCGCCGACGAGACCCACTTTCAGTCCGCGCTCGTCGATGACGAAGTCCACCGTCTCCGCCAGGCCCTGAACGGCCAGCGCCGAGGTGATCTGCTGCTTCATCTGCTCGAGATTGTCGCGTTCGCGGGCGGCTCGCACCGCGACGTCCTCGACGCCTTCCGGGGCCAACAGCTCGGGCGGGATCACGAGCCCCTCGGTGAAGTCGCCGCCGCCCGGCGTCTGCGACTGGCCGAACGCCTCGGCGAGACCGTTCTTGAGCTGCTCATACTTGGTGTCGTCGACGATCGACACGGCGTACAGCACGATGAACAGGCACATCAGCACCGTCACCATGTCGGAGTACGACACCGCCCAGCGCTCGTCGGGCTCGTCGTGCTCGCCCTCGTCGTGTCCGCGGCCGCGGGAGCGACGGCCGGTGCTCACTCGGCATCCCCCGTCGCGGCGACCCTGTCGGGCCGCGGATCCTTCTTCTTCTTCGGCTTGTAGGTGGTCAGCGCCAGCAGTCGTTCCTCGACCAGGCGTGGCGCGCTGCCGGCCTGGATGGCGAGGATGCCCTCGCACACCAGCGTCATGCGCTCCTGCTCGACGGCGGCCATGCGGTTCAGGCGCCCCGCGATCGGGTTCCAGATGAAGTTCGCCGACAGCAGGCCCCACAGCGTCGCGACGAAAGCGGCGGCGATCATGTGGCCGAGCTCGTCGGGCTTGTTGAGGTTCTCGAGCACGTGCGTGAGCGAGACGACCGTTCCGACGATGCCGATCGTGGGCGCATACCCGCCGAGCGCCGAGAAGAAGCGTGCGGCCACGCGGTTGCGAGAGGCCTCGGCGACGATCTCGTCGTCCATCAGCGTGCGCAGCTCCTCGGCGTCGACGCCGTCCGCCACCGCCTGCACGGCGCGGCGGGTGTAGTCGTCGGGCGCGGAGTCGAGCTCGTCCTCGAGGCGCAGCAGACCCTCGGTCCGCGCCTTCTCGGCGTATGCGACGAGGATCGGGATCACGGCGGCCGGGGTGGAACGGGGGCCGCGCACCATGCGTCCCAGCGAGCTGAAGGCAGCGATCGCGTCGCGCAGCGTGTGGCTGGCGATACCGACGCCGATGGTCGAACCGAGCACGAGGATCATCGGGGCGGGCAGCAGGAGCGCGCTCAGGTGAGCGCCCTCCATGGTGATCATGGCGTACAGGGCGCCGAAGGCCACGACGACGCCGACGATGAAGGCGATGTCCATGTCAGCTCTCCGACGGGGCCGAGAGGGCGGATGCCGCGGCGAGCACGCGCGCGCGATAGGCGACGATGCGGTCGATGAGTTCGTCGAGGCTCTCTTCGACGTTGTAGACGCGGCCGTCGACCATGTGCAGCGTGGTGTCGGGGGACTCGTGCACCCGTTCGATCAGGTCGGGATTCACCGCGAATCGCGTGTGGTCGAGACGGGTGAGCGTGATCATCGGGGGATCTCCGGTCGAGGGGTGCGGGGACGCCCCCGACTATCGCGACGCGGCCCACCCGGGGTAACTCGGATGGGCCGCGTCGTCGAGGGCGGAGCGTCAGCGCTTGAGGTTCGTGAGCTCCTGCAGCACCTCGTCGCTCGTCGTGATGATGCGGGCGCTCGCCTGGAAGCCGCGCTGCGCGACGATGAGATTGGTGAACTCCTGAGAGAGGTCGACGTTGCTCATCTCGAGCGAGCCCGAGACGAGCTTGCCGAAACCGGCTTGGCCGGCCTCGCCGACCTGCGCGCCTCCGCTGTTGACGGTGGCGCGGTAGGCCGTCCCACCGACCTTCTCGAGACCCTCGGCGTTGGCGAAGGTCACCATGGCGACCTTCGCGAGGGTCTCGGTGCGACCGTTCGAGAAGGTGCCCACGATCGAGCCGTCTGCCGTGATCGCGTACGACTGCAGGGTGCCCGCCGCCGCGCCGTCCTGCGAGGTGAGGGCGACCGTGCTCATGTCGGCGAACCCGGTGACCGTGGTGAGGTCGACGGCGACGCCGCCGGCGTTCAGGGTGAGTCCCCCGGTCTGGCGGCCGTCGGTGAAGGCGAGGGCGCCGGTCGCGCCGCTCACGGGTTCGGTGACGTCCCAGCCCGTCGCGGTCCGGGTGAAGGTGAGGCTCAGAGTGGTGGTGGCGCCCTGGGCGTCGTGCACGTCGATGTCGCGGACGAGCTGGTCGCCGACGGCGGCGGACGAGGGCAGGTTGCCCGTCACGGTCGCCGTCGTCGTGGCGCGCGCCGGCGAGACCGCCCCCTGGGGCAGGGAGATGTTGCCGATCGCCTGACCGGCGCCCAAGACGCCGTTCTGCGCGGTCCATCCCTGCACGAACGCCCCGTCGGCGGTGACCATGTTGCCGGCGCCGTCGAAGCCGAAGCCGCCCGCGCGTGTGTAGAGCGTCTCTCCGCCCGAACGCACCGCGAAGAAGCCCTCGCCCTGGATCATCAGGTCGCCGCCTCGGCCGGTGCTCTGCGCGGCGCCCTGGCTGAAGTTCGTGCGGATGCCGGCGACCTGCACGCCGAGTCCGACCTGGGCGGGATTGCGTCCGCCGGCGTCGGCACCGGGGATCGCCGCCCCGCCGACCACCTGCGACAGCGTGTCCTGGAAGAGCACCGAGGCGCCCTTGAAGCCGGCGGTGTTGACGTTGGCGATGTTGTTGCCCGTGGTGTCGAGCATGGTCTGGTGCGCACGGAGTCCGGAGATGCCGGACGAGAGGGAACGGAGCATGGAGGTCTCTTTCGTGGGTTGGTCAGGCGGACGCGGGGGTACGGGAGGTGGCGAGGGAGGTGATCTCGTCGAGAGCGACGGTCGTGTCGCCGATGGTGACCTGCGGGACGGGGCCGTCGAAGCTCACCCGGGTCACGATCCCCGTGACGGCGACGCCCTTCGCGTCGAGGTAGCCGGCCTGCTGGCCGATGAGCGTCGACGCGGCCTGGCGCATGTCGAGGGCGAACGCCTCGGTGGAGGTACGGCTCATGGCCGTCAGCTGCTCCATCATGGCCAGCTGCGTCGTCTGCGAGATCATCTGGTTTGTGTCCATCGGGGTGGACGGGTCCTGGTTCGTCAGCTGGGTGACGAGGAGTTTCATGAACACCTCGCTGTCGAGCCCCTTCTTCGCGGCGACGGCGGTGGTCGTGGCGGTGGTCGTACCGGCGGGGATCGGGGCGGGCGTGCCGGTGACGGCGGTGACGGTCATGGCGGTCCTTTCAGACGAGGATGTCGAGCCCGCCGCCGGCGACGGCGGTCGAGGGCGCGGGCGGGAGACGGGCGGTGGGGCGCGCGGATGCCGGGGGGGCGGTGTCGTCGGAGCGGGAGCCGCGTCGGGCGTCGGACGGGTCGGACCCCATCCCGCCGGACGCGCCGCGGTCGCCCGTTCCGGCGTCGGCGGTGAGAGCGGAGCCGACGCTGAGGTGGGCGTGCGGGATGACGGCGGCCAGATCGCGGCGGAGGTCGCCGACCAGGGCGCGCAGGGCGTCGCGGCCCGCCTCGGTGGCCCCCGCCAGGTCGATGCGGACCTCTCCCCCGGGTCCGATGTGGGCGCGCACGGTCACCGGCCCCGTCGCTTCGGGGGCGACGGTGACGGTGATCTGATGGGTGCCCGTGGGGCGCTGCGCGATGTGCACGATCGCGGGGGCGACCTGCGCGGCGAGCGACCGCGGGGCGACGGTCGGCGCGGCGGCCTCCCCCGGGGCGGATGACAGCGGAACGGATGCCGGGACGGGCGCGGTCACCGCGACGCCGGTCGACCCGGTGGCGGTGGTGGCCGCCGGCGGTGCCGCCTCGTGACGGGTGGGCGCGTCTGCCGGGGCGACGACGGGCGCGGGGCCGGTGACGACGATGCCAGCGGGGTCCGCCGCCTCGGGCGTTCCCGCGGGGGCCGAGCCGAGGAGCGGGGCGGGGGATGCCGGCACGGCCGGGGGAACGCGTGCCGCCTGCGTCCACTCCGCGGCGACCCCCGTGGCCGGCGACGCCGCCGTCGCGGCACCCACCGGAGTGGATACGACGGCGACCCCGCGCCACGCCGACATCGGCAGGGGGGTCTCGGCGGGGGTGCCGGTCGTGACAGCCTCGGTCACCGCGCCCTCGGACGGGCTCTCGACGCCGGCTAGCGCGACGGGCGCAGGGGTGCCCCGATCGGCACTCGACGATGTGTGCCCCTCGACGAGGGGTCGGGCGGAGGGTGCGCCGACGGCGTGTCGGCCGTCGATCTGCCCTCCCGCGGGAGCCGCCGTCGCCGCGGGCGACTCCCCCGCGGCGGGCACCCCGACGGGCACCGACGCGGTGAGCGACACGTCAGCGCCGACCGCCGGCGTGATGCCGGTGGCGAGCGCCACGGACACGGGTGTCGGGTTCGCCGTCGCAGCTCCGGTCAGGAACGCCGCGGCATCCGGCCCCGGTGACCGCCCCGGCTCGGCGGGACGGTCGTCGGACTCGCGCGTGGGCGCGTCGGGGTCATCTCCCGCGGCGGTGGTCGAGCCGGCCTCGAGCCCCGGATCGGCGGCCCCGCCCCGACTCGTCACCGCGTCGGCCAGCGCGTCGGCGAAGCTCGAGCCCGTACCCGCGAGCGAGGATCCGTCCCCCGTCGAGGCAGCACCCCCGCGTGAGGGGGGCGTCGACCCCACCGTCGACAGGAGCATGCTCACGCGGCACTCCCCGCGTCCCGCGCCGCGCGCACGACGGCGATCTCGTCGAGAACGTTCTGTTCGACCCGGCGTTCCTCGGCACGCTCGCTCTCGAGGTGGGCGCTCTCGAGCCGTTCGAGGCCCTTGAGCTCACGGCGCGCCTCGACGTGAGCGCGGGACGCCGCCTCGGCGGCATCCTGTCGCACCTGAGCCAGGACACGCAGGTCGGCCAGCGCCGCCTGCCCGGACGAACGCGCCGCGACCATCGCCAGCAGCGTCGCGGGATCGTCGATCTGGGGGGCGATGTCGCTCAAGCTCGACACCGCCCGCTCGACCGCCGATTCCGCGGCGTCGGCCGCGGCGCGGGCGTTCGAGAGCGAGGCGGCCGCGGCGCGCTCCTGGACGCCGCGCACGCGCAGCAGAGCGGAGAGGGGGAACGTCACGGGAGTCCTCCGAAGGTGGTGGTCAGGGCGGCCAGCCGCCGCCAGGAGTCGTCGGCCGGGGTGAGGTCGTCCATGCGCTGCGTGAGGAACGCGTCGATCGCTCCGCGGTGGGCGAGGGCGGCATCCACGAGGGGGTTCGCTCCGGCCGTGTACGCGCCGATGTCGATGAGGTCGTCCGCCTGGCGGCGAGCGGCCAACACACGGCGGAGGATCACCGCCGTCTCACGTTGCTCGGGCGTGGTCACCTTCGACACGACCCGCGAGACCGACCCCAGCACGTCGATCGCCGGGAAGTGGCCCCGCACCGCGAGACCGCGGTCGAGCACGACGTGCCCGTCGAGGATCCCGCGCGCGGCGTCGGCGACCGGCTCGTTGTGATCGTCGCCGTCGACGAGAACGGTGTACAACCCCGTGATCGACCCGGCGGGCCCGGTGCCCGCACGTTCGAGCAGACCCGCCAGCACCGAGAAGGTGGAGGGCGGGTACCCGCGGGTCGCGGGTGGTTCTCCCGCGGACAGCCCGATCTCGCGCTGCGCCATCGCGACGCGCGTGAGCGAGTCCATCATCAGCACTGCGTCGAGGCCGTCGTCGCGGAACCGCTCTGCGATGCGCGTGGCGACGAAGGCCGAGCGCAGGCGCACCATTGCCGGCTGATCCGAGGTGGCCACCACGACCACCGCCCGCGCGAGGCCCTCGGGACCGAGGTCGTCCTCGAGGAACTCCCGCACCTCGCGTCCGCGCTCGCCCACGAGGGCGATGACGGTGACATCGGCCGTCGAACCGCGCGCGATCATCGACATCAGCGACGATTTGCCGACGCCCGATCCCGCGAACAGTCCGAGACGCTGGCCCACGCCGACGGGCGTCATCGTGTCGAGAGCGCGCACGCCCAGCCCGAGCTGGCGGTCGATGCGCTGACGACCGATCACGCTGGGCGCGGTGTTGCCCAGGGGCACGACGGGGGCACCGGTCAGCGGGCCGCGACCGTCGATCGGACGACCGAGACCGTCCAGGACGCGGCCCAGCAGTGCGCGACCGGTCGGGACCATCAGCGCAGCGCCGGCGTGGCGTACCGCGGCCCCGACGCGGACGCCGGTCATCGGCCCCATCGGCATGCACCGGATGGCGTCGCCGTCGACCGCGACGACCTCCGCCTCGATCTCGACGGCACCGGCGATGCGCACGCGATCGCCGACGGCGGCGGGGATGCCGAGCGCCTCGACGCCGAGGCCCACGACGGCCTTCACGACCCCCGATCGGTGCGCCCCGGTCGCCGTCAGCGCCCGCTCCCACCGGCGGCTCACGGCGGTCACGCGGGGTCCTCGACGTTCTCGTCCACGGCGAGTTCTTCACGTGCCCGTGCGAGCGCCGCGTCGATCCGCGTGTCCACGCTCCCGTGGGCGATCTGCACGAGCGCACCGCCGGGATCGACGTCGATGTCCGCCACGACCTCGACACCCTCCGGGAGCGCGAGAGCACCGGCTTCGCGGAGCGTGAGCAGGTCGCGCGCGTTCACCGCCACGCGCACCCACGTCGCGGGGGGCGTCGCTCCCGCGGCCCGCCGCATCGCGTGCGCGGCCGAGCGGGCGGCATCCGACATCTCCGCCCGCAGGATCGCGGCGGCCATCTCGACGGCGAGCTCTTCGAGACGTCGCACATCGGATGCCGCCACACCGGCGACCTCGGCGTCGAGCCGCTTCCGCGCGACGCCGAGAGCCGACAGGGCCGCCCGGTGGGCGTCGTCGGCCGCAGCCTGGCGCTCGGCGAAGCGGCGCTCGGCTTCGACACGCTCGCGCTCGAGCTCGACGCGTGCGTCACGGCGTCCCGCGGCGAACCCGTCGGCGTACCCGCGCGCCCGTGCCCGCTCCGCCACGGCGCGGGCATCCGGTCGCTCCTCGCCCAGGCGCGGCGGCACCAGCGGCGTGAAGACGGGATCGGACACGGTGAGCACCCTGCGGTTGTGGCGAAGCCGATCCGTGGCCAAGTCGACGAGCGATCCGTGCTCTCCCCGGACTATCGCGACGCGCACGCCCCGCCGTAACCGGCCGTCCCCGGGGAGGGCGGCCGGTACCGCGATCACTCGATCAGTTCGTCGTCGTCCTCGCGAGAAAGGGTGATCTCCTCGGCGGCTTCGAGCTCGCGGATGACGCGCACGACCTCGGCGCGCGCCTCGTCCACCTGCCGCATGCGCACGGGTCCGAGAGCGCGCGTCTCCTCGTCGAGGTTCTCGCGGTTGCGCTCGGTCATGTTGCGGCGGATCACGTCGCGGATCTGCTCGTCGGCGCCCTTCAGCGCGAGAGCGAGAACGCGCAGATCGATTCCTCTCAGCACGCGTTGGGCGTCGCGATCCTCGAGCCGCGAGATGTCGGCGAAGGTCAGCATCCGGCTGCGCACCTCTTCGGCGAGCACCCGATCGCGGTCCTCCAGGCCGGCCAACAGCGCCTTCTCGAGGGCGGTGTCGGACCGGTTGATGATGTCGACCAGCGGCTGCACGCCCCCGACGGCCTCGTGCGCCTCTCGCATGCCGAACACGCCCGTGCGCGCGCGCAACGACTCGGCGACCACGGTGATCGCCTCCTGGGAGGCGACCCCAAGCTCGGCGATCGCCTGGGCGACGTCCGTGCGCAACGGGTCCGGTAGGGCGGCCAGCACGGCGGCGGCCCGATCCGCGCGGAGGTTCGCGAGCACGACGGCGACGGTGGTTGGCATCTCGCCGTCGAGGATCGTGGCGAGTTGGGTCGGGTCCGCCGCGTTGAGGAAGTCGAACGAGACCACGCCCTGCGACATCACGCGGCCGACCATGCCCACGGCCTTCTCGCGCCCGAACGCCGTCTCGAGCAGCCCGGTCGCGAACTGCTCGCCGCCCCGGCTCAGCGACGAGCGGCCCGAGGCGATGCGACGGAAGTCGGCGAGCGCCGAGGCCGTGGCCGCGGCGTCGATGCCGCCGAGCTGCGCGAGCTCGCCGGCCAGCAGCTCGGCACGCTCCTCGCCCAGGTGACGCAGCACCTCGGCACTGGTGTCGCGGTCCATGGCGAGCACGACGATCGCCGCCTTCCGCAGACCCGACATCGTGACCGCCGGCACGGCGAGCACCTCGGTCGCGGCGGTGGCGGGAGCGTGCTCGGCATCCGTCGCCCGGGTGTCCGACGGGCTCATGCCATCGCCTCGTCCATCAGGTGTGCCAGCACCTTCGCCGCGTTCTGCGGGTCGCTCTTGGCGAGCTGCTCCACCTCGCGCCGGCGCTGCTCGACGAGCACCTGCGGCGACTCTGGCTCCTCCTCGATGTCGAGGAGGGTGGGGATGACCTTGGTCGGCGGCACCGCGGGAAGCGCGATGGGCTCGGCCAGACCCTTGAGGGTCTTCAGCTTCTGCTCCTCGGTCTCGGTCATCGTCGCGAAGTACTCGATGGGTCCATCGTCGGTGTACAGCGTGCGGCGCTTCATGCGGCGACGCACCAGCAGGGCGACCACGAGGATCAAGGCCGCGAGCACGATCGAACCGCCGATGATGGCGGCGCGCACGAGCTCGGACTGCACCTGAGCGGCCTTCGCGGCCTCCGCCGCGTCGAGCGCCGCGGTGGCCGCGGCGGCGGCGCTCTGGCTGAAGTCGACGAACTCCACCGTGACGGTGTCGCCGCGGGCCGCGTCGATGCCGGCCGCGTTGGTCACCAGCGCCTGCACCTGTTCGGCCGTGACGCCCTGCACGGACCCGCGATCGAGGGCGATGCTGATGGTCTGCCGGGTCACCTCGCCGGCCGGGGTCGTCGTCTTCTCGGTCGATTTGTTGACGGCATTGCTGCGCGTGGACTCCTCCGACTCGAACGAGCCCGCTCCCCCGGTGTTCGGCACGGCGATGTTGTCGGGTCCGAGCACACCCGTTCCCCCCGCCTGACCGCCGGTCGAGGTCTGGGTGCGGGTCTGCTCGTTCGTCATCACGCCGCCCTCGGGAGCGGTGTAGGTCTCGTCCATGCGCTCGGAGGTCGAGTTGGCAACGTCCGCGCTGACGCTGACGGTGGAGTTGCCCGGGCCCACGATGGTCTCGAGCATCTTCGTCACCGCCCCGGCGACCTTCGCCTCGTGCTCGGACGCCTGGGTGCTCGCCGAGCCGGTGAGCCCCTGACCGACCGCTGCGAGCACCCGCCCCGACTGATCCGTCACCGCGACGTCTTCGGGAGTCATTCCCGGGATCGAGGCGCTGGTGAGGTGCACGATGGCGGCGATCTGGTCTTCGCTGAGGCTCGACCCGCCCTGGGTCTTGACGAACACGGATGCCGTGGGGTGCTGCCTGTCGGCCACGAAGACGCTCTGCTCGGGAATGGCCAATTGCACGGATGCCGCGGTGACACCCGACATCGCCCCGATCGTCGCGGCGAGTTCGCCCTCGATGGCGCGCTTGTACGTCACCGACTGCTGGAACTCGCTCGCGGTCACGCCCATCTTGTCGAGGAGCGTGTACCCGCCGGTGTCGGAGGTGGGCAGGCCCGCCGCCGCGGCGGCCAGACGCTGCGGATAGACCTGCGCGTCGGGTACCAGGACCGTCGCACCGCCCTCGGTGAGCTCGTAGCTCACCCCCGCCGACTTGAGCTGCTCGACGACAGCCGAGGCGTCGCTGGGGCTCAGTCCCGTGAACAACGGACTCATCTGGGGTTTCGCGAGCCAGGTGCCGAGCGCGATGACACCCATCACGACCAGGGCGGCGCCGATCACGGCGATCGTGCGTTGAGCGATGCTGAATCCGGCCACGATCCGTTTGAGCCGGTCGAGCGACGACGCGAGCACGCGGGGCACGACTAGGCCTGCATCCGCATGACGTCGTTGAACGCGGCGACACCGCGATCGCGCACGGCCACCATCAGGTCGAGCGTGACCCCGGCGCGCGTGGAGGCGAGCGTCGCCTTGTGGATGTCGTCGAGGTCTCCGGTGACGGCTTGCACGGCCAAGCCGTTCGAGGTCGCCTGCAGCTGCTGCAGGTTCTCGACGGCGGCGGCGAGCGAACCGGCGAACGATTGTCCGCCGGAGGTGCCCGCGGCCGCGGGCGCCGCCGCGGTCTGCTCGAAGCTCAAGGGGCTGAGGGGTGTCACGCCGCCGGCCGCGACCGGGTCGATGGGGATGCTCATCAGCTTCGTCCGATCTGTAGGGCCGCTTCGTAGCTCGTCTTGGCGCGGTCGATGACCGCGGCGTTGGCCTGGTAGCCGCGTTGAGCGAGGATCAGCATGCTCATCTGGTCGCCGAGGTCGACGTTGGGGTACTGCACGTAACCGTTCTCGTCGGCGTACGGATGCTCCGGCTCGTACACGAGACGCCCCTCGGCCGTCGACTCGCGCACACCGGTGACGTAGACGCCGGGAGTCTCGGTCCCCTCGGCCACGGTGACGTACTTCTCACGGAACATGTCCTGGCCCGCGGGGGTGGCGGTGTTGACGTTGGCGATGTTGTCGCTGATGGCGTCCAGCCACTTGCGGTGGGCCGACAGCCCGGTTCCGGCGATGCCGATCGCGTCGAAACTCATGCGGAGGCCTGCCCGATCGCCTTGGTGATGGAGGACGCCTGCCCGCTGAGGGCTTGTGCGGCGAACTGATACCGCAGCACCGTGTCGATGTTCGACATCGTCTCGGTGTCGAGGTTGACGTTGTTGCCGTTGAGCCGCGTGGGCTCGAGCGAACGCTGGACGACCGCTTCGACGCTCCCCGACCCGCGCGCGACGGCGCTCGTGAGTTCGTTCTCGAACGACACGCGTTTGGCCTGGTAGCCGGGGGTGTTGACGTTCGAGATGTTCTCGGCGATGGCGCGCTGCCGGATCGACAACGCGTCGAGGGCGCTGGACAGGGCGGTTGAGGTGACGGATTCGAGCACGCGGCACTCCGGTCGAGGGGGCGAGCCGATCCGTGGCCAGTCGTTGAGCGATCCGTGCTCGGCACCGACTATCGCGACGGGTGCACCGCGGCGTAACCGCGATCGGGATGCGCGGACGGATGCCACCCCTCGGGCACCTCCGGAACATCGTCCGAGCGGTGGTCTCGGCTCACCCGCGCACGTCGAGGTAGACGGGTGCACCCACCGGTGCGGACGGGATCCGCCGCAGAGCCGCGAGCTCGCGAGCGACCTCGGCACGGGCCACCCCGAGCGCCTCGATCGCACGCAGCTGCTTCTCGAGCACCTCTCGCGCGCGGGCGACGAGGTGCTCCGGCGGTGGACCGTCCGGTCGCGCGAAACCTCCCGGGACGACCTCGTCGCCCCTGTCGAGGGCGCGCTCGAAGGTGTCGAGGAGGGCGGCCCAGGCCGCGTCGTCGGTCATCGGTGCGTCACGAGACGGTGAGGGCGGCGGCCGCGGCGTGCCAGGCCTCGCGGAGTGGGGCGATGAGGGCCGCGCACTCCGCCGTGGCCTTCGTGTCGCGACCGACGTTGGCCGCGATGAGCCGGCTCGTGAGGTACGTGTAGAGCCCCCGCAGCCCGTCCGACCCGTCCCAGCCGTCGTTCAGCGACCCGCTCAGTTCCGCGATGATCGCCTGCGCGTGTGTGAGGTACGTTCCGGCCGATGGCCAATCGCCGCTCTCCTGAGCGACGCGTGCGCGCTCGACGTCGACGAGCAGACGGTCGTACAGCATCGTGACGAGGCGTTCGGGGGTGGCCGACGAGACCTGCTGCTCGAGGTACTCCTGCTGGGCCCGGGCGAGGGTGGTGACGGGCATCGATCTGTCTCCTGTTCGCGTCACTTCGACGAGGGGGTGAGGGCGGCCAGCTGGGAGGTGAGCCACGACGACTGCGACTGCAGCCCCGACAGACGCACCTCCATCGCGGCGTAGGTGCGCTCCAACGTGGCCCGGCGCACGTCGAGCCGCAGGTCCATACGCTCCACCTGCTGCTGCAGCGTCTTGACCTCGGTCTGCTGGCCGGTGATGCGCTGGGTGAGCAGACCGTCGTACTTGTCGGAGTACTGCGCCGTGGTCGACTGCACACGCCCCGCGATGGCGGAGAAGGTCGCCTGCGTCGCGTCCGGGTCGGCCCGCATCGCCGCGGTGAACTTCTCCTGGTCGAACGACAGTGCGCCGAACTTGTCGACGCTGATGCCGATGGTCGACGGGGAGACACCGTCGACGGGGCTCTGCACGGCGCTCGCGAGGGCGCCGCGCAGCGCGCGCACCGTGCTGTCTCCGGTGAACACGCCGAGCGTGGTGGCGGAGCCGGGGGCGGCGACGGTGGCCTTCGAGCCGTTGTCGATGCGGGTCAGCAGGGCGGCGATGTCTTTCACGAAGGCCGCGGCGGCATCGGATTGCGCGGTGACGTCGGCGGCGACGGTGATCGTGACGGGCTGGGTCGAGGCGGCGCCGACCGTGATGTCGATGCCCTCGCCGATCCCGGTGAAGGTGTTGGAGGAGCTGGTGACCGTCTGCTCGGCGGCGGTCCCCGCGAAGAGGCGGATGACGGCGTCCGCGCCGTGCCCGATGACCGCCGCGCCCGTCTCGGTCGCCATGTTGGATGCGT
This sequence comes from Microbacterium sp. 1154, assembly GCF_031455375.1. Taxonomy (NCBI): domain Bacteria; kingdom Bacillati; phylum Actinomycetota; class Actinomycetes; order Micrococcales; family Microbacteriaceae; genus Microbacterium; species Microbacterium sp. 1154. The sequence continues at coordinate 1,538,754 of NZ_JAVDSN010000001.1, read as the reverse complement.
CTCCCGCGGCGACCTCGGCGGCGCTGCCCCGGTGCAGGGTGAAGGCGGCCTCCGCTCCCGTCTGCGTCGCGGTGATCTGCACGCGCGACAGGGGCCGCCCGTCGGCATCCTTCCCGCCCGGCACGACCGTGGCGGTGACGCCCGCACCGGCGGCGTTGAGGGCGGTGACGAGGTCGCTCGCCGCGGAACCGGCCGGCGAGATCTCGGTCGCCGTGCCGTCTGCGGCGACCAGGGTGAACGGCCCCGCGAAGGCGTCCGCGCCTCCGGGGGCGGTCACGACGGCGTGGGCGGTGGCGAGGGTGTCGACCACCACGGCGGTCGAGAACGCGCGGGCCTTCTCGCCGGCGGCGACGGTCACGGCCTCGGCGGAGCTCGTCGCCGAGAAACGCGCGAGCGACGTCGCCGATGCCGCGGTCTTCGCCTTGTCCGCGAGGGCCTGCAGGGACGTGTTGAGCGACTGCAGGTTGGAGATGATGGTGTTGCGGTCGGTGATCTTGTTCGTCACCAGGGTCTTGGGGATCGCCGCCACGCTCATCAGCGCGTCGATGACGTCCTTCGTCTTCATGCCGGATGCCAAGCCGTCGATGTTCATCGTGTCTCCGCCTTCCGTCGGTGAAGCGATCCCGGGTGAGACGGCGCCCGAGCGGGAGGAAACCCCCGCCCGGGCGTCGTCGGCGCGTCAGCGCTGCGGATCAGCGCAGGAGCTGCAGGACGCCCTGGCCCGACTGGTTGGCCTGGGCGAGCATCGCGGTGCCCGCCTGAGCCAGGATGTTCGAGGCCGTGTACTTGACCATCTCGGCCGCCATGTCGGTGTCGACGATGCGGCTCTTGGCCGCGGAGAGGTTCTCGGCCGAGACCTGCAGCGAGTTGATGGTCGACTCGAAGCGGTTCTGGACGGCACCGAGCTCCGCGCGGGCCGACGAGACGGACTTGATCGCCGTGTCGACCGTGTCGAGGGTCGCGGCGGCGACCGTCGGGTCGGCGAAACCGTCGGTCGTGACGATGCTGGTGCGCAGGTCGGTGGCCAGCGTCTTGATGTCGGCGGCACCGAGGTCGACCGAGATCTGGCTGGATGCCGAACCGTCCGCGCCGATCTGGAAGCTCAGCTTGCCGTCTCCGGCGGCGCCGGCCGAGCCGTCGAGCAGCTTGATGCCGTTGAAGTTCGAGCTGTCCGCGATGCGCTCGAGCTCGTCGACCAGCTGGGTCACCTCGGAGGTGATGGCCTTGCGCGAGTCCGTGTTGTTGGAGTCGTTACCGGCCTGCACGGCGAGGTCGCGCACGCGCTGCAGGATCGAGTGGACCTCGGTCAGGCCGCCTTCCGCGGTCTGGATGACCGAGATGCCGTCCTGGGCGTTGCGTGCGGCCACGTTCAGGCCGTTGACCTGCGAACGCAGGCCCTCGGAGATGGCGAGGCCGGCGGCGTCGTCGGCCGCACGGTTGATGCGCAGACCGCTCGAGAGCTTCTCGAGCGACTTCGACACGTCGTTCTGGTTCGACGACAGGTTGCGGTAGGCGTTGAGGGCGCCGACGTTGGTTGCGATCTGAAGACCCATGTTGTTCCTCCGTGGATGGGATATTCGACGCGGGGCCGTCCGTGGCCCCGCACCACCCACCATCGCGACGGCCCCGCCGACGCGTAACCGAGGCGCGCGACGAGATTCGCGGCTCAGGCGGGCAGGGCGAGTCCCGTCAGGTCGACGCTCGACGCTCCCGCCTCGCGCGGGCCCCGGGCCGACGGCACCGCGACGGGGCCGAAGACGCCGTCGAAGAACGCGGCTCGCGTGGCCGTCGAGCGGTCGGGCGTCGTGCCGTTCTCCCAGGCGTCCAGTGCCTCGCGCATGAGCCCCAGCCCGATGCGTCGGAGCTTCGAGACGTACGCGTGACTGACCTCGAGGTCGGCCGCGACGTCCTTCACCATGCGCTCGTCGAGGTACACGCCGCGAATGACCTGGCGCATCTGATGGGGCAGGGCGTCGATGATGCGGTCGAGCATCCGCTGCTTCTCCGCCTGCTCGACCGCGTGCTCGGGGAGGATCACCGTGTCGGTCAGGTCGGGTGCCGGGCGGGAGTCGTCGCCCGCGAACTGCACTTCGAAGCTCGTCCCCGTGCGGACCATCTCGTCAAGGATCTGCATCCTCCCCACGACCTCGACGTCGAGTCCCGACTCGAGAGCCAGCTCCGCCGCGGTCGGCGTGCGTCCCGTGCGCACCCGGACGAGCTCGTCGGCGACGCGCACGCGTTCGATCTTCTCGCGGCTGCGTTCCCCCGCGGGATCGGCCGAGCGCATCTCGTTGAGGATCGCCCAGGTGATCTTGGTGCGGGCGTAGGCGCCGAACGGGATGCCGCGCTCGGGCTCGTATTCGAGGGACGCCGTGGCCAAGCCCAGATACGCCGCCGACAGGAGGTCGTCGAGGTCCACGTGCAGGGCGGTGCGCGCCTTCTCGACGGCGAGGTACTTCGCCAGGGGCAGGTTCTCCCGTGCCAGGCGCTCGGGCGACATGCGGGGTGCGAACTCGGAGGGGGCAGTGACGCTGCTCAACACGGGTGCTCCTGCTTTTTGCTTGTTTACAAGCAGAAAGTAACACACCTGACCGCTGACCGTGAGCTCGCACCGGACGCTGCACGCAGAACCCGCGTCACGTCCCCCGCCGCGGCGAACGATTCAGAGGCGCGCCGCCACCCGCAGTTCTCCGGCCGTCACGGGCGGCAGCCCGAGGGGCAGGGTGACGAGACGGGGGTTCCAGACGACGAGGGGCGCGGCACCGTCGAGACGGCACTGATCCTCGACCAGGCCGGAGCGCGCGCGAAGTCCGTGCCGCTGCAGCATGCGCGAGAACCGCTCGCGCTCGGCCCAACGCCAGTCCCCCGGGGGACGCAGATGCACCCCGGCCTGCACCCGAGGCGATCCGGGGTGGGCGAATGCGCGCGCTCCGTCATGGAAGTCCGCGAACGCCCCCGCGCACCCCTCGATCTCGAGGGCCTGAGCGACACGGCTCACATCGTGATCCAGGCGCACCAGAGCGGCACGGGTATCGACTCTCATCGTGGCCGCGAGCGTCAACACGAGCCGCGAGTACCGTCCGAGCGTGCTCACCCGCTCCCACGCCACTCCCCGGTGCGACACCGCAACGTGCGCGCGCAGCCAGCGATCGAACACGGCGTCGGCGAAACACCGCGCTGTCACGCCCCCGAGGAGCTGCCGTTCCTCGGCGAGGCGAGCGGAGACGGTGCGAGCACGTAAGGTCGGAGTCGTCGAGAGCGGGCCATCGAACTCTCCTGCGGACTGCGCGAGGGTCAGATCGTTGAGTCGCGCGAAGCGGGTCACCATCTCGGACGGCGTCATGTCGGAACGCAGCCCCGCCCCGCCGATCGCGGATTGCGCGTCCCGCCCCATCCGACCGCCCCTTTTTGCACGTTTACGAATGAACGTAGCACGCTCGACGGGCATGGCCATGCGGAGTCCCGAGGGGCGGTCGCGTTCGGCGGATCACGCGGAGATCGCGGTCGCCGCGGCGAGCGGGGCCCGCCCCGCGTCAGCGCGTCGTGAGCGGCCCCCGCGCCAGAAGGTGCTGCGCCGACTGCGCGACGGGACGCAGGGTCACGAGGTCGAGGTTCACGTGGCCGGGCGCCTCGAGTGCGTAGGCGATCACGTCGGCGACATCACCGGCGACGAGCGGCGCCTCGACACCCGCGTACAGCTTGTCGGCGGCATCCTGATCCCCACCCAGGCGGTTGAGGGTGAACTCCTCCGTGCGCACCATGCCCGGCGCGATCTCGATGACGCGCAGCGGCTCGCCGTTGAGCTCCTGGCGGAGCGCGTGCACGAGCATGGCCTCGCCCGCCTTGGCCGCGTTGTACCCGCCGCCACCCGGGTAGGCCGTCTGCGCCGCGGTGGAGGTGACGAAGAGCAGGTCGGCATGGCCGGTCGCGTCCGCAGCCGAGCGCAGAAGCGGAAGAAGGGATGCCACGAGCCGCTGCCCCGAGAGCACGTTGGCCTCGAACATCCAGCGCCAGTCCTCGGCGTCGCCGTCTTCGACCCGGTCACTGCCGCGGGCCCCTCCCGCGACGTGCACGAGGGCGTCGACGCCCCCGGTCTCGCCCAGCCGGGTCGCGAGACCCGCGATGTCGTCGGCGTCGGTGAGATCGGCCGCGTGCGCGACGATTCCCGTCTCGGCCTCGAGGGCGTCGAGACGGTCGGCGCGGCGGGCCACCCCGACGACGTCCCACCCGCGCGAGCGCAGGAGCCGCGCCGTCGCCTCTCCGATACCCGAACTGGCCCCGGTCACCACTGCGCGTCGCGTCATGGCATCCACGCTATCGGTCCTTCCCGACACCGGAACGGCGGAGGTGTTACGGCCCGTGTCCGGGGCGCTTGTCGGCGTCCGGGGCGGTCCCTACGCTCGCAGCAGGCCACGGCGACCGCCCGGCCTCCCGAAGCTGAGGAGCAGCCATGTCGGCACCCGAGAACTGGCGTTTCGAGACCAAGCAGATCCACACGGGCGCCCAGCCCGACCCGGTGACGAAGGCTCGCGCCACGCCGATCTATCAGACCACCTCGTACGTGTTCGACAACGCCGATCACGCCGCAAACCTCTTCGCGCTGGCCGAGTTCGGCAACATCTACACGCGTATCCAGAACCCCACGCAGGACGTCGTCGAGCAGCGCGTCGCGGGCCTCGAGGGCGGCACCGGCGCCCTCCTCGTCGCCAGCGGCCAGGCGGCCGAGACCTTCGCCGTGCTCAACATCGCGCAGGCCGGCGACCACATCGTCTCGTCCAGCTCGATCTACGGCGGCACGTACAACCTGTTCAAGTACACCCTCGCCAAGCTCGGCATCGAGACGACGTTCGTCGAGAACCAGGACGACCCCGCCGAGTGGCGCGCGGCGGTCCGCCCGAACACCAAGCTGTTCTTCGCCGAGACCATCGGCAACCCCAAGATCAACGTGCTCGACATCCGTTCGGTCGCCGACATCGCCCACGACGCGGGCGTTCCGCTCATCGTCGACAACACCATCGCGACCCCGTACCTGATCCGCCCCTTCGAGCACGGCGCCGACATCATCGTGCACTCGGCGACGAAGTTCCTCGGCGGACACGGCACCACGATCGGCGGCGTGATCGTCGACGGCGGAACGTTCCCGTGGTCCGAGCACTCCGACCGCTTCCCCGGCCTCACGACCCCCGACCCCTCGTACCACGGTGCCGTGTACACGCAGGCCGTCGGCGACGCTCTCGCCTACATCATCAAGGCGCGCGTGCAGCTGCTGCGCGACCTCGGCGCGTCCATCGCCCCGCAGAGCGCCTGGCAGCTCATCCAGGGCATCGAGACACTGTCGCTGCGCATCGAGCGCCACGTGCAGAACGCCCAGGAGATCGCGGAGTGGCTCGAGTCGCACCCCGACGTCGCCACGGTGAACTACTCCGGTCTCCCCACCTCGCCCTGGTACGCCGCCGCCAACAACTACGCGCCCAAGGGCGTGGGTGCGGTCCTGTCGTTCGAGCTCAAGGGCGGGGTCGAGGCGGGCCGCGAGTTCGTCAACACCCTGACCCTGTTCAGCCACCTCGCCAACATCGGCGACGTGCGCTCGCTCGTCATCCACCCGGCCTCGACCACGCACTCGCAGCTCACCCCCGAGCAGCAGCTGACAGCCGGCGTGACGCCGGGCCTCGTGCGCCTGTCGGTGGGCCTCGAGAACATCGACGACCTCAAGGCCGATCTCGACCAGGCTCTCGCCTCGGCGCGACGTCTGTCCGAGGCCGCCCGCGCCTGACGCGGTGCCGCGAACGCCCCGTCCCGGTTCTGCGGGCGGGGCGTTCGTGCGTTTCCGCACGTCGGGCATGTTCGAGAAGGGGGCGGTCCGACCGCGCCGCGCGCACCGCCTCGGATCGAGCCCGCGGGAGGGGATTCGGGGAGCGCAGGACCGACGTCGCCGCATCCCTCCTCCTTTGCCCGCATCCCCTCCGCTCGCGGCGGGGCGTCACCGACGCGCGGTCGGCAGCGCGCTACACCTTCTGCCGCGGACGCAAGCTCCCCAGCCCGCCGTCGACTCCGAGCACCTGGCCCGTCATCCACGCGTTCTCGGGCGCGAGCAGGAACTCGACGGCGCGCGCCACGTCGTCGGGCTCGCCGAGCCGGCCGAGCGGATGCATCGCCTCCGATACTTTTCGCGACATGTCGCTCGAGGTGAGCTTCTCGGTCAGCCGCGTTTGCACGAGCCCCGGGGCGACGGCGTTGACACGGAGTCCGTGCGCGGCGTAGCTGGCCGCCGCCGAGAGGGTCAGGCCGATGACCCCGGCCTTCGCCGCGGCGATCGCGTCGTGGTTCGGGAGCCCCGCGAGAGCGGCCGCCGACGACACGAGCACCACCGCTCCCCCGCCGCGCATATGCGAGCCCGCGGCGCGCACTGCCGCGAATGACGTGGTGAGCGAGGCGGCGATGAGGTCGTCGTACTGCGCGCGAGAGGTCAGGTGTGCGGGCTTGAGCAGCATCGAGCCCGCGAACACCGCGATGCCGTCGAGCTCACCGGCCTGGCCGACGACACGGTCCACGGCGTCGAAGTCCGTGGCATCCAGGGGGAAATCGGGCTCGATCCGCGAGGAGTCCCGCGCGGTGGTCACGACGCGGTGACCCGCGTCGCGCAGTCGTGTCGCCGTCGCCTGACCGATGTCGCTCGAGGCCGCGATGAGGAGGAAGTTCGCCATGCCGAGATCATGACGAGCAGGCCTCCGCGTCAGCGGGGGCTGGACAACGGCGTCAGCCGGTGGTCGGCGGCGGCGCTCGTCCACGCCTCGGCACGCGACACGCCCTCGCGCGCCATCGTCCGAGAAGCGTGGGGCATCACCGTAACAGTGCGAAGCCCGCGTCCGAGGCCGGAGAGAATGGATGCCATGGACTGGCAGATCTCCGAAGACACGGTGCCCTCGGCCCCGGTGACGGAGGCCGACGCTCGCTCCCTGCTCGGCCGGCCGCCCGCGACGGGCGCCTGGCGCGACGGCGACCCGGTCGGCGACCGGCGGTTCGCCGCCTTCGGCGCCTTCGAGACCGAGAGCGGCGAGTCCCTCCCCGCCTTCCGCCTCGCATTCGAGACCTGGGGAGAGCTCTCCCCCGCGCGCGACAACGCCGTGCTCGTCCTGCACGCCCTGACGGGCGACAGCCACGTCCGCGGTGCCGCCGGCCCCGGTCACCCCACGGCCGGGTGGTGGAGCGACCTCGTGGGTCCGGGGGCGGCGATCGACACCGAGCGCTACTTCGTGGTCGCCCCGAACATGCTGGGCGGATGCCAGGGGTCCACCGGTCCCGCGAGCATCGCCCCCGACGGCTACGAGTGGGCTTCGCGCTTCCCCTACCTCACCATCCGCGACCAGGTGAAGGCCCAGGCCCTTCTCGCCGACCAGCTCGGCATCGAGCGCTGGCACGCCGTCGTCGGCGGGTCGATGGGCGGGATGCACGCCCTCGAGTGGTCCGTCGGCCTGCCCGACCGCGTCGAGCGCGCGGCGATCCTCTCGGCTCCGCCCGTCACCACGGCCGACCAGATCGCTCTGAACTCGGTCCAACTCGACACGGTGCGCGTCGACCCGCGCTTCGCCGGCGGCGAGTACTACGACTCCGGCGACGGCGACGGTCCGCACCGCGGTCTCGCCCTCGCCCGGCGGATGGCGCTGCTGAACTACCGCAGCCCCACCGAGCTGAACCAGCGCTTCCAGCGGTCCTGGCAGTCGGGGGTGAGCCCGCTCGGCCGGGGTGGTCGTTTCGCCGTCGAGTCGTACCTGGACTTCCACGGCAACAAGTTCACGCGGCGCTTCGACGCCAACAGCTACCTCGTGCTCGTCGAGGCGATGAACTCGCACGACGTCGGCCGCGACCGCGACGGCGTCGAGGACGCCCTGCGCCGTGTCACCGCCACGACCCTCGTCCTGGGCGTCGACAGCGACCGCCTGTTCCCCATCGACGGGCAGCACCGCATCGCCCGCGGCATCCCGAACACCCTCGACGGAGACAGCGCGATCGTCCTGTCGAGCGATTTCGGGCACGACGGATTCCTCATCGAGACCGCCGCGGTCGCCGCGCACCTGCGGCGACTCCTCGCGGCCTGACGATCCCGGATGCCGTGAGCCCGCGGCATCCGCAAGCCCTCCCCCGGCTTCCCCCGTCGCTGTCGTCGGTGCCCGTGAACGACCACTCGAGTGTCCAGGAAACGCCGCACACCCCGCTCAGGACGCGGCGTGTCCTGGACACTCGACCTTGCTGCGGATCGGACGCGACCACTCCCGCCGCGCCGGCGGTTCGTCCCGCGTCAGCCCTGCGTCGGAATCGATCCGGTGATCGCGGTCTGCGCGGCCTCGGCCGCCGGCATCCGGTGATCGGGGTGGCGTCCGCTGCGGTCCTCGACGCGGTAGGCCACGATCGCGACGACGAGCCCGCCGGCGGCGAGCACCGCACCGACCCACGCCGGGGCCGCGAGACCCAGACCCGCGGCGATCGCGAGACCGCCGAGGAACGCGCCGAGGCTGTTGCCGATGTTCAGCGCCGAATGGTTCAGCGCCGCGGCGATCGACTGGTTGTCTTCGGCGACGTCCATGAGACGGGTCTGGATCGCGGGGCTGAGAGCCGCGCCGCAGAACGCCACGAGGAAGGCGAACAGCACGAGGCTCACGATCCATCCGGCCGTCAGGGCCAGTCCGACGGATGCCAGGCCCAGGGCGATCAGGCCCGTGAAGAGCCAGAAGCGCAGGTCCTTGTCGGCGAGAGCGCCGCCGACGATGTTGCCGACGGTCATGCCGACGCCCACGAGGACGAGCACGATCGACACCGTCCACTCGGGCTGGCCCGCGACATCGGTGATCATGGGGGCGATGTAGCTGTACATCGCGAAGAAGCCGCCGAAGCCGACCGCGCCGATGCCCAGCGCGAGCCAGACCTGTCCGATGCGGAACACCCGCAGCTCGTCGCGCAGCCGCCGCCCCGGTGAGCCGGGGTGCGTCGGCACGAACAGGGCGATGCAGATCGTCGCGAGCACGAAGATGCCGGTGACCACGGCGAAGGCGGCGCGCCAGCCGACCTGCTGGCCGAGCAGGGTGCCGAGGGGCACGCCGACGACGTTGGCGATGGTCAGTCCCGTCAGGACGAAGGCGACGCCCTTGGCGCGGTTGCCGGGGCCGAGGGCGTCCGCAGCGACCAAAGCGCCGATGCCGAAGTACGCGCCATGCGGAAGACCCGCGAGGAAACGGGATGCCGCGACCAGCTCGAACGTGGGGGCGATCACGGTCAGCAGGGTGAAGAACGCCAACGCCGCGGCCAGCACGATCATCACGCGGTGGCGGGGGAAGCGGGCCACGGACCCGGCGATCGTGGGGGCTCCGACGACGACGCCGAGGGCGTACAGCGAGATGAGCCAGCCCGCCTGGGCGATCGCGTCGTCGGGAGAGGCTGCCCACGCACCGGGGACGAGTTCACGCGCGATGTTGGGCAGCAGGCCCATCACGACGAACTCGGTCATGCCGATGCCGAAACTGCCGATGGCGAGGGAGAGGAGCGCCCGCATCGCCGCACCTCTCGAGGTCGTCGAAGAGGTCACCTGGTGATGGTAGTCGGCGGGGCGGGCCCGGGTCGAATCGTTTCGAGAGTCGGGAGTGGCGCGGGGCTGTGCGACCGGGCCGGGAGACGTGTCCGGATCGACCCGTCGCGCACGCAACGCGCAACGTCGTCCCGAGGTCGAGGCTCTGCCGCGACTCAGTCCCCGCGACGCTCCAGCGCGTCCTCGAGGCGCTCGATCTTGCCGTCGAGCTCGCCCGTGTGCCCGGGGCGGATGTCGGCCTTGAGCACGAGCGAGACGCGCGATCCGTAGGGCAGGACGGCATCCGTCGCCGCCTTCACGACGGCGAACACCTCGTCCCACTCACCCTCGACCTCGGTGAACATCGAGGTCGTGCGGTGCGGCAGGCCCGAGGCGCGAACGACCGCGACCGCCGCGGCGACGGCGTCGTGGACCGATCCGTCGGCATTCTCTACGGCGGCGGTACCGACGCCGGACGGGGCGACCGAAAAAGCGATGAGCATGGATCGACACTACGTCCCCGCCCCGCGGCGCGGAACGGGGAGACCGCGGTCAGCGCCCGGTCGGAACGCGGGCCGGGATCGGTCGGCGCCCCGTCACGATCTCGCGCAGCCCCGCCGGCGGGCGCACGCGCCCCGTGGGAACGCGCACGACGCGCACGATCGCCCACACCAGCAGGACGAGCGCGAGCAGGTTGCGCGCCTCGAGCACCACCACGGGGAAGGGGTTCGGGTGCGTCGCCATGAGTCCGTCGTACAGCAGCGGGTACATCCACTGCGTGAGAGCGGCGATCACGAGGGTCATCCCGGCGAAGCCGTACCAGCGACGGCGGTCGATCATGAGCCCGAGCACGACGGGGGCGAACAGCCACACGTAGTACTGCGGCGACCCGACCTTGTTCAGCGCGATGAACGCCGTCACCAGCGCCAGGCTCAGCGGCGGGAACAGCGAGAGGAAGGTCGCCCCGCGGCGCATCTTGACGACACCGACGATCGCGACGGCGACCATCGTGAGCAGCATGATCGGCGTCATCGCGGCAATGAGGGGCTCGGCGCCCGGACCGGTCACCTGGAAGGTGAGCACGCCTCCGTCGTAGTACACCTCGCTGCCGGGCACGTAGAACGCGGCGAGGAACATGTACAGGCCGCCGACGGGGGCCTCCATCTGGATGCCGCGCGAGGTCTGGTCGCCGACGAATCCGAAGACGTAGGGCGCGCCGCCCAGGGCCACCACGGGGATGATCGTCGCGAGCGACACCGCGACGGCTCCCCACACGAGCGCCAGCCGTCGGCGCACGACGATGAGACCGGCGGCGAGGATCGCGGCGGGCCAGACCTTCATCCACACCGAGATCGAGAGCAGCAGGGATGCCACGAACGGGCGCCGCAGCATCCAGATGCTGCCGAGGATCGCAAACGGCACCGTGATGCCGTCGATGCGGTACAGGCCCACGGGCCCGATCAGCAGGATCGCGGCGAGCCAGAACCAGGCCGCGAGCACGCGACCCGTCGAGCGCCCCTTGCCGACCAGCACGACGAAGGCGACGAGGTTGAACAGCGCCACGGTGATCACCCAGGCCGGTGTGTAGCCGACGGCCCAGGCGAAGACCCACGCGAACGTCATGGGCAGGAACGCCAGCTGCGGGTAGATCCACTTCTCGGTGATGCCCGGCCAGGCCCACACGTCGCTGCGCGTGCACGAGGTCACATCGATGCCGCCGAAGAGGGCGCACCGCGACCAGGGTTCGTACACCAGGTACACGTCGCCCATGGGTTCGTTGGGCTGCTGATAGCCCAGGATCCCCACCACGACGTGCACGGCGACGAACGCGACCAACAGGGGAACGACACGCCTCAACACCGCCTCATCCTAAGCGGGCTGCGCCCGCCGACCCGGACGGGCGTCGGACGCACCCCCGCCGTCGCGGGGCCTCTCGGGGCGAACCGTTACGCGATCGAGTCCCGCAACACGGCGGCCACGACTCCCGGGAGAGCCTCGGCGACATCGAGCGCGGTGATCGGGCCCCCGCCATCTCCCCGGGCGAGGGATGCCACCCGCCCGGCCCTTCCGTGCAGCCACGCGGCCGCGGCGGCCGCGGCGGCCAGATCGTCCACGCCGTCGCGGCCGGCGGCCACCGATCCGGCCAGCACGGCCCCGAGCACCCCGCCGAGCACGTCGCCGGTGCCCGCCGTCGCGAGCCACGGCGTTCCCGCCGAGACGCGACGGACCCAGCCACCGGCTGCCGCGACGATCGTGACCGCGCCCTTCGACAGCACGACTCCGCCGAACGCCTCGGCCGTCTCTCGCGCCGCCGCCTCGCGTGCGTCGTCGTCGCGGGCATCCGCCGTCGGCATGCCGAGAGCGCTTCGCAATCGGTCCAGCTCTCGCGCGTGGGGCGTGACGATCACGGGGGCCGTCGCTCCGGGGACCAGATCGAGCGCACCCGCGTCGACGACCACGGGGACCTCCCCCGACAGGATGCCGCGCAGCGCCGCGGTCTCGGCCGCGTCGCGCTCGGCGGCATCCGTTCCCGATCCCATCACCCAGGCCTGCACGCGCCCGTCGGCCGTCACGGTCTCGGGGCGACGCTGCAGCACGAGATCCTGAGCGCGCGCGGGGCCCAGGTATCGGACCATCCCGGTCCCGGTGCGCCATGCGGCCTCGACGCCGAGCACCGCGGCGCCCGGGTACCGGGCCGAGCCGGTCCGCAGCCCGACCACACCCCGGGAATACTTGTCGTCGTCCGCCGTTGGCTTCCGCAGTGCGCGGGCGACGTCGTGCCCGCTGAAGTCCTTCGCCGTCATGGCGTCACCCTAGAACGCAAAGGTCCTCATGAGTGCCCTCTTCACACCCCTGTCCATCCGCGGTACCGAGGTGCGCAACCGCCTCTGGGTCTCTCCCATGTGCCAATACAGCGCGATCGAGGGCGTTCCGAACGACTGGCACCACGTGCACCTCGCGCAGTTCGCCGCGGGCGGTGCCGGCCTGGTGATCGCCGAGGCGACGGCCGTCTCGCCCGAGGGCCGCATCTCGCCCGAGGACGCCGGCATCTGGACCGACGAGCAGGCCGAGGCGTGGGCCGCGATCGTCGCCGCGATCCGCTCGCGCGGAGCCGTCGCCGGGGTGCAGCTCGGCCACGCCGGGCGCAAGGCCTCGACCACCTCTCCCCTCACCGGCGGCCGCGGGACGATCGCTCCCGCCGACGGCGGCTGGACGACCGTCGCTCCCTCGGCGCTGGCCTACGACAGCTTCGCCGCTCCCGTCGCCCTCGATCCCGCGGGGATCGAGAAGGTCGTCACCGACTTTGCGGATGCCACCCGCCGGGCCGTGCGCGCCGGATTCCAGGTCGTCGAGGTGCACGCCGCACACGGCTACCTGCTGCACCAGTTCGTCTCGCCCCTCACCAACCACCGCGAGGACGAGTACGGCGGGTCGTTCGAGACCCGTGTGCGCCTGCTCGTCCGCGTGACCGAGGCCGTCCGCGAAGCCGCCGGAAATGCCGCCGTGTTCGTGCGCTTCTCGGCGACCGACGCCGCCGAGGGCGGCTGGGACGTGTCCGACACGGTGGCCGCGGCGCGCCTCGTCGCCGAGGCGGGCGCCGACCTCATCGACGTCTCCAGCGGCGGTCTCGTCCCCGAGCAGCGCATCGTGCCCGGCCCCGGCTATCAGGTGGACTACGCCGACACCGTGCGCCGCGAGACGGGGCTGCTGGTCAGCGCGGTCGGCATGATCGACGACCCCACGTTCGGCGAGCAGATCCTCGCCGACGGCCGCGCCGACGCGATCATGTCGGGCCGCGAGTGGCTCCGCGACCCGCACTACGCGCTGCGCGCCGCGGCCGCTCTCGGTGCGGACTCCCCCGCCCCCGCGCAGTACCTCCGCGCCTATTGAGCACCGCCCCGATCCCGGTCACGTGATCTCGCGCCGCACCGCCCACCACAGGGGCCGGATCACGTGATCTCGCCCACGGCACGTGCCACGACGGGTGCTGTGGGCACGGTCACGGGGTCTCGCGCCGCACCGGCCGCTCGCACCCGCGCGACCTCACACGAAGACACCGGATGCCGCGGAGCCGGGGCTCCGTGGCATCCGGTGTCGTGTATTCAGACGAAGCGACGACGCTCGGTGGCGTCCTGCACCTCGCCGACGAGCTCTTCGATGACGTCCTCGAGGAAGAGGATCGACTGCACGTCGCCGCTGTCGTCGCGCACCTGCGCGAGGTGGCGGCCGGAGCGGCGCATCAGGGCGAGGGCGTCCTCGAGATCGGTGGTCTCGAGCATCGACACCATGTGGTGCACGCGCTTGCTCGGGATGGGGCGGACCATGTCGGCATCCGATCCCTCCGCCGCGCGGAGCACGTCCTTGAGGTGCACGTATCCGGTGGGGTGCCCCGTCTCGTCGACGATCACGTAGCGCGAGTAGCCGTGCTGGGCGACGGCCCGCTCGATCTCGGCCGGCGTGGTCGTCTCGGGCAGCGTCACCAGGGCGCTCACGGGCACCGCGATGTCGGCGGCCTTCTTCTCGGTGAACTCCACCACGGCGGTGACCGTCCCGGCCGAGTCGTCGAGAACGCCCTCGCGACGCGACTGCGTGACGATCGTGGCGACCTCGTCGAGCGTGTAGGTCGAGGCGGCCTCGTCCTTCGGCTCGACGCGGAACAGGCGCAGCACGTGGTTCGCGGTCCAGTTGAGCGCCACGATGATCGGGTGGAACGCCTTCGAGACGGCCACCAGCGGCGGAGCCAGCATGAGGACGGCGCGATCCGGCAGCGAGAACGCGAGGTTCTTCGGCACCATCTCGCCGAACACGACGTGCAGGTACGACACCACCAGCAGCGCCACGACGAAGCCGACGACGTCGACCGCCGCCTCGGGGATACCGGTCAGCCCCAGGGGGCCCGCGAGCAGGTGGTGGATCGCCGGCTCCGAGACGTTCAGGATCAGCAGCGAGCAGATCGTGATGCCCAGCTGGCAGGTGGCCAGCATGAGCGTCGCGTGCTCCATCGCGTACAGCGCGGTCTTGGCCGCGCGCGAGCCGCGGTCGGCGTGCGGCTCGATCTGCGAGCGGCGCGCCGAGATGACGGCGAACTCCGCGCCGACGAAGAAGGCGTTGGCGGCCAGCAAGACCACCAGCCAGGCGATTCCGGCCCAGTCGCTCATCGCTGGTCACCGCCCTTCGCCGCGCGGACGAGGTCGTCGACGTCCTGCTCGATCGGGGTCGGGGTGAACTGCACGCGATCGACGCGACGGCCGTCCATGCGCTGCACGGCGAGCCGGCCGTCCTCGACGTCGACGGTGTCGCCCACGACGGGGATGCGCTCGAGCGCCGCCATGATGTAGCCGCCCACCGTGTCGTAGACCTCTCCCTCGGGGACGCGCACCCCCGCGCGATCGAGCGCCTCGTCGGGCCGCAGGTCGCCCGGGAACGTGACGAACGCGGCGGAGCGCACGACGCCGGCGCGGGAACGGTCGTGCTCGTCGAGCACCTCGCCCACGATCTCTTCGACGAGGTCCTCGAGGGTCACGACTCCGGCCGTTCCGCCGTACTCGTCGATGACGATCGCCATCTGGTAGCCCCGCGAGCGCAGCTCCGAGACGAGGGCGTCGAGGTGGACGGTCTCGGGCACGCGCAGCGGCTCCGTCGACAGGGCGGCGACGGGCACCTCGCCGCGCTTCTCACGCGGCACGCCGATCGCGGCCTTGAGGTGCACGACGCCGACGATGTCGTCCATCGACTCGCCGTACACGGGGAAGCGGCTGTGACCGGTGCGACGGGCCAGCTGCACCACGTCGTCGGCGGGGTCGCCCGCCGCGAGCGCGTGTACGCTCGGGCGCGGGGTCATGACGTCGGCGGCGCTGAGGCGCGCGAACGTGAGGCTGCGGTCGAGGAGGGATGCCGTGTCCTTCTCGAGCATGCCCGCACTGGCCGACCGCTTGACGAGGCTCGACAGCTCTTCGGCGGAGCGCGCGCCCGACAACTCCTCCTTGGGCTCGACCCCCATGGCGCGGAGCACGCCGTTGGCGCTGCCGTTCAGGACGACGATCGCGGGCTTGAACACCGCGGTGAACGCGACCTGGAAGGGCATGACGAGCTTGCCCGTCTGGCGCGGGATGGCCAGAGCGAAGTTCTTGGGGACGAGCTCTCCGAGGATCATCGACAGCACCGTCGCGAAGCCGACGCCGATGACGGCGGCCAGGGTGACGGTGAGCGCCTCGGGCAGGCCCCAGGCTTGGAACACCGGGCGCAGCAGGTTCGAGATCGCCGGCTCCATCGTGTAACCGGTGAGCAGCGTCGTGAGCGTGATGCCGAGCTGCGCGCTCGACAGGTGCGTCGACGTGATGCGCAGGGCGTCGATCGTCAGCGACAGCCGGGACTCCCCGGCGGCGCGACGCGATTCGAGGTCGGCACGGTCGAGGTTGACGAGGGCGAACTCGCTCGCGACGAAGAGTCCGGTCCCCACGGTGAGAACGAGCCCCACAACCAGCATGACGTAATCCATCAGGCATCACCCCCGCTCGATCGCTCGGCGGGAGAGGGTCGTTGGGGCCTGGGTCTACAACTGGGAGGGTCGTCCATCGTGCGGACGATTCTATTGCAGCAGCAGCCCCTCGGCACCCGTCTCGCACAGGTCCGTCCGCACTGGGGAGGATGGCCTGATGGATGCCGACACCCCGGCGCAGCAGCGCGCCGCCGCCGCGGAGCGCGCGGTGCTCGACCGCTACCTCCACCGTTACGGCCCGGTGGCGTGGGCGCACGCCGCGGTCGCCGGCCGGGAGAACCCCCGGATGTGGCACTACTGGTGGCACGCGCACCTGCTCCACGTCCTCGCCGACGCCGAGACCCACCGGCCCGACGCGCGTCGTCGGCGCCTCATCCGCCGCGTGGCGCGCGGGGTGACGCTGCGCACGATCGGCCGCTGGACGACGCCCTTCTACGACGACATCGCCTGGATGGGGCTCGCCCTCGCGCAGAGCGGGCGGCATCCCCGTGCGCTGCGCAAGATCGCTCGGATCCTCGCGGATGCCGTGGACCCGTCGGTGGGGGCCCTCCCCTGGAGCGTGGGCAGCGAGCTGTACAACGCCCCCGCGAACGCCCCGGGTGGCATGGTTCTCGCGCTGACCGGTCGACGCGCCGAGGCGGCGGGTCTGGCCGCGTGGATGGCATCCGTCCTCGACGAGCCCACGACGCACCTGGTGCGCGACGGCATCGAGCACGGGGTGACACGGTCCGAGCTGTGGACGTACAACCAGGGCGCCGTGATCGGACTCGAGCTGATGCTCGCCGAGCCCGCCCTCGCCGATCCGACGCACGCCGCTCGGGCGCACGTCGAACGCGCCCGGGCGCTGGTGCGGGCCGTCGAGCGGTGGTGCGCCGGCGACGACGGCCTCTTCCCGGCGGCCGGAGGGGGTGACGGCGGACTGTTCGCCGGCATCCTGGCCCGCTATCTCACGCAGGCGGCGAGGGATCTCGCGACGGGGACGGATGCCGAGGGTCACGACGTCGCGCGGACGGCTCGGCGCCTCGTGGAACGAAACGCCGACGCGCTGTGGGCCGGGCGCCGCAACGGACTCTTCGCGGCGGACCCGCGTCGACCCGCGCGCGCGGAGGGCGACGACCTGGACCTGTCCGTCCAGCTGGGCGCCTGGATCACGCTCGAGGCCGCGGCCGGCCTCGAGCGCGCGATCACCAGCTGACCGGCAGCGCCTTGCCCTCGTCGTAGCCGGCCGCCGACTGCAGGCCGACGCGCGCACGCTCGTGGAACTCGGCGACGGTCGCCGCCCCGGCGTACGTGAACGACGAGCGGACGCCCGAGGTGATCATGTCGAGCAGGTCTTCCAGGCCGGGTCGCTGCGGATCGAGGTAGATGCGCGACGACGAGATGCCCTCGGCGAACAGCTCCTTGCGGGCGCGCTCGAAGGGGTCGAGTCCACCGAAGCGCCCCTGCACCGCCTTCGTCGACGCCATGCCCCACGATTCCTTGTAGATGCGGCCACCGGCATCGGTGAGCAGTTCGCCCGGGGCCTCGATCGTCCCCGCGAACCACGAGCCGACCATGACCGATGCCGCGCCCGCGGCGAGCGCCAGGGCCACGTCGCGGGGGTAGCGCACCCCGCCGTCGGCCCAGACGTGCGCGCCGACGCTCCGCGCGGCCTCGGCGGTCTCGAGCACGGCCGAGAACTGCGGCCGACCGACGGCGGTCATCATGCGGGTCGTGCACATCGCACCCGGACCCACCCCGACCTTGAGGATCGTCGCGCCCGCGTCGGCGAGGTCGGCGACGCCCTCGGCGGTCACCACGTTGCCGGCGGCGATCGGGATGCCGAGGTCGAGAGCGGCCACCGCCCGAAGCGCCCGGAGCATCTGGGCCTGGTGCCCGTGCGCGGTGTCGACGACGAGGACGTCGACACCGGCGTCGGCGAGCGCACGTGCCTTGGTGGCGACGTCTCCGTTCACACCGACCGCGGCGGCCACGATGAGGCGCCCCTGGGCGTCGACGCCCGGTCGGTAGACGGATGCGCGGAGGGCGCTGCGCGCCGAGAGCGTTCCGACGAGGCGGTCGCCGTCGACGACCGGGACGATGTCGACGCCCGCGGCCTCGATCCGCGCGAAGACCGCGCGGGGATCGTGCACGTCGGCCGCCTCGATGGGCTCGGCGTCGCGGCGCGCGATGTCGCCGAGGGTCGCGTCGGGGAGGGCCGTGGCCAGGCGTCCGGCGGGCACGATACCGCGCACGTCGGAGAAGACGACGGCACCGTCTCCGCGAGGGGTCGCGACGACGATTCCGCGGCCCGGAACGGCGGGGAGGATGCGCCGCGCGTCGGCGACCGTGGCCTCGGGCGGAAGGATCAGCGGCGTGTCCCACGACGCGGGCTGCGCCTTCACCCACGACACGGCCTCGACCAGGTCGTCGAGCGCGATGTCCTGCGGCAGGACGCCGAGGCCGCCGCGGCGCGCCAGGGTCGCCGCGAGCCGCGTCCCGGTGACCGAGTTCATGTTCGCCGAGACCAGCGGGATGGTCGCACCGCTGCCGTCCGCGGGGGCGAGATCCACGTCGAGGCGGCTGCGCACCTCGGAGTGGCGGGGGACGAGGAAGACGTCCGAGTACGTCAGGTCGACATCGGGTAGCGCGCCGGAGAACTCCATGGCATCCACCTCACCACATCAGGGGAATGTAAAGACCCGAAGGGCGTCCAGATTCCTCGGCTAGGCTGGAATCTCCGCAGCACGGCGACGTGCGCGTATCCACAGGAATCTTCATCGAGGAAAGCAGGCGATCGACTGTGTCGAGCCAGGTGACGGGCGTCGGTACTTCGAGCGAGGGCGAGTTCGGCGCGAACGAGTGGCTCGTAGACGAACTCTACGAACAGTTCAAAGCCGACAAGCACTCCGTAGACAAGGCCTGGTGGCCGATCCTGGAGGCGTACCACCCGGTCGTCGACGGATCCTCCGCCGCTCCCCCGCCCTCCGCGCCGCAGGCGTCGGCGGGGTCCGAGCCCAAGCCGGTGACGGCGCCGATCCCCGTGGTCGGGCAGGCACCCGTCGCCCGCACCACCGCGAAGCCGGCCAAGCCGCAGCCCATCCCGGCTCAGGCGCCGAACGCGGTTCCGTCCGCGGCGGCCGAGAGCACCGAGGAAGACCGCGTGACGGTCCTGAAGGGCATGCCGAAGGCCCTGGCATCCAACATGGATGACTCGCTCACGGTCCCCACCGCGACGAGCGTGCGCACGATCCCGGCCAAGCTGATGATCGACAACCGCATCGTCATCAACAACCACATGTCGCGCACGCGCGGCGGCAAGGTGAGCTTCACCCACCTCATCGGGTGGGCGCTGATCCAAGCGCTCAAAGAGTTCCCCAGCCAGAACGTTTACTACGCCGAGGTCGACGGCAAGCCCTCGGTCGTGGCGCCCGCGCACGTCAACCTGGGCATCGCGA
This sequence comes from Microbacterium sp. 1154, assembly GCF_031455375.1. NCBI lineage: Bacteria > Bacillati > Actinomycetota > Actinomycetes > Micrococcales > Microbacteriaceae > Microbacterium > Microbacterium sp. 1154. Next base: position 1,519,262 of record NZ_JAVDSN010000001.1, on the reverse strand, counting down.
TCGACATGCCCAAGCCCGACGGCTCGCGCGCGCTGCTCGTTCCGAGCATCAAGCGCGCCGACACGATGACGTTCGGCGAATTCCTCGCCTCATACGAAGACCTCGTCCGCCGCGCCCGTAACAACAAGCTCACCCCGGCCGACTTCCAGGGCACCACGGTCTCGCTGACCAACCCCGGCGGCATCGGAACGGTCCACTCGGTCCCCCGCCTCATGCGCGGCCAGGGTGCCATCATCGGCGCCGGAGCTCTCGACTACCCCGCCGAGTTCATGGGCGCGAGCGAGAAGACGCTGAACGAGTTGGCGATCGGCAAGACGATCACGCTCACCAGCACGTACGACCACCGTGTCATTCAGGGAGCCGGCTCCGGCGAGTTCCTGAAGAAGGTGCACGAGCTGCTCATCGGGCAGCGCGGCTTCTACGACGACATCTTCGCCGCCCTGCGCATCCCCTACGCCCCCATCCACTGGGCGGCGGACATCAGCGTCGACCTCTCGGAGCGCATCGACAAGAGCGCCCGCGTGCAGGAGCTGATCAACTCGTTCCGCGTGCGCGGCCACCTCATGGCCGACATCGACCCGCTCGAGTACGTCCAGCGCACGCACCCCGACCTCGAGATCGAATCGCACGGGCTCACGTTCTGGGACCTCGACCGCGAATTCGTCACCGGCGGTCTCGGCAACAAGCGCGTCGCCAAGCTCCGCGACATCCTGGGCGTGCTGCGTGACTCGTACTGCCGGACCATGGGCGTCGAGTACATGCACATCCAAGACCCCGCCCAGCGTCAGTGGTTCCAGCGCAACGTCGAGGTCAAGTACACCAAGCCCGGCCACGACGAGCAGCTGCGCATCCTGTCGAAGCTGAACCAGGCCGAGGCCTTCGAGACCTTCCTGCAGACCAAGTACGTCGGCCAGAAGCGCTTCAGCCTCGAGGGCGGCGAGTCGCTCATCCCCCTGCTCGACCAGATCCTCCAGGGCGCCGCCTCGGCGGGCCTCGACGGCGCCGCGATCGGCATGGCCCACCGCGGTCGCCTGAACGTGCTCACCAACATCGCCGGCAAGACCTACGGACACGTATTCCGTGAGTTCGAGGGCGCGGTCGCGATCGGCAGCAAGCGCGGCTCGGGCGACGTGAAGTACCACCTGGGCACCGAGGGCACCTTCGTCGGCGACGCCGGCGACGAGCTGCCCGTCTACCTGGCGGCCAACCCCTCCCACCTCGAGACCGTCGACGGCGTCCTCGAGGGCATCGTCCGCGCCAAACAGGACCGCAAGCCCATCGGCACGTTCTCGTGGCTGCCCATCCTCGTGCACGGCGACGCCGCGTTCGCGGGCCAGGGCGTCGTGGTCGAGACCCTGCAGATGTCGCAGCTGCGCGGCTACCGCACGGGCGGCACGATCCACGTCGTGGTGAACAACCAGGTCGGCTTCACCACCACGCCGACCGACGCCCGCACCTCGGTGTACGCCACCGACGTCGCGAAGGCCATCCAGGCGCCGGTCCTGCACGTGAACGGCGACGACCCCGAGGCCGTCGTCCGTGCCGCGGAGCTCGCCTTCATGTATCGCGAGGAGTTCCACCGCGACATCGTGATCGACCTCGTCTGCTACCGCCGCCGCGGTCACAACGAGGGCGACGACCCCTCGATGACCCAGCCGCTGATGACGAACCTCATCGAGGCCAAGCGGTCGGTGCGCCGTCTGTACACCGAATCGCTCGTCGGCCGTGGTGACATCACCGAAGACGAGTACGAGCAGGCGAAGCAGGACTTCCAGAACCGCCTCGAGGTCGCCTTCGCCGACACGCACGAGGCCGAGACCGGCACGAACCCCGTCGTCACCATCGACGCGGCGGAAGAGCCGGCCGTCGGCGCTCCCGAGACCACCGGTGTCTCGCGCGAGGTCGTCCAGCACATCGGCGACGCCTTCGTGAACAAGCCCGACGGCTTCACGGTGCACACCAAGCTGCAGCAGCTGCTCGAGAAGCGCCACGACATGAGCCGCAACGGCAACATCGACTGGGCCTTCGGCGAACTGCTCGCATTCGGCTCAGTGCTGATGGAGGGCACCCCGGTGCGTCTCGCCGGTCAGGACTCACGCCGCGGCACCTTCGTGCAGCGCCACTCGGTGCTCCACGACCGCGACAACGGTCAGGAATGGCTGCCGCTCGCGAACCTCAGCGAGAACCAGGGTCGCTTCTGGGTCTACGACTCCCTGCTGAGCGAGTACGCCGCCATGGCGTTCGAGTACGGCTACTCGGTCGAGCGCTCCGACGCCCTGGTGCTGTGGGAGGCGCAGTTCGGCGACTTCGCCAACGGCGCCCAGTCCGTCATCGACGAGTTCATCTCGTCGGCCGACCAGAAGTGGGCGCAGCAGTCGAGCGTCGTGCTGCTGCTCCCCCACGGCTACGAGGGCCAGGGCCCCGACCACTCGTCGGCCCGTATCGAGCGCTACCTGCAGATGTGCGCGCAGGACAACATGATCGTCGCGCGCCCCTCGACCCCCGCGTCGTACTTCCACCTGCTGCGCCGTCAGGCCTACCAGCGCCCCCGTCGCCCCCTCGTGGTCTTCACCCCGAAGGCGATGCTGCGTCTGCGTGGCGCGACGAGCCCCGTCGAGGACTTCCTCGAGGGTCGCTTCGAGCCGGTGCTCGACGACAACCGCGGGATCGACAAGAGCGCCGTCACGCGCGTCCTGCTCCACGCGGGGAAGATCCACTGGGATCTGCGGGCCGAGCTCGACAAGAACCCGAACCCCGAGATCGCCCTCGTGCGCCTCGAGCAGTACTACCCGGCGCCGATCGAGGAACTGACCAGCGTGCTGGCGCAGTACCCGAACGCCGAGCTGGTGTGGGTGCAGGACGAGCCCGAGAACCAGGGCGCGTGGCCGTTCATCGCCCTCGAGGTCGCCGATCAGCTCGGTGGCCGCTCGATCCGTCGCATCTCCCGTGCTGCCGCGGCTTCCACCGCGACCGGTTCGCCGAAGGTGCACGCGGCCGAGCACGCCGCGATCATGAAAGAGGCGCTCGCGCGCTGATCCTTCCACGAAGGGCCCGGTCGACATTCATGTCGGTCGGGCCCTTCGTCTACTCCGCCACACGGATCGGCACGCGTGCAGTCGCAGGACCGTGCGCGATCGCGCAGACCCGAGGCGGCGCGGGGACCGGTGACCCTGGAAGGTCGGGCGGCGCGGGGACCGGTGACCCTCGACGGTCGGACGGCGCCGAGATCAGTGCCCCTTCGCGGTCGAGTGCCGGAGCTCAGGATGCCGGCGCGGCCAACCCCAGCGTCGGAGCCAGGGCGGGAATGGCGTACGCCAGGCTGCCGTCGAGTGCCTCGCCGGTGTGTCCGGCCCCCTCGACGATGTGCGTCAGAACCGTGAAACCCGCCGCCGCCGCCGCCTTCGAATTGGCGAGCTGTCCGGGGCCGTACGTCTTGTCTTCGCTCCCCCAGGTGAAGATGGCGGTGTGGCCGGTGTAGGTACCGGGGGCCGCGGCCGCCATGACCACCGCGGGCTTGTTGGCCTGGAAGGCGTTCGCGTCTCCGTTGTAGACGTCCTTCACGGTCTGGTCGACGTGCTCCGACCCGGGGAACTCATTGCCCATGACGTCGAGCATCTGACCCCAGGTGTCGGGGTACTTCGCCCCGTAAAGGGCCGCGCACGACCCGCCGTTCGAGAAACCGCCGATGGTCCAGTACTTGTGGTCGGTGACGATGTTCAGGTTCTTCTCGGCCCACTGCGGCACGAGCTGGTTGATGTAGGTCGCGACGGCGCCGTACTTCGCGGAGTCCACGCAGGTGGGGTCGCGGTCCGGGGCGGTCAGCTGATCGACGACGATCGCGATGGGTGCGAGACCCTTGTTCTTCGCGGCGAAGGCGTCGAGTGCCTTGGCCAGCGCCGTCGGGTCGGGCGATCCGGGCTGGCCCATCATGAACACCAGGAGCGGCAGGGCCGGAGGGTCGGCGACCTGGGCTGCCGGCGGCAGGTAGAGCGAGGCGTCGCGCGCCGCGTACTGACCGGTGGGGATCTTCGTGCTGCCGGTGAGAGCGCTGACCGAGCCCTTCGACGGCATGTCCGCCGGGGGCTCCCACGATTGGTAGAGCGTCGCCGGGTCGCCGGAGACCGCATCTTGCGGGGGCAGTGAGGCGGGGTCGAGCGCCTGTACGCCGAGGATCGCGGCCAGGTTGTGCGTGACGCCGTACGAGGTGTTCACGCCCAGGATGCCGGCGAGGAGCGAGGCGATGACGGCGACGGCGCCGATCGCGCGACGCGGCCAGGGCCGGCGGAAGATCCCGACGACGCCGATGGCGACGGCCGCCACCGCTCCCGACGCCCACCAGATGGCAGCCCCCGGCAGCGGGCCTTGGAACGTGTCCATGGCCTCGAGGATCTTCGCCACGATGAACATGACCACCCCGGCCGCGACACCGATCACCAGGGTGCTGATGAGCCGACGAGGACGCCACACGGCGACGGCGACCACACACAGCGCCGCGATGACGGCGCTGATGAGCAGCATGGGGCTGTCGATCAGCTCGAACGACAGGATGAACTTGTTCACCGACGGCCCTCCCAGGCGGTTCGGGCCAGTGCCACCATCTCTCGGCCTGAGGCATCGGGCAGATACGCGCGACCCACCGCGGCACCGATCGAAGGGAGTTCGAGCGGGTCGCGGTAGGCCAGCGCCAGGGACCGGTACCGGGGTCGGAACTTGCCCTTGAAACGGAAGAGGGAGGCGAACCCGTAGGCGGGTTCGAGCACCTCGGCGAGCCATCTGAGAAGCGCACGAAGGGGTGCCGGGTCGCCGTCGACGGCCTCATCGGGATCGTCGGCGAGAGGGGCCCCCGACAGGCTGAGCACCGTCGCGCCTTCCGCCTGCAGCTCGAGGGCGGCCTTGGCGATGAGGAACTCCATCATGCCGTTCGGCCCGTCGGTACGCCGACGCATGAAATCGAGCGTCCACCCCGTGATCTCGCCCGCGGTCCACGACGGCATCCAGCTCGTGACCGCCTCGATCCTGCCGTCGGGGCCCACCGCGAGCAGCAGACGGACGTCACGGTCTCGCAGCTCGTCGAGCGAGCCGAGGGTGAAGCCCATCTCGGGGAGCGCGCGGTCGGCGACCCATTCCTCGTCGATCGCGACCACCTGCGACGCCTGCCCGACGCTCAATTCGTGCCACCGCGACCAGACGGCCGTGTACCCCTCGCGCTCGGCGCGGGTGAGCGGCTGCCGCACCTTCTGCCAGGTCTTGCCCGCGAAGGTCAGGCCGGGCAGGTCCATCACCGTCTCGACCCCGACCGGGACGTGCCTCCACCCGAGGGTGACCAGGTCCTCGAGGGTGTCGGCGTGGACGCTGTAGAAGGCGGGGATCCACCCGTGCTCGACGCAGTAGTCCGTGAAACCGCGGAGCGCCTCGACGCGGCGTCCCTCGGGGGCGAGGGGGTCGCCGATGGCGAGGGCGACGTCCCCGCTCAGGCGGTAGGCCACCGCGCACTCGCGATCCTCGGAGTACCAGTGGCTGTTTCCGTCCCAGGTGCCGAGGAAGCCCAGGGTGTCGCTCCCGCGCCGCAGCAGCTCACGGTAGTGACCGTCGTCGACCGTGTCGGGGCGACGCGACCGGCGGTACAGCCACAGGATCGCGGCGACCACGATCGCCCAGAACAGCACACCGATCCACTGGTAGGCGAACAGCGCCGGCCCGCTGTGCGGGAACGCCGTCGAGCCGCCCGGGTGGGTGAAGGAGGGAGGCAGGAAACGGCGGAGCGTCAGACCGAGGAGATCGAGGATCGAGACGTCGCGGTCGAACGCGCGATGACCGATGGCCTCGACGACGAACAGCGTCGTCGCGCACGCCAGGAAGGCGAGGGAGACCACCGCGGCGACGACACGCGCCGCCCGCCGGGTCGCGCGGACCGAGAACCGGGCGCGGGCGACGGCGAGCGCGGCGGCGAGTACGAGGGGGATCACGATCGTCGCGATCGCCCACAGCACGTACTCCGCGCCGCTGCCGTCGACCCAGGGGTCGATCCGCAGGCGCCCGTCGAGGAGAGAGATCACGGGCAGGATCGCGGATGCCACGAGCACGAACTCCGCGACGATCCATGCCGAGCGTCGTCCCTGTCGCAGGCCCCACGCGGCCACGAGCAGCAGGACCAGGGGCACGATCGCGAGAAGGGCGGGGCCCGCGCCCCGCGTCATCAACAGGGCGATCTGCTCGTCGCACACCGAGGAGGCGACCCGGCCGCACTGCGACAAGAGCTCGTCGTCGTATTGCGTGTACGCATCCACGACGAGCGAGAGCGGCCCCCGGCCTCCCCCGCTGACCAGGGCGACGATCGGCCCGCTGCCCACGACCGCGACCAGCAGGGCGAGCAGGGTGCGCGTCTCGCGCGTCGAGCTGCGGTGCCACGAACGCCGCTCCCGGCCCCGCACGAGGACCGCGCCGACGACGAGTCCGATGACCGCGGCCGAGAGCCGGTACCAGGAGTCCGCGTCACCGGCGTAGAGCGCGAACAGGGCCAGCAGGGCGAAGCCCACCAGTCGCACGCGGCGGCGCCACAGCGTCGGTGCGAAGGCCGAACCCGCCATGACGGCTCCCGCAATCGCGGTGGTCGGATCGAGCACGGGCACCTCGGCGGCGACGACCGGGCGGAGGTCGGTGATCGTCCAGGCGGCCGCGTGGAATCCGATGCCCACGACGAGCCCGCTCAGCCCGATCAGGACCAGGAACACGCTCGTGCGCCGCGACCCGACGAGTCGTTCGACGGAGGCCAGGGCGGTCAGGGCGAGCAGCACCGAGGAGAGGGCGTCGATCGTCGAATCGGGGATCACGAGTGCCGTCAGCAGGGTCCACCACCGGCCGCTGCCGAAGGTGGCCAGCGGCCCCGCTCCCCACGCCAGCGCGTCCTCGCCCCAGAGCGATCCGGTCGCCGCCGCGGACGCGACGACCACCACGGCGACCACGATCGCCACGGGGTTGCGGGACACGTACCGGCGCAGCGCAGCACCGACGACGGTCAGCCGAGACGGGGGGCCTTCGGCGACCGGAGGAGCGGCGGAATCGGACATCGGCGAAAGCGTATTGCCACTTCCTATGAGCGGGCGTCAGTACCAGATGTCGAGGAGCGGCGCGACGTCCGGGGCGAAGGACCGGTCGAGGGATGCCAAGGCCCCGGCCTCACCGCGTACGAGACCCGCGAGCGCCAGCTCGGTGGAGCGGACACCGCCGAGGAGCAGTGAGCTCAGGGCGCCGACGGTCAGATCGACGTCGATCGGACGGTCCGTCACGGGCACGACCTGTGCCTCGCCGTCCGCCGCGATGCGCAGGCTCCACGTGCCCTCGGCGAATCCGAGCGGATCGGCGACGCGGAGCACGACGTCGAGCCCGGCGGCGTACCGGCGCGAGGCCAGGGCCCCGGGAACGTCGAGGATCCGCAGCCAGTGGTGGTCGGTGAGCGTCGCCGTCACCGCACGCCGATCGGCGACCATCCACTGCACCGGGGGCACGGCGGGCTGCAGCCACGCCTTCACCCGGCCGACCAGGTCGTGTTCGAGCGCGAAGCGCCACAGGGCGGCCGACGCCTCACCGTCGACGGCGAAGATCGCGCGCACCTCGAGATCGTGAGACGAGAAGTCGTCGCGTTCGTCGATCACGTAGACGAGGATTCCCGTCTCGTCGCCGTCGGCGGTGCGGTAGGTGACGGCGCGCACCTTCTCGCCCGACTTGTCGCCGGGCGCGATACCGGCCACCCCGCGCCACCGGCCGTCCCACCCGGGGACCGAGCCGGGGCGTTGCACCCGCACGCGCTCGTGTACGGCTCTCAGACGATCCACCACGGTCTCCCGCGGAACGAAGTCGATCCGGCCGGGTGCCGTCGGACCGGTCCAACGGGCGCGGCCCGTGTCGACCACGACGTCCGACGCCCACGCCGCGGGAGAGAATCCCCACCGGCCGTAGATGGTGGCCTCGGTGACGGTGAGTCCCACGATCGCGAACCCCGCCGCCGCGGCGGTGCGCAGCTCTCCGCCGATCATCGCGCGGGCGATGCCTCGACGGCGATGCGTCGCGGCCACCGTGACGGCGCTGATGGACCACAGCGGCGTCGTGCGCCCGGGAGAGGTCGTGAGCTCGGACGCCCACGAGTCGATCGTGCCCACGGGCACCCCGGGCTCGGTTCCCTGACGGTCGTAGACCGCCGTGAGGCGCCGCGTACGGAGCGTCTCCCGCGCGTTCTCGGCCTCGGCGTCGGTGGACTCGCCACCGAGGAACCCCCGGGACACCGCGCGCTGGAAGGGACGGAACCTCTCCCCCTCGGCATCCACTCGCGCGTACTCGAGCCCGACGGCTGCGAGGTCGGCGGCGGAGGTCTGGTCGAGGGGCAGCGTCAAAGTGTCGATGGATGCCATGACCCCAGCCTAGAGATCACGTCCGACATCCGGCGGGCGAGTGCCCGCGCCGGTCAGTGCGTCGCCTGGATGGCGCGCAGACGCGAGAGCACCTGATCGCGGAGTTCGTCGGGGGCAGTCTCTTTGCACGCACGCGCGACCACTTCGGTCAGCGTGCGGGCCACGAGGGCCTCGTCCTGGCATCCGGGGCAGTTCTCGAGGTGCTCGCGGATGTCTTTCTGCTCGGTCTTGCACACCTCGTTGCGGAGGTATTCCTCAAGGTCGCGTCGCGCCTTGTCGCAGCCGCAGTCGCTCATTTCGTCTCTCCCGTCGCGGCCTGGATGCCGCGCTCCTTGGCGTAATCCGACAGCAGGTCGCGCAGCAGCCGCCGGCCGCGGTGCAGACGGCTCATGACCGTGCCGATCGGGGTCTTCATGATGTCGGCGATCTCCTGGTAGGCGAAGCCCTCGACGTCGGCGAGGTACACCGCCATCCGGAAATCCTCGGGGATCGACTGCAAGGCGTCCTTGACGACGGATGCCGGCATGTGATCGATCGCTTCGGCCTCGGCCGAACGGGCGCTGCTCGCGGTGGTCGACTCGGCTCCGCCCAGCTGCCAGTCCTCGAGGTCGTCGATGGCGCTCTGGTACGGCTCTCGCTGCTTCTTGCGGTACGTGTTGATGTACGTGTTCGTCAGAATGCGGTAGAGCCACGCCTTGAGGTTCGTCCCCTGCGTGAACGTCGCCCACGAGCCGAAGGCCTTCACGAAGGTCTCTTGCACGAGGTCGGCCGCGTCGGCCGGATTGCGCGTCATGCGCATGGCTGCGGCGTACAGCTGGTCCATGAAGGGCAGAGCCTGCTCTTCGAACTGTGCGCGGGGCTCCGCCTGCGGGCCGGCGTCTGCGGTGTCGTTCATCGCGCGCCAGTCTACGTCGAGCCCGTCGACGGCCACCGGGATGGCCTCGACCAGTCGGTCGCGTTCGAGAAGTGCGGTCACGTGTCGTCCCCTTTCAGTAGGGTAGGAACCGATGTCTCCCCTCGGGTATTCCCCTTCCGCCGCCAGTCCCCGCGGTGAGTGGGACGCGCCCGTCGCGAACGGCCCGCTCGATGCCACCGTCACCGTGCCCGGATCGAAGTCCCTGACCAACCGCGAGCTGATCCTCGCCGCCATCGCCGACGGCCCCGCCACGGTGCACGGCCCGCTGCACTCCGACGATTCCGCCCGCATGGTCGACGCGCTGCGCGCCCTCGGCGTCGGGATCGACGAGATCGACACCGGTTCGCCCTTCGGCCCGGACCTGCTGGTCACGCCCCCGTCGTCGTTCACGGGCAGCGGCACGATCGACTGCGGCCAGGCGGGAACCGTCATGCGGTTCATCGCTCCGGTGGCGGGCTTCGCCCGTGGCGACGTGCACGTCACGGCCCACGAGAGCGCGCTGCACCGACCGATGGGGGCGATGATCCACGCCCTGCGCGACGTGGGCGTCGACATCGACGACGGCGGCCACTGGGCGCTCCCCTTCACGGTGCGCGGGCACGGTCACGTGCGCGGCGGCGAGGTCGAGATCGACGCGAGCCAATCGAGCCAGTTCGTCTCGGGTCTTCTGCTCGCGGCGCCGCGCTTCGACGTCGGGCTCCATCTCCGCCACGTCGGCTCGCGACTGCCGAGCATCCCGCACATCGACATGACGGTCGAGGCCCTCGCTCATCGGGCCGTGCACGTCGAGCGCCCCGCTCCCGGCGAGTGGATCGTGCCGGCCGGCCCCGTGCGCGCCAAAGACGTGGCGATCGAGCCCGACCTCTCCAACGCCTCCCCGTTCCTCGCTGCGGCCATGGTCGCGGGCGGATCGGTCACCGTCACGGGCTGGCCCCTGCACAGCACGCAGCCGGGCGCCCTGCTCGTCGACATCCTCGCCGAGATGGGAGCCCGCGTCAGTCGTCGCGGCGGCGCCCTCACCGTGGCCGCCGGAGATGACGGCATCCTGGGCGTCGACCTCGACCTGTCCGCGGCCGGCGAGCTGGCTCCCACGCTCTTCGGTCTCGCCGCCTTCGCGGACGGGCCGACCACGCTGCACGGCATCGGACACATCCGCGGACACGAGACCGACCGCATCGCGGCCCTCGTGGGCAACCTGCGCTCGCTCGGCGGCGAGGCGCACGAGCTCGACGACGGCATCCGCATCGTCCCGCGGCCGTTGACCGGAGGCGAGTGGAAGGCGCACCACGACCACCGTCTGGCCACCACCGGGGCCCTGATCGGTCTGCGCGTGCCCGGCGTGCGCGTCGACGACATCGGCACGACCGCCAAGACGCTGCCCCAGTTCGCGGGTCTGTGGCAGACGATGCTCGACGACTCGCGTCGCTGAACGAGGACGAACCCGTGAGCTGGCTCGACGACCCCGACGACGAAGACGACCTTCAATACGACGAGTCGTCCATCCGGGTGCGTCCGAACCCGAAGGCGAACAGGCCGCGTACGAAGCGCCGCCCCGCGCACGCCGACGCGCAGATCGCCCGGGTGCTCGGCGTCGACCGCGGCCGCTACACGGTCCTCGTCGACGAAGACGGCCCCGACGAGCGTCGGGTGCTGGCCACTCGCGCCCGCGAGCTCCGCAAGCAGCCCATCGTCAACGGCGACCGCGCCCGCGTCGTCGGCGACCTCTCGGGCGACGAGGGCACGCTCGGTCGCATCATCGGCCTCGAGGACCGCACCTCCCTGCTGCGCCGGAGCGCCGATGACACCGACCAGGTCGAGCGCGTGATCGTCGCCAACGCCGACCAGATGCTCGTCGTGGTGGCCGCGGCCGACCCCGAGCCCCGCGCCCGTCTCGTCGACCGCTACCTGGTCGCGGCGCTGGATGCCGGCATCCGCCCCCTGCTCGTCGTCACCAAGACCGACCTGGCCGACCCGACCGAGTTCCTCGCGCACTTCGTGGGGCTCGACCTGCGCGTGTTCACGAGCGCCCAGGGCGAGATGCCCCTCGACGAGATCGGCGAGGCGCTCGTCGGCCACTCGACCGTGTTCGTCGGGCACTCCGGCGTCGGGAAATCCACGCTGGTCAACGCGCTCACGGGCTCGGAGCGGGCGACCGGCCATGTCAACACCGTCACCGGGCGGGGCCGTCACACCTCGTCGTCGGCGGTCTCGCTGCGGTATCGCGGACGACACGGGTCGGGCTGGGTCATCGACACCCCGGGCGTGCGCTCGTTCGGGCTGGGCCACGTCGACCCCGCCCACGTGCTGGGCGCCTTCACGGATCTCGCCGAGGTCGCCGAGGAGTGCCCACGCGGCTGCACGCATCTGCCCGACGCCCCCGACTGCGCGATCATCGAGGCCGTCGAATCCGGGCGCCTGGGTCCGGGGGCCGCGGCCCGGCTCGACTCGCTGCAGCGCCTGCTGACGACGTTCCAGGGCATCGAGCGTTCTAGGCTGGAGGGGTGACGAACCTCGAAAAGGGCGACATCGCCCCCGACTTCACCCTCCTCGACCAGGATGAGCACCCCGTCTCCCTGGGCGACTTCCGCGGCCGCCGCGTGATCCTCTACTTCTACCCCGCGGCCCAGACCCCGGGCTGCACCACGCAGGCCTGCGATTTCCGCGACAGCCTCGCCTCGCTGCAGGGTGCCGGCTACACGGTTCTCGGCCTCTCGCGCGACCTGCCCGAGAAGCTGCGCGCCTTCCGCGACAGCGACGGACTGACCTTCCCGCTCCTGAGCGACGCCGACCACGCCGTCCACGAGGCCTACGGGGCGTGGGGCGAGAAGCAGAACTACGGTAAGACGATCACCGGCGTGCTGCGCTCGACGTTCGTCGTCGACGAGGACGGCAAGATCGTAGAGGCGATGTACAACGTCAAAGCCACCGGCCACGTCGCGCGTCTGCGCAAGACCCTGGGGCTGGCCGCCGCCTGATCTCCGGATGCCATGACCCCGCCCCGCGACAGCGGTCGGCGGGGTCTTCGCGTTCAAGCCGGCGACTCAGTCGTCGTCGCGACGGCGCGGAGCTGCGGCGCGCGCCGCCAGCACGAGCAGCACCAGGCCGACGACCGCGGGGACGGCGATCAGCACGGCGATGCCGGGAGCCGCCCACTCCCCCGTCACGGCGCCGATGGCCACCGACAGGACGAGCAGTTGCGTCACGATCCCGCCCGACCGGCCGGCGGACACGTCGCGAGCGGTCGCGATCCCGAAGGCGCCGACGATGGCGGCGCCGATGACGGTGAGGACGATGAGGGCGATCGAACTGACCACGGAGTCGGTGTCGCCGCCGATGAGGGCGACCGTCTGCCAGCCCGCGAGGGCCAGGATGCCGACACTCTCGAGCCCCAGGAGAGCTGCGGCCGCAACACGAATCGGCATCCGGAAGGCCTCCCCGGCGGGCGCACCTGCGCCGTTACGATCTGGAAACCTGCCGGTTACCTCTTGATCAGGCGGAATCGCTATGGGAGCATGGAACAAGCCGTGTGCTCCCACAGCGAAGTGGGGCGAGCAATCGCTCGCGTTCCCACCAGGGTACCGGACCCGAATCCCGGTGCCGAATCGACCAATTTTCTGTTACAAGGAGCACCCCCATGGATTGGCGCGACAAAGCAGCCTGCCTGACCGTCGACCCCGAGCTGTTCTTCCCGGTCGGCAACACCGGCCCCGCGGTCGACCAGATCGAGAAGGCGAAGTCGGTGTGCGCACGCTGCACCGTCACCGAGGTCTGCCTGCAGTACGCCCTCGAGTCCGGCCAGGACTCGGGTGTCTGGGGCGGCCTGAGCGAAGACGAGCGTCGCGCACTCAAGCGTCGCGCCGCTCGCGCCCGTCGCGCCTCCTGACGACAGCAACGCGAAGAAGCCCGCCCCTTTGGGGTGGGCTTCTTCGCGTGTACGAGAGTCTGCGCCCTCATCGCGCGATCTGTGCGGACCTGCGCGTTCTGCGCGCGACGCGACCACTGAGGCGTGCGCGACATCGGGACACAGCATCCCTCCCCCGGTTGCACGCCGTCCGGCGGTGCCGCGTCAGGCCGCGGAGCCGCCGATGTAGCGCAGAGGGATCTCGATCGTGACCTCGGTGCCGCTGCCCATCAGCGTGTGCCAGTCGATCGTGCCGCCGAGCTCGCCCTGGATGAGCGTGCGGACGATCTGCGTTCCCAGACCCCGACCCACCTGCCCCTCCGGCAGCCCCACGCCCGTGTCGCGCACGCTGACCTCGAGCATCTCGCCGCTCCGCTCGGCCGCGATCTCGACGTCGCCCTCTTGGCCGGCCAGACCGTGCTCCACGGCGTTGGTGACGAGCTCGGTCAGCGCCAACGCGAGGGGCGTGGCGAACTGGCTCGGAAGCGTTCCGAACTTGCCCGTGGTGCGGGTGCGCGCGCGGGTGTTCGGGGCCGCGGCGACCTCGGCCACGAGCTTGAGCACGCGCGCGAAGACGTCGTCGAAGTCGACGTTCTGGGCGAGGCCCTCGGACAGGGTGTCGTGCACCACGGCGATCGCCGAGACGCGGCGCATCGCCTGGGTGAGGGCGTCTCGCGCCTCGTCGGAGTGCGTGCGGCGGGCCTGGATGCGTAGCAGCGACGCGACCGTCTGCAGGTTGTTCTTGACGCGATGATGGATCTCGCGGATCGTCGCGTCCTTGGTGATCAGCTCCTGCTCCTGGTGCCGGATCTCGGTGACGTCGCGGCTGAGCACGATGGCACCGATGCGGGTACCGCGGTCGCGGAGCGGAATGGTGCGCAGCGAGACCTGGACGCCGCGCGCCTCCATGTCGGCACGCCACGGGGCGCGGCCGCTCACCACGACGGGGAGCGATTCGTCGACGTCCTGGCGCTTGGCGGGGAGGATCCGCGCGGTCACCTCGGCGAGCGACTCGCCCTCGAGCTCGTCGTCGAACCCCATGCGGTTGAAGGCCGAGAGCGCGTTGGGGCTCGCGAAGGTGGTGATGCCGTCGACGTCGAGGCGGATGAGTCCGTCCGACGCACGCGGGGCGCCGCGGCGCGGAGCGGTCGGGGCCGAGAGATCGGGGAACTCGGCCGAGGCGATCATTCCGAACACGTCGTCGGCGCAGTCGTTGAACGTGATCTGCTGACGCGAGGGGGTGCGCGTCTCCCCCAGGTTCGTGTGGCGGGTCAGCACTCCCACCGTCGTGACCGCGTGACCCTCGCGCGAGAGCTCGCGCACGATCGGCACCGCACGCACGCGCGTGGGTGTCTCTTCGAACCAGTCGGGGGATGCCGAGTCGACGATGCGACCGCTCTGGAACGCCTCGCGCACCTGCGTGCGCCACTGGGGACGGACGCGGTCGCCGACGATGTCGCGGTAGAAGAGCGTCGCCGCTCCCCCGGGACGCGTGTGGGCGACCGCCACGAAGGAATCGTCCGGAGTGGGAACCCAGATGACGATGTCGGCGAACGCCAGGTCGGCCAGCAGCTGCCCGTCTCCCGCGAGCCGGTGCAGCCACTCGACGTCGGCCTCGCTGGAGCGGCCCTGGGCGTAGACGAGTTCACTGAGTGTCGACACCCCTCCACCCTAGGGGGAGCCCCGTGATGGGGAGTCGCCCACCCCACTGTCGCGGACGCCGTTCGGACGAGACGCGGCAGGGCGAACGTGCACGTCGACGCCGCCCGGAGGGACGAAGAGACGAGCCCTCCACCGCGCACACCCGGGCATTCCGCCGCCCTCGCGCGCACCGGCGGGGTGACGGGTGAGGTCTCGTTGTCCCCCAGTCGGCGGACGACATGAGCACTTGGTAGAGAGAGCCTCACCCGGAGGACGATTTACGAGGGCGGACGCCGGCCGCGAAACAGCCGTCTTCGAGCATGCAGACGTGCGCTCCGTCGTCCGAGAGCGGTGACGGTGGACGCCCTCTGCGGCCTCTGAGCCGGACGGCGTCAGGCCGGGACGATCACGGAGGCGGCGGCGCCGAACGCCCCCGCTGCGCGGCGAGGACGGCGGTCATCGCGGGGTGCCCGCGCGCCCGAGAGCGGGGGCGCGGCGCGATCCGCCGAGGTGAGGGAGCCCGCACTCCTCCCCAACCTCACCCCGTGGGCGGATCATCCACAGACACAGCGAATTCCCCTCCGGGTGTGCGGGGGCCCGCCTACTGTCGGCGTCATCCCCGCCCCGCGACGCACGACCGACAGATTGAGGATCCATGCCCGAAGCAGCCCGGCGACGCGAGGCCGAACGACGCGCGCAGCAGAACGCGCGCACCCCGCAGCCTTCCGGAACGAACCCGTCCGCCGAGAGCCCCCCGCCCCTCGAGGTGCTCGTCGGCACCATGGTGCGCGGCATCCTCGAGGTGGTCGCCGGTGTACGAGACCCGGAACAACTCGCCCGGTGGATGTCGGAAGAGGTGTATCGCCACCTCCTCACACGCACCAGCCTGGCCACGCGCGCACGAAGCGCCCGGCGCGTTCAGGTCTATCGCGTCATGCACGAGATCCGCAGCGTCCGCCTCTCGTCACCGCGCGACGGCGTCATCGAAGCGACGGTCGTCGTCTCGGGCCGTATGCGCACCCGAGCCGTCGCCCTTCGCCTCGAAGCCCTCGAACGGCGCTGGCGCATCACCGCGCTCAGTCTGCTCTGACGGCCGCCCCGGCGCCGGACGGAAGCCCGTCAGGGCCGCCAGGACGCCAGGAAGTTGCCGAGGCGCTCGACCGCGTCGCTGATCACCCGTGCCTCGGGCAGCGTCACGATGCGCACGTGATCGGTGGCCGGCCAATTGAAGCCCGACCCCTGCACCAGCAGCACGTGCTCGGCGAGCAGAAAGTCGCGCACGAACTTGCCGTCGTCGGGGATCTCGTACACCTCGGGGTCGAAGCGCGGGAACGCGTACAGCGCACCCCGGGGCATGACGCACGAGACACCGGGGATCGCTTCGAGGCCCTGCCACGCGGCATCCCGCTGCTCGTGGAGACGACCCGTCGGGGCGATGAGCGCATTGATCGACTGCACACCCGAGAGAGCCGCCTGAACCGCGAACTGCGCCGGCACGTTGGGGCAGAGCCTCGTGGATGCCAGCAGGTTGATGCCGTGCAGGAAGCCCTGCGCGTGCTCCTTCGGTCCGGTGATAGCGAGCCACCCCGAGCGGTAGCCCGCCACACGGTAGGTCTTGGACAGGCCGTTGAAGGTCAGGCAGAGCAGGTCGGGCGCGACGGTGGCCAGGGGGATGTGCACCGCATCGTCGAAGAGGATGCGGTCGTAGATCTCGTCGGCCAGGAGCAGCAGCGAATGCTCGCGCGCGATAGCGGCGATACCTTCCAGGATCTCGCGCGAATACACCGCACCCGTGGGGTTGTTCGGGTTGATGACGACGATCGCCTTGGTGCGGGGCGTGACCTTGGAGCGGATGTCATCGAGGTCGGGCTGCCACTCGCGCTGCTCGTCGCAGAGGTAGTGGACGGGCGTGCCGCCGCCGAGACTCGTCATCGCCGTCCACAGCGGGTAGTCGGGCGCGGGGATGAGCACCTCGTCGCCCTCGTCGAGCAGAGCCTGCATCGTCATGGTGATGAGCTCGGACACGCCGTTGCCCAGGAACACGTGATCCGGGTCGAGGTGCGGGAAGTCGGGCTCCTGCTCGTAGCGCGAGACGACCGCACGCCGGGCGGACAGAATGCCACGACTGTCGCTGTAGCCGTGAGCGTTGGGCACCGAGGCGATCATGTCGCGCACGATCTGGTGCGGCGCCTCGAACCCGAAGATCGCCGGGTTGCCGGTGTTGAGCTTGAGGATCGCGTGCCCCTCGGCCTCCAGACGGTCGGCCTCGACGAGGGCCTCCCCGCGGATCTCGTACAGGACGTCCTTCAGCTTGGATGACTGGTCGAGGGGGCGCAGCGGGCTCATCGGTTCAGGATATCCCCGCCCGCCTCCGGCCAATCGACACCGAGTGGACCCCTCTTCCGGGTGCGAACCGCCGCGCGCGGGGCGGACGCCGGTCACCACAGACGACGAATGCCGCGCCCCCGACCTCGGGACGCGGCATCCGTTCTGCGCTTACTTCTTCTTCGCGGCGCGGCGGTCGGCGCGGTTGTTCGCGGCCGGCTCGTCGCCCGACGGCACCCGCTGCCCGAAGGCTCCGCGGGCGGCGGGAGCCTGCTCGGCGGCGGGCTCGGACTGCTGCTCGGCCTGGCGGAGACGGTTGGTCGCCGCCTGCTGCACCTGGCCACGGTCGTTGCGGACCTCGACCTCGCCGGCGTCGTTCGCGGCGGAGTACTCGAGGCGCTGCGTCTCGACGGGCGCGGGGGCGAGCCCCTTGGCCTCGACCTGTGCCTCGTCGCCCTCGACCTTTCGGACCTCGACCTCGAGGTTGTAGAGGAAGCCGACCGACTCCTCCTTGATCTGCCCCATCATCGACTGGAACATCTGGTAGCCCTCGCGCTGGTACTCGATGAGGGGGTCGCGCTGGGCCATGGCACGCAGGCCGATGCCGTCCTTGAGGTAGTCCATCTCGTAGAGGTGCTCGCGCCAGCGGCGGTCGAGCACCTGCAGGACGACGCGACGCTCGAGTTCGCGCAGCGCCTGCTCGCCCAGCGCCTTCTCGCGGTTCTCGTAGGCGATGCGGGCGTCCGAGATGATCTCGCGCTTGAGACCCTCGGGCGTGATGCGGCCCTTGTTCCCGCCGGCCTCGGCCACGACCTCGTCGATCGTGACGCTGACGGGGTACATCGTCTTCAGCTCTGTCCACAGCGCGTCGAAGTCCCACGACTCGGTGTGACCCGAGCCGGTGTGGTCGTCGATGACGGCGGTGATCGCGTCCTCGATGAAGTGCTGGACACGGTCGGCGATGTCGTCGCCCTGGAGCATGTGACGACGATCGGCGTAGATCGCCTCGCGCTGACGGTTCAGGACGTCGTCGTACTTGAGGACGTTCTTGCGCATCTCGGCGTTGCGCGACTCGACCTGCGACTGCGCACTCTTGATCGCGCGCGAGACCAGGCCCGACTCGATCGCGACGTCGTCGGGGAAGTTCGTGCGGGCGAGGATCGCCTCGGCGGCGCCCGACTGGAACAGACGCATGAGGTCGTCGGTCAGCGACAGGTAGAAGCGGCTCTCACCGGGGTCGCCCTGACGACCCGAACGACCGCGGAGCTGGTTGTCGATACGGCGCGACTCGTGGCGCTCGGTGCCGAGGACGTACAGACCGCCGGCCTCGACGACCTTGGCGGCCTCTTCGGCCACGGCGTCGCGCATGCCCTGGTAGACGGTGTCCCACTCGGACTCGTAGGCCTCGGGGGTCTCGACCGGGTCGAGGTTCTTCGCCTTCATCTCTTGCACGGCGAGGAACTCGGCGTTGCCCCCGAGCATGATGTCCGTACCGCGACCGGCCATGTTGGTGGCGACGGTGACGGCGCCCAGGCGACCGGCACGGGCGACGATCTCGGCCTCGCGCGCGTGGTTCTTGGCGTTGAGCACCTCGTGGCGCACGCCCTTCTTGGCCAGCAGCCGCGAGAGGTACTCGCTCTTCTCGACGCTGGTGGTGCCGACGAGGACCGGCTGGCCCTTCTCGTGACGCTCGACGATGTCCTCGACGACCTGCGCGAACTTCGCCGTCTCGTTCTTGTAGACGAGGTCGGACTGGTCCTTGCGGATCATCGGCTTGTTGGTCGGGATGGGCACCACGCCGAGCTTGTAGGTCGACATGAACTCGGCCGCCTCGGTCTCGGCGGTACCGGTCATTCCGGCGAGCTTGTCGTAGAGACGGAAGTAGTTCTGCAGCGTGACCGTCGCGAGCGTCTGGTTCTCGGCCTTGACCGGCACACCCTCTTTGGCTTCGATCGCCTGGTGGATGCCCTCGTTGTAGCGGCGGCCCACGAGGATGCGTCCGGTGTGCTCGTCGACGATCATGACCTCGTCGTTCATGACGACGTAGTCGGTGTCGCGCTTGAACAGCGCGATCGCCTTGATCGAGTTGTTCAGGAACGAGATGAGCGGGGTGTTCGCGGACTCGTACAGGTTGTCGATGCCGAGGTAGTCCTCGACCTTCTCGATGCCGGGCTCGAGCACACCGATCGTGCGCTTCTTCTCGTCGACCTCGTAGTCGACGCCGGGCTCGAGGGTGCGGGCGAGCTTCGCGAACTCGGCGAACCAGCGGTTGGCCTCACCGGACGCGGGGCCCGAGATGATCAGCGGCGTGCGGGCCTCGTCGATGAGGATCGAGTCGACCTCGTCGACGATTGCGTAGAAGTGACCGCGCTGCACGAGGTCTTCCTTGCGCCAGGCCATGTTGT
This sequence comes from Microbacterium sp. 1154, assembly GCF_031455375.1. Taxonomy (NCBI): domain Bacteria; kingdom Bacillati; phylum Actinomycetota; class Actinomycetes; order Micrococcales; family Microbacteriaceae; genus Microbacterium; species Microbacterium sp. 1154. Next base: position 1,499,669 of record NZ_JAVDSN010000001.1, on the reverse strand, counting down.
CGCGCAGGTAGTCGAAGCCGAACTCGTTGTTGGTGCCGTAGCTGATGTCGGCCTCGTACTGCTCGCGGCGCACCTCGGGGGTCTGCCCCGCGACGACCGTTCCCGTGGTCATACCGAGGGCGCGGTAGACGCGGCCCATGAGCTCCGACTGATAGCTCGCGAGGAAGTCGTTGACCGTGATGACGTGGACGCCCTGGCCCGCGATCGCGTTCAGGTACGCGGGGAGAGCCGCGGTGAGGGTCTTGCCCTCACCCGTCTTCATCTCGGCGATGTTGCCGAGGTGGAGGGCTGCACCGCCCATGATCTGCACGTCGTAGGGGCGCTGGCCGAGCGTGCGCTTGGCTGCCTCGCGGACGGCGGCGAAGGCCTCGGGCATGAGCTGGTCGAGCGTCTCGCCGGCCTCGTAACGCGCGCGCAGCTCGACGGTCTCGTTGCGCAGCTCGTCGTCGGTGAGCTGCTCGTAGTCCTCTTCGAGCGCTCCGGTCGCTTTCACGACGCCCTGCAGTCGGCGCAGGATGCGGCCCTCGCCGGCGCGCAGCAGTTTCTCGAGCGGATTGGCCACGAAGCATCTCCATCTGTCGGGTGCGGCGCCCACGTGGACACCGGCCTGCGAACAGGCATACATCGCCCATGTTATCCGTGTTACCCGTTCGTGACCTGCGAGGAGGCCACAATCCGAAAGCGGCGGGGCGCGCCCGCAGCGAACACACGGCGACGGCGGCGAGACCGACGCCTAGGATCGAGCCATGGCCGGTTTCTGGGGCAAGAGGAAGCGCGAAGAACAGGACGCGGCGGACGCCGATCTCGCCCGTCGAGCGGAGCTGGCGATCGTCGCCGCCGACGAGCGCGTCCGCCTGACCTCGGACGAGCTCGACTTCGCTCGCGCCGAACTGGGCGACAAGGCCACCGAAGACCTCGCCGCCGCCCTCGATTCCGTGCGCACCCACCTCGCCGAGGCGTTCCAGCTGCACCAGCTGAACCACGACGAGATCCCCGACACCAAAGAAGAGCTGCGCACGCGCAACGCGCGCATCATCCAGCTCTCGCAGTGGGCCGAAGACCTGCTCGAAGAGCGCACGCAGGTGTTGCAGCCGAAGATCGACGCCGTGCGCCGCGCGCCCGAGACGCTCGCCCGCGTGCGGGCCGACCGCGACCGCCTCGCCGAACGCATCCCCAACGCCCGCGAGGTCGTCGACCGGCTCTCGCGGCGCTACAGCGACTCGGCCCTCTCGCAGATCGGCGGCAACCCCGAAGAGATCGAGCAGCTCCTCGACTTCGCCGTGCACACCGCGTCCGTCTCGGAGCGTCGACGGGAAGCGGGCCAGCGCGAGCAGGCCTCGGTCGCCCTCGAGGCCGCCACCGAGGCCGTGCGCCGGGCGGAATCGCTCCTGGATGCCGTGGACACCTTCGAGATCGAAGCGCTCCGCGCCGAATCCACCCTCGCCGCCGTCATCGACGACTCGCGCGGCGACCTCATCGAGGCGCGAATGGGGGCGCAGACCCCCGCGGTGACCCAGGCCATGGCGACGCTGCAGCAGGCGCTCACGGCGCTGCCCGCCTCGGGGACCCGCAGCGATCCGTTCGCCGCTCTGTCCTCGCTGCGACAGGCCAACGCCGACCTCGACCTCGCGCGCGAGCGCGCCGCGCGCCCCGTCCCCTCGCAGGACCAGGTCGAGCACGCCATCGACGACGCCGACCGCCAGATCGCCGTCGCCCGGGGACTCATCACGGGTCACCGGGGCTGGATCGGCGCCGACGCTCGGACGCGCTTCGTCGAGGCGGAACGTCTGCGCGCGGGTCTGCCGCTGGGCCCCGTGCCCGAGGACCAGCGTGAGACGGCCCTCGCCACCGCGCGACGCGCCGGGAGCCTGGCATCCGAGGCTCTGCAGATCGCCCAGCGCGACATCGAGCAATCCCGCCCGAACGACTGGGGAGGCGACGGTCGCGGTGGCGGTTATGGCCGCGGAGGCGGAATGGGCGGCGGCAACATGGTCGGCGGCATGCTCGGTGGCCTGGTGATCGGCTCGCTGCTCGGCGACATCTTCGACGGCTGAGCCCGCGCTCTTCACCCGCGGCATCGCCCGCACGACGAAGCCCCCGGTCCGCAGACCGGGGGCTTCGCGATGAACTCAGGTCAGGACGCGACCTCGACGGCGGGCGCCGCCTGCGTCGCGAGGGCGATCACGCCGTAGTCCCAGCCCTTGCGTCGGTAGACGACGCTCGGGTGGTCGGTACGGGCGTCGATGAAGAGGAAGAAGTCGTGGCCGACGAGCTCCATGCGATCGACGGCGTCTTCGACCGTCATCCACTCGGGGCCGAACTCCTTCTGGCGGATGACGACGGGGGTGTAGTCCTCGTCTTCGGCGGCGGTCTCTTGGACGGGTACCGAGCCGGTCGCGACCGCGCGCAGCACCTCGACGGAGGCGGGCTCGACGTCGATGCCCGAGAGCTCTCCGGTGCCCTTCTCGAACTTCGCCCCGCGGGGGTGGTTGCGGGCGTCGATGCGCTTGTCCTTCGCCCGACGCACCTGCTCGGAGATTTTGTCGACCGCGAGATCGAGCGCCGCGAACTTGTCGGTGTCGGTCGCCTCGGCGCGGACGACCGGGCCCTTGCCGTCGAGGGTGAGCTCGACCGTATCGTCTTCGAGACGACCGTTGCGATAGGAGCGGTGAGTCACCTTGACCTCGAGCGCCTGAGCGCGAGGCGCGAGGTGCTCGATCCGGCTGACCTTCTCTTCGACCACCGAGCGGAAACGATCGGTGATACCGACTCCCACGCCGACGATGTTGGTGTCCATCAGTGACCTCCTTGTTCCGGGTTCCGCCCGGTCTAAGGGCGGAACATCCGTCGCCTTCAGTCATCCCCACGCTAGTCGTCCGACACCGCCGTGTCACGTCTCAATCACCCGGGATTCACCCCTGAGGACGCTGCGACGCGGCGTGTGCGCCAGAGCGACGGCGACGACCTCGGCGGCTCCCGCAGCCCGAAGAGCTCTCGCCGCCTCGACGAGGGTCGCCCCCGTGGTCACCACGTCATCGACGATGACCACCACCCCGCCGAGGAGGGGCCGGCTCACGAACGCTCCCCCGACGTTCTCTCGCCGCTCGCGTCGTCCGAGGCCCCTCTGGTCGTGGGTCGCACGAACGACGCGCAACAGTCGCTCGTGCCTCCACCCGGCACGGTGCAACAGCACGTCGAGCGGGCGGAAACCGCGACGCTGGAAGGCCGCGCGCGTGCCCGGGACGGTCGTCACGAGAGCACCGACGGGGACCGCGAGCCTCAGCGCCTCGTCGAACGCCGGGGCGAGCTCGCGCGCGAGGGATGTCCGCCCCTCCTCCTTGAGGGCGCGGATGACGCGCGCGGCGACCCCCTCGAAGGCGAGGGCGCTCGTCACCGTCAGTCCGGGCCCGGCGAGACGGCGCATCGGCCGCGGAATCAGGGCTTCACGGCATCCGGAGCACAGGTCGGTGTCGACGACGCCGCACCCGGCGCACGAGACGGGCAACCAGAACGTGAGCGCGTCGCGGAACGAGGAGGCGAGCGCGGCTCGGAACGACATGGGCCCATGGTGCCGGGGCCGATGGTCGCGCGCGGGCGTCCGAGCGACCTCCGGGGAGAACGCCCCTCTTCTCTCGCGTGGGGAGGATCCTCAGGAGGTCGTGCCCTGCTGGGCGGCGAGCACCCGGATGTCGGTGGCGACCAGGGTCCAGGAGCTCCCGCGACGGCTGTAGAGGCGACCGGCGTCGTCGAGCACGCGGACGCTTGTGCTGCCGGCGGCGAGGGTGGTCGCCCCGTCGGGAGCGGCGGCTTCGGTTCCTCGTCCGCCGACGTTGAGCTCGCGCAGGCGGCTGGCGCCATCGACATCGGCCAGGACGCCCACCGTGGTGTCGTCGAGCCAGGCCAGGTCGAAAGCCCCCTGCTGCGAGAACGACAGGACGTGCGGCACGCCGAGGTCGACCTCGCCGCCGTCGCGCTGGATGCCGGCGACCCACACCTCTCGCGTACCCGAGACCGTGACGATCGCCGCCACCCTCGTCCCGTCGCGCGAGATCTGCATCGCACTGATCTCTGAGGCGTCGGGCCAGGCGTTGCCGACGTTGCGCGGCACGCCCTCGGCGGTGATGGCGCGAAGCTGCGTCGGAGCAGAAGCGGGCACGCTCCAGATCGCCCCCTCGGCATCGATCGTGGGGGCGATGAGCCCGGAGCGATCATCGAGCAGGAAGGTGCGTCCGTCGGCCAGAGCGCTCGCCACCGTGCCCTGCTGCGTGCGGACGGCCGCGAGGCTGCGGTCCGCCTCGAGCTCGACCGACGCCGGCGCGAGCGAGGCGACCGCGTCGGACAGTCCGCCGAGGGTTTCGACCGCGTCTCCGGCGAGCGCGCCGAACACTCCCGCGGTGGTCAGCACCGCGGGAGAGGGGTCGACCCGGGTGACGCGCACCGAGACCTCGGAGGCGGGCACCGGAGTCCCCTCCACCGTCATCTGCACCTCGCTGATGCCGGCCGTGACGAGGCTCTTGGCCAGCTGCGTCTGCATCCGATCGAGGGTCGTGCGATCCAGGCTCAGCGCGGTGCGCGGCAGCTGCACCTGGGCGACGCCGCTCGACGACAGGGTCACCGAGCGGCCCACGAGCGACAGCTCGTCGGGGAACGCCGTCTTGACCGCCCCGGCGAGCCACGCGCTGGGCTGGCCGTCGACGAGGGCCGTCGCCACCCGGCTGGCCACGAGCGCCCGCGGGAACCAGCGGACGTCGGGCACGATGAAGCTCCACGTCGGATCGAAGTACGCGATCGATGCCGACTGGTAGACGGTCGGGAACACCTCCTCGTACAGCACGACCCCGTCGGGCGCCGAGGTGATGCGCCACTGGTCGTCGACGCGCGCGAGGGTGAACGAGAGGGACTCCGCGGTGCCCGAGGCGGTCGGGGCGTAGGCGCCGTTGGCATCCACTCCCGCGACCGTGGTGAGCGACACCGTGACCCCGGTGCCGTCGGCGTTCGCGGCGGCGCGACGATCGGCGAGGCGGTCGATCGTGACGCGGGCACGGGGGTCCCACTGCGTCCCGGACGCCAGGAAGAGCTTGGCTGTGGCCCAGTCGTCGGCGGGGCCGGAACCTGCGCGGAGGAACCCCTCCACGATTTCGGCGGGAGAGGCGTCGTCCTGGGGCCCGTCGGGAACGAAGGCGAAGGCCTGGGTGTCGTCGACCTGCGGGCCGCGCCCGGGATTGACGTAGCCCGAGGTCGGCAGACCCGTGCACGCGGCGAGCGCGAGCACGAGGGCGAGGCTGACGAGGGCGAGGATGCGTCTCATGTCGTCTTCCTCACTCCGGGTCGGGTCGAGATGGGCTGGGTGAGACCCAGGGCTTCGAGCGCTCCGCCCTGCTCGTCGTCGGGGACGAGGGGCAGGGGCGAGCTGCTGACCGGCTGATCGGCGCGCGGCAGGGTGAGCACGAAGTTCGACCCGCGTCCGGGCTCGGACCAGACCGACAGCGTGCCGCCGTGCAGCTTGGCATCGCCGAGGGCGATCGACAGACCCAGGCCCGTCCCGCCGATGGTGCGCACGCGCGAGGGATCCGCGCGCCAGAAGCGGTCGAAGACGCGCTCCACGTCGTCGGGCTGCATGCCCAGGCCGAAGTCGCGGACGCCGAGGGCCACGGCATCCCGATCGCTGTCGACCGACACCACGATCGGGCGTCCCTCGCCGTGTTCGATCGCGTTGCCAAGGAGGTTGCGGACGATGCGGCGGACACGTCGGGCGTCCATGTCGACCGGGGTGTAGCCGCCCGGGGCGACGAGACGCACGTCGGAGCCGTGGCCCTCGGCGAGCTGCTCCATCGACAGGATGACGTCCTCGGCGAGATGGGCCAGGCTCGTCGGCTCGAGCTCGAGCTGGACGGACCCGGCGTCGTAGCGGCTGATCTCGAGCAGATCCGTCAGGAGCACCTCGAACCGCTGCACCTGGGCGTGCAGCAGCTCCGCGGCGCGGCCCGTCGCGGGATCGAACTCCTCGCGCTGGTCGTTGATCATGTCGGCGGCGAGCTTGATGGTCGTCAGCGGCGTGCGCAGCTCGTGGGAGACGTCGGAGACGAAGCGCTGCTGCACGAGCGAGAGGTCGGCGAGCTCCTTGATCTGGGATTCGATGCTGTCGGCCATCGCGTTGAACGAGCGGTTCAGGGTCGCGAGCTCGTCCTCGCCGCGTACCGGGAGCCGCACGCCCAGGTCTCCCGCCGCGAGCTTGGCGCTCGTCTCGGCGGCGTCCGCGATCGGGGTGGTCACCGATCTCAGGACGAACCACGCGATCGCGCCGATGAGCAGCACGAGCACCAGACCCACCACCCACAGCAGCACCTGCACGAAAGCCAGGGTCTGCGAGGCGCTCGTCAGGTCGTACCCCATGTAGAGCTCGTACGAATCGACCCCGTCCTCCGCGGGGAAACGCAGCTGATGACCGACGAGGATGCCGGGCACCTCGCGCCCGTCGTCCGCCGGAAGAGCCACCGACTGCCACCACTGGAGGTCGGGGCTCGACTGCACCTGGGTGCGCAGGGCGTCGGTGACGATGCTCGACTCGAACGCCGGGGAGATGAAAGGTTGAGGCGCCAGCGGCGAGGGCGGGCCGATGCGGTACAGGGCGATGAGGTCGCTCGAGGACTGCTGCGACAAGCGCGTCGCGATGCCGTTCATCAGCGTCTGCGCCGCGGCCGGGTCGGTCGAGTCGACGGCGGCGTCGAGGGTCGCTTGCGCTGCGGCGGTGGCGCGCTGGGCCTCGAGCAGCACCTGGTCCTTGCGGGCGGTGAACAGCTCGTTCTGGATGACGAGCGCCATGGCGACGCAGGTGACGAGGATCGTCACAGCGGTGAGGGTCACCGTCAGCACGATCGTGCGGAAGCGCAGCGACCGACGCCACAGGGTCGCCAGACGGTCGCGTTCGACACGCCAGTCGCGCCATCCCCGCACCCGTGGCCGCGGGAGGGTGCGTACCGCGCCCGTCATGAGGGGATCAGGCCACCGCGCCGGCGCGGTAGCCCACGCCGCGCACGGTGGTCACGATGCGCGGGTTGTCGGGGTCGGCCTCGATCTTCGCGCGCAGTCGCTGGACGTGCACGTTGACCAGGCGGGTGTCGGCCTTGTAGTGGTAGCCCCAGACCTGTTCGAGCAGCATCTCGCGCGAGAACACCTGCTGCGGCTTCTCGGCCAGGGCGACGAGGAGCTCGAACTCGAGCGGCGTCAGGGCGATGGGGGCATCGCCGCGGCGGACCTCGTGGGCGGCCACGTCGACGACGAGGTCGCCGATGCGCAGCGTCTCGTCGACCGGAGCCTGCACGGGACGCAGGCGCGTGCGGATGCGGGCGACGAGCTCTTTGGGGTTGAAGGGCTTCATGATGTAGTCGTCGGCGCCCGACTCCAGACCCTTCACCACGTCGGCCGTGTCGGTGCGCGCGGTGAGCATGATGATCGGCACGCCGGACTCGGCCCGCACGCGGGTGCAGATCTCGATGCCGTCGACACCGGGGAGCATCAGGTCGAGCAGGATGAGATCGGGGCGCTCGGTGCGCCAGGCGTCCACCGCTTGCGCTCCGTCGGCGCAGAACGCCGTGTCGAATCCCTCGGTGCGCAGCACGATGCCGATCATCTCGGCCAACGCGGTGTCGTCGTCGACAACCAGGATCCGTGAAGTCATTCGGGTGTACGTCTTCCGTCTCGAAACCCGCTCGGGAACGGGCACTACGCCCCGGGTGGGGGCACGTTCCATCGAGAGTAGTCGACCTGCCTGCACGACAGGCGTGCGTGTCGGGGGTGTATGACACGATGAGGACACCGCCATGTGACGAGGAGGGGCCCCACATGACCGCGTACCCCGCTTGGACTCCGGCATCGCGCCCGGGGATCGTTCCGCTGCACCCCTACGGGTTCGGCACCATCCTGGGCCGGTCCTTCGTCGCCCTGCGCCATAACCCCAAGGTGCTGCTGGGCTTCGCCCTCGTGGTGCAGGCGGTGGCCTACATCATCGTGACGGCGGCCATCGCCGGGGTGGCGATCGCGAGCTTCTCCCGGCTCGACACCGTCGCGTACGGCAGCGACGACTACGACGCCATCATCGCGGGCTCGATCGCCCTCACCGCCATCGCGGGCCTGGTGCTCGGCATCCTGTCCGGCGTCCTGGGCGTCGTCGTGCAGGGCATCGTCGTCGCCGAGGTCGCGCACGCGGTGGTCGCCGAGAAACCCTCCCTGAAAGCCGTCTGGGCGCGGGTGCGCCCGGTGTTCTGGCGCCTGGTCGGTTACAGCGCGCTCACGGTCGGCGCGGTGGTCGTCCTCGTCGGGATTCTGGCGGGGATCGTCGCTCTGCTGGTCATCGCCGCGACCTGGGTCGGCGCGATCGTCGGCGTGCTGTTCTTCCTGGCGCTCATCCCGCTGTACCTCTGGCTGACGCCCAAGCTCTTCCTCGTCCCCTCGGTCATCATCCTCGAGCAGGCCCCCGTCTTCCGCGCGATCGCCCGATCGTGGCAGCTGACCCGCGGGCGCTTCTGGTCGACGCTCGGGATCGTCGTGGTCATCTCCGTCGTCTTCGGCGCCGTCGCCCAGATCATCTCGATCCCCCTCAGCCTGTTCGGCGGGTTCGTTCCGTCGATCATCGCCCCGACGGGCGAGAGCGGGGCCGGTGCCCTCGTCGGCCTCATCATCGTGCAGGTCATCGGGCAGTTCGGCATCCTGCTCGTTCAGTGCATCGCTCTCGTGGTGCAGTCGACCTCCGCCGTCCTCGTGTACGTCGACGCCCGCATGCGCGTCGAGGGTCTCGACCACGATCTGCAGTCGTACGTGGAAGCGCGCGATTCCGGCGCCGCCGAACTGAGCGACCCCTACCTCGTGGGTGTGGGCCGCGTCGTCGAGCGCCCCGCCCCGGTGCCCTACGGCGCTCCGCCGGCGTTCGCGGGGTACGGGCCACCGTCGGGGACCTCCGGGTACGGCGCGCCGGCGGGGTACGGCGCGCCCGCGGGGTACGGCCCGCCGGCGGCGGGAGGGTACGCCGCTGCACCCCAGGGTCATCAGGCCGCCCAGGGACGACCTGTTCCGGACTCCGCCCCGCCGGCTGCCGCATCTGCCCCGCCACCGCCCCCGTACCCCGCGCCGGCGGCCGGCTCCGTGCCGCAGGCTCTCCCCGCGCCCTCGACGCCCCCGGCGCCTCCGGCACCTCCCGCCGGCGACCCGGCGCAGACGACGTGGGCCGCCCCCGGCTCGACCGACGACGCGTGATCCTCACGGCCGTGGCAGCCGCCTTCCCGCTGCTCCCCGACCCCGACCAGGCACGCGAGTGGGCGGAGCGCGAGCTCAGCGACCCCGCCTATCAAGCGGCCGAGCCGAACATCGTCGACCGCATCTCCCAGGCCATCGGGAAGTTCCTCGAAGATCTGCTGCGCATCCCCGACAACGACGGGTGGGGCCCGTCCGCTCTCGTCGTCCTGGGCATCATCGTCGTCGCGCTGCTCGTCGTCGCTCTGCTCATCTGGGGTCGACCGCGCCTGTCGACCCGCGCCTCTGAACCGGCTCGCGCCCTCTTCGACGACGACGACGGGCGCTCCGCCGACGAGCTCCGCTCCGATGCGGCGTCCGCGGCCGGCCGGGGTGACTGGAACGATGCGATCGTGCTGCGGTTCCGCGCCTTCGCGCGCGGCCTCACCGAGCGCGGACTGGTGGATCCCCCTCCCGGCGCCACGGTCCGATCGTTCGCGCGCGAGACGGCGACGGCGCTGCCCGCCCTCGTCCCCCTGCTCGAGCCGGCCGCGACGACCTTCGACGACATCCGCTACCTGCGCCGCACGGGCACCGAGCAGAGCTACCGCCGCGTCGCCGACCTCGACGACGCGGCCGTCCGCGCGCGCACCGCGCCGGTGGCACCCCGGTGACCGCGGTGACAGCCCCGGTGGCCCCGATCCGTTCGCGCCGCAGGTCCGCTCTGAGCTGGGCGGCTCTGGCCGCGGGTCTGCTGCTCGCCGCGCTGATCGGCGGCACCCTCGTCTACGGCGGATACACGCAGCGCGCGATCTTCGACCCCGACTCGGCGGGTCCCGACGGCACTCGCGCGGTCGTGCGCATCCTCGAGCAGCAGGGGGTCACAGTCACGATCGCCCGCGACCGCGCCGCCGCCGAGCGCGCCCTCGCGGCCGGCGGCGCGACCCTCGTCCTGCGCGACGCACCGATGCTGTCCGACGACGCCCTGCGCGAGCTCGCCGACCGCGCGCAGCACGTCGTCCTCGTCGAGCCGCGGACCCGCGCGCTCCGGGTGCTCCTCGACGGCTCCGCGCTCGGCGGCTTCTCCCCCGACACGTCCGCGACTCCCGAGTGCACCGTCCCCGCGGCCGCGAACGCCGGAACGGCTCGCGTGGGAGAACTCCTGCGCCCCGGCGACGGGGTCGAGGGGTGCTACCCCGTCGACGGCGAGTTCGGCCTCTTGCAGTCCGACGGTGCCGACGGACGAACGGTCACCGCCCTCGACGGGCTCTCGGTCCTCACCAACTCGATGCTCCCCGTCGACGGCAACGCCGCCCTCGCCCTGGGCGTCCTGGGCCAGACCGAGACCCTCGTCTGGTACGTGCCCTCGCTCTCCGACGCCGACCAGAATGCGGCCGCACCCACCCTCGGCGACCTCACCCCCGCGTGGGTCACGCCGGCCATGCTGGTGCTGCTGACCGCCGCTCTCACCGCCGCGATCTGGCGCGGTCGCCGCTTCGGCCCGCTCGTGGCCGAGCGCCTTCCCGTCACCGTCCGCGCCACCGAGACCACCGAGGGCCGCGCGCGCCTCTACGCCTCATCGAAGGACGCCGCGCACGCGCTCGACGAACTCCGCCGAGCCGCCCGCGCCCGCGTCGGGCGGCTGCTGGGCCTGACCGCCCGCACCTCCCCGCACGAGGTCGCCGACGCCGTCGCCCAGAGACTCGGTGCGGACCGCGCGCGCGTCCGCGGAATCCTCGTCGACGACCTCCCCCGTACCGACCGCGACCTCGTCGCGGCGGCCGACCGCCTCCGCGATCTCGAGGAGAGCGTGCGCACCGCCGTCCGAACCGAAGGGACCACACGATGACCGACAGCCCCGAGACCCCCGCCGCCGCGGCCCCGGTCGCACCGAGCGACGATCACGCGGAGCTGCGCGACGCGATGCACCGCGTGCGCCTCGAGGTCGGCAAGGCCGTCGTCGGCCAGGACGGCACGATCACCGGCCTTCTCATCGCCCTCCTGTCGCGCGGCCATGTGCTGCTCGAGGGCGTTCCCGGCGTCGCCAAGACCCTGCTCGTACGCTCCTTCAGCCGGGCGCTCGGGCTCGACACGGGCCGCGTGCAGTTCACTCCCGACCTCATGCCGGGCGACGTCACCGGCTCCCTCGTCTACGACGCCCGCGCCGGCACCTTCGAGTTCCGCGCCGGTCCCGTCTTCACGCACGTGCTGCTGGCCGACGAGATCAACCGCACTCCCCCGAAGACCCAGGCGGCGTTGCTCGAGGCGATGGAAGAGCGACAGGTCTCGTCCGACGGCGAGAGCCGCGCGCTGCCCGATCCGTTCCTCGTCGCCGCGACCCAGAACCCCATCGAGCACGAGGGCACCTACACGCTGCCCGAGGCGCAGCTGGACCGCTTCCTCCTCAAGCTCGTCGTCGACCTGCCCGGTCGCGACGCCGAGGTCGACGTGCTGCGTCGCCACGCCTCGGGTTTCGACCCCCGTCGCCTCGACGACGCCGGTGTCGCGCCGGTCGTCACGGCGCCGCAGATCCTCGCGGCGCAGCGCGCGGCGGCATCCGTCGCGGTGGACGACGATCTGCTCGGCTACGTCGTGGACCTCGCGCGTGCGACCCGTCAGAGCCCCTCGGTGCTGGTGGGGGTCAGCCCCCGCGCCTCCACCGGACTGCTCGCCGCCGCGAAGGCGTGGGCGTGGCTGAGCGGTTACCCCGCGATCACCCCCGATCACGTGCAGACCATGCTCGTACCGGTGTGGCGCCACCGCATCCGGCTGCGGCCCGAAGCGGAGATCGAGGGCGTGTCGGTGGATGCCATCCTCACCTCGGTCCTGCAGCAGACCCGCGTCCCCATCTGATGTTCGTCACCGGTCGCCTCGCCCTGCTCGTCGCCCTGGGCGTCGTACCCCTCGTGCTGCTGAGCACGGCGGGTCTGTCGGCGTGGGCGGTCGCCGGCGGGTGGGTGTTTCTGTGCCTGGTGCTCGCGATCGTGGACACCCTGCTCGCCGCCGACCCCCGCCGGGTCGAGATCACCCGCACCCATCCCGAGCGGGCGCTGCGCGACGAACCCGTGGCGGGAGAACTGCGCGTGCGCAACCTCGGCACGCGTCTGCTTCGCGCGCGAGTGCGCGACGCGTGGCAGCCGACGGCCGGGGCGCCTGACGAGCGGCAGCGCTTCACCGTCCCTCCCGGTGAGAGGCGCGCCGCTCCCCTGCCCCTGCGCCCCCGCCGTCGCGGCGAGTTGCGCAGCGCCTTCGTCGCCGTACGCGCGGCCGGCCCCCTGGGGCTGGCCGGTCGTCAGAGCGTGGTCGACGCCCCCGGCAAGATCCGCGTGCTCCCGCCCTTCACCTCGCGACGGCATCTGCCCTCGCGGCTGGCGCGGTTGCGAGAACTCGACGGCAACACGAGCCTGCAGGTGCGCGGTCAGGGCACCGAGTTCGACAGTCTGCGCGAATACGTGCGCGGCGACGACGTGCGCTCGATCGACTGGCGGGCCACCGCCCGGGCGGGCACGACGATGCTGCGCACCTGGCGGCCCGAGCGCGATCGCCACGTGGTCATCGTCATCGACACCGGGCGCACGGCCGCCGCCCGCGTGGGCGACGGGGTGCGCCTCGACGCCGCGATGGAGGCGGCGCTGCTGCTCTCGGTGCTGGCGACGCGCGCGGGTGATCACGTGCACCTGCTGATGTTCGACCGCGTGCCCCGGGCGCGCGTCACGCGCGTCGACGGCTCTCAGCTGCTTCCCGCGCTGGTGGAGGCCATGGCCCCCGTCGACCCGCAGCTGATCGACACCGACTGGGATGCCGCTTTCGCGCACGTCCGCGGGTTCGCCGTTCGTCCGGCCCTCGTGGTGCTGCTCACGGCGGCCGACGACCCCGAGGCGGCCCGCTCGTTCCTCGCCTCGCTTCCCGCGGTCGCCTCTCGTTCGCGGCTGCTCGTGGCCACCGCCACCGACGGACCCGGCGAGACCCCGGTGCACCGCGACGCCGCCGACGTCTACGCCGCCGCTGCCGTCGAGCGCGCCCGGTACGACGCCGAGCGCGTGGCCGCCGCGATCGTGCGCGCGGGGGGCGACGCGGTGTCGGCCTCGGCCGACGATCTGCCCCCGCTCGTCGCCGACCGCTACCTCGCCCTGAAAGCGGCCGGCCGGCTGTAGCACACCCACTCCCCATGCAGCCTGCGACATATCTCGCGGCTTATCCTGGGGGGTACCCTTCCAGCCGTCGATGCGTCCCCTCCGCGCCCGGCTGCGCCGTCTACGCACAGGATGCGGGAGATCTCTTGCCAGGTAACGCCACCACGCACTTCGACGATGTGGCCCTCGTTTCGGTGGCGAGCGTCTTGCCCAGCCGCGTCACGACGTCCGACGACATCGAGGAGCGCCTCGCCCCGGCGCTGCAGCGTCTCAAGCTCAAGCCGGGTCTGCTGCGCCGCGTCGCCGGCGTGAACGAGCGTCGCAACTGGGCGGAGGGCGAATCCTCCGACGAGGCCACGATCGCCGCGGGCAAGCAGGCCCTCGCCGAGGCGGGCGTCGACCCGAGCGAGATCGGGCTCATCATCAACACCTCGGTGACGCGCAAGCACCTCGAGCCCTCGGTCGCCGTGCGCCTGCATCACGGTCTGGGGCTGCCCAGCTCGGCAATCAACTTCGACGTCGCCAACGCGTGCCTGGGGTTCATCAACGGCATGAGCCTCGCGGCGGGCATGATCCAGTCGGGCCAGGTCAAGTACGCCCTCATCGTCAACGGCGAGGACGCCGACGAGATCCAGGTGAACACGATCAACCGCCTCGTCCGCGAAGATCTCGACCGCGACGCGTTCATGCAGGAGTTCGCCTCCCTCACCCTCGGGTCCGGAGCCGCCGCCGCGGTCCTGGGGCGCGCGAGCGATCACCCCGAGGGCCACCGCATCGTGGGCGGCGTCACGCGCGCCGCGACCCAGTTCTACGACCTCTGCGTCGGCAGCGTCGACGGCATGTTCACCGACGCCAAGGCCCTGCTCAAGGGCGGTCTCGACCTGGTCGTCTCGGCGTGGAAAGAAGCGAAGGGCGAGTTCGCCTGGACCGGCATGGATCGCTACATCACGCACCAGGTCTCGTCGGTTCACACCTCGGCGATCGTCCGCGCGGCCAAGCTCGACCGCGAGCGCGTGCCGGTGACCTACCCGAGCCTCGGCAACGTGGGCCCCGCCTCCATCCCGATCACGCTCGCCGCCGAGCAGAAGACGCTGCGCCGAGGTGATCGCGTCCTCCTGATGGGAGTGGGCTCCGGCCTGAACACCGGGATGTTGGAGCTGGCCTGGTGAGCTTCCCGCGCGTCACGGGACCGCAAGCCACTCTTCCCCCCGCGGGCCTGCCCGGGCTCGACCCGGCCCTGTCGCGCCTCGTGAGCGTCGACGGCGTGCGCGCCGACGCGGGAGCCACGCGCCTGTGGCACGTGCTCGACACCGGCGACGCCCTCGCCGAGCGCGGCCTCGAGCCGATCGGCACGATCGTCGCCGTGCACGGCAACCCGACGTGGTCGTACCTCTGGCGCGCTCTCGTGAACGCCTCGCTCGCCCGTGCCACGGCGGGAGCGGCCGTCTGGCGCGTGGTCGCCGTCGACCAGCTCGAGATGGGCTTCTCGGAGCGCTCCTCGCTAAGGCGCACCCTGGCCCAGCGCATCGCCGACCTCGACGCTCTCGTCGAGGCGCTCGGCATCCGGGGTCCGGTCGTGACCATCGGTCACGACTGGGGTGGGCCCGTCTCGCTCGGCTGGGCCGTCGAGCACCGCGACCGCCTCGCCGCCGTGATCGCGCTGAACACCGCTGTGCACCACCCCGCGGGCGCCCCGCTCCCCTTCGCTCTGCGCGTCGCCACGGCGCGCGGCATGCTCGCGGCCGGGACCACGGGCACCACGGCCTTCCTCGACACCACCCTGGCCCTGGCCGATCTCGACCCGGCCGTGAAGGCCGCGTTCCGCGCGCCCTACGCGACCGTCGCCCGCCGCCGCGGCATCGGCGGTTTCGTCGCCGACATCCCCGCGACCCCCGACCACGAGAGCACCCCTGCTCTGCACCGCATGTCGTCGGGGCTGCGCGAGCTCGCCGTGCCGGCCCTGCTCCTGCGGGGTCCCAAAGACCCGGTGTTCGGCGAGGACCATCTCGACGACCTCACCGACCGGCTGCCGCACGCCGACGTGCACCGTTTCGAGGGCGCCGGACACCTGATCGCCGAGGAGCGCCCCTACGCCGACGTCGTGCTCGATTGGCTCGACGAGAAGGTCGTGGATGCCGTGACGCCCGCGACCCGCGCGCGTCGCTCGGCCGCCGCGAAGCGCGCGGCCACCGCCCCCGCGCCCGACGCCTCCGACGCGCCCGAGGCTGCGTCCGGTCGCCTGTGGGACGCCCTCGATGCGCGCCGCGACGACGACGACACCGCCGTCATCGATATGACCACGTCCCGAGGCGGAGAGCCGCTGCGCGTGAGCTGGCGGCAGCTGTCCGCGCGCGTCGACGAGCTCGCCGCGGGCCTCGACGCCTTCGGCGTGCGCGCGGGCGACCGTGTCTCGCTGCTCGTGCAGCCGGGTCCGACCCTGACCGCCGCGCTGTACGCGTGCCTGCGCATCGGCGCCGTGGTGGTCGTGGCCGACCGGGGTCTCGGCATCCGGGG
Source organism: Microbacterium sp. 1154 (assembly GCF_031455375.1). Taxonomy (NCBI): domain Bacteria; kingdom Bacillati; phylum Actinomycetota; class Actinomycetes; order Micrococcales; family Microbacteriaceae; genus Microbacterium; species Microbacterium sp. 1154. Next base: position 1,483,797 of record NZ_JAVDSN010000001.1, on the reverse strand, counting down.
TCTCTCCCGTGCCGTGCGCGGTGCGGTCCCCGACGTCGTGATCGGCGAGGTCGCGGGCCTCGCGGCCGCGCGCGCCCTCGGCTGGCCGGGCCGCCGTATCTCGGCCGCGGCTCTTCCCGCGATCACCTCCCGCGCTCTCGGCGTCGAGGCGAGCCTGTCCGATCTCGCCCGCGCCGGGCGCGGTCGACCGGTGCCCGCTCCCCCCGCCCCCGAGGCCGAGGCGGCGGTGCTGTTCACCTCCGGGTCGACGGGGCCCGCCAAGGGCGTCGTCTACACGCATGCCCAGCTCACCGCGCTGCGCGACACCCTCGCGGCGCACTTCGGCGTGACCGCCGAGACGGGTCTCGTCACCGGCTTCGCCCCCTTCGCTCTGCTGGGTCCGGCGCTGGGCACGCGCTCGGCGACGCCCGACATGGACGTCTCGGCTCCGCGTACGCTGACGGCGGCCGCGGTGGCCGCGGCCGTCCGCGCCTCGGACGCGCGGATCGTGTTCCTCTCGCCCGCGGCCGTGTCGAACGTCGTCGCGACGGCATCGGCCCTGACCGCCGACGACCGCTCCGCTCTCGAGCGTGTCGAGACGTTCCTGTCGACCGGGGCCCCCGTGAGCGTCGAGCTCCTCCGCCGCGCACAGGCGCTCATGCCGAACGCGACGGCCCACACGCCGTACGGCATGACCGAGTGCCTGCTCGTCGCCGACGTCACCCTTCCCGAGATCGAACAGGCGCAGGGAGACCGGGGCGTGTGCGTCGGCCGCCCGCTCGGCACCGGCCAGGTGCGCATCTCGGCAATCGACGCCGAGGGCCGTGCCTCCGGCGCCCCGTCGACAGAGGCGGGAGTCACCGGCGAGATCGTCATCTCGGCGCCCCATCTCAAGCGCGGCTACTTCCGCCTGTACCTCACCGACCGTCAGGCGCAGCGCGGCCTCCCCGACCGCTGGCACCGCACCGGAGACGTCGGTCATCTCGACGCCGACGGCCGGCTGTGGGTCGAGGGGCGCCTTCCCCACGTCATCGCCACCGCCGAAGGCCCGGTCACTCCCGTGGGCATCGAGCAGGACGTCGAGACGGTCCCCGCCGTCGAGCGCGCCGCCGCCGTGGGCGTGGGCCCCGTCGGCGGGCAGGTCGTCGTCGCGGTGGTCGAGGCGGGCGCCCGGCGCCCGGGTCTGGCCTCCCCCGACCTCACGGATCGGGTGCGCGCGGCGACGTCGCAGCGCCTCGCGGCGGTGCTCGTCGTCCCGACGCTGCCGACCGACATCCGTCACAACTCCAAGATCGACCGCTCGCGCCTGTCCGCCTGGGCCGAACGCGTGCTCGCGGGCGAGAGGCCGACGGCGCCGTGAGGGTTCTCGCGACCGGCTCGTCCGGGTTCCTCGGCCGTGCGGTCGTGCGCGCCCTGCAGGACGCCGGGCACGAGGTGCGGACGCTGCAACGCCGTCCCTCCGGCGTCGAGGGTGCCGAGGACCGGCGGGGTTCCGTCACGGACCCGGATGCCGTGGCATCCGCCCTCGAGGGGATCGACGGGGTGGTGCATCTCGCGGCGAAGGTCTCCCTCGCCGGCGACCCCGCGCAGTTCCACGCCGTGAACGTCGAAGGCACCCGCACCCTGCTCGACGCCGCCGCCGCGGCGGGCGTCACGCGTGTGGTGCACGTCTCGTCGCCCTCGGTCGCGCACGCCGGCCACGCCCTCGCGGGCGTGGGAGCCGAGCCCGCGGATCCGGATGCCGCGCGCGGCGAGTACGCCCGCACCAAGGCCCAGGCCGAGGTGCTCGCGCTCTCCCGCGCCGGTGGCGACACCGCGCTCGTCGCGATCCGACCGCACCTCGTATGGGGCCCCGGTGATACGCAGCTCATCGAGCGCGTCGTCGCTCGCGCCCGCCGGGGCACCCTGCCCCTGCTCGACGGCGGGACGGCCCTCATCGACTCCACGTTCGTCGACAACGCGGCATCCGGGATCGTGGCCGCCCTCCACCGCGTCGACGAGGTCAGCGGCCACGCGTACGTGCTGACGAACGGCGAACCACGGCCGGTCGGCGACCTGCTCGCCGGCATCTGCCGGGCCGCGGGTGTCACTCCCCCGCGCTTCAGCGTTCCCGCGGGCGTGGCGAAGGCGGCGGGGTCGCTGATCGAGCGGGTGTGGGCCGTGCGCCCGGGCGAGGACGAGCCGCCCATGACGCGTTTCCTCGCCGAGCAGCTCTCGACCGCGCACTGGTTCGATCAGACCGAGATCCGCCGCGACCTGCGCTGGGCGCCGTCGGTGTCGATCGACGAGGGCCTGCGCCGCCTCTCGCTCGCCTGAGCCACGGCATCCGGGGTCTCCCGTAGACCCCCGCGTCCCTTTTTTCGCAGACCGTGTCCCGATAAGGGCCGCCTGACGCGCACTCAGGCAGCCGTAAACGGGACATGGTCGGTGCGTCGCCCACCGGGGCATGAGCCGATCAGGGCTGCCTGACGCGCACTCAGGCAGCCGAACACGTCACGCGCACCGACGACGGAAGGCCCGCCCCCGCGAGGGGACGGGCCTTCCGCGTGCCGCGACGACCGAGCCGCAGCGAACCGTTCTCAGACCAGGTCGAACCGGTCGAGCTCGGTGACCTTGCGCCAGGCGGCGACGAAGTCACGGACGAACTTCTCCTTGGCGTCGTCGGAGGCGTACACCTCGGCGAGCGCGCGCAGCTCGGAGTTCGACGAGAACACCAGGTCGACGCGCGTGCCGATCCCGACCGTCTCACCCGAGCCGTCCTTCGTGCCCTGGAAGGCGTGCTTGCCGCTGTCGAGCGGCTTCCACGTCGTGCCGAGGTCGAGGAGGTTCGCGAACACGTCGTTCGTCAGGGCGCCCGGGGTGTCGGTGAAGACGCCCCAGTCGCTGCCGTCCCAGTTGGCCCCGATCGCGCGCAGACCGCCGACGAGCACGGTCATCTCGGGCGCGGTGAGGGTGAGCAGGTTGGCCTTGTCGAGCAGCAGGAACTCCGCGGGCAGGCGCGCCTCGCGCGAGGCGTAGTTGCGGAAGCCGTCGGCGATCGGCTCGAGCCAGCGGAACGACTCGATCTCGGTCTGCTCCTGCGACGCGTCGGTGCGGCCCGGGGTGAAGGGCACCTCGACCTCGACGCCACCGGCGAGAGCGGCCTGCTCGACACCGGCGTTGCCCGCGAGCACGAGCAGGTCGGCGATCGAGACCTTCTTGCCGTCCTGCGCCTGGGCGTCGAACTTGGCCTTGATCTTCTCGAGCACGTCGAGCACGGATGCAAGCTGCTCGGGGTTGTTGACCGTCCAGCTCTTCTGCGGCTCGAGGCGGATGCGCGCGCCGTTCACGCCGCCGCGCTTGTCGCTGCCGCGGAAGGTCGAGGCGGCGGCCCAGGTCGTGGTGACGAGCTGCTGTACCGACAGTCCGCTGTCGAGGATCTGCTGCTTCAGGGCCGCGGCATCCGTCTGATCGATCAGAGCGTGGTCGACGGCGGGCACCGGGTCCTGCCAGACGAGGACCTCGTCGGGCACCTCGGAACCGAGGTAGCGCTCGCGCGGGCCCATGTCGCGGTGGGTCAGCTTGAACCACGCGCGGGCGAAGGCGTCCTGGAACGCGGCGGGGTCCTCGGCGAAGCGGCGCGAGATCTTCTCGTAGGCCGGGTCGACGCGAAGCGCCAGGTCGCTGGTGAGCATGCGGGGCTCGCGGCGGCCGTCGGAGTGCGCCTCGGGGACCAGGCCCTCGCCGCCGCCGTTGACCGGACGCCACTGGTGCGCGCCCGCGGGGCTCTGGAAGAGCTCCCACTCGTAGCCGAAGAGGATGTGGAAGAACTCGTTGTCCCAGCGGGTGGGGTGGTACGTCCACGTGACCTCGAGGCCACTGGTGATGGTGTCGTCGCCCTTGCCGGTGCCGTGGCTGTTCTTCCAACCCAGGCCCTGGTCGTTAATGTCGGCGGCCTCGGGGTTGGGACCGACGTGCGAGTCGCTGGCCGCACCGTGGGTCTTGCCAAAGGTGTGACCACCGGCGATGAGCGCGACGGTCTCTTCGTCGTTCATGGCCATGCGACCGAAGGTCTCGCGGATGTCGTGGGCCGACAGCTGCGGGTCGGGGTTGCCGTTGGGTCCTTCGGGGTTGACGTAGATCAGACCCATCTGGACGGCGGCGAGCGGACGCTCGAGCTCGCGGTTGCCCGTGTAGCGCTCGTCGCCGAGCCACGTGGTCTCGGGGCCCCAGTACACGTCGTCGTCGGGCTCCCACACGTCCGTGCGCCCGCCGGCGAAGCCGAAGGTCGGGAAGCCCATGTCCTCGAGCGCGACGTTGCCGGCCAGGATCATGAGGTCGGCCCACGAGATGGACTGGCCGTACTTCTTCTTGATGGGCCACAGCAGACGGCGGGCCTTGTCGAGGTTGACGTTGTCGGGCCAGCTGTTCAGCGGGGCGAAGCGCTGCATGCCCGCGCCCGAGCCGCCGCGGCCGTCGGTCACGCGGTAGGTGCCGGCGCTGTGCCAGGCCATGCGGATCATGAGGGGGCCGTAGTGGCCGAAGTCGGCGGGCCACCAGTCCTGCGAGGTCGTCATGACCTGCTGGATGTCGGCCTTGACCGCGGCGAGGTCGAGCGCCTCGAACGCGGCCTTGTAGTCGAAGCCCTCGTCGAGCGGGTCGCGCAGCGCGTTGTTCTTCGCGAGGATCTTGACGTTCAGGGCCTCGGGCCACCACACGCGGTTGGCGGATCCCTGGGTGGGGTGGGGCAGGGCGCCGGCGGGCTCGCTGTCGGCGGGGGCTTCGCCCACGGGCAGTCGGTTGTCGTCGGGGGCGGCTCCATCGTGGAAGACGGGGCACCCGTTCAGAGCGTCGCTCATCGGGATCCTCTCGGTTTTTCGGCTTCGGACGTCGCTCGACAATCGGAGCACACGCCCCAGAACGTCACTTCAGCGGTCTCTATGAGAAAGCCGCTGCCCTCCGGAACGTGCAGGCACGGCGCCGAACCGACGACGCAGTCCACGTCCTCGATGCGGCCGCACCCGGTGCACACCACGTGGTGGTGGTTGTCGCCCACGCGCAGCTCGAACGTGCCGGCGTGGCCGGCCGGCTCGATGCGGCGTGCGAGGCCGGCGTCGGCGAAGTCGCCGAGTGCGTTGTACACCGACTGCTTGCTCGTTCCGGGGAGGGTGCCGACGATCCCGTCGTAGACGGCGTCGGCAGTGGCGTGCGGCCGGGCGCGGAGGGCTTCGAGGACGGCGATACGCGTCGCCGTCACCCGCAGCCCCGCTCCGCGGATGAGGGCATCCGCGGGGGCTTCCGGTCGACTGTCGAACATGCGACCAGCGTACCTTGTTTTGAGTGAATCAAAAATGACACGCCGGGAAACGATCGGCGCCGTTCAGCTCGACGACCGCCGGAGCCGCAGGACACGGCATCCGGATGCCGTCATCCCGCCGTCAGCGTGGGAGTTCCGGCCTCGTACTCGGTGAGATCGCCGGTCTCGCCCGCGCGCGCCGCGCGTCGACCGACCCACAGCATGTAGAAGAGGAAGACGCCGAGGGCCAGAGCCCCGATGGCGACCTTGATCTGCCAGGGCCACTCGCGCGGGGTCACGAACCCCTCGACGATCCCCGAGAGAGCGAGGGCGAAGACGAGCCCCACCGCCACCGTCGCGAGCGAACGACCCGCCGCGGCCAGCGCCGCCGCCCGCGAACGGCGACCGGGAGCGACCCAGGCCCAGAAGATCTGCAGCCCCGCCGCGCCCGCGACGAAGATCGCCGTGAGCTCGAGCAGGCCGTGCGGGAGGATGAACTGGAAGAACAGGTCGCCGCGGTCGAACGAGAACATGATCGCCGCGGAGGTTCCCACCCCGATGGCGTTCTGCATCATGACCGCGAGTGGCCACAGGCCCGTGACACCGAACAGCACGCACTGCGCCGCGATCCAGGCGTTGTTCGTCCAGACCGATCCGGCGAAGATCGCGTTCGGGTTCTCGCGGTAGTAGTTCACGAACTGCTCGTCGGCGTAGTTCTGCAGCTGGCTCTTCTCGCCCAGGGCTGCCACGGCCGCCGGATCGCCCGAGATCCACAGGGCGACGAGGCTCGAGACCACGAGGAAACCGATCGTGACGGCGAGAGTGCTCCAGCGCACGCGGTAGAGCGCGGCGGGGAGCTGCAGCACGAAGAAGCGCGGCACCTGCTTCAGGACGTTGTCGCGAACCCCGGTGAGACGAAGCCTCGTGCGCGCGAGCAGGATCGAGACGTGGTCGCCCTCGGGTGTGCGTCCGGCCGAGGTCTTGATGTCGGCCAGATCGGCCGAGGCCGCGCGGTAACGGGTCACCAACTCGTCGACGTCGGGACCGCTGAGACGCTTGCGGCGACCCAGTTCGTCGAGCCGCGCCCACTCGTCGCGCCGGGCGGCCGTGAGGGCATCGAGGTCCATGTGGTCAACTGTACGCATGGCTTCGTCGACGACCCCCTCCCCCGCGGTCGCCCTCGTGCACACGGGTACCGACGAGACGCTCACCGGAGAGGCCGTCGCCCTCGACGTGCAACCGGTCGGCTTCTTCCTCCGGGCGCTCGGGGCGCTCATCGACTTCCTCATCGGGGCGGTCCTGCTGGTCGGCGGGGCACTGCTCCTGACGACGATGGTCGCGGCCGGCACCCTTCCCGAGGCGGCGATCCGTATCGGCGTGATCTCGCTGCTCGTGCTCGTGACCGTCGTGATCCCCACCACCGTAGAGACCCTCTCGCGCGGTCGGAGTCTCGGCCGCCTCGCCGTGGGAGCCCGTATCGTCCGCACCGACGGCGGGGCCGCCGGCTTCCGTCAGGCCCTCATCCGGTCCCTCGCCGGGGTGCTGGAGCTGTGGTTCACCCTCGGCGCGATCGCCGCGGTGGTCGGCATGTTCACCCCGCGCGCTCAGCGCCTGGGCGACCTGCTCGCCGGCACCGCGAGCGAACGCACCCGCACGCGCCGACTCCCTCCCCCGGCGCCGGGTCTGCCACCGGGTTGGGAGTCGTGGGCCGCGATCGCCGACGTCTCGCGACTGCCCGACCGCCTGGCCGCTCGCGTGGCGCAGTTCGTGCGCGGGGCCGATGCGCTCGAGCCCGCCGCGCGCGCCCGGGTCGCGGCATCCCTCGCCGAGGCCGTGCGCCCCTTCGTCTCACCGATCCCCCCGTCCGACGACGAGGGGTTCGTCCGCGCCGTGTCCTCGGTGCGGCGGGATCGCGAGTACCGCGCGCTCCTGCTCGAGAACGAGCGCGCCGCCGCCCTCACCCCGCGCGCCTGAGCACGCCAGACCGGAGTCGACCTCAGGTGCGAAGCGTCTCGTGCCGCACGACGACCCAGCCCTTGGGGACCGACAGGCGGTCGGCGTGGATCGCGCACAGGTCGTGCGCGTGCGGGTCGCCCGCGGGACCCAGGGGGCCGAGGGCCGCCATCTGGTCGCCGTAGTCGTAGGTGAGGGTGCTCATCGCCTCGCGGGCGCATCCCACCTTCGAGCAGAGTCTGTCGCGCATCGCGGGCCAGCCTAGTCAGCCGCTCCGACACCGCTTCGACGCCGCGCCGCCGGACTCCGGATGCCGGCCCCCGGTGCGACCGCCCCCGCCCTGCCGACGAGGGTCCCGGCACGGCACGACCGCGGCGCCCCCTCGAACGTAGGATGGGCCCATGATGCGACGCCGATCCCGGGAAGCGCGACCGGTGGCCCGCCCCTCGCGACACGGTCGCCACGGACGCGAGAACCGCAGTCCCGTCGTGCGCCCGCCGCTGCCCCCGATCGACACGCGTGTCGAGCGCTTCGACGTCGCCGTCGGCGCCGCGGCGGAGTTCCTGCGCTCCGCGTGGACCGATCTGCGCGAGGTCTCGTTCGAGATCGGAATCATGCCGCCCGCGGCCGCCGACGGCATCCCGCGGTGGACGGTTCTGCGCGAAGAGAAGCGCATCATCCTGTACCGGGTGCCCATCGAGCGCCTGGGACACCCCCACCACGACGACGACCTGCACCGCCGCATGATGATCGAGGGCGCGGTCTTCCGCGCCGCGGCCGAATACCTCGATCGCGACCCGTGGGACCTCGGTCCCGAACGGTTCCGCTTCTTCTGACCCGCGCCGGGCGGGCGGGCCGCTAGGGCAGGATCGTGAGCGCCGAGGCGGCGGCATCCGCCGGCCACAGGGGGTACGAGGCCACGGCACCCGTCCCGGCGTACGAGACCGACGCGCGGACGGGAGAACCCGATTCGAGGCGGTAGACGCCCGCGGCGACCGGCACGGCCACGCTGGCGCCGGCGGCGACGGCCGTGGTGACGGGCGCGCCTCCGTCGGACGGGGTGAGCGTGACGGTCGTGTCGCTCTGGGCACCGGCGATCACCAGGTTCGCTCCGACGCCCGCCGCGACGGCGACCGTGCTGGGGGCCGAGATCTCGGGAGCAGGCACGTACCAGGCGAAGTCCGCCCCCTCGCCGAACCCGGTCGTCGACCAGGTGGCCCCGACGATGGGCGCGGTCGAGGTGACGTCCACCGTGTAGGCGCCCGCGGCCAGACCCGACAGGTTGAGCGAGGTCGGGAGTCCCGACGTCAGCGGTATGTCGGTGGGGGCGGGAGCGGCGACGGCGGGGTCGGTAGGAACCAGTGTCACCGTCGCGGTCGCGTCGGAGCCCGGCGAGAGCAGCCGGAGTACGGTGCCCGCCTGGCTGGCGTCGGTGGCGAGCACCTGCACCCCCGGCATCACCAGACGCGTGTCCGCCTGAGCGAGCGGGGCGACCTGGTCGACGCCGCCGGGAAGCAGCAGGCGCGTCAGCGCCGCCTGGAGCGAGGCGTGCACCGGCGCGCCCGACGAGACGACGCGCACGACCGGGCTCTCCTCGCCCAGCAGCAGTCCCGCGAGGGGGACGACACGACGACCCCCCGCGGGGACGACGAGGTTCTGACCGCTCGGTGGGGTCGAGACGCCCTGCGCCCCGTAGACCGAGAGTTGGACGGTCGCCGGGACGTCGCCGGGGTTCGCCAGCACGACCAGGTCGTTCGCTCCCGTGGTCGAGGCGCCTCCGACCAGCCACGACTCCGCCAGAGGGGGACGGCAGGCGGATGCCGCGAACCCGATCAGGTCGCTCGCGGCGGCCGTGGCGGACCCGGCGGCGGCGAGGGGCGTCTGCACGCGGTCGCGGGGGGCGGCGCGCAGAGCCTCGGCATCCCCGGACGAATCGGCCGTGGCGCCGGTCAGGGCCGTGGTGCTCGCGTCGGCGTCGGCGGGGCCGCTGACGACCTGCTGCGCGGCCGCGGCGCTCAGCGAGCCCGCCGAGTCGGCGCTGCGCCCGAGGGCCAGCAGGGGCCCGTCGCACGCGAGGAGGGTGTCACCGGGGGCCGGGGTGGCCTGCACCCGCACGGGGGTCGCGGTGTATTGCGGCCAGGGGGCTGCGATCCCGACGATCGTGCCGACCACCGCGGCCGTGGCCACGGCCGCACCGGCGACGACGCGGGCGCTCGTGGCGGCGACGCGGACGAGACGACGCTCGCTCATCGGGTTCCTCCCGGGTTGGGGCCGACGATGCGCGGCGTGCGGCGCGCGACCCGCCGCGATGCTGCGGTCGGGACGGCGAGCAGCAGGGCGATCAGCACGACGGCGAGGGAGCCCGCGGCGACCAGGCGCTGCAGGCCGAGGCGATGGTCGTCGAGGGGCGGGCGCGGGGTGACCTCGGTGTTGACGCGCCAGAGGTCGCCGCGCGAGGTCGCTCCGACCGGGTCGAGCAGGTCGCGCTGGTCCAGCGAGGTCGCCGCTCCCAGCCGCGTCCCGCGGATCACGTCGTCCTCGCCGGCCGGGGCCGATTCGAGCAGCACGAACGAGATGCCGCGCTCCGCCAGACGCGAGACGACGTCGTCGGCCGAGGGGGTCACGAGGTCGGCCGCGAGGGCCGCGAGCTCGACGTCCTCATCGTCGGCCGTCGTGCGCGTGGCCTCGACGGTGCTCTGCCCCGACAGGGTGGCGCTGCCGCCCCACACGACCTGCACACGCAGACCGTCGGCTCGGGGGTCGAGGACGATGGTGCCGATGTCGAGCGAGCCGCGCCCTTCGGCGGCGACGAATGCCGGGAGGGTCGAGACGGGGCCGTTCGTGAGCACCGAGCGGCCGCTGTCGGCCCCGGCCGCCGGGGCGGTGAGAGCGGGGGCGACCGAGACGGCGAGGGCCGCGAGCGCGAGCAGAGCGCCGACCGGCCGCAGGACGCCGACTCGAGCGGGGACCCCGGCGTCGAGGGCGATGACGGCCGCGCCGACCAGACCGATCCACGCGAGACTCAGACCCGCCCCGGGCCAGAGGGGCACTGCGACCGAGTGGTCGAACGACACGGCGATCCCCACCGCGGCGAAGGCGGTGGCCAGTCCCGCCACGGTGAGGACGATGAGGGCGGATGCCGTGATCCACCGCGGGGTGAGGACCGCGAGCACGGCCAGCACGGCGAGAGGCGCGACCAGCAGGCCGACCCACCAGACCGGTCCGCCGGTCAGGCTGGCCCACCCGCCCGGGTCGGAGGTGGGGAAGCCCGCGGCGAGCAGCGCCCGCCCGAGCGGCGTGGCGGAGGCCTCGGCCCCCGCGTAGGCGACGCCGGGGTCGGCGAGCAGGCCCCAGGGGTTGCCCGCGCGCAACTGCGTCCACACGAGCGGGGCGAACACGACGATCGAGGGGACCAGCAGCCACACGACACGGGCGACGCCGCGGCCGGCCACGAGGGCCACGACCACGAGCGCCGCCGACCACAGCACCACGACGGCCGGAGCCAGTGAGGGCGCCGATGCGAGGACGGCGACGAGGAGGAGGGATGCCGCTCCCGCTGGCGCCCACGACCGGTGAGCGACGCTCGCGGCGTAGAACAGCCACGGCAGGAGCAGGTGCACGAGCACGCCCGCCGGCCGGCCCTCGACGAGGGCGGCGAGGAAGGTCGGCGCCAGGGCCCAGGCGAAACCGGCGACGATGCGCAGCATCGACGACTCCGTCACGCGGGTCGCCGCGAACCACCCGCCGAGGACGGCGAGGGGCAGGGCGAGCACCCACAGCACGACGAACGCGCGCGAGGGCTCCCCCGGCGAGAGCGAGCCGATCACCGCCACGAGGGCCGAGAACGGATCCGCCGGTCCGACGACATCCAGCCCGAGGGGCCGCGCGCCCCAGGCGGCGTCCTGCCAGAGCTGGGCCACGTTCTGTCGCAGCGGCGCCAGGGCTCCCCCGCCGAGGACGGGCCAGGCCAGCAGCGGGGCGAAGAGGGCGGCCGAGACCGCGAGGGCGCCGAGCACCGCCCAGGCTCCGCCGCCGACGAAGAAGCGCAGCTCCGACCGCACCGGGGCATCGGGGTCAGCGACGTCGCTCTCCCAGCGCAGGCGCATCTCGGCCCGCGAGACTCGGAGCGGCGCGAGTCGCGACCACCCCACCTTGCGGGAGAAGCGGATGCGACCGCGCGCGCGGGCGACGGCGGCGGGTCGAGCCATGACCAGAAGCGTCGCTCCCCACTCGGGCAGCACCCGGTAGGGGACTTTGGTGATCAGGTGCAGGATCGTGCGCCACAGGGCGAGCGGCAGCAGCGAGAGCCAGTGCAGGGCCACCGCCGCCGCGGGGGCGTAGACGAGCCGGCGGTGCAGTTGCGCCGTGCGTGTCGCGAAGGCGCGGCGGCGAGCGCGACGGCGACCGCGGGCCATGGCCGCCACGCCGTCTCCGGCGACGGCGACACGAGCCGAGGGCACGAGCGAGACCAGGTGACCCGCGAGGCGCGCGCGCACGCCGAGGTCGAGTCCCTCGTCGGCGCCGCCGAGGGCGGGGTCGAGACCGCCGAGGGTCGTCCAGGCGTCTCTGCGCACCAGCAGACCCCGCACGTCGGCGCCGAGCACGTCGGCATCCCCGTCGCGTTGTCCCTGGTCGAGTTCGCCGGCGGCGAGTTCCACGGTGCCGCCGTAGCGGTTCATGCTCACACCGAGCGAGACGATCGCGTCCCGGTCGTCCCAGGCCACGAGCTTGGGGGCGGCGACCACGAGGGGCGGCGAGAGCTCGAGGGCGCCGGCCAGACGCACGAGCGCGTCGGGATCGGGAGCGGTGTCCTGGGCGAGCAACCACACGGCGTCGCCGGTCAGGCGGGGCGTGGCCAGCGCCGTGGCCGCGGCGAACGAGGTTCCGGCGGGAGCGGTGATGACGCCCTCGGCGCCGGACGCTGCGGCGAGATTCCTCAGTCCGGCGTCGGAGCCGCACAGGACGATGGTGAGCGCATCGACGGGGCGGGTCTGCGCGGCGAGGGCCGCGAGCGTGCGCTCCAGATGGTTCGCTGCAGGAGTGCGTCCTTCGGGACGCACGACGAGAATGGCGTGAACACGGTCGGGCATGACGCGGATCAGCCTAAGTCTGCTCTCCCTCGATCACGGACGCCGCGCCGTCGGCGAACGGATCGCTCGGGCGGGTGAATCCGGATGCCGGGATCAGGCGCGGCGCTTGAGCTTGCGACGCTCGCGCTCGCTGAGGCCGCCCCAGATGCCGAAACGCTCGTCGTTCTGGAGGGCGTACTCGAGGCACTCGGACTTCACGTCGCACGAGGTGCAGATGCGCTTGGCATCCCGCGTCGAACCGCCCTTTTCGGGGAAGAATGCCTCGGGGTCGGTCTGCGAGCAAAGCGCGTCGGTCTGCCAGGCGAGGGTGTTCTCTTCGGTGGAGTCGATGTCGCGACGGACTCCGGGAACACCGAGGTCCACGGGATCGACGAACCAATTCTCCGGGACACCGGACCGGTACTGCGATGCCGCCATATCGTCCTCCGCCTCGCTCAAGCCCCCATGACGCGGTTCCGCGCAGTCATAATTACACCCGTGTCATTCCGCGGAGTCAAGTCGCGGATCGTAAACCCTCAAGGGCGAGGTGAACCTTCACCGCGCTCTCCGGCGTGTCGCGGATCTCAGTCGCCCGGCATCGCGACGAAGACCTCGCCCCCACCGTCCGACGCCAGCGGCGACTCGTCGGGGGTGATGAGGGCAGCCTCGCCGGGACGCACCGCGATGGTCTTCCCCGACGCCCCGGTGAGCACGGCCTCGCCCGCCACACCGAGCGCGATCGCCACCCCGCTCAGCTCCAGTCGGCCCGGAGCGCCCGCCTCGAGATGCCCCAGGGCGAAATCGGCGATGCCCGGCGCGAAGACCTCGGCGTTCTCCCCCGACGCGGTCGGGCGCAGGAACGGCGGTTCGGCCGGACGGAAATCGACCAGACCCAGCAGCTCCTCCACATCGATGTGCTTGGGAGTCAGGCCGCCGCGCAGCACGTTGTCGCTCGCGGCCATGATCTCGACCCCGAGGCCGGCGACATAGGCGTGCAGCACACCGGCCGGCACGAAGATCGCCTCACCGCGACGCAGCTCGACGAGGTTCATCAGCAGAGCCACCACGATCCCGGGGTCGGCGGGATAGGCGGAGTGCAGGGACCGCGTCAGGGCCAGCTCGGCGGCGAAGTCCGGCGCCTCGGCCGAGGCCGCGGCATCCACGATCTCTTCGATCTCGGCTCGTTCGGCGCCACCGAGCAGCCAGCCGATCGCCGCACGCAGGGGATCGGCCGACGAGAGGTGGGTGCGCAGCGTCTGCACCGCGGGAGCATCGCCCAAGCCCTCGACGAGGGCACGCGTGCGCTCCAGGTCGCGGAGCCCCGCGAGGGCCGTGAACGTGTCGCTGAGAGCGACGATGACCTCGGGCTTGTGGTTGTCGTCCTTGTAGTTGCGCTCGCCCGCACCGCGGGGGACGCCGGCCTCTTCTTCGCGCGCGAACCCCTCGACCGCCTGCTCCTTCGAGGGATGGACCTGGATCGACAGCGGAGCCCCCGCCGCGAGCAGCTTCAACAGATAGGGCAGCTTCGCGGGGACGCCCTGCTCGGCCGCGGAGGCGGGGAGCCACTCGTCGAGCGTGCGATCGGATCCGTCGTGCACCTCGGCCGGCGAACCCGGGTGATCGCCGAACCACACCTCCGCCTCGGGCGCGCCGGTGGGCTCGCGGCCCTCGAGGTCGGCGATGAGGGTGGGGCTTCCCCAGGCGTAGTCGCGGGGGGTGTTCGAGATGGCGATCAGCACGGCGTCAGCATAATGCGCGCACCCGACGCCGACGGATGCCGACCGCTACCCTGAACAGCACCATGGCGATGCACACGAACCACCCGGTGTCGGCGCTGCCGACGGCACCCGCGCGCGAGACGACGGGGCATCTGCTGCTGCGGGCCTGGTGCGTGTTCCTGCTCGTCCTCGCCCTGGGCGGCGTGGGTCTGGTGAACGCGGTGGGCCCGGCCGCCACCGCCGTGGTCGTCGCGGCCACCGCCGTCGTGTCCGCTGCGGTGTGGCTGGTCGTGCGCCCACCCCTCGCACTCCGACGCCTGCCGTGGATCGCCGCGGGCTACCTCGTCTGGGCGACGGCCTCGGTGCTGTGGAGCGCCTGGCCCGCGGCATCCGTGCTGACTCTTCTGCTGCTGTGGGTCACGACGTTCCAGGCACTGTTCGTCGGTGCCGTGCTGACCTGGAGAGACGTCGTGCGCGCGATCGCGTCGGCGGCGAAGTGGGTCGTCGGACTGTCCCTGCTGTTCGAGCTGGCGGTGGCGGTGATCGTGCGGGGCCCGCTGCTGCCCGGCTTCGTCATCCCCGGCGACGCCGTGGAGGGCGTCTGGTCGAGCGGCGCCCTGTTCTCGGGCGGCCGACTCCAGGGGATCTTCGGCGACGCGGATCTGCTGGCCGCGGTGATGCTCGTCGCGATCACCGTGTTCGGTGTGCGGCTGGCGGTCGGCGCCCCGCGCCGCACGCTGCTCGTGGTGTGGATCGTCGTCGCCGGGTTCCTCTTCGTCCGCGCGGGATCGATCACCGGGATCATCGCCGCGGCCTTCGTCGCTCTCGTGCTCGGCACGGTCCTGGTCATGCGCACCGCGAGCCGCCCCGGCGAGCGCACGCGCTGGTATCTCCTGTACGCGGCGATCGGCCTCGGCGGAGCCGGCGTTCTGTGGTTCGGACGCGACGCCGTCTTCGGCGTGCTGGGCCGGGGGGCCGACCTCACCGGGCGGGAGGGCCTCTGGGCCGACGTGCTCGCCCGGGCCGACCAGCATCCGATCATCGGGTGGGGGTTCTCGACGCCGTGGATCACGTCGGAACCCCTCATCGGCGGGTGGCTCGTCGACCGCGGGCAGCCGGTCACCCAGGCGCACGGGATGTGGCTCGACACCTACCTGCAGCTCGGCGGTATCGGCGTGGGACTCCTCGCGCTCGTCTACCTCGCGTACCTGTGGCGCTCGTGGTTCTTCGCCGTCGACCGTCCCCGCTGGGATCTGCGCGACGACCGGCCGCACTCCCCCCTGACCCTGCTGCCGACCCTCGTCGGCGCGCTGCTCGTGGTGCAGGGGCTTACCGACTCGGGTCCCCTGCTGCTGTGGGGCTGGATGTTCGTGATCCTCTTCGGCGCGAAGATCAAGCAGACCCCGCTCGTCGGCGTCGGCCCGAGCGAGCAGAGCATCTCGATCGAGCGCGGCGAGCTGCAACGACCGGCGCTCTGAGCAGCGCGCGGGAGCGTCGAACGCTCAGGGTGCCCGAACGCCCGCCCGGTAGACTGCCCGCTGGCCGTCCGCGGCCGCGGCTCCTCGACCGAAAGATCTCTTCGTGACGTACACCCTGCAGAACGCCGTGCTGCCGCTCGACCGCGACCCCGACCTCCTCCCGTTGTACGTCGACCCCGAAACGTGGTCGACCATCGACGAGGAGCCGGTGCGGGTCACCAACGTCGCCCAGCTCAGCAACATCCTCGATCGGCACCGCGCCCGCATCGTCGCGGGCCGACGCGTCTCGTTCGGCACCTACTTCAACGCATTCCCCGCCTCGTACTGGCAGCACTGGACGGCCGTCCGCCAGGTGCGCTTGACCGTGCACACCTCGGGGGATGCCACGGTGCTGGTGTACCGCTCGAACGGCGGCGGCACCAAGCAGCGCATCGAGACGCGCGAGGTGCGCGGGGACGGCGTCTCGACCTCGTTCGATCTCGTGCTCGATCAATACAGCGACGGTGGCTGGATCTGGTTCGACGTCGCCGCCGACCGCGCGGACGCGATGTTCGAGGGCGCCGAGTGGACCACCGAGCAGGAGCCCGTCCGCGGAGGCAAGGCGAGCATCGGCGTCACGACCTACAACAAGCCCGAATACTGCGTCGAGACGCTCGAGGCCCTCGCCGACGCCCCCGACGTGCTCGACGTCGTGGACCGGGTGTTCATCATCGACCAGGGCACCGACCTGGTCGAGGCGCAGGACGCCTACCCGGCGGTCGCCGAACGCCTCGGCGACACCCTCCAGGTGCTCCGCCAGCCCAACCTCGGCGGTTCCGGCGGCTTCGCCCGGGCCATGGTCGAGACCCTCGCCCGCGAGGGCAGCGACTTCGTGCAGCTGCTCGACGACGACGTGCGCATCGAGCCGGAGTCGATCCGCCGCTCGGTGGTGTTCGGCCGCTACGCCTCGGTGCCCACGATCGTCGGCGCCCACATGTTCGACCTCCTCGACCGCCCCAAGCTGCACGCCTGGGCCGAGGTCGTCGACGACGCGCCCTTCATGTGGCGCGCCCTCTTCCAAGAGCGCCTCCCCCACGACTTCAGCGTCGCCAACCTGCGCCAGAGCCCCCTGCTGCACATGCGCCTCGACGCCGATTACAACGGCTGGTGGATGTGCCTCATCCCCACCAGCATCCTGCGCGAGATCGGCCTGTCCCTCCCCGCCTTCATCAAGTGGGACGACGCCGAGTTCTGCGTTCGGGCTCGGGATGCCGGCTACCCCACGGTCTCCGTGCCCGGCGTCGCGCTCTGGCACGTCTCATGGCTCGGCAAGGACGACTCGATCGACTGGCAGGCGTACTTCCACGCCCGCAACCGCATCGTGGCTGCGCTCCTGCACTCGCGTGCGCCGCAGGGCGGCACGCTCATCCGCCACAGCCGACGCGTCGACCTCAAGCACCTCATGATGATGCAGTACTACCCGGTCGAGCTGCGTCACCGTGCCCTGCGCGACGTGCTCTCCGGCCCCGACCACATGCGCGCGAACCTCGCGACGGCCATGCCCGACGCCCGCACCGTCGCGAAGAAGCACCCCGAGACCGTCGTGCACAAGGACTCGGGCGTGCCCCTGCGCTCGCGCCGCGGACGCCAGGTGTTCAAGCGCCTGAAGAAGCACGAGTTCGACAGCCCGACGGGTCTGGCCCTGCGCACCTTCACGGCGCGCACGCTCGTCGCGCACTGGTTCCACACCCCCAAGCCCGAGAACGTCGCGCAGCCCGAGGTCGAGTTCGGCAAGGGCGACGCCCACTGGTGGCGCGTCCCGCTCTACGACAGCGCGCTGGTGAGCGCGGCCGACGGTTCCGGGAAGAACATCTACACGCGCGACCGCGCCCTGTTCCGGCGGATGCTCGTCGACAGCTGGAAGCTGCACCGCCGCCTCCAGCGCGAATGGCCCCGCCTGTCCCGTCAGTACCGCAGCGCCCTGCCCGACCTCGTCTCCGAGGCGAAGTGGCGCGCGACCTTCGAGGAGCGTCCGTGACCACGGCCCCGTTCGACCCGAAGACCGCGACCATCGTCGTCGTCACCTACAACCGCACGCACCTGCTGACACGGCTGCTCGAGAGCGTCGAACGCATGAACCCGGCCCCCGGTCACCTCGTCGTGATCGACAACGCCTCGACCGACGACACCACCGCGGTGGTCGAATCGTTCCGCGACCGACTGCCCACCGAGCTGGTCTATCGCCGTCTCGAGACGAACACGGGCGGCTCGGGCGGGTTCAGCGAGGGCATGCGCACCGCCTACGAGCTCGGGTCCGAGTGGATCTGGCTCATGGACGACGACGTCGAGGTCGTGACGGACGGGCTCGCCCGCATGGGGCACTGGACGCCGCGCTTCCGCAGCATCCAGGGTCGTCGCTACGACTACGACGGCAGCGAGTTCTACTGGCAGTACCGCGTGGCCGAGTCGATGGCGATCCCGATCCCCTTCGCCCCCGCCGCCTTCGACGACTCCGGCTTCAAGCCGATGAACTCGGGCTGCTTCGAGGGCATGTTCATCCACCGCGACATCGTGGCGAAGATCGGCCTGCCCGACCCGCGCTTCTTCATCTACTGGGACGACCAGCTGTACGGCTGGTTGGCCTCGCGTCACACGCCCTCGGTGATCGTGAACGAGTTCGTGCTGCGTCGCACCCGCGAGATCAAGCAGTGGGACATGGGTATCCGGCACATGAACGCGTCGAGCGACGCGTACCGGTACTACATCATGCGCAACCGCGCCTATCTGCAGAAGTACTACCGCGCACTCGGCGTCTACCGCGCACTGCCGTTCACACTCGGCACAGCCCTGACCTTCGTGAAGGAACTGATCCGCCTCGTCGTCGTCGAGCGCAAGATCACGGGCACCAGCCACCTGTTCCGCGGGCTCCGCGACGGCCGACGCATCCTGCGGGACTCCTCGTGGAAGCCGATGCCGCCCCTGGAGCAGTCGCAGACCGTCGGCTGACGCGTCCGCTCCGCTCGACGGGGAGCGCCGCGCATACCCCGCGGCTCAGCCAATCGTGGCCGGGAGCTGCTCGGCCAGCGAGGGGCTGAGCGTGCGCGCGTAGAGGCGGCTGAGATGGTTGTCGTCTCGGTAGACGGCGACGTTGCCGATCTCCCCCACGCACAGATCGTCGGGGCAGATCCACGGGGTCAGGTCGACCAGGTGGACACCGGCGCGGTCGAGGTCGTCGGCGGGATTCCGGTCGGCGAGCGACGCCGACCGCGGCACCGCGCAGGCGAGCGGATCGTCGGAGGCGACCACGCAGTCGTACATGTTGAAGGCGAAGCGCGGGTTGTCCCGGACGCCCAGCACCTGCACGCCCGCGCCGTCCATCCTGTCCAGGAAGCGTTCGATGCCGGGGCGGAGGCGCTCGTCGTCCTCGCCGGCGTCCGAGCGTGTCACTACGGTCAACGCCGCAGCGGGACGCACCCGTTCGACGAGGTCGATCGCCGCCTCGCGCCACCCGTCGCAGCGCTCGTCCATCCCCGGCTCGTCGAGCCCCATCGAGCAGCCTCCCTTGACGAGGAAGACCACTCCCCACCCGTTGGCCTCGGCCACGGGGAGCAGGGCGCTCGTGATCTGCTGGGCGTGCGAGTCGCCGATCACCGCGATGGTGTGGCGAGCGCGCGGGGTGCCGGTGGTCTCGGAACAGGTCCCCCGCAGCATCTCGACGTCGGTGGCCCACTCCCCCGAGCACTCGCGGTCCAGGTGGACCCACTCGTCATCGATCAGGGTCGGAAGCGGCAGCAGCGGGGCGTCGGCCGGAGGTGGCGGCAGGGAGGGGTCGCGCAGCACGGCCGCCCCCGGGTTGGTCTGCAGGGCCCGCGCCTCGACCGCGCGTTCCTGCATCCAGGTCGAGGTCTGCCAGGTGCCGACGGGAACGGCGACGATCGCGGCGGCGGCCGTCACGACGGCCACCGGTACGAGGGCGGACGCATCGTGTCTGCGCCACGCACGCACCGGGCGATCGACCGCCCAGGTCACCCCTCGCGCGAGCACCAGCGACAGCACGATGATCCCCGCGCCGCCCACCAGGCCCACCTCGGTGCGTTCGTTCACGACGAGGAAGGTCACCAGGACCGGCCAGTGCACGAGGTACAGCGCGTAGGCGTCGCGCCCCACGGCCTGCAACGGGCGCGAGGCCAGCATCCGTGCCAACGAGAACCGCCCGCTCTCACCCGAACCCGAGACGACGATGGCCGCCGCGCACAGCACGGGCCACAGCGCGAGAAATCCGGGGAACCCGCCTTGGACGTCGAGCACGGCCCCCAGCACGAGGAGTCCCGCCAGACCCGCCCACCCGACGATCGCGCGGGCGAGCGCGCCGAGACGGATACGGGGCAGAGCGACGACCAGCAGAGAGCCGGCGGCGAACTCCCACAGTCGCGCTCCGGTGTCGAAATACGCCAGCTGCTGCGCCGACGCGGTTCGGACGACCGAATACACGAACGAGATCGCGAAGACCGCGGCGAAGACCACGCCCACCACGCGGTCGGGAGACCATCCGCGACGCCGGACCACGATCTGGCACACCCAGAGCAGGATGACCCACAGCACGAAGGCCTGGCCCTGCACCGACATCGACCAGAAGTGCTGCAGCGGACTCGGCACGTCGGTGCGCGTGTAGTAGTCCACCGCGTCGGCGGCCAGGAGCCAGTTCTGCACATAGCCGAGAGAAGCCCACGCCTGCTCGGCGACCGGTCGGAACATGGTCTCGGGATACAGCGTCCACACCACGGCCAGGATGCCGACCAGGGTCACGGCGGCGGCCGGGAGCAGGCGCCGGAACACACCGAGCAGGTGTCGGACCGGACGCACCGGAGCGGGGCCCGCCATGCGCCGCACAAACCCGCGGGTGAGGAAGAACGCCGAGAGCATCAGGAAGACGTCCACGCCGCCCGAGACCCGGCCGAACCACACGTGGTACGACACGACCAGCAGGATGGCGACGGCGCGCAGCCCGTCGATGTCGCGACGGTACGCCCAGCGTTCGTCCCCCTCCCGTTGCGCGGGCACGGGGCGGGTGGGCGACCCGAGGGTCAGATGCACGGCGACGTCACGCGAGCTGGTTGTTCCACATCGAGAGGGCGGAACCGATGGCCATGTGCATGTCGAGGTACTGGTAGGTGCCGAGACGACCGCCGAAGTGCACGTCACGCTCACCCTTGGTCAGCTCGCGGTAGGCCAGCAGGCCGGCGCGGTCGTCGGCCGTGTTCACGGGGTAGTACGGCTCATCGGCGCGCGTGGCGAAACGAGAGTATTCGCGCACGACGACCGTCTTGTCGGTCGGGTACCGGTCGGCGCGTTCGGGGTGGAAGTGCTTGAACTCGTGGATGCGCGTGTACGGCACGTCCGCGTCGGCGTAGTTCATCACGCTGGTGCCCTGGAAGTCGCCGATCGGCAGGACCTCCTGCTCGAAGTCGAGCGTCCGCCACGACAGCTCGCCCTCGGCGTAGTCGAAGTAACGATCCACCGGCCCGGTGTAGACCACCGGCACCTGACCGACGGTCGCCTTCTTGTTCAGCGGCTGCGACTCGTCGAAGTAGTCGGTCGAGAGCTTCACCTCGATGTTCGGGTGATCCGCCATGCGCTCCAGCCACGCGGTGTAGCCGTCGACCGGGAGGCCCTCCCACGTGTCGTTGAAGTAGCGGTTGTCGTAGGTGTAGCGGACGGGCAGACGCGAGATGACCTCGGCCGGCAGGTCCTTCGGGTCGGTCTGCCACTGCTTCGCGGTGTAGTCGCGGATGAATGCCTCGTACAGCGGGCGGCCGATCAGGGCGATCCCGCGCTCTTCGAGGTTGGCGGCATCCTTCGCGTCGAACTCGCCCGCGAGCTCGTGCACGAGTGCGCGGGCCTGGTCGGGGGTGTACGCGGCTTGGAAGAACTGATTGATGGTGCCGAGGTTGATCGGCAGGGGGAACACGACGTTCTTGTGCGTCGTGTACACGCGGTGCACGTAGTTCGTGAACTGGGTGAAGCGGTTGACGTACTCCCACACCGTCGGGTTGGACGTGTGGAACAGGTGGGCGCCGTACTGGTGCACCTCGATGCCCGTCTCGGGCTCGTCGGCCGAGTAGGCGTTTCCGCCGATGTGGTGACGACGGTCGATGACCGTGACCTTGCGGCCCGCGGCGGCCGCGCGCTCGGCGATGGTGAGGCCGAAGAAGCCGGAGCCGACGATGAGGAGGTCCATGAAATGCAGCGTCTTTCGTGTCGAGAGGTGGGGCGCGACCCCGCGGGAGACGTCCGATCGATACTACCCGGGGCGCGTCCGAGCCCCCGCGGCCGCGCTCAGCGGCCCCGCAGAGACCGTCCGATACGATGGCGTGTCGAAACGGCCGCGGACGAGACGGAATTGCATGGGTGACTGGATCAGCGCGATTCCGGCGTACCTCGCGGTCGCTGCCGTTCTGATCATCCCCGGCGCCGCCGTGGTCACCGCCGGATGGGGCTGGCGAAGCCCTCAGCGGTTGCTCCTCGCTCCGGCGATCTCGGTCACGATCGCCGCCGCCGCGGCATCCGTCGCTCCCCTCGTCGGTCTGCGATGGAACGTGATCCCCCTCGCCCTGGTCACGGTCGTGGTCGTGGGCATCGCGCTCGTCCTGCGCCGCTTCGCGGGGGTCGACGCCGCCCCCGCAGGCCGCCGGACCGGCCTGGTGGCGCTGCTCTCGCTGGCGGCGACGGCCCTGGTCAGTGCGGTGATGTTCGCTCGCGCGTTCGGGGACCCCGAGAACATCGCGCAGCGCTTCGACAACATCGTCCACCTGAACGCGATCGCCCTCGGTCTGCAGAACGGCAGCGCCTCGCCGTTCCAGATCGGATCCACCTCCGACATCGGCTTCTACCCGAACGCCTGGCACGCGCTCACCACCCTCGGTGCCGAGCTGACGGGCGCCGGCGTCCCCGTCGCCGTGAACGGGGCGAACCTCGCGATCGTGTCGATCCTGTGGCCCGCGTCGGCGATGGCCCTCGCCGGGGCGTTCTTCGCCCAGCGCCGCACCGCGTACGTCGTGTCCGCCGCTCTGTCGACGGGGTTCGGGGCCTTCCCGGCCCTGTTCTTCAACTGGGGGGTGCTGTACCCGAACCTGGTCGGCTACGCGATGCTGCCCGCGGCTCTCGCGGTCATCGTGACGATGCTGCCGGAGCGCGGCGCGCCCGCCCTGGTGCGCTCGGCACTTCTGGTCGCCCTGCTGGCCGGGGGAACCTTCCTCGGCCACCCCAACGCGTTCCTCAGCCTGCTGTTCTTCGCGGCGGCCGTCGTGGTCACGGCCTTCGCGGTGCGCGCGGTTGCCGAGCGTACGCGCGGCTCCGTCCTCGCGCTGGTGGTCTCGGCGGTCGCTTTCGCCGCGGCGCTGGCCGGCACCGTCGCGGTCTTCCGCACGGGCGCCGAGCACTCGGGATGGGCACCGTGGCAGCAGCTCTCGCAGTCTCTCGGCGAGGGCCTGTTCGCCGCGCCCCGCGGGTTCACCCCGACGGTGGTCGCCTC
Source organism: Microbacterium sp. 1154 (assembly GCF_031455375.1). Lineage (NCBI taxonomy): Bacteria > Bacillati > Actinomycetota > Actinomycetes > Micrococcales > Microbacteriaceae > Microbacterium > Microbacterium sp. 1154. The sequence goes on along the minus strand of NZ_JAVDSN010000001.1, from coordinate 1,460,815 downwards.
CCTGCTGCTGATCGCCGGCTTCGCCGCCGTCGCGCGCCGCCCGCGTCTGCTCACGGTGCTCGCTCCCTTCGCCGTCGCGGTCATGCTGTTCGCCGTGGCCTCGGGCCTGCGCATCGACAGCCCTCTGCGACAGCTGCTGACCAACCCCTGGTACAACGACTCGAACCGACTCGCCGCCCTCCTGCCGCTGGTGGCCATCCCCGTCGCCACCCTCGGGGCTCTTGCGATCGTCGATCTCGTCCGGGCGGCGGTTCGCGATCGACGCGTTCCCGGATGGCTTCGCGTCGGAGCGGTCGCGGTCGGTGTCGCCGCCGTGTTCTCGGTCGCGATCGGTCCCAACGTCCGCATCGCGCTCGCTCAGGTGCACGAGGCCTACGCCTACACCGACAGCTCCCTCATCCTGTCGTCCGACGAAGAGGCCCTGCTCGAACGCCTCGACGACGAGACTCCCCCCGACGCCCTCATCGCCGGCAGCCCCCGGACGGGCGCCTCCCTCGCCCTCGCCTTCGCCGACCGCCGGGTGACCCAGATGCACGTCTTCGGAAACCCCTCGCCCGAGCTGCTCTTCCTGAACGCCCACCTCCGCGACATCGACTCCGACCCGGCCGTGTGCCGCACCGTCGACCAGCTCGGCGTCGATTACGTCCTCGACTTCGGTACGCAGGACGTCATCGATCCCGCCGGCGCCGCGGCTTACAGCGGCATCCAGAACCTCTCCCCGGGCACGCATCTCGTCCTCGTGGACTCCGAGGGTCCCGCGGCGCGGCTGTTCCGCATCGAGGGGTGCTGACGTGTCGCGCGCCTCGACGGTGGCGGTCGCCTACGACTGCCTGTTCCCGTACTCCACGGGCGGCGGCGAGCGGCAGTACCGTGCGTTCGCCGACGAGCTGGGCCGCGCGGGCCTGGACGTCGACTATCTGACCGCCGTGCAGTGGGATGCCGAGACCCCGCGGGAGGACCACTTCCGCATCGTGCCGGTCACCGGTCGCCTCTCGCTCTACTCCGCCGACGGGGTGCGCCGGATCCCTGCGGCCCTGCGGTACGCGGCGGGACTGTTCGGCGCGCTGGTGCGTCACCGCCGTCGCTACGCCGCCGTCATCGTCAGCGGCCTGCCGATCTTCAACGTGTTCGCGGCTCGACTGGCCCTGCTCGGGTCGGGGACGCGCCTCGTCGTGGACTATCTCGAGGTGTGGCACCGCCGTCAGTGGATCGAGTACTCGGGGGCCGTCACGGGAACGATCGCCTGGGTCCTGCAGCGCGCGGCCATCGCCCTCACCCCGCTGGCCACGTGCCATTCGCAGCTCTCGGCCACGCGCCTGCGGCGCGAGGGTCTGCGTCGCGCACCCCTCGTCAGCCCCGGGCTGATCGACGGCGCCGTCGAGGTGGCTCCCCCCTCGTCCGCGGCGACTCCCCCCTACGTGCTGTATGTCGGCCGCCACATCCCCGACAAGCGCGTCGAGGTACTCCCGGCCGCCGTCGCGGCGGCGCGCGAGAGCCTGCCCGATCTCCGCCTGGTCGTGCTGGGCACCGGACCCAGCTCCGAGGCGGTGCGCGCCGAGGTGCGACGCGTCGGCGGCGAGGAGTGGACCGATTTCCCGGGCTTCGTCTCGGATGCCGAGCTCGACGCGCTCCTGCACGGCGCGCTCGCCCTGGCCAACCCGTCGCGCCGCGAGGGATACGGTCTCGTCGTCGTGGAGGCCAACGCCCACGGCACGCCCGTGGTGCTGGTCGCCGACGAGGGCAACGCGGCGACAGAACTCATCGAGCACGGCGTCAACGGCGTCGTCTCTCCCACCATTCGCCCCGCAGATCTCGCCCGGGCCATCCGGGACGTCGCCGACGGGGGTGACGACCTGCGCCGCACCTCGCGCGCCTGGTACGACACCGCCGTCGGCACACGCACCATCCGCCGAACCGTGGACCGGATCCGCGCAGCGCTCGCGCTGCCCGCCTCCACCGCGGTGAAGACGAAAGAAGACACCCCGTGACCACTCCCGCACCGTCCGACCTCGAGTTGACGATCCTCATGCCGTGCCTCAACGAGGTCGAGACGCTGGAGGTCTGCATCCGCAAGGCGCAGGGCTTCCTCGAGCGCAGCGGCATCCGGGGAGAGATCCTCATCTCCGACAACGGGAGCACCGACGGCTCGCAGGCCCTCGCCGAGAGCCTCGGCGCGCGCGTCTCGCACGCCCCGCGCCGCGGATACGGCGCCGCTCTCATCAACGGCATCGAGACGGCCCGCGGCCGGTACATCATCATGGCCGACGCCGATGACAGCTACGACTTCGAGAACCTCGAGCCCTTCGTCGAGCGCCTGCGCGCCGGCGCCGACCTCGTCATGGGCAACCGCTTCCGCGGCGGCATCGAGCCGGGCGCCATGCCCCCGCTGCACAAGTACCTCGGCAACCCGGTGCTCTCGTTCATCGGCGAGCTGTTCTTCAAGCCCGGCATCCGCGATTTCCACTGCGGCCTGCGCGGCTTCAACCGCGCCCGCATCCGCGAGCTCGACCTGCAGACCACCGGCATGGAGTTCGCCTCCGAGATGGTGGTGCGCGCCTCGCTCGCCCGCTTCCGCATCGAAGAAGTGCCCACGACGCTCAAGAAGGACGGCCGATCGCGCCCGCCGCACCTGCGCAGCTGGCACGACGGATGGCGGCACCTGCGGTTCCTGCTGCTGTTCGCTCCCCGCTGGCTCTTCGTCTACCCGGGTCTGGTGGCCTTCTTCTTCGGCGCCATCGCGGTCGGCGTGCTGTCGTTCGGCGGCATCCGGATCGGAGACGTGGGCTTCGACGTGACCACGATGGTCTACGCGAGCGCCCTGTGCGTGATCGGTTTCCAATCCCTGCTGTTCTTCTGGCTGACGAAGCTCTACGCCACGCAAGAGGGCTTCCTGCCCACGAGCGAGAGGTACCGGCGGATCGTGGCCAAATGGTCGGCCGAGCGCGGCCTGCTGATCGGTGTGGGCCTGTTCTTCCTCGGCATCATCATCGGCATCGTGCAGGTGGCGCTGTGGGGCAATCTCGACTTCGGCGCGCAGAACGCGGCCCAGGCCGTGCGCATCGCCGTGCCCAGCGCACTGTTGATCATCCTCGGCTTCCAGACCGCGATGATGAGCTTCTTCTCGGGCGTCCTGACCACGCCCCGGCGCGAGCAGCGCCCCGAAGCCGTCATCGAGAGCTAATGGCCGACCGCCGCATCCTCGTCGATCTCCTGGGGTTCACCGGCTCGCGCGGGGGCACCGAGACCTACGTCCGCGAGCTGCTCCCGCGTATCGCCAATCTTCTGCCGGGTACGCGCTTCGCCGCCCTGACCGGCCGCGCCGGAGCCCATCGCGTATCGGCGTTCTTCCCGGGGCACGTGCAGACCGTGCCGTGGGTCGGAGCCGACCCCGCGACCTGGGCCCTGGGCGCGGTCGCGGCGACCGACCTGCTCGCGCGGCGGGGCCGAGCCGACCTCGTGTGGGCGCCCGCCAACTTCGGGCCCGTCTTCCGCGGCGTCCCGCGCGTGGTCACGGTGCACGACGCCATCTACGACGAGGTCCCCGGCGGTCTCGCCCAGCGCGCCCAGCGCGCGGTCACCTCGACCCTCATGCGTCGCTCGGCGCGGACCGCCGACCGCGTGCTCACGGTGTCGCACGCGGCGGCCGACAGCATCGGACGTTTCCTCGCCGTACCGGCCGAGCGCGTCTCGGTGGTCCACAACGGCAGCTCGGAACCTCGCCCGGTGGACGACCCCCGTGGCATCCTGTCGTCCTTCGCGCTGCCCGCGGGCCGTCCCCTCGTGCTGAGCGTGGGCAACCGCATGCCGCACAAGAACTTCCCGGGACTGCTCGAGGCCCTCGCCACGATCGCCCCCGCCGCGCGTCCCGTGACCGTCGTCGCCGGCAGCCGCCTGCCCGACCCGCTCGCCGGTGACGTGGCCCGTCTCGGTCTGGAGCGCGACGTGATCCTGCCCGGCTGGGTCAGCGACGAGCAGCTCGAGGCGCTCTACCAGGCCGCCGACCTGTACGTCTGCCCCTCCCTCGCCGAGGGCTTCGGCCTCCCGGTCGTCGATGCGCTACGCCGGCGTGTGCCGGTCCTCGCTCACGACGTCCCGGTGCTGCGTGAGGTCGGCGGTGACGCCGCTCACTACGCCGATGCGACGGATGCCGCCATCTTCGGTGCCGCGCTCACGGCGGCGCTGCGGGCTCCCGCCGACGACGACGCGCGCGCCGAGGCCCAGGAATGGGCGGCGCGCTTCACGTGGGATTCCGCGGCGGAGGCGACCGCGGAGGTCCTCGAATCCGTGCGCCGGGGGGCCCGACGGTGACGGCCGCCCCCTCGATGAAGCGCCGCTTGCTCGGCTTCCTCCTCATTCCCGCGATCGCGGCGCTCTCGCCGCTCATTGCTCTGCCCGCTGTCACCGCGATCGCCGGCCAGGCGGGCTGGGCGAGCGCGATCGCCGGAGAGTCCATCGGAACCTTCGCGGCCATCGCCATCGGTTGGGGATGGGCCACCGTGGGCCCGGCTCTCATCTCCGTCGCCGGCGACGACGACCAGCGCGCTCGCCTCTACCGCGAGTCGATCGCCGTCCGTCTGTCGATCTCGGTCGTCGCCCTGCCCGCCCTCGCCGTCATCTGCTGGTTCGTCGCCTCTCCGGGCTCGGAGTGGCTGACCATCCTGATGGGGATGCAGGGTGCGCTCATCGCCCTGTCGTTCACGTGGTTCTGCGCGGGTGTCGGCGACCCGCGGACCATCGTCGTCTTCGACGCCGCGCCGCGTCTGCTGGCGAACCTCGCCGCCGCCGGCCTCGTCCTGGCGACCGGGGTCGTCGTGCTCTACCCGCTCGCCGGCATTCTCGTCACCCTCGTGGGGACCTCGATCTTCACGGTGCGGCTGCTGCGCCGGCATCCGGGACCGTGGCCGCGCCCACGCGATCTGCCGCGGCTCCTCCGTACGAACCTCGCGGTGGCGTTGAACGACGCCGGTCTCAGCGGGTACTCGAGCGTCCCGGCCCCCGTCGTCAACGTCACCGCGCTCCCCGCGGCGGCCAGCGGCTACGCGACGGCCGACAAGATGCTCAAGCTCGGGCAGTTCATCCCGATGACCCTCGCCAACGCGCTGCAGGCGTGGGTCGGCGAGGCCCACGGACCCCACCGCGGCCGTCGGATGCGTCTGGCCATCGGGCTCTCGGCCGCGACCGGTCTGCTCGGGTGGGCGGGTCTGGCCCTGGTCGGACCGTGGCTGACCCAGGCGTACCTCCCCGCCGCTCCGGCCCCCTTCGACATCCTCTTCGTCATGGGCCTGGTCTTCTTCTTCTTCTCCGTCCGCACGGCCGTCGCCCGCCTCGTGCTCTTCCCGGCGGGGCAGGCCTCCGCCGTCATGCGCGCCACCCTCATCGCCACGGCGGCCGGAATCCCCCTCATGATCGGCCTGGGCATCGTCTGGGGCCCGATCGGCGCCGCTCTCGGGTACGCGTTCACCGAGGGCGCCGCCGCGTTGCTGCTGACCCGACGCTGCCTGCGCGTGCTGCACGAGCTGCGTCACACCCCCGCCGAGGCGACGCCGTGAGTGCTCACACGGGACGCCCCCATGAAAGGACCGCGCGATGACCGTCGCCATCAACGGCCGCTTCCTCCTCGATTCGTTCGGCGGCGTTCGACGCTTCGCCACCGAACTGACGCACCACCTCGCGCAGTCCCGTGACGATGTGGTGCTGCTGGCGCCCGCATCGGCCGACACCTCCAGCGTGGCGGGGATCCCCATCGAAAAGGTCGGGCGCCTCGCCGGTCCCGCGTGGGAACAGCTCGAGCTGCCCCGGTGGCTGCGTCGCCACGGCTCACCGCTGCTGCTGAACCTGGCGAACATCGCCCCCGTGTCGTACCGCCGTCAGATCACCGTTCTCCACGACATCGCCCCCGCGATCCGGCCGCAGGACTTCACCTTCCCCTTCCGTGTGCAGTGGCAGCTGGCGGTCCGCTACGGGATGCTGCGACGCGGCCAGCGGCTCGTCACGGTCAGCCACGCGTCCCAGCGCGAGATCGCCGAACGATTCGGCGCGGATCCCGCGTCCATCGAGGTCGTCTACGAGGGAGCCGACAGCCTCCCTCTGGTACCCCGACAGACCCCCTCCGACGAGCGCGGGACGCGCGTGGTCGCCTTCGGTCGTCACGGAGCGGCCAAGAACACCCGCGCCGTCATCGACGCCCTCGTGCTCCTGCCCGACTCGTCCGACGTCGTGGTGGAGTTCGTCGGCAACCTCGACCCGGAGCTGGCGCCCCACGCGGCTTCTCGGGGCGTCGCCCCCGAACGCATCCGGTGGACCGGTCCGGTCAGCGACGACGAGCTCGCCGCGGCCTTCGCCCGGGCCGACGCGTTCGTCTGGCCGTCGCTGCACGAGGGGTTCGGCCTGCCTCCCCTCGAGGCGCAGCGCCTGGGTGCGCCCGTCCTCGCCTCCGACATCCCCATCAACCGCGAGATCCTCGGCGACTCCGCACGGTACTTCCCGCCCACGCAGCCGCAGGAGCTGGCATCCCTCCTCTCCGAGATCTCGGGATCGGCCGATCTGAAGACGACCCTGTCGGCCGCATCCCACGCCAACGCGGAGCGATTCACGTGGGATGCCACGACCGCGGCGTGGAACGCGATCCTCGACCGGGAAGGGCGCTGATTCCCGCACCGGGCACCGCGACAGGCAGAATCGTCTGGTGAACATCGGTTTCGTCGTGACGACCCTGGGGCGGCTCGAGCCCCTCCGCGCCCTGCTGACCTCGCTGGAGGGCCAACTGCGCGAGGGCGACCACGTCGTCCTCGTCGCGCAGGGGGCACAGGACGAGGTGGCCGCCCTCGCCGCGGAGTTCGCCGAACGGGGCGTCGCCGTCTCAGCCACGACCTCGGGGCGCGGTGCCTCGCTCGGTCGCAACACGGGAGTCGCGGCCCTGCCCGCCGGCGAAGCCGTCGTGACCTTCCCCAACGACAACACCACCTACCCCGCGGGCACGGTCGCGGCCCTGCACGACGCCGTCGACGACCCGACCTTCCGCGCGGGCGGGTTCACCTCGTGGGACGAGCGCGGCCCCAAGACGACGCTTCCCGACCCGGGCACGCCGCTCGACAAGTACAACGTATGGGCCGTCATCGAGATGGGCATCCTGCTGCGCCGGTCCCTCTTCGACGCCGTCGGAGGGTTCGACGAGCGCATGGGGCCGGGAGCCTCGACGCCGTGGCAGGTGGCCGAGGGGACGGACCTCCTGCTGCGTGCCCTGGCGCACGAACCCGTCCTGGCCCGTGATTTCCGGTGGCTGCCGGCATCCGTCCACGTCGACGGCATCTCGACCGGCTTCGGTCTCGGCGCCGCCGAGCGCCGCCGCAAGCTCCGCGCGTACGGACGCGGCACGGGCCGCGCCTTCGCCGTGCACGGCTACCCGCTGTGGTGGCGGGCGGCCTTCACGGGCGCGGGCCTGCTGTACGGCGTGCGGAACCCCCGCCCCATCACGGTCCTGGACGGGTGGCCCATGTTCGTGGGGCGGCTCGAGGGCGCCCTGGGGCGCACGTTCGGTCAGGCGCGGATGGTGTCGACCACCCGCTGACCGCCGTCCCCGGGCGCAGATGACCCCGCTGATAGGCTGACGAAGTGTCATCGAGAGTCTTGATCACCGGCGGAGCCGGCTTCATCGGATCCCACCTGTCGGAACGCCTCCTCGCCGAGGGCAACGAGGTCATCTGCGTCGACAACTTCTTCACGGGTTCCCGCCGCAACGTCGAGCACCTCTTCGACAACCCGCGTTTCGAGCTGATGCGTCACGACGTGACCTTCCCGCTCTACGTCGAGGTCGACCAGATCTACAACCTCGCGTGCCCCGCCTCCCCGGTGCACTACCAGCACGACCCGGTGCAGACCACCAAGACCAGCGTCATGGGCGCCATCAACATGCTGGGCCTGGCCAAGCGCCTCCGGGTGCCGATCCTGCAGGCCTCGACGTCCGAGGTCTACGGCGACCCGGCCGTGCACCCGCAGACCGAGGACTACTGGGGCAACGTCAACCCCATCGGCACCCGCTCCTGCTACGACGAGGGCAAGCGCGCCGCCGAGACGCTGTTCTTCGACTACCGCCGCCAGCACGACCTGTCGATCAAGGTCATCCGCATCTTCAACACCTACGGCCCGCGCATGCACCCCAACGACGGCCGAGTCGTGTCGAACTTCATCGTGCAGGCCCTGCGCGGAGAACCGATCACCATCTACGGTGACGGCTCGCAGACGCGCTCGTTCTGCTTCGTCGACGACCTCGTCGACGGAATGGTGCGCCTGATGAACACCGATCACTCGGTGACCGGGCCGATCAACGTCGGCAACCCCGGCGAGTTCACGATGCTGGAGCTCGCGAACGCCGTGCTCGAGATCACGGGGAGCGCCTCGACCATCGAGCACCGGGCACTCCCCCAGGACGACCCCAAGCAGCGCCAGCCCAACATCGACCTCGCCCGTCGTGAGCTCGGGTGGGAGCCGACGATCGCCCTGCGCGCGGGCCTCGAGCGCACGGTCGACTACTTCCGCGGGGTTCTCGCCTCGGCATGACCCTCGACGTCTTCATCCCGTTCTGGGGCGACCCGGGCCTGCTGTACGACGCCGTGCGCTCGGTGCAGGCGCAGAACGACCCCGATTGGCGTCTCACCGTCATCGACGACTGCTATCCCGACGTCTCGGTCGCCGACTTCTTCCAGAACCTCGACGACGCACGCGTGACCTACACGCGCAACACCGAGAATGTCGGCATCACCGAGAACTTCCGTGAATGCGTGCGACGCGCCGAGGCCACACACCTCACCATCCTGGGCTGCGACGACCTCCTGCACCCCAACTACGTCGAGGTCGTGAAGCGGACCATCGCCGCCGTCCCTCACGCCGACGTGATCCAACCGGGAGTGCAGGTCATCGATGAGCACGGCGCCCCGTCGCAGCCCCTGACAGACCGGGTCAAGCACGACCTCCTGGCCCCGCGGCGAGGCACGGACATCGCGGTCCTCCGCGGGCCCGAGATGGCGACCAGCCTCATCCGCGGCAACTGGCTGTACTGGCCGTCGCTGACCTTCCGGACCGAGACCATCCGCCGATTCGATTTCCGCGACGGCTTCCCCGTCATCCAGGACCTCGCCCTCCTCATGGACATGGCGTTCGCGGGGGCAACCCTCGCCTACGACCCGGAGATCGCTTTCTCTTACCGCAGGCACAGCGAGAGCGCCTCCCAGAAGACGCTGTTGGACGGAGAACGTTTCGCCGACGAGCGGCGGTACTACGCACTCGCCGCCCGCCTCGCGGGCGACCTCGGATGGCGGCGGACACGCAGGACAGCGCGGTTGCGCATCGTCTCGCGGCTCCACGGCGCCGCCGAGCTCCCGACGGTGCTGAGGAAGGGGACGCGCGCGGGGATAAAATCTGCCCTTGCGCACGTGCTCTCGATCTGAGGCACCGGGGCGCTGAACGGCCGCCCGCACACTCATCCGTCCCCGCCCGAAATGGACCACCAGACCCATGGCACGAATCTTCGTCGACCTGCTCTCGCTGACCGGAAAAAAGGGCGGCATGGAGATCTACGCGCGTCAGCTGTACCGGGAGATCGGTCGTCTTGCTCCCGAGCACGAGTACGTGGGCTACTTCAGCCGCGAAGGATACGCCCTCGACCGGTCCTGGTTCCCCGGAGAGACGATCGACTCCGGTATCAGCGGAGAGAACCGATTCCAGTGGGCCTGGGGTGAACTCACGTGCGGCCGGGCCGCGTCCCGTGCCCGGGCGGACCTCCTCCACTCACCGATGATCCTCGGCCCCGCTCACACGCGGATGCCGGCGGTCCTCACCATGCACGACATGCTCTACTGGAGCCACCCTCAGTTCATGTCGACGCCGCTCTACACCGCGCCGGTCAAGCTGATGGAGCGCCTCGCGGCGCGCAACGCGACTCGAGTCCTCACCATCAGCGAAGAGTCCCGCCAGGCGATCCTGCGATACCTCAAGGTCCCCGCCGCGCGCGTCGACCTCGTCCCCCTCGCCGGAACCGCGGTGCCCGGGGCCGACCGCTCGCGCGCGGGCGAAAACGGACCGATGGTGCTCGCCACGGGCAACCGCAGGCCGCACAAGAACTGGCCCTCACTCATCCGCGCTCTGCCTCTCGTGCCCGAACAGCACCGCCCGCGCGTCGTCGTGACAGGGAGCCACGGAGACGATCCCCTCGTCGACGTGGTCGCGGAGACCGGGATGCAGAAGTGGGTCGAGCTGAAGAGCTGGGTCAGCGACGAAGAGATGCGCGACCTCTACTCGACCGCCACGGCGCTGGCGATGCCGTCTTTCGCCGACGGGTTCTCCCTACCCGCCCTGGAGGCGATGATGGCGGGTGTCCCCGTGATCATCAGCGACATCCCGGTGTACCGCGAGGTCGTGGGCGACGTCGCTCTCTTCATCGACCCCGACGACCTGCAGTCGATCGCCGACGCCATGGTCACGGCATCCACCCGGCCCGATGTCATGGCCGACCTCGCAACCCGCGGTCCGGCCCGGGCGGCGGAGTTTTCGTGGGAACGCACGGCGCGCGGCACCCTCGACAGCTTCGACAAGGCCCTGTCCCACGGCCGCTGAGGGCGACGTTCGAGCGCCCGTCGGCCGTGGGCGACCCGTTTCCGGCGGGCGGGGAGCTCCCGCGCGCCGGAAACGATCAGTTCGCCGCGACGCGCTCGATCGTCTCGGCGACGAGGTCGAGGCCGCCCGTCACCGGGTAGTGGTGGTTGCCGACGAAGAGCCCGTCGGTGTGGACGCGGTCGGCCGCGGGCAGCGCCTCGGGCACGACGGCGTCAAGGTGCGCCATCACCGGGTTGCGCGTGAAGTTGCCCGCGACGATCGGACGGGATTCGATCCCGGCCTCGTCGAAGGCACGCACGACCTCGGCCCGTCGGCCCGACAACGGACCCTCCAGGATCATCGAGAACCCGAACCAGCTGCTCTGTCCCGTCTCCCGCTGGATCCGGACGGCGTCGATGGCGGCGAACCGCTCCTGGAAGTAGGCCGCGTTGTCGCGACGCCCCTGGATGAGAGCGGGCACCTTCTTCAGCTGCTCGATCCCGAGGGCGCCCTCCATCTCGAGGGGACGCACGTTGTAGCCCGGGAGGACGAACCGGAAGAGGTCGTCCCAGGCGTCACCGCTCTTGTTGTGCACGTGGTTGCGATCGGGCAGCTCACGGGTCCACCCGTGGGACCGCAGCGACAGCATCTCCTGGTAGAGCTGCTCGTCGTCCGTGACGATGAGTCCGCCCTCCATCGTGGCGATGTGGTGCGAGAAGAACGAGCTGAAGGTGCCCGCCAGGCCCGCGGTTCCGGCATTGATCCCGTCGTGGACGGCGCCGAGGGACTCGCAGTTGTCCTCGAGGAGCACGAGACCGTGGGTCTCGGCGATCGCGCGCAGACGCGTGAGGTCGTTTGGATTGCCGAGCAGATTGACGGCCATGATGGCCTTCGTCCGCGGCCCGATGGCCGCCTCGAGCAGCTCGAGGTCGACGTTGAGCGTGTCGAGGTCGATGTCGACGAAACGGGGCCGGAGGCCGTACTGCGAGAGCGGGTAGTACGTGGTCGGCCACGACACCGCGGGCACGAGCACTTCGTCGCCGCGCGACAGGTCGAAGCGCGGGTCGAGAACGGCGGCCGCGACGGCGATGAGGTTCGCGGAGCTGCCGGAGTTGACCATCACGGCGAACTGCGCGCCGAAGTGCGCAGCGAAGGCGCTCTCGAACTCGCGAACGCGGGGGCCGTTGGTGAAGCGCCCGCCGGCGATGACGTCCTGCAGCGCTGCGTATTCGGCGTCATCCCACGTCGTGGTGGCAAGGGGGTAGGCCGGTTCGCGGTTCATCGGAGTCCTTCGGTGTCGGAGCGGGTGAGGAAGGCGTCGTAGCACTGCGCCATTCCGTCACGGATGGTGGTCTGAGGCGCCCAACCGTGGGCGCGCACGCGAGTCGAATCGATGAGCCGTCGGGGAACGCCGCTCGGCTTCGAGGTGTCGAACGCGAGTCCTCCCCGGTAGCCGACGACGTCGCTGGCCACCTCGTAGAACTCGCGGATGCTGTGGTCGTACCCCGCCCCGATGTTCATGAACTCCGGCCAGGAGGTCATGTCGTCGAGCGATGCGACCATCCATCGGGCGAGGTCGGGGGCGAACGTGAACTCGCGTCGTGCGGTTCCGTCCCCCCACACCTCGACGTGATCCGCAGCCGACGCGTGCGCACGATGGGTCTTGAGCAGCGTCGAGGCGATGAGATGCGAGCGCGAGGGGTCGAACGAGTCGCGCGGACCGTAGAGGTTCGAGGGCAGGATTGACCGGTATGCCGCCCCCGTCTGCCGCGCGGCGTAACCCACCGCGGTGAGTCCGGTGAGCTTGGCCAGGCCGTACCCTTCGTTCGCCGGCTCCAAGCGGCCGTCGAAGAGCGACTCCTCGGCGATCGGGTTGGGTGCGGCCGCCGGGTATGCGGCCGCGGAGGCGACGTAGAGATAACGCGGCACCCCCGCGGCCACCGCCGCGCCGAGCACAGACGCGTCGATACGGAGGTTGTCCAGCAGATAGGGCAGCGGCCGGGCGACCTTGTCGCCGATCCCACCGACAAAGGCAGCGGAATGGATGACGACGTCGGGCGCGACGTCCCGCACGATGTCGCGCGTGGCGGCGGGGTCGGTCAGGTCGACGTCGCCCCGCGAGGGCACGACGAGCTCGTCATCGGGTCGGTGCGTTCGCCACGCATCGACGATGCTCGAGCCGAGCATGCCGGTGCCGCCGGTGAGAAGGGCGCGCACCCGCCCTCAGCTCTGGACCTGGTCGATGAACGGGCGACCCTCGACCTCGAGGGCTGCGGCGTCGGCGTCGACCATGATCTGCGCGAGGCGAGGCGTGTGGACCTTCGGCTCCCAACCGAGCAGATCCTTGGCCCGGCCGTAATCGCCGATGAGCGCGTCGACCTCGGTGGGACGGAGGTAGCGCTCGTCGAACTTGACGTACTTCTCCCAATCGAGGCCGACGTGCTCGAAGGTGAAGCGCAGGAAGTCCTTGACCGTGTAAGCCGTGTTCGTGGCGAGCACGTAGTCGGTGGGCTCGTCGTGCTGGAGCATGCGCCACATGCCTTCGACGTACTCGGGCGCGTAGCCCCAGTCACGCACGGCGTCGAGGTTGCCCAGGTACAGCTCCGACTGCAGACCCGCCTTGATGCGCGCCGCGGCGCGGGTGATCTTGCGGGTGACGAAGGTTCCACCACGACGGGGCGATTCGTGGTTGAACAGGATGCCGTTGACCGCGAAGAGGTCGTAGGCCTCGCGGTAATTGCGGGTGATCCAGTACGAGTAGAGCTTCGCGACGCCGTACGGAGAGCGGGGGTAGAACGGGGTGTCCTCGTTCTGCGGCGGCGGGGTCGCACCGAACATCTCGGAGCTCGACGCCTGATAGAAACGGCAATCGACGTGGGCCGCACGGATGGCCTCGAGCAGCCGGGTCGTGCCGACGCCCGTGATGTCGCCCGTGTACTCGGGCTCGTCGAAGCTGACACGGACGTGGGACTGCGCCGCGAGGTTGTACACCTCGTGGGGCTGGATCTCGTTGAGCAGGGTGACCAGGCGCGAACCGTCGGACAGGTCTCCGAAGTGCAGGAACAGGCGGTGGTCGTCCGCCTGCGCGGGCTGATAGACGTGGTCGATGCGCTGCGTGTTGAACGAGGACGACCGTCGGATCAAGCCGTGGACCTCATACCCCTTCGAGAGCAGGAGTTCGGCGAGATAACTGCCGTCCTGTCCGGTGATGCCGGTGATGAGGGCGCGTTTGCGGGGTTCGCTAGACGTCATGGGTTTCGGATCTCCTGTTGCCCCGGGGCGGTCCGACGGGTGCACGGAAGTCTATCGTGCCGTTGCTGTGGTTCCCCGAGCGGGCAGGCGCAGCGCGACGACGTGGACGACGATGCCGAGCAGGGGCGCCACCGCGAGCGCCACGACGACGCGCTCGTAGGGTCCTACCGGCAAGAACAGGAGCAGGAGCACCGTCGACAGCGCGGCGAGGAGCCACCCCCCGACGTACCAGTCGTGGCGGGATCGGCTCAACAGCGCCGGCCCGGTCACGCAGAGCGCAGCGACCGCCCCCGCGCTCGCGACGATGCCGCCCGCGACCCACCCCGGCACCTCGTACCGACCGTTCGTGAACTGCGACAGGAGGGGCTCTGCGAAGAACACGGCCAGCACGGCGCCCGCCGCGGTCACCGCGGCGAGCGCCGCCAGGTACGTGGCGAGGCGTCGTCCGAGCGGCCTTTCGTTCGATCGGAAGTCGACGATGAGGTAGCTCTGCAGAGCCATGATCGGCACGATGAGGGGCGCGCGCGTGATGGTGATGGTCAGGACGAGGGATGCCAGGATCCCGGCGTCGACGTCGGGCATCGTCGTGCGGAGGACGACGGGGACACCGGTGACGATCAGACCGGTCGCGGCGGCGGCCGTCACCGTGCTGACGGTGTTCACGATCAGTCGGCGTGCGCCCACGTCGAGGCGGAAGTTGCCGACGATCCGTCGGCGCACGAAGAACCAGACCAGGAGGAAAGCTCCTCCGAAGGGCAGCGAGACAGCCGCAGCGATCCACGCGTGGGGCGCGTGGGCCACCAGGGCGAGTCCGACCAGGACCGCCCTCAGCAGGGCGTCGGCGATGGCGAGAGCGGCGACGACCCGCCACATCGACAGGCCGTACAGCACGCCCGCCAAGACCGCTGTGGCGACGTACCCGACCACCGCCACGACGATCCAGAAGGCGGAGCCGACGGTGTCGTCGGGGAAGGCCGAGGGCGCGACGACGAGGGCCGTCACGATCCCCACGACGGCGGCGGCCCCGGCGACCAGGAGGGCGAACGACCGGAGCGTGGCGCCGCTCGCCGGCGTCTCGCCGGGTGTGGTGGCCCGCGAGATCTCCTGCTGCACCCCCGCGAGAGCGGCGACGAGAACGTACACCGTCGACCAGTAGACGCTGAAGCCCAGGTACGACTCGCTGTCCGGCAGCAGGACGGGGGCGAGGAGCTGGATCGCGTAACCGACGGCACCCGCGATCGCGGTCGCGGCGAGGATGTAGGTCAGGGCGCCGGTGCGCCCCTCAGCTGCCCGAGCCACCGGACGACCGCGGTTCTTCGCCCACGGGGCGCTCGCCCGCGGGCTCCTCCGCCGGAGAGCCCGACCGCAGGGAGTCGACCTGGGTACGCAGGATCGCGACTTCTTCGGCGACTCGGCGGATCTCCTCCTCTGCACGGGAGAGCTCCCACGACAGGTGCAGGGCCACACCGACGAGCAGAGCGAGCGCGAGCGCGAAGAGAAGGTTCGACGGGACGGCGACCCCGAGGAACGCGGCGAGCCAGCCGAGCAGACCGGGGAACACACCCAGGACCAGGATGGCGAGACCCACGACGAGCCACAGCGTGGCGTATTTCTCGCGCAGCTGTCGACGCATCAGGAAGACGACGATGAGCACGAGGACGAAGAGGCCGAACCCCAGGGCGGCGATGGTCATGCGCGGGGCCTCCGACGAAGCGTTCCGCGCAGGACCGCGAGCGTGAGCGCGAACACGGAACGAAGCAGGTACACGCTCGCACCGAGCGGGTTCTGGCTGGGTTTGCCGTGCACGCGCGGGCGCATCGCCACGGGGACCTGGGTGACGGTGAGACCCGCGTGAACGGCTTCGACGAGCGAGTCGAGGGTGTCGCCGAGATACTCGGCCGGGTAGTACCGCACGTATTGGTCGATCGCGCGCCGGTTGGCGGCGCGGAACCCGCTCGTCACGTCCGTCAGGCGCGTACCGGCGACGCGGGAGACGACGCTCGCCAACACCACCATCGCCCACCGCCGTGGCCCGCGCACCGCGTAGTCGCCCACCTCGGCGAAACGGGCGCCGATCGAGATGTCGGCGTCGGCTAGCCCCGCGAGAACCCGTGCGACATCGGCGGGATTGTGCTGACCATCGGCGTCCACCTGGATGGCCCGGTGGTACCCCTCGCGCTGCGCGAACGTGAAACCGGTCTTCATCGCCCCGCCCACCCCGAGGTTGAACGGCAGGGTGAGAACGCGAGCGCCGGCCGCGACCGCGACGTCGCCGGTTCCGTCCACCGATCCGTCATCGACGACGACGACGTCGTAGGCGGGGTCGGCGGCCCGGATCTCGGCGATCGTCGAACCGACGTTGGCGGCCTCGTTCCACGCGGGAACGATCACCAGAACTCTGTCGGCAGTGAGGGTCATAACTCGGCCATCCTACCCACCGGCGCCACCCGCCAACGGATGCGCACCGCGGGCTCCGACTACGATGCTCTGGTGACGACCGCCTCTACGACAGCCGCCCCTGCGCGCGGACGCGGGGCCCTGGCCCTCGCCGTCGCCATCCCCGTTCTCCTCTTCCTGTCGCTCGTGTCGTGGGCCTTCGCGAGCCCCGTGGGTTCGTCCCCCGACGACGACTTCCATCTCCCCTCCATCTGGTGCGGGCTCGGAGAACGCCCGGGCCTGTGCGCGCCCGGCAGCGAGCCGGAGACCCGGAGCGTCCCCACTCCCCTGACGGACGCCGCGTGCTTCGCCTTCAAGCCCGAGGTCAGCGGGTCGTGCTGGAACCCGAGCGAGACGGGAATGAGCGACACCCCCCGCGTGAACGTGGGCCTGTACCCACCGCTGTTCTACGGCACGATGTCGATCTTCGCGAGCGACGACATCCAGACCTCGGTGCTCGTCATCCGCATCGTCAATTCGGCGCTCACCGTCGGGGTGCTCTCGGCCGTTTTCTTCGCCTTGCCTCGACGGCTG
Organism: Microbacterium sp. 1154; assembly: GCF_031455375.1. Lineage (NCBI taxonomy): Bacteria > Bacillati > Actinomycetota > Actinomycetes > Micrococcales > Microbacteriaceae > Microbacterium > Microbacterium sp. 1154. The sequence goes on along the minus strand of NZ_JAVDSN010000001.1, from coordinate 1,444,006 downwards.
CGCCCGGCCCTCGTCGTCTCGGCCGTCGGTTCCGCCGTCCCCCTGGGGATGTTTGTCGCCGCGTCCACCAACCCCTCCGCGTGGGCGTACATCTCCGCCGCAACGGTGTGGGTCTGTCTGTACGGTGCAATGCTCACGGACGGCCGACGGCGTTGGGTGCTGGCCGCACTCGCGGTCCTGGGCGGTGTCATGGGCGCCGGGGCGAGGGCCGACTCCGCGGCATACGCTCTGCTCTCCATCGTGCTCGCCGTCATCCTGGGAGCCCGGAAGGGCCGCTCGATGTGGGCGGCAGCCGCCGCCGCGATCGTCATCGCCATCGCGGCCGTCGGGTTCTACCTCTTGGCGCGACAGGGAAGCGCCGTCGTCACGGGCCTTTCGCTGGACCCGGTCCCCCTGACGATCGATCAGCACATCTCCAATTTCTTGAACATCCCGACGCTGCTCGCCGGCGCCCTCGGCGGATGGGGGCTCGGCTGGCTCGACACCTACATGCCCAGCGTCGTGTCCACCCTGTCGCTGATGGCGGCCGCGGGAGCGATCTTCGTCGGCGCGCGCGGGATGACACCGCGTCGTGTCATCGCCTTCGCGCTGAGCCTCACCGCGCTGTATCTGGTGCCGTTCGTCCTCCTCGCGCAGTCTCAGGCGATGGTCGGCGCTCAGGTTCAACCCCGGTACATCCTGCCGCTCCTCGTCATCTTCCTCGGGGTCGCGTCGGTGGGCGTGGACATCGAGCGGAGCTGGACCGTCAGCCGCATCACCTTCGCGGGGGTCGCTCTCAGCGTCGCGATGGTCGTCGCGCTTCACGTCGGCATCCGCCGATACACGACGGGGGTCGACGACCCCGCTCTGAGCTTGGGCGCCCGCGCGGAGTGGTGGTGGAACGGCATCCCCTCGCCCACCCTCGTGTGGGCCGCAGGCTCAGCCGCCCTGATACTCGCCTTCGTCCTGCTGGGCGTGGTTCAACACCGGGCCCTCGCGGCGGCGCGCTTCTCGACGAACGAGACGAGCAATCGCGACGTGACGCCCGCCTGATCGGAGTCCGCGGGCGCCGTCCTCAGCGCCCGCGGACTCCGACGGTGACATCGGCGGTGGTCGAGCCGAGCGTCGGCACGGGAGTCTCGACCGAGAACGTCGCCCCGTGAGCGATGCCGTGCACTCCGCCCTCGTCCGGGGCGACGGCATTCGCATGCACGTGGTACGTCCCGGAGCCGAGGTGCAACGCGTCGACGCGGAAATCGACCACCGTCTCTCCCTCGATCGGTTCGAGAGGAGTCCTCAACAGGTCGGTGTTCGACGCGAAGACGGTATGCCCCAACGGCGTGTTCACGCTGAAGCCCGCCGCCCACGTGTCGATCGCGTGGCCGGAGACGAGGGTGAGCCGGATGTCGATGGCCTCGCCCGATGCGAACGTGCGCCGCCGCTCGCCGTTCTCGTCGAGGATCTCGATCGACGTGACGGCGATGGGGGCAGCCGCGGCCGACTCCGTTGCGGTGGCTTCGTCGCGCCCCTCCAGCACATCGCGCAAGACGCCGATCGCCTCATCGACGTCGCCGTCGTGAACGATCTCGCCTTTTCGCAGGACGATGCCGCGGTCGCACAGCTCGGCGACCTGCTGGGCCGAATGGCTCACCAGAATGATCGTGCAGCCCGCGGCGCGGAACTGGGCGATGCGGTCCATGCACTTGCGTTGGAACGCCTCGTCGCCCACCGCGAGAACCTCGTCGACCAGGAGGATGTCGGGGTTGGTGTGGATGGCCACGGAGAATGCCAACCGGACGTACATTCCCGACGAGTAGAACTTCACCGCGGTGTCGATGAAGTCGCTGATGCCGCTGAATTCGACGATGTCGTCGAACCGATCGTCGATCTCGGAGCGGGTGAGACCCAGGATCGACGCATTGAGGTAGATGTTCTCGCGACCGCTGAGATCGGGGTGGAATCCCGCGCCGAGCTCGAGGAGCGCCGCCATGCGCCCCCTCGTCTGCACGCTGCCCGCCGACGGTGAGACGATGCCACCGATGAGCTTCAGCAGCGTGCTCTTACCGGAGCCGTTCGCGCCCATGAGGGCCACGGTCGTGCCCGCTTCGATGTCGATCGACACATCCTTCACCGCAACGAAATCCTCGCGGTGCCGTTTGCCCTGTCGCCCGAGATGGACGATGCGGTCTTTCAGGTTGTTGTCGCGGCGCACCTTGAAACGCTTGCGCACATCGGTGAGTCTCACGACCACGGGGGCCACTGTCGTCGTCACGGTCACAGCTCCTGCGCGAAGTTGCCCTGGAGGCGGGTGAACACCCGATGGGCGACCACCAGGAAGACCAGGCCGACGGCACCGGCGATCACCATGCGCAGCTCCAGGTTCGGCGGATAGTCGGAGGGAGACCCTGCGCCCCAGAAAGTCTTGTGGAAGCCCAGGATCGCCAGGGTCAGAGGGTTCGCGAGATAGATCTCCAGCATCCACGAGGGAAGCGAGAACCGAGCGATGACGTCGCTCACCATGCGCCAGGAATAGACGATCGGGGACGCCCACATGGCGAGCATGAGGACGACCTCCGTGAGGTACTGGATGTCGCGCAGGTACACGTTCACGGCACTGAGAAGCAGACCGATCGCCGTGCCGTAGAGCAGAACGAGGCCGAGCGACGGGAAGAACCACAGCATCTGGGCGGGCTCGGGGAGAGCGCGGAAGATGAGAGCGGCCACCACGAGCACCGTGAGCTGCACGAGGAACATGAAGCCGGCACCGCCCACGCTGGCGAAGGGGAAGATCTCTCGCGGCAGGTAGATCTTCTTGACCAGGCCCCCGTTCATCAGGATTGACCCCGTCGCTCCCGCCACGGTGTCGTTGAAGAACTGGTAGAGCGTCAGGCCGGCGAAGAGGTAGATGGCGAAGTTGGGGATGCCCTCGGCGGCGCGGAGGAACTGCCCCAGCACGATGAAGTACATGAGGAACTGGATCAACGGGCGGATGACCGTCCACAGGAACCCGAGGAAGCTGTCGCGGTATCGCGCCTGCAGGTCGCGTCGGATCAGCAGGAAGAGGAGGTCACGACGAGCGAGGAGCTCGCGGATCTTTCCCCCGCGGCCGGGCAGCGTCATACCCCGGGCGTCGACGGTCGCGAAGGGCAGCGACTCGAGGACCGCGAATCTTTGTGTTTTTTCCAAGCCTGACCATCGTCTTTCGGGAGAGCAGAATTCTATCTGCGGCTCATGTGGTCGGCGTGCCGGAAACTCCCAGGAGACGTTTCACGCGCTCGACGGCGCGGCGCGGGGTCGTCGCCAACCGCCTCATTCTCTCGGCCTGTTCGAGCTTGTCCGGGCGGTTGATACGGAGGTACATGAAGAAGAAGTCGACCGCTCGTCCCGTGCCGATCCACCCGGCCCGCTGCAGGAAGAGGGCCTTGTCGCGCAGGGTCCCGGGAATGGTCGCGGCGAGTTCGTCCAGCTTGAACTCGAGGGCCGTGTGGCTCAGGGCGGCGTACTCCGCGGTGAGGACCGTGCGCGTGTGAAAGCCGTTCTCCGCTGCCGCGTAGGACGGCATCCGCTCGAGGACGTGCGCGAGCCCGCCGTCCTTGTACGCCTCTTTGCCGCCGAACTCGCTGTACCGCCAACGCTGTTCCGCGAGAAGGCGGAGAGCGCGGGGACGAGCGACGTACATCGATCCGAAGGGCGCCAGCGGCGACACCGCATCGATGGGGACCTCGATGCCCAACTGGTCGGCCACCTGCTCGAACCGCGGCCGGTTGCCCCACCAGGCATGGCCGAGGGTTCCCTGACCGATATGGATCATCGGCGGGTACGCGAGGCCCAGGCCCTCCTCCTTCTGGAAGAGGGCGACGAGGTTGGCCGCGTACCCCGCGTTCGGGAGGAGGTTGTCGAGCTGCTGCGACTTGAAATGCTGACCGACCGTGAATCCCTGCTGGGGCGTGCGCTTGGTGTGCACCTTCACGATCAGGTCGTAGTCGTCGCCCAGGATGATGTCGCGACACTCGATGAGGAACGCGCTCTGGTCACGCCCGTCGTTGGAGGGGAGCACACGAACCTCGGTACGGCGCCCCGGGCGCGCACGCGCCGCGAGGATCTCTTCGATGGCTTCCGCACGATGAGCGTCCGGAGTCGTGACGACGAGGTCGTAGTCGCAGGGAAGGAGATCGCCCCGGTCGAGGATCTCGTCGGTCATGTCGACGTAGAAGATATGAGCCACGACGACGATCCGAAGAGGGCGCTCCGGGTCGTACGACACGTCGATGTCGGGAAGGACGTCCGTCATCCCAAGATCGGTCGTCAGGTCGCGCGGGGGTGACGTCCGCGCGGCCGACGACAGGACCAGCCGGCGCGGATACCCGTACGACTCGACCTTGTCGAGGAGCCACTTGCCGATGGACGCCTCGTGGTCCATGGTGATCGGCCAGAAGAAGAATGGCTTGCGCTTGACGATCGGGTTGCCCGCGTCGAGCATCTGCGCCGCATTGAAGATCGACGGGTTCTCGGTGTCGTAGTCCTGATGGGGGAACACGACGCCGTGCCGATAGCCGAGGGAGGCGAAGCGGTCGGTGAAGGTGACCTCGTGCCGGGTCACGGCTTCGGTCCAGTCCTGCAGGACCGGCAATCCCGCCCAATAGCTCTTCCACTCGGCGGACGAGAACATCCGACGGCGGACGGCGATCCAGAACGACTGGAGGTGGTACGGGATGACCTCCCCGGTCCACGACTGATCGAGCTCGACCCGCGGGTGGTCGGTGAGGCCCCAGAAGTCGACGTCCTCGGCATCCATCCGCTCGAAGACGGGGCCGAACGGGCGTACCGGTCCGTACCAGGTGTCGTTGGTGAGCAGAACCTCGTCGAACGATTCGATGTCGTCCCCGAGGACCTCCAGACCCGCCTTCTGCCCCCAGATGTCCATACCGGTGTTCTCGCGCTGCAGCACGTCGTCGGCGACCAGTTCGAGCTCGGCGCGGGCATCGTCGCGCAGACGCCCGTTCACGACGGCGACGATGCGTTGCGCGAAGGGACGGAGTCCCCGGAGCGCGAACAGGACGCTCTCGTCGACGCGACCTCGCTTGTCGTAGATCACGTAGACGATGGCGCGGCTCATGGTGCCGTGAGGGGTTTCCACGTCAGGCTCCCTTTCGGAGTCGTCGTCGAACGGAGCGGCCGACCGCCCGCGCAATGCGTGCCGCGCGACCGAGGCGCGAGAGCGTCCCCCACCAATGCGGACGCCGGTAGCGCACCCACATGCGGGCGAAATCGACACCGCGGCCCGCACCGATGGGACCGGCGCGGTGCAGGAGTGCGGTGTATCCCGCGGGGTAGCCGTACGAGGTCCGCGACATGAAATCGGTGGTGTATTCCAGCGAGCCGTGGCTGAGGCCGGCGTGCTCCGCCGTCGAGACCGTCCGGGAATGGTAGCCGAGCTCCCCGGCCGCGTACGCGTGTAACCGCGTGTGGACCAGGCTCGCCTCTTCTCCGACCGGCCACTTCTGCTCCCCCAGCAGTCGCAGCGCCTCCGGCCGCCCGATCCACATCCCCCCGACCGGGGCGAGCGGGCTGGCCCAGTCGAGCGGGACGTCGATGCCCAAGCGCTCCATCGTCTTCGCGACGGCATCCGCCTGTCCCCTCCAGCCCTCGCCGAGCGTCGACATGCCGATGTGGGGGGTGGGGGGGAAGACGACGCCGAGCGACGCGCGATCACGGAAGAGCTGGATGACGTTGGCCGTGTACCCCGGGCTGTGCAGCAGGCAGTCGTACTGCTGGCGCTCGAAGTAGGAACGGGAGTTACGCGTCGACGATGCGGCGGCCCCGGTGTGGACGGCGAGGACGAGGTCGAAGCCCCCGTCCAGGGCGAGGTCTCGGCACTCGTCGAAGACCACGGCGGTGTCGGGGGTGTTCCGGCCGAGGGCCTCTCGGATGTCGAAGGCGATCCCCTCGGGGGCTCCCGCCGTCTGCCACGCGGCTTCTATGGCACCGCGATGGGTCGCATCCGCCATCGTGAACACGATCCGCTCGATCCCGGGCACGCGCACGGTACGGGCGATCAGCTCGGGCAGGGGCTCGAGGTCGACGACGTGGACGACGCCCAGGATGCGCAAGGGCACATGCCCGGTCGCGAGCTCGCGGTCGGGAAGCACCTCGAGCATGGCACCGTTGGTGTGGAGGCGCTTGGGCGCGACCGTCGCGGCGAGATCGCTCCACAACAGATCGACGGGGTATCCGTGCTCCGCCATGGCCGCGGCGATGCGTCGACCGACGATCGCGTGCTGATCGTAGAAGAGCGGGTAGCCGTTGAAGATCTCGCGTTTGACGGCCGGGCAGCCGTCGGCCAGGAGCAGGTCGACATTGAACATGTCGGGGTGTTCCGCCGGATAGTTCTCGCTGGGGAAGGCCGCGGCCAGACGGAAACCCGCCGCCGTGAGCTGCTCGCTGAGCGCCACCTCCGCGCCGTTCGCGTGGCGACGCTCCGACGGGGTCGCGCTGATCCCCCGCCACAGGCGCTCCCACGCATCCGACTGCCACACCCTCTGCCGCACGGCCAGCCAGTATCCGCTCAGCTGGACGCGACCATCGCCGCCTTCCGTCCGGGAACCCGGCACGCCCTCGCGCCGATCGGTGAGAGACCAGACGTCGAGGTAACGATCCTCCATACGCTCGACGACCGGCTGCAGGGGCCCGACGGGACCGAACCACTGATCGTTGGTGAGGACCACTTCGTCGAACACGCTCATCCGCTCGGCCTGCGACCGGACGAAGGGCCCGTGCGCGTGCAGTCCTTCTCCGGCGTCCCCTTGCGAGACGATCTCGTCGACGATCTCCCCCAGCAGGGAGCGCTCGTCAACCGACAGGGCACCGGTCACGACGACCAGGTGATCGGCGAGCTCTCGAAGACCGGTCAGCGCGTGATGGACGGCGCCTGACAAGCGCCCCTTGCGGGCGGTCGCCGCGTACACGACGGCGCGTCGGCCCCCGAGGGGGAAACGGCCGGGGTTCTCGTCGATCATTCGTGTCCCTGCGCGAGTGCCTTCAACAGGTAGTTGCCGTACCCGCTCTTGACCAGAGGTTCGGCCCGATCCCGCAGTTCGTCGTCGGTGAGGAAGCCCATGCGCCACGCGACCTCTTCGGGGCAGCCGATGGAGAGCCCCTGACGCTTCTCGACCGTGCGGATGAACTCCGTGGCCTCGCTGAGCGAGTCGAAGGTCCCGGTGTCGAGCCAGGCCGTCCCGCGCGGCAGCAGTTCGACGCGCAGGCGTCCCTGCTCCAGGTAGGTGCGGTTGACATCGGTGATCTCGAGCTCGCCGCGGGCAGAGGGCTTCAGATCACGTGCGATCTCGATGACGTCGTTGTCGTAGAAGTAGAGTCCGGGGACGGCGTAGTCGCTCTTCGGGACGACCGGCTTCTCCTCGAGCGAGACGACACGTCCGTTCGCGTCGAACTCGACGACGCCGTAGGCGGTGGGGTCGGCGACGCGGTACCCGAACACCACGCCTCCGTCGAGCTCGGTGTATTGGCGCAGGCGCGTCCCCATGCCCTGGCCGTAGAAGATGTTGTCGCCCAGGACGAGGGCCACGGACTCGGAGCCGATGTGCTCCTCCCCCAGGATGAAGGCCTGCGCGAGACCGTCGGGCGACGGCTGCACCCGATAGGTGAGGTGGATGCCGAAACGCGATCCGTCACCGAGGAGACGCTGGAACTGCTCGGCATCCTGTGGGGTGGTGATGATGAGGATGTCGCGGATTCCCGCCAGGATGAGGGTCGACAGCGGGTAGTAGATCATCGGCTTGTCGTACACGGGCACGAGCTGCTTGGAGATGCCCAGCGTGATGGGATGGAGTCGCGAGCCCGTGCCGCCCGCCAGAATGATTCCGCGCATGGGGTCAAGTCTGGCTCATCCCGCTGTAGGCGCCAATCCGAGGCCACGGGACGAAGACCCCCGGCCCGCTAACCTTGACCGCATGAGTCGTCTTCTCGTGACCGGTGGCGCCGGTTTCATCGGTTCCAACTTCGTGCACCACGTCGTCGCGCACACGGATCACACGGTGACCGTGCTCGACAAGCTGACCTACGCCGGCAACCGCGCCTCCCTCGAGGGGCTGCCCGCCGACCGCGTCCGCCTCGTGGTGGGCGACATCGCCGATGCGGCCGTCGTCGACCCGCTCGTGGCCGAAGCCGATGCCGTCGTCCACTACGCCGCCGAGTCGCACAACGACAACTCCCTGCACGACCCGCGCCCGTTCCTCGACACGAACATCATCGGCACCTACACGCTCCTCGAGGCCGCGCGCCGCCACGACGTGCGCTTCCACCACATCTCGACCGACGAGGTCTACGGCGACCTCGAGCTCGACGACCCGGCGCGCTTCACCGAGCAGACGCCGTACAACCCCTCGTCGCCGTACTCGTCGACCAAGGCCGGATCCGACCTGCTGGTGCGCGCGTGGGTGCGCTCGTTCGGCGTCCGCGCCACCATCAGCAACTGCTCGAACAACTACGGCCCCTACCAGCACGTCGAGAAGTTCATCCCCCGCCAGATCACGAACGTGCTCCGCGGCATCCGCCCGAAGCTGTACGGGACCGGCGAGAACGTCCGCGACTGGATCCACGCCGACGACCACTCCTCGGCTGTCCTCGCCATCCTCGACAAGGGCGAGATCGGCGAGACGTATCTGATCGGCGCGGACGGCGAGAAGGACAACAAGAGCGTCGTCGAACTCATCCTCCGGATCACCGGTCAGCCGGCCGACGCCTACGATCTCGTCACCGACCGCCCCGGCCACGACATGCGGTACGCGATCGACTCGACCAAGCTCCGCACCGAACTCGGCTGGACTCCCACGTACGGCGACTTCGAGTCCGGTCTCGCCGCCACCATCGACTGGTACCGCGAGAACGAAGCCTGGTGGGCACCCACCAAGGACGGCGTCGAGGCGTTCTACGCGAGCAAGGGACAGTGACCGCGGTGTCGATCGCCTTCGGCAAGTCCCTGTCCGTCCTAGAGACGCCCATCCCGGGTCTCGTCGTCCTCGACCTGCCCGTCCACGGCGACGCCCGAGGATGGTTCAAAGAGAACTGGCAGCGCGAGAAGATGACCGCCGCCGGAATCGATCTGCCCGACTTCGGTCCGGTGCAGAACAACGTCTCGTTCAACGACGCCGTGGGCACGACCCGCGGCATCCATGCGGAACCGTGGGACAAGTACGTCTCCGTCGCCACCGGTCGCATCTTCGGCGCGTGGGTCGACCTTCGTGAGGGCGAGAGCTTCGGTGCCGTGTTCACGACCGAGCTCGACCCGTCGACGGCGATCTTCGTTCCGCGCGGAGTCGGCAACTCGTACCAGACCCTCGAAGCCGACACCGCCTACACCTACCTCGTGAACGATCACTGGTCGCCCGACGCGACCTACACGTTCCTGAACCTCGCGGACGAGACGTCCGGTATCGAGTGGCCGATCCCCCTCTCCGACGTCGAGATCAGCGCGAAAGACATGGCGCACCCCCGCCTGGCGGATGTGGTGCCCATGCCGCCGAAGAAGATCCTCGTCACCGGCGCGAACGGTCAGCTGGGCCGCGCGCTGCGCGCCGAGTTCGGTGAGCACCCGTGGATCGAGTACGCCGCACGCGACGATCTCGATCTCACCTCCCCCGACCTGGATGCCGCGCGCCGGTGGCGCGACTACGGCACCATCATCAACGCCGCCGCGTACACGAAGGTCGATGCGGCCGAGACGCCCGAGGGACGCGTCGAGGCGTGGGCGTCGAACGTGAGCGCCGTCGCGAGCTTGGCCCGCGTCGCCGAGGCGAACGGTGTCACCCTCGTCCACGTGTCGAGCGACTACGTATTCGACGGGCGCGAGAGCGGGGGCTACGCGGAGGACGCCCCCTTCTCGCCGCTCGGCGTCTACGGCCAGACCAAAGCGGCCGGCGACGCGATCGTGTCCGCCGTGTCGAAGCACTACATCGTGCGCACGAGCTGGGTGATCGGGGACGGCGCGAACTTCGTCCGTACCATGGCTTCGCTGGCCGAGCGGGGGATCAGCCCGCGCGTGGTCGACGACCAGCGCGGTCGTCTCAGCTTCACAGATGAGATCGCGCGCGCCGTGCGCCACCTGCTCGACACCGGCGCGCCCTACGGCACGTACAACACGACGAGCGACGGCCCCGAGGTGAGCTGGGCGGACATCGCGCGGCGGGTGTTCGAGCTCACCGCTCATGACCCGTCGAAGGTCACGGGTGTGACGACGGACGAGTACTTCTCCGCGGCGACGTCACCGGTCGCCCCCCGACCCCGGATCAGCACGCTGGCGCTCGACCGCCTGCGCGCGACGGGGTTCGAACCGCGCGACGGCGACGAGTCGCTGGTCCGGTACCTCGGGGGCTGATCACCCCCACCATGACGAAGGCCGTCGCCCCGGAAGGGTCGACGGCCTTCGTCATCGCTGCGGTCAGGGGATCGTCACCGTGCGGCATCCCAGGAACGTGTTCGGCCCCGTCACGTCGTTGATCGGGTACACGCATACGGTGTGCGATCCGCTCGTCGAGGCGAAAGTGCTCGTGAAGCCGTGCTGGCTGCCCGTGCCGGGGTAGGCGGCTGCGACATCCGGACGCGCGGCGTCGGCGCGGATGGGACGACCGACGCCGTCGATGTAGACGTGCACGTCGATGGGCGACGTCGTGTCGGGATCGAACGCCCATCCCGCGACGACGATAGAGCGTCCCGATACTCCGACGTACTCGAGGTTGCCGATCGGAGGTCTCGTGTGGTCGGCGACGGTGATCGTCCGGCACCCGATGAGGGCGTTACCGCCCGCGCCGTTGTTGATGCCGTAGACGCAGACGGAGGACTGTCCCACGGGGGCCGTCATGGTCTGATCGAAGCCGTGAGTGGGCCCCTGCAGCGGGTAAGCGGCCCCGACGTCCGGACGCGCGCCGTCGGCACGGTAGGCGACTCCCGAGTTGCCGACGTAGATGTGGACCTGTATCGGCGACGTCGTGTCGAGATCCAGAGCCCACCCGCTGACCCGCACGGTGTTGCCGGTGACGGAGACGCTGTCGAGGTAACCGATGGGCGCGCGGCCGAGATCGGGCACGGGGACCGTGATGTTCTTGCACCCGAGCGACGAATCGCCGCCGGCACCGGTGTTCACCGCCGTGACGCAGACCGTGTACGTCCCCCCCATGACCGTGGTGGTGGTGACGAACCCGTGAGCGGGGCCGTACATGGGGTAGGCGGCGCCGACGTCGGGGCGGTTCGCATCCGCGCGAACGGAGATCTGCGGGTAGTTCGTCACCGTGACGCGGGCCTCGACGGGCGCGGCGGTGTCGGGGTCGATCGCCCAGCCGCTGATGGTCATGTTCGCGCCGTCCACCGTGACCGCGTCGAACGCACCGATCGGCGCTCGTCCGCGATCGACCGGCGCGCCGACGTCGACGTTGCGACACCCGAGTTGCGTGTTGTCGCCGAGACCGGTGTTGATCGCGTAGAGGCAGACGTTGCGTGTTCCCGGCGAAGCGGCGACGACTCGACTGAACCCGTGGGCCGCTCCGTACGCGGGGTAGGCCGAGGCGACATCCGGACGGGAGAGATTCGCGGTCGTGATCGAACCGACGCCGTCGACGTAGACGTGCACGTCGATGGAGGAGGTCGAATCCGGATCGAGCGCCCACCCGGCCACGGAGATGCCCCCCTGGACCGCCGTCACCGCCTCGACGTAGCCGATCGGCGAGCCCGCCATGGCGGTCACCTTCGCGCACCCGATGCGCGCGTCGCTGCCCTGACCGACGTTCACGCCGGTGACGCAGACGTTGTTGTCGCCCACGACGGCGGCGGGGACGACCACCGAGAATCCGTGGTTCGCTCCCTTGTCGGGGTACGACGCGCCCACGTCGGGGCGAGCGGTGTCGGCCCGGAAGGTGGTCACCGTACCCTCGACGGAGACCTGGATGTCGAGGGAGGCGGCGCTGTCGGGATCGATGGTCCACCCGGCCACTCGGAATCCGCCGGGGACGGCGGTGACGGCCTCGAGGGACCCGAAGGGGCCGTTCGGGTTGCTCGGAACGCGCGTCGACCCGAACCAGTCGGTGAACGTGCGCCAGAAGTTGCGGTTGCCGTACGCGGAGCAGCCGTCGCCGGTGCCGTAGAGGTTGTTGAGGGCCGCCTGGTTCGGCACGTAGGGGGTGTAGATGTAGAGCCCGGCCGTCGCCTGGTTCTCGATGTACACGCGCTGCGTGCCGCAGCCGCCGTTCGGGTTGTAGAGGATGTTGTTCCAACGCCCCGACTGGTAGCCCCACCAGGTCGGGTTCAGCCGGTAGACCTCGAACTGACGCGCGGCGTAGTACACCTGGTAGAAGAACCCCGCGGTCGCCGCGTCACAGGGCGCGGTGTCCGGGCACCCCTGTCCGGTCGCCGCCGAGTAGTTCCAAGCGGACGGCGCCGTCGAGGTGATGAGGCCCTGCTCCTTCTGCAGCAGGACGAGAAGCGCCTTCTGGCTGATCCCGCACGAGCGGGCGACCTTGTCGATGATCGTCGAGGCGCTCTCGTTCGCGGCCCCGGCGTACCCGTTGCAGTATTTGTCGACGGGTCGATTGTCGGTGTTCTGTCGGTAGTCCTTGACGCAGGTGTAGCCCGACTGGCAGTTGCGGACCTGACGCTCCATGAACGCCTGGATCTCCGGGGAGCCCATGGCGTTGCCGTCGTAGAAAACGGCGTCGTCGATGATGTTCCCGGGATTCCAGTCAGCGGCATTGGCGGCTGCGGCCGGTTCGACGGGCGCGACGGTGGCGGGCAGGGCGATCGGAGCGGCCACCAGGAGCGCGAGCCCGCACGCCCACGCCGCGATGATCGCCGCCACACGGCGGCGGCGATTCGGTCGGATCACGAGGTCGGCTCGACCGTCGTCACCGCGGACGTGGCCGAGGTGGTGCGAGACGAGTACGCGACCTGGAAGGCCGGGTCGGTCGACGAGTCGGCGACGGGGATCGACATGAGACCGCAGTAGGTCACGTCCTTGCCCTCGTTCGCGGTGGACTCGACCTTGGCCCCCGTCGACACCAGGGTGAGTGTGCACGTGCCACCGGACTCGGATACCCCCGGGACCATGGCGGAGACCTCGAGCGTGCCGTCGCGCACCTCGGAGGTGATGATGAGGATCTGGCCGTTGAACGGCGCGTCGGTCGCCTCGGAGCCGCCGGCGGTGGGAGCCGGCGTCGAGGAGGGCGCCTCGCTCGACGTCGGGGAGACGGTCGGGGTCGCCGACGCCGCGGTCTCGGTCGGGCTCGGGGACGCGGATCCTGACGTGCTCGCGCACCCGGAGAACGCCAGCACCCCGGCGACGAGCAGAACGGGCAGCACGACGCGCGGGCGCCGAACGGAGGACGGAACGGCGGCGTCGATGGCGTGCTTCACGCGAACATTATGCGTGTACGACCTCTGACGCGCATCCGCCCACGCCGCACGACATCAGGTCGTTACCGACGGCCGATCCGCCGCCGCAGGCTCCGCAGACGCGACCACAGAGGTTGATGCGAGTCGAGTTCGTGGCGCAGGTCGTCCCGGATCTCCGCCCGCAGCCGCCCCGCGGTTTCTTCGAGACGCCTGTCGATGTGCGCCGTCATCGTCTCGTGCAAGGCCGCCAGGTACAACGGGAGGCCCTCCCCTTCGCGACCCACCCACTCCGCGAGCGCGCGATCGCGCACGCGCGCGTCGTCGACGGCGTGCACCTCGGTGAGGGCGAACATGCTGTTGGCGTCGAGGCCCGTGGCATCCGGTCTCTGCGTCCAGAAGGCCAGCGCCTCGCCGGGGAGGAAACCGATCTCGCCGACGCGGAGGATGCGGAGGTACAGGTCCCAGTCCTCGACCGCGTCGAGGGACTCGTCGTACCAGCCGACCTCGTCGTGGACCGAGCGGCGGTACAGCACGGAGATGGGCACCGCGCGATTGACGCTGAGCATCTCGCCGAGCGAGATGCGCTGCATCCCCGCCCAGAACGGCGCCCGGCCGACCTCGGTCCAGGTGCCGCCGCGTTGCTCTTCGTAGACGATCTCGGTGGGGACCGCCACGGCGGGGGCGTCGGGATGACCGTCGAGCCACGCCACGGTGCGGGAGAGGAATTCGGGATGCCAACGGTCGTCGTCGTCGTGCAGCACGACGAGGTCGGTGCCCGCGTCGCGCACGCCGGTGTTCGCGGCGACGCAGCGACCGCCCTCGCCCTCGGCGAGGTGGCGGACCTGCACGGCGTCCCGCAGGTCGGATGCGGCGACGATCGCCTCGACCTCGTCGGGGTCTCCCCCGTCGTTCACCACCACGATGCGGTAGTCGGCGAACGTCTGCGCCGAGATGTCCGCGAGGGCACGACGGAGGAAGTCGGGGCGTCTGCGGGTTCGGACGACGATTCCCACGCGAGAAGGCATGGGTCCGAGCATAGGGGTGAGGTCGCGCCCGCCCGTTCCGTCAGCGGCGGTGAGCGGCGATCTCGCGCGCAGCCCGGTCGAGGACGGCTGCCCGCGCATCGAACGAGTGCTCGTCGCGCACGCGGGCAGCGATGCGTCGAAGCCGTTCGGCGTCGGGGAAGAGGTCGTCGGCCGGGCCCGACAGCATCTCGACGAGATGATCGGTGTCGCGATACGTGACCACGGCTCCGTCGAAGAGCTCGTCGAGTCCCTCGACCGGCTCGGACACGAGGCGCCCCTCCACCGCGACGACGTCGAACGGGCGCAGGGTCATGAACCCTTCGCGCTGCATGTCGGGCCACTGGTCGTTCAGGACGATGGATGCCGTTTCGTAGCGCTCCGCGAGACGCTCGTGCGGGATGGACTTGGCGGCGATCGACGAGGCGGGCACGAAGTGCGCCCAGTCGGGCCCGTAGACACGCACGGGGATCCCGGCTTTCACGGGCTCGACCACGCTCGGGCGGGCCGCCCCGCGGGTCTTGCCGACGAAGACGATGTCCTCGTCGCGCGGCAGCCCGCGGGGGTGGAAGACATCGGTGTCGGTGCACGGGAGCAGCGTTTCGATCTCGAGGCCCCATCGACGCCCGGCCCGCTCCGCCCATCCGTGCGACGCGGCGAAGACGCGGTCGAACCCCGCCACCTCGTCGCGCGTGAGGCTGTCGGGGTGGCTGATGATCCACTCGAGGTTCACGCCGGTCGGTGTCGCCTCGAAAGCGTAGGGCCCGCGGATGGCGACGGAGACGTCGTCGACCGCGGTCGTCGAGCGCGCCCGCGCGTCGTAGGCGTCGACGACGACGGTGTGACCGAGTCGGCGCAGGGCGTTGGCGAGCCCCCGCGCGAAGTGGGCGTCGCCCCAGACCGCGCCCTGCTTGCCGGCCGGAGCGCACATCTTCACCGCCCAGCGCCGAGCGGCGGGGTGGGGTCTGATCCAGGAGAGGACCGGCTCGACGCGACCGTGCCCCGCCTCCACCCAGCGCTCGACGCGGAACCCCGCCCTCTCGAGCACGCTCTCCGCGCGCGACCGATCGCCTCCGCCGCGCCGGCGCGCCGGGCGATGCGGGACCCGCTGGGGGGCGAAGGCGAACGCCGGTTCGTCCAGTACCGGAGACACCCCCGGCAGCGCGCGAAGGGGCAGGTCGTCCCGTACCGTCCGCGAGATCGCGGACAGGGCGTCGGGTTCCGCGTCATCGACGTCGTCGAGAGCGCGCCGCAGCGCCGCAGAGGGCATCGCGAACGTGCGGCCGGAGAGAAGAGGGACGTCGACCGTTTCGGGCAGTCCCGTCAGATCGTCGCCCGGCAGGCCGGACAACAGGGCGTACGGTCTCGCACCGCCGACGTCGGCGGCCCCGACCGCGTCGATCGTGCCATCGGCCGCGCGATGGGCCGCGCACACGGCCGCTCCCGCGGACGCCTGCGAGATCAGCGCGTCGAGCTGCGAGTCGTCGAACTCCGCGCGGGGATCGAGAAAGACAACGGTGGATGCCGATACGTCCCGGACCGCCGCCGCGAGGACCGACCGCCAGCTCGTTCCCCGACGGTGACCGCTCACGCGCACCCCGGGCACGAGATCGGCGAGCAGAGCGGTCGACACCCACTGGCTGGCATCCACATCGACGAGAGGGACGAGGACGTCGCACTCGTCGGCGCGACGCGCGACCTGGACGAGCTTGCGCACGTAGCGCCGATCGTGCGCCTGGACGATGCGGACGAGAGCGGTGTCGCGGGACGGGGCGGTCTGACGTGTCCGCGTCGCTCGACGCCACCGGCGCGCGGCCGAGATCGCCCGGCGACGCACCTCGGCGACGGTCAGGGTCCACTCGTGTCCGGCCGCGCTCACCTGCAGCTGCTCGTTCGGCTTCGCCCACGCCGCTTCGAGCCCGGGGCCACCGCGCGCGGCACCGTAGGCCACCGCATCCCACCACGGGTGGATCGAGATGGTCTCGCGTTCGTTCACGAGGTACGCGTAGAGCGCGGGAACCCGCGTGACCTCGGGCAGTTCCCACCCGGCGACGACGTCGTCGAACAGCGGGTTCAGGCTCATGCCCCGGCGGAACCCCCGCGAGACGTAGTGGGCGATGGCGAGGGGGGCCGGCACCCGGCCCAGCCCCAGCTGCGCGGCGTAGTACTCGGTGTCGACGAGGGACGAGGCCGAGATGACGCGGTACCACCACAGGCGGTCGGCGGCGCGCACGATCGCACCGGCCCCACGGGCTTCGCGGAGGCGCCGGATCAGACCTCGAAGGCGCGAACGCTGCATGGCTCCATAGTAGGAGCCGCCGCTCGCATCACAGCTCCGCGTGCAGCGCCCACACCCGCTCGGCCGACGCTCTCCACGCGAAGCCCTTCGCGCGGTCGCCGGCCAGGACGCGCAGTCTCTCGGAGTCCTCCCCCAGGGCGCGAGCCAGGGCGGAGCCGAGCTCGTCGGCGGCGGCGAAGGCGGCGGCATCGGCGAGCACCTCGTGCAGGACCGGGGTGTCGACCGCGGCGAGGGGCACCCCCACCGCGAGGGCGTCGACCGCTCGCCAGGGCCAGTCGGCGCGGGGGCTGGCGGCCACGAAAGCCGCGGCGTGCGAGAGGACCGCTGCGCGATCCCAGCGGTCGAGGGAGCCACGGGCGTGGACGCGCGCCTCGGCGAGGCCGGCGGCGGCGGCGAGGTCGGCGACCGCCGGTTCTTCCCCCTCGGGAACGTCGAGGACGACGACGTCACCCTCCCATCCCGACGCGACCACGGCGGCGAAGGCGGTGCCGAGGGCGTCGGAGGCCGCGCTCCCACCGGCGGCGGCGACGAAGGTCGACGGCAGATCGAGGGCGCGCAGGCGCCCCACCGCATCCGACGGCACGCGCAGCCCCGCGGCGGGCGCCCCGCCGATGACACGGACCTTCTTCACAAGCTTCGACTTCGCGACCTCCGCGAGGCGCTCGGCCATCGCGTGGGTCGGCACGATCACCGCATCCGCGTGCTTGCCCACCCGGGACAGCAGCGCGCGAGCGGCGAGGACCTCGGCCTTGGGCAGTTCGTCCGGCGTCTCCCACGCACGCAGATCCCACAGCGTCACCACGATCTGGTGCGTCTCGTTCACGCGGTCGTGCCGCACCAGGGGTGCCAGCGGGGTCGGCGAGTGGATGAGTCCCTTGCCGATGCCGGGAGCCACCCCGAGCTGCCAGGATGCCGCGAGCTCGCGCCGTCGCATCGACAGACGCGTCTCGGAGCTGAGGCCGGCGGGAGCCTCGTCCTCGGAGATGCCCGGGGACGGCACGATGGCGCCGACGTCGCAGCCCCGCGGGGCGGTGGCGACGAGGGCGTCGGTGAGCGAGGCCGAGGCTTCGGCCAGGTCGCGGGAGGTCGGGGCGACGAGCTGGTCCAGCACGACGCGAAGGGTCACGGTCACGAGGAGGGCGCCTCCGTCTCGGTCGCCGGGTGCAGTTTGTCGTGCACCATCTGCTGGACCTGGGCGTAGTCCGGGTCGAACTCGTCGACACCGCCCGCCGGTGTCAGCTCCAGTGTTCCGACCGGCTGATCCTTCGCCTTCATGGCGAGGTTCACGAGGGTCGGGGCGATAAGGCTCTGCGGCAGATCCGTCTGCACGATGTTGGTGCCCGCGGTGGCGACGTCCTGGAAGTGTGTGAGCACGTTCTGCGGCGTCGTCTGCGCGAGGATCGCCTCTTGCAGCTCGCGCTGGCGACGCATGCGGTCGAAGTCGCTCGTGGTGTAGCGCGAGCGGGCGTACCACTGGGCGGTGTCGCCGTTCATGTGCTGCTGACCGGGCTCGACCCAGCCGAAGGCCCAGTCGTCGACGGGCTGGCCGTCGTAGGCGGGGCCGCCCTTGGGCAGGCGCTCCTTGACGTCGATGTCGACGCCGCCGAGCGCGTCGACGAGGTCGGCGAAACCCTTCATGTCGATCAGCACGTAGTACGGGATCTGGATGCCCATGATCCCCTCGGCGGCGTCCTTCGTCGCCTCGATGCCGGGCTCGGAGCCCTCGGACACCGCGTTCGGGTAGAGCTTGTTGCCGTCCTGACACACCTCGACCTCGGTGCGGAGCTGGTTAATGCCGCTCCCCCACCCGCAGGTCGCGTTCGCATGGCCGGTGTGCCCGTCCGGGTATTCGTCCTGCATGGGTCCCGGCGCGAACGGGAAGTGCGGCATGTCGCGTGGGATACCGGTGATGGTGGTGGCCCCGGTGTCGGCGTTGATCGAGACGACCGAGATGCTGTCGAAGCGCATCGAGTCGCGTCCCTCACCCGAGTCGGCACCGAGAAGGAGGATGTTGTAGTACCCGTCGGACGGCGGCACGACCGGCGCCGACTCGGCGAACAGCTCCGAGAACGCGTCGCGCGTCGTCCCCGCCGTCTGGGCCGCCCATGCCGCCCCCGAGCCGGAGAGAACGAGAAGGCCCACCGACAGGACGGCCATGGCGACGCGCGAGAACGGCCCGACCTTGACGAGTCGGACCAGGCGGAGCGTGTCGATGGTCAGCACGATCCAGAGCACGACGTAGCCGATGAGGACGATCTGCACGAGTGTCAGCGGCAGCGGCCGGAACCACGACAGGAAGTCGGGGATGAACGATCCGGTGGCCAGCGCGAACAGACCGCTGGGCATGAGCAGCGCGCCGAGCCCCGCGAGCACCAGGATCGTCCACATCGCCAGAGTCGCCCCGAGACCGAACCGCCCGAGCCGCCTGTTGCCGGCCAGCACCTGGGCGGATCCCGGCAGCAGGAAGTTCAGCGCCACGAGCCACCAGCCGCGGCGGGTCATGACGGGCAGCGAGGTGGCGTCGGGGTGACGCATCGGACGCTGTTCGACGACGTGCGCGCGTGCGCGAGGCCGAGCTGCCGCGAGCGTCACAGAGAGTCCTTCAGACGTCGGTTCTTCTCTTCGACCTGCGCCTCGAGGTCGCGCGCGTATGCTTCGACGCGCTCGGCCAGGTCGGCGTTGGCGCTCCCGAGGATCCGGGCCGCGAGAAGCCCCGCGTTCTTGGCCCCGTTGATCGAGACGGTGGCGACGGGAATCCCCGCGGGCATCTGCACGATCGACAGCAGCGAGTCGAGGCCGTCGAGCGTCGCCAGCTGCACGGGCACGCCGATGACGGGAAGAGCGGTGACGGATGCCAACATGCCCGGCAGGTGCGCGGCGCCCCCGGCCCCGGCGATGACGGCGCGCAGCCCGCGCCCGCGCGCCTCGCGGCCGTAGCGGACGAGCTTGTCGGGGGTGCGGTGGGCCGAGACCACCTCGACCTCGTGCGGGATACCGAACTCGGTCAGCACCTCGCTGGCGGCGCTCATCACGCGCCAGTCGGAGTCGGAGCCCATGACGACGCCGACCACGGGCGTCTCGGAAGAATGCAGCGGCCGGGTCACCGGTCCAGGGTAGGTCGACTCGCTGGAAGATCTCGGAACGGCGCGCTCACACGCCTCGCTCAGTCGAAGAACGCGGCCGCGGCGCGCCCCTCGTAGACGACGTCGTCGAGGTCGTCGCCGATGACGTTGACGTGCCCGACCTTGCGGCCCGGGCGCGGGGCCTTGCCGTAGGTGTGGATCTTCGCCGCGGGGTGGGCGGCCATCGCCGCGGCGAACCGCTCGTCGAGCGTGCCCTCGACAGGGCCCCCCAGGACGTTGATCATGACCGACCACGGGGCCACGGCATCCGTGGATCCCAGAGGCAGGTCGAGCACCGCGCGCAGGTGCTGCTCGAACTGGCTCGTGACCGCGCCGTCCTGCGTCCAGTGGCCGCTGTTGTGCGGCCTCATGGCGAGTTCGTTGATGAGGATGCGCTCATCGCTCGTCTCGAAGAGCTCGACGGCGAGCATCCCGGTGACGCCGAGCCCCTCGGCGACGGCGACGCCGATCTCGGCGGCCACGCGCTGCACGCGCGCGTCGGCGCGAGGAGCCGGGGCGACGACCTCGGCGCACACGCCGTCGCGCTGCACGGTCTCGACCACGGGGTAGGCGCGGACCTCGCCCGAGGGGCGCCGGGCCACCTGCTGGGCGAGTTCACGGGTGAAGTCGACGAGCTCCTCGACCAGCAGCGAACCGCCGTTGCCGTCCTCGGCCAGGGCGGCGAACCAGTCGTCGGCCTCGGTCGCGGCCGAGACCACCCGCACGCCCTTGCCGTCGTACCCGCCGCGCGGGGTCTTCACGACGGCACGACCGCCGTGAGCGTCGAGGAAGTCCTGCAGCTCGGATGCCGTCGAGACCGCCGCCCAGTCGGGCTGCGGGAGTCCGAGTTCGGCCATCTTCGCGCGCATGACCAGCTTGTCCTGCGCGACGCCGAGGGGCGCGGGCCCGGGGTGGACGGAGACACCCGCGTCGACCAGGGCGGCCAGCACGTCCTGCGGGACGTGCTCGTGGTCGAAGGTGATGACGTCGACGTCGCGCGCGAAGGCCAGCACCGTGTCGGCGTCGCGATAGTCGCCGACGGCGCTCGCGGCGAGCGCGGCCGACATGCCCTCGTCTTCCGCGAGCACGCGGATCTCGATCCCGAGCTCGACGGCGGGCGCGATCATCATCCGCGCCAGCTGTCCGCCACCGACCACTCCGACTCGCAGCGCCATGCCGCTCCTTCCGTCGGCATCCATTCTGTCGGGCCGCTCGCGAGGACGCGAGCCGGGTGCAGGGATGCCGCGACGTCGGGCACGCGAGGGGCTTCCGGCGTCCGGACGAGCCCGGATGCCGCTCAGACCCCGGGGACGGCTCCGGAACCGAAGGTCTGCGCGTCGCGATGGGCGAGGATCTGGTTGACCTCGACCTGGTCGACCAGCGTCTCGTGCACGAGGACCGCGTGCGGGATGTTCTTCAGACGCAGCACCGGCTCGACGCCGTTCGAGAGCGACAGGGTCCCGGCTCCCCACATCCGCTGCAGGATGCCGCGGCGCATCTGGATCGCGTACCCGCGGACGTGCGAGATCTCGCGGCGGTTCGCGCCAAACGGGCCCGAGCGTTCGATCACGCGCCGCGTGGTGATGGTCCAGGTGTGCGAGAGCCACACGAGGTACGGGATGACCACGAGCAAGAGCACGAGGACGCCCGCCGCAGTCAGCAGCATCCAGTTCTCGTACGGCGCGGGGAGGTTGTCGTAGAAGTACGCCGTGGCCCCGGCCACTCCGATCAGCACGAGGGCCGACCAGAACAGCCGCCGCGCGTGCGAGCGCAGACGCGCGATCCGCAGCTCGGGCGCGGCCGTCCCCGGTGCCGGCATGCGCGGGCGCCCGATCGAGTTCGACGGCTGGGTCACGGTCTCATTCTGCGAGACGCGAGCGCTCGCGGCCCGCCGCCACGCGGAGCGCCGCGCCGTCAGCGCACGTGGACGACATCGCCGGCCGAGACCACGGTCTCGATGGTGCCGGCGTCGACGACGAGGCGACCGTCGCGATCGAGACGTGCCGCGGTGCCCTGGAGCGTCGAGCCGTCGGGCAGGGCCACGGTGACCTCTCTGCCGACGGTGGCGCAGAGCTTCTCGATCTCGTGGTGGACGCGCTCGACGTCGTCGTGCACGAGACGGGCCAGGGTCTTGCCGAGGTCCTCGAGGTAGTCGGCGAGCAGCCGGTCGTCATCGCACTCCGCGCCGATCGCGGCGAACGAGGTCGCGGTCGTCACGGGCAGGTCGGCGCGGCTCATGCGCGTGTTGACGCCCGCCCCCACCACGACGGTGTCGGGCGCCCCGGGCACGACCTCGGCAAGGATGCCGCAGATCTTGCCTCCGTCGACGAGCACGTCGTTCGGCCACTTCAGCTCGACCGTCCCGCCGTGGCCCGTGAGCTGGGCGCGGACGGCGCGGGTCATGGCGGCTCCGGCCGCGAGCGGGATCCACCCGCGCTGCTCCGCCGGGATCATCGTCGCGTCGACGACCACCGAGACGGCGAGGGCCGTTCCGGCCGGGGCGGTCCAGGTGCGGTCGAGGCGCCCGCGCCCGGCGCGCTGGTCGTCGGTGACGAGCAGCGACAGGTGCGGCCACCCCGCGGGGTCGGCGGTGACCGCGGCGATCACGTCGGCGTTGGTGGAGTCGGTCGTCTCGACGACCTGGACGCGAGGGCTGTGGGCGGCGGCGTGCGGGTATCCGGCGGCGGGGATCGGCATGAGCACACCCTAGGGAACCGTCGGGCTCCCGGCATCCACTTGCGTTCTTCCGCTCGGGCGGACACGGCAGGGCCTGGACGGATGCCACAGCGCCTCGCGACTTCGCTTGTGTGCACCCTCCAACGCGGGCGGCGGTGCGGTCGCTAGGGTGGAAAGCGTGACCGACCAGCCCGATCTCTTCACCACCGCCGGCAAGATCGCGGACCTCCGCAACAGGTTCCAGGAGGCGGTCGTCGATGCCGAGACCGCCGCCCGCGACAAGCAGCACGCGAAGGGTAAGCTCACCGCCCGCGAGCGCCTCGAGATGCTGGTCGATCCCGGCTCCTTCGTCGAGCTCGACGAGTACGTGCGCCACCGCACCACCGCCTTCGGCATGGACAAGTCCCGCCCCTACGGCGACTCCGTCGTGACCGGCACGGGCACGATCCACGGCCGCACGGTCGCGGTCTACGCGCAGGACTTCTCGACCTTCGGCGGATCGCTCGGCGAGGTCGCCGGCGACAAGATCATCAAGGTGATGGAGCTGGCCCTGCGCAGCGGCATCCCGATCATCGGCATCCTGGACTCGGGCGGAGCCCGCATCCAAGAGGGTGTCGTCGCCCTCGGCAAGTACGGCGAGATCTTCCGGCTCAACACCGCCGCTTCGGGCGTCATCCCGCAGATCTCGATCATCATGGGCCCCGCCGCCGGCGGCGCGGTCTACTCCCCGGCCCTCACCGACTTCGTCATCATGGTCGACAAGACCAGCCAGATGTTCGTCACCGGCCCCGACGTGATCAAGACCGTCACCGGCGAAGACGTCGGCATGGAAGAGCTCGGCGGAGCCCACACCCACAACACCCGCTCGGGCGTCGCGCACTACCTCGCCGACGACGAGGACGACGCGATCGACTACGCGCGCGGCCTCATCAGCTACCTCCCCGACAACAACCTCGCCGAGATCCCCGTCTACGACACCCCCTTCGAGTTCGAGACGACGGATGCCGACCGCTCGCTCAACACGGTCATCCCCGACTCCCCGAACCAGCCGTACGACATCCACACCGTCATCGACGGGATCGTGGATGCGGCAGAGTTCCTCGAGGTGCAGCCGCTGTTCGCGCCGAACATCGTGATCGGCTTCGGCCGCATCGAGGGGCGCACGGTCGGCATCATCGCCAACCAGCCCTCGCAGATGGCGGGCACGCTGAACATCGACGCGGGCGAGAAGGCCAGCCGTTTCGTGCGCTTCTGCGACGCGTTCTCGGTGCCCATCGTCACCCTGGTCGACGTGCCCGGCTACCTCCCCGGCACCGACCAGGAATGGACCGGCGTCATCCGCCGCGGCGCGAAGTTGCTGTACGCCTACGCCGAGGCCACCGTTCCGCTGGTTACTGTGATCCTGCGCAAGGCCTACGGCGGCGCGTACATCGTCATGGGCTCCAAGCAGCTCGGTGCCGACATCAACCTCGCCTGGCCTACCGCCGAGATCGCCGTCATGGGCGGTCAGGGCGCGGTCAACATCCTGTACCGCGGCGAGATCAAGCGCGCCGAAGAAGCCGGCGAAGACGTCGCCGCCGTGCGCACGCGCCTCGCGAACGAGTACACGTACAACGTGGCATCCCCGTTCCTCGCGGCCGAGCGCGGCGAGCTCGACGGCATCATCGAGCCGGCGCAGACGCGCGTCTCGATCGCCAAGGCGCTGCGGGCCCTGCGCAACAAGCGCGCGAGCCTGCCCGCCAAGAAGCACGGGAACATCCCCCTGTGAGCGACGCCGACGCCGCCCGCGATCTTCCGCCCGTCGTGGCGGAGGTCGTGCGGGGCACTCCCACCGAAGAGGAGTTGGCCGCGGCGATCGTCGTGGTCAGCGAAACGTACGTGCGCGAGGTGGCCGACGCCACCGTCCCCGACCACGCTCCGCGCTCGCGCTGGGAGCTCTCGGCACGGGGTCTGCGGACCCCGCTGAACCGCACAGCGGGATGGCACGGCTTCACCGGCTGACATCCGCCCGAAATGTCCCCCGAAATACCTACAGACGTCCGCGGGCCGCTGCCGAATACTGGAGGAGCTGGAACGCATCACGCGTTCGGTCGGACCGCTCCTTAGAGCCGGATTCGACCGCGCGGACGGTTTTCGGGTAACCGTTCGCACGGGTGAGGGGCAGGCGCAACCGCCGCCCCTCACCCTCATCCTCTTCCCCCGCGGAGGGCATGGCAGCGTCGACGGACCCCCCTCACGTCGTCGCCGCCGGCCGCGCCCGCGCCGCCAGATCGACCGGTGGGTCGCCGACTAGGCCCGGCCGGTGGGCCGACCTCACGGACCGCGATCAGCGCGGACGACGGATCTCGCGCCAGAGGTCGACCTGATCGTCGTCGCCCCCGGCGCCGTCGCCGGCCGAACGACCCACGATCGTGACGGCGATCTCGTGGTGCGGCGACGTCCGGATGATCACGCGCTCCGACGACGCTTCGCGCAAGATCTCGGCCAGCTCCGCCCGGATGCCGTTCAGGTCGCCGGCTCCGAGCCCCTCGAGGCCGCCCTCGTCGAAGAGGCTGACCGCGGAGCCGCGGCGACGTGCGGAGTCGATCTCGGCGCGGACACCGTCGTCGAGGAGGCGGTTCCCCCGCAGTTCGTCGCGCAGGCTCGCCTCGGCCCGCCGGGCGGCCTGCTTGTCCGCGGCGCGGAGATTGCCGCCGTTTTCGATCGTGCGGGCGAGGATCGGCCCCGCCGTCTGCAGCGCCCGCTGGACGTGGAGGCGGCGCTCACGCTGACGACCGCTCTGCGAAGCCTGCCACGCGGATGCCGCCTGCTGGAGCTCGGCGAGGCGTTCGGCGTCGCGCGCCGCGCGGTCGAGCGCGATGGTGACGAGCTGCGCCGCCGTGACCCAGACGATCGAGCCCACGAGACCGAGGCTGAGCGCCTGCAGCGGTCCCAGCCACAACGACGTCGACACAGCGAGGATCAGCATGCCCACCCAGGCGACGA
Organism: Microbacterium sp. 1154; assembly: GCF_031455375.1. Lineage (NCBI taxonomy): Bacteria > Bacillati > Actinomycetota > Actinomycetes > Micrococcales > Microbacteriaceae > Microbacterium > Microbacterium sp. 1154. Next base: position 1,418,531 of record NZ_JAVDSN010000001.1, on the reverse strand, counting down.
TCGGGCGGCGCCGCACCATGACGATGGTCATGAGCGCACCGACGCCACCGATCACCCAGGTGACGAACGGCTGCGTGCGACCGGCCTCGGTCACGGCGAGGAACGGGGCGTTCGAGACGACCACCGCCACGAACAAGGCGAGGGCGACGTCCCACCCGGCGAGGTACGCCCGCGTCGCCGACGACGACTTCCCGCCCCTGTCGCGCGCGCCGATCGCGAAGATCCACAACCACGTCACGGGCAGGTAGATCACCAGGGCCGCGACGATCAGCCACCCGCGTACGACGCTCTCGGGCGAGGTCCAGATGAGACCGCGGGCGGCCAGGTAGGCGGTGAAGGCCAAGCCGATGACCGACAGGATGGAGCGGACGGTCACCAGCGGTCCCCGCTCTCCCACTCGAGAGCCACCGTGGTTCCGCCCGCGTGGGAGTCGATCTCGCTGCGACCGCCGACGGCCGCGAGGCGCGCATCGATCGAGCCGCGGATGCCGAGACGGTCGGCCGGGATCGAGGCGACGTCGAAACCGGGTCCGGTGTCGCGCACCCGCACCGAGACCCTCCCGGGCGAGGCGTGACCGGTCAACTGGACGGTGAGACCCTGCGCGTCGGCGTGCTGGACGGCGTTGGCGACCGCCTGCATCGCCGCGAGCACGAGCGCACGCGCGATGCGGCCCGGCACGTGCGGGGTGCCCTCGTCGATGTGGCGGAGGACGGTCAGATCGACGCCGAGGTCTCGAGCGGCCGCTTCGATGTCGTCGGCCAGACGCGGTGCCGACACGGGCTCGTCGCTGCCCTCGAGGGAGTCCTTCTCGGCGTTGGCCAGTCGGGTCAGCGCCTCGCGCGCCATGCTGACCGCGAGGGTGCGCTCGCGAGGAGTGCTCGCGCGGTCCGCCGCGAGCAGGGCGCCCAGCACACTGTCGTGCATGAGCGCGGCCACGGCCACGCGCTCGTGCTCGGTCGCGGCGGTCGCGGCCGCCGCGGCGTAGCTCGACACCGCCGAGGCACGGGCCTGATCCACGTTGGCGGCGATGGAGCGGTACATCCAGCCGAGGGTCACGAGCACGCTGCCCAGGATCAGAGCGAACGAGACGTCGAGCGCGATCGGGAGGACGAACTCCGTGCGGCCGCCGGCCTGGAGCAGGCGGACCACACCGAACAGCAGCGGAGCCGCGACCGTCCACACGATCTGCAGCCAAAGGGGGAACGCGACGACGGTCGCGACGGTGGCGACGTTGATGAGGTAGAAGATCCAGGGGTTCTCGGTCGGGACGGGTGTGGGCCCTCCGTCCGTGGCGATCGGCCAGAAGGCGAGAGCGAGCAGGAACACCACCGCGAAAATGCCCGAGAAGACCCGCGCGAACCGCCCCACGGTGCACGCCACGATCATGGCCACCAGGGGGACGAAGACGGACAGCACGAGGGGCATGTGCCATCCGGCGGCCTCGTCTCCGGGGCCGAAGGCGGCGACGAACGCCTGGAGTCCCAGCACGAGAGAGCCCGGACCCACGATGAGGGTGATGACGCGCTCGATGCGCGTCTGCGTGAAAGCCCCCTGCTCCGCCTGCCCCTCCCGCGTATGGGGGATGCGGCCCCATGCCTCGTCGAGGACGGACCGGTGGGTGTCAGCCATGGAGTGGAGCGTCATCGGGTGCGTCCTGCAGGATGCCGTCTTCCATGGCGCGCCGCAGCAGGTCGACCTTGGTCGGTGCCGGACGCCCCACCTCGACGTACTTCACGCGGACGCGGGTGATGTTCTCCTTGGCCGTGGAGTAGGCGACGCCCAGACGATCGGCCACGGCCTTCAACGGCAGCCCCGCGGCGTACAGGCGCAGGACCTCGCGCTCGCGGGCCGAGAGCTGCGCGTCGGCGAACTCGCGATCGCCTTCGACGGCGCTGGCCCACTCGACGTTGTCGAGCACCTCGCCGCGGGCGACGGTACTGATGGCGCCGAGCACCTCGTGCGTCGGCGACGACTTGCTGACGATCCCGGCGGCACCGGCGGCGAGCGCCTCGCGCACCGCGGCGGCGCGGTCGGCGACGCTGTGGATGATCACGCTCGACCCGTCGCGCACGACACGGTCGACGTTCTCCGAGACCGTCGTGCCGTCGCCGAGCGTCAGGTCGAGCACGACGACGTCGGCGGGAGTCGCCGCCGCCGCCTTGCGCCACGAGAGGTACAGGGCGACGTTCGCGCCCGAGAAGACGACCTCGGTGGTCTCGGTGCGCGCGAGAGCGGCCTCCAGCCCGAGTCGGACCGACTCGTGGTCATCGATCAGGGCGACGCGCGTCATCCCCACATCGTATCGGCGCGGGGGCCCGGTGCGCCGGAAGCGGTCTGACGGACCGGCGCGTCAGCGGCGCAGGACGGTCACGGCCTCGACGTGATGTGAGTTCGGGAAAACATCCACAGCCCGGATGCCGCGCTCCGCGCGATAACCCCGCTCGGCGAACGACGCCAGGTCGCGGGCGAGCGCGACCGGATCGCACGCGACGTAGACGATGGCCGATGGCGAGAGCGCGGCGATGCCCTCCACCGCCACCCGACCGGCGCCCGCACGCGGCGGGTCCAGCAGCACGACCCCGCGCGACAGCCGTTCGCGCTCGCGCTCGGAGGCGTGGGAGGAGAGGCGTTGCACGAAGCGATCGACCCGGGCCGTCTCGGCGCGCGCGCCCACCCACTCGGAGAGGTTCTCTCCGGCGTGCTCGGTCGCGCGGGGGTCCGACTCCACGCTGACGATGCGCGTGGACGCCCCGCCCAGCTCGCCGAGCGACGCGGCGAAGAGCCCGACCCCGCCATAGAGGTCGAGATGCGTCGCCTCGGGGTCGAGTTCGCCCACGGACGCGATCAGCTCCGCCTTCACCAGCGACGTCAGGGTGTGGGCGGCCAGTCGGTGCACCTGCCAGAAACCCCCGGCGTCGACGCGGAAGACGCGCTCGCCCACGACCTCTTCGACGACCTCGGGGGCGGCGCTCGAGCGTTCCCCGTCGGGCCGCGGCAGCACGCGGACGCGCCCGTCGGCCGGCTGGACGAGATCGATGCGCCCGGGACGCGCCCCCGCGCGCACCTCGGCGGCCGCCCGGGCGACGGCCTCGGTCGCGAGAGGCAGGTCGGGGGTTTCGACGACGTGGTGCGAGCGCGCAGCGTAGGCCCCGACGCGGCCCTCGTCGTCGACGTGCAGGCTCACGCGCGTGCGCCACCCGGTTCCGTCGACGCTCTCCAGGTGCTCCGCGTCTCCCGCGGGACGAAGATCGATCGGCAGCTCGAGGCGGCCCACGCGCTCCATCGCCTCGCGGACGACGCGCTCCTTCAGGGCGCGCTGGTGCGACAGCTCGATGTGGCCGAACTCGGCCCCGCCCACGCGCATCGCGGGGTCGACGTCGATGTCGGCCGCCCGCCAAACGTGCGGACGGCGCTCGGCAGCGGCATCCACGACCTCGACGGCCTCGGCACGCCAGAAGGCCTTCTTGCGCGTTTCCGTGAGTCGCGCGCGCACGCGCTCGCCCGGCAGCGTGTCCGAGACGAAGACGACGCGTCCCTCGTGCCGTCCGACGAACACACCGCCGTGGGCGATACCGGTGATGTCGAGTTCGATGAGGTCGCCGTCGTGCATGCTCCGAGCCTGTCACATGCGGCCGGGAGCGCCATGGGGGTCGCCGCCGGCGCAGAACCGCCGACGCCCGGGTGCGCGCGTCGGTAGCGTTGACGCATGCGCGTGTGTCTGGCATCCACATCTAACGCCCGTCTGATGCTCTTGCGGCAGGCGGGGATCGAACCCGAAGCGCGCGCACCGCGCGTCGACGAAGAGGCCGTGGTCGCCGAGGTCGAGGCGGCAGAGGGGCGCCGGCTCCCCGCGGCGGAGCACGTGCTGCTGCTCGCGCGGCGCAAGGCCCAGGACGTCGCACGCCGCCTGCACGCCGAGGAGCCCGACTTCGACGGCTTCGTCATCGGGGGCGACTCGATGTTCGCGCTCGGCGACGAGATCCTCGGCAAGCCCTACACTCCGGAGGCCGCGACCGCCCGCTGGCTCGACATGCGCGGCCGCACCGGCGTGCTGCACTCGGGCCACAGCGTGTTCCGCCTCTCCCCCGGCTGCGAGCTGCGCGAAGCGCACGCCGTGGCGGAGGCGTCGGTGACCTTCGCCGGCGACGTCGACGACGACGAGATCGCCGCCTACGTCGCCAGCGGCGAACCGCTGCTCGTCGCGGGGGCTTTCACCGTCGACAGCCTCGGCGGCGCCTTCATCGAACGTGTCGAGGGCGACCCCTCCACGGTGGTCGGGATGTCCCTGTCCACCATCCGCCGCCTGGTGCGGGAACTCGGCGGTTCGTGGACCGCACTGTGGAATCGTTCGTAGACTCCCCCACACGTTTCTCGGCGTTTCTTGTCGAGGGGGGTCAAAAACCGGGGGTGCCCCCTCGCTAGGCTGGGAGGATGCCGAAGATCGCCAAGGTCCTTGTCGCCAACCGCGGCGAGATCGCCGTCCGAGTCATCCGTGCCGCCCGCGATTCGGGAAAGGCGTCGGTCGCCGTCTACGCCGATCAGGACCGTGACGCCCTGCACACCCGCCTCGCCGACGAGGCGTACGCCCTCGACGGTGCGACCAGTGCCGACACCTACCTGTCGATCGAGAAGATCCTCTCGGTCGCGCGCCGCTCCGGCGCCGACGCCGTCCACCCCGGCTACGGCTTCCTCGCCGAGAACGCCGACTTCGCCCGCGCCGTGATCGGCGCCGGTCTCGTGTGGATCGGCCCCTCGCCGGATGCCATCGAGTCGCTCGGCGACAAGGTCACTGCGCGCCACGTCGCCGAGAAGGTCGGCGCACCGCTGGCCCCCGGCACCCCCGGCCCCGTCTCGGGTGCCGACGAGGTCATCGCCTTCGCCGAGCAGGTGGGCCTGCCGATCGCCATCAAGGCCGCGTACGGCGGCGGCGGACGCGGCCTCAAGGTCGCCCGCGAGCTCGACGAGGTCGCCGAGATGTTCGAGTCGGCCACCCGCGAAGCCGTCGCCGCCTTCGGGCGCGGCGAGTGCTTCGTCGAGAAGTACCTCGACAAGCCGCGTCACGTCGAGACCCAGTGCCTCGCGGATGCCGCGGGCAACGTCGTCGTCGTGTCGACCCGCGACTGCTCCCTGCAGCGTCGCCACCAGAAGCTCGTGGAGGAGGCCCCGGCCCCCTTCCTCAGCGACGAGCAGAACGCGGTGCTCTACTCGGCATCCAAGGCCATCCTGAAAGAGGTCGGCTACGTCGGTGCGGGCACCTGCGAGTTCCTCATCGGCGCCGACGGCACCATCTCGTTCCTCGAGGTCAACACGCGCCTCCAGGTCGAGCACCCCGTGTCCGAGGAGGTCACGGGCATCGACCTGGTGCGCGAGCAGTTCCGCATCGCCGAAGGCGAAGAACTCGGATACGACGATCCGGCGCCGACCGGCCACTCGATCGAGTTCCGCATCAACGGCGAGGACCCGGGTCGGAACTTCCTCCCCCAGCCCGGCCCGATCCACGTCTTCAAGACGTTCGGCGGCCCCGGCATCCGCCTCGACTCCGGTGTGACCGCCGGCGACAGCGTCTCGGGTGCCTTCGACTCGCTGCTGGCGAAGATCATCGTCACCGGTCGCGACCGTGCTGAAGCGCTCGAGCGCGCCCGCCGCGCCCTCGACGAGTTCGAGGTCGCGGGCATGCCGACCGTGCTGCCCTTCCACCGCAAGGTCGTGCGCGACCCCGCCTTCACCGCTGAGGACGGCTCGTTCGGCGTCTTCACGCGCTGGATCGAGACCGAGTTCGTCAACGACATCCCCGCGTGGGACGGCGAGCTCGAGGCGCCCGCCGCCGCCACCGGCCGCCACACGGTGGTCGTCGAGGTGGGCGGAAAGCGTCTCGAGGTCAGCCTGCCCGACCGCATCACGGCCGCGGCCCCCCAGGTGGGTCGCCCGGCCGCCGCTCCCCCGACGCGTCGCTCGCACGCGGCATCGCCCACCGCCGGCGCCACCGGCGATGCGGTCAAGTCGCCGATGCAGGCGACGATCGTCAAGGTCGCCGTCGAAGAGGGCCAGCAGGTCGTCAAGGGCGACCTGGTCGTCGTCCTCGAGGCGATGAAGATGGAGCAGCCCATCCAGGCGCACAAGGACGGCACGGTCGCGGGCATCGACGCCGCCCCCGGCACCACCGTCTCGGCCGGTCATCAGCTGCTGCTGATCAGCTGACGCCGGCGTCCCGTTCGACCGGCGCCGCGTTCCCTCGGGGGCGCGGCGCCGTCGTTCGTCACCGCTGGGGACGCTCCCCCTCACGCATAAACGCGGTGCACGCTCAGAAACGCGAGCACAACGCGTTTCCGCGCGCGAACAGCGTTTATGCACGAACGGCGTTTATGCGCGAACCCGGCACCCCACGGAACACCGAACCGGCAACGGATGCCGCACGCCCACGGCATCCGTCACGCTCAGGCCCCACCGAGACGCGCACACCCGCGCATAAACGCGATCAACACGCAGAAACGCGAGCACAACGCGTTTACGCGCGCGAACAGCGTTTATACGCGGACGACGTTTCCGCGCGAACTCGGCCGGCCACGGAACACCGAACCGGCGACGGATGCCGCACGCCCACGGCATCCGTCACGCTCAGGCCCCACCGAGACGCGCACACCCGTGCATAAACGCGATCCACGCGCAGAAACGCGAGCACAACGCGTTTACGCGCGCGAACAGCGTTTATACGCGGACGACGTTTCCGCGCGAACTCGGCCGGCCACGGGACACCGAACCGGCGACGGATGCCGCACGCCCACGGCATCCGTCACGCTCAGGCCCCACCGAGACGCGCACACCCGCGCATAAACGCGATCCACGCGCAGAAACGCGAGCACAACGCGTTTACGCGCGCGAACAGCGTTTACGCCGAAGAAGCGGTTGTACGCGAACGGCGTTCACGCACGGGCACGCGCCGCACCCCACCCCGCCGAACAGCGACGGATGCCGCGGAGCCGCGGCATCCGCGATGCTCAGTCCTCGCCGGGATCGTCGCGGTCGACGATGTGCATGGCACGCGCCGCGTCGGTGATGCTCGACGTGAGCGAGGGGTACACCGCGAACACGCGCGCGACCTGGTCGACCGTGAGGCGGCGCTCGACGGCGATCGCGATCGGGTAGATCAACTCCGACGCCTTGGGGCCGACGATCACGCCACCCATGACGGTGCCGCTGCCCTCGCGGGCGATGAGCTTGACGAAACCGTCCGTGATGCCCTGCATCTTCGCCCGCGGGTTCGCCGACAGCGGGAGCTTGCGCACCTTGCCCGCGATACGGCCCTCGATGACGTCCTGCTCGCTGAAGCCGACCGTGGCGATCTCGGGCGCTGTGAAGATGTTGGCCGTGATGCGGCGGGTCTCGAGCGGGATGACGATGTCGCCCAGAGCGTGGAAGATCGCCTGACGCCCCTGCATCGAGGCGACGGATGCCAAGGGGTAGAAGTTCGTGCAGTCGCCGGCCGCGTAGATGTTGGGCACCGAGGTGCGCGCGACGCGGTTGACGCGGATGTGGCCCGAGGGGGTCATCTGCACGCCCGCCTGCTCGAGACCGAGGCCGGCGGTGTTGGGGATGGAGCCGACCGCCATGAGGCAGTGGCTGCCGGTGATGGTCCGGCCGTCGGCGAGGGTCACGACGACCTCGTCGCCCGTGTTCACGACCGAATCGGCCCGTGCCTTCGACAGCAGCGTCATTCCGCCGCGCTGGAAGACGCGTTCGAGGACGGCCGCGGCATCCTGATCCTCCCCGGGGAGAACCTGGTCTCGGCTGGAGATGAGCGTGACCTTGGCGCCGAGGTTCATATAGGCCGAGGCGAACTCGGCGCCGGTGACACCCGAACCGACCACGATGAGGTGCGAGGGCACCGACTTCATGTTGTACAGCTGCGTCCACGTGAGGATGCGCTCGCCATCGGGCTGCGCCGAGGGCAGCTCGCGGGGCGAGGCGCCGACCGAGACGACGAGGGTCTCGGCCTCGATGCGATCGAAGTCGGTGCCGCCGGCCTCGGTGGAGACGACGACGGCGCCGTTACCGTCGAGCCGGCCATGACCCGCGATGATGCGCACCCCGGCCTCGAGGAGCGACGACCGCATGTCGTCGGACTGCTGACGCGCGAGGGACAGCAGGCGCTGGTTGACGGCGGCGAGATTGATCGCGACCTCGGGGGTCAGCGGCTTGCCCCGGTCGTCCTTGGCGAACAGCTGAACGCCGAGGCTGCTGGCGTTGCGGATGGCGACGGCCGCATCGGCCGTGGCGATGAGGGTCTTCGAGGGCACGACGTCGGTGATGACGGCGGAACCGCCCACGCCGGCGCGCTCGACGAGCGTAACGTCGGCTCCGAGCTGAGCCGCCGAGAGGGCGGCCTCGTACCCGCCGGGGCCGCCGCCGACGATCGCGACGGACTGCTTGCGCTCGAAGCTCTGCACCATGGCATCCATTCTGTCAGCGCTGGGCACCCGCCGATGCGCCACCCAGGCTCGCACGGCACGATGGACACGGCCGTGTGCCGTCTGGCCCGCGGGCCCCGCAGTTTCTAGAGTGGGGGAATGTCCAACAGCACTTCTCACCCGCTCGATGACCCGGCGGTCGACCCGTTCGAGGTCGCCACGGCCGCAGCGGCCGACATCGCCCGCCTCTCGGGCGTCGAGCACCACGACATCGCCGTGACCCTCGGGTCGGGCTGGGGCCGCGCCGCCGAACTCATCGGCGACGAGACGGCGTCGTTCCCGGCCACCGAGGTCACCGGCTTCAGCAAGCCCGCTCTTGAGGGGCACGTCGGCACGCTGCGCAGCGTGCGCACCCCGGGCGGCAAGAACGTCCTCGTCATCGGCGCGCGCACGCACTACTACGAGGGCCACGGGGTCCGACGCGTCGTGCACAGCGTGCGGACCGCCGCGGCGACGGGCGCGACCACGATGATCCTCACGAACGGCGCCGGCGGCATCCGCGAGACGTGGAAGCCCGGACAGCCCGTGCTCATCAGCGACCACATCAACCTCACCGCCGACTCCCCGCTCGAGGGTGCGACCTTCATCGATCTCACCGACCTCTACTCGAAGCGCCTGCGCGCGATCGCCCGCGAGATCGACCCCACTCTCGACGAGGGCGTCTACACGCAGTTCCGCGGGCCCCACTACGAGACCCCCGCCGAGGTGCAGATGGCCAAGGCGATCGGCGGCCACATCGTCGGCATGTCGACGGCTCTCGAGGCCATCGCCGCACGCCAGGCGGGCATGGAGATCCTGGGCTTCTCGCTCATCACGAACCTCGCCGCCGGCATCCAGCAGACTCCGCTCAGCCACGAAGAGGTGCTCGAGGCCGGCCGCGACGCCGAGCCCGTCATCTCGGCCCTGCTCGCCCGCGTGATCGGCGCACTGTGAGTCACCTCGACGCCGCACGGGCCTGGCTCGCCCAGGATCCGGATGCCGTGACCCGCGACGAGCTCACCTCGCTGCTCGCACGTGTCGAGGAGGGCGACCCGGCGGCCGCGGCCGACCTGGAGGACCGCTTCTCGACGCGCCTGGCGTTCGGCACCGCGGGCCTGCGCGGAACGCTCGGCGCGGGCCCCAACCGCATGAACCGGGTGCTGGTGGCGCAGGCGGCGGCGGGCTTCGCGGCGTACCTGCTCGAACGCTCCTCGGGCGCGGCGCCGACCGTCGTGGTCGGCTACGACGGGCGCCGCAACTCCGACGTGTTCGCGCGCGACTCGGTCGAGATCTTCGCGGGAGCCGGGCTCAACGCGATCCTGCTCCCGCGCCTGCTGCCGACGCCCGTGCTCGCCTTCGCGGTGCGCCACCTGGGCGCCGACGCCGGCGTCATGGTGACCGCGAGCCACAACCCGCCCGACGACAACGGCTACAAGGTCTACCTCGGCGGTGCCGACCAGGGCGCGCAGATCGTCTCACCGGCGGACGCCGAGATCGCCGCCCACATCCAGCGCATCGCCGACGAGGGCAACATCACCACGCTCCCCCGGTCGGTGGGGTACGCCAACGCCCCGGAGTCGGTCGTCGAGGCGTACGTGGCCGCTACCGCCGCCGTCGCGCCCGCGCCCGCGGGGGTCGAGGGACTGAACTGGGTGTACACCGCCATGCACGGCGTGGGCTGGGAGACCGTCTCGCGCGTGCTGGCCGAGGCCGGATACCCGCAGCCCACCGTGGTCGAGGCCCAGATCCACCCCGACGGGCGCTTCCCCACCGTGGCCTTCCCCAACCCGGAAGAGCCGGGCGCGATGGACCTGTCGTTCGAGACGGCGCGCGCGGTCGACGCCGAACTGGTCATCGCGAACGACCCGGATGCCGACCGCCTCGCCGTCGCGATCCCCGACGCCGACACCGAGGGCGGGTGGCGCCGGTTGACCGGTAACGAGATCGGCCTGTTGCTGGGGTGGCGCGCAGCGCGTGCCGCGGCCACGGGACTCCGCGAAGACGCCCCCGACGGGACCGCCGGCCCTGCCGGAGACGCCGGGGCGCCGGCATCCCTCGCCTGCTCCCTGGTGTCGTCGCCCGGGCTGCAGGCCGTCGCGGAGCACTACGGTCTCGACTTCCATTCCACCCTCACGGGGTTCAAGTGGATCTCGCGCGCGCCGGGAATGGTGTTCGGCTTCGAGGAGGCCCTGGGCTACCTCGTGAACCCCGGCACCGTGCGCGACAAGGACGGGATCTCGGCCGCGGTCGCGCTGCTCGAGATGGCCGCCCAGGCACGGGGCCAGGGCCGCACGGTCGGCGACCTGCTGCAGGAATTCCGCGAGACGTTCGGCGCGTTCGCCAGCGACCAGATCTCGGTGCGCGTGAGCGACGTGAGCGAGATCGCCGGGATCATGGCATCCCTCCGCGCCCAGCCGCCCGCCGCCGTCGGCGAGATCGCGGTGTCGCGCATCGACGACCTGCTGCTCGGGGTCGACGGGTTCCCGCCCGGAGACGTACTGCGCCTGTGGCTCGACGACGGCTCGCGCCTGATCGTGCGGCCGAGCGGCACCGAGCCCAAGCTCAAGCTGTACCTCGACGTGCGCGGTTCGTCGGCGAAGAAGGCGCGTCGGCGGCTCGAGGCGCTGCGCGCCGGGGCCGAGGAGCTGTTGGCGGCGGTGCGTCGCTGAGTTTGTGCCCGTTCGTCCTGGTTTGGGGCGAATGATTCCGTTCGGGGCGCGTAATGGCGCGCCCCGAACGGAAATCGCCGCCCCAAACTTCGCGCTTCTGGGTAGGCACGGGTTCTCCCCCGCCTGTCGCATCGCTCGGCTGTGCACAGGAGGGCTGGACGGCACGAATTCCGCGAGCGGATTCGGGCACGGTGGGGCACATGAATGCCGCGCTCTCAACGCCGTTGTGGAAACGTGCGGACCTCATGCGCCGCGGGGTCGACCGTCACCGCCTCGACACCCTCCTCCGCGAGGGGACGCTGGCGCGCCTGCGCCCGGCGGTGTACGTGCGATCCGCCGATGTCCGGTCGCTCACGCCGGAGGAACGTATCGTTCTGCACGCGAGAGCCCTCGCGTTGGTCAGCGCCGACGCACCCCTGTTCTCGCATCAGACCGCGGCCGCGCTCCATGGGTTGCCGCTGTATCGGCCCGATACGGAACGGGTCCACCTCATACTGGACGACCGTCGCCGCGGAGCAGTTGCGCGGGCCGTTCGACATCGCGGCGACGTCGACCCGCAGGAGGTCGAAAACCGCGGGGGGCTGCGCCTGACCGGTTTGGTCCGGACGATGGCTGACATCGCCCGGACGTGCGATTTCGCCACCGCGGTCTGCACCCTCGACGGCGCCCTCCACCGCGTCGCGGTCACTGCCACCGGCACGTACGATGCGGACGCAGCGAGAAAAGTGACCGCCGCGACGCTCGACGCCTCTCGCCGCGCCGCACACGGTCGGGCGCGGGCGGCGAGGGCCCTCGCCTTCGCCGACGGCCGCGCGCAGCTGCCCGGCGAGAGCATCAGCCGCGTGCGCATCGCCGAACTGGGACTGCGTCCGCCCCGGCTGCAGGTCGGCGTTCCGGCGCCCTCCGGCGGGGTGTACTACATCGACTTCGGCCTGGATGACGTGAGGATCTGGGCGAGTTCGACGGGCGCGGGAAGTACACGGATCCCGCCCTACGATCCGGGCGCTCAGCGGAGCAGGTCCTCCTGGCCGAGAAGCAGCGCGAGGATTGGATCCGAGGCACGACCGGACGCCCGGTCATCCGCTGGGGGTGGTCAGACCTGGTGGATGCGGATGCCCTGGCGCGGCGCTTCGCCGCCTTCCATGTGCGCATGCCCCCGCGGTGCCCCGGGCCCAGACGCAGCAAATGGGGCGCGCGGTTCCGTTCGGGGCGCGGAATGCGGAGCCCCAAACGGAAGCGAACGCCCCAAACCGCACAGGACGCCCGCGAAGCCCGCCGTCAGCCGTCGATCACCGCGACCAGCTCGTCGAGGAACGCGGGGAAGCTCACCGCCCGGCGCACGATGCGCTGCACGCTGTCACGCTCGCTGAAGACCTCGACGAACTGCTCGAACACGGTCTGGAACGCCTCGCGATCGGTCTCGCTGAAGGCCACGAGCGCCACCACCTGCACGCGGCCCTCGCCCCAGGCGATCGAAGGGTCGGCGATGCCGATCGCAATGCGGGTCTGGGTCGCGGTCATGCCCATCGCGTGCGGCACGGCGAGCGCGTCGGTGAACGCCGTGGACGAGATCGCCTCGCGCTCCACCGCCCGGGCGACGTAGGCGTCGTCGATCACGCTCTGCTCCACGAGCATCCCGCCGAGGCGGCGAATGACGCCGGCCTCGCCGTCGGCGGCATCCAGGCCCCGAACGAAAGCCTCGGGCGCGAAGTACCGTTCGAGCTCGGCCCGCAGACGTGCGAGCCGACGGCCGCGACGGATCCGCCCCGCCGCGGCCTGGACGCGTTCGACATCGGCGCCCGTGAGGAACGGCTGGATGCGGACGAACCGGTCGCCCGGCCGCGGCGGGTCGATCGTCGTGAGGACGAGGTCGGTCTCGATCGAGTCCCAGGCCGGGTCGATGCGCGTCTCGACGCCGACGACCTCGATGGCCTGACCGAGCGAGCGGTCGACGCTCGAGCGCAGCAGTTCGTGCAGCTCGTAGTACCCGGGGCACACGATCGTCGCCGTCAGCAGCTGGTCGGCCCGGCGGCTGCGCTCGAGGCGCCCGCCGACGTGCATGGCGATGTAGGCAATCTCGTCGTCGAGGATCGGGATGCCGAGGCCGTCCTGCAGCCCCTTGGCGATGTACACCGCGACCTCGAAGATCATCGGGTACGTCGATTTGAGCGACCGTGTCAGCGGGTTGCGCGACCACGCCTGCTCGCGCGCGCGGTGCAGCAGGTTCTGCACGTGCAGCGCCAGACGGAGGATGAAGTCGTCGTGCGCGATGTCGACGAGGAACTCGGATGCCGCGTTCTCGACGACCCGCCGCACCGCAGCCTCGACCGACGGGTCGAGGCGGGAGCGCACGTCGTCGCCGCCCGGGGACCCCGGGGCGACGATGCGCGTCAGCACGAGCGTCGCGAGGTGCCGCAGGTCGCCCGAGCCGAGCTGGACGCCGATGTGCTTGAGGGTGAGCCGGTCGAGCACGTCGACCACCGCGGCCGCCGCGTCGGAGGAGTCGCCGCCCGGCGAGCCGAGGGCGCGGTCGCGGGTCGTGCGGTCGGCGGCGATGGCGATGTGCATCACGACGTCGCCGATGCCGATCTCGTTGACGTAGTAGCCGAGCGCCCCGAGCTCGGCGACGAGCTCGGCCTTGAACGGACCGAAGGCGCGCGCCCCGACCGACTGCTCGCCGAGCGTGCGGCGCAGGGCGTCGAGGTCGAAGAGCCCGGCGTCCATCTCGTCGTGGGCGAGCTTGGACAGCAGGCGGCGCTGGGCGACCTCGGTTCCGCGCAGGCGAGCGGTGGATGCCGAACGCTCGAGGGTGAGCTCGGTTCCGCCGAGCAGACCCCGGACGCGGGACAGATCGGCCTCGAGGGTCGCCGCACTGACGTGCAGGGCGTCGGCGGTGTCGAAGACGTCGATCCCCTCGGCGGAGTCCAGCAACCGGCGCACGAGAGTGTGCAGGCGGTCGCGGGGGGTGCCGGCATCCGTTCCGGTGAGGGCGCGCAGGGCCGCGGCCGCCTCGGTCCCGGCGCGGTAGCCGAGCGGACCCGACTCGATCGCCGCGCCCGCGGCGACGCGCGCGTTGATCGCCGTGACGTAGGAGCGGATGCTGCGCGGGGTCACCCCGAGGGCGTCGGCGAGCGAGGCCGCGGTCGACCATTCCCCGTCCCGCAGCAACAGGGCCAGCAGGCGGTCTTGGCGAGCTTTCGTCGTCACGATCCGTCCTCCGCGCCGCACCGGTGAGCGGCGATTCGTCCATCCTTTCACGCCCTCCCGCACCGGGCGCAGGCGCGTGCACGCCCGGGGCGCAATGGTCACGGCACTCGCGTTCCGGGGGGTGGGAAACGAACCTGGTTGTCGGCTGTGAGCGAGGTGCGCACAATCGAGAGGAAGAAAGGCCGGTCGATGAGGATCCTCGTGGTGTGTGGAGCGGGTGCGTCGAGCACGTTCGTCGCGCAACGCGTTCGTCGTGCTGCGCACGAGAAGGGTCTGGATTACTCCGCTTCGGCGGGAACCTCGCGGTCGCTCCCGATCGACCTGGACGCGGCGGACATCGTGCTGGTGGGTCCCCACCTGGCCCCCGAGGTCGAGCGCATCCGCGTCGAGGCCGCACCCCGCGGTGTGAGCGTGGTGCTGCTGCCCGACGACGTCTTTGCCGACCGCAGCGGCACCCGGACCCTCGCCCTGGTCGAGGACGCCCTGCGTTCCCGCCAGCCCACGGACACGATCTGACCCCGACGGAGAGGACACCATGCCCCACTTGACCCGCACCGTCCGCATCGGATCGTCGCACGGCCTGCACGCGCGCCCCGCCAAGCTCTTCGCGCAGGCGGCGAAAGACTCCGGCATCCCCGTGACCCTCGCGAAGGATGCCGGCAAGCCCGTCAACGCCGCGAGCATCCTCGGGATCATCGCGCTCGGGCTGGAGCAGGGCGACTACGTGACCCTCACCGCCGACGGCGACAACGCCGAAACGACGCTGGAGCGCCTCGCGGAGCTCCTCACCACCGACCACGACGTCGAGTAAAGGAAACACAGCACCATGACGGAACTCCGTGGAGTCGGAATCGGACTGGGCGTCGCCCAGGGACCCATCGCGCGCATGGCAGAGCCCCTGCCCGCCCCCAAGGACGCCAAGAGCGATCTGAGCGTCGAGGACGAGACCGCCCGCGTGCGAGAGGCCATCGGCACCGTCGCCCGCGAGCTCGAAGCCCGCGGCGCCCAGGCCGGAGGCGCGGCGCGCGACGTACTCGAGGCGCAGGCGATGATCGCCGAGGACCCCACGCTCGAGGCCGAGGTCGACAGCCGCCTGGCCGCCGGCAAGACCGGCGAGTTCGCCGTGCACGACGCCTTCGCCTCCTTCCGCGAGCAGCTCGTGGCCCTCGGCGGCTATCTGGGTGAGCGCGCGGCGGACCTCGACGACGTCGCCCAGCGGGTCATCGCGCGCCTGCGGGGCGTCGCGGCTCCCGGCATCCCGGATCCGGGCCACCCCTTCGTTCTCGTCGCCAAGGATCTCGCTCCCGCCGATACCGCTCTGCTCGACCTCGACAAGGTGCTGGCCCTGGTCACGACCGAGGGCGGCCCCACCTCGCACACGGCGATCCTCGCCCGCGAGAAGTCGATCGTCGCCGTCGTGGGTGCGGCCGGCGCGAAGGACCTCGTCGACGGACAGTCCGTCATCGTCGACGCGGCGGCCGGGGTCGTCACCGTCGACCCGAGCGACGACGACCTCGCCCGCGCGCAGAACCGCGCCGACGCCCGCAAGGCTGCGGCATCCGCCCCTCTCACCGACGGCGCCCTTTCCGACGGCACCAAGGTCCCGCTGCTGGCGAACCTCGGAAAGCCCGGCGGCTCCGCCGAAGCCGTCGAGCTCGGCGCGGAGGGCGTGGGCCTGTTCCGCACCGAGTTCCTCTTCCTCAGCTCCAGCTCCGCCCCGACCGTCGAGGAGCAGCGGGCCGCGTACACCGAGCTGCTCAGCGCCTTCCCCGGCAAGAAGGTCGTCGTGCGCATGCTCGACGCCGGCGCCGACAAGCCGCTGCCCTTCCTCAACGACGCGCACGAAGAGAACCCGGCGCTGGGCCTGCGGGGCCTGCGCGCCCTCCGCGCGAGCGAGGACATCCTGCGCGAGCAGCTCACGGCCCTCGCCGAGGCGGATGCCGCGACCCGTAAGACCGCAGCCGGGCCGGCCGACCTGTGGGTCATGGCGCCCATGGTCTCGACCGTCGAGGAGACGCGGTACTTCACCGACCTGGCCAAGGACTACGGGCTGAAGACCACGGGCGTCATGGTCGAGGTCCCCTCCTCGGCGCTGATGGCCGACCGTATCCTGCAGATCGCCGACTTCGTCTCGATCGGCACCAACGACCTGACGCAGTACACGCTCGCCGCCGACCGCCTGCTGGGCTCGGTCGCCTCGTTCCAGGACCCGTGGCACCCCGCCGTGCTCCGCCTCATCCGCGAGGTCGGGGCCGCCGGTCGCACGAACGACAAGCCCGTCGGCATCTGCGGCGAGGCGGCGGCCGACCCGCTGCTCGCCGTCGTGCTGGTCGGTCTCGGTGCCACCACGCTGTCGATGGCCCCCACGGCCCTCGCCGACGTGCGTGCCACCCTGCTCACCCACTCTCTCGACGATGCCCGCCGCATCGCCGAGGCAGCCCTGGCCGCGGATGACGCGGCCTCCGCCCGAGAGGCCGCCCAGGCAGCCTCTTCGAACACCGTCGCGGCGTGAGCCGCACCCCCCAAACGGCTCCGGCCGTGCAGTCAGTCAAGGAGACACAGCAATGACGACGACGTCACCCACCAAGAAGCCGGGAGGGGCGCGGATCGCGGTACAGCGATTCGGCACGTTCCTGTCCGGCATGATCATGCCGAACATCGCGGCATTCATCGCATGGGGCTTCATCACCATGCTCTTCATCCCCGCCGGCTTCTTCGGTGCCAACAGCCCGTTCGGCTGGCACTGGGCGCCGGTCGCCGAGATCCTCGGCGGCGGCGGCGATGCCGCCACGATCGGCTGGCCGGGGGCCGCGACCGCTCTGACCGCGAACGCGGACGGCGGCACGTACCAGGGCTACGTCGGCCTGGTCAGCGTCATGATCACGTACCTGCTGCCGCTGCTGATCGCCAACACCGGTGGACGCATCGTCTACGGTGCCCGCGGTGGCGTGGTCGCCACGATCGCCGTGATGGGTGTCATCGTCGGCACCGACATCCCGATGTTCCTCGGCGCGATGATCATGGGCCCGCTCGCGGCCTGGATCACCAAGCAGATGGACAAGCTGTGGGACGGCAAGATCCGCCCCGGCTTCGAGATGCTCGTGAACAACTTCTCGGCCGGCATCCTCGGCATGATCCTGGCCATCGTCGGCTTCTTCGCCTTCGGCCCGGTCTTCCTCGGCATCAGCGCGGTCCTCGGCGGCATCGTCGCCTTCCTCGTGCAGTTCAACCTGCTCCCGGTGCTCTCGATCATCGTCGAGCCCGCCAAGGTGCTGTTCCTCAACAACGCGATCAACCACGGTGTGTTCACCCCGCTCGGCATCGAGCAGGCCGCGAACTCCGGCAAGTCGATCCTCTTCCTCATCGAGGCCAACCCCGGCCCGGGCCTCGGTCTGCTCCTCGCCTTCACCTTCTTCGGTGTCGGTGCGGCCAAGGCCTCGGCTCCCGGCGCGATCATCATCCAGTTCCTCGGTGGCATCCACGAGATCTACTTCCCGTACGCCCTCGCGAAGCCCATGACGATCCTCGCCCTGATCGCCGGTGGCGCCTCGGGTGTCGCGACGAACATGATCTTCCAGGGTGGCCTGGCCTTCCCGGCCGCTCCCGGCAGCATCATCGCCGTCACCGTCGCCGCCATCGGCGCCGGTCCCGCCAACCTGCTGGTGGTCTACCTGTCGGTCGTCGTGGCCGCGGCCGTCACCTTCCTCGTGGCCGGCATCATCCTGCGCGCTTCGCGCAAGCGCGACCAGGAGGCCGAGGGCGACAGCTTCGCCGCGGCGATCGACCAGACCGCGGCGAACAAGGGCAAGGAGTCGTCGGCCCTGGGCGCACTACGCACCCGTGCCGCCGGTACCACCGGTTCGGGCACCACGGAGTCGGCCGACCGCGATGTCGACGCCTCCCTCGGCGGCCTCGAGGGCGGGGCCGTCGCGACGAAGCAGCTGAACAACATCGTGTTCGCCTGCGACGCGGGCATGGGCTCGTCGGCCATGGGCGCCAGCGTCCTGCGCAACAAGATCAAGAAGGCCGGCATCGACGGCGTCACGGTCACCAACCAGGCGATCGCGAACCTCGACGGCTCGGCCGACCTGGTCATCACGCAGAACCAGCTCACCGACCGCGCGAAGGCGCAGTCGCCCGACTCGATGCACGTCTCGGTCGACAACTTCATGAACTCGCCGCGCTACGACGAGGTCGTGGAGATGGTCCGCGCACAGCACGAGGCCAAGTAATCCCCTAGCACGCCAGGGGCCGGAGCGTCAGCCCGGCCCCTGGCGTCTTCCCGTCCGGCCCGCGGTTTGCGAGGCTGGACAGCACGACGAGAAAGGCGAGAACCATGTCAGACGTCCTCCGCAGCGAATCGGTCCGCATCCACCCCGGCAGCGCCACCCGTGAGGAGGCGATGAAGGAAGCCGCCGACCTGCTCCAGGCCACCGGGGCCGTCACCGCCGACTACTTCGCCGCCATGCAGCAGCGCGAAGAGACCGTGTCGACGTACATGGGCAACGAGCTCGCGATCCCCCACGGCACGAACGAGACGAAGCAGGCCATCCTCACCTCGGGCCTGTCGGTCGTCCGCTACGACGGCGGCGTCGACTGGGGCGGAGAGCCCGTCACCTTCGTGATCGGCATCGCCGGCAAGGGCGACGAGCACCTCGAGATCCTGTCGCAGATCGCCATCCTCTTCTCCGAGGAAGACGACGTCGCCCGCCTGAAGGCCGCCTCCTCCCCCGAGGAGCTCTTCGAGGCCCTCTCGGGTTCCGTCAACGCATGAAGGCCGTCCACTTCGGCGCCGGCAACATCGGCCGCGGCTTCGTCGGTCTGCTCCTGCACGAGGGCGGCTACGAGCTCGTCTTCTCCGACGTCTCCGCGGCGCTGGTCGAGGCCATCAACGCGGCGTCCTCGTACACCGTCCACGAGGTGGGCGAGGGGGGCGTCGACAAAGAGGTGACCGGCTTCCGCGCGATCGACAGTTCGGTGGATGCCGAGGCGCTCGTCGACGAGATCGCGACCGCCGACGTGGTGACCACCGCCGTCGGCCCCACCATCTTGAAGTTCGTGGCCCCGCACATCGTGGCGGGTCTCGCCCTGCGCGACCCCTCGCTCCCCCCGCTGCAGATCATGGCGTGCGAGAACGCGATCGGCGCCACCGATCAGCTGCGCGAGCACGTGATCGAGCTCTCGGGCGAGTCGTGGGACGCCTTGGCATCCCGTGCCGTCTTCGCCAACACCGCGGTCGACCGGATCGTCCCGGCCCAGTCCGGCGGCGGCGTCGACGTCACGGTCGAGCCCTTCTACGAGTGGGCGATCGAGCGTCCGCCCTTCGGCGACACCCCGCCGAACATCCCCGGTGCGCACTTCGTCGACGACCTCGAGCCGTACATCGAGCGCAAGCTGTTCACGGTCAACACCGGCCACGCCACCACGGCGTACTTCGGCGCACAGGCGGGGGTCGAGCGCATCTCCGACGCGTTGGCGAACCCCGAGATCGCGGCGAAGGTCGAGGCGGCCCTCGAGGAGACCAGCGCCCTGCTGGTCGAGAAGCACGAACTCGACGCCGACGTGCAGGGCGAGTACCGCGCGACGATCCTGCGGCGGTTCCGCAACGCCGCTCTCCCCGACACGGTATGGCGGGTGGGTCGACAGCCGCTGCGCAAGCTCTCGCGCCACGAGCGTTTCGTGGGGCCCGCCGCCGAGGCGATCGAGCGGGGGCTGCCCGTCGACGCGTTGGTAGCGGCGATGGCCGCTGCTCTGGAGTTCTCGGATGCCGAGGACGCCCAGGCCGTCGACCTGCAGCGCCTGCTGCGCGAACTCGACGCCGAGGCGTTCACGGCCGAGGTCACCGGCCTCGATGCGGCGCATCCGCTGTTCGCGCGGATCGTCGACGTCGTGGCGGCACGCCAAGGGGCACTGTCCGCCTGAGCCCGGAGTTACCCTCGAGAGGTGACCGACACGAACCCGTCCGACGCCGGCGGAGCGCCCCGAGCGCCCCGCCGGCGTCGTCGTCTGCTGCGAGGGATCCTCGCCGGTGCGGGCGCTCTCGTCGTCGTGCTCCTCGCGGGCATCCTGATCTACACCCAGGTCGGCGTCATGGGCCCCGAAGCCGAGCCGCTCGCCGAAGCCCGCGCGAACCCGGGGCTCACGATCGCCGATGACGGCGCCGGCATCGTGCTGTCCCCCACCGCCGGCGCCACGGGCCAGGGCCTGGTGTTCATCCCGGGCGCCAAGGTCGAGGCCGAGGGCTACATCGCCACCTTCGCCGATACGGTCGCCGAGGAGGGGATCACCGTCGTCATCACCCGCCCGTGGCTCAACCTCGCGTTCTTCGACCCGCGCCCCCTCTCGACCTTCACCGACCTCGCACCCGACGTGACGGCGTGGGCCGTCGGCGGGCACTCCCTCGGCGGAGTCCGCGCGTGCCAGCTCGCCCCTGACGCCGACGCCCTCGTGCTCTTCGCCTCGTACTGCGCGAACGACCTCTCGGCATCCGGGCTCCCCGTCCTCAGTCTCTCGGGATCGGCGGACGGCCTCTCCACCCCGCAGAAGATCGCGGATGCCAAGGGCGAGCTGCCCGCGACCGCGACCTTCGTCGAGATCCCCGGCGCCTCGCACGCCTCGTTCGGGTCGTATGGCCCGCAGTCCGGCGACGGCACACCCACGGCGGACCCCGCCGAGGTGGATCGGATCATCGCTGATCAGCTGACGGGGTTCCTGCCGCGGCGGTGAACGCGCCCGGCACGCATCGCGCCACCGGGAGACGAGAAGCGCCCGAACGTTCGGGAAACCAGTAGTTGCCTCAGTAGTCACCCTCATTGAACGAGTCGCGCGCCGCTTTCTAGCATTGGGGGCAACCGGTTCACTCGCGAGTCGCGAACGGACGAGATCCCGGCCTCCCCCCGCTCCCTCGATCGCCGTCGTCCTGGACGACCGGTATTCGTCGACCCCACGCGGCGCCTCGCGCCGTGCGAGAGGCCCATGTCTGCTGCGCGCTTTCCCCGTGCCCGCCCGCGCCTGCGGCGCTGGTCGACGCGGGCCGCGGCCGTCACGGCGACAGCGGCCCTCATCACGGGCTTGACGGTGGGCGGGAGCGGTGCGGCGGCCGGCGCCGCCCCGGTTCCCACCCCGACGGCGACCGCCACCCCGACACCGGACACCGCGACGCCCGCTCCCGATCCCACCCCGACGACGGATGAGACCGCCCCGGCCACCGGCGAAGAGCACTCGCCCGATCTCGCGCCCGTGCCGACCGAGACCACGGCACCTCTCGGCGACACCCCCTCCCCGGAATCCGAGGAACCCGTCGACCCCGAGCAGACGCCCGTCGCGGGAACGGACGATCGCGCGCCGCCTGCGGCCCAGACCTTCGCCGCACGCTCGAGCATCGGCATCCTCGCCGCGGGCGTGCCCGAGCAACCCACCGCTGTCTGGTCCGAGACCTTCGAGCAGGGCCTGAACACCACCACCCCGTCATCGATCACCGCCTACGCGGGCGGCCGGTACACCGCCTCGACCGGATGGGCCACGGGCACCAACTGCACCGGCGTGCTGGTGAACCGCAACGCGACCTACCCGAACAGCCAGTTCTGCCCCAGCCCCACCCTGGGCCTGACCACCATCTCGGCGCGCGAGGTCCGCCGTCTCGCGGACGTCCTCGGACAGGTCGCGGCCGGCACCGTCGGCGGCTCCACCGCGACCGCACCGGCCAATGCCTCGACCACCGCGACCCAGAACAACCACGCCCTGGTGGCTCTGCCCACCACCGCCGTCCCCGCCGGCGGTACCATCGTCGCTCAGAGCGCGAGCGGCATCGGTGTCTCGGCGACGGGCTCGCGCTACTACACCCTGCGATTCGACGCGGCGGGTGCCCCCTGCGGCGCCAATGCGCCGAGCCTCTCGCTGTCGCTCCTTACCGGAACGACCACGCTCCTCTCCGCCTTCCCCACCGCGGTCAACCCTTGCGCCGCCACCGGCAACGTCTTCTACACGTCGCCCGCGCAACCGGCCACGGGCGGCGGCGGCGGGATCCTCGACCCCGCCGTCAGCACGTCGGTGCGCGCGACCACCTACACCGGCACCGCCGCGGCGCTGCTGACCCCGGCCCAGATCGCCTCGGCCCAGGTGCGCCTGAGCAACGCGACCACGGGCACCGGCAGCGGCTTCGGGGTCGACAACCTCCGCGTGCTCGACGTCACCCCGAGTCTCGACTGGTCGTTCGGCCCGACGAGCGTTCCGGTCGGCACGCCCTCGACCCTGACCTTCACCGTCACCAACACCGCCGACCTGATCGCGAAGAACGACTGGTCCTTCACCAACACGCTCCCCGCCGGGCTGACCGTCGCTCCCACCCCCGCCGTGGGCGGCACGTGCACCCAGGTCACGGGGACGGCGTTCACCGTGAGCGCGCTGGCGGGAGCCTCCAGCATCGGCGTCGCGGGCGGCGACCTCGCGGCGGGTGCGGCCACCTGCACGATCACCGTCGATGTCGTGGCATCCACCGAAGCCACCTACACCAACGCACCCGCGAACGTCGTCACGCCCCTCGTCGCAACCGGATCAGCGACGCTCACGGCCACGCCGGCGTCGCGACTGACCGTGCGCAAGAACCTGCCCGCGCGCCTGGCCTCCACCGACCAGTTCACGCTCTCGGTCCGCAGCGGCAGCACCGTCGTCGCCTCGGCGACGACCACCGGCAACGCCGTCGGACTGCAGACGGCGCAGGTGTCCCGACAGATCGTCGATGCCGGGGCGACCTACACGATCGCCGAGACACCGACGGCGGGCGCGGCGCTCGGATACGCCAGTTCGTACGAATGCGTCCGGGACGCGACCGTCATCGCCACCGGCACCTCACGGTCGGGCCCGATCACCATGCCGCAGGACGACGGAGCCGAGGTCGTCTGCACCTTCACGAACACCGTGCAGCAACCGCGACTGTTCTGCGACAGCGGTCTCTACTACGGCGTGACGACGAACGGCACCCTCATCCAGGCCGACGGAGCGAGCGGCGGCCAAGCCACCGTCGGCACCTGGAGCAACGTCACCGGGGCGAACTCGCTCGGGGTCGCCGCGGGCGGCACCCTCGCCTACGCGCTGAACCGCTCGACCGACGCCGCGAACGTGCTCTCGATCCTCAAGTGGTCGCCGACCGGCGGCTTCGAGTCGCTCGCCAACAGCGCGTACACCGCGACGGATCGCGCCGGCACCGCGATCCCCGGCAGCATCGTCGCCGGGGCGGTCGATCTCGTCACCGGTCGCTATCTCTTCGGCAAGTACAACAACGGCTCGTTCTACCTGTGGAGCTTCACCGAGTCCGCACCCGTCGCGTCGCGCTTCACGTACCTCGGCTCCTTCAGCGCGGGAACCGCACCCAACGGCAACGGCGACATGGCGTTCGACAACCGCGGCAACCTGTACGTCCTCGGCGCCGCGACCGTCAACAACGCCAGTAGCGCCGCGATCTTCACCATCACCGCCGACGCGCTCGCCGGCGCGAGCGGCGGCACCCTCGCCGTCAGCACCTCGGCCACGCGCGCTCTGAACGGATTGGATGCCACACCGGCCTTCGGCAACGTCAACGGCATCGCCTTCTCGCCCCGCGGCACGATCTACCTCTCGAGCAACACCAGCACCTACGAGTTCGACCAGACCTCGTGGACGCGTGTCGCGAACTCGCCCCGCGTCGACTTCGCCTCGACCGACCTCGCCAGCTGCAACAGCCCGGGAACCGTCACCGTGCAGAAGAACGTCGTCGGTCGCGCCGCGACGAACGACCAGTTCCAGCTCGCGCTCGTCGACACCACCGGAACCCTCGGCACGGCGACCACCACCGGGACCACGACGGGTCGACAGACCGCGCAGGTCGGCCCCTTCCCCACGACCATCGGCTCGACGCTGACGGTCTCCGAGTCGATGGGAGCGGGATCGACGTCGGCGATCGGCGCGTACACCGTCCGTCTCGAGTGCTGGACGGATGGCATCCGGATCACGAACGCCTCCGCGACCAGCGCGACGGTGACGATGCCCGACCGCTTCGGCGCCAATGTCGTGTGCACCTTCTTCAACTCCCCCAGCCCCGTCGCCACCGTGACCGTGACCAAACGCGTCCTAGATCCCGCGACGCAGCAGTCCGCCCCCGCAGCCGGCTGGAGCCTCGGCGTCGCGGCGAGCGCCACCAGCGGGACCGCGACGGCCCTTCCCAGCGAGGCTCCCCGACAGACCTCGGATGCCGCGGGCAACGCCGTGTGGACCGTGCTCTACGGCTCGGCGACATCGCGGGCGACCCTCACGATCTCGGAGGTGCAGCAGACGCGCTTCTCGTTCGTCGGCGGCGCGTGCACCGTGAACGGTTCGTCGGTGACGGTGACGTTCACGACCACCGGTGGGCTCGTGAGCGGGACCATCCCCAACGTCGGCCCCTCGGCGGTCGTCGCCTGCACGTTGACCAACCAACCGATCACCTCGCTGACGCTGGTGAAGTCGGTGTCGTTCGGCTCGGCCGCGGCGACCGACTGGACCCTCACCGCCACGGGCCCCGCCGGCGCCCTGGCCGGCCCCACGGGACGCACGGGCACCGCCGCGACCACGAACGTCGCTGTCTCGCCCGCGCGCGCCTACCGGCTGTCCGAGACGGGGACGAACGCGGCGTACGTGCAGAGCGGCGCCTGGCAGTGCGTCGACGCGACGGGGGCCGAGGTCGCGGTGAGCGCCTCGAGCGACGTCACTCTGCGGACGGGGGCGGCCGTCACCTGCACCGTCACCAATGCCACCGCCACCCTGACGCTGCTGAAAGACGTGGTCACCCCCAGCGCCGGGTTCGTCCCCGCCACCTGGACCGTGACGGCCACCCCCGCGGCCCTGACCGGCGCGACCCTGCCGACCCAGAGCCGGGTCGGCGCCGCGTACGACGCGGTCGCGGGCAACGCCGCCAGCACCTTCGAGGTGCGGCCCGGGCACGGGTACGCACTGTCGGAGGCGCCGACCCTGGCGGGCACACGCCTGGCATACCAGACCCTCCGGCTCGAGCGTCTCGACGGCACCACCTGGACCACGGTGACCAACCGCACGATCACCGCCCCCGCCGCGGGCCAGAACGTCGTGTACCGCTTCGTCAACGCACCCGTCGCCGGGCCCCGCCTGCCCCTGACCGGCGGCTTCGGCGCCGACGCCTTCCTCCTCTCGGGAGGCCTCCTGCTCGCCCTCACCCTCGGGGGCGCCGTGATCCATCGCCGACGCAAGGGAGGGAGCCCCCTGACATGACCTCCCCCGTCGCGCGATGCCGCCGACCGCACCACCTTCCCTTCCTCACCATCACCTTCCGAAAGGTATGAACATGTCCATCCGAAAGAGAGCAGGCGCCGTTCTGAGCGTCCTCGCGCTCGGAGCGCTCACCGCCGTCGGTGCCGTTGCACCGGCATCGGCCGTGACGCTTCCGGGCAACATCGACTCGACCGTGAACCGTACCCTCACGATCCACAAGCACGCCCTGGGTCCGTCCACGCCCCTGAACCCGATCTCGAACGGACAGGAACTGGCCACCCCGCCGGCCGACCCGCTCGCGGGAGCGCAGTTCACGGCCACGCTCGTGTCGGGTGTCGATCTGACGACGGCGGCCGGGTGGACCCAAGCCGCTCAGCTGACTCCGGCGCAGGCCGCTCAGCGTCCGAACACGGTGAGCTTCCCCTCGACCGTGTCGAACGCCGCAGGCGTCTCGACCTTCCCCGTGGATGCCGCGGCCTACCCGAACGGCCTGCCGATCGGTCTGTACCTCGTCACCGAGACGCAGCTGCCCCCGGGCGCGACCAACCCGGCCGCCCCGTTCCTCGTGACGCTGCCGCTGGCCACCGGGGCCTCGGGTTCGCCGTCCAACCAGTGGATCTACGACGTCCACGTCTACCCGAAGAACGCCGTCACCCAGCTCACGAAGACGCGCGTCCCCGCTCCGGCGGGGTCGGTCGAGCAGCGCAACCCCGACCTCATCCGTTGGGCCGTCGCCTCGTCGATCCCGACCCTCGCCGCCGGCGACTCCATCGACGTCTTCACCCTCACCGACAACCTGCCGGCGGAGCTGACGTACCTCACGGCCGCGACCGTACCGGCGGGGGTCACCCCGACCAACGTCGTGGTGGCGAACGCCTCGGGCACGACGCAGAGCTTCGCCGAGGGCACGGACTACACGATCACCAATACGAGCGGGGCGCTCGCCCTCACCTTCACCGCCGCGGGCCGCACACGTCTCGCGGGGCTGCAAGGCGGAACGGTGACGTTCAACGTGCTCACGCGCGCCACGTCGATCCCCGCGAGCGGCATCATCGTCAACACCGCCACCGCCAACGTCAACGGTGCCACCGAGCAGGTCACCGGCAGCACGCCCATCGGCCAGCTCACCGTCCGCGCCTACGCCAACAGCAACAACGCGCCGGCGAACCTCGCTGGTGCGGTGTACCAGGTGTTCCTCACGGAGCAGGATGCCATCAACGGGGCCAACCCGATCGTCATCAACGGCGAGACCAACTGGGTCACCGGAGCCAACGGCAACGTGATCATCCCGATCATCACGCCCGGCAACTACTGGGTCCGTGAGATCACGCCGCCCACGGGGTACCAGCTGCCCTCGCCCGACCGGGTGCTGACTGCTGTCGTGCCGGGGCCGACCTCGACCACCGCGCCCGTGCGCAACTACGTCGAGTTCGTCCACAACCAGGTTCCCGCGTTCGCGCTGCCCCTCACGGGTGGCGACGGCGGCCTCTGGTTCGGTGTCGGCGGTGCCGCGCTCCTGGCGGCCATGGTCGGCTCGGCGCTCGTCGTCGCACGCCGTCGCACCCGCGGCGCGCAGGCGCCCGCCTGAAGGACGATCGCTCGGTGAACGGGGGGACGACGGAGCACGTGGACGCGCCGTCGTCCCCCCTTTCGGAGGGGAGGTCCGATCCTCGGGCCTCCCCTCCGTCGGTGCGCCGCGACCTCCGACCGCCGCGCTGGAAGCTCTCGGTCGTCTCCCTGCTGCTCGCCGTCGGCGCCCTCGTCGGCGTGGGGCTGCTGATGTACCCCACCGTCGCCGCGTGGTTCGCCCAGTACGCGCAGTCGCAGATCATCGACGGGTACTCCGATCAGGTCCGCGACCTCGGCGCGGACACCCTGGCCGCACGGCTCGACGCCGCGCGCGAGTACAACACCCGTCTCGTCGACGGCGGGGCCGAGATCGCCGCGAACGAGCGGCTCCCCCTCGCCAATTCCCCCGACCAGTCGAGCGAGTACGGCGACCAGCTCCGCTCGGACGAGGCCGGCCTGATGGCGCGCCTGAAGATCCCGTCGATCGCCGTCGACCTGCCGATCTACCACGGCACCAGCGAGCAGGTGCTCGCCGAGGGCGTCGGCCACCTCGAGGGCACGGCCCTGCCGGTCGGCGGAGAGACCACCCATTCCGTGCTCACCGCGCATCGGGGTCTGGCCACCGCGGAACTGTTCACTCATCTCGACCGTGTGCGCGCCGACGAGACGTTCACCATCGAGGTCTTCGGCGAGGTGCTCGTCTACCGCGTCGTCGACACGCGGGTCGTCGAACCGGAGGACACCGAGTCCCTCGTCCCCGTGGTCGGCCGTGATCTCGTCACCCTCGTCACCTGCACCCCGCTCGGCGTCAACAGCCACCGCATCCTGGTCACCGGCGAACGGGTGATTCCCACCCCGCAGGCCGATCTCGACGGCCTCGGCGCCCGCCCCGAGATCCCGACGTTCCCGTGGTGGATTCTCGTCCTGTCGGCCGCCCTCGCCGCCGCAGGAGTCTACGTGTGGTGGGCGGGGCGGCCGCCCGGTCCCCGCCGCAACCCGGTACGTAACTCCTGACGAACGCGCCCCGGCGCGGGCCCGTACCAGGAGGCCTCCCGTTGTGCCGCGCGAGAGCGGCTCGCTGCGACCGACCTCGCGCGAGATTCAGGACTTGCGTACGCGCTCTCTCCCTCGGCCTCGGACGCCACCCGCGCGCTCGTGACTCCTGAGAACCGGGCGTCGTGAGCGGCTGGGATGCGGGAGCGCCCGAGGCTCGCGCGAACGCCGAGGGGCCGCAGCCCGACGCTCAGGAGTTACGTACGCTTGCCGCCGCGAGCGCGATCCGCCGGAACCGCCTCATAGGGCCGACCGCCGCCCAAATGCCCGGGGACGAAGCCCGCCATCCGCGCCCCGCGCGCGGCTCAGCACCCTCCTCCCCAGCTGGGTGAAGTCGGCATCTCACCCACATATGCCGCGAAACCGCCCCTCGCGAGATGCGCGGGACCCGACGGTGATCTCATGCTTCTCCTCCCGCAGCCCCCGACCGACGTCGCGTGGACGTTGTGGACCACCGCGGCCCTTCAGAACCAGGGCTACACGCAACGCCGGATCGCGCGCGCGGTCAGAGACGGCCACCTCATCCGCGTGCGCCGCGGCCACTTCGTGCTCCCGGGGCTTCCCGCGCCGGTCCTCAACGCCGCCGAGCTCGGCACCCGCCTCGACTGTCTCAGCCTGCTCGCGGCACGAGGGGTCTTCGTGCTGCATGCCCAGCGCCTGCACGTTCAGGTCGACCCTCTCGCGAGCCGTCGCCCGCATCCCGTGGGAGCGGTGCGTCGGCATTGGCGTGCGACCGACGCCTCCGCCGACGCCCTCGCGGTCACCGTCGTCGAAGCACTGACCCAGTCTGTGCGCTGTCAGCCGCCGCGCGTGGCCGTCGCCACCCTGGACAGCGCCTGGCACCTGGGACTGGTCGACGCGGAAGGCATGGCGGAAATTTTCGCCCGACTGCCGGCGAAATACGCGGCGCTCCGTCCTCTGCTGGACCGCCGCGCGGAGGCGGGAACCGAGTCGATCGCCCGGCTGATGCTCCGCGGCCTCGGCTGCGACGTCAGGCTGCAGGTGCAGATCGACGGCGTGGGCCGAGTCGACCTCCTGGTCGACGGGTGGTTGATCGTCGAGTGCGACAGCGAGCAGTTCCACAGCGGCTGGAGAGAGCACAAGAACGATCGTCGCCGCGACCTCGCCGCCCTCGCCCGCGGATACACGACGGTGCGGCTCCTGGCGGAGGACCTGCTGTTCCACCCCGATCGGGTGCTTCGCGCGCTGAGGGCGACTGTCGATCGAGGCGCCACGGTACGTAACTCCTGAACGATCCCGGATGCCGCGGCTTCCCGGCAGCGCTGAGGCGACGACCGCGTGGGCGAAACGCCCGCCCTCAGGAGTTACGCACGCATCCCCGCGCGAAGGGGCCCGATGGCATCAGACCGCGCGCCGACGGCCACGTCACGAAGCCGGCCCGTGCGCCGTACCGAATTCCTGAGGATCGTCCAGATTCGGCGGCCTTCCAGCCTCACGGGCCGCGCCCACTCCACCGAAGCCGTTCGGTTCTCAGGAGTTACGTGCACCCCCGCCCCCACCGGCACAGAAAAGGGGCGCGCACCGACTCCGGCACGCGCCCCGACGGCACCACTCAGCGGTGGAACCCCTCCGAGATGATCTCGATGAGCTCCTCGCGCTCCTCGACCGGCAGGAACGCCCCCGCCGCCGCGTTCAGCTGGAACGCCTCGAGGTCGTCGAGGTCGTACTCGAAGGCCTGGCTGAGCAGGCCCAGCTCGCGCGTGAGCGTGGTCGCGCTCATCAGGCGGTTGTCGACGTTCACCGTCACCGAGAAGTCCAGCTGGTACAGCAGATCGAACGGGTGGGCGTCCATCGTGTCGCCCCAGGCCGTGACGGCTCCCGACTGCAGGTTCGAGGTGGGCGACAGCTCGAGGGTGATCTCGCGATCGCGCACCCAGCGGGCCAGGTCGCCGAAGGTGACCTGCACCTCCTCGCCCTCGCGCGAGACGACGTCGAGGTCGTTGGCGATGCGCACGCCGTGGCCGAGACGGAGCGCGCGCCCGTCGAGAAGGGCGGAGCGGATGGATGCCAATCCCGCACCCTCCCCCGCGTGCACGGTCGTGGGGAAGAACTGCTCGGCCAGATAGTCGAACGCCTCGCGATGCCGCTGCGGCAGGAACCCGTCCTCCGGTCCCGCGAGGTCGAAGCCGACCACGCCGCGACCGCGCCACGAGACCGCCAGCTCGGCGATGTCGCGCGCGTTGTCGTTATGGCGCAGGGCCGTCAGCAGCTGTCCCACGCGGATGTCGCGTCCGCGTGCGTCGGCGGCATCCTCCCCCTGTTCGATGCCCTCTTGCACGGCGTCCACGACGTCGTCGAGGCTGAGGCCGCGGGTGAGGTGCTGCTCGGGAGCCCACCGCACCTCGCCGTAGACGACACCGTCGGCCGCGAGGTCTTCGACGAACTCCTTGGCCGTGCGCACGAGACCCTCGCGCGTCTGCATGACGCCGACGGTGACCGAGAACTTCTCGAGGTAGTTCTCGAGCGAGCCGCCGTCGATGTGGTCCGAGAACCACGCTTCGAGGCCCTTCGCGTCGTCGGCGGGCAGCTCGAGACCGATCTCGTCGGCCAGCTCGAGCACCGTCTGCGGGCGGAGGCCCCCGTCGAGGTGATCGTGCAGCGAGACCTTCGGCAGGTCGGCGATTCTCGTCCGGCCGATGCGGAATTCTTCGGATGCCACGGTGTCCTTCTTTCCGGATGCCATCACGCGGTGATGCGCTCGCGCACGATGGGAGACGCCGCGGGAGCGGTGTCGCCGATCTCGAGGGCGCCCTCGACGGCGCCGAGCGCGCGCTCGAAGCGCGACTCGTCGTCCGCCGACAGGGTGAACAACGGCTGACCCGCGGTGACCGACTGGCCCACGGTGACGTGCAGGTCGATGCCCGCGGCGTGCACGACGGCGTCCTCCGCCCGGGCGCGACCCGCGCCCAGACGCCAGGCGCCGATCCCGAACGGGAGGGCCTCGACGCGCGAGACGACACCCGAACGCTCGGCGACGACCGTGTGGGTCTCACGGGGCGTCGGGAGGGCGGCATCCGGATCTCCGTCTTGCGCGCGGATCATGCGGTTCCAGACGTCCATCGCGCGGCCGTCCTTCAGGGCCGCCTCGACGTCGGCGTCGGGCTGACCCGCGAGACTGAGCATCTCGCGGGCGAGCGCGACCGTGAGCTCGACGACGTCGGCCGGACCGCCGCCGGCGAGCACCTCGACCGATTCGCGCACCTCGTTGGCGTTGCCGATGGCGAGGCCCAGCGGGGTGTTCATGTCGGTCAGCAGCGCGGTGGTGTTCACGCCCGAGTCGGTGCCGAGCGCGACCATCGTCTCGGCGAGTTCGCGAGCCCGGTCGATGTCCTGCATGAAGGCGCCGGAGCCGAACTTCACGTCGAGCACGAGCGAGTCGGTGCCCTCGGCGATCTTCTTCGACATGATGCTCGAGGCGATCAGCGGGATCGCCTCGACCGTGCCGGTGACGTCGCGCAGCGCGTACAGCTTTTTGTCGGCGGGGGCGAGCCCCGTGCCCGCGGCGCAGATGACCGCGCCCACCTCGCGCAGCTGCGTCATGATCTCGTCGTTCGACAGCGCCGCGCGCCAGCCGGGAATCGACTCGAGCTTGTCGAGGGTGCCGCCGGTGTGGCCGAGCCCACGGCCCGAGAGCTGCGGGACCGCGACGCCGAAGGCGGCGACGAGCGGGGCGAGCGGCAGGGTGATCTTGTCGCCCACGCCCCCGGTCGAGTGCTTGTCGACGGTCACCTTGCCGAGGGAGCCGAAGTCCATGCGCTCGCCCGAGGCGATCATGGCGTCGGTGAGCACGCGGATCTGGTCGCGGCCGAGGCCGTTCAACAGCACCGCCATCGTGAACGCCGACATCTGCGCGTCCATGACGTAGCCGCGCGTGTACGCGTCGACCAGCCACCGGATCTCGCCCTCGGTGATGGCGCGGCCATCGCGCTGGGCGCGGATGATGTCGACGGCATCGTACTGCTCGGCGCTCATCGAGCCGCCTCCTCAAGGTCGCGCGGACCGAAGGCGTCGGGCAGCACTTCGTCGATGGTCCGGATGCCGCTGACGGTCTCGAGCAGCATGCCGGGGATCGCGTGCTCGAACAGCAGCTGACGGCAGCGACCGCATGGCATGAGCGTCCGCCCCTCCCCGTCGACGCAGACGAAGGCCACGAGCTGGCCGCCCCCGCTCATGTGCAGGTCGGACACGAGTCCGCACTCGGCGCACAGCGTCACGCCGTAGGAGGCGTTCTCGACGTTGCACCCCGAGACGATGCGCCCGTCGGCGACGAGCGCCGCGGCGCCCACCTTGAAGCGTGAGTAGGGCGCGTAGGCGCGATGCATGGCATCCGTGGCGGCCGAACGGAGTTCGTCCCAGTCGATGTCGGTCATCGTGGAGTGGTGGATCCTCTCGTGAAGGGAAGGGGGTCAGTCCTTGATGTAGGGCTTTCCGGCGGCCGCGGGGCCTCGGATCTGTCCGGCGAAACCCGCCACCGCGATGATGGTCACGATGTAGGGCAGCATGAGCATGAACTCGCTGGGGATGGGGGTGCGCAACACCGTCAGCAGGTTCTGGAGGTTGGTCGCGAAGCCGAACAGCAGGGCGGCGAGCGTCGCGCGGATCGGGTCCCAGCGGCCGAAGATGACGGCGGCGAGGGCGATGAAGCCCAGGCCCGCGGTCATCTCCTTGGTGAACTGCCCCACCGACACGAGCGTGAAGTACGCGCCGCCGATGCCGGCGATGGCGCCGGCGAGCGAGACGTTCCAGAAACGGCTCGAGTTGACCTTGATGCCGACGGTGTCCGCAGCCTGGGGGTGCTCCCCCACCGCGCGCAGGCGCAGGCCCCAGCGCGTGCGGTACAGCCCCCACGCGACGATGGCGACGACGCCGTACATCAGATAGACGATGAAGGTCTGGTTGAACAGCACCGGCCCGATGATCGGGATGTCGCCGAGCAGCGGGATCTCGATGCGGGGGAAACGCTCGGGCCGGTTGAGCACGTCCTCGTTCGGGACGAGCAGCGCGCCGTAGAGGAAGCCCGTGAGCCCGGTGACGAGCACGTTCAACACGACACCGACGATCACCTGGTCGACGAGGTACTTGATCGAGAACGCCGCGAGCACGAAGGCCACGAGGACGCCGCCGATCATGGCGGCGACGAGCCCCAGGAAGGGGTTGCGGGTGAGGGATGCCACGAGCGCGGCGCTGAACGCCCCGAACAGGAACTGCCCCTCGATGGCGACGTTCACGACGCCGACCCGCTCGCCGATCACGCCGCCCAAGGCACCGAAGATCAGTGGGACCGAGAGCGAGAGCGCACCGAACAGCAGGCCGGTGACCGGGACGAGGCCGTCGGCCGCGGCCCACACGAGGAAGGCGAAGACGGCCAGGGCGCCGAACACGATCGGCAGCCACAGCGGGGTGCGGCGGTAGCCCACGGCATCCCAGACCGACCAAGCGGTCAGGAGCACGAGCAGCACGAGGACGCCCCAGCTCGTGATCGCGGTGGGGACCGCGACGCTGCCCAGGTCGATGTTCGAGGCCGGGTCGCCGAGACGGAAGGTGCTCTGCCCGTCGCGCGGGACGAGGGCGAACAGCAGGGCGAGCAGCACGGTCACGACCGTCAGGCTCACGGCCAGCTTGATGTGGCGCACGCGCACCGTGGTCAGCTGGATCGCGTCATCCGCGAGATGCGTCGCGGTCATGCCGCCACCGCCTTCTTGGCCGCCTTGGCCCGGTCTTTGGCCGCGCGCTCGGCCTCGCTCTTGGGGAGGAAGAAGATCGTGCGCACGAGCGGCGGGGCCGCGATGAACAGCACGATGAGGGCCTGCACGACGAGCACGATGTCGACGGGGATGCCCTGCGACGCCTGCATCGTGAACGAGCCCGACTTGAGAGCTCCGAACAGGATGCCGGCCGCGAACACGCCCCACGGGCGGCTGCGGCCGAGGAGGGCCACGGTGATGGCGTCGAACCCGATGCCGGAGTCGATGAGGCCGTCGAAGCCCGTGGTCACCGCGCCCTGGATCTGGTTCATACCGGCGAGACCGGCCAGTCCACCGGCGAACAGCATCGCGTACACGTACATCCGGGGCACCGAGATGCCGGCGGCGCGCGCGGCGTGCGGGTTCTCACCCACGGCGCGCAGGCGGAAGCCGAGGCTCGAGCGCTCCATGAGCCACCAGACGAACACCGTCGCGAGGACGACGAGCACGAAGCCGAGGTCGAGCAGGGGGAACTGCGGGCCGAGCAGCTCCGGGAACTGCGCGTTGGCGGGAGTCGCGGCCGAGATCGGCTGGTCGCCCGCGGCACGCTGCAGCAGACCCGGGGTGCGCACCATCCACGTCACCAGGTAGTAGGCGACGTAGTTGAGCATGATGGTGAGGATGACCTCGTGCGCGCCGGTGCGCGCCTTCAGCAGACCGACGATGCCGCCCCAGATCGCCCCACCCGCGATACCCGCGATCAGCGTCAGCGGCAGCTGGATGATCATGGGCAGGTTGAGGTTGAAGGTGACGAGACCGGCGAAGGCGCAGGCGATGAGGATCTGGCCACGCCCACCGATGTTGAACAGTCCGACGCGGAACGCGAGAGCGACGCCGAGACCGGCCGCGATGAGCGGAGCCGCGAACCCGAGGGTGTTCGTGAGCGGGCGGATCTGCGCACCGAAGTCGGAGACGCGGGAGTTGAACACCGCACCGCGGAACAGCGCCTCGTACCCGCCGTAGACGGAGTTCCAGATCGCGCCCAGCATATCGCCGGGACGAGCGAAGAAGTACGCCGAGGTCTCGCGCACCTGGTCGTTGGTGGCCGCCATCAAAATGCCGCCGACGACCATCGCCGCGATCACGGCGAGAAGGGTGGTGATCCACGACGAACGCAGCAACTCGGTGAGGAACTGGTTGGTGCGGGGCGGCGCGGGCGTCTCGGCCGGGGCGTGGCCGGTCAGCGGCCCCGAGGCGGTCGGCAGCTGCTCGGGCGGGAGGCCGGAGTCCCCGGTCGCGCCCGTGCTCGGGATGTGGCCGCTCACGCTGTCTCCTCCGCGGGCTGCTCGCCCGCCATCATGAGCCCGAGGACCTCGCGCGGGGTGTTCCCGGGCACGATGCCCACGATGCCGCCGCGGTACATCACCGCGATGCGGTCGCCGAGGGCGGCGATCTCGTCGAGCTCCGTCGACACGACGATCACGGGCACGCCCGCATCGCGCGCGGCGACGATCTGCTTGTGGATGAATTCGATCGAGCCGACGTCGACGCCGCGGGTGGGCTGGGCGGCGACGAACAGCTTCAGCGGACGGCTCATCTCGCGGGCGATGACGACCTTCTGCTGGTTACCGCCGGAGAGGGTTCCGACGGGGGTGGATGCCGACTGGGTGCGGATGTCGTACTCCGCGATGCGGTCGCGGGCGAACGCGTGCAGGGCCGCACGCTTGATCGTCCCGCCCGAGACGAACGCGGCGTCGGAGGAACGGTCGAGCATCAGGTTCTCGGCGACCGAGAACCCGCCGACCAGGCCGTCTTCTTTGCGGTCCTCGGGAACGAACCCGACGCCCGCGTCGAGGATGGCGCGCACGCTCTTGCCGACCAGGTCGGTGCCGTCGAGATCGACGGTGCCGGTGACCCCGTCGGCGAGTCCGACGATGGCCTCGACGAGCTCGGTCTGGCCGTTGCCCTGGACGCCGGCGATGGCGAGGATCTCGCCCGGGCGCACGTCGAGGTCGACGTCGTCGACGACGACCGTGCCGTCCGCGGTCACGACGCGCAGGTCGCGCACCGTCAGGCCACCGGATGCCGCCGTCTTCGGCGCATCCTTGACGACGGTCAGCTCGACGGCGCGGCCCACCATGAGGGAGGCGAGCTCGCCGTTGCTGGCCGTGGGCTCCGCCTCGCCGACGATCTTGCCGAGGCGGACGACCGTGATGCGATCGGCGACCTCTCGCACCTCGCGCAGCTTGTGCGTGATGAACACGATGGACGTGCCCTCGTCGCGCAGCTGACGCATGATGCCCATGAGCTCATCGGTCTCTTGCGGGGTGAGCACGGCGGTGGGCTCATCGAACACGAGCACCTTGGCATCCCGGGACAGGGCCTTGATGATCTCGACGCGCTGCTGCACGCCCACGGGCAGGTCGCCGACGAGGGCGTCGGGGTCGACCTCGAACCCGAAGCGTTTCGCGACGTCGCGGACGTGCGTGCGGGCCGCGTTCAGGTCGAGCGCACCCAGGGCCTTGGTGTTCTCGTGTCCGAGCATGACGTTCTCAGCGACGGTGAAGACGGGGATGAGCATGAAGTGCTGGTGAACCATGCCGATTCCCGCGGCCATGGCGTCACCGGGGCCGCGGAACCGCTGGACGACATCGTCCAACAGGATCTCGCCCTCCTCGGCCTGGTACAGGCCGTAGAGGACGTTCATGAGTGTGGATTTACCGGCACCGTTCTCTCCGAGGAGAGCGTGGATCTCACCAGGCTCGACGACCAGATCGATGTGATCGTTCGCAACCAGGGACCCGAACCGCTTGGTGATGCCGCGGAGCTCGAGCTTCATGCTGTGCACCCTATTCGAAGACGTTTAGAAGACGGAAAGAAACCGCGGTCGCTCGGACTCCTGGTCCGAGTGACCGCGGTTGGTTCTCTGGGCCCGAGGGCCCCGGCCGCTCGGACTCCTGGTCCGAGTGACCGCGGTTGGTTCTGGGGCCTCACGGCCGCGGTCGCTCGGACTCTGGTCCGAGCGACCGCGGTTGAGGATGTGCTGCTTACGGCGAGCTGGGCGAGGTGACCGTCAGCGCGCCCGAGACGATCTGCTCGCGCAGGGCGGACAGCTCGTCCTCCAGACCGGCGGGCAGCGTGAACTTCGAGTTGAAGTCGGCCAGGCCGACGCCGTCGTTCTCGAGGGTGCCGACGTAGGGGGTGACGTCGAAGTCGCCCTTGGCGGCCTGCGTGACCGAGTCGTACACGGCGGTGTCGATCCGCTTGAGGATCGAGGTCAGGACCAGGTCCGACACGTTCGGGTCGGCCTTGGCCAGGTCGGAGTCCACACCGAGCATGACGCTCTTCGAGCCGCTGTCGCGGATCGCGTCGGCGGCGCTGCTGTAGATCGGGCCACCGACGGGCAGGAGCACGTCGACGCCCTGGTCGAGCAGACCCTGAGCGGCCTGCTTGGCCGCGTCGTTGGCGGCGAACGCACCGGTGAACGAGCCGTTCTGCGCGGCGACGTCCCAGCCGAAGGTCTGGACGCTGGCGCCCTTGTCCTCGTCGTACTTCTTCACGCCGTCGACGAAGCCGTCCATGAAGATGGTGACGGGCGGGATCGGGATGCCACCGACGGTGCCGACCTTGTTGACGCCGTTCTCGGCGGAGTAGGCGGCGGCGGCGTAGCCACCGAGGTAGGCGGCCTGGACGGTGTCGAACAGCAGCGGCTTGATGTTCGGGGCGTCGGTCTTGCCGTCGTTGTCGGTGTCGGCACGGTCGTCGATGATCGCGTACTGCAGGTTGGGGTTGGCCTTGGCCGACGCGACGGTGTCGGCGCTGAGCTTGAAGCCGACCGCGACGATGAACGTGCAGCCCTCGGCGACGAGGTTCTCGAGGTTCGGGGCGTAGTCGTTGGCCGAGCTCGACTCGACGTCGATCGCCTTGACGCCGAGCTCGCTCGCCGCCTTGTCGATGCCCTCCTTGGCCGACTGGTTGAACGAGCGGTCGTTCCAGCCGCCGTCGTCCGAGATGATGCAAGGGGTGAAGCCCTCGACGATGTCTCCCCCGGCGGCAGCGGTCGAGCCGTTGCTCTCGGGCGCAGCGCCGCAACCGGCGAGCAGCACGGCGGCGCCGATCATGGCGAGACCGCTGACGACGGCCTTCTTCGTGGTCTTCACGAATGGTCCTCCAAGACGGATGCCCCCAACGGGTTCGGGGGACGATCCCGTCACGTTACCTACTGTGTCGCCGCGCTCGTGCGCCGGGAGCCCCCGCGCGCGGCAATGGTTACAAAGACGCAATCTCGCGTCATACCCCCGCCACACGCCCCGATAAAAGAGAGACCGGATGCCACGAGGTGTGGCATCCGGTCTCAGAACCGTTTCGAGCGCCCGGCGTTAGAGAACGTCGCCTCGACCCGTGAGCTTGAGCGCGTCGACGACGCCCTTCACGCGCTGGGCATTTTCACTCGTGGTCACGAGCAGGGCATCGGGGGTGTCGACCACGACGATGTCGCGCACACCGATGAGGCTGATGACGCGCTTCGTCTGCGACACGACGATGCCGCTCGAGGCGTCGGAGAGGACGCGCGCGTCTTCGCCGAGGATCGCGAGCTCGTTGCGACCGCCCGAGGAGTTGAGCTTCGACAGGCTCGCGAAGTCGCCCACGTCGTCCCAGTCGAAGTGCCCGGGGATGACCGCGAGGCGGCCCTTCTCGGCGGCGGGCTCGGCGACCGAGTAGTCGATGGCGAGCTTCTTCAGCCCCGGCCAGATGCGGTCGACCGCGGGACCGCGACGGTCGCGGTCGTCCCACGCCTCGGCGAGCTCGAGCAGGCCCGCGTGCAGCTCGGGCTCGTTGACGGCGAGCTCGGCGAGCAGCACGTCGGCGCGCGTGATGAACATGCCCGCGTTCCAGAGGTAGGCGCGGTCGGCGAAGTACTCCTTCGCCGTGTCGAGGTCGGGCTTCTCGACGAAGCGCTCGACCAGGTAGGCCTCGGGGGCGCCGTCGACGATGAGTTCGCCCGCCTGCTTGATATAACCGAAACCGACCGACGGTTCGGCGGGCTGGATGCCGATCGTGCAGATGTACCCCTCGCGCGCGACCGCGACGGCCTGACGCACGGCGAACTCGAACTGGCGGGTCTGACGGATGACGTGGTCGGCCGCGAACGAGCCGATGATCACGTCGGGCTCGCGACGCACGAGGATGGCCGCGGCGAGGCCGATGGCCGCCGACGAATCGCGCGGCTCGGACTCGAGGAAGACATTGTGGTCGGGCACCCCCGGCAGCTCGCGCTCGACGGCGGCGCGGTGGGCGCGGCCGGTGACCACCGCGATGCGCTCCTGGCCCGAGAGCGGGGCAAGCCGATCCCAGGTGTCGCGCAGCAGCGTCTGCCCCGATCCGGTCAGGTCGTGGAGGAACTTGGGCGCGTCGGCGCGGGAAAGGGGCCACAGGCGGCTGCCGATCCCTCCGGCGGGGATCACGGCGTAGAAGTCGTCGATAGCGGGGTCTGCCATGGCTCCGACCCTAGCGGTCTCGCCTGCGAGCTCCCGGGAGGCCGACCCCGGCGCGGTACCGGGCGTACCGGCATCCGAAGATATCTCGATATCGAGAGAGTCTTAGGCGGCCCTAATCCCCGCCGTTCATAGGCCGGACGTAGTATTCAGTGGCGCCCGTGTGACGCTGGAGCCCGTACGGGCCCCCACACCGTGTTCGATCAGGGAGGACGACCGTGTCAGCACCAGCACGTGCCACGCCGTCGGTGAAAGAGACCACCTCGAAGAGGCCCCGCGGCACTCTCTACCGGGGCCGCGAGGGCATGTGGTCCTGGGTCCTGCACCGCATCACCGGTGTGGCGATCTTCTTCTTCCTGCTGGTGCACATCCTCGACACGGCGCTCATCCGCGTCTCCCCCGAGGCGTACGACGCCGTGATCGGCACCTACAAGAACCCGATCATGGGCCTCGGCGAGGTCGCCCTGGTGGGCGCGATCGCGTACCACGCCTTCAACGGCCTGCGCATCATCCTCGTGGACTTCTGGCCCTGGGCCACGCGTCACCAGCGTCAGCTGTGGTGGGGCGTGCTCGGCCTCTGGGTCGTCACGATGCTCGGCTTCACGCCGCGCCACCTGATCAACGTCTTCAGCGCCGTCACCGGGAGCCACTGATGTCCGTCGCCCAAGAAGCCGCCACCATCCCCGCTCCCCGCACGCCGAGCGTCCGCAAGAAGGGGTCCAACCTCGAGAAGTGGGGCTGGATCTACATGCGCGCCTCCGGCGTGCTGCTGATCGTCCTCATCTTCGGCCACCTCTTCGTCAACCTCATGACGGGCGAAGGCATCCACCAGATCGACTTCGCGTTCGTCGCGGGCAAGCTCGCCTCGCCGTTCTGGCAGTGGTGGGACGTCCTCATGCTGTGGCTGGCCCTCATCCACGGCGCGAACGGCATGCGCACCATCGTGAACGACTACGTCGGCAACGCCACCGTCCGCAAGGTCCTCATCGGGTCGCTGTGGGCCTCGGCCGGATTCCTCATCCTGCTCGGCACGCTCGTCGTCTTCACCTTCGACCCCTGCCTCGGCGTGACCGAGAGCAGCTCCCTGTGGGACGTGTGCCAGTCGGCCTGAGCCGGCGGCATCCCTTCTCTCCCCTGACAGCAGAGGTATTGCACACGTGAGCACTCAGACCGCTTCGGACTCGATCGTCAAGGACGGCGTCCACTACCACCAGTTCGACGTCGTGATCGTCGGCGCCGGCGGCGCCGGGATGCGCGCGGCCATCGAGGCCGGACCCGGCGCGAAGACCGCCGTCATCTCGAAGCTGTACCCGACCCGCTCGCACACCGGTGCGGCGCAGGGCGGCATGGCGGCGGCGCTCGCCAACGTCGAGGAAGACTCCTGGGAGTGGCACACCTTCGACACCATCAAGGGCGGCGATTACCTCGTCGACCAGGATGCCGCGGAGATCCTCGCCAAAGAGGCGATCGACGCCGTCATCGACCTCGAGAACATGGGCCTGCCGTTCAACCGCACGCCCGAGGGCAAGATCGACCAGCGCCGCTTCGGCGGCCACACGGCCGATCACGGCAAGACCCCCGTGCGCCGCGCGTGCTACGCCGCCGACCGCACGGGTCACATGATCCTGCAGACGCTGTTCCAGAACTGCGTCAAGCTCGGCATCAACTTCTTCAACGAGTTCTACGTGCTCGACCTCGTCACGGTGAAGGACGCCGCAGGCAAGACGCAGGTCGCCGGCGTCGTCGCCTACGACCTCGCGACCGGCGAGCTGCACGTCTTCCAGTCGAAGGCGGTCATCTTCGCCACCGGTGGTTTCGGGAAGATCTTCAAGACCACCTCGAACGCGCACACCCTCACCGGTGACGGCGTCGGCATCGTCTGGCGCAAGGGCCTGCCGCTCGAGGACATGGAGTTCTTCCAGTTCCACCCGACCGGCCTCGCCGGTCTCGGCATCCTGCTCACCGAGGGCGCCCGCGGCGAGGGAGCGATCCTGCGCAACGCGAGCGGTGAGCGCTTCATGGAGCGCTACGCCCCGACCATCAAGGACCTCGCGCCGCGCGACATCGTCGCCCGCTGCATGGTCCAGGAAGTGGCCGAGGGCCGCGGCGCGGGCCCCCACCGCGACTACGTGCTGCTGGACTGCACGCACCTGGGTGCCGAGGTCCTCGAGACCAAGCTCCCCGACATCACCGAGTTCGCCCGCACCTACCTGGGCGTCGACCCGGTCGTCGAGCCCGTCCCGGTCATGCCGACCGCGCACTACGCGATGGGCGGCATCCCCACCAACATCAAGGCCGAGGTGCTGGCCGACAACGACACCGTCGTCCCGGGGCTGTACGCCGCCGGCGAGTGCGCGTGCGTCTCGGTGCACGGCTCGAACCGTCTCGGCACCAACTCGCTGCTCGACATCAACGTCTTCGGCAAGCGCGCCGGCCGCAACGCCGTCGAGTACGTCAAGACCGCCGACTTCGTGCCGCTGCCCGAAGAC
Source organism: Microbacterium sp. 1154 (assembly GCF_031455375.1). Classification (NCBI taxonomy): domain Bacteria; kingdom Bacillati; phylum Actinomycetota; class Actinomycetes; order Micrococcales; family Microbacteriaceae; genus Microbacterium; species Microbacterium sp. 1154. Next base: position 1,376,644 of record NZ_JAVDSN010000001.1, on the reverse strand, counting down.
CCCGCCGCCGAGGTCCGTGGCCTCATCGAGGGCCTCCGTGCCAACAGCGGCACCGAGCGCATCGCGGTGCTCCGCAAGACGCTGCAGGACGAGATGGACAAGGGCGCGCAGGTCTTCCGCACGCACGAGTCCCTCGCCCACGTCATGGACGTGATCGCCGACCTGCGCGAGCGCTACAAGAACATCCACGTCGACGACAAGGGCAAGCGCTTCAACACCGACCTCCTCGAGGCCGTCGAGCTGGGCTTCCTGCTCGACCTCGCCGAGGTCGTCGTGTACTCCGCGCAGAACCGCGAAGAGAGCCGCGGCGGTCACATGCGCGACGACTTCCCCACGCGCGACGACGAGAACTACATGCAGCACACCATGGCGTACCTGTCGGGCGACCCCCACTCGTCGCACCCGGCCGATCACATCGAACTCGGCTGGAAGCCCGTGGTGTTCACCAAGAACGAGGCCGGGGAGCTCCGCTACCCGCCCCTGGAGAGGAAGTACTGAGATGGCATCCACCGTCATCGAACAGGTCGACACCTCGGACGAGGTCGAGCAGACGCCGGAGGACACCGGCATCCAGTCGTTCCTCGTGACCTTCAACATCCGCCGCTTCGACCCCGAGGTCGACGACGAGCCGCGCTGGGTCGACTACGACGTGGAGCTGTACTCCACCGACCGCGTGCTCGACGCGCTGCACAAGATCAAGTGGGAGGTCGATGGTTCGCTGTCGTTCCGCCGCTCGTGCGCGCACGGCATCTGCGGCTCCGACGCGATGCGTATCAACGGCCGCAACCGCCTGGCCTGCAAGACGCTGATCAAGGATCTCGACATCTCGCAGCCGATCTACGTCGAGGCGATCAAGGGTCTGCCCCTCGAGAAGGACCTCATCGTCGACATGGAGCCGTTCTTCGCCTCCTACCGCGAGGTGCAGCCCTTCCTCATCTCGAACTCCAAGCCCGAGGCCGGCAAGGAGCGCGTGCAGTCGATCGTCGACCGCGAGGTCTTCGACGACACCACGAAGTGCATCCTGTGCGCCGCGTGCACCTCGTCGTGCCCCGTCTTCTGGACCGACGGCCAGTACTTCGGCCCCGCCGCGATCGTCAACGCGCACCGCTTCATCTTCGACTCGCGCGACGACGCCGGCGATGTGCGCCTCGACATCCTCAACGATAAAGAGGGCGTGTGGCGCTGCCGCACCACCTTCAACTGCACCGAGGCGTGCCCCCGCGGCATCGAGGTCACCAAGGCCATCGCCGAGGTCAAGCAGGCCGTCCTCCGCGGCGGTCGCTGACCCCTCCCCTCTCGAACGGCGGGTGCGCTTCGGCGCCCCGCCGTTCGGCGTTCCGGCGCGCCCGCGCGGCGCGAGCACGCTGCCCCTGAGGGGCCGAGAAGTGTCGCTGCGGTGCTCGCTCGGCGACACGTTCTGGCCCCTCACGCGCGGGAGGAGCACGGGATGCCGGCGGCCCGGCGCGACGCCGAGGCGGCGGCATCCGGTCATCTAGGCTTTCCCGGTGACCGAGAACCGCCACGACCCGCGGCCGCTGCCCGCGGTGCGCGACGACGACGCGTCGCTGCGCGACCGGCTCGAGGCGGCGCAGACGGCCGTGCGCGAGCGCCTCGATCAGCCCATCGCCCGCGCGGCGAAGATCGCGCAGTGGTTCCCGATCCGCGTGTGGCGGCACTTCCTGCAGCACAACGGCTTCCTGCTCGCCGCGGGCATGAGCTATCAGGGGCTGTTCGCGGTGTTCTCGGCGCTGTACCTCGCCTTCGCCGGCGTGGGGATCTGGCTCGGCGGCAGCAGGACCGCCGTCGACGGCCTCATCCGCATCGTCAACAGCTACATCCCCGGACTCATCAGCGACACCGGTCTGGTCTCGCGCGAACAGGTCGACGCCGCGACGCAGGAGAGCGGCCGACTGTTGACCATCACCGGCGCGGTGGCGGTCGTCGTGGTCGTCTGGACGACGATCGGCTTCGTCACCTTCACGCGGCGCGCCGTGCGCGACACCTTCGGCCTGCCGTTCGACACGCGCAACTACGTGATGCTCAAGGCCCGCGACTTCGTGGCGTCGGTGCTGTTCGGCATCTCGTTGCTCATCGGTGCACTGCTGGGGTCGATCACCACGGGAGCCGTCGACCTCGTGTTCGGTCTCATCGGTTGGGATCGCGAGACGCTCGGGTGGTCGGCGGGGGCCCGTGTCGTCTCGCTGCTCGTGGCGTTCGGGGTGAACACGGTGGCCCTTGCGTCGCTGTTCCGCTTCCTCACCGGGACCTCGCTCACGTGGCGCCGCACGTGGCCGGGGGCCGTCGTGGGCGCGGCCGGAATGGTCGTGCTGCAGATCGGCGCCGGCTTCCTCTTCGTCTACACCCCGTCGAACCCGTTGCTCTCGACGTTCACGGTCTTGATCGGGTTCTTGCTGTGGTTCCGGTTCATCGGGATCGTCATCCTCGTGTCGGCCGCCTGGATCGCGGTCGCCGCGGGTGACCGTGACGTTCCTCTGCGCTCCCCCGAAGACCGTCGTGCCATGGAGCAGGCCGCCCTGGTGATCGCCGCGCAGGTGGGGCTCCGCCAGGCGCAGAAGGCCCACGCCATGGCGCGGTGGCCCTTCCGGTGGCGCGCGAAGCGTCGCGTGATCGCGGCCGAGAAGACGCTCGCCCGCGCCGAGGCCGACGTCCCCGCCCCGCGGCGCACCTCGCTGATCCCCGACTGACCCGGCTCGGTTGCCGGCGTCCGAGCATCGAACCGGGTCGCGCGGCGAGGCGGATCCGGGGGCGAGGACGCGCGCGTCGGGCGGGACGACCGCGATGTCGGAGGCCTTCGTTAGGCTCGACGGGTGGCTCGTTCCGTACGCATCGTCTCCGTCAACGTCAATGGCATCCGTGCCGCCGTCCGCAAGGGCATGACCGAATGGCTCGACGCCTCGGGCGCCGACATCGTGGCCCTGCAAGAGGTGCGCGCGACCGCCGATCAGCTGGCCGAGGCGCTGCCCGGATGGCAGATCGTCAACGACGAGGCCCTGCAGAAGGGCCGCGCGGGCGTGGCGATCATCAGCCGCCTGCCGGGCGTCGAGACCCGCACGCACCTGGGTCCCGAGCCGCTCGACGCCTCCGGCCGATGGATCGAGACCGACTTCGACATCGACGGCGAGACCGTCACGATCGTCAGCGCCTACGTGCACAGCGGCGAGGTCGACACCCCCAAGCAGGATGCCAAGTGGCTGTTCCTCGATGCGATGGAACGCCGCCTCGTCGAGCTCAAGGCCGAGCGCGAGCTGGCGCTGGTGGTGGGCGACCTCAACGTCGGCCACCGCGAGCTCGACATCAAGAACTGGCGGGGCAACCGCAAGAACGCCGGCTTCCTCCCCCGCGAGCGCGCGTACTTCGACCGCTTCTTCGGGCCCGAGGGCGAGCAGGTCGAGGGTGTCGACGGTTCGACGGGCACGGGACTGGGCTGGATCGACGTCGGTCGCCGCACCGTCGGCGAGGTCGACGGGCCGTACACGTTCTGGTCGATGCGCGGCAAAGCCTTCGACACCGACAGCGGGTGGCGCATCGACTACCACGTCGCCACGCCCGCCCTGGCCGAGCGCGTCACGTCGTACACCGTCGAGCGTGCGCCCTCCTACGACACGCGCTGGAGCGACCACGCCCCCGTCATCGTCGACTACACGCTCGGGGCCTGAGGCCGGCCGAGGCGGGCGTCCGACGGCATCCCTCCCCGTCTCACCTCGGCGCAGGGGTCACTCCGGTGAACGCCCGGCCGCCCGACGCCTAGGATCGAGGGGTGACCCAGCAGCGCCTCTACTCCGGAATGCAGCCCTCCGCCGACAGCCTTCAGATCGGCAACTACATCGGGGCTCTCCTGCAGTGGCGCGACCTCCAGGACGAGTACGACGCCTTCTTCTCGGTCGTCGACCTGCACGCCCTGACGCAGCCCGGCGACCCCGCCGAGCGCCGCGAGAAGACCCGCCGCACCGCCGCCCAGTACATCGCCGCCGGCATCGAGCCCTCGCGCTCGACCCTGTACGTGCAGTCGCACGTGCCGGCGCACGCCGAGCTGCAGTGGGTGCTGTCCACCCTCACCGGTTTCGGCGAGGCCGGGCGCATGACGCAGTTCAAGGACAAGTCGGCGCGCTACGGCACGGATGCCACCAACGTCGGCCTCTTCACCTACCCGGTGCTGATGGCCGCGGACATCCTGCTGTACCAGACCGACGTCGTGCCGGTTGGCGACGACCAGAAGCAGCACATCGAGCTGACGCGTGACCTCGCCGAACGCTTCAACCAGCGCTTCGGCGAGACCTTCACGGTTCCCCAGCCCGTGATCCAGCGCGAGACCGCCCGCATCTACGACCTGCAGAACCCCACGTCGAAGATGTCGAAGTCGGCCGAGTCCGACGCAGGTGTGCTGTGGCTGCTCGACGACCCCAAGGTCAGTGCGAAGAAGATCATGCGCGCCGTCACCGACTCCGAGGGCGCGGTGCGCTTCGACCGCGACGAGAAGCCGGGCGTCTCGAACCTGCTGGTGATCTATTCGGCCCTGACCGGACGTAACATCACCTCGATCGAGGACGAGTACGCCGGTCGCGGGTACGGCGACTTCAAGAAGGGCCTCGCCGAGGTCGTCGTGAACGAGTTCGAGCCCGTGCGCACGCGCGCCCTCGAATTGCTCGACGACCCCGCCGAGCTCGACCGCGTGCTGGCGGTGAACGCCGGCAAGGCGGCATCCGTCGCCGAGAAGACCCTCACCGACGTGTACGACCGCATCGGCCTGCTCCGCCGCGGCTGACCCATCCCCTCCGACGCCCGCGCGACCTCTCGGCTCGTGCGGGCGTCGTCGTCTGCGCCGCCGGGGCGGGCGCATCGGAATCGGATAACCGCACCGGAATCGGATGCCGGGGCTCATGGCACCCGATTCCGACGCGTTTCTCCGACACCGAGGTGGGGCGAGACCCGTCCGCCGCCGCCGGTAGCGTGGCCGCATGGAACCGGAGATCCTTCGCACCGCCCGCCTCGAGCTGTCGGCGCCGCGCGTGAGCGACGTCGCCGTCATCCACGAAGAGTGCCAGGATGCCGCGATCCAGCGGTTCACGACGGTGCCGTCACCGTATCTGCTCGCCGATGCGGAATCATTCGTCGAGCTCGCGCACGGCTGGTGGGCCGAGGGGTCGGAGGCGACGTGGGCGATCCGGCTCGCGCAACGCCTCGTCGGGATGGTGGGCCTGGCCAAGCTGCCGAGCGGCGCCCCGGAGATCGGGTATTGGGTGTCGTCGAGCGTGCGGGGGCGCGGCATCGCGAGCGAAGCGGCTCGAGCCGTGGTCGACTGGGCCTTCTCCCCCGAGCGTCCGGAACTGGCCCGCATCGAGTGGCGCGCCGTCGTCGGCAACCTCGGGTCGGCGCGCGTCGCCCGCTCGCTCGGCTTCCGCTACGAGGGCCTGCTGCGGCAGGCGCACGTCAATTCGCTCGGCCGGTCGGACCTGTGGGTGGGCGGTCTGCTGCGCACCGACCGGCGCGACCGGCAGCCCTGGCCCGTGATCTAGGCCGGCCGCAAGGCCCGACCGGATGTCGGGGGTCGGTGGCACCATGGGCCCATGCCGGAGATGCCAGAGGTCGAAGGACTCGTCGAGTTCCTGCGGGGGCGACTCGCGGGGCTTCGCGTCGACAAAGCCACCGTGTCGGCCATCAACGCCCTCAAGACGTACGACCCGCCCCTGACCGATCTGGTCGGCGCCCAGGTGACGGCCGTCGAGCGGCACGGCAAGTTCGTCGACGTGGCGACCGACGGCGGCATCCACCTCGTCTTCCATCTCGCCAAGGCGGGCTGGCTGCGGTGGTTCGACGCGCTTCCCACGACGCTGATCAAACCCGGCAAGACACCGATCGCGCTGCGCGTGGGCTTCGACGACGGATCGGGCTTCGACCTCACCGAGGCGGGCACGAAGAAGTCGCTGGCCGTCTACGCGGTGACCGACCCTGCGGAGGTACCCGGCATCGCCCGGCTCGGCCCCGATCCGCTCGACGACGATTTCGGTCGCGCCGAGTTCGGCGCTCTCCTCCACGGGCGCCGTACGCAGATCAAGGGCGTGCTGCGCGATCAGTCGATCATCGCGGGAGTCGGCAACGCCTATTCCGATGAGATCCTGCACGCCGCCAAGATGTCGCCGTACGCCCTGGCGGCCAACCTCTCCGACGACGAGGTGGATCACCTCTTCGCGGCCATGACCACGACTCTCGCGGAGGCGATCGCCGCGGCACGGGGGAAGCCGCCCGCGGAGCTGAAGGACGCCAAGCGCCGTGGCATGCGCGTTCACGGCCGCCGGGGTGAGGCGTGCCCGGTGTGCGGTGACGAGGTGCGCAGCGTGTTCTTCGCCGACAACTCTCTCGAGTACTGCCCCACGTGTCAGACCGGCGGCAAGCTCTTGGCCGACCGACGCCTGTCGCGACTGCTGAAGTGAGGCACGGCGCCCGCGACGCAGGTCGCCCAAACGTCCCCGTATGACCGGGAATGAAACCGCGAGGGGCACGTTGAGTAGGATCAGAAGTGCAACAACGTGCTCCGGGGTCGGTGAGAATCCGAACCGGCGGTGACAGTCCGCGAACCCCTCCGCATCACGCGGTGGGGCCGATCCGGTGAAATTCCGGGACCGACGGTGATGCGACGGGTATCCGTCGCTAGTCCGGATAGGAGGCAGCACGGATGGCGCGACGCGCCTTCCCGCTAGCCCTGCCCCGATTCCGCGGGAAGGACAAGGAAATGGCATCCGCCGTCGAGATCGACGCCATGCGGCGAGCGCTGGAGCTCGCCCGGCGCGGCCCGCGCGGGCTGAACCCCCAGGTGGGTGCCGTCATCCTCTCCCCCGCCGGTGACATCCTCGCCGAGGGCTACCACCGGGGCGCCGGGACCGCGCACGCCGAGGTCGTCGCTCTGTCGCAGCTGTCTCCGGATGCCGCGCGCGGCGCCACCGCCGTCGTGACCCTCGAGCCCTGCAATCACACCGGTCGCACCGGGCCGTGTGCTCTCGCGCTCATCGAAGCCGGTATCGCTCGGGTCGTTTACGCCCTGGACGATCCCACCGACACCGCCGCGGGCGGCGCGGACCGCCTGCGTGCGGCGGGCGTCGACGTCGAACAGGGGCCCGAGGCCGATGCCGCCGAAGAGCTCGTCCAAGACTGGACCGCCCTGCAGCGCACCGGGCGTCCGCACGTGACGGTCAAGTGGGCGCAGAGCCTCGACGGCCGAGCCGCCGCCGACGACGGCACGAGTCAGTGGATCACCGGTCCCAGTGCCCGCCGCGACGTGCACGCGCGCCGTGCGCAGACGGACGCCATCGTGGCCGGCACCGGCACCGTACGCTCGGACGACCCCGCCCTGACGGCGCGGGCCGACGACGGTTCGCTGCTCGAGGGTCAGCCCGTGCCGGTGATCATCGGAGAGAGCGAGACCGCTTCGGATGCCGCCGTGCGCCGTCACCCGCGCGACCCCCTGTTCTATTCGACGCACGACCTGCACGCGGTGCTCGGAGACCTCGCCGAGCAGGGCGTGCAGCGCGTCTTCGTCGAGGGCGGCCCGACCCTCGCGAGCGCATTCGTGCGCGAGGGCCTCGCCGACGAACTGCTCGTCTACATCGCGCCCGTGCTGCTCGGGGGTTCGCGCCTCGCGCTCGGCGACGTGGGCGTGCCGAGCATCGATGCCGCCAAGCGCATGTCGGTGGCATCCGTCACCTCCCTCGGCGACGACCTCCTGATCGTCGCCCGCCCGGCCGTACCCGGGCCCCGAAGCCCCGAGACTGTGTCCGCGACCGCGGGCGAGAACGAAGGAGTGGCCTGATGTTCACCGGAATCGTCGAAGAGATCGGTGCCGTCACCGCCGTGGAGCCCTCGGGCGACGGCGTGCGGCTGACCTTGCGCGCCCCCCTGTCGGTATCGGACGCCGGCCACGGCGACTCGATCTCGGTCAGCGGCGTGTGTCTCACGGTCGTCGATCAGGGCGAGGATTGGTTCACCGCCGACGTCATGAGGCAGACCCTCGACATGTCGACTCTGGCCGGTGTCGCTCCGGGCCTGCCCGTCAACCTCGAGCGGGCCACCGCCGCCCACGGCCGCCTGGGCGGCCACATCGTGCAGGGGCACATCGACGGTACCGGCGTGGTCCGCGAGGTGCGGCCCGGCGCCCAGTGGAGCGTCGTGCGGGTCGGCATCCCGGCTCATCTCGCGCCTCTCGTCGTCGACAAGGGGTCCATCGCGATCGACGGCGTCTCGCTGACCGTGAGCGCCGTCAGCGACGCCGACGAGGTCGAACCCTGGCTCGAGGTGTCGCTCATCCCCGAGACCCTCGAGGCGACGACGCTCGGCCGTGCCGAGGCCGGCACCCCCGTCAACCTCGAGACCGACATCCTCGCGCGCCACGTCCAGCGCATGCTCGCCTTCCGTACAACCGAGAACCCCGCGGCCACCGCCGCAACGACCGAGAGGGGCTCCGCATGAGCCTGTCCCCCATCCCCGAGGCCCTGGAGGCCCTTCGCCAGGGTCGCCCGATCCTGGTCGCCGATGACGAGAACCGCGAGAACGAGGGGGACGTCATCCTCTCGGCGCAGCTCGCGACCCCCGAGGCCCTCGCCTGGACCGTCCGGTGGTCGAGCGGCTACGTGTGCGCGCCGATGCCCGCCGAGTGGGCCGACCGCCTCGACCTGCCGCCGATGGTCGCGGTGAACGAGGACGCCCGCGGCACCGCGTACACGGTGAGCGTCGACGCCGCCACCGGTGTGACCACCGGCATCAGCGCCGCCGACCGCGCGCGCACGCTGAACGTGCTGGCCGATCCCGACTCGGTCCCCACCAGCGTCATCCGCCCCGGTCACGTCCTTCCGCTGCGGGCCGTCGACGGAGGCGTCCGCGAACGCGCCGGTCACACCGAGGCCGCGGTCGACCTGATGCGCCTCGCGGGCCTCGAGCCCGTCGGCGCGATCGCCGAGGTCGTCGCGGAAGACGGCAGCATGATGCGGCTGCCCGGCCTGTTCGAACTGGGCGAGCGCGACGGCATCCCGGTCATCACCATCGAGCAGCTCATCGGCTATCTGAACGAGACCGACCCACTGCCGACCACCGCCCCCGCGCGCCGCCGCGTGAGCCTGCGGGCCGAGTCGAACGTGCCGACCTCGCACGGAACGTTCCGCTTCCTCGCCTACAAGGATCGCGTCACCGGTACCGACCACCTCGCCGTGGTCTCGGGCGACCTCACCGAGAAGGCGCCGCTCGTGCGCGTGCACTCGGAGTGCCTGACCGGCGAGGCGTTCGGTTCGCTCAAGTGCGAGTGCGGCCCCCAGCTCGACGCGGCGCTCGACACGATCGACCGCGACGGCGGCATCGTGATCTACATGCGCGGTCACGAGGGTCGCGGCATCGGCCTGATCAACAAGCTGCGCGCGTACAACCTGCAGGAGCGCGGCCTCGACACCGTCGACGCCAACCTCGCCCTCGGCCTGCCCGCCGATGCGCGCGACTACGCCGCGGCCGCCGGCATCCTGGCCGACCTCGGGGTCGAGAAGGTGCGCCTGCTCACCAACAACACCGACAAGGTCGCGCAGCTGCGCGGCTTCGGTCTCGACGTCATCGAGCAGGTTCCCCTGCTCGTGGGCGTGGGGCCCAACAACCACCAGTACCTCGAGACGAAGCGCGACCGCATGGGCCACATCATCGCCGAGGACGACCTGCGCGACGCCCTCGCGCACATGAAGGAAGAGAGCGCCTGATGGCCGGTAGTGGAGCACCCGAGACCGGCGGCGTCGACGCGTCGGGTCTGAACGTCGTCGTCATCGCCGGCACCTGGCACGACGTCATCACCGACGGCCTCATCGCGGGAGCGAAGCGCGTGCTCGACGCCACCGGCGCGACGTACCGCGTCGTGCGGGTCCCCGGCTCGTTCGAGCTGCCCGTGGCCGCCCGTGCGGCCTTCGAGGGCGGGGCGGATGCCGTGGTCGCCCTGGGCGTGATCATCCGGGGCGGGACGCCGCACTTCGAGTTCGTCTCGTCGGCGGCGACCGACGGCCTCACGCGCGTCGCCCTCGACGCGGGCAAGCCCGTGGGGTTCGGCGTCCTCACCCTCGACGACGAGCAGCAGGGTCTGGATCGGGCCGGCCTCGAGGGCTCGAAGGAAGACAAGGGCGAAGAGGCGGCCGATGCCGCCATCCGCACGGCCCTGGTGCTGCGCGACCTGCGCGGCTGAACCCCCGTCGCCCGCGGGCCCGGTGATCGTCATGGTCGCCGGGCCCGTCGTCGTTCTGACGAGGGCACTGATCGACCCGGCTCCGGGTGAGGCCCGCCTTCCTGGCGTGCGCCCCCGGGCCTGCCTACCCTGACCGGTATGGAGATCCTGCGCAGCGTCGTCGTCCTCGTCCACCTCGTCGGGTTCGCCATCCTGTTCGGCGCCTGGGTCGTCGAGGCCGCGGCCCGCCGCGTTCGCGTGACGCCGTTGATGAGCTACGCGCTCGTCATCTCGCTGGTCACCGGTCTGGCCCTGTCGGCGCCGTGGGGCCTCGACCATGACCTCAACTACGCCAAGATCGGCATCAAGCTCGTCGTGCTGATCGTCATCGGCGCGCTGTTGGGCATCGGCTCGGCCCGTCAGAAGCGCACGGGCACCCTTCCCGCCGCGATCTTCTGGCCCATCGGCATCCTGGCTCTGCTCAACGCCGGTCTCGCGGTCGTCTGGCACTGACGGCAGAGCCAGCGCCGTCCGGCGGCCGCTCAGCGCGCGCATAGACTGGAGGGTCTAGACGCCCCTCACTCGGGGACGTTCCCGGTGCTCCTTCGCGCACCCGCTCACACCCACCCCCGTGATCGCGGCGCGCCACCGCTGCGCCCCATCCCGGACGCGATTGATCGACCTTCTCGTCAGGCAGTCATGACCACCTCTTCTCCCTCCACCCGATCGGCCGCAGCGCCCGCGAACCCCCGTTCGCGCGTCATCACCGCGAGCCTCATCGGCACCACGATCGAGTTCTACGACTTCTACGCGTACGCCACGGCCGCGGTCCTCGTCTTCCCGATCCTCTTCTTCCCGACCGGCAACGAGACCACCTCGCTGCTGCTGTCGTTCAGCGTCTTCGGCGCCGCCATGGTCGCGCGCCCCCTCGGCGCGATCGTCTTCGGCCACTTCGGTGACCGCTTCGGCCGCAAGGCGACCCTCGTGGCCTCTCTGCTCACGATGGGTGTCGCCACCTTCCTGATCGGCTGCCTGCCCACCTTCAACGAGATCGGCGTCTGGGCGGCCGTGCTGCTGCTGGTCATGCGTCTCGCGCAGGGATTCGCTCTGGGTGGCGAGTGGTCGGGCGCGGCCCTGGTCGCGACCGAGAACGCCCCCAAGGGCAAGCGCGCGCTGTTCGGCACGTTCCCCCAGCTGGGCGCCCCGATCGGCTTCATCATCGCCAACACGGTGTTCCTCGTCATCAACTTCGCGCTGCCGCACCCCGACGGCACGGCGCAGCGGTCGGTGGAGTTCCTCACCTGGGGCTGGCGCGTGCCGTTCCTGTTCTCGGCGGTGATGGTCATCGTGGGCCTCTACGTGCGCCTCAAGCTCGTCGAGAGCGAGTCGTTCGCCAAGGCCGAGAAGAGCGGCGCGATCCGCAAGTTCCCGCTCGGCGAGGTCATCCGCCGCAATTGGAAGCAGCTGATCCTCGGCACGTTCATCATGCTGGCCACCTACGTGCTCTTCTACCTGATGACGAGCTTCACCCTGTCGTACGGCACCAAGCCCACCGCCGAGGGCGCGGCCGCCGCGGCCGAGAAGGCCGGCACCGCATTCAACGCCGCCACCTACGTTCCCGGCCTCGGCTTCGGCTACACCGACTTCGTCATCATGCAGATCATCGGTGTCGTGTTCTTCGGCGTCTTCACGATGCTCTCCGGCCCGGTGGCCGACGCGATCGGTCGCAAGCGACTGCTGATCGGCGTGACGATCGGCATCATCGTCTTCGGTCTGCTGTTCTCGGTGTTCCTCCTGCCCGCCGCCGATGCGAAGTTCACGGGCGCCCTCGTGCAGGCGTTCCTCGTCTTCGGGTTCCTGCTCATGGGTGCGACGTTCGGCCCGATGGGCGCGGTCCTGCCGGAGCTGTTCCCGACCAACACCCGCTACACCGGCTCGGCGATCTCGTACAACGTCTCGTCGATCCTCGGCGCGGCCCTCGCGCCGATCGTCGCGGTCGCGCTGTGGGCGGCCGGCAACGGCAACCCGTGGTTGGTGGGCCTGTACCTCTCGGCTATGGGCGTGCTGACCCTGGTCGCGCTCGTGCTCTCGCCCGAGACGAAGGACGTCGACTACGACGACAACATCGCCGCCGGAGCGATCGCGCCGTAACGCGTCCAACGTCGACACACCGGATGCCACGGGGCCTGTGCCTCGTGGCATCCGGTGTTCTGTTCACCGGCGAGGAACGCGACAGGCGGGGTCGCCGGCGCGGGGTACGGTCGAAGCACCCCATTTTCTTCCCGAGGTGAGCATGTCCGTTCCCGCTCCCGCGCGCGGTCGGCGCGGCCGCCGTGTGCCCGAGGGCCCGCGCGCGTCGTTCCGTCAGCTGCTGCCCTTCCTTCTCGAGCACAAGCGCACGCTCGTCGTCGTCGGGGTGCTGAGCGTCCTCGGCGCCGCCGCCACCCTCGCGCAGCCGTTGCTCGTGGGCCAGGTCATCTCGCGCGTGCAGGACGCCGTCCCCCTCGGGTCCCTGGTCTGGCTGCTGGTCGCGTTCGTCGTGCTGTCGTCGGTCATCTCCGGTTTCCAGCACTACCTGCTGCAGCGCACCGGCGCCGCGGTCGTGTTCTCGAGCCGCCGGCGCCTGATCGGGCGCATCCTGCGCCTGCCCATCAGCGAGTTCGACGCCCGACGGACCGGCGACCTGGTCTCGCGCGTGGGCACCGACACGACCCTGCTGTACGCCGTCCTCACGCAGGGGTTCGCGGATGCCGTGGGCAACGCGCTCATCCTCGTCGGCGCGGTCATCGCGATGGCCTTCATCGACCCGCTGCTGCTCGTGCTCATCGTGGCGGTCGTGGGCATCTCGCTCGCGGTGGTCGTGCTGCTGAGCACACGCATCCGCGCGGCATCCGCCGTTCAGCAGGCCAAGGTAGGCGAGCTGTCGTCGGGTGTCGAGCGCGCGGTGGGCTCGATCCGCACCATCCGCGCCTCGGGTGCTACCGACCGCGAGATCGCCGCCGTCACCGAGAACGCCACCGCGGCGTACGCCGCCGGCGTGCGCATCGCCCGCGTCTCGGCACTGATCGTCCCGATCGCCTTCGTCGCCCTGCAGGTGTCGCTGCTGGTCGTGCTCGGCGTCGGCGGGTACCGCGTGGCATCCGGGGCCATCGACGTCGCGTCCCTCGTCACCTTCGTGATCTTCCTGTTCCTGCTCGTGCAGCCGCTCGCCTCGGCGATCGGGGCCATCACCTCGGTCAACCAAGCGCTCGGCGCGCTCGGTCGCATTCAGGAGGTGCTCGACCTCCCCCTCGAAGACGACGACGACCGCCCCTCGACGGTGGCCCCGGTGACGGATGCCGCGGCCATCGAGTTCCGCGACGTGCGCTTCCGCTACCCCGATCACGTCGTGAAGGCGCGCGAGACCGCAACGAGAGAAGCGCGCTCCGTGCTCGCCGAAGTGCACCTGGATGCGAGCGGAGCGGAGCCGGAGAGCGACCACGAAGTGCTGCGGGGGGTGTCGTTCACCGTCCCGCGCGGAGCGCGCGTGGCGCTCGTCGGCCCCTCGGGTGCGGGCAAGAGCACGATCCTGTCCCTCGTCGAGCGCTTCTACGACCCGACGAGCGGCGCGATCCTCGTCGACGGAACCGACGCCCGCGATCTCGCCCGCACCGATCTGCGCGCCCGCTTCGGGTACGTCGAGCAGGACGCCCCGACCCTCGCCGGCACGATCGCCGACAACCTCCGCCTCGCCTCGCCGGACGCGACCGATGCCGACTGCGAACGAGTCCTTCGCGCGGTGAACCTCGGCGACGTGATCGAGCGCGATGCCCTCGGCATCCATGCCCCCGTGGGCGAGGACGGCGTGATGCTCTCGGGCGGCGAGCGCCAGCGCCTCGCCATCGCGCGCGCCCTGCTGGCCGCTCCCCCGGTGCTCCTGCTCGATGAGTCGACCTCGTCGCTCGACGGCGTCAACGAGCAGCGCATGCGCGAGGCGATCGACGCCGTGGCGACCGACCGCACGTTGCTCGTCATCGCGCACCGCCTGTCGACCGTCGTGGACAGCGACCTGATCGTCGTCCTCGAGGACGGCCGGGTGGTGGGCCAGGGCACGCACAGCGAGCTGGTGGCATCCACTCCGCTGTATCGCGACCTCGCGAAGCATCAGCTGCTGGTCTGAACGACGGCGCGTGCCCACGGAGCACACCGATCACTCGCCCGCGAGAGCGTCGATGGGCGACACCGCGGTGGCCAGGCGCGTGGGCGTGACGGCGGCGACGGCGGTGAGCAGCGCCGTGGCCAGTGCCACGATCGCAACGGTCGCCCAGGGGATGCTCGGCAGCACGAGGGTGGGCGACGAGAACAGCGGCGGCACGCCGATCGAGCCGAGCAGCGACTGCGCCCCGGCCCAGCCGTAGACCACGCCGAGCACGAGACCGAGCGCGACCGAGGTCACGGTGAGGTGCGCCGCCTCGATCAGGACCATCCTGCGGATCTGCGGAGCGGCGAAGCCCAGGGTGCGCAACAGGCCGAGTTCCCGGCGCCGTTGGATCACCCCGAGGGTGAGCAGGTTCACCAGGCCGACCGCAGCGATCACGGCCGACACCGCCACGAGCGACATCATGATCGCGGCGAAGGTGTCCATCAGCGACAGCAGTTCCTCCGGCGGTTCGCCGCCGCCCGAGGTGATGAGCACCTGGCGGGCCGACTGCGAGGCGACCGCGAACATCGTCACGAGGGTGACGCCCATCACGACCCCGATCGCCATGCGGCTCGACCGCTCCGGGTAGCGCAAGGCGTTCTCGGCCGCCAATCGCGCCTCGGCGGAACGCCCGAACAACCGCCCGGTCACCCGCAGGAGGGGCGGCATGATCACCGTCGCGCCGAGGCTCAGCCCCGTGAAAGAGAAGATGCCGCCCACGAACGCCACCACCACGCCGAGGGGGGACAGCAGGCCCAGGCCGATCCCCGCCGCGAGCACCAGGGAGCCGCCGAGAAAGAGGATGCCGGCGGCGATGCGACGACCGCGACCGCCGACGGCCTCGCTCCGATTGCGTTCGGTCGCCCCGGAGATCGCCTGCAGGGGGGTCACCTCGAGAACCCGTCGCGAGCCCGCCCAGGCCGCGGCCCACGTCGTGAGCGTCACGATCACCGCGGGAGCGGCCAGCGTCGGCTGGACGAGCGCGTAGTCCACGTCGATCCCCCACACGGTACGCGCGACCGGCAGCAGCACGGCCGCGGCCGCGGTACCGCCGACCAGCCCGATGGCGGCGCCGACGGCTCCTACGACGAGCCCCTGACGAGCGACGCGCGCCCGCTCCGATCGGGCGGAGGCCCCGATCAGGCGCATCAGAGCGATCTGCCGCGTCCGCCCCGCGACGATGGTCGCGAAGGTGTTGGTGGTCACGATCGCCGCGACGAACATCGCCACACCCACCAGCAGCGCGCTGAGGATCGCCACGACCGCGACGACGCTCTCGCGGCCCGCCAGGTAGGGCGCGGCCAGCAGCCACGCGCCGATGAATCCCGTCGCGGCGATCAGCAGCGTGCCGAAGCCGCTCGAGATCGCGGCCACGAGCACCGATGCCCCGAGGCCGCGTTCCCCGCGCGGCAGGCGGCGGGGGCGGCGCGACACCCCGACCGGGCGTTCGGCGACGGCGCTCACGCCCCGACCTCGGACGAGAGCATGTAGGCCGAGATCGCCTCCGCGCTCTGGCGCGGGGTGTCGGCCACGACGCGGCCGTCACCGAGGAAGATCACCCGGTCGGCGTGCGAGGCGGCGACGGGATCATGCGTCACCATCGCGATCGACTGCCCGTGCTCCCGGCTCGCCGTGGCCAGCAGCCCGAGCACCTCGCGGCCGGTGCGGGAGTCGAGGTTGCCGGTGGGCTCGTCGGCGAAGATCAGATCGGGTCGGGTCGCCAACGCCCGGGCGATCGCGACGCGCTGCTGCTGGCCCCCGGAGAGTTCGTGCGGGCGGTGACGCAGGCGTCCGCCGAGCCCCATCGACTCGACGAGGGCGTCGATGCGCCGTCGAGCCTCGGGCGAGGGCGACCGGCCGGCCAACTCGAACGGCAGCGTGATGTTGCCGAGCACGTCGAGGGTCGGGACGAGATTGAACGACTGGAAGACGAACCCGACGCGCGAGCGACGAAGCACGGTCAACTCGAGGTCGCTGAGTCCGGTGATCTCGGTGTCGCCGATGAACACGCGACCCGAGGTCGCGGCATCCAGTCCCGCCATCACGTGCATGAGGGTGGACTTGCCCGAACCGGACGGGCCCATGATCGCGGTGAACTCGCCCCGTCGGAGCCCGATGGTGACGTCGTCCAACGCGTGGACACGCGATTCGCCGGCCCCGAAGGTCTTGGTGAGGTTCTGGACCCGCGCGGCCATCGGCGCGGGGTCGGAGGGAAGCTGCTGCATGCCTCCGACGCTACGAACCACGCCGGCCGGCGTCATCGGCCTCACGTCGCCCCGTCGTACATCTCGAGGATGACGCGGCGCCGGCTGCCGCGGGGATACGTCTCGCGAGGGATGGCGGATCATCCCCGGGGACGACGACCCCGAGACCCCCGCTCGGTCACGATCGACCCATGACATCGCACCGCACCTCACCGCTCCTGCTCGCCCTCGCCGTCGCCGCGGGCGGAGCCCTCTCCCTCTCGTTGGCCGGGTGCACCGGCATCCAGCAGGCCCTCTCGCAGGAGGTCACGGCGGAGTACACCGACGCGGCCGACGTCGCCGCGCGGGCCGCCACCCCCGTGCCCTGGCTGCCCGCCGACGCGACCGCGATCGTCCTGAAGACCAAGCGCGACGGCGAGGTCGCCACGGCGATGACCCGGAGCGGCTCCGCGCTCGACCCGAAGACCTGCGTCGAGGTGGAGCGGCAGTCCGCCCCGACCGTGCACCTCGACGACGCGCCCGACGTCTACGCGAAGGGGCGCGTGTTCGCGTGCGGGGCGTGGTCGGTGATCGCGACGGACACCGGCTGGTACGGCTGGACGCCGAACAGTCCCGGCGAGAAGGAGCAGTCGCCGAGCGGCTCCTGAGCGCACGCGCACCGACGCCCCTCCCGCGCGCCAAGAACGGGAGGGGCGTCGATTCGAGGGCTCACCCGTCCGCACGAGGCGGGCGCGGGCGAGCCGGTCTCAGGACCGCTGCAGGCGGTAACGGAGCGCGGCGAGTTCCGCGCGCAGGGCGGCCGGCAGGTGCGATCCGAAGGTGTCGTAGAACCGTTCGGTCAGCTCGGCTTCGGCGAGCCACGAGGTGCGGTCGATCGAGAACAGCTCCTCCAGGTCGGCGGCGGGGAGGTCCAGGCCCGACAGCTCGAGGTCCTCGATCTTGGGCAGACGACCGATCGGGCTGTCCACGGCATCCACCTGTCCGTCGACACGGCGGATGATCCAGTCGATGACGCGGGCGTTGTCGCCGAAACCGGGCCACAGGAAGCGGCCGTCGTCGCCCTTGCGGAACCAGTTCACCTGGAAGATCCGGGGCGCGCGGTCGAAGCGGAGCTTCTGCCCCACGGCGAGCCAGTGGCCGAAGTAATCGCCCATGTTGTACCCGCAGAACGGGAGCATGGCGAACGGGTCGCGGCGCAGTTCGCCGACCGTGCCCTCTTGCGCCGCCGTCTTCTCGCTCGACACGGTCGAGCCGATGAACACGCCGTGCGACCAGTCGGTGGCCTCGACCACGAGCGGCACGTTGGTGGCGCGGCGACCGCCGAAGAGGATGGCGTCGAGCGGCACACCCTCGGGTGCCTCCCAGTCCTCGGCGATCTGGGGGCACTGCGCGGCGCCCACGGTGAAGCGCGAGTTCGGGTGCGCGGCGGGCCGGCCCGACGCGGGGGTCCAGGGCTTGCCCTCCCAGTCGATGAGGTGCGGGGGCGCCTCGTCGGTCAGGCCCTCCCACCAGACGTCGCCGTCGGGGCGGAGCGCGACGTTCGTGAAGATCGTGTTGCCCCACAGCGTCTCGATCGCGGTGACGTTGGTGGACTCGCCGGTGCCGGGTGCGACGCCGAAGAAACCGGCCTCGGGGTTGATGGCCCACAGGCGTCCATCCTCGCCGGGGCGGATCCAGGTGATGTCGTCGCCGAGGGTCTCGACGCGCCAGCCGGGGATCGTCGGGCGCAGCATCGCGAGGTTGGTCTTGCCGCACGCCGAGGGGAACGCGGCGGCCACGTGGTACGCCTTGCCCTTCGGGTCGATGACGCGGATGAGCAGCATGTGCTCGGCCAGCCAGCCCTCGTCGCGGCCGATGACCGAGGCGATGCGCAGTGCGAAGCACTTCTTCGCGAGGATCGCGTTGCCGCCGTATCCCGAGCCGTACGACCAGACCTCGAGGGTGTCGGGGAAGTGCACGATGTACTTCTCATCGTTGCAGGGCCAGGCGACGTCGTCCTGGCCGGGGGCGAGGGGCGCACCGACCGAGTGCACCGTCTTGACCCAGGGGGCGCCGTTCGCGATCTGCTGCAGGACCGAGGTGCCGACACGGGTCATGACGCCGATGGAGGCGACGGCGTAGGCGCTGTCGGTGATCTGCACACCGATGTGGCTGAGCGGCCCGCCGACGGCGCCCATCGAGAAGGGGACGACGTACAGGGTGCGGCCCCGCATCGAGCCCTCGAAGACGCCGTCGAGCGTCGCGCGGATCTCGGCGGGGTCGATCCAGTTGTTCGTGGGGCCCGCGTCTTCTTCGCGGTTCGACGCGATGTAGGTGCGCGACTCGAGACGCGCGACGTCGCCGGGGTGGGAACGCGCCAGGTACGAGCCGGGGCGCCACTCGGGGTTGAGCTTGATGAGCTTGCCCTCGTCGACCATCTCGCGAAGGAGAGCGTCGTTCTCGGCGGCCGAGCCGTCGACCCAGTGGATGCGGTCGGGCTGGGTGAGGGCGGCGACCTGGTCGACCCAGGCGACGAGCGCGGCGAGCCCGGGGCCCTCGACGGCGGGGCGGTCTCCGTGGCCGGAGCGTCGTGCTCCATCGGTGCGGGCGTTGCGCGCAGCGGTGCGCGGGGTGGAGTGGAAGATGTCGGCGAGTGCCATGTCGTTCTCCTCGGTTGAGAGCGAAATCGGTGGTCTTCCCCCATGCTGCGCGCCTCAGCGGGTTCTTTTCAAGAATTTCCTCGTTAAGAATCGTGGATTTTTCGATATGGTCAAGGAATGGCGTCGACGTTCGAACTCACCACCCTGGGGCACCGCATCCGGCACCACCGCCTCGCCCGGGGCTACACGCTCGACGAGCTCGGTGCGATGGTCGGGGTCGCCGGCAGCCAACTGAGCCTCATCGAGAACGGCAAGCGCGAACCCAAGCTCTCGCTCCTGCAGGAGATCGCCCGGGCCACCGAGACCGAGGTCACCGAACTGCTCTCGCGCGAACCCCCGAACCGCCGGGCCGCTCTCGAGATCGAGCTCGAGCGGGCACAGACGAGTCCGTTCTTCCGGCAGCTCGGCATTCCCCCCGTCAAAGTGACTAAGGGAACGAGCGACGACACGATCGAGGCCGTGCTGGGCCTGCACCGCGAACTGCAGCGGCGCGAGCGCGAGACGATCGCGAGTCCCGAAGAAGCCCGCCGCGCCAATACCGAGCTACGCCTGCGCATGCGCGAGATGTCGAACCATCTGCCCGAGATCGAGCGTCTCGCCGAGAAGCAGCTCCGAGCCGCGGGTCACTCGACCGGCGCTCTCACCCACCGCACGGTGAGCATCATGGCCGAACAGCTGGGCTTCGAGCTCCTCTACGTCAGCGACCTGCCGCACTCGGCCCGCTCGGTCACCGACCTCGAGAACGGACGCATCTACCTTCCGCCCGCGTCGATCCCCGGGGGTCACGGGCTGCGCTCGATGGCCCTGCAGGCCATGGCGCACCGTCTGCTCGGGCACCGCCCGCCCACCGACTACGCCGACTTCCTGCAGCAGCGCCTCGAGATCAACTACTACGCCGCGTGCTGCCTCATGCCCGAGACGAGCGCGGTCGCCTTCCTCACGCAGGCGAAGAAGGACCGGAACCTCGCCGTCGAGGACTTCCGCGACGCGTTCGGCGTCACGCACGAGGCCGCGGCCATGCGCATGACGAACCTGATGACCGTGCACCTCGGCATCCGCCTGCACTTCATGCGCGTGGACGGTGACGGAGCGATCTCGCGCGTGTACGAGAACGACGGACTGCCGCTGCCGACCGATGTCACCGGGGCGGTGGAGGGCCAGGTCGTCTGCAAGAAGTTCTCGGCGCGGTCGGCCTTCGACGAGCACAACCGCACCACCGAGCACTACCAGTACACCGACACCCCGGCCGGAACCTACTGGTGCTCGACCCAGACGGGCAGCACCTCGAGCGGGGACTTCTCGATCACCGTGGGCGTGCCGTTCGATGACGCCCGGTGGTTCCGTGGCCGCGAGACCCCCACCCGCGGCGTCTCGCACTGCCCCGACGAGTCGTGCTGCCGCCGACCCGACACCGAGGCCGCGCAGCGTTGGTCGGGTAAGGCGTGGCCGAGCGCCCGGGTGCACCAGTACATGTTCTCGCCGCTGCCGCGCGGCATGTTCCCCGGGGTCGACGACGCCGAGGTGTTCGCCTTTCTGGACCGCCACGCGAACGGCTGAGACCGCTCGCGCACGTACGCGGCAACGGCGGATGCCACGACCCCGGCCCTCGCGGGGCGCCGGGGTCGTGGCATCCGGTGTCGTCAGGCGTAGGGGTTCGCCGTCAGCGTGTACTTCGTCTGCAGGTACTCGTGGATGCCCTCGTCGCCGCCCTCGCGGCCGAGACCCGACTGCTTCCAGCCGCCGAAGGGGGCGCCCGCGTTCGAGACCACGCCGACGTTGAGGCCCATCATGCCCGTCTCGAGCTTGTCGATCATGCGCTGGCCGCGCGCGAGCGACTCGGTGAAGACGTACGAGACGAGGCCGTATTCGGTGTCGTTGGCGATGCGCACCGCGTCGTCCTCGTCGTCGAAGGGG
The DNA here is from genome assembly GCF_031455375.1 of Microbacterium sp. 1154. Taxonomy (NCBI): domain Bacteria; kingdom Bacillati; phylum Actinomycetota; class Actinomycetes; order Micrococcales; family Microbacteriaceae; genus Microbacterium; species Microbacterium sp. 1154. Next base: position 1,355,512 of record NZ_JAVDSN010000001.1, on the reverse strand, counting down.
ACGATCGCGAGCACCGGTCCGAAGATCTCCTCACGCAGGATGTCGCTGCCCGGCTGCACGTCGGCCACGACGGTCGGCTCGAAGAACGTGCCCGGTCCGTCGACCGGCGAGCCGCCGACGGTGACGGTCGCGCCGCGCTCGACGGCATCCCCCACGAGGGTCTTGGCCTTGTCGACCGCCCGGTCGTCGATGAGGGGTCCGATCTGCACGCCCTCCTCGGTGCCGCGGCCAATCTTCATGCTCTGCACGCGCTCGGTGACGCGGCGGGTGAACTCCTCGACAATCGAGCGCTGCACCATGAAGCGGTTGGCGGCGGTGCACGCCTGGCCGATGTTGCGGAACTTCGCGAGCATCGCCCCCTCGACCGCCTTGTCGAGGTCGGCGTCGTCGAACACGACGAAGGGCGCGTTGCCGCCGAGTTCCATCGAGGTGCGCAGGACGCCGGGCGCGGCCTGCTGCAGCAGCTTCACGCCGACGGGGGTGGAGCCGGTGAACGAGAGCTTGCGCAGACGCGGGTCGGAGATGATGCGCTCCGACACCGGGCCGGTGTTCGTCGTCGTGACGACGTTGACGACCCCCGCGGGGACGCCGGCGTCCTGCAGGATCTGCGCGAAGAACAGCGTCGTGAGCGGGGTGAGCGTCGCGGGCTTGATGACGACCGTGCAGCCGGCGGCCAGCGCGGGCGCGATCTTTCGGGTGGCCATCGCGAGCGGGAAGTTCCACGGGGTGATCAGGTAGCAGGGCCCCACAGGGTGCTGCGTCACGATCATTCGACCCGTGCCCTCGGGGTTCGCGCCATAGCGGCCCTGGGTGTGGGCCGTGACCTCGCTGAACCAGCGCAGGAACTCTCCTCCGTAGCCGACCTCGCCGCGCGCCTCGGCGAGAGGCTTGCCCATCTCGAGCGTCATCAGCAGCGCGACGTCTTCTTTGCGCTCCTGCAGCAGGTCGAAGGCGCGGCGCAGGATCTCGGCACGCTCACGAGCCGGGGTCGCCGCCCACGACGGAAACGCGTCGGCCGCGGCATCCATCGCCGCCACCCCGTCGTCGATGCTGGCATCGGCGATCTCGCGGATGACGTTCCCGGTGGCGGGGTCGTTCACCGCGACGGTCTTGCCGCCCTCGGCCGCACGCCACTCGCCGTTGATCAACAGACCGGTGGGCACGGATGCCAGCAGCTCGCTCTCGCGCGAATCAGTCATGAATCCTCCTGGATCGGGGCGGGGTTCCTCGCCCATTCTTGTCAGCGCGCGGGCGCGCGCCGATATACGTGGCGTACAAGGGGGTGGCTCCGGTCGCCGCGGCGGCCAGTCCGTGCGGACGGCCGGCGCGCGGGCGCGACGGGTGCCCGGTCACGCATAAACGCTTGCCACGCGTGAAAACGCGTTGTGCTCGCGTTTCTGCGCGCGGATCGCGTTTATGCGTGGGGTGGGGCGGATGCCGCGCGACACGGGCTCCGGCACCCGAGGCGGCTACGACATCCGGGCGCTCCGGCCCCCGGCGGGTCCCGGTCACGCATAAACGCCTCCCACGCGCGGAAACGCGTTGTGCTCGCGTTTCTGCGCGCGGATCGCGTTTATGCGTGAAGGGGGATGCCGGAACTCCCCGCATCAGCGCGAGACCGCGACCGCCGGCTCCGCCATGATGCCGGCGAAGAAGCGTTCCAGACCCTCCGCGTCGGTCAGCGGCAGCACGTGCGCGACGTACTGGTCGGGGCGGACGACGACCACGGCCCCCTCGGCGCCGATCCCGCGCTCGGCGAAGATGTCGCTCGTCGTCCACGCCGAGGGGGCCGCGGCGAACACCTTCTCGAGGTCGGTGAGCCCCAGCGGCCCCGAGCGCGGACGGAACAGTACGGGCACCTCGGTCACGTCCTCCCAGCGACCGGGGAACACCGCCTTCACGTCGAACACCGCGTCGAGGTCGGCCCCCTCGGGCGTGAACCGCTCGACGACGGCCCGCGCCGCCTCGGCCCACGCCCGCAACGCCGAACCCTCGGCATCCGCGAAGGCGTAAAGGCGCCAGCGCCCATCGGCTTTCGCGTGGTGACCGAGGTGCACGGGGTTGCCGTCGCACACCCGCACGACCTCGACGCTGTGGAAGCGCTTTCCCACCGGGAATCCGGATGCCAGCTCCACGGTCGCATCGGCTGCGACGATCCGCGACGGGGCGTAGTGCGTGCCGAACCCGGAGGGGAACTCGGCGGTGGCGAGGTAGTACGTGGCGAGCTCGTCGGGATCGGTGATCTCGCCGGGCTTGCGGGCCATCAGCGACGACCACTCGCGGTCGAAGTCGATGAGCTGCTGGGCGACCGGACGGCGCTCGGCGTCGTAGGTGCGCAGCAGGTCGGCGGGCGCGAGACCGGTGAGCACGTGGCCGAGCTTCCAGCCGAGATTGAACCCGTCCTGCATCGACACGTTCATCCCCTGCCCGGCCTTGGCGCTGTGCGTGTGGCAGGCATCACCGGTCAGGAAGACTCGGGGGTTCTCGAGGTCGTCGACGAACTGGTCGGTGACCCGGTGCCCCACCTCGTAGACGCTGTGCCACGCGACCTGCTTCACGTCGATCGAGTAGGGGTGCAGGATCTCGTTCGCCCGACGGATCACCTCGTCGAGGGGAGTCCGGCGCACGCGATGGTCGTCGTCCTCCGCGACCTCGCCGAGGTCGATGTACATGCGGCTGAGGTAGCCGCCCTCGCGCGGGATGTGCAGGATGTTGCCCGCCGCGGCGTTGATCGCGCACTTGATGCGCCAGTCGGGGAAGTCAGTCTCGACGAGCACGTCCATGACACCCCAGGCGTGGCGGGCGGCCGCGCCGACGTGGGTGCGGCCGATCGACTGACGCACGCCGCTGCGCGCCCCGTCGCACCCGGCGACGTACTTTGCGCGGACGGTGCGCTCCCCCACGTCGGTGCGCACGCGCACCTCGACGTGATCGCCCCGCACCTCGAGGCCCAGGAACTCGACCCCGTAGTCGGGGGTGACCCGCGCGGGACCGTGGGCCGCGGCTTCGGCGAAGTAGTCGAGCACGCGCGCCTGGTTGACGATCAGGTGCGGGAACTCGCTGATCTTCAGGCCGTAGTCCTCGGTGCGGGTCGTCCGGACGATCCGGTCGGGGTTCTCGGGATCGGGGGCCCAGAAGTTCATCCAGCCGATGTTGTACGCCTCGGCCGTGATGCGATCGGCGAATCCGAACGCCTGAAAGGTCTCGACGCTGCGGGGCTGGATGCCGTCGGCCTGCCCCAGCGGGAGTCGGCCCTCGCGCTTCTCGATGAGGCGCGTGGTCAGCTGCGGGTACTGCGACATCTGGGCCGCGAGCAGCATCCCGGCGGGGCCGGACCCGACGATGAGCACGTCGACCTCGTCGGGCAGGCGCTCGGGCCGGTCGATGCCGGTCCCGGCGGCGTTCTGCACGCGCGGGTCGCCCGAGACGTAGCCGTGGTGGTGAAACTGCATCGTGTTCTCCTGACGTCGATGTCGAGGTTGCGGGCGCGACGGCGGATGTTCTATATTCGAACGCACCGTTCCGCTATCGAACGAGAGGTTAGCCGAGCCATGTCCGCACGGCAAGACGCTCCGCCCGCCTCGCAGACCCTGAGTCGCGGCATCCGCTTGCTCGAAGAACTCGCCGACGCCCGCGCGCCCCTGACCATCGACGACCTCGCCGCCCGCGTCGAGCTCCACCGCTCCGTCACGTACCGCCTCCTGCGCACGCTCGAAGACCACGGACTCGTGTCGCGGGATGCCGCGGGCGCGGTGCGACTGGGAACGGGACTGGCGGCCCTCGCGGCGGGCGTCGCCGCCGACCTGCAGGCCGAGGCCCTGCCCGAGCTCACGGCCGCCGCGAACGAGCTGGGCATGACGTGCTTCCTCGTCGTGCTCGATCACGACGAGTGCGTGACCCTCGTCAGCGTCGAGCCGCGCCACGCGACGACGACCGTCGCGCAGCGGCCGGGGACGCGGCATCCGGTCACCCGGGGAGCCCCGGGGCGGGCGATCCTCGCGCAGATGCCCCCGCGCCGCTGGCCCGAAGCCGCCGACGCCCGACTCGCCGCCGAGGTCGCCGACGCCGCCGAGCGCGGCTGGGCGACCAGCCACGATGAGGTCATCCCCACCCTGCGCGCCGTCGCCGCGCCGCTCAGCGTGCAGGGGCGGCAGCCGGCCGCCGTCGCCGCGGTGTACGTAGCGACCGATCGCGACGACGCGGCGATCGGGTCGCGGCTGACGGCAGCGGCCGAAGCCATCCGGCGCGCCCTCTGACCTCAGCCCGTCAAGCCCGTGCCGCACGAGGAACAGAAACGCGCACCCGCCGGGTTCTCGGAACCGCATCCGCCGCACGACGCGACCACCGCGAGCGGTGAACCGCACTCGCCGCAGAACTTGCCGCCGTGAGACTGCGCTCCGCACGCCCCGCAGCGCGGGCGGGCCTGCGCCTTGAGGTCGGTTCCGCCGAGCAGGTCGACGGTCTCGAGCCGCTCCTGCACCTGGCGACGTCGCGCCTCGGCCTGCAGCTGAGCCAGCTCCTCCGTGGCGTTCGGGGAGCAGCGCACGCACTGACCCACCCCGTCGTTCCAGCAGCCGTCGCCGCAGACCCAGTCGCTGCAGCCCCGACACTGGTGGAACCGCGGCGCGATCTCGGCCGTCGCCGCGCGAAGCGCCTCGTCCTTCGCGGGCGAATTGGTGCCGCGGTCGAGGAAACGGTCGGCCATCGAGGCGAACTGCGACACGGGGCCGCCGAAGAGGTTCCCGATACCCCGGGCGAGCTTCTGCCCCGCGGCCCGCGGGTCGGCTCGGAACGCCGAGCGGTAGCCGTTGCCGCAGCGTTCGCACCGGAACTCGAACTGGAAGCCGTCCATGTTGGACAGATCGGTGAAGTTGTCGGTGAACGGGACGAGGTCGCTCATGTCACTCCTGATCGAGGCGAGGGGCGCCGTCGGCGCCGTGGGGGGATCCGGGCCGCTGCCCGAAGACGAGGTCGACGAGCGGACCGAAGTCGTAGCGATCGCCGAAGTGCGGGGCCTGCATGAGAAGCAGGTTGTTCATCAGCATTCCGCGCCCCATGAACGCCCACAGGTCGAGGTCGCTGGCGCCGGCGTCGCGAAGCGTGCGGTAGACCTCGTCGAACTGCCGGCGCGACTCGACACCAATCTCGGGCTCGGCCGTCGCAGCCGAGAACGCGTGCGCCCAGACGAGGACGGCCTCCGGTCGCGACAGGATGAGGGTCCGATACGCGGCGCCCAGCCGCTCGGGGTCGAAGCCCTCCCCCGTCGCTTCCCGGAAGGCTCGCGTGATCTCCGCCCCGGCGTGCGCGTGCGTGCGCACGAACAGTTCGAGCTTCGAGCCGAAGGTCCGGATGACGTACGGCTGCGACACCCCCATCTCGCTCGCGACCTGCGCGGTCGAGGTGCCGAAGTAGCCGCGGGCGGCGAAGGCACGGACGGATGCCGTGAGCAACTCGTCGTCGCGCGCGGTACGGCGGGGGCTCGGCATCCGTTCTCCTTCCGGGGAGGTTATCGCTCGATAATACTGGCGACATCGCCGCCCGCGGACGCATTCCCCTCCCCCGACGCGGAGAGCCACCGCCCCGCCCCTATACTCGATCCCGTCAGGCGCACGAGGCCGTGCGTCGCTGCTCGAAAAAAGGGCACGTAGCGGAGTCCCCGCGAGACACATACGGCATTTCATCCGTCCCGTCTCGAAAGGCTTCCTCCGTCATGCCCACCGTCTCCGCCCACGTCGCTCACACCCTCGCCCGCCACATCGACACCGTCTTCGGCGTCATGGGCAACGGCAACGCCTACTTCCTCGACGCTCTGGGCCGCGAGACCTCCGCCGGCTTCGTCGCCGTCCGCCACGAGGCGGCGGGAGTGGTGGCCGCCGACGCGCACTACCGCGCCTGCGGCCGTCTCGCCGCCGCCACCGCCACGTACGGCGCCGGGTTCACCAACACGCTCACCGCCCTCGCCGAGGCCGTGCAGGCGCGCACGCCTCTCGTGCTGATCGTCGGCGACGAGCCGACCTCGGGCCCGCGCCCGTGGGGCGTCGACCAGATCGCCCTCGCCGCCGCCGTCGGCGCACGCACCTATACGGTCGGCCACCGCGACGCGGCGGCCACCATCGTCATCGCGGTCGAGCACGCCCTCACCTACCGCCTGCCCGTGGTGCTCGGCATCCCGTACGACGTCGCGACCCGCGAGGCCGGCTCGATCCCGGATGCCGAGGCCCCCGGCGCGGCGCCCGAGGTCACGCCCGAGCACCCCCCTCTCGGCGCGTTCGCCGACACCGTCATCGATCAGGTCGTCGACGCGCTGGCGTCGGCCGAGCGCCCGCTGCTGCTCGGTGGACGCGGCGCCTGGCTGGCCGGCGCGGGAGCGGCGCTCGACGACCTCGCCGCCACCGCGGGAGCGCTGACCACCACCAGCGCCCTGGGTCGCGGCCTGTTCTCGGACCCCGCGCGCGACCTCGGCGTCGCCGGCGGTTTCGGCGCGCCCGGCGCGATGGAGCTCGTTCGCGAGGCCGACGTCGCCGTCGTGTTCGGCGCGGGCCTGAACCAGTTCACGATGCGCTTCGGCGAGCTCTTCGCCCCCGGCACCCGCGTCTTCCAGGTCGACCTCGCGCCGACCGCGACGCACCCGCACATCGGCGGATACGTGCGGGGGGATGCCGCTGACGTCGCCACCGAGATCACGCGGCGCCTGCGCGAGCGGGGCGCAACGCCCTCGACCTGGGGCCGGGGTCTCGACCTCGCCGCCGCCCGCCGCCAGCCCGAGGGTCAGGGCACGGGCCCCGACGGTCGCCTCGACCCGCGCACCGCCGCCGCCCGCATCGCGGAGCTGCTGCCCGAGGACCGCGTGATCGTCTCGGACGGCGGGCACTTCCTCGGCTGGTCGAACATGTACTGGCCGGTGGCCTCGCCCGACCGCATGATCATGGTCGGAACCGCGTACCAGTCGATAGGCCTGGGCTTCCCCAGCGTCCCCGGTGCCGCCGTCGCCCGCCCGGACTCCACGATCGTGCTCACCACCGGCGACGGGGGCGGGCTCATGGCCCTCGCCGACCTCGAGACCGCCGTCCGGGTCGCGGGCGGCCGCGGTATCGCCGTGGTCTGGAACGACGCGCAGTACGGAGCCGAGGTCCTGAACTACGGCCTCAAGGGCCTGCACCCCGATCCCATGCTCATCCCCCAGGTCGACTTCGCCGCGGTCGCGCGCGGGTTCGGCGCCGAGGGCGTGGTGGTCGAGTCGGTCGACGACCTCGAGGCCCTGGCATCCTGGGTCGCTCGCCCCGCCTTTGAGCGACGCTTCCTGCTCCTGGACCTGCGCGTGAGCGCGGCGGTCGTGGCGCCGTACTGGGAAGAGATCGCGGCTCGCTGACCGCGGGCGCACCGTTCCGCCGGGTGCGGCGCTTCGGCGTCCGGCCCCGTGCCGCACTCCGGAGAGTTCGACGCGATCGGCGCCTCCCGACGGCCGATGGCACGCGCCCTCGGGAGATCTCCGGAGCCCGGCACGCCGAACGGCCCCGCCCCACCGGACCGCGAAAAGCCGGGGCGGGCACCCGCCCCGGACCGTACCCAACTCCTGAATGTCTCGGGCTGCGCGGCCTGAAGAACGGCCCGCCCGCCCCCGGCGGCCCGGGTCTCAGGAGTTCGGTACGCCCGCGGGACCCGGGAGCCGGGCACCTCCTCCACGCCGAACGGCCCCGCCGCACCGCAGCGCGACGGGGCCGTGACCAGTGGGCTCAGGCCTTCGACAGCCCGCGCACCGGGCTGACCGACTGCTCGGCCTCATGGTCGGGGCCCAGCGGGATGCCGCTGCGATCGCGCAGCACGAGCGTCGCGACCGCTCCGAGCACGACCATGCCCGCGAGGTACCAGGTCACCGACATGGTCGACCCGGTCGCCTTGACCAGCGCCTCGGCGATCGTCGGGGCGAACGCGCCGCCCAGGATCGCGCCGAGGGCGTACGAGATCGACACCCCCGAGAAGCGGATGGATGCCGGGAACAGCTCCGCGTACAGCGCGGCCTGGGGTCCGTAGGTGAGGCCGAGTCCCACGGTCAGCACCACGAGACCCAGGGTCAGCAGGCCGATGCTCGCGGTGTTGACGAGCGGGAACAGCACGAAGACCCCGACCAGCAGCGCCGCCCACCCGATCAGATAGGTGGTGCGTCGGCCGATGACGTCGCCGATCCACCCGCCGATCCACGTGAAGACGAGCCACGACACCGCCGACAGGGTCACCGCGCCGAGCACGTCGGCCGTGGCCAGGCCCACGGGTCCGTCGGGGTTGGTGGCGTAGCGCTGGATGTAGCCGCCCGTGGTCATGTAGCCCACGGCGTTGTTGCCGGCGAACACGAGGGCGGCGATCAGCACGAGCAGCGCGTGCTTGCGGAACAGCTGCACGATCGGCATCCGCGTCTTCTCTTTGCGCTCGGCGAGCTCGAGGAAGACCGGGCTCTCCTCGACCTTGCGGCGCACGTAGTAGCCGATGAGGATCAGCACGAACGACAGCAGGAACGGCACGCGCCAGCCCCACGCGAGGAAGGCGTCGCCGGGGGCGACGATCGCCATCAGAGCGAGCATGCCGCTCGCCAGCAGCAGCCCCAGCGGAACGCCGAGCTGGGGGGCGGCACCGAAGAGGCTGCGCTTGGCCTTGGGGGCGTGCTCGACGGCCATGAGCACCGCGCCACCCCACTCGCCCCCGGCCGAGATGCCCTGCAGCACGCGCAGCAGGATCAGCAGCACCGGGGCCGCGACGCCGATGACGTCGAAGGTCGGCAGCACGCCGATCAGGGTCGTCGAGGCGCCCATGAGGATGAGCGTGATCATCAGCACGACCCGGCGGCCGTACTTGTCGCCGAGATGGCCGGCGAGGAACGCGCCGAGGGGACGGAACAGGAAGCTGAGCCCCACGGTGAGGAACGACAGGATCTGCGCGACCCCGGGTCCGGCCGGGGCGAAGAAGAGCTGGCCGAAGACCAGCCCCGCAGCCGAGGCGTAGAGGAAGAAGTCGTACCACTCGACGGTGGTTCCGACCACGGTGGCGAAGACCACGCGGCGGCGATCGCCCGAGGTCGAGATGGTGCCGGTCGGGGTGAACCCGGCCGAGCGGCGAGAGGATGCGGTGGACATGAGTGGCTCCTTTGACGTCATCGTCGAGACCGCGACGTCGCTGTCGAGAGGTCGGCGGGGTCGTGCTTGCCCCCGCCTCTCGGATCATATACGATTTCGAATACGACGCAAGGGAGCCTCATGAACGACACCACCGACCCCCGGTTCGCCGTCCTCGGCGAGCGCCCGGGCAAGATCGTGGCCGTCCACCTGGCCTACGCCTCGCGCGCCGACCAGCGCGGCCGCCGCCCGGCCGCCCCCTCGTACTTCTTCAAGCCGTCGAGCTCCCTCGCCCCCTCGGGCGTCGAGATCGAACGCCCCGCGGGCACCGAACTGCTCGCGTTCGAGGGTGAGATCGCCCTCGTCATCGGCGAGCCCGCGCGGTGGGTGACGCCCGACGCCGCGTGGTCGCACGTGGCATCCCTCACCGCCGCGAACGACTTCGGTCTCTACGATCTGCGCGCGAACGACAAGGGATCGAACGTCCGCTCCAAGGGCGGCGACGGCTACACGCCCCTCGGACCGGCGCTCATCGACGCCCGCGACGTCGATCCGGCCGACCTGCGCCTGCGCACCTGGGTCGACGGCGAACTCGTCCAGGACGACTCGACCGCCGGGCTCATCTTCCCCCTGGCGCAGATCGTCGCCGACCTCTCGCAGCACTTCACCCTCGAGACCGGAGACGTCATCCTCACGGGCACCCCCGCGGGATCCTCGGTCGTCACGCCGGGACAGGTCGTCGAGGTGCAGGTGGATGCCGGCACCCTCTCGACCGGAAGGCTCCGCACCACCGTTGCCCAGGGCGACCGGCCGTTCGATCCCGCCATCGGCTCGCTGCCCGCGGTCGACGACACCCAGCGCACCGAGGCGTGGGGGTCGGTCGAGGCCATGGCCGCCGCCGCCACGGGAACAGGGGATGCCACCGACGCAGGGCGATCCGCCGCGGATCAGCCTGTCCCCGCCGAATCCCCTGTGCTCGTGCCCGCCGCGTCCCCCTCGCTCTCGCCCGAACTGCGCGACAAGCTCTCGCGCGTCCCCGTCGCCGCCCTCAGCGGGCAGCTGCGCAAGCGCGGCCTCAACGACGTCACCATCGACGGGGTGCACCCGCTCACGGCGGGCAGCCGCTTCGTCGGCACGGCGCGGACCCTGCGCTTCGTCCCGCACCGCGAAGACCTCTTCGCCGCGCACGGCGGCGGGCAGAACGCCCAGAAACGCGCCTTCGACGCCGTCGACGAGGGCGAGGTGATCGTCATCGAGGCCCGCGGCGAGACCGGGTCGGGCACGCTCGGCGACATCCTCGCGATCCGCGCGCACGCCCGCAAGGCGGCCGCCATCGTCACCGACGGAGGCGTCCGCGACGCCGAGGCCGTGGCCGCGGTCGGAATTCCCGTCTTCACCGCCGGCCCCCACCCCGCCGTCCTCGGCCGCCGCCACGTGCCGTGGGAGACCGACGTCGCCGTGGGCTGCGGCGGCACCACCGTCGAACCCGGCGACATCCTCGTCGGCGACGGCGACGGGGTGATCGTCATCCCGCCGGCTCTGGCCGACGAGGTGGTCGACGCCGCCCTCGCGCAGGAGGAAGAAGATGCGTGGATCGCCCGCCAGGTGGCATCCGGTCATCCCCTCGAGGGGCTCTTCCCGATGAACGCCGCGTGGCGTGCCCGCTTCGACGGCGAGAGGAACGCCTGATGGATGCCGAGACCTCGACCCAGAGCAAATCCCAGCGCGCGTACCACTGGATCAAGAACCGCATCGCTTCGCAGGAGTTCACGCCCGGCTACCGGCTCGTGCTCGGCTCGATCGCCGGGGAACTCGACATGAGCGTCGTGCCGGTGCGCGAGGCGATCCGCCAGCTCGAGGCCGAGGGGCTGGTCATGTTCGAGCGGAACGTCGGCGCCCGCGTCTCGATGGTCGACGACACCGCCTACCGCTTCAGCATGCAGGCGCTGAGCCTGCTCGAGGGAGCGGCGACCGCGCTGTCGGCCCGAGCTCTGACGACCGACGACGTACGTCGCGCGCGCCAGGTCAACGAGCTCATGGTCGAGACGCTCGAGCACTTCGACCCCCGCGCCTTCACCGCGCTCAACCAGGAGTTCCACGCGATCCTGTTCGAGAAGTGCGCCAACCCCCGCATGCTCGAGCTCGTGCAGGCCGAGTGGGCGCGCCTCGGGCACCTGCGCGACTCCACCTTCAGCTTCGTCCCCGGCCGCGCCGCCGAGTCGGTCCGCGAGCACGAGAACATCCTCGTGCTGATCGAGAACGGCGCCCCGCTCGCCGAGATCGAGAAGGTCTCGCGACGTCACCGCTCCGCCACTCTCGATGCCTACATGATCCACGAGCACCCCGACCAGGTGCTCGGCCTGCCCGCTTTCTGATCCCGGATGCCATCGGCATCCGCCCCTCCGACGAAGGAGCATCCATGACCCGCCGTATCCCCGCCGAGCTGCCCGAGCGCATCCAGCACTACATCGGCGGCCGTTTCGTCGACTCGGTCGACGGCGACACGTTCGACGTGCTCGACCCGGTGACGAATCAGACCTATGTCACGGCCGCCGCCGGCAAGAAGGCCGACATCGACCTCGCCGTCGAGGCCGCCCGGAAAGCCTTCACCGACGGCCCCTGGCCGCGCATGCTCCCCCGCGAACGCTCGCGGGTGCTGCACCGCATCGCCGACCTCGTCGAGTCGCGCGACGAGCGTCTCGCCGAGCTCGAGTCCTTCGACTCGGGCCTGCCGATCACTCAGGCGCTCGGCCAGGCACGCCGCGCGGCCGAGAACTTCCGCTTCTTCGCCGACCTGATCGTGGCGCAGACCGACGACGCCTTCAAGGTCCCTGGCCGTCAGCTCAACTACGTCAACCGCAAGCCGATCGGCGTCGCCGGGCTCATCACCCCGTGGAACACCCCGTTCATGCTCGAGTCGTGGAAGCTCGGCCCCGCCCTCGCGACCGGCAACACCGTGGTGCTCAAGCCCGCGGAGTTCACGCCGCTGTCGGCATCCCTGTGGGCCGGGATCTTCGAGGAGGCGGGCCTTCCCGAGGGCGTGTTCAACCTCGTCAACGGCCTCGGCGAAGACGCCGGCGACGCACTCGTGAAGCACCCCGACGTCCCGCTCATCTCGTTCACCGGCGAGAGCTCGACCGGGCAACTCATCTTCGCCAACGCCGCGCCCTTCCTGAAGGGCCTGTCGATGGAGCTCGGCGGCAAGAGTCCGGCGATCGTCTTCGCCGACGCCGACCTGGACGCCGCGATCGACGCGACCATCTTCGGGGTCTTCTCGCTCAACGGCGAGCGCTGCACTGCGGGCAGCCGCATCCTCGTGGAGCGCTCGGTGTACGACGACTTCGTCGAGCGTTATGCCGCCCAGGCCGACCGCGTGAAGGTCGGCTACCCCGACGACCCCGCCACCGAGGTCGGCGCCCTGGTGCACCCCGAGCACTACGAGAAGGTCATGTCCTACGTCGAACTGGGCAAGAGCGAGGGGCGCCTGGTCGCCGGTGGCGGTCGGCCCGACGGGTTCGCCGAGGGCAACTTCGTGCGGCCCACGGTGTTCGCCGACGTCTCGCCCGACGCGCGCATCTTCCAGGAGGAGATCTTCGGCCCCGTCGTCGCGATCACGCCCTTCGACACCGACGAAGAGGCCCTCGCCCTCGCGAACGACACGAGGTACGGCCTGGCCGCCTACGTCTGGACGAACGACCTGAAGCGCGCCCACCTGTTCGCGCAGAACGTCGAGGCGGGCATGGTGTGGCTGAACTCAAACAACGTCCGCGACCTGCGCACCCCCTTCGGCGGAGTCAAGGCCTCCGGCCTCGGGCACGAGGGCGGCTACCGCTCGATCGACTTCTACACCGACCAGCAGGCCGTGCACATCACGCTCGGCGGTGCCCACAACCCGACGTTCGGCAAGGGAGCCTGACATGACAGACCGCAGCACGATGACACGCACCTCGTCGGGATTCTTCGTCTCTCAGGAGGCCCCCATCGAGGCCTCGAACCCGATCCCCACGCCCACCTCGCCCGCGCCCGACATCCTGCGCTGCGCGTACATGGAGCTCGTGGTCACCGACCTCGCGGCATCCCGCGTCTTCTATGTCGACGTGCTGGGACTGCACGTCACCGAAGAGGACGACGAGGCGATCTACCTCCGCTCCACCGAGGAGTTCATCCACCACAACCTCGTGCTGCGGCGGGGCGCGGTCGCCGCGGTGGCCGCCTTCTCGTACCGCGTGCGGTCGGCCGACGATCTCGACCGCGCCGTCGCCTTCTACGAGGAGCTCGGCTGCGACGTCCGCCGCGCACCGGACGGCTTCACGAAGGGCATCGGCGACTCCGTCCGCGTGGTCGACCCGCTCGGCTTCCCGTACGAGTTCTTCTTCGACACCGAGCACCAGGAGCGCCTGTCGTGGCGCTACGACCTGCACTCCCCCGGCGAGCTCGTGCGTCTCGACCACTTCAACCAGATCACGCCCGACGTGCCGCGCGCGGTGAACTTCATGCAGGCGCTCGGCTTCCGCGTGACCGAGGACATCCAGGACGAGGAAGGCACCGTCTACGCCGCGTGGATGCGCCGCAAGCCCACCGTGCACGACACCGCGATGACCGGCGGAGACGGACCGCGCATGCACCACGTGTGCTTCGCGACGCACGAGAAGCACAACATCCTCGCCATCTGCGACAAGCTCGGCGCCCTCCGCCGATCGGATGCCATCGAGCGCGGCCCCGGCCGCCACGGCGTCTCGAACGCGTTCTACCTGTATCTGCGCGACCCCGACGGACACCGCGTCGAGATCTACACGCAGGACTACTACACCGGCGACCCCGACAACCCCGTGATCACGTGGGACGTGCACGACAACCAGCGCCGGGACTGGTGGGGCAACCCCGTCGTGCCGTCCTGGTACACCGACGGCTCGCTCGTTCTCGACCTCGACGGGAACCCGCAGCCGGTCCGCGCCCGCGAGGACTCGAGCGAGATGGCCGTGACGATCGGCGCCGACGGGTTCAGCTACACCCGCGCGCCGGAGGACACGGCATCCGGATCCTCGTCGTCGTCATCCGAGTTCAAGCTCGGCAACCAGCTCTGACCGCGTCCGCGGCCCGGACGATGTCCCACTTATGGCTGCCTGAGCACCCCTCAGCCGACCACACATGGGACACGCTTCGCCGAAAGTGGGACGAGGTTCCGGAGACCGACCAAGGAGAACACATGCTCACCGACGAACAGATCGACGCCATCGCGGGCGAGCTCGCCGAGGCCGATCGCACCCACTCGGTCATCCCGCGCATCACGGCGCGGTTCCCGGATGCCACGGTCGACGACTCGTATCGGATCCAGGGCCGCTGGCGCGATACGCAGCTCGCCGCCGGCCGCACCCTCGTGGGGCGCAAGATCGGCCTGACCTCGAAGGCCATGCAGCAGGCGACGGGGATCACGGAGCCCGACTACGGCGTGATGTTCGACGACACGGTCCACCGCTCGGGAGCGGAGATCCCGGTGGACCACTTCTCGAACGTCCGCATCGAGGTCGAGCTCGCCTTCGTCCTCCGGACGTCGCTCGAGGGCCCCGATTGCACACTCGACGACGCCCTCGCCGCGATCGACTACGCCGTCCCCGCGCTCGAGGTGCTCAACTCGCACATCGAGCTCGAGGGCCGCACGATCGTCGACACGATCAGCGACAACGCCGCCTACGGCGCGATGGTGCTCGGTGACGTGCACAAGCGTCCCGACGAGATCGACCTGCGCTGGGTCCCCGGAGTGCTGAGCCGCAACGGCGAGATCGAAGAGACCGGGGTCGCCGCCGGCGTCCTCGGCCACCCCGCGACGGGCGTGGCGTGGCTCGCGAACAAGTTCCACCAGCACGGCGCGCGCCTGGAGGCGGGCGAGATCATCCTGGCAGGATCGTTCACGCGCCCGATGTGGGTGTCGCGGGGCGACGACGTCCTCTGCGACTACGGACCGATGGGAACGATCTCGTGCCGCTTCGTCTGAACCCGACCTTCGGCGCCGCCCTCGCGGCATCCGATCGCCCCCTGGCCGGGATGTGGCTGTGCACGGGGAATCCCGTCGTCGCGGAGATCGCCGCGGGCTCGGGCCTCGACTGGCTGCTGATCGACATGGAGCACTCCGCGACGTCGATAGAGCAGGTGCTCGTGCAACTGCAGGTGGTCGGGGCCTATCCGATCACGCCCGTGGTGCGCGTGCCGTCGAACGACGCCGTCACGATCAAACGCGTCCTCGACGTGGGCGCGCAGAACCTCATCGTGCCGATGGTCTCGTCGGCCGACGAAGCCCGGACAGCGGTCGCCGCGACCCGCTACCCACCCGCGGGGGTCCGCGGGGTGGGCAGCGCTCTGGCCCGCAGCGCCCGCTGGAACCGCGTCGACGGCTATCTCGCCGATGCCGCCGACCATGTCTCGCTCACGGTCCAGATCGAGACGACCGCCGGCGTCGACGCCGCCGCCGACATCGCCGGCGTCGAGGGGGTGGATGCCGTCTTCGTCGGCCCCTCCGACCTGTCGGCATCGATGGGTCTTCTCGGGCAGCAGACGCACCCCGACGTGATCGCGGCGGTCCATCGCGTCTTCGCCGCGGCCCGGCATGCCGGCACCCCGGTCGGCGTGAACGCGTTCGACCCCGCGGTGGCCGAGGCCTACCTCGACGCCGGAGCGGACTTCGTGGCGGTCGGCGCCGACGTGGCGCTCCTCGCCCGTGCGTCCGAGGCCCTCGCGGCACGCTTCGTCACCGCGCGGGGCGCCTCGGGCGAGCGCGAGAGCTACTGACCCGGAGAACAGCCGCGACCTGTCTCACGGGGGTGGTCAGGGAACGCGAGATGCGCCCAGCGCCACGAGTTCCGCCCGGGTCGTGACCCCCGCCTTGCGCAGCAGGTTGGACACGTGGAACTTCACCGTGTTCTCGCTGATCCCCAACTGCGTCGCGATGGCGCGGTTGCGCGCGCCGGCTCCGACGAGGGAGAGCACCTCCCGCTCACGCGGGCTCAGGTCCACCGCATCGTCGAGGAGCTCCGGGCGGGCCGGCGGATCGAGCGGAAGCCGCACCGACACCTCCGACCCCCACCCGGGTGTCGAGGCAACCTCGAAGGCTCCGTTCAGGGCGCTGACCCGCTCGACGATCGGGCGCAGCGAGTCATCGTGCGCGGTCAGCCGGCCGTCCCCGTCGTCACGGATGCCGATCAGCAGGTTCAGACCGTCGCAATCCCACTGGATGCGCACGCGGTGAGGTGCTCCGCGGTCGAGCAGTGCCAGCACGGCGCTGCGGACGATCGCGCGCGCCTCGTGCGCGACCTCGCCGGGAAGGGCTCGCCCCGTGGTCGGCGGCTCGACGAACTGCACGTCGAGGTCGCCGTGTCGCACGAGGGGACGCAGATCGCTGCGCAGGCGTGCGAACGCCCCAGTCACGGGTTCGAGCAGCACACCGTGCTGTTGGTCGGTCGACGTGCGCAGCGCCACCAGAGCCGCGGCCGCGGTCTCCGTGGCGAGCGTCCGCGCCGCCCGATCGTCGAGACGCGAGGAGCGCAGCACCGCGAGCACGGACTCGAGCGTGACGGCGTGTCGATCGGCCTGCTCGGCGACGATGCGTTCGTGCTCGGTGACGAGCGCGCGGGAGGCCGGGGAGGGAAGGGCGGGCACGGACGTCATCCGAACAACCTAGACCACGGCGCAGACCTACCCGTTCGGGTAGGTCTTCCCCTGCGGTCGACCGGCCCGGCCGGCGTCACGGTCAGCGCAGCATGGGCCCATGACTTCCCACGACGACGACGCCGTCGCTTCCTCGCTCTCGCGCATCGCCGAAGAGGTGGCATCCGTCGTCGATCGCCTCGCCTCTGAGCCCGGCGACCTGGATCGCGTGCTCGACGTCCTCACCGGGGCCGACCGCGTCTTCGTCGTCGGCGCGGGACGCTCGGGGCTGGCGCTGCGCATGACCGCGATGCGCCTCATGCACCTCGGCCTCGAGGTGCACGTGGTCGGCGAGACGACGACGCCCGCGATCCGCGCGCAGGACGCCCTGCTGACCGCGAGCGGCTCGGGCACCACCGGAGGCATCATCCGTGCGGCCGAGACCGCCGCCGATGTGGGAGCACGCATCGTCGCGATCACGACGGCGCCCGACTCCCCCCTCGCACGCGCCGCCGACGCCCTCGTCACCGTTCCCGCGGCCACCAAGCTCGACCGCTCCGGAGCCGCCTCGGCGCAATACGCCGGCAGCCTCTTCGAGCAGGCCGTCGTGCTCGTCGGCGACGCGATCTTCGACGCGCTGTGGCACCGGTCCGGTGCCACGGCCGACGAGCTGTGGCCCCGCCACGCCAACCTCGAATAACCCACCCGCAGAGACAAGGACCCCTCATGAAGCTGCAGTTCGCCATGGACACCCTCTCCACCGAAGCCGCCCTCGACCTGGCCGCGGCCGCGGCGCCGCACGTCGACATCCTCGAGCTCGGCACCCCGCTCATCAAGAGCGAGGGCCTCTCCGCGATCACCGCGATCAAGAAGGCGCACCCCGACAAGATCGTCTTCGCCGATCTCAAGACGATGGATGCCGGCGAGCTCGAGGCCGACATCGCCTTCACCGCCGGAGCAGATCTGGTGACGGTGCTCGGTTCGGCCGGCGACAGCACGATCGCCGGTGCGGTCAAGGCCGCCAAGAAGCACGGCAAGGGCGTCGTCGTCGACCTCATCGGCGTCGCCGACAAGCCCGCCCGCGCCAAGGAGGTCGTGGCCCTCGGTGCCGAGTTCGTCGAGATGCACGCCGGCCTCGACGAGCAGGCCGAGGAGGGCTTCACCTTCGACACACTGCTGCGTGACGGTGAGGCGGCCGGTGTGCCGTTCTCCGTCGCCGGAGGCGTCAACACCTCGAGCATCGCCGACGTGCAGAAGTCGGGCGCCCAGGTCGCCGTTGCGGGAAGCGCGATCTACAGCGCCCCCGACGTGGGCGCCGCGGCCGCCGCCCTGCGCGCCGCGATCGTCTGATCGCACGGCCGAATGAAAGAGGGACCGGGCCGTAACGGCCCGGTCCCTCTCGTCGTTTCGGAGGATCAGTCCTCGTCGTCGTCATCCTCGTCGTCGTCGCCGATGATCTCGATGTCTTCGACCTCGAGCTCGGGCGTGAGCTGCACGTGCACGAGCGCGTCGGGGAACGAGGTCTGACCGGCGAACACCACGATGATGGCGTCAGCGAACACGCCCACGCCGATCGCCTCGAGGTCAGTGCGCAGGTCGACGTCGGCGTCGAGCTCGTCGTCGTCGAGGGCGTCCTCGATGTCGCTCGAGATCTCCTCGACGATCGCGCGCCAGCGCTCCTCGCCGACCGAGAGCACGTCCTTGAGGTTGCTCATGATCGCGTCGAGGTCGGGGGCTTCGTCTTCGTCGATCTCGGGGTCGAGGTCGACCTCCACCTCGACGCCCGCGGCATCCAGGTGTCCGGACCCGATGACGCTGTCTTCGTCGATCTGGGCGCCTTCGAGCAGGCCGCTCTCGGTGACGCGGCGGAGGAGGTCGTTCAGCACGGACTCAGTCATGAGAAAACCTTGCCACGTCGCGCGCACGCGCGCCTCCCCATTGCGCGCGACGCTCCGTCTGTTCAACCGGCGGCAGGCCGCGGTTCACCGTCAGGCGGCGGTCGCGCGCTCCGCGGCCTCGACGACGTTGGTCATCAGCAGGGCGACGGTCATCGGTCCGACGCCGCCCGGGTTGGGCGACACGAAGCCGGCGACCTCAGCGACGTCGGGGTGCACGTCGCCGTAGACGCGGGACTTCCCCGTCTCGGGGTCGGTCTCGCGCGTGACGCCCACGTCGAGCACCGCGGCGCCGGGCTTGACGTCTTCGGCGCGCACGATGTGCTTGACGCCCGCGGCCGCGACGATGACGTCGGCCTGGCGCAGGTGCTTCGCGAGGTCGGCGGTGCCGGTGTGGGTGAGGGTCACGGTCGCGTTGATCTCGCGGCGGGTCAGCAGCAGCCCGATCGAGCGACCGATCGTCACGCCGCGACCGACGACGACGACCTCCTTGCCCTTCAGGTCGTAGTCGTTGCGCAGCAGCAGCTCGATGACCCCGCGCGGCGTGCAGGGAAGCGGCGTGAGGATCGGTGCGTTGACGTTCAGCACGAGGCGCCCGAGGTTGGTGGGGTGGAGGCCGTCGGCATCCTTCGCCGGATCGATCCGCTCGAGGATCGCGTCGGTGTCGATGTGCTTCGGCAGCGGCAGCTGCACGATGTACCCGTGGCAGGCGGGGTCCGCGTTGAGGCGGTCGATGACGGCCTCGACCTCTTCCTGGGTCGCCTCGGCGGGTAGCTCGACCTGGATCGAGTTCATGCCGATCGCCTCGGACTGCTTGTGCTTCATGCCGACGTACAGCTGCGACGCCGGGTCGGCACCGACGAGGACCGTCGCGATGCCGGGGACGACGCCCTTCTCGCGGAGCGCTGCGACGCGCTCGGTGAGCTCCGCCTTGATCGCCGCCGACGCGGCCTTACCGTCGAGGATCGTCGCCGTCATGGCATCCCTCTTTCTGAGTGTCGATGGGGTCGTGCGGGGTGTTCCCCTCACGCATAACGCTTCCCGCTCACGGAAACGCGCTGTCCCCGTGTTTATGTGCGCGGATGGCGTTTATGCGTGGGGTGCGGCGGGGGGGCAGCGATCCGGCGGCGGGGCTCCGCGGTGGGCCCCGGGTCGACGCCGCCCGTTGTCACGCATAAACGCTGTCCGGTCACAGAAACACGCTCTCCCCGCGTTTCTGTGCGCGAATCGCGTTTATGGGTGGAAAGGGCGGGGCCTTTTGCCGCGAAGACCCCGACGGTGGATGCCGTCACCCCGCCGCCGTGGGCCCGGACGGGCCGGTCGCCGGGACGGGGCCGCACACGCGACGCCCGCCCCGGCCGGGGCTCACTGCTGCAGGTCGGGGTACAGCGGGAAGGCGTCGGCCAGCGTCGCGACGCGCGCGCGCAGGGCCTCGACGTCGGCGCCGGGGATCAGCGCGAGCGCGATGATGTCGGCCACCTCGGAGAATTCCGCGTCGCCGAAGCCGCGGGTCGCGAGCGCGGGGGTACCGATGCGCAGACCCGAGGTCACCATTGGCGGACGAGGGTCGTTGGGCACCGCGTTGCGGTTCACCGTGATGTGGATGTCGTGCAGCAGGTCTTCGGCCTGCTTGCCGTCGATCTCGGCTTCGCGCAGGTCGACGAGCACGAGGTGCACGTCGGTACCGCCCGAGCGCACGGCGATGCCGGCGTTCTTCACGTCGTCCTGCGTGAGGCGGTCGGCGAGGATCGACGCTCCGCGCAGGGTGCGCTCCTGGCGTTCCTTGAACTCGGGCGTCATCGCGAGCTTGAACGCCGTGGCCTTCGCGGCGATCACGTGCATGAGCGGACCGCCCTGCTGGCCCGGGAAGACCGCGGTGTTGATCTTCTTGGCGAGGTCGGCGTCGTTGGTGAGGATGAGGCCCGAACGGGGGCCGCCGATCGTCTTGTGCACCGTGGTCGAGACGACGTGCGCGTGCGGGATGGGCGAGGGGTGCACGCCCGCGGCGACGAGACCGGCGAAGTGCGCCATGTCGACCCAGAGAAGGGCGCCCACCTCGTCGGCGATCGCGCGGAAGGCGGCGAAATCGAGCTGACGCGGGTAGGCCGACCAGCCCGCGATGATGACCTTCGGCTTGTGCTCGACGGCGAGGCGGCGCACCTCGTCCATGTCGATGACGCTGGTCTCGGGGTCGACGCCGTAGGCGACGATGTCGTACAGGCGGCCCGAGAAGTTGATCTTCATGCCGTGCGTCAGGTGACCGCCCTGGTCGAGGGCGAGACCGAGCAGCGTGTCGCCGGGGCGGGCGATCGCGTGCAGCACGGCGGCGTTGGCCGAGGCACCGGAGTGCGGCTGGACGTTGGCGAACTCGGCACCGAACAGGGCCTTGGCCCGCTCGATCGCGAGCGACTCGGCGACGTCGACCTCTTCGCAGCCGCCGTAGTAGCGACGGCCGGGGTAGCCCTCGGCGTACTTGTTGGTCAGCACCGAGCCCTGCGACTGCAGCACCGACACGGGCACGAAGTTCTCGGAGGCGATCATCTCGAGGAACCCGCGCTGGCGGTTGAGCTCTCGCTCGAGCACCTCGGCGATCTCGGGGTCGACCTCGGAGAGGGGGGCGTTGAAGTACGGATCGGTCATGCGATCTCCTTGACGATGGTTCCGGATGCCGCGGGCTCGGCGAGCCCGCGTAGATACCGCATCGACCCAGGCGTGCGGTCGAATACCGTCAAGCGGTCGCTCCCCGGTGGTTCCCCACCTCAACGCCAGTCGCGACGGTGCCACTTTAGCGGGTAAACCCGCCGCGGCCCCGCGTGTCTCGGCATCCACCGTGCCTCCACAGGAAGTCCCCGCCCGCGCGGTCGACTCGACGCCGAGGCATCGCGGATGCCGGAGCCCGGGGCCCGCGTAAAATGGCGGAGTGACCGACTCCCGCAACGTCCGCGCCCAGGCGCCTCTCGCTCCCGGCATGCGCCCCCGGCCGTCGGCGCTGGAGATCGGCAGTGTCGTGTGCGGCCTGTTCGCGTTCGTGACCCTGGCCGTCTGGGGCTTCCTCGCCTGGCCTTTCCCGTGGAACATCGTCGCCGGCATCGGCGCTCCGGCACTGGCGATCCTGGTGTGGGCGCTGTTCGTCTCGCCGCGGGCCGTGCTCGCGGTCCACCCCTTCGTGCGGGCGCTCGTCGAGCTGTTCGTCTACGCCGCCGCCACCGTCGCGTGGTGGAGCATGGGCCAAGCCTGGATCGGTCTGATCTTCGCGATCGTCGCCGTCGTCCTCGGTGCACTGAACGGCCGTCGGCGCCTGGCATGACCGCCGACGTCGTCGCGCTGCTCCGAGCGGAACTCGGCGCGCGCGTCGACACCGACCCGGCCGCCCTCGAGGCGGCCCGCGCCGACAAGTCGGGGCACGCGGCCGAGGGCTCCCCGCTCGCCGTCGTGCACGCGGCATCCATCGCCGATGTCCAGGCGGTGATGCGCATCGCGACCGCCACCCGCACCCCCGTCGTCCCCCGCGGAGCCGGCACCGGACTCGCGGGCGGAGCCAACACCGGCGGCGGCGAGATCAGCCTGTCGGTGCGCTGCATGGACCGCGTGCTCGAGGTCCGCCCCGACGACCTGTTGGCCGTGGTCGAACCCGGCATCCTGAACGCCGAGCTCAACGCGCAGCTCGAACCGCACGGCGTGTGGTGGGCTCCCGACCCCGCCAGCCGCGCGATCTCGACCGTCGGCGGCAACATCGCCACGGGCGCCGGTGGCCTGCTCTGCGCGAAGTACGGCGTCGTGCGCGACGCCGTCCTCGGCGTCGACGTCGTCCTCGCCGATGGCCGTCTCATGCACTTCGGCCACCGCAGCGTCAAGGGCGTCACCGGTCTCGACCTCACCTCGTTGGTCATCGGATCCGAGGGGACCCTCGGGATCGTCGTGGGTGCCACCCTCAAGCTGCGCCGTCTCGTCGAGGGCGAGCGCGTCACCCTCACGGCGCTGTTCGACGGCGTCCGTGCTGCCGCCGTCGCGTCTGCCGCGGTCACGGCCTCGGGCGTGCAGCCCGCGATCATGGAGCTGATGGATGCCACGAGCCTCGCGGCCGCGCATCGGCTGCTGTCTCTGCCCGCACCTCCCCGGGGCGCCGCGCAGCTGACGATCCAGACGGACGGCCCCGTCGCCGTCGACGAGGCCGCCGCCATCGCCGGAGTCCTGCGCGAGGCGGGCGGCGCCGTCGCCGTGGCCGCGGACGCCGCCGAGGGAGAAGCGCTGCTGGCCGTCCGCCGCGCGATGCATCCAGCGATGGAGACCCTGGGCACGACCCTCATCGAAGACGTCTCGGTCCCCCGCAGCGCCCTGCCCGACATGTTCGACGAGATCGCGCGGATCGAGAAGCAGTTCGGGCTCGTCATCCCCGCCGTCGCGCACGCCGGCGACGGAAACTTGCACCCGAATTTCGTGTTCGAGGGCCCCGACGTGCCGCCCGTGGTCTGGGAGGCCGCCGAAGAACTGTTCCGCGCCGCCCTCGCACTCGGCGGCACCCTGACCGGAGAGCATGGGATCGGCGTGCTCAAGCGACGCTGGTTGGTCGACGAACTCGGCGATGACCAGTGGACACTGCAGCGCGACCTCGCCCGGGTCTTCGACCCGCTCGGCATCCTGAATCCGGGGAAGGTCTTCGGGCCCTGACCTCCGGGTCGTTCTTCGGCTCTGCTGGCCCCGTCGCGCCATCGACGTAATCAGACCGTGACATTGCTCAGGGCGTATGCGCAACATCCGCTCGTAGCATAAGAAGACTGACTATCGGGGGGTTTGACTCATGACCGACGGCGCACCTGGCACCGACGGCGCGACCTACGCCTGGGCGCCGCCCGAGCCGACGAAGCGCAAGAACCGTTCCGGCCTCTGGATCGGCATCCCCGCCGGCGCGACGGCCGTGGCTCTCATCGCCGCCTCGCTCGTGCTGATCGCTCCCGGCGCCTCGGTCGCGGGCGTGCAGATCGGTGGCCTCACCGCCGGTGCCGCAGCCCAGGCGATCTCGAACCGCCTCGCCGAGACCGCGGTCACCGTCGACTCCCCCGCGGGCGCCGTCACCGTCACGGGCGCCGACCTCGGCGCGACGGTCGACGCGGCCGCCCTCGCCGACAAGGCCTTCGCCGACAACCCCATGTGGAAGCCCGCCTCGTGGTTCCCCGAGGGCACCGGAGTGCAGGTGCAGGTCAACGCCGATGAGGCCGCGACGGCGCTGAAGAGCCGCGCCCCCGGCACGTACCGCGCCCCGGTCGACGCGACCATCGCCTACGACGCGGGCTCGCAGGCCTACGTCGCCACTCCCGCCGAAGCGGGCGAGGGCATCGACGTCACCGCCGTGACCGCAGCCCTGCAGTCGGCGTTCGACGCCGGCCAGCCCACGACCACCGTCGAGGCCACCCTGGTCCCCGTCGACGCCCCCGTGTCGACCGACGAGGCCAACGCCGCCGTGGCCACGCTCAACGGCATCCTCGACTCGGTCGGCTTCTACGTCGGCGAGGAGCGCACCGTCCCCGTCGACCGCGCGACCGCCGCTTCGTGGCTCACCGTCACCCCCGACGGCAAGGGCGACTTCGCCATCTCGGCCGACGCCGCCGCGATCCAGTCCGCCGTCGCCGGTCTTCCCGGCGCGGTCGACCGCGCCCCCGTCAACGCCGACGTGATCGTCGACACCGGCGGAGAGGTCATCAAGGCCCTCACCGAGGGACAGACCGGCCGCACGCTGGGCGACACGAGCGGTGTCGCCGCCGCGTTCGCGCAGCAGCTCGCCGAGGGTAACGGGCGCTACGCCCTCCCCGTCACCGAGACGGCCTTCGACACCACGAAGACCGAGCGCCGCATCGACGTGAACCTCAGCACGCAGACCACGACGCTCTGGCAGAACGGCCAGGTGTACCGCACCTACACGATCTCGTCGGGCGCCGGCGACCACGCCACCCACACCGGCAACTTCCGCATCGGCTGGAAGACCGCCATGCAGGACATGGGCTGCGTCCCCGGCTACGACTACTGCACGAAGGACGTCCCCTGGGTCGCGTACTTCAACGGCGACGAGGGCTTCCACGGCACCTACTGGCACAACAACTTCGGCACGCCGATGAGCCACGGTTGCATCAACATGACCATCCCGCAGGCCAAGGAGCTGTACGACTGGGCCTATCGCGGAACCGAGGTCTCGGTCCACTACTGAGCCCGGATCCCGAAGAGGGGCGGATGCCGATCGGCATCCGCCCCTCTTCGTTGTCCCCGGTGCGTCCCGGTGTTCGTGGCGCGTGAGGCGCCAAGAAGTGTCGCCTGGGGTGCGGCCAGGCGACAGTTTCTGGCCACTCACGCGAGCCGACCAGGCCCGACACCCGAGTGCGCGCGGCGCGTGAGGCGCCACAAAGTGTCGCCTGGGGCGCGACCAGGCGACGATTCCGGGCCACTCACGCGAACGGAAAAGGGGCGGATGCCGTGTGGCATCCGCCCCTTTCGGGTCAGGCTCAGCGCAGGGCGTCGACCACGGCGTTCAGCGTGGCCGAGGGGCGCATGACCTTCTCGACGAGCTCCGTGTTCGGGCGGTAGTACCCGCCGATCTCGGCGTGGTGGCCCTGGACGGCGTTCAGCTCGGCGACGATCGTCTCTTCCGAGGCGGCGAGCTTCTCGGCGACCGGTGCGAAGACGGCGGCGAGGTCGGCATCCGTCGACTGCTGCGCCAGCTCCTGCGCCCAGTACAGGGCGAGGTAGAAGTGGCTGCCGCGGTTGTCGATCGTGCCGAGGGCGCGACCGGGCGACTTGTCGTTCTCGAGGAACGTGCCGGTCGCGGCATCCAGGGTCTGTGCGAGCACGCGGGCGCGCTCGTTGCCCGTGGTGTCGGCGAGGTGCTCGAGCGAGGCAGCGAGGGCGAAGAACTCACCCAGCGAGTCCCAGCGGAGGTAGTCCTCCTCGATGAGCTGCTGCACGTGCTTCGGGGCCGAGCCGCCCGCACCGGTCTCGAACAGACCGCCACCCGCGAGCAGCGGGACGATCGAGAGCATCTTGGCGCTCGTGCCCACCTCGAGGATCGGGAACAGGTCGGTGAGGTAGTCGCGCAGCACGTTGCCGGTGACCGAGATCGTGTCCTCGCCGCGGCGGATGCGCTCGAGCGAGTAGGTCGTGGCCTCGGCCGGAGCGAGGATCTCGATGGTGAGGCCCTCGGTGTCGTGGTCGGCGAGGTACTCGTTGACCTTGGCGATGAGGTTGCGGTCGTGCGCGCGGGTCTCGTCGAGCCAGAAGACCGCCGGCACACCGGTGGCGCGCGCGCGCGTGACGGCGAGCTTCACCCAGTCGCGGACAGCCACGTCTTTGGTCTGCGTCGCGCGCCAGATGTCGCCCGTTTCGACCTCGTGCTCGAGCAGCACGTCACCGTTCGAGGCGACGACCTGCACGCGGCCGGGAGCGGGGATCTCGAACGTCTTGTCGTGGCTGCCGTACTCCTCGGCGGCCTGCGCCATGAGGCCGACGTTCGGCACCGAGCCGATGGTCGCGGGGTCGAGCGGGCCGTTCGCGATGACGTCCTCGATGGTCGCCTGGTAGACACCGGCGTACGACGAGTCGGGGATCACCGCGAGGGTGTCGTCCTCTCCCCCGTCGGCTCCCCACAGCTTGCCGCCGTTGCGGATGAGCGCGGGCATCGAGGCGTCGACGATGACGTCCGAGGGGACGTGCAGGTTCGTGATGCCCTTGTCGCTGTTCACGTACGACAGGCGGGGACCGGATGCCAGAGCGTCACGGATCTCGGAGGCGATGGCGTCGCCGCCCTCGACGCTCGACAGACCCGCGAGGATCGAACCGAGCCCGTCGTTCGGGGTGAGGCCCGCAGCGGCGAGCGCGTCGCCGTGGCGGTCGAACACCTCGGCGAAGAACGCCTTGACGACGTGACCGAAGATGATCGGGTCGCTGACCTTCATCATCGTCGCCTTGAGGTGCACCGAGTAGAGCACGTCGTCGGCCTTCGCCTGCGCCAGCGTGTCGGCGAGGAACGCGTCGAGAGCCGCGGCCGAGAGGAAGGTGGCATCCACGATCTCGCCCTGGAGGACCTTGAGCCCCTCCTTGAGCGTCTTCGTGGTGCCGTCGGCGGCGACGTGCTGGATGGTGAGCACGTCGTCGTCGGCGATCACGACCGACTTCTCGTTCGAGCGGAAGTCGTCGTGACCGAGGGTCGCGACGCGGGTCTTCGAGCCCTCGGCGAACGCCTTGTTGCGGTGCGGGTGCTTCTTCGCGTAGTTCTTCACCGCGAGCGGAGCGCGGCGGTCGCTGTTGCCCTCGCGCAGGACGGGGTTCACGGCCGAACCCTTGATGCGGTCGTAGCGCGCGCGGACGTCTTTGTCTTCGACGCTCGACGCCTCGTCCGGGTAGTCGGGGATGTCGTAGCCCTGCGCCTGCAGCTCGGCGATCGCGGCCTTCAGCTGGGGGATGGATGCCGAGATGTTCGGCAGCTTGATGATGTTCGCCTCGGGGAGCGTGGCGAGTCCGCCGAGCTCGGCGAGGGCGTCGCCGACCTGCTGCTCGGGCGTCAGGCGCTGCGGGAAGGCCGCGAGAATGCGGCCGGCGAGCGAGATGTCGCGGGTTTCGACGTCGACACCCGCCTGCTTCGTGACGGCCTGCACGATCGGCAGGAACGACGCGGTGGCAAGTGCCGGCGCCTCGTCGGTGTACGTGTAGATGATGGTGGAATCGGGCACGTCAGATCTCTCCGTAGAGGCGGCCAGGGTTGCGATTCAGCCTATCGCACCACGGCAAAGTCTCTTGATGTCGAGATAGTTCTCGGGTGATCCCCACCGGAGGGATGGCCGGATTTCAGGCGCGGATGCCGTGCTCTCGGGCTGTCTTCGGGTGCGCGAGGCTCTCGCGGGGGAGGTCGGCGACACGCATCCACCCGGGACCGTCGACGCGGACGCCGTCGGCGACGAGCGCGTCGATGGCGGCATCCACCTCCCGCGAGATCTCGTCGGCCAGCTGACCGCCGACCACCATCGACACGATGACTCGGCACCGCTCCCCCTCGGGCCTCCACGTGACGACGACCACCGCTTTGAGCGACAGCGGGCCGATCCGTGTCACCAGGAGTGACAGGCCGGTGTTGTCGAGAAGGGCTTCGCTGACCGCATCGCCGCGTTGCCACACGCTCAGGGCCTCCCCCGCGGGCTCCGCCGTTCTCGCGCGTTCGGGCGCCGGACGCAGGTGCGCGCGGCGCAGCGCCTCGGTCATCGCGGCGACGGTGGCATCCTGCGCCTCCTGCGGCACATGCACGACGCACGCGCGGGCGATCTTCCAGCGACCGGCAGGCCCCTCCTCTGCGCGGGGCGGACGTGCGGGATCCATCGATCCAGCGTACGAGGCCGAAGGACCCTCAGCGCATGCGCGGGCATGGGCTCTTGGGGGCGGGGTGGGCGTGCCGGTAGCCTGGGCCCATGGCTGACCTGCGTCTCGTCGAACTGTCCGCCGCCACGATCGTGGCCGTGAACACCCTGTCGCTCAAGCCCGGGCAGGAGCAGTTCCTCGCTCCGGTCAGCTACGGCATCGCCGCGACCGTCAGCAACCCGCAGACCTCCTGGCAGCGGGTCGTGCTCGACGGCGACGAGGTCGTCGGCTTCGTCAGCGCGAACTTCGACCCCGACGCGCACGAAGAGCACTTCCGCTCGGTGTTGTGGCGCATCAACGTCGACGCCGACGAGCAGGGCCGCGGCGTCGGCAGCTACGCGATCGCCGCCGTGCTCGAAGAGGCCCGCGGCCGCGGCATGGACCACGTCGACGTCATCTACGAGCCCGGCGTCGGCGGACCCGAGGCGTTCTTCCAGCGCGTGGGCTTCGAGCCCGTCGGCGAGACGGAGTACGGCGAGGTCATCGCGCGCGTGAACGTCTGAGGCGCGGGCGCTTCCGGGCACCCGGGCGGCGTTTCGGTCGCCGCGCGAGCGGCCCCGCTGTGGTTCGCAAAATCGGAGAAACGCACCGCGATCGGATCGGCGGGACCGCGGCATCCGATTTCGATGAGGTTCTCCGATTCGGGTGAGCGATGTCTGCTGCTCCTCGGGGAGGCGCGAGCAGATTCCGAGAGCCGAGGCCCTTCCTCCCCAGACGGCTGATGCGCCGTCTCGCTCACACCTGACGCTGATCGACCCGCGAGCGATGGTGGGTTTCGTAACACTGGGGCGATGGATGTCGCACTGGGCCGTGCTGTTGGTCCCCCCTTCCCGCCGATCGCCTGATGGATGCCGTTCCCGACATCCTCGAACGTGTGGCGAACTGCCTCCCCTTCGAACAGGCGCTCGTGATCTGGGAGTCCGCCCTCCGACTCGAACGCCTCCACCCCGATACCGTCGGACGGGTCGCCTGGCGGAGTCCGGCCGCACGCCGGCTCGCCGCCGTGGCGACGGGCCGGTCCGACTCGGGTCTCGAGACGATCTTCGTGGTGCGGCTGCGTCCGTGGGGAGTACGCGTTCGTCAGC
Organism: Microbacterium sp. 1154; assembly: GCF_031455375.1. Classification (NCBI taxonomy): domain Bacteria; kingdom Bacillati; phylum Actinomycetota; class Actinomycetes; order Micrococcales; family Microbacteriaceae; genus Microbacterium; species Microbacterium sp. 1154. The sequence continues at coordinate 1,326,400 of NZ_JAVDSN010000001.1, read as the reverse complement.
AGGTGCCGATCGCCGGCCACCGGGTGGAGGTGTTGATCGGCGACCGCCTGGTGGTCCAACTCGACGGCTTCGCCTTCCACTCCTCACCCGCCGACAGACAGCGCGACCTCGATCACGACCGCGAGTTGATCGCGCGCGGGTACACGGTTCTCCGCTTCACCTACCGCGACGTCGTCGCCGACTGGCCCGCGGTCGAGCGCGCCATCGCAGACGCGCTCGCCCAAGAACGCCATCTCGCGCGATGACCTCGAGCGCAGCGCGCCGCAGAATCGGAGAATTGCGCCGGAATCGGACCGGGGCGACCCGAGAATCCGATCTCGGCGAGGGTCTCCGATGTCGGTGGCACCTGTCGTCACCGGGGTCGGCACGGTGGTCCCCCGGTCCGGACGGCTGCGCGGAGCAGGGAAGAGACGGCAGAAAGCCGGATGCCACGCCCCCGAGGGAGCGTGGCATCCGTTGTGAGCGGTGGTCAGACGAGGGACTCGCGCCAGGCCGCGTGGAGTTGGGCGAACTTGCCCGTGCCGGCGATGAGGGCATCGGGGGTGTCGTCCTCGATGATGCGGCCGTGTTCCATGACCAGCACACGGTCGGCGATCGCCACCGTGGACAGGCGGTGGGCGATGATGATCGCGGTGCGGTCGGCGAGGAGCGTCTGCAGCGCGTTCTGGATCTGGCGCTCGCTGGGGATGTCGAGCGAGGCGGTGGCCTCGTCGAGGATCAGCACGGCAGGGTCGGCGAGGAACGCCCGCGCGAACGAGATCAGCTGACGCTGGCCCGCCGACACGCGACCGCCGCGCTTGTTCACGTCGGTGTCGTAGCCGTCGGGCAGCTTCGAGATGAACGCGTCCGCGCCCACGGCGCGGGCGGCGGCGCGGATCTCGTCCATCGTCGCGTCGGGCTTTCCGAGCGCGATGTTGTCGGCGACGGTGCCGCTGAAGAGATAGGCCTCCTGGGTGACCATGACGATCGCGCGGCGGAGATCCTTGGGGTGCAGGCGTCGCAGGTCGACGTCGTCGAGGGTCACCGCCCCCTGCGTCGGGTCGTAGAACCGCGAGACCAGCTTCGCGAGCGTCGATTTGCCCGCCCCCGTCGTCCCGACCAGCGCGACGGTCTGTCCCGCCGGCAGGTCGAGGGAGAAGTGCGGCAGGATGACGCGGTCATCGGAGTACCCGAAGGTCACGTCGTCGAAGCGCACGTGGCCCTTCGCCGTCCACAGGTCGACCGGGTCGGTCGGGTCGGGAACCGTCGGCTCCTCCTCGAGCACACCGGACACCTTCTCGAGCGCGGCCGTCGCCGATTGGTACGAGTTCAGGAAGAACGCGACCTCCTGCAGCGGTGAGAAGAAGTTGCGCACGTAGAGCACGGCGGCCGTGAGCACACCGATCTCGAGCGGTCCCGCGATCACCCGGCCACCGCCCCACAGCAGCACGACCGCGACCGAGACCGCCGCCACGGCCATGATGCCCGGCTCGAAGGTTCCGAAGAGCTTGATCGAGCGCATGTTGACGTCGCGGTAGTCGGCGGCGAGCTTGCCGAACTCCTGGTCGTTGCGGGGTTCTTTGCGGAACGCCTTGACGGCGCGGATGCCGGTCATCGACTCGACGAACTTCACGATCACCTGCGCGCTGATGACGCGGGATTCGCGGTAGATGACCTGCGAGCGCGAGTAGAACCAGCGCATGAGCAGGTACATCGGGATGCCCATGATGGTCAGGATCAGACCGGACTGCCAGTCGATGAGGAACAGGGCGCCGAGGGTGAACAGTCCGTAGAGGACGCCTGAGACGAGTTCGTTCAGACCGCCGTCGAGCAGCTCGCGGATGGTGTCGAGGTCGCTCGTCTGACGCGAGATGATGCGGCCCGAGGTGTAGGACTCGTGGAACTCGAGGCTCAGCTTCTGCGTGTGCAGGAAGATGCGCTTGCGGAGGTCGAGCATGACGGCCTGGGTGAGGCGCGCAGCTACGACGACGTACCACCCGATGAGGACGGCACCGCCGATGCCCGCGAGCAGGTACACGCCGACGACGCCGATGGTCGGCATCCAGTCCGATCGCTCGATGACGGCGGGCAGGGCGTTGTCGATGCCGAAGGCGATCAGGGCGGGGCCGGCGACCCGAAGCGCGGTGGACACGACCAGCACGGCACCGGCGAGCACGAGCTGCCAACGCAGGGGCGACACGAGCGAGCCCAGAAGCCGCAACGAACGCTGGCGGATCGCACGGCTCTCGTCGCGCGTGTAGTCGGAGCGGTCTTCGCCGCTGGTCCCGGAGACGGTGGCGGTGCTCATCGGGTCGCCTCCTTGTCGGCGAGGGCCTCATCGTTCATGACGGGGATCGCCCCCGTACGGGCTTCGCGCTCGGCCTCTTCGAGGCTCGAGATCACGTAGCGGTAGTGGTCGCTCTGCCGGAGCAGGTCGGAGTGCGTGCCGACGGCGGTGATGCGCCCCTCCTCGAGAAGGGCGACGCGGTCGGCGAGGGTGACCGTCGAGGGTCGGTGGGCCACGACCAGGGCGGTCGTCTCGCTGAGCACCTCGCGCAGGGCGTCCTCGACGAGGGCCTCGGTGTCGACGTCGAGCGCCGAGAGAGGGTCGTCGAGAACGAGCACGGCGGGACGCGCCGCGACGGCGCGGGCCAGGGCGAGACGCTGACGTTGACCGCCCGAAAGGCTCAGCCCCTCTTCCCCGATCACGGTGTCGAGGCCGTCGGGCAGGTCGTACACGAACTGCGCCTGGGCCACCTGCAGCGCTTCGCGCAGGATCTGCTCCGCCTCGTCCGAGCCGGGCGCGAGGTCCTCGCGACCGAGCAGCACGTTCTCGCGCACGGTCTGCGAGAACAGCGTCGCGTCTTCGAAGGCCATGCCGACGTGTCGACGCAGCTCCGCGAGGGTGAGGTCGCGCACGTCGACGCCGTCGATCAGTACGCGACCGCCGGTGACGTCGTAGAGACGGCCGGGCAGCGTCGTGAGGGTCGTCTTGCCCGAACCGGTCAGGCCGACGAGCGCCATGGTCTCCCCCGGCTGCAGCACCAGGTCGACGCCGTCGAGCAGGTCGCGCTCGGTGTCAGCGGCATCCTGATACCGGAAGTGGGCGTTCTCGAACGTGAGCTCACCGCGGGGTTCCGCGATGGTGCGCGGGGTGTCGGGGTCGACGATGGTGTTCTGCTCGTCGAACACCTCGAAGATGCGATCGGTCGCCGTTCGGGCGTCGAGCAGGAACGAGAAGAGGAAGCCGATCGATTCCATCGGCCACCGCAGCACGGTCGCCATCGCGAAGAATGCGACGAGTTCGGGCACCTGGAGCTGACCCAGCTGAGTCAGCACGATGCCCGCGCCCAGGCACACCGCGAAGGCGACGTCGGGCAGCAGCACGAGCCAGAACCAGATCCAGCCGATGGCGCGGGCCTTGTCGATCTCGGTCTCGCGCAGCGACTCGGCCTGGCGGGTGAACTTCTTCAGGGCATGCGCCCCGCGGCCGAACGCCTTGAGGACACGGATGCCGTGGACGCTCTCTTCCACGGAGGTGGCGAGGTCGCCCGCCTGGTCCTGACTCTGGCGGGTGAGCGCGCCGTATCGCTTCTCGAAGCGGAACCCGACATAGATGACCGGGGCGGAGGTGACCAGGAAGAGCGCCCCCAGCAACCAGTGCCAGCGGAACAGCAGCACGGCGCCGATGGCGATCGTGAGCATGTTGACGACGAGCAGGATCACACCGAAGGCCAGCCACCGGCGGAGCATGCTGATGTCCTGCATCATGCGCGAGAGCAACTGACCCGACTGCCAGCGGTCGTGGAAGGCGACCGGCAGACGCTGCAGACGTGCGTAGAACGACTGGCGCAGGTCGTATTCGACCTTGGTGGCGGGCGCGAGCACGAACCAACGCCGCAGCCACACCATCGCGGCCTCGGCGAGGCCCAGACCGAGCACCGCGAGCGAGCCCCACACCAGAGCGGTGGGGTCGAGCGAGGCGATGGGGCCGGCGACGACCTGTTCGAGCACCAGGGGAATGGCCAGCGCGAGCAGGCTGGCGGCGAGCGCGGTGACCGCACCGGCGATGAGGCGCGGGAGCACCGGCCGGGCGATGGGCAGAAGCCGCGCGAGCGCGCGCGGTGTCGAGAGACGGGGCGGAGTGGAAGAGGGAGTCATGATCCTCGTGGGGTCGAAGCGGGCGCCGGGATCAGGCGCGGAAAGGGATGCCGGGGGCGCGACGAATCTCGTCGACCGGGGTAAAGCGGGGCGCCGGAGCGCGGACGCGGGGACCCTAGGGGCGTCGGCCGGGTCGTGCAGCGGCGGAGGGCGCAGCGACGGCCGGGGCGACGGGGGCGTCGGTCTGGTCCATGGCATCCTCCTTGTTCAGTGAAGCTTCCGCGGGGGGACGGCAGCCCTCCAGAGTATGCCTGGGAGAACGCTGGGGGCAAGAGCGTCTTCCGAACTCCCGGCCGGTCAGGCGGCGGATTCGCGCGCGAGCAGGCTCTCTTTGACCCGCGTGCCCCACGCGAAGCCCCCCATCGTTCCGTCGCCGCGCAACACGCGATGACAGGGAACAAAAAGCGCCACGGCGTTTCGCGCACAGATGGAGGCCGCCGCCCGCACAGCCGCCGGCGACCCGAGCGCCGTGGCGAAACCGGTGTAGGTGAGGGGCGTCCCAGGGGTGATGGCGCGCAAGGCCTGCCATCCGGCGAGTTGCAGGGGTGTCCCCTGCTGAGCGACGGTGACGGAATCGATCGCACCGATGTCGCCCGCGTAGTACGCGCGCACGGCGTCGGCCGCCGAGGTCTGACCGTCACGAACCTGGGCAGGGCGACGATCCGGCCGGAGCCGCGCGAGCACGGCATCGGTGTCGTCTGTCCATCCCGAGACGATCACCCGGTCGGCTTCGTCGGCGAGGATGGCGAACGGACCGTCGGCGGTCTCGACGAATTGGAGGGTTGCGGCGGTCATGCGGGAGTCTCGCTCTCTGCGTCGGTGGCGGGTGAGGGGGTCAGCACGACGTCGGCGCGCAGACCGGACGTGCGCCGACGCCGAGGAGAAGCGACGACCGCGGCCGCCGTCTCGGCCGGTGCCCGCCACGCCTGTGTGACCGGAGCGGCGTACCAGAAGTGCGCCATCACGTAACTGCGCCAGGGCGCCGTTCGCGCCGACCACTCGGTGAAGCCCGCCGGGTCGGAGGGGAGGCCGAGGGCGGCGGCTCCCGCGCGGGCGGCGACGTCGCCGGGCAGCAGCACGTCGGGGTCGCCGAGCACGCGCATGCGCACGTAGTCGGCCGTCCACGGCCCGATCCCCCGCATCGCCAGCAGCCGCTCGCGCTGATCGGCACCGTCGTCGCCAGCGCTGAGCTCGAGGTCGCCCTCGGCGAGAGCCGCCGCCGCCTCGACGATCGCGCGCATGCGCGCCGCCGGTCCGCGGAGCACCTCGAGCCCGCGCTCGGCGATCACCGCCGGGGAGGGGAAGAGCGTGAGCGGGTGCGGCCCGATGGCGGTCGACTCGCCGAGTTCGGCGGCCAGTCGGCCCTGCATGGTCCGGGCCGAGGCCACACTGATCTGCTGCCCGATCATGGCGCGCAGGAGCATCTCGTCGGCGTCGATCGCACCGGGGACCCGCACGCCGGGGATCGCCTCGACGGCGGCGGCGAGTGCGGGATGCCGGGCGAGCGCCTCGTCGATCGCGAGAGGGTCGGCGTCGAGGTCGAACAGTCGGCGAACGCGGGCGATGAGGGTGCCCAGGTCGGCCAGGGCCGACAGCCGTGCGCGCAGCCGGAGGCGGCCGTCGTCGGCGAGGCGCACCTCGAACCACGCCGGCCCGCCGGGCAGGCGTGCGACGCGCGCGAACGACCGGTCATCGCCCTCCTCGACGCCGGGGATCGCGTGAGCCCTCATCCATCCGAACAGGCCCGTCGTGTCGATCGGCCCCCGCACCGGCAGAGCGAGGTCGATCTGGCCGGCCGTCGCCTCGACTCCCGAGGCGTCCGAGCGTCTCGCGCGGAGGTCGCGCGGTGGCATCCCGAACACCTCCCCGATCGTGTCAGTGAATTGCCGGACGCTCGAGAACCCCGCGGAGAACGCCACGTCGGCCGACGACAGGTCGGTTCCCACGAGCAGCGCCCGCGCCGTGTGCGCGCGATGCGCGCGGGCGAGCGCGAGGGGTCCGGCACCGAGTTCGGCGGTGAGCAATCGGGTGAGGTGCCGCGACGAGTAGCCGAGCCGCCGGGCCAGGCCCGGGACGCCCTCTCGGTCGACGACCCCGTCGGCAATGAGGCGCATGGCCCGCGCGGCCACGTCTCCGCGCACGTCCCATAGGGGTGAACCAGGAGCCGCCTCGGGCAGACAGCGTTTGCACGCGCGATAGCCGGCCTCGTGCGCCGCCGCGGAGGTCGCATAGAACGTCACGTTCTCTTCCTTGGGTGTTCGCGCGGGGCAGCTTGGGCGGCAGTAGATGCGCGTCGAGCGCACCGCCGTGACGAACTGCCCGTCGAAGCGGCGGTCGCGCGACTGGATCACGCGATAGCGCTCGGCGAAGCTCGGGAGCTCGGAGACGGTGGTGGTCATGGCATCCACCCTGCCATCGACCTCCGACATCGGCTGGCGGAAATCGGACACGGCCGTGCGGGGCGTCTCGACCATCCCTCCCGATGGTCGGGCCGGGGCGCAACCCCCACGCGATGTCGGACGTCGTCGGTACCGTGAACACCATGAGCGAACGCGAATACGACCTCATCGTCATCGGCGCCGGACCCGTCGGCGAGAACGTGGCCGACCGTGCCGTGCAGGCCGGTCTCACCGCGGCCATCGTCGAATCCGAGCTCGTCGGCGGCGAATGCTCGTACTGGGCGTGCATGCCCTCGAAGGCTCTCCTCCGCAGCGCCGCAGCCCTCCGCGCGGCGCGCGATGTCGACGGCGCGAAGCAGGCCGTCACCGGCGACCTCGACGTCGCAGCGGTGCTCCGTCGCCGCGACACCATGACCAGCGACTACAACGACTCGGGCCAGGTCGAGTGGCTCCAGGGCGCGGGCATCGATCTCGTGCGCGGGCACGGCCGGCTGACCGGAGAGAAGACCGTGCGCGTCACCGCCGAAGACGGTACGACGACCGACCTCGTCGCCCGTCGCGCGGTCGCGGTGTGCACGGGCTCCGCCGCCCTCCTCCCCGACATCCCGGGCCTCGCCGACATCTCCCCGTGGACCAGCCGCGAGGCGACCGCCGTGCAGCAGATCCCCGGTTCGCTCGCGATCATCGGCGGCGGTGTCGTCGGCGCCGAGATGGCGACCGCGTTCCAGAGTCTGGGCACCGCCGTCACCCTCATCGCCCGCTCGGGCCTTCTCGGCGGCAATGAGCCGTTCGCGGGTGAGCTCGTCGCGTCCTCGCTCCGCGACCGCGGGGTCACCGTGAAACAAGGAGCGGATGCCACGTCCGCCCGCCGCGACGACGACGGACGCGCGGTGCTCGAGTTGTCCGACGGCTCCACCGTCTCCGCCGACGAGGTCCTCGTGGCGGTCGGTCGCACCCCGCGCACCGGCGACCTCGGACTGGATGCCGTGGGCCTCGAGGCAGACACCTGGCTCGACGTCGACGACACTCTGCTCGTCCGCGGTTTCGACTGGCTCTACGCGGTGGGCGACGTCAACCACCGCGCCCTGCTCACGCACCAGGGCAAGTACCAGGCCCGCGCCGCGGGAGACGTCATCGCGGCTCGTGCGAAGGGCGACGAGGTCGACGATGCTCCCTGGGGCGCTCACGTCGCCACCGCCGACCACGACGCCGTTCCGCAGGTGACGTTCACCGATCCCGAAGTGGCGTCGGTGGGTCTCACCGCGAAGCAGGCGGAAGAGAAGGGGCTGAACGCCAAGGTGCTCGACTACGACCTCGCGAGCATCGCCGGGTCGAGCGAGCAGTCCGACGCCTACGTCGGCAAGGCCCGCGCCATCGTCGATCTCGACCGAGGCGTTCTCGTGGGGGCCACCTTCGTCGGTCCGGACATCGCCGAACTCCTGCACTCCGCCACCATCGCGATCGTGGGCGAGGTGCCGGTCAAGCGTCTGTGGCACGCGGTGCCCTCGTATCCGACCGTCAGCGAGGTCTGGCTGCGCCTGCTCGAGACGCTCGGTCGCGACTCCGCGTGAGAGGGAGCATTCGCACCCGAGGCGCCCGCGCGGCAACGGCGTAGAGTCACCTCATGCCCCGCACCGTCGCCCTCATCCGCGGTGTCGGCGGCCCCACGGCACTGAAGATGTCCGCGCTGCGCGAGGTGTTGGCATCCGCGGGTCTGGGTGAGGTCGACACGCTTCAGGTGGCCGGCAACGTCGTGCTCGACGAGGGCGGGCGCTCCCCCGGCGAGATCGCGGGCCTGGTGCGCGGCGCCGTGCGCGAGGCCTTCGGATTCGATCTCCCGGTCATCGTGCGCACCCATGCCGAGCTCGCGGACGCGCACGCTCGGAACCCTTTCCCTGACGCCGCCGAAGGACGGTGGGTGCAGACGGTGTTCCTCGCCGAACCCCCGGCCCCGGGAGCGTCACTCGACGTGCCGGCGGACTTCCCCGAAGAGGCGGTGCTGGACGGCCGGGAGGTGTTCGTGCGGTATCCCGAGGGCATCGGCGGCTCGAAGCTGCAGGCCGGCTGGTTCGAGAAGCGCCTCGGTGTGACGGGCACCGCGCGCAACGCGAACACGGTGGCCAAGCTTGTCGCGATGAGCGCCTGACGCAGCGAGAGCCGGGCGGAACTCTTCCCGCCCCGGCGCCCGGCGCGGTCACCGCGCTCCTGCCTGCGCTATCCGTCACGCCCGTCGCCGCACTGCCATAAACGCTTCCCGCGCGCATAAACGCGTGGTCATCGCGTTTATGCGCGCGAACAGCGTTTATGCGTGACAATCCGGACGCCCAGTCCCCCACAGCTCCCAGAACCCCCGCACACGCGCCCCGCCCTGGACGCGCGCCCTACCCCCGCACGCGCCCCCGTCCCGGCGGCCGGCACCGTCACCGCGCTCCTGCCCGCGCTGTCCGCCACACCCGCCGCCGCGCTGCCATAAACGCTTCCCGCGCGCATAAACGCGTGTCCGTCGCGTTTATGCGCACGAACAGCGTTTATGCGTGACAATCCGGACGCCCCGCTTCCCCAACAGCTTCCAGAACCCCCGCACACGCGCCGCGCCCCGCACACGCGACGACGCCGCCGCAACCGAAGCTGCGACGGCGTCGAACGCACCGAGCGGGCTCAGTGGAAGAAGTGACGCTCTCCCGTGAAGAACATCGTGACGCCGGCGGCGCGCGCGGCGTCGACGACCTCGGCATCCCGCACCGAACCGCCGGGCTGGATGATCGCCGAGATGCCCGCGTCGATCAGCACCTGGGGGCCGTCGGCGAAGGGGAAGAAGGCATCGGATGCCGCGATCGAGCCTCGAGCGCGATCGCCGGCGCGCTCCACCGCGAGGCGGCACGAGTCGACGCGGTTGACCTGGCCCATGCCGATCCCGACGGTCGCCGAGCCCTGGGCGAGCACGATCGCGTTCGACTTCACGGCGCGGCACGACTTCCACGCGAAGATGAGGCTCTCCATGTCTTCATCGGCGGGACGCTCGCCCGAGACGAGCTCCCAGTTCTTCGCGACCGACTCGATGTCGTCGGGGAAGCGGTCAGCGTCCTGCAGCAGCAGACCACCCGAGACGAGGCGCACGTCCATGCGCTCCTGCTGCCAGTCGGCGGGCAGGCGCAGCACGCGCAGGTTCTTCTTGAGCTTGAACACCTCGAGCGCCTCGGGCTCGAAGTCGGGGGCGATGATGACCTCGGTGAAGATGTCGCGCAGGTTCTCGGCCATCTTGAGCGTGACGGTGCGGTTCGCGGCGATCACGCCGCCGAAGGCCGACACGGGGTCGCACTCGTGCGCACGCAGGTGGGCCGAGGCGATCGGGTCGAGCGCGTGGGGGGCCGCGACCGCGATGCCGCAGGGGTTCGCGTGCTTGATGATCGCGACGGCCGGCTTGACCATGTCGAAGGCGGCACGCAGCGCCGCGTCGGCGTCGACGTAGTTGTTGTACGACATCTCTTTGCCCTGCAGCTGCGTGGCCTGCGCGATGCCGTGACCACCGACGCGGGTGTAGATCGCGGCGCGCTGGTGCGCGTTCTCGCCGTAGCGCAGGGTCGACAGGCGCTCGGCCTGGATCGTCAGGTGCGCGGGCAGATCGATGTCGTCGGCGAGGGTGCCCTCGGCGAACCACGTCGACACGGCGGTGTCGTACGCGGCCGTGTGCGAGAAGGCGCGGGCCGCGAGCTCGCGACGCTGCACGAGGTTCGTGCCGCCGTTCGACTGGAGTGCCTCGATGATGGCGGGGTACGACTCGGGCGAGACGACGATGGCGACGTTGGCGTGGTTCTTCGCCGACGCGCGCACCATGGCGGGGCCGCCGATGTCGATCTGCTCCACGACGTCGTCGCCCTCGGCACCGGATGCCACGGTCTCGACGAACGGGTACAGGTTCACGACCACGAGCTCGAAGGGGCGGATCTCGAGCTGCTCGAGCTGCGCCTCGTGCGAGGCCAGGCGCAGGTCGGCGAGCAGACCCGCGTGCACGCTCGGGTGCAGGGTCTTGACACGGCCGTCGAGCGATTCGGGGAAGCCCGTGACGGCCGAGACGTCGGTCACGCCGTACCCGGCGTCGCGCAGCAGCGTGGCCGAGCCACCGGTCGAGACGATCTCGACACCGGCGGCGGCGAGGGCCGCGCCGAGCTCGAGCAGTCCGGTCTTGTCGCTCACCGACACCAGCGCGCGGCGGATCGGGACGACGTCGCGGGGGCGGTAGTCGGCGGGGTCGTGGCGGGGTCCGGCCATGGCGTGCGGCTCCTGTGTCTCGAGTCGGGTTCGGGTGCGTGACGGGCCGGCGCCCGTCGAGCGGGTCAGGCGGTTCGGGATGCCGTGGCGGCGAGGTCGAGCTCGCCCTCGGCGATCCGGCGGACGACGTCGATGAGCAGGCGTCGTTCGACGGGCTTGATGCGTTCGTGCAGGGAGTTCTCGTCGTCGCCGGGAAGCACGGGGATGCGCTCCTGCGCGAGGATCGGGCCGGTGTCGACGCCCGAGTCGACGACGATCACGCTCGCCCCGGTCTGATCGACGCCCGCGGCGAGGGCGTCGCGCACTCCGTGTGCTCCGGGGAACTCCGGCAGGTACGCGGGGTGGGTGTTGATGATGCGCGGTTCCCACGCGGCCACGAGGTCGGCGGGCAGCAGTCGCATCATGCCGCTGAGCACCACGAGGTCGGGGTTCCACACCGAGAGCTGGGCGCCGAGCTCGGCGCCCCACTCTTCGCGAGAGGCGAACCCTCCGAAGGGAACGAGGAAGGTCGGGATGCCGAAGTGCTCGGCGTGGGCGAAGCCGTCGGCCTCGCGATCGGCACCGACCGCGATCACGCGCGCCGGGAAGTCGGGGGCCGAGGCCGCCTCGAGCAGGGCGCGGAGGTTCGAGCCGGTGCCGGAGATGAGGACGGCAACCGTGAGCACGCGCTCAGTCTACGCAGGTGCGTCCGCCCGTGCGGGCTCGTGGGCAGCAGCCGGGGACCGGGAAGGCCGCCACCGACCGCGCCTGTCGGGGTGCGCGGTCGTAGCCGGCGGGGCCGCCTCGATCGCGCCCGGGGTCAGCGCTTGTCGCCGGGCTCGCCGCCGTGATCCGACCACGCGGCGCGGATGCGTGCCCGCACCTCGTCGTCGCTGAGCTCATCCGGCGCGTCCCCGCTCGCGCCCGTCCGGGAGCGTTCGGGAGACGTCGGCGTGGCCGGGGGAACCGACGACGCGGAGGACAGCGACGCACTCCCCCGCACCCCGAGCGTCATGTCGGTCGCCACGGCATCCGGTTCGCGGTACGAGCTGGGCCACACATCGTGCGAGATCCCGGCTCCGACGGGCGAACCCGTGGGGGTCGGGCCCGTCCAATGCTCGTCGCGGTCGAAGGGCACGTGCTCGCGCGCCGCGAACGAGACGCCGCGGTCGTCGCGCTCCTCGTATCGGACGTCGCCCTCGTCGCCGCCGAAGCGCGGGCTGAGCAGCAGGATCGCGAGACCCACGAGCACCTCGAGCCCGAGGGTCAGTGCCAGCGACCCCGGCTGCGGGCCCGTGTCGGCGAGGCGCCCCGGGCCGATCGAGCCCGACGAGACGACGGCCGCGAGCGCACCCATGCCGCCGGTGAGCGCCGCGACCGCGACGGCCAGGACCAGTCGGGGCCCGAGCGGCTCGGGGCCGGTGGTGAACGGCATCCGGGAGCGCAGGATCCACCCGGTCAGCGCGCCCACGGCGATCGGCAGCAGCACGAGGAGCAGCAGCCACGACGAGGTCGAATCGGGCACGGCCCCCAGCACCGGGATGCCGGGGAGCGCGCCGACCTGCGTTGCGGCGGGGGTGACCGCGGTGTCGGTGCCGAGGGCGAAGCCGGGCCCGGCGGCGAACGACATCCCCCAGAGCACGAGCGTGGGGAGGTAGAAGAGCTGGCCGAGAGCGATGACGGTCGCGCCGATCCCGTCGGCGTTGCTCGCCTGGTAGAGCCCGATGACCTGCGAGGCGCGGGCGACGAGACCGGCGAGCACGACCAGTCCGCCCACCCCGATCAGCCCCAGGGTGGTGACCGCGAGTCCGCGCAGGGCGAGTCCGGGGACGGGCGCCCAGGCGGCCGGCATCCGTTCGATCCATCCGCGCACGGCGTCGACCGGCCCGTCGTCGCCCACACGCCACGCACCCGCGAGGGCGCCGATGAGCGAGGGAACGAGGAAGATCAGCGAGGGCAGCAGGATCGCGAGCCAGGTTTCGGATGCCACGAGCGAGGCCTGCGAGGTGAACGCGATGCCCGCGGAGAGCGCCGCGAAGACCAGCGAGCCCGACAGCCATCCGGTGAGGCCGGCGCCCGCCTCTGCCGCGCGCGAGCCCGAGCGGGCCGCGAACAATCCGGTGAAGGCGGCGAAGGCCAACGGCGCGAGCGACAGTGTGAACGTCGCGAACGTCGGGTCGATGCCGGTCGCCGCGAGGTAGCCGTCGGGCAGGGTGACCGAAACCGGCACGAGGTGGCCGAGGTGCCAGACCGCGGCCGACGCGGGCCAGAGCGCGCTCCAGTCGGGGTTGCCGACGCCGAACACCCAGAGCAACGTGAGCGGCGCGAGCACGACCGCGATGCCGCCCGCGGCCGCGAGGACGGCGTCGAGGGCGGCGAGGAGAGCGATGAGGAGGCGATGCATGGGCGAGAGGAACCCTACCCGCGCCGCCCCGGGCCACCGCTCAGGCGCGGCGGCGAGCGCCCGAGACGAGGGCGCGGAGCACGGCGAGCAGGCCCGTGGGGCGCTCGGCGGGCTCGGCCACCTGCGCGCTGGGCCCCGTGCGCCGGGCGTTGCGCCACCGCTCCCACACCACGGACGCCAAGCGCGGGTCCGCGCCGATCGGGGCGGTGGTGAGGTCGGCCTCGGCCTTCTCGATCACGCGCGAGAAATGCCCCGGGGCCAGGACGTAGCTCGCGGCGACCGTCCGGTGCCCGGCCGAGCGCGCCGCGTGCACGGCATCCGGGATGCGGGGATCGGATGCCGCGGCGTACGCCGTCACGACGGGGCCCGCGACGCCTGCCTCGGTCATGAGCTCCGCCATGCGCTCGACGTCGACGACCGCCCCGGGCCGCGTGGAACCGGCCGCGGCCAGCACGACCGTGTCGCTCGCAGCCGCCCCGGCCTCGCGCACGCGGTCGGCGAGGATCTCGGCCAGCACCGGGTGGGGGCCCAGAGCGGGAGCCACCGGCAGGCCGTCGGCCGCCTCGACCAGGTCGACCTCGGTGTGGTACCCGGTCGACAGCAGCAGCGGCACGATCACGATGTCATCCGTGCGCTCCCGCGCAGCCGCGACCACGTCGGTGACGTAGGGCCCGTGCACGTCGACGTAGGCCTCGAGCACCTCGACGCCCGCGGGCGCGGTCTCGCGCAGCACGTCGAGCAGTGCCCGCACGACCACCCGCCCTTCCTCGAACCGTGTGCCGTGGGCGCAGGCGATGAGTACCGCGGTCATGAGTCCTCCTCGTCGATCACGTCGAGCCGATAGCCGCGCTTGTAGACCGTGCGGATGAGATCGGTGCCGCCGAGCGCCTCGCGTGTGCGGGCCACCGCCACCTCGACCGCGTGGCCGCTGGCCTCGGCGTTCGACAGCGCCGCGACCAGATCGGCACGCGAGACGACCGCGCCGGGTACGCGCGCGAGAGCCCGCAGGATCTCGACGCCCGTGCGCGGAAGCGGTGTGAACTCCCCGTCGAGCACGATCCCCGACGACCGGATGCCGAGCACCCCGGCCGTCGTGGCGATGACGGGCGCGTCGACCCCGCCGTAGTGCGTGACCACCGCGCGCACGAGCGCGCCGAGGCGTCCGCGGTCGGGCACGAGCGGGTCGATCCCCACATCTCGCAGGGGACCCGCCGTGATCGGACCCACCGCCGCCATCAGCACGCGTCCGTCTCTCGAACGGGAGGCCACCCCCTCGAGCGCGTCCGCACGTTCGGCGGCGAGGATCCACTCGCGGGCCGCGGGAGCCGAGGTGAACAGCACGGCGTCGATCTCGCCCCGGGCGACCTGTCGCGTCGAGGCGGCCACGGCCTCGGGGTCGGGCGGCGGGCCCCACCGGTAGATCGTGAGGCTGGTCACGCGCGCCCCGGCCGCCTCGAAGGCTTCGTCGAGGCCGTCGGCTCCCGAACCGTGGTGCTGCACGGCGACGTGGAGCCCGGCGATGCCCTCGGCGACGAGAAAGTCGCGCAGCTCCGCCGAGGTCTCGCTCTCGGCGACCCAGTCGGCCTCGAAACCCGCCTGTTGGATCGCCCCGCGCGCCTTGGGCCCGCGGGCGACGATCCGCGCGCGCTGCAGCACCGCGCTCAGGTCGTCGTGGAGCCCCGCCTCGTCGGCCGTCTCCATCCACCCGCGGAAGCCCACGCCGGTGGTCGCCACGACGACGTCGGGCGGGTCGGCGACGAGCTGGCGCGTCGCGGCGACCAGCTCGTCGTCGTCGACGTGCGGGATGATCGTCAGCGCCGGGGCGACCCGCACCCGCGCGCCGTGCCGTTCGAGCGCGGCCGACAGCTCCCCCGACCGCCGGTCGACGGGAAGCAGCACGGTGCACCCGAGGAGCACCGTGCTGATCGTCCGCGCGGGTGTCGTCACCCGATACCCTCCCCCTGCGCCGCGACCGCGACGGGCAGGAGCAGGTCGGCCCGGGCGACCTCGCCGAACACGAGCACCGCCGGGTTCGCGAGACGGTAGGTCTCGGCATCCTGGATCGCTGTTCCAAGCGTCGTGCGGATCGTGCGCTGAGCGGGGGTGTGGCCGTTCTCGACGAAGGCGACGGGCCGGGTCTCGGGGGCACCGGCGGCGCGCGCCGCGGCGACGAACCGCGGCAGCGCGCTCACGCCCATGAGCGCGACGACGGTGGCGCTGTCGTCGCGGAGGGCCGCGAGGGTGGCCTCGCTGGGGGTCTCCTGACCGTTCACAACGTGCAGGGTACCGGCGACGCCGCGGTGGGTCACGGGTACTCCCGCCGCGGACGGGACGGCGATCGCGCTCGAGATGCCCGGAACGACCTCGACCGGGATGCCGGCAGCCCGGCACGCGATGACCTCTTCGCCGCCACGGCCGTAGACGAAGGGGTCTCCCCCCTTCAGCCGGACGACCCGGAGACCCTTCGCGGCGCGGTCGACGAGGATCGCGTTGATCTCGTCCTGCGGCACGGGGTGGTGCTGCGGGCGCTTGCCGACGTCGACGAGCTCGACGTCGTCGCCGAGTTCGGCGAGCACCCCGGTGGGTCCGAGGCGATCGTGCACGACGACGTCGGCCTCGGCCAGAAGGGCGCGGGCGCGCACCGTCATGAGGTCGATCGGGCCGGGGCCGCCGCCGACGAGCGCCACACTCCCCACGAGCGGGCGCCGCCGGCGGCGGAGCGGAAGGGCGCCTTCGGCGAGGCGCTGGGCGATGGCGTCGCGCACGGCGACGGTGCGGCGCGGGTCGGCACCGGCCGTGGAGACGACGCCGACCATGACGTCTCCACTCGTGGTCTCGGCGGCGAGGCGCGCGGTGCCCTTGCCGCCGTGGCCGGCGTTGACGCACCACACGCGGCGGGCCTCGGCCGCGTCGACGACGGCGGCGTCGACGGATGCCGATCCGGTCGCCGTGTGACAGAACCAGGCGTCGTCGAGATCGGCGGCGGCGAACGAACGAGCGTGCCACTCGATGTCGCCCGACGCGGCGAGGGCGGCGAGACCCGCCGTCGCGACGGGAGCGATCAGACGCACCCGCGCACCCGCGGCACGCAGCCGGGCGATGCGGCGCTCGGCGACGGAACCGCCGCCCACGCACACGACGAGCCTGTCGGTGAGGTCGAGTCCTGCGAGAGCGATCATCGGGGGTCTCCTTCTACGCCGTCCGCCGCGGGGGCGAGCTTCACGAACACGTCGCCGTCGTGGACGGTCACGGGGTGCACCCGCACCGACAGCGGCTCTTTGCCCTGCGTGTCGAGGCAAGCACCCGTGCGCAGGTCGAACACCTGCTTGTACATGGGCGAGGCCACGGTCGGGATGCCGGAGCGATCGCCGACGATCCCGCGCGACAGGATCGCGGCCCCGCTGAACGGGTCGACCTGGTCGGTGGCGAAGAGGCGCCCGTCGAAGGTGCGGAAGAGGGCGATCTGCCGGTCGCCGACCAGGGCCGCGGCACCGCGCTCGACGAGCAGGTCGTCGACCCGGCAGATGCGGGTCCACGCGGAGCGCCCTGCGCCCGCGGGGGCGTCGGCCGATGCGTCGGGCGCCGGGGTCTCGGCATCCATGGTCGTCGCCTCCAGGATCGTCACGAGCGCACCGCCAGGGTCGTGCCGCCGATGAAGACCGCGCCCGAAGAGCGTTCCTCGGCGGTCGCGGGGCGGGGCTGGCCGCGCTCCGACACGTACGCGAGGGTGGGGTCGGCGGTGTCGGGGGCGTTGACGAAGCTCTGGAACCGCTTGAGCTTCTCGGGGTCGGCGAGGGTCGCGGCCCACTCGTCCTCGTAGTTGTCGATGTGCGCGGCCATGGCGCGGTCGAGGTCTTCGGCGATGCCGAGCGTGTCGTCGAACACGACGCCCCTCAGCGCTTCGAGGCCGCCCTCGTAGTCCTCCATCCACGGAGCCGTGCGCTGCAGCCGGTCGGCGGTGCGGATGTAGAACATCAGGAAGCGGTCGATGGCCCGCAAAAGGCCGTCGTCGTCGAGACCCTCGGCGAACAGCACCGCGTGGCGCGGCGTGAAGCCGCCGTTGCCGCCGACGTACATGTTCCAGCCGGCCTCGGTCGCGATGACGCCGACGTCCTTGCCGCGGGCCTCGGCGCACTCGCGCGCGCAGCCCGAGACGCCGAACTTGATCTTGTGCGGCGAGCGCAGGCCCCGGTAGCGCAGCTCGAGCTGCACGGCCATGCCGACCGAGTCCTGCACGCCGTAGCGGCACCAGGTCTGCCCGACGCACGACTTCACCGTGCGGAGGGACTTGCCGTAGGCCTGTCCCGACTCGAAGCCGGCGTCGACGAGGCGCTTCCAGATCGCGGGCAGCTGCTCGAGGCGAGCGCCGAACATGTCGATGCGCTGGCCGCCGGTGATCTTCGTGTACAGCCCGAAGTCGCGGGCGACCTCGCCGATCACGACGAGACCGTCGGGGGTGATCTCCCCTCCCGCGATGCGCGGGACGACGCTGTAGGTTCCGTCGCGCTGGATGTTGGCCATCACGTGGTCGTTGGTGTCCTGCATCGTCGCGAGCTCGCCCTCGAGCACGTGACCGGAGTAGAGGCTGGCCAGGATGCTCGCGAGCGCCGGCTTGCAGATGTCGCACCCGCGGCCGGTGCCGAAGCGCTCGACGATCGCGGTGAAGGTCTTCAGTCCCGAGATACGGACGGCGTCGAACAGCTGCGCGCGGGTGAACGAGAAATGCTCGCACAGCCCGTTCGAGACCTCTTTCCCGGATGCCGCGAGCTCGGTCGCCACGAGCTTCTTCACGAGCGTGAAGCACGAGCCGCACGCCGCGCCCGCCTTCGTGCAGGCCTTGACCTCGGCGGCATCCGCGCAGTCGTGCTCGGTGACGGCGCCGCGCACGGTACCGGCCGTGACGCCGTTACACGAGCAGACGATGGCGTCGTCGGGCAGGTCGCCCTGCGGGGCGGGCGCGAGGTCGGACGGCATGAGGTACGCGGCGGGATCGCCGCCCAGCGCGCGACCGACGAGGGGGCGCAGCGACGTGTAAGCCGAGGCGTCACCCACGAGGATGCCGCCGAGCAGCGTCTGCGCGTCGTCGCTCAGCACGAGCTTCTTGTAGACGCCCGAGATGGGGTCGGCGTACGTGACGTCGAGAGCGTTCGGCGTCTCGGCGAACGCGTCGCCGAAGCTGGCGACCTCGACACCCGAGAGCTTGAGCTTCGCCGAGGTGTCGAAGCCGTCGAACGCGGCCTCGCCCCCGAGCAGGCGGGTCGCGGCGACCTCGGCCATCGCGTATCCGGGAGCGACCAGGCCGATGCACTGGCCGTCGAAGCTGGCGACCTCGCCGATCGCGAGGATCGCGGGGTCGGACGTGTCGCAGCCCGCGTCGATCACGACGCCGCCGCGCGCGTCGACGGCCAGGTCCGCCGCACGGGCGAGCTCGTCGCGGGGGCGCACACCGACCGTGAAGACGACGATGTCGACGGGCTCCCACGTGCCGTCGCGCAGCTCCAGGCCGCACACGGCGCCGGTCTTGTCGGCATCCACTCGGGTCGTCACCGACTGCGTGCGCACCTCGATACCGCGCGCCTCGATGAGCCGCTGCAGCGCCTTCGCGCCGCCCAGGTCGAGCTGCGCCGACATGAGCCGCTCGTTCGACTGCAGCACGAACGGCGAGACGCCCTCGGCCTGCAGCGCCCCGGCAGCCTCGAGGCCGAGCAGGCCGCCGCCGACGACAGCGCCGCGCAGGGGACGACCGAGCTCCGCGGAGCGCTTCGCGACCCACGCGCGCATGCCGGCGACGTCGTCGAGCGTGCGGTAGACGAAGCAGCCCCGGTGGTCGAAGCCGTCGAGCGCGAGCCGCGCGGCGTACGAGCCGGTGGCGAGCACGAGGCGGTCGTAGGAGTGGATCGAGCCGCCGGCCGTGGTGACGGTGCGGGCGGCGCGGTCGATCTTCGTGACCCGGGCGTCGGTGTGCACGCGCACACGGTCGTGGTCGAGAACCGCCGGGTCGAGCAGAAGATCGTCGTGGGTCTTCCCGCTGAAAACGCCGCTGAGACCGACCCGGTCGTAGGGACCGCGGGCCTCGTCGCCCAGCACCGTGATCGACCAGCGGCCGTCGGTGTCGCGGCTGGTCAGGCTCTCGACGAAGCGGTGGGCCACCATCCCCGCACCCACGACCACGACGGATCCGGATGACGCGGGGTGGAGCATGCCGTCACCGTACGCGGCGGAGTTTGCCGAGGCGTCAGCGGCGTGTTTCGTTCCGATTGCGGGGTTCGAGCGGGCCATGCCCCGACGCTAGGCAGCCGAGGTTTCCCCCGGCCTCGCCCCGGCGTTACTCCCCGCGAACGTTTCGCTCACGCGGCAGCGACGTTGTTGTGAGGTTTGGGTCCCGGCATCCGCTCGCCGTCCGGGGCGCGTGCGTGCTCGCGGCCGTGACGGTCTCGGCATCCGCCGCTACCCGCGTCTCCCCGGGCCCGCTCGTGCCGAGTAATTCTCGTTCGAGTGTCGGCGGCCACAAGCGCACGCGCGTGGCGCCCAAGCGCGCGCGAACCGCGTTGAGTGTCCAAGACACCCGGACGAATTTTCAGAACGTCCGGGTTTCTTGGACACTCAGCGTTGCGGCGGCGACAAGCTCGCGCGCGTGGCGCCGAAGCGCGCGCGGGCGACGCGTCAGTCGACGGGCTCGAGCACGAACAGTTCGATGCGGCGGTCGGTCTTCTTCTGGTACTCGTCGTAGTCGGGCCAGACCTCGGTCGCGTAGCCCCACCACTCCTCGCGCTCGGCGCCCTCGGCCTGGTGCGCGTCGTACTGCTTCTTCACGTCGCCGTCCTGCAGGGCGACGCGGGGGTTTTTCACGAGGTTGTAGAACCACGCCGGGTGCTCGGGAGCCCCGCCCTTGGATGCCACGACCGCGTACTTCCCGTCATGCTCGACGCGCATGAGGGCCGTCTTGCGCAGACCACCGGTTTTGGCGCCGACGGTGGTGAGGACGATGATGGGTACGCCCCGCATGTCGGCGGACTCCTTGCCCCCCGTGGCTTCGAAGGTCTCCGCCTGCTGACGGGCCCATTCGCTGGTGCTGGGTAGATACTCTCCTGAGAGTGACATAGCTCACACGATACGTCGGCGTCTTCCCCTCCGGTCTAGCCCCTCCCCCTTTTCCCTGGAGCCTTCATGAGCGCTTCCGCTCCCGAGACCACGGCCGCCCCCGAACCGAAGAACGGTTTCGACCGGTTCTTCGAGATCACCGCCCGCGGCTCGACCGTCGGCGGAGAGATCCGCGGCGGTGTCGTCACCTTCGTCACGATGGCATACATCGTCATCCTGAACCCGATCATCCTGTCGGGAACCCCCGACGTCGCCGGCAACGCTCTCGGCTTCTCGCAGGTCGCCGCCGTCACCGCGCTCACCGCGGGTGTCATGACGATGCTGTTCGGCCTGGTCACGCGCCTGCCGTTCGCCTTCGCCGCGGGCCTCGGCATCAACTCGTTCCTCGCGGTCGGCATCGTGGGTCAGGTCACCTGGCCCGAGGCGATGGGCCTCGTCGTCATCAACGGCCTCATCATCGTGCTGCTGGCCGTCACGGGCCTGCGCCGCATGATCTTCGAAGCGGTGCCCCTGGCCCTGAAGACCGCGATCACCGTCGGTATCGGCCTGTTCATCGCCTTCATCGGCTTCGTCGACAGCGGCCTGGTCACCTCGACCGGGCTCAGCTCTCCCCCGGTCGGCCTCGGCGTCGGCGGATCGATCACCACGATCCCCACTGCCCTGTTCGTGCTGACCCTCGTCATCACCGCCGTGCTGCTGGTCCGCAAGGTCAAGGCCGCGCTGCTGATCGGACTGCTCTCGGGCACCGTGATCGCGGTGATCGTCCAGGCCGTCACGGGCCTCGGCGCGAAGGCCGACGGCAACCCCGGCGGGTGGGGTCTCAGCGTCCCGACGCTCCCCGCACAGTGGGTGAGCCTTCCCGACCTGTCGCTCGTCGGCCAGGTCGACCTGGTCGGCTCGTTCGGCCGGATCGGCGTGCTCGCGGCCCTCATGCTCGTCTTCACGCTCGTCTTCACGAACTTCTTCGACGCGATGGGCACGATGACCGGCCTCTCGCGCGAGGCGGGCCTCGCCGCCCCCGACGGTACCTTCCCGCGCCTGCGCTCGGCGTTGGTGATCGAGGGCATCGGCGCGGTGGCGGGTGGAGCGACCTCGTCGTCGTCGAACACCGTGTTCATCGAGTCGGGCTCCGGCATCGGCGAGGGCGCCCGCACGGGACTCGCCAACGTCGTCACCGGCGCGCTGTTCCTGCTCGCGATGTTCTTCACGCCGCTGACGAGCATCGTCCCCACCGAGATCGCCGCCGCGGCCCTGGTCATCGTCGGCGCGCTGATGATGGCGCAGATCCGCCACGTCGACCTCAGCGACATGTCGGTGCTCATCCCGGTGTTCCTCACCGTCACCGTGATGCCCCTCACCTACTCGATCGCAAACGGCATCGGTGCGGGCTTCGTCAGCTGGGTGCTGATCCAGGCCCTGTCGGGTCGTGCGCGCCGCATCAGCCCGCTGCTGTGGATCGTCGCCGCCGGATTCGTCGTCTTCTTCGCCCGCGGTCCGGTCGAGGCCCTGCTCGGCTGACGCCTGTGCGATGAGGGGCCCGGATGCCACGGCATCCGGGCCCCTTCTCTGTTGTTGCTGGGGCCGGGCCCGTGCGGGCGGCGGGCCCGGGCGGCCGAGGCCGCGCCCGTTCGTCGACACCGCACCCGCCTGCCGCCCGTGCCGCCCGCCCGCCGAGATCACCTCCGTTTTCCGAGACAACACGCGTTCGAGGCACTTCGCCGGTCATCTCGCGAAAACCCGGTCATCTCGACGCCGCGCCCCCGGGCCGGCCCAACGGCGGCCCACCACGGCGCCCGGACACGCGAAAGGGCCCGGATGCCATGACATCCGGGCCCCGAAGAGAGTGCTGGTTACAGGCTCTCGATGATCTCGCGCATCAGCGAAGCGGCCTCGGACGGCGTCTTGCCGACCTTGACGCCGGCGGCCTCGAGGGCCTCCTTCTTCGCCTGGGCGGTGCCGGCCGAGCCGGACACGATGGCACCGGCGTGGCCCATCGTCTTGCCCTCGGGAGCGGTGAAGCCGGCGACGTAGCCGACGACCGGCTTGGTGACGTTAGCCTTGATGAAGTCGGCGGCACGCTCTTCGGCGTCTCCGCCGATCTCGCCGATCATGACGATGGCCTTGGTCTCGGGGTCGGCCTCGAACGCCGCGAGGGCGTCGATGTGCGTGGTGCCGATGACCGGGTCGCCGCCGATGCCGATGGCGGTCGAGAAGCCGAGGTCGCGCAGCTCGAACATCATCTGGTACGTCAGGGTGCCCGACTTCGACACGAGGCCGATGGGGCCCTTGCCGGTGATGTTCGCGGGCGTGATGCCCACGAGCGCCTCGCCCGGCGTGATGATACCGGGGCAGTTCGGGCCGATGATGCGGGTCTTCTCACCCTTGGACTTCGAGTACGCCCACGCCTCGGCCGTGTCGCCGACGGGCACGCCCTCGGTGATCACGACGAGCAGGGGGATCTCGGCGTCGATGGCCTCGACCATCGCGTCCTTCGTGAAGGCAGGGGGCACGAACGCGATCGACACGTCGGCGCCGGTCTCGCGGATGGCCTCTTCGACCGACGCGAAGACGGGGAGCTCGACGTCGTTGCCCGACGCGTCCTTGTGCGAGACCGTGGTGCCGGCCTTACGGGCGTTCACGCCACCGACGACCTGGGTGCCGGCCTTGAGCATGAGGGCGGTGTGCTTGGTGCCCTCGCCGCCGGTGATGCCCTGGACGATGACCTTGGAGTCCTTGTTGAGGTAGATCGACATGTTTCTGTCCCTATCCCTTACGCGTTGGCCAGTTCGGCGGCCTTGTCGGCGCCCTCGTCCATACCGGCGGCGAGGGTGACGAGCGGGTGGTTGGCGGCGGCGAGGATCTGACGACCCTCCTCGACCTGGTTGCCGTCGAGGCGGACGACGAGCGGCTTGGTCGCGGCGTCTCCGAGGATCTCGAGGGCCTTGACGATGCCCTCGGCCACGGCGACGCACGAGGTGATGCCACCGAAGACGTTGACGAAGACGCTCTTGACCTGCTCGTCACCGAGGATGACGTCGAGGCCGGCGGCCATGACGGTCGCCGAGGCGCCGCCGCCGATGTCGAGGAAGTTGGCGGGCTTGACGCCGTTGTGCTTCTCACCGGCGTAGGCGACGACGTCGAGGGTCGACATGACCAGACCCGCGCCGTTGCCGATGATGCCGACCTGGCCGTCGAGCTTGACGTAGTTGAGGTCGTGCTGCTTGGCCTTGGCCTCGAGCGGGTCGGCCGCGTCCTTGTCTTCCAGCGCCTCGTGGTCGGGGTGGCGGAAGCCGGCGTTCTCGTCGAGCGAGACCTTGCCGTCGAGGGCGATGATGTCGCCGTCTTCGCTCTGGATGAGCGGGTTCACCTCGACGAGGGTGGCGTCCTCGCCCTTGTAGACGTTGAAGAGCTTGACGAAGACGTCGGCCACCTTGGGGGCCAGCTCGTCGTCGAACTTCGCGGCCTTGGCGATCTCGAGGGCCTTCTCGGGCGTGATGCCCTCGATCGGGTCGACCTCGATACGCGCGAGCGCCTCGGGACGCTCGACGGCGAGCTCTTCGATCTCCATGCCGCCCTCGACGCTGGAGAGCGAGAGGTAGGAGCGGTTGGCGCGGTCGAGCAGGACCGAGAAGTAGAACTCCTTGGCGATGCGGGCGCCCGCTGCGACCATGACGCGCTTGACGACGTGGCCCTTGATGTCGAGGCCGAGGATGGCCTGGGCCGCCTCGAACGCCTCGTCGGGGTTCTTCGCGACCTTCACGCCGCCGGCCTTGCCGCGGCCTCCGGTCTTGACCTGAGCCTTGACGACGACGACACCGCCGAGCTTCTCAGCGGCCGCCTTCGCCTCCTCAGGGGTGTCGGCGATGATGCCGGCGAGTACCGGCACCTCGTACTTTTCGAACAGGTCACGTGCCTGGTACTCGTAGAGATCCACGGACAATCCTTCGCTGGGCGATCGGTGGTGGGAGGAGGCGAACTCTCTCGATATCAAGAGATCTTCGCCAGTGGACAACCCTACTAGACGGGGCTGGAGACCCCCGACCCTTGCCCCTTCGACGGGAGGGAACTTCCGGATGCCGCCGTGCCGGCAGGGCGATCTATGAGAGGTTCGAGGCATACTTTCACGACGGCGTCCTCCCGCGTCCTCGGGTCTGTCTCGGCTCGCTCGCGCGGAGCTCCATTTGATCAGCGACAGACGAAGCCACCCCGGGCACGTGGGCCACCCCGAGGCGGGTACCCCCTTAGGACAGTGTCAGTTCTCGTCGTAGCGGCAGGTGACGGTGCCCGAGCCCGAGGTCTCATCGACGACGACCTCGCCGTTCCAGAGGATCTGGCAGCTGACGTTCTGGTCGGCGGCATCCGCTGGCGCCATCAGGGTGAGCTCGGCCCACCTGCCCGCTGTTGCGACACGGCCGGTGCCGCCACCGTTCCACGTCTCTTCTCGCGACTGTCCTTCGCTCGAGAACGTCGCCGTCGTGCCATCCGGTCCTTGACCGCGCACCTCTACCTGATCGACGCGCGAGCCGACCACCGTGAACAGGAAGACGGCGAGAAGCGCGGCTGCCGCAGCAGCCGCGACGACGGCGGACGCCATAGCCCGCCCGGCGGTCCGCCGCGGATCCGCGCTCGAGCGTGAGCGGACCGCGAGGACGATGGCCCCCGTGGCCAGCACGACGGCGGCGGCGGGCAGCAGGGCGAGCAGTCCTCGGGCGAGGTACGGCAGGACGAGGAACAGATTCAGAGCGAGGGCTATGACGCCCACCCACAAGGCGACGACGGCGCTTCGCGGGCGGCGGGGGCCGGCGCTACCCTGCACCCGGCCCGTCTCGGCTTGCTGCGACATGCCTGCCCCCGTGTTCTTCCCCGATAGCTCGTTCACAAAGCGCCTCGATTTGAGGGCGTTGCTTGTCTAGCCTAAACACCGGGGAGTTTCGGCTCTGGACTCTTGCCGGAACCAGATGTGGGGGGAATGCGTGTCGGACTACGAGGACCTGTCGACGATCGTCGGCCAGATGAAACGCGCCGCCATCGACTGTTGGATGGCCGACCAGGAGTTCTATCCCGTCTCCGGGAACGAGGGCACCTACTGCAAGTGGGGATGGGCACCGTACCAATACACGCGCCCCAACGACGACGGGTCGGGCGGCGGTGAGGGCGTCGGCTGGAACGTCTCCTGCGCGGCGGCTTTCGACGACATCCGTGCCACCGTCGACGGCGTCGTAGAGACGTGGTTCGGCCTGCCCGACGGGTCGGCGTGCGACGCGCCGTCGGCGGCGACCCGCACGACAGCGTCGATCCTCGGCAGCAGCGCGGCGGGGGCGTCCGTTCAGAACGGCAACGCCATCGCCACCTCGAACGGCACGATCAACGCCGTCGTACTCGGCAACATGGAGGGCGCCTTCCGCCGACCATTCCTGGGCAAGTACTACACCGCCTTCTCGAGCGTTCAAGGCGGATTGGCGCAGGCATCGGTCATTCTGCAGGCCAATTACGCCGCCGAGGGAGCCATGTGGGGCGCGGTGAAGAGCGACGTCGCGAAGATCTGCGCCGACGCCAAGAATGCGTGGGCGGCACAGGCGCAGTCCGCATCTGCCGCGAGCATGCAATTTCAGCTCTCGGTCGCCACCGCGGTGGCGGGCGCGGTCGCTTCTGTGGTGACGGCTCCCACAGGGCTCGGCGTCGTGGTGGCGGGCCTGAGCGCCACGGCCGTCGGCTTGAACACCGCCCTCGCCAAGGTCAACGCCGACGTCGCGGTCGGCGGCAGCTCGTACGACGAGATACTCGGGTCTTTGCAGGATGCCCTGCAGACGCTGAGCGAGACCATCCGTTCGCAGGAGCAGGCGCTCGACTCTGCTCTGCGCGAGGCGGCCTCGGCCATGACCGCGGAGCCGGCCGATTACGATCTCGACGCCGTCAAGCTCGATGGCTACCCACTCGGCGACGGTGCGATGCGGATGGACGAGACCGACGCGGGCATCGTCTCGGACAATATGAGTCTGGTCCACGAGCAGCTCACCGAGGCTGCGGCCGCCCTCGGCACAGGCCCGTCATCGAGCCCGACGCCACGCAATGCGGGGATCGGCCTCTCCTCGACCGGGACGCACGCCTCGGCCAGCCAGCTGCACGGCGTGACCGCGAGCTGTCTTCAGCGCACACGGAACGAATACGAGCTGGGGCGACAGCTCTTCGACGCCACGGTCGCCGACTTCTTCGCCGCCGACGCGACGGCGCGCCTGACCGTTCAGCAGCTGCTGGCCGACGAAGCGCTGACGGGCCAGGCATGAGCGACGTGACGAGCCGGGTCCTCGGGCCCATCGACCTGGACGGCGGGATGGGCGGAGGTGCGATGGAATGTGACGTGCCGTTCGGTTCCCGACTGGTCCCAACCCGTCTCGAGATCGATCACCCCGGGCGCCTTACCCAGAAGCTCATCGACGATCTCGACGTGGTGCTGGAGAACCTGCACATCCCCGACCGTCTGGCGCGTGACGCCGTCGCGAAAGAGATCCCGCTCGAGGGCAGCGCCCCCCAGCGACTGTTCGCGTCGTGGTCCAAGCGAAGCGACGCCAACGCCGACGATGTTGATCGGTTCGTCGCGGCGCTGCGGCCGACCCAAATGCTCATCACCCCCGACGGCGGGCGGGTCAACCGTGACCGCGTCGTACTCCGCTACGGCCTCGACGGGATGGCGGAGGAGGTGACGGTGCGTCTTCCGTCCTCCCCCACGGGCCCGGAGGTCGACCGTGCGCTTCGCCCCGCCCGCTGACGTCGACACCAAGTGAGTTCCGAGATCGCACCGAGGCATCGCGAGGAATCCCCGCCGACGATGCGGCG
This sequence comes from Microbacterium sp. 1154, assembly GCF_031455375.1. Lineage (NCBI taxonomy): Bacteria > Bacillati > Actinomycetota > Actinomycetes > Micrococcales > Microbacteriaceae > Microbacterium > Microbacterium sp. 1154. The sequence goes on along the minus strand of NZ_JAVDSN010000001.1, from coordinate 1,299,274 downwards.
GGGTCAGGTAATGCACAGAAGACGCCCCGGCGCCAGCGGCCCGTCGCGCTGAACCTGCCTCGCTATACCTCGAGAGCACCAGTTGCCCTGAAGCAACTACCGAGATCGAGGAATCATGAACGCCAACGCCCTGTGGAACGTCACGCTGACCGACGGCCAGCACTCGCTCGTCTTCTACGCGCTCTCCGTCGCCGGGCTCGCCCTCGTCGCTTTCGCCCTGCGATCGTTCGCCACGCAGCATGAGGTGTCGGTCCGCTACCGGCCGGCGATCATCGCGGGCATGTGCGTGGCCGCCGTCGCCTTCCTCTCCTATGTCGTGCTCGTGCTGAAGTTCGACGCCGGGTACACGCAGACCAGTGAGGGCTGGGTCGCGACCTCGAACGCCGTGCTGAGCTGGGCGCCCCGCTACTTCGACTGGACCGTCACGGTTCCACTGCTCGTCACGGAGTTGATCGCGGTCTCCACGCTCGTCGGCTCCACCGCCTCGCGATACCGCACGATCGGCGTCTCGCTCGCGGTGGGCATGATCGTGACGGGCTTCATCGGCGGGGTCGCGATCGACGACGGCACGAACCTCACCGCCCTGTGGATCTGGGGCACGCTCAGCGCCCTGTGCATGGTCGGGCTCTACGTGATGTTCATCTTCATGATGATGCGCGCCCGTCGCGACATGGCCGGATCGTCGGCCCTGCCGACGTTCCACCTCACTATCGCCCTGCTCTGCGTGATCTGGTTCGCCTACCCCGTCGTCTTCGCCCTCCAGGGCTTCACCATCACCTCGGGCAGCTACGTGACCGCGCAGGTGCTGCTGAGCGTGGCCGACATCATCGCCAAGATCGGCTTCGGCGCCCTCATCCACAAGATCGCGAAGCAGCGGACCGCCGAAGACATCGCCGCGGGTATCGACACTGGCCACACCGGTCCGATCTGGATGAACGGCGAGCAGGTCACGGGCCCTCGCACCGGGCGCCAGAACACCCGCTCCACGCGGCGCTGAACCGGGTCCCGCCCGACCGTTCGTCGGGCGGGACTACCCCGGGTTGTGCATGAACTCGATGCGGATCCCGTCGGCGTTCTCGACGAACGACGCGTAGTACGTCGGCGTGAACCGGGGGTACTCCTTGGGCTCGCGGACGACGGTCCACCCGGCATCCGTCGCCAGCGCGTGCATGCGGTCGACCTCGGCTCGCGACCCCACGGCGAAGGCAAGGTGCTGCCACCCGATGCGTCCGTGTTCGTGGGGACCGGATGCCGCGTCTCGAGCCGGCAGCACGATGAACTCCGTCTCGCCCTCGGCGTACCACGACGCCCCGTTGCCACCGTCGGTGCGTTCGAGCCCGAGCGCGGTGAGAACCGGATCGAACTGCGCGACCGCGCGGGCCACGTCGGAGACGCTGACGCTGAGATGGTCGAAGAGAGGCATGCGTCTAGTCTGGCCAGGACCTCCGACATCACCACCTCCCGGGAGACCCGAGAAATGCCCTCCGCCGTGACCCTCATCCGCTCCGCGTCGCTCTCGGACGCCGCCGAGTACGCCTACGCCGCCACCGCTCCGGCCGACGCCCGCGTCATCTTCCTCGCCGGCTCCTGCCCGTTGAACGACGACGGCTCGACCGCCGGGGTCGGTGATTACGCGGCGCAGGCAGCGAAGTGCGTGGAAACGATGACGGGCGCCCTGCACGCGGCGGGGGCGCAGATCACCGATGTGATCAGCACGCGCGTGCTCGTGGCATCCACTCGTCAGGCCGATCTCGTCACCGCGTGGGAGGTCGTGCGCGACGCCTTCGGCGATCACGACGTCCCGAGCACGCTGATGCGCGTCACCGTCCTCGGCTACGACGACCAGCTGGTCGAGATCGAGGCGGTCGCGGCGGTCGTCGACCGCTAGATCCACCCCCGCTCGCGCGCGTGGATCGTCGCCTGCTGCCGACTCGCGAGCCCGAGCTTGCCGAGCACCGACGACACGTGGTTGCGCACCGTCCCGGCCGACAGGTGCAGGGATGCGGCGATCTCGGCCACCGTCTGCCCTCGAGCCCCCGCGCGTAGCACGTCGAGCTCGCGGTCGGTGAGGGGGCTGCGCTCATCGCTCAGCGCGTCGGCCGCGATCTCGGGGTCGACGTAGCGGCGCCCGGCCGCCACCTCTCGGATCACCGCGGCCACGTCATCGGCCGGCCGTGACTTCGGCAGGAAGCCGCTGACCCCGGCCCCGAGCGCCCGCCGCAGCACTCCGGGCCGCGCGTGCCGTGTGACGATGACGCAGCGCGAGGGAACGCTCCGCAGGATCTTCGCGGCCGTCTCGACGCCGTCGAGCCCGGGCATCTCGAGGTCGAGCAGGCACACGTCGGGCGTCAGACGCTGAGCCTCGGCCACGGCGCCCTCGCCGTCGCGGCACTCGGCGACGACCTCGAGGTCGTCCTCCAACCGCAGCAGGGCGGCGAGCGCCGTGCGGATCATGTCTTCGTCGTCGGCGATGAGCACGCGGATCACGCCATCACCTCCTCGGGCACGCGGACGGTGAGACGGAACCGGTCGCCGAGGCGGGCGGCATCCATCGTCCCTCCCACCGAACCCACGCGGTCCGCGATCCCCGACAGTCCGGCTCCGTCGCCCACCGGAGACGCGGCACCCCGCGCGTCGTTGTCGACGGTCAGCACCCACGACCCCTCGTGACGGGCGAGGGAGAGGGATGCCGACACCCCGCCGCCGTGCTTCAGCACGTTCGTCGTGGACTCGCGCACCACCGGCCCGAGCACGTCCGCCGGCGCGCGAGCGGCCTCGGTATCGACCAGCAGGTCGACGGTCAGGCCCGCGGCGCGGAGCAGGTCGGCGGCGTTGGCGAGCTCGTCGGGCAGGGGCACGCCGCGGAACCGCGCGGCCAGATCCCGCGTGCCGCGTCGCGCCTCGTCGACGCTCGCGCGAGCGGCGCGGACCTGTTCGACAGCGGCATCCGGATCCCGCCCCATCATCTTCTCGGCGAGCTCGAGCTGCAGCGCGACCACCTGCAGGTGGTGGCCCTGCAGGTCGTGCAGGTCGCTGGCGAGGCGCAGGCGCTCTTGCGCGGCGGCGAGGCGGCCCTCGGCGCGGCGGGCGCGGTCGAGCTCGCGAACGATGTCCCACCACCAGAGCGAGGTCGCCGTGAGGGGCGCGAGCATCGCGGCGAACAACGGCAGCGCGAAGGTCAGCGAGATGTAGCCGTCGGGGCCCCAGCGCGTCGCCTCGATCACCCATACGGCCACGACGACGACGAGCGTCAGCGCGACCAATCGCACCCGCATGCCACCGCGCCACCGCACCGTGCACAGCGCCTGCGACACGAGGGCGGCGACGACGAGTAGCGACCCCGTTCCGACGCCGAGCAGCACCGCCGACGCGACGCCCAGCAGCACGAGGGGCCCGACCGACCTCCGCGCGGAGTCGTCGCCGTCGTCGAGCGGCTCGCGCCGGTAGCGGACGAGAAGGAGGACTCCGGATGCCACGGAGCCCGCCGCCCCGACCAGGGCGAGGACGATGTCGAGCGGCGTCCCCCGCAGCACGACCACGAACGCCCACATGAAGACCGCGAAGACGTGAAGGACCATCACGGAGGCGGCGGTGTACCACCAGGTGACGCGGACGTCACGGGCGTACGTCGCCGCGGGCGTCAGGACGGGTGCGGGTGCGTGGGCGCTCACCCCCGCCACAGTACGGGCATGACATTCGTCACGGGTGGGCCAGCGCATCCTCCCGCCGGGCGGTGACACGACGACACTCCCGCGGGAAGGCGGTCGCCCCTGGGATGGAATCACCGCGGAACACGCCGCGGACCCATCCCCGAGGAGTCCCCATGTCCAACCCCGTCTCCGACCTCGTCCTCGGCTTCCAGGGTCTCGTCGCCGACGTGCCCGACCTCGTCCAGCCGCTCATCGTCTCCCTCGCCGGTGCCGTGCCGTTCATCGAGGGCGAGGGGGCCGCGGCCATCGGCATCCTGGGCGGCATTCATCCCGTCGTCGCCGCTCTCGCCGCCGCGATCGGCAACTTCCTCTGCGTCGCCCTGGTCGTGCTCGCCTCGTCCCGCGTGCGCACCGCCGTCACCACCCGCCGCGGCGCCGCCGCCCAGGCCCCGCCCGCCCGCCGCGAGAAGTTCGAGAGGGCGTACCACCGGTACGGGACGCCCGGTGTGAGCCTGCTCGGCCCGCTGCTGCTGCCGACGCAGTTCACCGCCGCCGCCCTCACCTCGACGGGTGTGGCCCCGGTGCGCGTGCTCGCCTGGCAGGCCGCCGCGATCGCGCTGTGGACGACGGTGATCACGTTGATCATCACGGGGGTGATCCGCGCGGTGGCGTGATCGGGGCCTTCGCGCCGAGGGTCTCCCAAGACGACCGGGTGTAGCCCTGCTACACGTATGGGCTCACAGTCGCGGCCCGTCTAGCTTTTTTCTCTATCGGGAGGCTGATATCTGTAGTAGAACTACCTATATCGACCCCTCAACGGAGATGGAGCCCTGATGAGACCCTCCCCCCGGCTGCGCCGCTGGACAGCCCTCACGACCGTCGGCGGGGTGATCGCCGCCCTGGCCGTCGCCGGGTCGGCCCCCGCCGCCTCCGCGGCGGACACCGCAACCGTCTCGGTGGACACCGGCACCGTGGTGCAGGACGACTTCCTCGGGATCGGGGTGAACGTCATCCCCTCGGCGCTCATGGAACGCTCGCGCGGCTTCGGGTACACCGACGCCGACTGGGCGATCGACGCGGAGCGGATCGCGACCATCCGACCGAAGGTCGCCCGCGTGTGGTTCCAGATCGACTGGATGGAGCCCGACAAGGGCGTGTACACGTGGGACAGCGACCGGATGAAGGCGTTCTACCGCTACCTGGACGCCTTCAAGGCCGCCGGCACCGACATCGAGCTCAACTTCGGCTGGAAGGTCGGCTCGACCGTGCACGACTGGTTCCCCATCGCCGGCGTCGACCCGTGGACCAGTGCCCCGGCCGACAACGCCGCGTACGCGGCATCCGCCTCCGCCCTCATCGACCAGCTCAAGAACGTGCGCGGGTACGACAACGTCAAGTACCTCACCTACTACAACGAGCCCAACGGCAGTTGGGACTTCGAGGCTCCCGGAGATCAGCAGGCCGCATACCTGCAGATGGCCCAGGCCGTCCACCAGCGGCTGGTCGCCGACGGGTTGCGCGACGAGGTCGAGATCTGGGGCCCCGAAGAGACCGGCGCCCCCGCGTGGACCACCTACATGGCCCAGAACGGCGGCGACGCCTTCGACCAGTACAGCTTCCACACCTATGGCGACTCTTACGCCTCGGTGCCGGGCAGCATCAACGCCCGCAAGAACGTCGCGGGCGGCAAGCCCGTCAACATGTCGGAGTTCGGCTGGTCGGACGACAACGCGAGCGGGTGGGACTCCGGCTACGCGAACTACGTGATCGCCGGGGCGAACCGGGGCCTGCACTCGATGCTCGTCTGGCAGCTCAACGGCACCTGGACCGTCGACCCCGACGGTGACACCAACGGCACCTACAACATGTGGGACGCCCTCCCGCTCGGACTCGAACCGCGCAAGACGTTCCTGTCGGCGGGTCTGCTGAACCGCTACATCCCCGCGCACAGCCAGGTGCTGGCCTCGACGTCATCGTCGTCCGACGTGCGCTCCGCCGCCTTCCGCGACGCGGCCGGCGACTACACCGTGCTGGTGGAGTCGAAGGGCGCGGCCCCGACCGATCTGACCGTCGACTTCGGCGGGACGGCGGTCAACGCCGACTTCCACCGGGTCGTGTACTCCGACGACCTCGTGCCGGATGCCAACGCGCTCCTGCCCGCCGTCTCGGCCACCCTTCCCGCGGGCACGAGCTTCTCGGACGACCTCGACACGGGCTACTCGTTCGCGGTGTACACCACCGCCGATCCCGCGGTCCAGGTGCGGATGGGCGACGTCGAGCCCACCGTCGCGTCGGGCTCGACCGTGCAACTGACGGCCGACGTGATCGATGGCGCGGCCGGCGTGACGTGGTCGGTGGAGGGCTCGGGCAACGGGTCCGTGTCGAGCTCGGGCGTCTACACGCCGCCCGCGGTCGACTCCGAGCGCGAGATCGCCGTACGCGCCACCAGTACCGCCGATCCCACCTCGTCGGGCATCTCGCTCGTGACCGTCACGCCCCAGCTCACGTCGGCGCGCGTGGACCCCGTGCAGTTCGACCTCGACAGTGGGGTCTACGCCGGGTCCGAGGTGCTCACCCTCTCGACCGCGACCTCGGGCGCGCAGATCCGCTACACCACCGACGGCTCCGCCCCCACCGCGAGCTCCACTCTCTATGAGCGACCGGTGATCCTCGCCGAGAGCTCCACGAAGCTGTATCGCGCCGCGGCCTTCGCCGCGAACAAGCAGCCCTCCGGCATCACCAGCCGCCTGTTCAAGGTCGGCGGCGTCTCACAGGGCCCGGACGGCTACACCCTGTGTGCGAACGAGGGCGGTCAGTGCTTCTTCTCGGGGCAGCAGAGTGTCGCGTTCGGCGGCGACGGGCTTTTCAGCTACCAGGCGAAGACGGGACCGGTGTCGTGCGATACCGCCACCCTCGGCGACCCGAACCCCTCGGGCACGCAGCGGTGCTACGTCAGCCCGGAGCTGCCGTCGTCGTACCCGCTGGTCACCCTGAACAACGCCGGCTTCGAGAAGCCCGGCGGAACGAAGTCGAAGACCGGCCCCTTCACCAACGGCTGGACGTTCGACAGCCGCTCTGGCATCCAGAACGGCCAGGGACCGCTCGGACCGCCGACACCGCCGGAGGGTCAGCAGGTGGCGTACCTCAAGACCGACGGCGGAGTGCAGGGAACCATCTCGCAGCAGGTGGCCTTCCCCGCCGGCGACTACCAGGTCGTCTTCGCCCTCTCGGGTCGCTCGGGCTACCCCGCGCAGAGCTTCGACGTGCTGTACGACGACACGGTCATCGGATCGTTCGCCGTGGGCTCGACGAGCTCGTACACGACGCAGCGCTCGAACGCCTTCACCTCGACCGGCGGACGCCACACGATCACCTTCCGGGCCACCGCACCCTCGGGCGACCGCACGGCGTTCCTCGACGCGGTGCGGATCGAGGCGCCCGTCGCCCCGGAACCCGCGAAACTGTCGAACACGGGCTTCGAGGCGCCGTCCACGACGGGCGTCAAGTCGGCGCCGTTCACCGAGGGGTGGTCGTTCGTGGGCCGCTCCGGCATCCAGCGCAACGGCAGCGCCTTCGGTGCGCCGACCGCGCCCGAGGGCACGCAGACCGCCCTGCTGCAGTCGCGCAACGGTGAGCACGGGTCGTTCACGCAGACCCTGAAGATGGATGCCGGCACCTACACGCTGAGCTACCAGGCGTCTCGGCGCCCCGGGTACAGCTCGGTGCAGACGATCCAGGTGGTGGTCGACGGAACGGTCGTCGACAGCTTCGCCCCGCCGACGAACACGTTCAGCGCGCACACGTCGCCGACGTTCTCAGTGGCGGCGGGCGATCGGCAGATCACCTTCCGGGGCTCGGCGGCCACGGGAGATGCGACGGCGTTCGTCGACGCGGTCGTGCTGACCCCCGTTCCCTGAGGAACGACGAAGGCCCGGGTCTTTCGGCCCGGGCCTTCGTCGTGCGCGGCGAGCTCAGAGGATCCGCGTGGGCAACGCCTCGTCGGGAGCGTGCGCGTCGACCCGGTGCACGCGGCCGCCCGCGCGCTCGGTGACGAAGTCGACCGCCCGGTCGCCCTCGTAGAGCACCGCCGTGCCCTCGTCGAGGCCGAAGCCGCCGGGTAGTGTCCCCGCATCGACCGCGCGCCGCAGGGCGGGGCGCCGCTCGGGCTGAGAGTCGTAGTGCACCCCGAGCGAGCCCGGGATGAACCCGAGGCCGTCATGGACGGTGCGCATCTCGCCGAACCCGGACGTGGGACCGCCCTCGTGCCAGCACAGCGCTCCCGCGGAGGTCCCCGCGAGGAGGACGCCGCTGCGCCACGCGTCGCGCAGGGCGGTGTCGAGGCCGTGCGCCCGCCACAGCGGCAGAAGGTTGACGACGCTCCCGCCGCCCGCCCAGACGAGGTCGGCCGACTGCAGGACCTCGCGGAAGTCGATGACCGTGCGCCCGTAGAGCCGCAGGTGCACGGCATCCACCCCCGCCGCCATCGCCGCGGCGAGCTCGCGCCCCTCGTCGACGCGCTGGTCACCGCCGGCCGTGTTGACGAAGACGACGCGGGGGCGCCCCTCGACGCCGGTGAGGTCCAGAGCATGGCGCAGGAGGGGGCCGAAGGCCACATCTCCCCACGACGTATCGACCCATCCGCCGCAGGTCGCCAGGATGCGGGGGGTGCTCACGCGCCCACCTCCACGGCATCCGCGTTCCAGGCGCGCACGCGCGCGTCGGGCCACGCGGCACCGGCGAGCGAGAACGCGATCGCGCGCTCCTCGCCGGGTTCGAGGCCGAAGGCGTTGTCGTCGAGCCATGCGCCGAACGCGGTCGGGAATTCGTCGACGAGAACGAGGGGCGCCGGCACGTCGCCGACGTTGCGCACGCGCAGCACGCCCTCGCCCCACCGGGCCTCGAGCCGCGTGCGCGGCTGCTCCTTCAGCGGCGCCGGGCCGGTGGCGTACGGCGCGAGGAGCTCGTCGATCGGCCGGTCGACCAGATCGTCGAGCGGAACCGCCTCGATCGCGGTCGCCTCGGCGCTCTTCGGCTGCGCGTTCAGGGCGTACCACGACGACGAGACGCGCCGCCCCTCGACGTCGTCGAGGTGCACGGCCAGCACGAGCGGATGCGCGTCGATGTCGGGCACGACGGCCTCGAGGTCGAAGGCGTGGACGTGCTGGTCAGGACCGAGATCGACGGATGCCGCTCGCTCGGCCAGCACGCGGAAGCGCGCGTCGTACAGGCGCGCCGTGACGGTGCCGGTCAGCGGCTCCGGGCTGTCGTCGACGGCGTGCACCGCGGCGATCAGCGTCTCGCCCGCCGCGAGAGCCGTGCGGTCGTAGACGGCGAACGCGGTGCGGGCGGCGCCGAACTGCCGGGCGCGGTAGTACGAGAGCTTCGCGCGACCGTAATAGTCGACGATCGCCCACGAGGCGCCCGGGAAGACCTCCCCCACCTTGTAGAACCAGTAGGCCGCGGTGCGCTCGCCCGCGTGGGCGCGCAACCGCTCCGAGGCGAAGCGCAACGCGTCGCCCTGGGCGAGTTGGGAGTACTCCACGAACGTCGCCCAGTCGGTCAGCGGACCGTAGTGGGCGTAGCGCGCCTGCTTGAACAGGTCGAACAGCGAGAACTGCGCCTGGTGCTGCAGGATCGCCCCGTGCGCGGGCGGCGGCCACTGCTCGAGCAGTGCGGGGTCGAGGAAGCGGGCCATGCTGTCAAGGTCGCACTGGCTCGACAGCCCGTACTCCCCGAACACCGGGGGGACGTGCGTCGCGTACGCCTCGACCGGCTCGCCCTCGTGATAGACGCCGTAGTAGTGCTCGCTCCCACCCCAGGGGTCGGTGCGGTGGAACGGTCGCGACGGGTCGTACTGCCGCACGCGCGTGCCGATCACGGTGAGCAGGTCGTCGCCCGAGACGGTCTCGGGATTCTCGTTGCCCCCGCCCCACATCACCAAAGAGGGATGCGAGCGCAGGCGTCGCACGATGCGCGAGGCCTGCTCGTCGACCGTCGCGAGGGTCTGCCCCGTGGCATCCAGTCCGAACGACAAGGGGAACTCCTGAAGCAGGAGGATGCCGCGACGATCGCACTCGTCGTAGAAGGCGTCGCTCTCGACGGTGCCGCCGCCCCACGCGCGCAGCATCTGCAGGTTCGCGCGCACGCACAGGTCGAGGAGGTGACGGTCGACGTCGAACCCGCGGCGGGCCATTGGGTCGGTGAAGCACCAGTTGGCGCCCTTGAGGAACAGCGCCCGCCCGTTGACGACGAACTGCCAGTCGTACACGTCGTCACCCGAGACCTCGGGGAGCGGGCGCATCTCGACGGTGCGGATGCCGAGCGAGGCGGTGCGGGTGGAGCCGTCGATCCCCACCTCGACGCGGTACAGCGGCTGGTCGCCGTAGCCGAACGGCCACCACAGGCGGGCATCCGGGACGTCGATCTCGACCGCGTGCCGAGATGTGCCCCGGGATGCCACGGCGTCCGCCGTGACGTCGGCGACGACCACCCCGTCCGGATCGAGTACCCGCACGCGCGTCGGGACGACTCCGTCGGCGTCGGTGTGCCGCACGAGGTCCCACTGCACGCGGACGCGCGCGGCGCCCTCGGCGGCGGTCACGGTCGAGACGAACAGGTCGTCGAGTTCGAGGTCGGGGACGCACTCCAGACGGACCGAGCGCCAGAGGCCGATCGAGATGAGGTGCCCGTAGTGCCAGCCCCACCCGGGAGACGGCTTCAGCACCCCGTGCCAGTCGCGCGGCGGCGCATCGAGGCGGACGACGACCTCGTCGGAGCCGTCTCCGCGGAGCAGGGTGGTCACGTCGATGTCGGGCCCGCCGTATATGCCGGCATGCCGGGCGATCGGGTCGCCGTTGAGCCAGAACGACGCCGCGTCGTCGACGCCGTCGAAGCTCAGGCGCACCCGGCGCCCTCGCCAGGGGGCCGGGACGTCGAAGCGCCGCGCATACCACCACTGCTGCTCCTCGACGCGCGTGCGCCGGAAGTGCCACGGCCACTCCGTCGGCACGCCGTGCGCGGTGAGCTCGGCGTACGTGTGGTCGTCGAGAAGCGGGTCGGGGATCTCGCCCGCGTCGGTGAGGGCCGCCTGCACCGTGCCCGGAACCGCGGCGGGGATCCATTCCGAGCGGTCGGTGTCGGGTCGGTGCCAACTCACCGGCGTCGCCGGTCGCGGACCGGCGAACCAGCGCTCGATCGCGAACTCGCGGCCCGCGGGGGCTCCGGCGAGCAGCCACTCGCCGTCGAGCGAGACCACCTCGCGCTCGACGCCGAGCGGGCCGCCGCCGCCCGCCGACACCGGCGGCGCGGACACCGGGAGGGTCGCGTGCTCCTGCACCCAGCGGTCGCCGGACAGCGGCGAGGCCAGCGACCGCGCCCTCTCCCGGTCGTCGAGCGAGGTCATGCCCTCACTTCACCGCCCCGGCGTACAGTCCGCTGACGAAGAAGCGCTGCGCGAAGACGAACAGCAGCAGGATGGGCAGGCTCATGATGAGCACGGCCGCCATGATGTTGCCCCAGTCGGCGAGGTACTGCGCCTTGAAGTACAGCACGCCGGTGGTCAGTGTGCGCTTCGACGGGTCGGTGAGCAGCAGCTGCGGCACGAGGTAGTCGTTCCACACCCCCACCCCCTGCAGCACCCAGAAGGTCGCGATCGCGGGGCGAGCGAGGGGGAGGAAGATGCGGCGGAAGAGCGTGAAGTACCCCGCCCCGTCGATGACCGCGGCCTCCACGATCTCCTTGGGCACCTGACGCATGAACGCCGCCATGAGGAAGACGCCGAAGGGCAGGGCGCCCGCGATGTAGATGAGGATGACACCGGCGTAGTTGTTGATGAGGCCGAGGTCGCGCACGACGCGAAACTGCGGCACCAGCGCGAGCTGCATCGGCAAGAAGATGCCGGCCGCCAGCAGCAGGTAGACGCCCGAGCCGATGCGGGTGGCCTGCCGAACGATCGCGTACGACGCGAGAGCCGCGACGAACGTGGCGACGGTCATGCTGACGACGGTCAACAGCACCGAGTTGAAGAAGAGGTTGGCGAACCCGGCATCCCGCCACGAGGTGACGAAGTTGTCGAAGGTCGGCGCCTGCGGCAGCCCGGTCGGGTTGGTCAGCACCTCGAGGTTCGGCTTGAACGCCGTGATGACGATGATGACGATCGGATAGATCATCGCGATGCTGAGCACGATCAGCAGCAGGTTGATCGGGAGGCGACGGGCCAGGCGCATCGCGGAACGCGTGGTGACGCGCGGGGCGGCGCTGGTGCTGGTGGTCATCGGTTGCCCTCCTCGGCGGCGACGCGGTTGTTGAGTCTGTTCTGCACGGCCGCGATCGCGATCAGCACGATCAGCACGAGCACGGCCATCGCCGAGGCGTAGCCGAAGTTGTTGTTGACCAGGCCCTCCTGAAACACCTGCGTCATGAACAGCTGCGTCGAATTGCCCGGCCCGCCTCTCGTCATCAGGTAGACCGTGTCGAAGGCGCGCAGGGCACCGTTGATCGACAGCACCAGGACGAGGCCGATCGAGGGGATCATCAGCGGGATGGTGATGTAGCGCATGGCCTTCCAGCCGCGCGCGCCGTCGACCTTGGCCGCTTCGAGGATCTCGCCCGGGATGGTCGAGAGGCCCGCGAGGAAGATGACGACGTTGAAGCCGAGACCGCTCCAGAGGTCCACGAGGATGACGCTGTAGAGCGCGAGGTCGTAGTTGCCGAGCCAGTCCTGAGCGAGGCCCCCGAGACCGATGCTGCGCAGCAGCGTGTTGAACGTCCCCGAGGTGGGGTCGTACATGAAGCTCCACGTGAACACGATCGCCACGGGCGAGATGACCATCGGCGCGAAGAAGATCGCGCGGTAGAGATTGCCGAGCCGGAGCTGGCGGTGCAGGAGCACGGCGATGAGGAACGCCAGGATCGTCTGCACGACGATCTTGAAGAACCCGTAGATCGCGGTGTTGCCGATCGCCTCCATGAGCACCGGGTCGCCCGAGAAGATGCGAACGAAGTTGTCGGCGCCGATGAACTCCCACGCGCGGTTGAACCCGCGGGCGTCGGTGAAGCTCGCGACGATCACCTGGCCCATGGGGTAGACCGTGAAGACCCCGTACAGCACCAGCGCGGGTGCGACGGCGATCCAGAACCTGCCCGCGGTGGAACGCCCGGTCCACAGGCGCGCCTTGAGCGAGCGCGTGGTCACCGCCTGCGTCGCGGTGGGGTCGTCCAGGGCGAGGACCCGCGGGTCCTCGACGCGTGTGCTGCTCATAGCGTTCCAATCGGGTCGGAAAGGGGGATGACGACGGTCACGCCCCGGGCGGGCACGTCGATGCGCCCGTCCGCGGGACGCGTACGGCGGCCGTCGAGATCGTCGGTCTCGGCCGCGCCGAGACCCGTGAGGTGGAGCGACAGGGGTTCGTCGTCATAGGTGGCCACGACGACGGCACGCGCGCCGTCGGCCCCCTCCCACACGGTGAGCAGGTCGTGCACCGAGCCGTCGGGTCGGTGGGCGACGACGTCGTGATCGACGACGAGGCGCCCGTTCCAGAGCACACCGCGGTGGCGGTCGCGCAGGGCGTCGGCCTGCCGCGCGAGGGCCACGGTCGCGGGCATGTCGCCCGGGCGGCCCTTGAAGTTGTAGGGCTCGAGGCTGATCGCGTAGCCGTACAGCACGCACTGCGCGACCATCGAGCGGTCGTCGAACCCGGTGAGCGCGGTGACGATCCGAGCGTCGGGGCGCAGCATCCGCCCGAGCGGGCGGTGCGTGGGCGAGGCGCTGCGGAAGTACGACACGTCGTAGTGGGCGAACTGGTCGTCGTACGCCCCCTCGGCGGCGATGACGAAGGTGCCGGCGCGGTCGCCGAGAGCGGCGCGGATGTCTTCGACGAAGACGTCGTCCCACGTGAAGGCGCTGGCGCCGACGGGGTGGCCGTGGTCGTCGGCGAAGCACAGCAGGGCACGACCGTGGTAGAGCGACTCGTCGGCCAGGATGCCGTCGGCACCCCACTCCGCCATGCGCGCGGCCTCGTCGGCGAAGCGCCGCCGCAATGCCTCGACGCCGAAGCACAGGGGCACGTACCAGGGGGTCGCGATGCCGTAGCGCTTGCGGGACGAGTGGTAGACGGGACCGGGCTGGGCGTAGGGCTGCCCGTTCGCGTCGCGCGAGACGAACGGTTCGAGCTCCTCCCACAGCGGGCCGGGCTTCTCGACCCAGACGTACTTCACGTAGAGGACCGTGGCGACGTCGAGTTCGCGCGCGCGGGCGAGCGCCCGCCGCAGCCCCTCTTCACCGCCGAGCTTCTCGGCCGGCCGGTGCTGCGGGACGAGACCGTCCTGGCCGCCCTCGTTCCACCCCACGATCTGGATCGCGCCGATGCCCTCGCGGGCGCACTCTTCGATGATGTCGACGAGCGTTTCGAAGTCGTAGCGGGGCTCTCCCTCGGTCGACATCAGCTGCACCTGCAGCCACGAGCGCGGTTCATCGAGCCACGCGGCGGCCGAGCGCCGCGTCGGTTCCTGCGTCGGGAGGTAGGCGTCGAGTCCGCGCTCCCACGCACCGGTGAAGGGGGCGACCACCATGTCGGGCAGCGTCGCCTCGACGCCCTCGCCCGCCGGGAAGTGGATGGCGTCGAGCGTGACCGCGGCATCTTCGCCGGCCGTCCGGCGCAGACTGTCGTCGAACCCCGGCTCGAGGCTCGCCCGCCACCCGATGAAAGCCAGGGATCGCTCGGCCGGCTCCACGGTGAGACCGCCGCGCTCGCTGGCGAGGATCACGAAGGGCGAGGTGGGGGTGCCCACCAGCTCGGGGCGGAGGTTGCCGCTGGCGTAGTCGGGGAAGGTGGTGCCCCAGTACGGCGCGTTCGAGTCGAAGACGGGAAGAAGACCGATGCGGGTTCCGGTGGAGTAATCGACGCCGCGCAGCTCCAGGGAGCCTTCGGCGGGACGGATGCCACGAAGCGACGGGAACCGCACGGCTTCCACACCGCCCGCGTCGAGGCGGAACGACAGCCCCAGACGCAGCGCACCGTCGTGCACGCGGGCGGTGGCGACGATCTCGCCGGCGAGCCTCTCGCCGTTCGAGGCGACGGGGTCGGTCCAGACGAGACGCACCGCGTCGCCGCCGTCCCTGTCGACGCGCGTCACGGTCTGCGCCGACGTCTCGACGACGATCGTGCGATCGCCGCCGCGCGGGACCTCGAGGACGTACAGCGAGGGGGCCACGGCATCCGGGCGCGTGAGACCCGCCTCGTCCGCGGTCACGCGGCTGATTCCGCCGCTCACCGGGTCGAAGGTCACCGCGATGCGATCGTCGGCGATCGTCCATTCGGAGCTCACAAGCACATCCTCGTTCTCGTTGTGTAGCCATACTACATACTTAAGCGCGTAACGCGCCTGGATCGTTTCAATACGGGGTCGAAAGTCCCACGTGCCGTAGCTCAGCTACCGCACGACTCCCGGAAAGCCGGGCCCCCGTCAGTCGGCGTTCGCCCGGATCTCGACCAGCGCGGCGTCGAGCTCGGCGATCACAGTGTCGACGTCGGAGCGACCGGCGATGAGGTTCTGGATTCCCACCAGCAGGGCGTTCTGCAGCTGGGGGTGAGCGGGGATCACGACGGGCTGGAAGGTCTTCCCCTCCCACGCCGCCTCCATGTCGGGGAAGAGGGGGTCCGCCGCCGAGACGTCGACGCCGGTCGTCGTCGGGAACGCCTTTACCGCCGTGAGGAACTCGGTGTAGCCGTCGTCCTGGAAGAAGAAATCGACGAAGCGCTCCGCCAGATCGACGCGTCCGTTGCCCGGGTTGACGCCCCACTGCACGAGGTAGCTCCCCCACATGTCGGCGACGTCGCCGTCGACCGTCGGGAAGTTCATGTAGCCCGGCTCCACCCCGGCCGCGCGCGCGTCGGAGAGAACCCACGTCGCGGGGAACATCGCGACCTCACCTTTGAGGAAAGCGGACTTCGCCGCCGACTGGTTCGTTCCGAGAGGATCGGCCATGTAGAACGGCACGAGGTCCTTCACGATCTCGAGCGACCGCGCATAACCCGGGGTGTCGGCGAACGTCCGTTTCCCGTCGAGAAGCTCGTCGACGGCGTCGGGGTCGTCGGGGAAGACGTTCTGGGCCATCGCGTAGTACGCGATGAACTGCGGCCACCAGTTGTCCTGGGCGCTCATCGCGAAGGGGGTGATCCCCGCACCCGCGAGTTTCATCGCGGCCTGCTTCAGCTCGGAGTACGTGCGGGGGACCTCGGTGATCCCCGCCTGGGCGAACAGCGCCGTGTTGTAGATGATGCCGTTGCCCGATTGCGAGATGGGCACCGCGTACGCGGCATCCCCCTCGGCCCCGCGCCGGGCTTCTTGCGCCGCCGCCGGGTCGAGGCGCGAGAAGAATTCGGCTCCCGACAGGTCGGCGGCGAAGCCGTCACGCACGAAGTCGCCGATGTTCTTCGGATCGAACCCGTACACATCCGGGCCGGCACCTCCCGACAGCCGCGTCTTCAGCACGCTGTCGTAGTCATTGATGTTGACGAACTCGGCGTTGATCGTGACGCCCGGGTTCTGCGCCTCGAACGCGTCGATGACCTTCTCGTACGCCTTCTGCGTGTCTCCCCCGTCACCCCACATGAGGAAGCTGAGGGTGGTTCCGTCCGCGCTGGAGGAGCTGCATCCGGTGAGGGATGCCAGGGCGAGGGCGGTCAGAGTGGCCGCGCTCGCGAGCGCGGTGCCGGTGCGTCGGCGCATGGGGAGGTCCGTTCTCTCAAAGCGACGCCCCGCCCCGCGACGAGCGCGAAGCGGGGCGTGCGGGTGTGTCAGCGGTTGTCGGCGCGGTACTGCTCGAGCGCGAGGTCGAGGTCGGAGAGCACCTGGTCGGTGCTCTTCTGCCCGCTGATGATGTTCTGCAGGCCCACCACCAGGGCATCCTTGATGCTCGGCGCCGTGGGCGAGAAGGCCGCGACGAACGTCTTGCCCTCCCAGGCCGCCTGCATCTCGGGGAACAGCGGGTCGACGTCGGCGCCGATCTGCACGCCCTCGGTCGTCGGGAACAGCTTCACCTTGTCGAGGAACGCCTTGTAGGTGTCGTCCTGCATGAAGAAGTCGAGGAACTTCTGCGAGGCGGCCAGCTTGGCATCCCCGTTGTTGGGGTTCACCCCGAAGCGCACCTGGTAGGTGCCCCAGATGTCGTTCGAGGGCTGGTCGACGGTCGGGAAGTTCATGTAGCCGACGTCGAGTCCGGCTTCGCGGGCATCGGAGAGGATCCACGTCGCGGGGAACATCGCGGACTCGCCAGCGATGAAGGCCGACTGCGCAGCGGTCTGGCTCGTGCCGACCGGGTTCGGCATGTAATACGGGGTGAGGTCGCGCACGACGTCGAGCGCTTCGGCCCACGCCGTGCTCTGCGAGAACGTCGTCTCACCGTTGGCCATCTGCTCACCGAGCTCTTCGTTCGCCCCGTGCTCGGCGAGGGCGTAGTAGACGATGAACTGCGGCCACCAGTTGTCCTGCGCACTCATCGCGAAGGGGATGACACCGGCATCCGAGAGCTTCTTCGAATCCGCCAGCAGCTCGCTGTAGGTGGTGGGCGGCGTGGAGATGCCCGCCTTCTCGAAGAGCGCCTTGTTGTAGATGATGCCGTTGCCCGAGAGCGAGATGGGGAGGTTGTAGGTGCCTCCCTCTCGCTGGCTGTCCTTGGCCGCCTCCGGAGTCAGCTTCGAGAGGTAGCTCTGGCCGCCGTCGGAGAGGTCGGCGGCGAAACCGTCGTCGACGAAGGTCTCGATGTTGCCGAGGTCGAAGCCGTAGACGTCGGGTCCCGCGCCGCCGGACAGTCGGGTCTTGAGGATGTTGTCGTAGTCGTTCGTGTTGAAGAACTCGGCGTTCACCGTGATGTCGGGGTTGGCCTCCTCGAACTTCGAGATGACGTCCTCGTACGCGGTCTGGGTGTCGCCCCCGTCGCCCCACATCAGGAAGCTGAGCTCGGTCGGGCCGCCGCCCGAGCCCCCCGCGCACCCGCTGAGCACGCCCACCGTCGTCAACGTGACGGCTGCGATCGCCGTCTGCTTCAGCCACTTCGTCATGGCTCGTCCCCTCATCTTCAGTGATCGCCGGTCACGCCGCTGCGACCGGAGTACGTCGGTAGCGATACTACACAAAATTGCGACCAGCGACAGTGTCGCACGCAAGATGACGCGAATTGAGCGAGGAATTGCTAGTCAGACTACGCGGATCGCGTCTCCCCCTCATAGGGTGTTGCCTCATGGACTCCCCTTCGACGTCGATCGGCCGCCGACTGACCATCAACACCATCGTGCGACGCCACCAGATCGAGGCGACGCGCGACCGCTCCCTCTGGGAGGACGAGACGCCCCTGCACTCCGCCGCCCTCGTGGAGCGCTTCTCGGATGCCGTGCGCAGCGCCGTTCCCGACGCGCGACTCACGTGGGCGTTGTCGTGGGGCGCGCTGACCGACGACTCGCCCCGCTACCGCGACATCCGCCACACCCTCGCCCGCATCGCTGCCGAACACGGAGACGACGTCACGTTCGTCCCCGGCGGCTTCTTCGCCAACCTCTACGGCTCGCGCGACGACGTGGCCCGCGACATCTCGGATGCCGTCGACCTGCTGCACGGGTCGTTCGACCGGGCGACCACCTCGCTCGTCGCCGGCTTCCTCGCGGCCGATAACATCGCCCGCGCCCGCGATCTCGGCATCCGCACCGTGCAGGGGAACATCTGGAGCCAGTTCGACATCGACCTCCAGGACGGCGACGGCTCCCTCGCGTACCCGTACTACCCCTCGCGGGGGAACTTCCTCGTCCCCGGGCGCGGCGCCGAGCGCACCGATGCCGTGCAGCTCGACGGGTGGACGGTCGACCTCGTCGCCGCCCGCGGGGCGGGGATGTCGTCGCAGTTCAACTCGCGGCTCGGACTCGGCCCCATCGAGACGCTGCACCGCCTCCCCCGCTCCGAGGCCCTGCGCGAGCTGTACGCGACGAGCGCCGCGCACCTCGACGACCGCAACGTGCAGCGCAACGGCCTGGGATGGCTGACCGTGAACTATGAGATCAGCGAGGTCGCACGAGGCCTGGAGCACGACCCGACCACCCTCGACGCGTGGACCGGCTGGTTGCGTGGGATCCGCGAGACCTGGAGCGACCTCGAGGTCACGACGATCGGAGCCTTCGGCGAGGAGTGGCGGCAGCACCACCCCGACAACGAGGGCCTTGCCTATCTGCTGCAGCAGTCGGGGTCCGGCGTGCAGGGCTCGCGCGCCGGAGAGACCGTCACGTGGTTCATGACGGCCGACTTCCGCCTCGGCGTCGTCCGGGTGGGAGACGAGGTCGAGGTCTTCGACTACACGTCGTACCTCGACGCCCCCGGCGAGCCGACGCGGCTCGGCGACCGCCGCTGGAGCCTGCTGGGCGAGATCAACCAGAAACAGACCCGCCCCCAGGACCGCCCCGTCGCACTGGGACGCTTCTTCGCCGCGCACCCCGACGTCGAGGCCGCCCTCGAACGCACGTGGGCGGACGCCCCCGAGCTCGCCGAGCTGCAGGTGCGCGCGTGATCGCCGTCGGCGACCTGACGGTCGAGCACACCGTCGATCCGGTCGGCGTCCCCGACGATCCCCGATTCGGATGGGTGCTGCGTAGCGACGTTCCGGGCGCGCGCCAGCTGTCGTACCGTCTCACCGTCGCCGACCGCGACGGCACGGTGTGGAGCACCGGCCGCGTGGACTCCGACCGGAGCGTCGACATCGCCTACGAGGGTCCGACGCTGCGGCCGCTCCGGCGCTACGCCTGGACGGTCGTCGTCACCACCACCGCGGGAGACGCCGTCGCCTCGGGCTCGTTCGTCACGGCCGTCACCGACGACGACTGGCACGGGTCCCTCTTCGTGTCGGGGCCGCCCGAGGCCACCGCCGCTCCCCTGCTCCGGATGACCTTCGAGGTCGAGGGACAGGTGGACGAGGCGTTTCTGGTCGTCGCCGCCGGCGGGCTCGCGCGCGTCGAGCTCGACGGGCGAGCGGTCGACGACGGCGTACTCGGGCCCGGCTTCACCGACTACGACGTGACGGCGCAATACACCGTCGTCGACGTCACCGACCGCCTCGAACCGGGGCCGCACGCCCTCGGCCTCGAGCTGGGCCGCGGCTTCTACGGCATGCGCGGGCGCAACACCTGGGACTGGGAGCGCGCTCCCTGGCACGCCGAGCCGTGCGCCCGGGTGCTGCTCGTGGCGCGGGGCGCCGGCGGCGAGCGGGTCATCGTGAGCGGAGCGGACTGGCGCACGGCATCCGGCCCAACTCTTCTCGACGACCTCTACGCCGGCGAGGACTACGCCGCGCGTCGCGACCGACCCGACTGGAGCAGCGCCGCGTTCGACGACGGGGAGTGGATGCCGGCTCCCGTCGTCGACGGTCCCCGGGGCCGCCCCGTGCCGCAGCGCCAGCCCCCCATCGTCGAGGGAGAACTGCTCGAGCCGGTGTCGGTGACGGCGCTCGCCGAGGACCGGTGGGTCGTGTCGTTCCCCCGCGTGATCGCCGGTTGGGTCGAGGTTGACGCCGAGGCCGACGACGGCGCCGTCGTCGAGCTGCGCTTCGGCGAAACGCTGCGCGCCGACGGCACACCCAACTACGACGACGAGAAGGGGTACTTCGACGGGCGGTTCCAGACCGCGCGCCTGACGCTCGCGGACGCGCCGGTGCACTGGCATCCACGATTCACCTGGTACGGGTTCCAGCACGTGGAGGTGCGCGCGCGGTCGGTGCCCGCGCTGCGGGCGCGCGTCGTGCACACCCGCGCACCGCGCACCGGGCGCTTCTCCAGCTCGTCGCCCCTGCTCGACACGCTGCACGAGCTCACCGTCCGCACGATCCTCAACAACCTGCACGGCCTGCCCACCGACACCCCGAAGTACGAGAAGAACGGCTGGACCGGCGACGGCATGGTGGGCGCCGAGATGATGCTGCTCAACCTCGACGTGCACGAGCTGCTCGCGAAGTGGTCCGACGACATCGCCGCCTCGCGCCACGGCGCGGGAGCGCCCGAGGTCATCGCCCCGCACGGCGGGTGGCACATGGACTGGTCGCCCGCACCCACCTGGCACTCGGCCCTCCTGCTCGTGCCGTGGGAGATCTACCGCCAGCGGGGAGACGAGCGCGTGCTCGCCGACGTGTGGCCCGACGCGCGCGACTACCTGCGCTTCGAGATCGGCCGCTCGGTGGACGGCATCTCCGACACCACCCTCGGCGACTGGGTCAGCCCCGAGACCGATGCCGGCGGCGGCAACGCCCCGGAAGACACCCGGATCGCGGCGACGGCGTTCGTCATCGCCATGTGCGACACCGCCGCCGAGATCGCCGGGGTCCTGGGGCACGACGTCGACGAGTGGCGCACCGCCGCAGCCGTCGCGCGCCGCGCCTTCGTTCGGGAGTTCTGGGATGCCGCCCGCGGTGAGGTGCGGGGGGTCGGCGACGCGGGATACCGGCAGGCGCACACCGTGCTCGCCCTCGCCTTCCACGTGCTGCCCGAGAGCGACCGGCAGACCGCCGCCGACCGCCTCGCGCGGGACGTCGTCGAGCGCGACCACCACCTGTCGACCGGGGCCCTGGCCACCAAGCACCTGCTCCCGCAGCTCACCCGCTATGGACACGTCGAGACGGCCGTCGGGGTGGCACTGCAGACCACCTTCCCCAGCTGGGGGTTCTGGGTGCAGCGGGGCGCGACCTCGCTCTGGGAGCACTGGAAGGAGGAGTCGCGCTCGCGGGGCCACTACTTCCTCGGCACGCTCGACGACTGGCTCTACGGCGCTGTCGCCGGGCTCTCCCCGCTCGAGCCGGGGTGGCGGCGTGCGCGCATCGCCCCGCGCGTGATCGGCACCGCCCTCGACCGCGCCGACGCGGCGGTGCGCACGCCGTACGGCGAGATCGCGGTGGCGTGGCACCTCGAGGGCGACCAGGTCGTGCTCACGTGCACCGTGCCGGTCGGGGTGACCGCCGAGATCGAGCTTCCCGGGCTGCGGCGTCGCGTCGGGGCCGGGACGCACGAGGTGCGGGCGGGGCTCGTGGCGGCGGTGCCCGCGGGCTGACCGGGCAGGCCTCGGCCGGGCCGGGGGCGCGCCTCCGGAGCCCGCGCCGGGGCCCGCGTGCGCGCCGCGACATCCGCCTCGACGGACGCGGCATCCTCCCCCGCACGCGAGAACGGCCCGCGCCGCGCCCCGTCCGGGGCATCGGCGCGGGCCGCACGAGCGATCACCAGGCGGAGTAACCGCCGTCGATCAGCACCACCGAGCCGGTCATGTACGACGCCGCGTCGGAGGCGAGGAAGGCCACGAGCGACCCGATCTCCTCGGGGGCGCCGAGTCGGCCCATCGGAGTGCGGCGCACCCAGTCGTCCCACCACTCGTCGGGGACGCCCTGCTTGGTCAGATCGGTGCCGACGTAACCCGGGGCGACGGCGTTGACGCGGATGTTCTGCTCGGCGAACTCGATCGCGAGCGACTTCACCGCGAGGTGCACCGCCCCCTTCGACGCGTTGTAGGCCGCCTGGCGCTGCGGCGCGTTGGCCAGCTCTCCGGACATCGACCCGATCGCGACGATCGATCCGCCACGCTCGCCCATGTGGCGGGCCGCCTCGCGAGCGCACCAGAAGGTGCCCGTGGCGTTGACCGCAAGCACGCGGTCCCAGGTCTCGCGCTCCAGGTCGAGCGACGGCTGGTGGTTGGCGATCCCCGCGGAGGTGACGAGGACGTCGACGGAGCCGAGGCGCTGCGCCACATCGGCGAAAGTGGCCTCGACGGCAGCGGGGTCGGTGACGTCGAGGTGCACGTACGACACCCGACCGCCGGGGAACGACGAGGCGGCCTCCGCGCCCGCTTCGTCGAGGACGTCGGCGATGACGACCCGCGCACCGAATTCGACGAGGGCGGTGACGACGGCGAGGCCGATCCCCCGGGATCCTCCCGTGACCACCGCGACGCGATCCGTCAGTTCCAGCCGTTCCCGGTACATCATCGTCCCCCTTCGGCACTCCGCCATGGAGCGCGCATCAGCTAAGATGTAGCCATACTACATGGAAGGAGCTCGCGATGACCCTCAACGTCGAGCCGGCCAGCGAAGAGTCCACCGACACCCTCCTCGAGCGCATCACCCGGCAATTGCCGCATCTGCGCCGCTCCGAACAGCGGGTCGCCGCGATCGTCCTCGACGATCCCGGCAGCGCCGCGCAGTTCACGATGGCGGGTCTCGCCGAGGCCGCCGAGGTGAGCGAACCCACGGTCATGCGCTTCTGCAGCTCCGTGGGCTGCGAGGGGTTCCAGGACTTCAAGATCCAGCTGGCGCAGACCCTCGCCCTCGGCCTCCCCGTCACGCACTCGTCGATCACGGCGGACGACTCCCCCGCCGACGTGGCCGAGAAGATCTTCGACCACACCATCTCGAGCCTCGACCGCGCGCGGCGCACCCTGGCCCCGGCCGCCGTCGAGAAGGCGATCGCCGCGATCCTGGATGCCAGCGACATCCTCTTCGTCGGCTTCGGCGCGAGCGGCGTGATCGCCCAGGACGCGCAGCAGAAGTTCCCCCTCTTCGGTGTCCCCTGCCAGTCCCCCGAGGACTTCCACCAGCAGTTCATCGCCGCCACCATGTCGGGCCCGCGCAGCGTCACCGTGGCGATTTCCAACACGGGCCACACGGAGCAGACCCTCACCGTGGCACGCGCGGCCCAGAAGGCCGGGGGAACGGTCATCTCGCTCACCGGACGCACGAGCCCGCTGTCGGAGATCGCCGACATTCCCCTGATCGTGCGCACCTTCGAAGACACCGACGTGTACACGCCGTCGACGAGCCGCCTCGCCGGTCTCGTGGTCATCGACATCCTCGCCACGGGCGTCGCCCTGCGCCGCTCGCCCGAGCACACCGCGGCCGTGCGGCGCATGAAAAGCGAGCTGGCGGCGATGCGCCACTCCGACAGCACGGGTGAGGAGCCGTCGTGACCGCCACGGTGCTGGTGACCTCGCGCTCGTTCGGCTCGGGGGCGTTCGACGCCGCCGCGGCGCTCACCGAGGCCGGATACCGGCTCGTCCGGGCCGGCTCCGCGCACCGCCTCGACGAGCTGGCGCCGCTGCTGGCCGACGCCGAGGGGTGGATCGCCGGCACGGGTCCGGTGACGGCCGAGCACCTCGATCTCGCGCCGCGTCTGCGGGGCATCGCGCGCTACGGGGTGGGCGTCGACAACGTCGATCTTGCCGCGGCCGCCGCGCGTGGCATCCCCGTCACGAACACGCCGGGCGCGAATTCGGCCGCCGTAGCCGAGCACACCCTCGCGCTGCTGCTGACCGCGCTGCGGGGCATCCCCGCCGCCGACCGGCGCGTCCGGGCCGGCGACTGGTCGGGCCGTTCCGCGCGCGAGCTCTCGGCCCTCACCGTCGGGGTCGTCGGTCTCGGCCGCATCGGCCGCCTCGTGATCGACCGGCTCCGCGCGTTCGGAGCGACCGTGCTCGGCGCCGATCCGTGGGTCGACCCCTCCGATCCACTCTTCGAGAACGTCGAACGCACCGACGTCGCGGGGCTCGCGAGCCGCTGCGATGTCGTGACACTACACGCGCCCGGTGGTCAGACCGTGATCGACGAGAGCTGGCTCGCGGCCGACGAGCGCCCCGTGCTGCTGGTCAACACCGCCCGCGCCGACCTCGTCGATGAGCAGGCCGTCGCCCGCGCCGCCCGGCGCGGTCGTGTCGTGGCGTACGCGGCCGACACCCTCGCGATCGAGAACGTCGGCGACACCGCGTCTCCCCTTCTCGCGGGCGACCTGGCCGATCGCGTCGTGGTCACCGCGCACCTCGGCGCGCAGACCCGCGAGGGCGTCGACGAGATGGGGCGCATGGCGGTGGCCGACATGGTGGCGCTGCTACGCGGGGCGACTCCGGCCCACCCCGTGCCGGCATGACGGGCTTCGTCCGGACGGCCGCCGGTGACGTCGACCCGTCCGAGCTCGGGCGCGTCGACTACCACGAGCACCTCTTCCAGGTGTCGCCGCTGCTGCCCGGAGACGACCTCGACGACGAAGACCTCAGTCGCGAGGAGACGCGGCAGTTCGCGGCATCCGGATTCGAGACGATGGTGGATGCCACGCCTCTCGGGCTCGGCCGCCGCCCCGCCGCCACGCGACGCATCGCCGAGGCCACCGGCGTGCGGGTGGTGCTCACGACCGGCCTGCACCGCCGGGAGCACTACCGCGACGGCGATCCCCTTCTCGACGCGGGGGTCGACGATCTGGCCGCAGCGTTCGAGGCCGATCTCGTGACGGGTGCAGCCGAGCCCGGCGGCGAGCGCGACCCGGCGGTGCGCGCGGGCGTGCTGAAGGCGGGTCTCGGCTACTGGCGCATCGACGCGCACTCCGCTCGCACCATCGAGGCCGTCGGGCGCGCCCACACCGCGACGGGCGCCCCCGTGATGGTGCACCTCGAGCACGGGACGGCGGCGTTCGAAGCCCTCGCCGCCCTCGACGCCGTGGGGGTCGCGGCCGACCGCGTGGCCCTCGCCCACATCGACCGCAATCCCGACCCGGGCCTGCACGCCGAGCTCGCGGCGGCGGGCGCGTACCTCGGCTACGACGGTCCCGCGCGCGCCCGCGAGCACCCCGACGCGGTGATCCTGGACTGCCTCGTCCGCGCGGCCGAGGCCGGAGCTGTCGAGCGCATCCTCCTCGGCGGCGACGTCGCCCGGCGCACGCGGTACGCCGCGTACGGCGGCATCCCGGGGCTGCGCTACCTCGGCGAGCGCTTCGTGCCGCGCCTGCGACGCGAGGGCGGCGACGATCTCGCCGACGCCGTGCTGCGGCGCAATCCCGCGGCCTGGCTCACCTGGCGCTGAGGTTCCCGCACCCCCGGGCCGCGCTCCGTTGGGGGGAGCACGGCGCGGGGGCGCGGTCGGTCGCCGTCAGCCGAGCGCGGGCTGCGCGACGGCGACGAGGTCGTTGGCCGAGCGCAGCACGGGGCGGCGTCCGAACGCGTCCGCGTCGAGGCCCTCGGGCGCCTCGATGCGGAAGACCGCGGACTCCCCCGGCAGCAGGGTGACCAGGGCGCGATCCACGCGTGCCGCGGCGTGCACCCGATCGACCAGCAGCGTCACGTCCTTCGCGACTGCGCGCGCGACGGCGGTCGCCTCGTAGCCGCCGTCGACGGCACGCACCGAGACCGACACCGGGTCGGGGTCGAGCGAGAGTGCCGGGTCCTCGTCGAAGAACCAGAACGCCCGCTCGCCGCCGGGCAGGTCCGCGACGAGCACCCCCCGCGCGGGGTCTCCGGTCGCGCTCAGGGTCTCGGGCACCTCGACGAGGGCCGCCGAGCGGGCCGCGACGTGGACGGACCGTTCGACGCGTGCCCTCTCGACGCCGTCGAGCGTCACCCGCCGCAGCACGACGGTCCCGCTCCAGGCGTCGTCACTGTCGTTGTGCAGCGCCAGGACCACCGCGCCCTCCCTCGGCTGTAACGACGCGAAGCGGTCGGCGTAGACGGCACGCAGCGCATGCCAGAGGGGCTTCCGGATGCCGTGGGAGTCGACCGCCGCCCACGAGATGACCGGCCAGCAGTCGTTGAGCTGCCAGACGATCGCGCCCTGATTGAGGGGATGCAGCGAGCGGAAGTGGGCGATGCCCGACGCCACCGCGCGTGCCTGATTGAGCTGGGTCGCCCAGTGCCAGTCGTCGATCGTGGCGGGTGCCGCGATGTGGGCACCGAGCCCCCGCTCCAGCTTGCCGTTGCCGTCCACCGCCTTCTGGTGCACCAGCATCAGCGGGCCGTAGGGGTCGGCGGGCTCGTCGTGCACGACCGAGAAGAGCGTCGACCAGGCCGCCGGGCCCTGGAAGCCGAACTCTGACACGAAGCGCGGGCGGTAGTCGCGGTACACGTCGTAGTCGACCTGATTCCACACGTCCCAGATGTGGGTGGTGCCGTGTGCGGGGTCGTTCGGGTGCACGTACCGGCTGAAGCCGTAGGGGCTCCCGGGCGAGTAGGGGGTCGCGGGCGCGAGTTCGGCGACGATCGAGGGGAACAGGTCTTGGTAGTACCCGTCGCCCCAGGTGGCGCCGCGCAGTTGTGGCCGCCACTTCCAGTCCACCCAGCCCCAGATGTTCTCGTTGCCGCCGTTCCAGACGACGAGGCTCGCGTGGCTCGCCAGACGCGTGACGTTGTCGCGCGCCTCGGCGGCGAACTCGTCCCAGAGCTCGGCCTCTTCGCTGTACGCCGCGCACGCGAGGAGGAAGTCCTGCCAGACCAGGATCCCGTTCTCGTCGGCGAGATCGTAGAAGTCGTCCGACTCGTAGATGCCGCCGCCCCACACCCGCAGGAGGTTCATGCCGGCATCGGTCGCGTCCCGGAACCGCTCGGCGAGCCGCTCGCGGGTGACGCGGGGGAAGAAGGTGTCTTCGGGGATCCAGTTGGCCCCGCGCACGTACACGTCGCGGCCGTTCAGTCGCACGACGAACGGGGTCCCGTCGTCGTCGGGGGTGGTGTCGATCTCGACGGCGCGGAAGCCGATCCGCTTCTCCCAGCGGTCCGCACCGGCGGTCACGACGAGCGACGACAGCGCGGGGGCGCCGTATCCGCGCGGCCACCAGACCTCGGCATCCGGAATCACCGCCTCGAGCACGGCGGTCGTCGCCTCGCCCGCGACGACGGCCTCGAGCACGGCCCCGGCGACCTCGGCGCGCACGGTGATGTCGCCCGCGACCTCGCGCTGCAGCTCCACCTCGAGGCGCAGACGGCGGGGGTCCCCGCCGACCCCGGTCTGGGGCCGGACGGTGGCCAGGCGGCATCCGCTCCACGAGTCGATGCCGATGCGTCGCCAGATGCCGCTCGTGACGAGCGCGGGGCCCCAGTCCCACCCGAAGTTGCACGCCGACTTGCGGATCGCGTTGAAGGGGTGAACGTACGAGTGCGGCCGCTCCCCGAGCACGGCCTCGCGCTCGCGGGCGTACGCGATGGGCGAGGCGAACTCCACGCGCAGGCGGTTCTCCCCCTCGCGCAGGATGCCGTCGACCGGCCAACGGTACGTGCGGTGCTGATTGCGGGTGCGGGCGATCTCCGCGCCGTTCAGGGTGACGAGCGCGACGGTGTCGAGGCCCTCCGCGACGAGGTCGTGCACGCTCTCGCCGTCCGGGGTCCAGACGAAGGTCGTCTCGTAGGCCCAGTCGTTGTGCCCGATCCACGCGAGCAATGCCTCGTTGTCGTCGACGTACGGGTCGGGGATGAGGCCCGCGGCGAGCAGGTCGGTGTGCACGACTCCGGGCACGGTCGCGGGGATCGGACGGGCGGGGATCGCCGCGAACGACTCGGGGACGTCGCCCCCGGCGTGGTGAAGCGTCCAGCCATCGGTGAGTGCGGAAAAGCTCATCCTCCAGAAGTAGCACAACTACCTAGACCCGCCCCGTCGAGCGTCGAAATGAGGCCGGATTGCCCCTCGGTGGACATTTCTTGTAGTCTGACTACTCAGCGACCGTCGCGGTCGCGCGTGAAGGAGATCGACTGATGTGCGCCGTTGCACGACCGGCCGAACCGGCCCGACTGTCCGTGGATACCGCCAGCGGGCTGCTCGACGGACGTTCCGAGAGATACGAGAAGCATCTCGGCGACCTCGCCGGGGTCTACCGCGATGAGGCCGCGTTCGCCGAGGCCCTCGACCGCGACACCGGCGAGCCCGTGTACTGGGTCGAGAGCAGCACGCCCGAGACCGGGCGAGGCGCTCTCACGATCGGTCTCAGCGTCCTGCGGCCCGGCCGCATCGGCGACGAGTTCGCGATGACGCGCGGACACCTGCACGCCCAGTCCGAGTTCGCCGAGCTGTACTACGGCCTGTCCGGCTCGGGCGTGATGCTGCTCGAATCGGTCGAGGGCGAGTCGCGCGCACTGCCGATCGGTCCGGGCGTCGTCGTGCACGTCCCCGGCGGGTGGGTGCACCGCAGCGTCAACGTCGGAGACGACACGCTCGTGACGCTGTTCGCCTACGCCACCGAGGCCGGTCAGGACTACGGCCTCATCGCCGACGCCGGTGGGATGCAGCAGCTCGTCGTCGCCGGCGACTCCGGATGGACCACCCGCGCCAACCCCGACCACGGAGGCTACCGTGCCTGACGCCGAGGCCGTCCTGGCCGATCTCGCTCGCCACATCGACATCAGCTGCGTGCAGGCGCAGCACGACCGTGACGACGTCGACGAGCTCGCCCGGCGCGCGGTGGCCGGTGGCTTCGTCAGCGCCCACGTCCTGCCGAACTGGCTGCCGTACCTTCGCGAGCGTCTGCACGGCAGCCCCGTGCTCGCCGGCTCGCCGGTCGCCTTCCCGAGCGGCGGCGCGACCACCGCGACCAAGGTCACGGAGGCTGCCGAGCTGCTCGAGCTCGGCGCGCAGGAGCTCGACGTCGTGGTCGCGATCGGCCGGCTGCGCTCCGGCGACGGCGCATACGTCGAGCGCGAGCTCGCCGCGGTCGCCGAGGTCGTCGACGGGCGGGTCCCGCTGCGCGCGATCCTCGAGGTCGGGCGCCTCGACGACGACGACATCCGCCGCGGCGTCGACGCCGCCGTGGCGGCCGGCATCCCGTGGATCAAGACGGGAACCGGCTGGTCGGGCGTGCCGACCTCGCTCGCCCACATCCGCCTGATCGCCGAGCGTGCGGCCGGTCGCGCCGCGCTGAAGGCCGCCGGCGGCATCCGCGACATCGACACCGTCCGCGAGATGGCCCGACTCGGGGTCACCCGCTTCGGCATGAACGCCGACGCCGCCCTGGTCGCCGTCGCGGCCTCGAAGGAGAAGCCATGACCTTTCCCACCCTGACCGCCGACACCCTGCGCCCGGCAACCGTGCCCACGCTCTACTTCATCGGCGTGACGACGGGTCGCTCGTCGATCCAGCACGTCTTCCCGCTGTGGGCCGAGCACCTCGGACTCACGGATGCCGTGCTGCAGGGCATCGACCTGCCGCTGCACGCGCCCGCCGAGGACTATCGCCGCGTCGTCCGCTTCATCGCCGAGGATCCGCTGAGCCTCGGCGCCCTGGTGACCACGCACAAGATCGACCTGTACGCCGCGTGCCGCGACCTGTTCGACGAGATCGATCCGTTCGCCGAGCTGATGGGCGAGACCAGTTGCCTGTTCAAGCGCGACGGCCGGCTCGTGTGCCACGCAAAGGACCCGATCTCGAGCGGTCTCGCGCTCGACGCGTTCCTGCCCGAGGGCTTCTGGTCGGGCGGCCCGGCCGACGCGCTGCTGCTGGGTGCCGGCGGCTCCACGATCGCCATCAGCTGGTACCTGTCGCAGCGCGAGCGCGGGCTCGATCGTCCGGCTCGCATCGTCGTCACCAACCGCTCGGCCGCGCGCCTCGACCACCTGCGCGAGATCCACGAGTCGCTGCCGACCGACACGCGGTTCGAGTACCACCTGACTCCGACGCCCGCCGACAACGCCCGCGTGCTGGCAGACCTGGCGCCGCGGTCGCTCGTCGTCAACGCGACCGGTCTTGGCAAGGATGCCCCCGGCTCGCCCCTCCCCGACGACGCGGTCTTCCCGCACGACGGCGTGGCGTGGGACCTGAACTACCGCGGCGACCTGGTCTTCCTCGACCAGGCCCGCGCCCAGGCCGATGCTCGCACCTTGCGCGTCGAGGATGGTTGGATCTACTTCGTGCACGGATGGACGCAGGTCATCGCCGAGGTGTTCGACATCGACATCCCCACCTCGGGGCCCGCTTTCGAGCGGCTGAGCGACCTCGCCCTGGCCACGCGCTGACCCATGGGGCCGCTCGCTCTCGCTCTCGACCTCGGCACCGGTGGCTGCAAGGCGTCGCTGTGGTCGGCCGACGGCCGGTCGCTCTCCGAGACGGTCGTGACCTACCCCACCGTCCACCCCGCGCCGGGTCGCGCCGAGCAGCGGCCGGAAGAGTGGTGGGATGCCGTGGCCTCGGCCACCCGCACCGTGCTGGCCGAGGTGCCCGGCGCCCGCGACGCCGTGATCGGCCTGGCGCTATCGGGGCAGAGCCTGGGCGTCGTGCAGGTCGACGAGCGCGGCGAGCTCCTGTCGGATACGACGCCGATCTGGTCGGACACCCGTGGCCGGAGCGCCGACGTCTTCGAGCGCATCGACGAGGACGCCTGGTATCTGCGCACCGGCAACGGCTTCGGCGCCGCGCTGTACCCCGTCTTCAAGGCGCGCACGATGCGGCGCGAAGAGCCCGAGCGATGGTCGCGCACCCGTTGGCTGCTCGGCTCGAAGGACTGGATCACGCTGCGGCTGACCGGTGAGATCGCGACCGATCACTCCATGGCATCCGGGACGGGCGCCTACGACCTCACCACGGGCGCCTACGACGACGAGGTTCTCGAGGCGGCGGGCATCGACCGCGCGCTGTTCGCTCCCCCGCGCGAGGCGGCCGAGGTCGTGGGTACGCTCCGCCCCGAGGCGGCCGAGGCGCTGGGCCTGCCCGCGGGCGTCCCCGTGCACGCGGGCGCGGTCGACAACGCGGCGATGGCGCTCGGCTCGCGCGGCACCCGAGAGGGCCGCCTGTACGCCGCGCTCGGTTCGTCGAGCTGGATGACGGTGACCTCTCGCTCGCCGGTGGTCGACGTCGCCACCCGCCCCTATGTGTTCCGCCATGCCATCCCCGGCCTGCACGTCAGCGCCCTGTCGACCTTCAGCAGCGGGACGACCCTGACGTGGCTGCGCGACCTGCTCGCGCCGGGCGGCGACATCGGCGAGCTCATCGACCGCGCCGAGGACAGCCCCCGCGGAGCGCGCGGGGCGGTGCTCGTACCGACGCTCGCGGGCGGCACGCCGCTCGAGGGCGGTAGCGGCGTCCGCGGTGCCCTCACCGGGCTCGAGCTGGGCACCGGCACAGCTGATCTCGTGCGCGCGTGCCTCGAGGGCGTCGCCTTCGCCCTCGATCGCAGCCTGCGCCACATGCGCGCGCTCAGCGGCCTGCCCGCCGACGCCGATCTGCTCGTGTCGGGGGGCGGCAGCCGGTCGCCCCTGTGGAACCGCATCTACGCCGACGTGCTCGACACTCCCCTTCTGCGCACCTCCGTCGACCAGCAGGCGGCCACCCTCGGCGCCGCGGCGCTCGTCTTCGTCGGCTCCGGCACGTGGAGCTCGTTCGACGTGGTCGACGACGCGCACGTCGAGCTGGAGCGCATCGTCCCCGATTCCGACGGCGTCGCCGCCTACGACGCGCTCCGCGAGCGCTTCGCCGCCGCGTCCGACGCCGCCGCCCTGTTCGCCCGATCCACCTCCGCGAAAGAGACCCCATGACCTCCCTCCCCCTCGTCGTCGTCACCGGCGCCAGCTCCGGCATCGGTGCCGCGACCGCGCGCGCCTTCTCGGCCGCCGGTCACCCCCTGCTCCTCATCGCGCGCCGCCTCGCGCCGATGGCCGCCCTCGGGCTGCCGGATGCCGAGCTCGCCGAGGCCGATGTGACCGACACCGCCGCCGTGTCCGCCGCCCTCGCCCGCGCCGAGGAGCGTTTCGGGCCGGTCGACCTGCTGGTCAACAACGCCGGACTGATGGCGCTGTCGGCGGTCGCCGAGCAGGACCCGGCGCTCGTGCAGGAGCAGTTCGACGTCAACTGCGTGGCCCTGGTGAAGAACTCGCAGCTCGTGCTCCCGGGCATGCAGCAGCGCGGCCGCGGCACGATCGTGAACATCGGCTCGATCGCGGGCAAACAGCTCTACGAAAACCACGTGGTCTACAACGGCACGAAGTACGCCGTCCACGCCATGACCGAGGGACTGCGGCGCGAGAACGCCGCGCACGGCGTCCGCGTGCTGCTCGTCGCACCGGGCATGGTCGACACGGGCCTGCTCGGCAACACCGGCGAGGGCGACGTGCTCGACGGCTACAACGACTACAAGAAGAGCATCGGCGGGGGTCTCGTGCCCGACGACATCGCCGCGGCGATCCTCACGGCCTACCAGCAGCCGCAGCACGTGAGCTTCCGCGAGATCGTCGTGGCGCCCACCTCCCAAGACGCCTGAGCCACCGATCATGCTGAACGACAGTCGCATCGTCCCCGTCGTCGTGCTCGACGACGCGGCGTTCGCCCCCGACCTCGCCGATGCCCTGGCCGCGGGCGGCATCCCGTGCGCCGAGATCACCCTGCGCACCCCGGCCGCGCTCGACGCGATCCGCGCGATCGCCGGTCGCTCGGGCTTCGCGGTGGGCGCCGGCACGGTCACCACCGCACGGCAGGTCGACGAGGCCGTCGACGCCGGGGCGACCTACCTCGTCTCCCCCGGCTTCGACGACGCGGTGGCCGAGCGCGCCGCCGCGCGCGGCGTTCCCCTGGTGCCGGGGGTCGCGACGGCCACCGAGATCCAGCGTGCCGTGGCCGCGGGCCTCGACCACCTCAAGGTCTTCCCCGCCGCGGCGGTGGGCGGCCCCTCGGCGCTGAGGGCTTTCGCGGGGCCCTTTCCCGACGTGCGGTTCCTCCCCTCGGGCGGGGTGTCGGCGGCCAACGCCGCGGAGTACCTCGCGCTGCCGTCGGTCTTCGCCGTCAGCGGCTCGTGGATGGTTCCGGCGGCCGCCCTGGCAGCACGGGATGCCGAGACCGTCCGCGCGCTCTCGTCCGAGGCCACCGCGGCGATCGGCGTGCCCGCGGCCTGAGCCCCGTCCTCGCCCCCGCACGCCCGGACATGGGCGCGACGGGGGTGGATCGGCGCGCCCCTCGCCCGCGCTCTGCCGAGTAGCCGCGGCACTTGCCACACGCGTGCGAGTAGCCTCACTACCTTCACTACATCGACACCTTCAACGAAATCCGCGACTTTCCGCCACTTGCGCCCCGCATCGCAACCGCATAGCCTCGCTCACGTCACCCCCGGCGTAGCAGGACTACATTTCGATGGTCCTCTCGCCATCCCCGCATCAATGGCGATAGGAGATCCCATGAGTCGACGGCGCACAGCCCTCGCCCTCACGGCGGCGACCAGTGTCGTCGCCAGCGCCCTGTTCCTCCCCGCGACCGTGGCATCCGCGGCCGACGAGCAGCGCACCGTCACCGTCCACCTCGATCAGACGGTGCAGGAGGACTATCTCGGCGTCGGGGTCAACGTCATCCCGGGGAGCCTGCTCGAGGGGACGACGAAGTACGGCTACGACGATGCCGACTGGGAGGTCGACGTCGAGCGCATCCAGACGCTGCGCCCGAAGGTGGCGCGCGTGTGGTTCCAGATCGACTGGATGGAGCTGCAGAAGGGGCAGTACGACTTCGAGAGCCCCGAGATGCAGGCGTTCTACCGCTACCTCGACGCGTTCAAAGCCGCGGGCACCGAGATCGAGCTGAACTTCGGGTGGAAGGTCGGCGAGCGCGTCCACGACTGGTTCACCATCCCCGGCGCACCCGACCCCTACATCTCGGCCCCGGCCGATCTGCCGGCGTACGGCGCCTCGGCATCCGCTCTGCTGCAGAACCTCTTCGACCGCGGCTACGACAACGTCGACTACCTGACGTTCTACAACGAGCCCAACGGCAGCTGGGACTTCTGGGCGCCCGGTGACGAGAAGGCGTACTACGCCGACATGGCGCGCGCCGTGAGCGACCGGCTGAAAACCGACGGTTTGCGCGACGACGTGCAGATCTGGGGTCCTGAAGAGGTCAACGCCGTCGCCTGGACGCAGTACATGGCCGAGAACGCCGGCGACGTGTTCGACCAGTATTCGTTCCACTTGTACGGCGAGTCGTACGAGGCGATGGGGGATGCCATCGCCCAGCGCCGCGCGGTGATCGGCGACGCCCCGCTCAACCTCTCCGAGATGGGCTGGACCAACCCCGGCACGAGCGTGTGGGAGACCGGGTACGCCAACTACATCGTCCGCAGCGCCAACGACGGCGTGCACTCGAACCTCATCTGGCAGCTCAACGGCGTCATGACCGGCGACCCCGCGGGCGACACGAACGGCTCCTACAACCTGTGGGACTCGTTGATCCTCGGGCTGGCGCCCACGGCCGCGTTCTACGAGGCCGGTCCGCTGCTGCGCTACGTGCCGGCGCACAGCACCGTGCTCGGCACCGAGGTGTCCGATGACGACGTGCGCGCCACGGCGTTCCGCGCGCCGGACGGCGAGCTGACCGTGCTCGTCGAGACGCAGGAGGGCTCGTCGAAAGACGTGCGCGTGCAGTTCGAGGGCGGCGACGCCACCGACGACTTCACCCGCATCCCCTACACCGATGCGATCGCGCAGCCCGAAGACAACGCGCTGCTCCCGGCCTCGACCGGCACGCTGACTCCCGCGGGCAACTCCTTCACCGATGACACCGTCGGCGCCGAACACAGCTACGCCATCTACACCACGGCCCCCGCCGCGACGCAGGTCAAGATGACCCCCGTGCGCTCCGAGGTCGCCGGCAGCGGTCAGGTGCAGCTGGGCGCGAGCGTGATCGACGGCACCGGAACGCCCGCCTGGTCGGTCGTGGGAGACGGCAACGGCAGCGTCGATGCGAACGGCGTCTTCACCGCCCCCGCGGTCGACACCGAGCGCAGCGTCGCCGTGCGGGCCACCCTCCCCAGCGGCGAGTACGGCGTCGCGCTGGTCGAGGTGACCCCGGCGAGCACCGCGGGCGTCACCGACGCCCCGGTGTTCAGCCTGCCGGGCGGCATGTACCCGTCCGTCGAGGCCGTGACGATCACCAGTGGCACGCCCGGAGCACAGATCTTCTACACGACCGACGGCAGCGAGCCCACGGCATCCTCCACCGCGTACACAGGACAGATCTTCCTCGAACCGCTCAAGACGACCTACCTGCGCGCGGTCGCGATCGCCCCGGGCGACACCGCCTCGGGCGTGACGTCACGGCTGTACAAGGTGCTCGACGTGCAGAACGCCCCCGACGGCTACACCTTCTGCCAGTACGCCGACGGCGGCACGTGCGCCTTCGACGGCGAGGCGAACGTGGCGTTCGGCTCCGCGGGGCAGTTCGTGTTCGGCGCCTTCACCGACGGCGTCGACTGCTCGGTCGCCTCGTTCGGCTCGAACCCGAACCCCAGCGGCGACAACCGGTGCTTCGTCAACCCCGACACCTCCGAGGAGCCGCCGCTGGTGAGCATCTTCAACGCCGGCTTCGAGCGCCCCGCCACGGGCGGCACCGCGAACGGCCCGATGGTGAACGGCTGGACGTTCAGCGCTCGCGCCGGCATCCAGCACAACAACAGCGTGTTCACGCCCACCTCGCCCGCCCCGGAGGGCGAGCGCACGGCGTACCTGAAGAGCGACTCGGGTCTGGCCAGCCGCCTCGATCAGACGGTCGTGTTCCCCGCGGGTACCTTCGCGCTGACGTTCGCGGCGGCCAATCGCGTGGGCTACGGCGGTCAGCAGGAGTTCGACGTGCAGGTCGACGGTCAGACGCTGGGGCGCTACGTGCCGGTCGGCGGCGAGTACCAGTACTACGAGACCGCGCCGTTCACGGTGACGCAGGGCGAGCACACGATCTCGATCGTCGCCACCACGACCGACGGCGACAACACCGCGTTCGTCGACGACATCCGCGTGGTCGCCGCCGACGACACCCCGACCGACACCACGGCTCCCACCGTCACGGTCAAGCAGGGTGACGCGTTCACGCAGGGCAGCGCCGAGGCGTACGACAAGGTGAGCTTCAAGCTGTACGACGCCGGCAAGATCGATCGCGCCACCATCAACGGTGTCGTGAAAGACCTCGTCGACAACGAGTGGTCGGACGTGAACTTCGTCGCCCCGGGCGTCTTCGGTGCCGTCTCGGGCGAGAACACGATGATCGTCCAGGATGCCGCGGGCAACACCACCACGGTGGAGTTCCACCTGCGCTGACCTGCTCGTGCCGCGGGAGCCCGCTTGCGCCGCTCGGCGCGGGCGGGCTCCTTGCGGGGTGGATGAAAATTTCTCACCGACCTCCGCGAGGGCGGGGCCACTCCTCCAGCGAAGCCATGGCGAACACATGGCCGCCGGCATTGCTGTGTGGGCGACGTCTATGGGTGGATGGAAGACCCCGCCCGGATCAGAAAGGCCCCTGATCGATGCCGCAGCAGCCGACCACCGTCACCCTGACCCTCGGACAGCCGATCTTCGCGCAAGCCCTGTAATACACGGCCATGTTCTCGCAGAAGCCGTTCCGCGAAGCGCTGCTGGTCTACCGCGAGGGCGGGACGTACACGATCCTCTCGCCCGGCGAAGATCACCACGGCTGCTGGGTGTCCGCCACGGTCCCGCTCGATCCCCCGCGCCACGTCGCCTTCATGTCCTGGCCGTCGGCCGACTGGGACCACGACATCGCCGCGCACACCCTGACATTCGCGCCCGATACGGGGGCGTTCACGCAGGAGCTCCGGCTGCCCGGCGAGGCGGTTCCGCGCGCCCAGCACGGGTTCGCCGTCACGGTTCCCTCTCCCGAGGCGATCGACCCGAGTGCCGGGTGGGGGGCCCTGCGGGAGCAGCACGAAGCGAGCTTCCGTGCCCTGCACGATCTCGCTGGCGTGCAGGAGCCCGACGTCAGATAACCGGACAAATGCGGCCTCTCCCAGAAACGGAACTGCTGGGCCGGATTGCGAAAGAACCCCTCTGAGAACAACGCACAGGGAAGTCGCCGCGTGCCACCATCGGGGAAGTATTTCTTCAGCATGGGGGACCGATGGAATTTCAGGACCGACTCGCCGCGCTCGCAACCAAGGTGAACAATCAAGCGTCAGCAATCGGCACGGAGGAGGCGACCAAGAACGCTTTCGTCATGCCGTTCATCTCGAGCATCCTGGGCTACGACGTGTTCGATCCACTCGAGGTCGTTCCCGAGTTCACCGCTGACGTGGGCATCAAGAAGGGCGAGAAGGTCGATTACGCGATCATGCGTGACGCCGAGGTGCAGATTCTCATCGAATGCAAGGCATCGACCGGTGCCCCCAAAATCGAACACGCGTCGCAACTGTTCCGTTACTTCTCCACCACGAATGCCCGTATCGCCGCTCTGACCAACGGTGTGATCTGGCAGTTCTTCACCGATCTCGATGCCCCGAACAAAATGGATGCCAAGCCGTTCCTCGTCCTGGACCTGCTCGACATCGACGACACACTTATTCCCGAGGTCCAGAAGCTCAGCAAGGACAACTTCGACCTGGACTCGATCATCAGCGCGGCTGAGGAGCTCAAGTACGTCGGTGCTCTCAAGCGCGAGATCGCGGGGCAGTTTCGCGAACCGAGCGACGAATGGATCAAGTTCTTCACGCAGCGCGTCTATGAGGGTGCGTACACCGCGAAGGTCCGTGAACAGTTCACCTCGTTGGTGACAAAGGCCTCGCGCCAGTTCCTGACCGAGAGTGTCAACGACCGCCTCAAGACCGCACTTGGGGCCGGCGCCGGGGTCGCAATCCCCGTATCCGCCGAAGCACCCGCCTCCGTCTCGAGCGAGCCTGCCGCGCAAGCAGACCTCGAACGCGACACCGAGATTGAGACGACTCTCGAGGAACTCGAGGGGTACCAGATCGTCAAGGCCATCGCCTGCGGCGAGACAAAGCCGCAGCGCGTCACGCACCGTGACGCCAAGAGCTACTTCGCCGTGCTCCTCGACGACAACAACCGGAAGCCAGTCGCTCGTCTTCACTTCAATGGACGCCAGAAGTACCTCGGCCTCCTCGACGAGCAGAAGGTCGAGACCCGACACGCTATTGACGAGCTCGATGAAATTTACGAGCACGCCGATGCGATCCGCGAGGCCGTCGTACGTTACCGGTAACACCCCGGAACTACCCGTTCTTTCGGCCGCGCAGAGGCCGACGAGGACTGACCGAAGGAATAGAAGTGCCTTACGACCTAGAGAACATGCTCGTCATCGGTGTCGCTTCGAGTGCACTTTTCGATCTCGCAGAGTCGCATGCGGTGTTTGTGGAGCGAGGCGAAGACGGCTACCGCGAGTATCAAGAGGAGCATTTGAACGACACCCTGAGGCCCGGGGTCGCCTTCCCCTTCGTGCAACGACTGCTTTCGCTCAACGACCTAGACGATGGTAAACGACTCGTCGAGGTGATCGTCTTGTCGAGAAACGACCCGGAAACTGGGCTTCGGGTCATGAAGTCGATCGAAGCGCACCATCTCTCGATCACTAGGGCAATCTTCATGCAGGGCCGTTCTCCCCACAGGTTCATGGAGGCGCTCGACATGTCGCTCTTCCTGTCCGCCAACGAGCGTGACGTTCGAGAGGCGCTTGAGATGGGCTTTGCCGCAGGGCAAGTCATTGGAACGCCTGCTTCTGGTGGATCTGACAGGCCGACAGGGGCTGGCGATCTCCGCATCGCGTTCGACTTCGACGGCGTCCTCGCGGACGATTCGTCCGAACAGGTTATGCAGACCTCCGGGCTCGCCGCGTTCCACACGCACGAAGTCGACAACGTTGAAGTGCCCATCGCCGAGGGGCGCCTTGCCAAGCTTCTTCGAGACATCAATCGCATTCAGGACATAGAGGAGAAACGCGCCAGCGTCGACCACGACTACAACCGGCGGGTGCACGTTGCTATCGTCACCGCTCGAAACGCGCCGTCGCACGAGCGCGTCATCCGCACGTTGCGCGCACGTGGTCTTCGCGTGAACGACGCGTTCTTCCTCGGAGGCATCGAAAAGGCAAAAGTCCTTCGCGTCCTCCGCCCGCATATCTTCTTCGAGGACCAGCGCACGCACCTAGACGGAGCACAGAACGACGTGCCCAGTGTTCACGTGCCGTTCGGACTACTCAACAACCCCCGCGGCTAGTAAGGGACCGCCCCTGGTCCGCTAGTGATGCGGAGAACGGTACTTCGTGCGCGTGCGACTTGAGCGACTACCCGCAGGAGGCAGCGGTAAACCGCCCAGCGTTCAGTGCGCATAGTCTCGTTACATGACCTGCACCGCTCGCCCGACCTACACCGAGATCTTCGAGTGGGTCACGGAGTACGAGAAGCACGACCGTGTCGCGCACGCCACCGTGCACGTCCTCCGTCAGGACGACCCCGAGCACCTCGAATCCGGCATGGTCGCGATCCACCTCAACCACGGGCCCGCGTCGATCTCGCTGAACGTCGATTGCGAGCGGAAGTGGACGGCATCCCTCTCCGAACGCTCCGGCGAGTTCCCGCTCTCGGGCAGGCACCTCATCGCTCTCGGTGAGGAACTCTTCACGACCGGCAAGCTCTGCGAGTACCTGCAGTCGCGCACCGACGGCACGGTCAGCACGGCTTTTGCCGAGCTCTCGTGACGACCGACGGCAGCGAGCCGGTCGATATCGAACCCGGCATCTACGAGCACTTCAAAGGCCAGCGGTACGAGGTCTTCGGAACCGCGCGCCATTCCGAGACCGAAGAGGTCTTCGTCTCCTACCGCACGCTCTACGGCGATCGCTTCTATTGGGTGCGCCCGATCAAGATGTTCACCGAGAACGTGGAACGCGACGGCTACTCGGGCCCGCGGTTCCGGCGCGTCGGGCCGTCGAGCTGATCCGAGCCTCCATACAAGGCTCCCTCGACTGAACCACTCCCGTGCGAGAGTGACGGCGTGAAACTGTATTCCGACTTCGCTGTGCAGCGCGCGCGTCAGGTGACCGTCGACATCATCGCGCTCGTGCTCATCGCGCTGAGCATCACCGCCGGGGTCACCGTCTTCTCCGCCGTCGACCAGCTCGCGCAGTTGGGCCGCCAGATCCAGGCGACCGGCGTGGACTTCCGCACGTCTATGGCCGACGCCGGCACCCGCCTCGGAGGAGTGCCGTTCATCGGCGAGGGGATCAGCAGTCCGTTCACCACGGCGAGCTCCGCGGGCGACACCCTCGCGGCCGTCGGCCAGACACAGCAAGACCTTGTCCGGCAGGCGGCGATCGCCCTCGGTGTGGGTGTCGCGGCCCTACCGATCCTGATCGTTCTGCTCGTCTGGCTCGTCCCGCGCCTGCGCTTCATCTCGCGCGCGACGCGCACACGGAATCTCGTGCGTTCAGGCCTCACCACAGACCTCCTCGCCCTGCGGGCACTCACGCATCAGAAGGTCGGCGTTCTCGCGAAAGTCGATCCCGACGCGGTGAGCGCCTGGCGCCGAGGCGACCCCGTCGTCATGCAGCGCCTCGCCGGGCTGGAGCTGAAGTCGGTCGGCATCCGGGCACGCTAGGACGAGGGCTTTTACAGACCCAAGGCTTAGTCGACGCCGTCCTCACCGCTCCAACACGAGGAGCACCTGGAACCCGTCGGGGTCGGCGAACGCCAGAGCGTGCGTCCGCCAATAGGGGTTCGAGGGCGAAACCTCTCGCCCGGCAAGGCGAGCCGCGATGCTCTGGCGTTCCTCGTCGTCGTCGAAGTACAGAACGAGCACCGACTCGGGATCCGGCAT
Source organism: Microbacterium sp. 1154 (assembly GCF_031455375.1). NCBI lineage: Bacteria > Bacillati > Actinomycetota > Actinomycetes > Micrococcales > Microbacteriaceae > Microbacterium > Microbacterium sp. 1154. Next base: position 1,258,304 of record NZ_JAVDSN010000001.1, on the reverse strand, counting down.
CGGCGCCGAGTGACCGCCGCCCGTGGTGAACTCCAGATGCGCGCCACTTCCGGGGAGATCGAGGAACACCCCGTCGTATCCCGCATGATCCTCGAAGCCGCCCAGCACGGGGAGCCCGACCCCGTCGCGGTAGAACCGAACGATGTCGTCGAGATGGTCGGTGTGACGCGCGAAACGGACCTTCATTCCAACAATGTTCGCGGCAGAACGACTTCTTCGCGCCCCGCCCGCTGCACCACGTGATCAACTCCCCCGAAGCTATGTCGCAACGCGACCTCAGCTTGACATCGGCGGAGCGTCGCCACCGTGGCGCAGTTCCTCTTCTACGCGGGCGAGCAGGGCCGCCGCCGCCTGTACTCCGGCTTCATCGCCGTCGAGCGCCCTCCGCAGGCGGCCTGCCCAGTACGCATGAAGCTTCTGCACGCTCTCATCCGCAAGAGCGGTGGGATGCAGACGCGTCACTCGGGCGTCATCCGGGGCGGTCTGACGCTCGATCAAGCCCTTCGCGACCAGCGAGCGCAGCGCGACGCTGCAGTTGCTGCGCTGCAACGCCGTCGCTCTGGCGACGGCGCTCGGTGAGGCGCCGGGATTGTGGTGCACCCATCTCATGACGAGGGCTTCCGTGCCGGTGAGCGGCACGATGTCGGGCGCCTGAGGCCCCTTCGGATCGATCTCGCGCGCGACGCGCATGACGACGTCAGCGAGCTCGGCGAGATCAACGTCAGACACCGAGAGGGGCACGGCTCGACTGTAACAGCCGTGGCATTCAGTTATGCTTTCATAACTATGACGATCGACACCGGTTCCCTCCGCACTCCGGCTGCGCCCTCTTCCCCTCGCCCAAAGGGCATCACGACGCCGCTTCTGCTGGTGCTCGGGCTCCTGAGCGCCGTCGCCCCTTTCGCCACCGACCTCTACCTGCCGGCATTCCCGCAGATGACCGTCGAGCTGGCGACTTCGGCCACGACCGTGCAACTCACACTGACGGCGTTCCTCATCGGCGTGACCGCCGGGCAGCTCGTCTTCGGCCCGCTCTCCGACCGCTTCGGCCGCGTCCCGCCCCTCGTCGTCGGCGCCGCCCTCTGCGTGCTCGCGAGCGCCGTCGCGGTATTCGCGCCCAACGTCGCCGTCCTCGTCGCCGCGCGTCTGTTCCAGGGCCTCGGTGGGGCAGCGGGAATGGTCATCGGTCGCGCGGTCATCTCCGACCTGTCGACCGGCAAGGCCGCCGCGCGCGCCTTCTCGCTCATGATGATCGTGGGCGGTGTCGCCCCGGTCGTGGCACCGCTCCTCGGGGGCCTGCTCGTCGGACCGATCGGGTGGCGCGGCCTGCTGGCGATCGTTCTGGGACTATCGGTGTCCATGCTCGTCGCCGTGCTCGCCGTGGTGCGCGAGACGCATCTGCGCGCCCGCCGTGACATGCTGCGCGCCGAGCGGGTGGCATCCGGGTCTCCCCTTCGCGCACTGCGGTCGCGAACCTTCATCGGTTTTACGGCTGTGTTCGCCTTCGGCTTCGCGGTGATGATGGCGTACATCTCGGCGTCGCCGTTCCTGTACCAGAACATGCTCGGACTCGACACGGTTGCCTACGGCCTGCTCTTCGGCCTGAATGCGCTGGCGCTGGTGGTCGTGAGCGCCCTGTCGCCCAAGCTCACCGCCACCCGTTCGGTCGAGAGCGTCTTGACCCTCGGGATCGCGCTGGTGACCGCGTCTGCCGTCGCCTTCGCCCTGCTCGTCCTGTTCGGCGCGCCGGCTTTCTGGCTCACGGTGCCGCTGTTCACGGCCGTCGGGTCGCTGGGTCTCGTTTTCGGTAACGCCACCGCCCTGGCGCTCAGCGCCGTCCCGCAGATCGCCGGGAGCGCCTCGGCCGTGCTCGGAGCACTGCAGTTCGGTCTCGCCGCGCTGGTCTCGCCGCTGGTGAGCCTGGGCGGAGAGGGCACCGCCGCACCGCTGGCCGTCGTCATGGTCGTCGCCGCCGCGATTGCGGCCGTAGCCCTCGCTGTCACGCGGCGCTCGAGCGCGGGCACCTCGGCGTCTTGACGGATGCGGTGACGACAGCAGCAGAGCCCCGGGTAGCGCTTCGAGCTCCGGCCACGAAGTAGCCGACGGTCAGCCTCCGGAGGGCCAGCGGCGGTGATCCCGATACAACGAGACGACGACCTGATCAACCTGCTCCGAGGCCTGTCGATCGCCCGGGCCGCGGGCGTAGCATTCGGTTACGCCGGAGTCCCTCCGCGGCCTCCGGTTCCTCCGAACCGACGAGAGCACGGGAGATCCAGATGGACACGATGGACATGATGAAGTCGATGGACATGGGCGAGATGACCATGGACATGGATGCCATGCAGGAATGCATGCAGTCGCTCAACGCGTGTGCGATGGCCGCGGCGATGTGCGCCGGCAGCGACATGATGCACGGCGCCGAGATGGCCACGTGCTGCGCCATGTGCTCGAACATGGTCGAGATGGCGCAGGCGACGATGCACATGATGATGCGTCCCGCCGGCATGAACATGGACGTGATGAGCGCCATGATGACCGCCTGCATGACCATGGGCAAGGCATGCGCTGCCGAGTGCCGTGCGCACGGCGACATGGACGAGATGTGCCGCTACTGCGCCATGGCCTGCGACGACATGGTCATGAAGTGCGAGGCGATGATGGCCTCGATGACCGCCTGAGTTCTCTTCTTCGCGCGGCCGCTGACGTGTCGTCGGCGGCCGCTCGGCTACGCGGTGCGCGCGGTCGTGAGAATCACCGACGCGCTGAGCAGCTCGGCGACCGGGTGGAACGCCACCGGCTCCCCCACCGCGATGTCGACCGCAGGTCCCACGATCCGCAGCTGAACCGTCGCGCCGTTCAGGAGCGCGAGCGTCGCGGTCGATCCGTCGGTCTCGATGACGAGACCATCCCACCACGCGGAGGGGTTCGAGGCTGCCATGCAGCGCTGGATCGGATGGACTGTCGACGAGATCGTGCGGGACATGGCTTCACCTGCCTTCGAAGGGGTTGGTGAGATGAAGCTACGGGATGCCGTGGGGGCGGGCGATCTCGGGCGTAGTGGGGCGTAATCAGGCAAGCTTGTGCCGCCATTTGCGGGGTCGACCAGCAACAACCGGCCAGCTCGAGCGGTAACCCGCTTACAATGGCGGCGGGTCGGGAACGGCCGAACCGATAGTAGACAGTTATGTCAGAGACGCGGATGGGTACGACGTATTGCCGACCCAGGTCGCCCTCCGAGCCAACTAGACGCGAACCGGTAGCTCCGCAACTGGCCTTAATGCCTCAAGCCGTCCGGCATAGGCGCGCACGACCTGATCGTGGAAATTTCAAGTGTTCTCTGCGCCTACGCCCGGGATGGGGCTAGCGCCGCCCAGGGGGACTAGGGCGCTTTTCGCAGAGTGCCGAGGCGTCCCGGATCCAGGAAGAAGATGGAGACCAACACTGCGACGGTCCCGACGCCAGCCAAAAGGCCCTGCGGCGACTGAAAGAAGAGGGTGATGTAACCAAGCTCCGGCACGTGGGCGACGTACAGTCCGGCTGTCGTAACCGTGTATGGCTCGGGGTCGGGCTGAGCGTTCGCGTCGCCTTTGAGTTCAAGTGTTGTACCGCTTGCTGCGGATTGAACGTTCACGACCCGGTGCGTTACCAGGCCCAGGTTCCGGGGTCGTTCTACCGTGACGATGTCCCCTACGGAGACGTCGCTTGCGGGCACGGGCCTGACGAACACGGCGGACCCAACGGGGAGCTCCGGTTGCATCGACCCGGATATAACGACGACGGGTCGAATACCCAAGATGAGCGCAACCGCGAACGCGACGATGCAACCGGCGCCGAGAACAGCCGCTGCGGTGAGAAACCCGGACCGCAACAACGCATATGCCCTGAGCCATTTATCGGCCGACGAAGCTCTCCTGCTCCGCCTGGTCTCGACCTTGGCCGCGGAGCTAGGGCTTGACCGATGCTGCATTGAACTTCACCGCCAAGGCTGATTGGCCACCATTGAGCGCCTCAGTTCCAGGTCCGTCGACGTAGGTGATTGTAAGGGTGAGGTCGCGAGCCGATTCTGGCCGGGCGGCGACGTAGTTGTCGCCTTCGGCGAGGGGAGCTTGTTGCCGTGCAGAAAGAACCCCGACTTGGCCTCGAGCAGCTGTCCATGGAACATTTTCGAAGACGACGTCTCCGTCCACAGCTGCGGTGAACCGAAGGTGCGAGGTGATATTGGGAATGCTTGGCGAGACAGAGCCGTCCGTGTTGCGAAGGACGACCTGAAAAGTAGTGTCTGCCCCCAACGATTCGGTGTTGTTGAACACGGGGATGATCGTTGTCACGGACCGGCCGGGAACGAGCGTTTCAGCCTCGGGCACGACCCAGTCGTAGCCTGACGCGTTGTCGGCCTGCTCCACTCTCCCCGAGGGCAGAACCACGCCGATGTCGAAACGTCCCTGATAGCCAATCCCGGCGGCGCCGAGGTTCAGGTTGGCGAAGTCGTTGTAGGAGGCCATTGTCACGCCTGCCGCTGTGACTCCCAAGCCAAGCGTGAGGGCACCAGCGGCGATGAGCACGCCAGGACCGTAGCGCCGAGGGGTCGAAAACTTTTTCATGGATCTCATCTCGATGCGAACGACAGGTCCCAGCTGATCTGTCGATTGGCTGTTTGGGTTCCAACGGGCAGGCCGATAGCCCCTTGAGGGTTGTACCCGCGACCCCAATAGGTTCCGTTCTGGCGTTGCCACAGGTAGTACCCCTGACCTGCGGCGAATTGTGAGACGTTGGTGTCCACGACAACAGGGAGGACGGGTAATTGTCCGTAATCGTCACTGGCGCCGTATCCCCATAACGTCCCGTCCGGAGTGATGAAAGTTGCGCCGGTGTAGCCGAACTGCATGGACGAAATGTTCGACAAACTCGGGATTATTGCGGGGCTGGTCGGCAGGCCGCGTCCAGTTCGCGAGGCGTTACTGCCCCAGCTGAGCACATTCCCGTTTGACAAGGTCGCTGCTCCCATCCCGATGCCACCGTCGACCGCCGTGATGTACGGGGCGCCGGATGCGACGTTCTTCTTCATCCACGGGGACAGCGCGGTAACGAGGGCAGCGTTCGTGGACTGAGCCGTGCCGGGGGGGAGGCTGTTGGAGCCAGCGCCACCCCAGTAGTACACATCGCCGTTCTCGAGGATGGTGAAAAAGTTCGTGTACGCACCTTTGAGGTAGACCGGCCGATGTCCGGCTACCGAAGGGTCCGGAAGACCGGCGACTTTGGATGCCCCGGGGCCTGAGTTCCCCCCGTACCCCACAGGTTCACCCCAATTCCAGATGGATCCGTCTGCGCGAATGCCGGCGCCAGCGTTTTCTGTGGAAGAGATTGACAAGATCTGATCGAGTACTGGACCGGTCCCCGTCCATGCGGTGCCGATACGTATTTGGCGGGGGTTGTCGTTTGGCTTTGTCGCGTCGGTGCCATCCCGCTGTGGATAAAGGCCCCAACCGTAAACCGTGCCATCTGCAGCGAGAGCGTTCGCGTTGTAAATGCCAGAGGCGATCTGCTTGATCTGGCCGCCGGGCAGCGGAACCTGTTGAGGAGCGCGCTGACCTCCGGGGTTCCCTGCTCCACCGTTGATGGCGAGGCCTGTGAGCCCCCACACGTAGACGTTTCCGTTATTACCGAGCGCGATTCCGGTGTCGACCATACGTGAGTTTCGGGCGAGGCCCGGCTGGAATGGTGCGACGGCCTGGACAGACAACGAGTCGGTGCGGGCGTAGGTGGAGTCCACATATGCGGAGGTTGTGACGCCGACGCTGGCAACGATGGCTGCGGCTCCCAGTACGCCTACTGTCGCCGCCGTGAGACGTGATTTCATTCGCAGAGAAGAGGTCATTGGTTTCTCTTTCTGCGGGCAATCAGAATGATTGCACCGCAAAGCACCAGGGGGACTCCAAGGAGGAGAAGAAGGCCAGTAGCGAGGTTGCTGCCGGTGATCGCAAGCTGTGAGGGCGCGGCGGTGGCGCTTTCCGCATGGAAGGTGAGTATGAGGTTGCCGCTCGCGTTCTGGTAGCGATTGTCTGCGGATGCCGGCAGAGTCACCGAGCCTTCAAGCGCGTAGCTGCTCCTCCCCGCAAGGTTTGGGAGAGTGATACTAGAACCGAGCACGTTGGCGACGGGGCCGGAGAACACCACCGTTCCGTTGCGGGGGTCTTTCAGGTCTAGTTGCAGTGGCGTTGGGCCGTCGAATAGTTGCGCCGATTCTCCTGTCACAGACAGGGTGAGCGGCACGGTTTGGTCGGTCATGCTTCTGACTGACATTTCCCATGCCCGGGATTGTCCGGGGCCGGGTGTGTCGAGGGCGATCACGCTGGGATCCGCTTCGATCAGCCGCCCTGCGGCGGCCGCGGCGCCGACTGGCGTGAGAACCACGATAAGGGCGAGTGCGAATGCGGCTGCTTTCGGGAATCTCATCGGCTTGTTCCCTTCGCGCTAGCGCCGATTTGCGTGGTCTTCCCCAGGGAAGCCACGCCTGTTCCGGGAGCGATGAGGATGTCGTACCTGACGTCGACGCCGTCACCAGGAGCGACGTTTGGGGCGGTGACGGCAGCAGCATTTAGTTGGTCCGCCGTGGCTCCGGTAACGGCGGGAGTGCTCGATCCGTTGATGTACATGGTGAACCGCAGGTTGTGGAACAGATCGCCTTCCCCGGTGTCGTCGGGGTCGAACACCTGAAGGAGAAGGTCACCGGGGACACCGGGATTGCGGTTCTCAAAGCGCACGTCGAGACGTACGGGCGAGCTTTCGGAAAGTGCGGTTCCGGTGGTGAGGGGCAGGACTACGGCCGCGGTTGGAGTAGCGGCGTCTTGCAGGGTTCCTGAGGCATCTTTGACGGCAATGTCGAAGCGGTCGGGGTTTCCGACACCGGAACCGGGTGTCCCCGTTCCGAAGTTCAGGGTTGCGTGGTCGGTGAAGGCCGCGGATGTGGCGGCGACGCCGAGTGCGCAAAGGATTCCGAGACTGAGGATCACTCGACGCCGGCCGCTCCGGGTGGTGGGGATTCTGGTCATGGTGTCACCCCGGAGAAGTTGAATTGAACGTCCGTGGAGGCCATTTGCCACCGGTTGTCTGCATCGGGTGACATTTCGATACGGACGTCGAGCACGCGGATGCCTCCTGCTGGAAGGGCTGCGTTCCACGCGAAAGGAGAAAGCTGGGTTGCGGGGACGTGGTCAAAGATGACCGTGTCCCCGTCCTTGACTGTGAAAATGAGTTGCTCGAACAGCTCCTGGAAGTTGCCCGTCTGAGGGTCAGTGACGTCGCCGCGAGCCTGAGGATCGAGGATGCTGAGTTCGATGAGGCCTGCGAGCCGTGGCGAGTTGTTCCTCACCGCGATCCGCCCAGAGATGCTTGACCCCGGGGACATCACGTTGGTTTGGCCGGGCCCGATAAGCAGACGGTAGGCGTCGGGGTTTCCCTGCTGCCAGGAGTCTGCCGTGGGCTCCCACGTCGAGGCTTCACTTGAGTAGTTTCCTGCCACGTCGAGGTCGAAACGGTTCTGAGAGCTGTCCATCTGCACCAGAACGGTTGCGCTGTCGCTGAGGGCCGCGGCCGTGACCGTGAGGCCTGCCATGCCCAGTGCTCCGAGGCTTAGAACTAGCCTCATTTGGCCTGTCATACGTGTCTTCATTTGCGCCTTCTGAGCCGTTGAGAGGAGGGGTCGCCCGGGCGAGGTGGTTGATTCCCACGAGTTCGGGGGAGAGCGCCGTGGTGGTGTTACCTCGTAGGTGCGGACGGCCCCTCGTTGGTGCGGTGCCCGGCCCAGAGCCGTGGGCCGGGCACCGCGGTCTGTGGTTACGGCTTGACGGAAGTACCGTCGAAGTGGGCCTGGACGTAGGAGACCTGACCCTGGAGGGCGTTGTTTGCGGCTTCGCTGCCCTGGTCGGGAAGGGAGATCGAAACGTTCAGAGTGCCCGTGGTGCCGGTGGCGTAGACGCCGAGGTCGAGGTTGTCGACGGCGGCCTGGGTGACGTTCGTCACCAGGGCAGTTCCATTCAGCGAAACCGTGTAGCGCAGTGCAGTAGCAATCTCCGCGCCGGAGGTGCGACCAGGGCGGTCCTGCAGGCTGAAGGCCATATCGGCGCTCAGTGCGGGCGACTCGTTACGGAAGGGGATGTCGACAGAGACAGTGTCGCCGGGCGTGAGCAGGTCAGCACCGGGGACGTTGATGTTGACACCTTCTGCGGTGTTTGCTTCCTGCCAGGTCCCGGGGACGGGGTTGCCGTTCGCGTCGGTGCCGACGACCTGGATGTTGAAGCGGTTGTTGCCGCCCACGCCGGAATCGTTGGTGCCGTTGCCCAGGTTCAGGTTGGCGAAGTCGGTGAACGCTGCGGCGGTCGTCAGCGCGCCGGCTGCGAGGAGCGTTCCGACGGCGAGGACGGCGCGCTTCTTGCCGCGCGAAAGCTGTGTGGTGTTCATGCGGTTTCCCTACTTTTGGCACGCCGAAGCGCGCGTGATGAATGAGGCCCGTGAGCGTCGAGTTCCCGCTCCGGGTGCCATCTGTGTGTGCTGCCGACAGCAGCTTTGTCACACCGTTTGAGGAAAAATTTTTCCGATGGCCCGATTACTCGCAGGGCGGTTTGCGCAACACGGGCGCGGAACGTGTGAGGCGTGAACCGGCCAACAGCGCCACCGCGCCACCGAGCGCTGTCAAAGCAAGCACGGCGCCGTCCGTTCCGGTCGCCGCGAGCTCATCCGGTCGATCCGTCGTGTCCCCGACTGCGATCCCGGAGGGTGCTGTGTCCGCCACCCAGAAAATTGTCCCGAGTGTCACATTTGCGTGCTGATCTGTGTCCGTGACACCACGAGTGACGTCGTGATGAATTGCCAACGTCTCGCCCGGGTTGATCGGCCCGAGATATGTGATTCCTGATCGGCGTGTTTCGACGTGAGGAAGGGTTACCTGTCCGGCGCCCCATCGCATGGTCAGTGCCAGTGAGGGTGGAGCGCTGTCGGCGGACGACACGTCCTGCATCCAGGTGCTCGCGAAGAGGTAGCGGGTCCCCTCAGACGCCGATGTCACCTCGGCCGCCCATTGGATCGTCTCACCCGGTGCGGGGAGGGGGATCGCCGAGGGTGCTTGAGCAGCAAGCGTCCCCGTTGGTGGTGCCGACGCTCCCGGCGTCATGGGAACGGGTTCGGGACGGGGCGCGGGTTCGGGGACACCGGAGAGGGCAACCGCGCCAAGGGCGACCGCCGTAAGAAGACCCGCCAATGTGGCCAGCAGGCGCCGCGGAGAAGTTTTCGATTGCGCGTTTGCCGAGGGGGCGTCTCCGACGATGGTTAGGCCTGTTCCGATGCCCCCCAGCACGATGGCGAGTACGAGTGTCGCACCACCGCGGCCCAGGTCTTGGCGGATTGTGCTCACCAGCGGGGGGCATGAAGGGCAGTTGATGACGTGCGCGTCATAGGCACGGCGCGCCCGAGCTCCAGCGGTGCCCATGATCACCCGGGCAAGAGCGGGAACATCAAACCCGCATGACGGCGGTGTAGCCGAGAGGAGTTCCGCGACATACGCCACGCGCAGGTCTCTCCTGGCGCGAGAAAGCAGAGTCGTGGCATTCGTAACCGAGATCCCCTCCGCCTCGGCAATCTCGCGCGCAGAGGATCCCTTAACAGTTGCGGCGAAGAGGTACCGCTGCTGCATGGAACTCAGCGCAGCAAACGCTCTCGCAGCAGTTTGACGCAACTGACCGTCCTCCACCCGCAACAGCTCAGCGGAATCGACCGGGACATCGAGTTCGTCGTCGGAAACGGTCAATGTCCGCCGCTGCTCCGCAAGCGCCTGAGCGTGCAGGTTCCGCGCCATCGCGTGCAAGTAGGCGCGCCTATTCTCAATCTGAGAAAGCCGCTCTTCGTCGAACGAAAGAAAAAGCGCAAATGCAGCCGACGTGACGTCGTCAGCGTCCGAGCGCGAGGCACCATTGCGCCGCAGATTTCGCCGAATTTCGTCAGAGAGCGTGACGTAGGTCTGGGTGAGCCAGTTGGAAAGTTCAGTGCGACTGTCAACCATGGCATGCGCCTACGGAACCACGGGGGAACACGGCGCCCCGCTGGAGCAGCGAATGAGCACGTTCGTACCGCACGTCTTTCTCCTCAGGTTGACTGAAGGTATGGCGTCACCCTCAACCTACCTGAACCCCCCTGCGCTAACGCAAATCTTCCTCAACCTGAACGGCGCGAAACAAAGCGGGTGACATGGAGGGATGGAGCTGCGTGAATTGCGCATCGAGCTGCTGCGCCACAGCGGCTGCCTGCCGGAGCAGGGCCAACCCTCCCTCAGTGAGCAAGAGGTTCGCTGACGCTCCCGGACGGTGCGGTTCGGCGACCACCAAGCCGCGTTGCTTAAGGCCTGCAACGATGGAATGTGCACTTTGGACGGACACGCCGTGTGACCGCCCGACGTCGCTTATGGACAGGCCTGGCGACTCCCACAGATCGCACAGAACGGCAAATTGACGGGGTGTCAGCTCGAGGGGCGTCAGATCGGACGCAAATCGGCGTTTCCACTCCCGTCCGAGGCTCAAAAGCGCCAGCGTCGGGCTCGAGCGCAGCGCGCCGAGAATATGGTCGGGCATCAATAAATTCTACGCGCCGTGGGACCGGTCCCAGGTGGCTACGAAGGCTGTGTTCTGTCGACCCGCCTTGCTGATCGACAGCTCCGTGTCGTCGCAACGGGTCGATATCCAAGGTGGGCTTTGAGGTCACATCAGTATCGAACCGTGGTCTAGCGGGGCTGGCACACTGATCACTCGTAGTCGGGCAGCTTGAACGCGTCGGCGGGGGGACGAAACAGCCCCGCGGTCAGACGCCGCCCGACGCGTGACGCTGCCGCTCGCATCACGCCATGAAAGACTGCTCTTCCGGCGAGAGAACGGGGGTTCGCAAGTCGCGGGGTCCCTGGTGGGAGATCTTGTGCGCACGTGACGAACGGGCGGAGGATTTCTTCATAGCGCTGTAAAGCTGTCTCAATATCTATGCTGCGCCCGAGTTCACCGGCTAGGACGTAGGCACCTACGAGCGAGAGGGTCGTACCCATGCCGCTGAGTGGAGACGCGCAGTAGGCGGCGTCGCCGACAAGCGCGACCCTACCGTGGTGCCATGTGTCGAGGTGCACCTGACCGACCCGATCGAGATACAGCTCATCTGCGTGCGCCATCTCGCGCAGCACGCGAGGAGCCTGCCACCCGGCATCGGCGAATCGCTCGCGCAGCGCGGCGCGCACACGACTCGGGTCGTCGTCTGTGGCAGCACCCTCGTCGCCACGGGTCGGATAGGAAAGCGTGGCGCGGATTGTGCCGAGGTTGTCGGGGCGCAGGGTGATGCTCCGCCCACCGGTGGCGGAATACCACCGCCACCAGTCGGTGTCGTCGGGCGTCCGGGGAATTGTCAGGTATGCCGTTGACATGTTCTTCGTGACAACCGGATCGGTGCCAGGAAAGATTAGCCGACGTGTACGAGAACGCATTCCCTCGGCGATCACGACGAGGTCGAACCGCTCTTCAGTTCCGTCGTCGAACGTGACCTGTATGTCAGTCCGACGCTCGTCGAGCGAGCGGATCGTGGTGCCGAAGCGGTAGGCGACGTGATCTTTGGTGAGGTCGAACAGAACTCGTGACAGTTCGCCGCGGAGAATCTCGAGCTCTGCCGTCGCCCCACCGGTGTCATCGCGCCCTGCTGGGAAGCTAGCTACGGCCTGTCCGCGCGTCCCGATGAACTGTGTTCCTACCTCGTGGGTGTTCCGCGCCCGGATTTCTTCCTCCACCCCCATGCGGCGCGCGACCTCGCGGCCGGCGCCGCGGATGTCGATGTTCTGCCCGCCCGTGCGGAGCTCGGGTGCCCGCTCGACGACAGTGACTTCCCACCCCGAGCGGTTCATCCAATAGGCCAGTGCGGGCCCCGCGATGCTTGCGCCGCTGATGAGGATGCGTCGGCGCGCGGTCATCATGCCACCCCTGTCGTAGTCGTCGTAAACGCGGATGGCTCGCTTGCTGTCCGCTCCGTATGGTTTGAGGTGTTGGAGCCCGCTGGGCGCGACGGGATTAGGTAGGTGGCAATGACGCCAACGACTAGGAACCCGGCGGCAAGGAAGGCGCCGAACGCCACGGCATCCGTCATCGACTGGCGTGCCAGGTCGGCGACGTAGTCGAGGCCCGGAACTTGACCGATCGGCTCGATCGCCGCACCGGCGCTGTCGGTCACCGCATCTGCGAAGCCTTTCGCGTCGGAAGGGGCCAGTCCGCTGGCTTCGAGTTTGCCCTGGAGCGTAGTGCCCAGGGACGAGAAGAAGACGGTCGTGAGTGCCGCGATCCCGAGCGCCGAGCCGAGCTGGCGGAAGGTGCTCTGGATGCCCGAACTCTGGCCGCCACCGTCGGTGGGCACGTCGGCGAGCACGACGTTGGTGACCTGTGCGGTCGCGAAGCCGACGCCCACCCCGTAGAAGAAGAGAATGACCGCGATCAGCAGCCACGACGCGTCGGTGAGAGCGGCGACAAGGCCGAGGCCTGCGAGACCGAGCACCTCGAGGATCAGCCCGAGTCTCACGAAGGTCAGCGCACTGACGCGGTTCGAGAAGGGGAAGCTGATGCCGCTGGCAACGAAGCTACCGATTGCGATTGGAACGAGCGCGAGGCCTGCTTGCAGGGGCGAGTAGCCGAGGGTGAACTGCAGCCAGAGGGGAAGCACCGCGATGATGCCGAATTCGCCGAGCCCGATGATGAGGGTGGCGATGTTGCCGTTGCGGAATGACGCGATCGAGAACAGCCGCGTGTCCATGAGCGGCTGGTGGCGGCTGTCTGAGCGGCTGAGCCGCACCTGCCGCCACACGAACAGGGCGAGCACCAGCACCGCGGCGACGAGTGCGACAAAGGCGGGCGATAGACCGGAATCCCAGCGCCAGCCGAACAGGTCGGACGCGCTCTTACTGACGACCCATCCATAAACACGGCCCTCGACGACCCCGAAGGCGAGCAGGCCGAGCCCGATGACAGAGAGGGCGGCGCCGAGACCGTCGACACCGCCGCGCGAGCGAGCGGGCTGGGAGAGGAACAGTGCACCGATGACGACAATCACGATCGTCAACGGGATATTAAGGCCGAACGCCCACCGCCACGAGACGTGCTCGGACAGCCAGCCGCCGAGCACGGGTCCGAGCGCCGTGGCGGCGCCGATCGTCGAACCCCAGACAGCGAAAGCTTTGCCGCGCGCCGCACCCGTGAACATCGCATTCAGCAACGCGAGCGAGGTCGGCAATACCGCAGCGGCTCCGATGCCCTGTAGAAAGCGGGCGAGGATCAAGATCTCGCCCGTGGGAGCGAGGCCCGCGAGCAGACTTGTGAGGCCGAAGACGACGACGCCGACAAGGAAGACGGTCTTCGCGCCGCGGAGGTCGGAGATACGTCCTACGACCAACAACAGTGCGGCGAAGACGATCGCATACGACTCTTGGATCCACTGCGCCTGGCTTGAGTCGATGTTCAGATCGTTGATCACCGAGGGGGTGATGACGTTGACGATTGTGGTGTCGACGACGATCAGGGCGACACCCAAGGCTACGGCAACCAGACCGACCCAGCGGCGTGCATTCTCGGACAGAGCCATCGTGCATCTCCTTAGATCATTTCATAGTCAAATGATTTGATAGCAGAATAGCTTGATGAAGTGATAATCTGCAAGTCCGACCACGGCGCACCAGGATGGGAGGCCAACGTGGGTGACCACGACACTTCTCGCGACCTAGACCCTGTTCCCGTCCCGGTCACAGAGGCACTCCGCGCCTACGGCGAGACCTACACACGGGTCGCTCGGGCCTTCGCCTCTCACGCCGGGCTGCACTCCACCGATGCGACGGCGATGATCGAAATCCTCAGCGCCGAAGAACTCGGCACACCGCTCTCGCCGGCGAAGCTAAGCGATCAGATCGGTCTCAGTTTTGGCGCCACCTCGACCTTGCTGAACCGACTCGAAGCGGTCGGCCACGTCACCCGCAGCCGCATACAGACGGATCGCCGGGTCGTGAACCTGCACTCGACGCCAGAGGTGCAACGACTCGCGGATGATTTCTTCGAGCCGCTCGGGCGACGCCTCGACTCGATTCTCGCCGCGCACTCTCCTGCGTTCCTTGCTGAATTCTCAGCGCTGCTGATCGAGTTGCAACAGGCCACCGATGACCACATCTCGGAAAGTCCAGATAGCTAGATCCCGCTGCCCCACCTGTCGTAGTCACGAGGCCGGCAATCTGACGTTTCGTAAGGACTCTTATCCGGCCCGACGGCGGCGCTCCACTCGCCGAGCAGACGCAGGAAACGGAGCCTGACGTATTGATCGATTCTCGTCTCAAACGGAGCGGTTCCCTGCTGATAATCGACGTTATGTCAGGTTACTGACATGTCTGGGTTTTGCACTGGGCTGACCTCCTGCCGCGTCGACCGATAATCGCGTGAGGGATACCGACTGGCACCACTTTTGCTCACCTAATGTGGACCGCTGGCGTCGCGCGGCAACCGCGCACGACACGACCGGCTTCGGCCCCGCGTACCTGACTCCGGCAGTGGGATGAGTCCTCCCCGCGATTTATTCAGGGCATAGAGGTGGGGCCCTCCTTTAATGTGGTGAGATGTCGACGAATGCCGTGCGCAGCCGTGCGATACGGACATCGGCAACCCTATTGAGTGGGCCTCTCGAACTGCTCGACTTCCTCGTCCCGCTCTGGGCGGGCGCGATGCTCGGGCTCGGTGCCCCCGCGATCGGATGGCTGGTCGCCGCCGAGCTCGTGGTGTCGGTGCTCGTTCGACCCCTCGCCGGACATCTTGCCGACACACGAGCACGGTCCCGAATTGCCGCGGTCGGCGCCTTCGCCCTCAGCCTCAGCTGCGTGATCTACGCAATAACAGATACACCCGCACTTGCATTCATTGCGGCGTTCCTCGGCGGGGTTGCAGGTCCTCTGTTCTGGATCTCGCTGCGCGCGATAGCCGCGGAGTACCTCGCCGACGACTCGGGAACATACGCGGGGCTCATGTCCGCAGAGGCTCTCGGATCGTGGATCTTCTGGGGGCCAGCGATGGCCCTTCTCGGGGCGTTCGGATACTCGGCGGTCTTCATCGGACTTGCCGTCACGGCGGCCGCCGCCGGCGCGCGCTTGCTGCTCACCCCTAAGGAACCGCTCGTCGTGCGAACGGAACTCGCCGGCGGAATCCGTGAACATGCCCGCCGACTCGCACCTCTGATGACGATTGGGGGCGTCGTCACTGCCGCCGAGGCAGGTGTCGGATTGGCGCTCTTGCTCCAGCTGCAAGCGGCTGGTCTCGAGGTGTGGCAAATCGCTCTGGTCTACCTGCCAGGCGGCATCGCGATGACCCTACTCCCGCGCCCCCTTCACGGTCTCGTCGAGCGGTGGGGTCGTAAACCCGCTTACATTGCAGCTTCTCTCGCGACCGCTGTGAGCACAGCAACGCTCGCTCTCTCACCGCCCGTGATCCTCATCGCCGCACTCTGGATCATCATGTCCGCCTCACTGGCGCTCCTTTATCCGCTGCAGAAGACCCTTGTCTCAGAGGCGAGCGGCGACCGGGTGGCCCGCGGGATGAGCCTGCAGGCGAACGCGGACACAATCGGCGCGGCAGTCGGAGTGGTCGCCGTGGGCGCCATCGCCGCCGACGGCCGGTGGGCCCCCGCATTTGTCACCTGCGCTGTCGTCATCCTTGGCGGCGCGGCACTAGCTCCCTGGGTCATTGATCGCATCGGCAAGGAGTACCGGGATGAGCAGCGAGGGGCAGCGAGAGGCAGATAGTTCCTCGACACTCCGAGCCCGATGGGTGGGCACTCGTCTCCATCCTCGCAGTCTGACAATCCCCCCAAGGGTCGCTGTGAACACTACTTACGTGTAGCCGCATTGGAGTCACCCTGCCGAGGAGGCGCCGCCAGACACCACTCCCCCGAACAGTCATCGGCCAACGTGAGGCGCAACCGATAGTCGGTCGTATATCAGCCGCCGCTGCCTGACTCCTCGCATCGCACCGCCCCCTCTCGTGTAACGCCCACGTAAACTCCCCCTCTCCCCCACCCCCTCCGCGGGTGAGACAACCGTTACCTCCCCGCCCCTCCCGACGCGGTCCCGGGTAACGCCCGCTCCCTACGCTGGCGGCACGTCCCGCCCATGCGGGTCGCTGCACCTCCCCCGCATCGCCCACCGGAGGACCCCGTGACCGTCACCGACCCGCGCCCCGAAGCCACGCCGGCGCAGCCCACCACCCGAGCCGAAGCCGCGAGCGCGGAAGCCGCGGCACAGCTCGTCCACCGCCCCGGCCGCTGGATCGACAACTGGAACCCCGAGAACGCCACGCAGTGGGCCAAGGAAGGCAAGGCCATCGCCTCCCGCAACCTGCGGTGGTCGATCTTCGCCGAGTTCCTGGGGTTCGTCGTCTGGCAGCTGTGGTCGGTCGTCGTCGTCTCACTGCCGGCCGCGGGCTTCCAGCTCTCGACGGGTGAGATCTTCTGGCTCATCTCCATGCCGAGCCTCGTCGGCGCGACGCTGCGCATCCCCTACACGTTCATGGTTCCGCGCTTCGGCGGCCGCAACTGGACGATCGTCTCGGCCGGCCTGCTGCTCATCCCGAGCATCGGCCTCGCCATCGCGGTCAGCAACCCCGCGACCCCGTTCGGCCTGCTGCTGCTGATCGCCGCGTTCGCCGGCTTCGGCGGCGGCAACTTCGCCAGCTCGATGGCGAACATCACGTTCTTCTACCCGGCCGCGCAGAAGGGCTACGCCCTCGGACTCAACGCCGCCGGCGGCAACCTCGGCGCCTCGGTCGCGCAGTTCGTCGTCCCGATCGTCATCACGGTCGGCGCCGCCGCCACCCTCAACCTGCCGCTCGCGGGTCTCATCTGGGTGCCGCTCATCATCGTCGCCATGGTCGGCGCGTACCTCCGCATGGATAACCTGTCCAGCGCCAAGGCCGACATCACGGCATCCCTCGCCGCTCTGAAAGAGCCGCACCTGTGGGTCATGGCCGTGCTCTACATCGGCACGTTCGGCTCGTTCATCGGCTTCGCCGGGGTCTTCCCGAAGCTGCTGGCCGACACGTTCCCCGACTTCAAGGGCTTCGCGATCGGCACCGCCACCGTCACCCTCGCGTTCATGGGTGCGCTTGTCGGCTCGCTCGCCCGCCCCTACGGCGGCAAGCTCGCCGACCGCTTCGGCGGCACCGTCATCACGATGGGCGCGTTCACGGTGATGGGTCTCGGCATCCTGGGCGTCATCCTCACCCTGCCGATGCAGAACTTCGCCGTCTTCCTGCTGTGCTTCCTGGTGCTGTTCGCCGCGGCCGGCATGGGCAACGGTTCGACGTACCGCATGATCCCGACGATCTTCACCCTGCGCGCGAACGGCGGGATCGGCGCCCAGCGCAAGGCGGCCGCGGCCCTCGGTCTCATCTCGGCGATCGGCGCCTACGGCGGCTTCTTCATCCCGCAGCTGCTCGGCTTCTCGAAGACGACGTTCGGCTCGTACACCCCCGCCCTCGGCTGGTTCGCGCTCGCGTATGTCGCCTTCCTCGCCGTCACCGCGGGCGTGTACCTGCGTATGTCGAAGAAGTCCGGCACCCGGATCTGACGCCGTGAGCTCCGCCGACACCCACTGCCCCTACTGCGCGCTGCAGTGCGCCATGACCGTCACGCACGACAGCGCGACTACGGTCACGGGCCGCGACTTCCCGACGAACCGGGGCGGGCTCTGCGCGAAGGGCTGGACGTCGGCGGAGCTCTTGGCATCCCCCCACAGACTCCGGATGCCACTGGTCCGCCAACCCGACGGAACCCTCGCCGAGACCACCTGGGATGAAGCCCTGGATGCCGTGGCTGCGGCGTTCCGGCAGACCAAGGCCACTCACGGCCCCGACGCCAACGCCATCTTCGGCGGCGGCGGACTCACCAACGAGAAGGCGTACCAGCTCGGCAAGTTCGCCCGCGTCGCGCTCGGCACCTCGCGCATCGACTACAACGGCCGGTTCTGTATGTCGTCGGCGGCAGCGGCATCCAATCGGGCCTTCGGAATGGACCGCGGCCTCCCGTTCCCCGTCACCGACCTCGACGACGCTCGGACCATCCTGCTGCTCGGCTCGAACGTCGCCGCGACCATGCCGCCGTTCCTCGCGCACCTCGCCGGAGCTCGGGCCGCGGGCGGTCTGATCGTCGTCGACCCGCGCCGCTCGGCCACCGCG
This sequence comes from Microbacterium sp. 1154, assembly GCF_031455375.1. Taxonomy (NCBI): domain Bacteria; kingdom Bacillati; phylum Actinomycetota; class Actinomycetes; order Micrococcales; family Microbacteriaceae; genus Microbacterium; species Microbacterium sp. 1154. The sequence goes on along the minus strand of NZ_JAVDSN010000001.1, from coordinate 1,240,047 downwards.
CGCCTCACCGAAGACGGCGCCGGCACCCACCTGCAGCCCGCCCCCGGCACCGACCTGCCGCTGCTGCTCGGGCTCACGCATATCGCTTTCGCCGAGGGGCTCGCCGACCGCGCCTATGGAGAGGAGCGCACCACGGGCTTTGACGCGGTGCGGCGCTCGGTCGCGCAGTGGTGGCCCGAGCGCACCTCCTCGACCACCGGCGTCCCCGTCGCGCAGCTGCGCGAGACCGCCCGGCGCCTCGCCGTGGGCGGCGCGTACATCCTCACCGGGCGCGGCGTCGAACAGCACGTCGACGGCACCGCCACCGCGACCGCCGCGATCAACCTCGCACTCGTGCTCGGACTCGTCGGCCGCGAGGGCTCGGGCTACGGCACCCTCACCGGGCAGGGCAACGGTCAGGGCGGACGCGAGCACGGCCAGAAGGCCGACCAACTCCCCGGATACCGCTCCATCCGCGACCCCGAGGCGCGCCGGCACGTCGCCGGGGTGTGGGGCATCGAACCGGAGGAGATCCCGGATGCCGGCATCCCCGCCACCGCCCTGCTCGGCGAACTCGGCGGGCCGGTGAAGACGCTCCTGGTCGCGGGCTCGAACGTCGTCGTCTCGGCGCCCGACGTCGACGCGCTGCGGGAGCGGCTCCAGGCCCTCGACACCCTCATCGTGTGCGACTTCTTCCTCAGCGAGACCGCGGAGCTCGCCGACATCGTGCTCCCCGTGCTGCAGTGGGCCGAGGAGGAGGGCACGATGACCTCGCTCGAGGGCCGGGTCATCCGCCGTCGTCAGGCCCTGCCCGGCCCCGAGGGGGCCCGCAGCGAGCTGTGGATCCTGTCGGAGCTCGCGCGGCGCCTGGGCGCGGCATCCACCTGGTCGATCGACCCGGCCGGGGTGTTCGACGAGCTTGCCCGCGCGTCGGAGGGCGGCGTCGCCGACTACTCCGGACTCTCGCACGCCCTGCTCGACACGGGCATCGAGGCCTACTGGCCGTACCGCTCCGAGAGCACGCCGCGTCCGTTCACCGAGCGCTTCGCCCACGCCGACGGCCGCGCGCGTCTCGTGCCGGTGGATGCCACTCCCCCGACGCCCACCGACCGCGGCGGCGACCTGACCCTCACGACGGGCCGCTACCTGCAGCAGTACCAGTCGGGCACGCAGACCCGTCGGGTCGCCGAGCTCAACGGTGCCCGACCGGAGGCACGGCTGGAGATCCACCCGGCGACGGCTTCTCGTCTCGGCATCCGCGAGGATGCGCTCGTTTCGGTGTCGAACGAGCGGGGCGAGGTCCGGGCACGGGCGACGGTGACCACCGACATCCGGCACGACACCGTCTTTCTCCCGTTCCACTACGCGGGCGACGAGTGCGCCAACCGGCTGACCGAGGCGATCGTCGACCCGACCTCGGCCATGCCCGAGTTCAAGCGCACGCGGGTTCAAGTGAAGGCGATCCCGGATGCCACGACCCCGACGGCTCATCACATCGCGGCTTCGCCGGTCGTCGTGGCGGAGCACCCGGGTGTGGCTCCCGCGCTCGTCGGGGTCGCGGGGGGTCCGTCGCGACGCACGCCGTCGTCGAGCACGGAGGAGGAGACCCATGTCTGAGCGGGTGGTGCTGGTGGGCTACGGGCCCGTGGGAGCACGGCTGGTCGAGGGACTCCTCCCCGCCGTGAGAGACGGGCGCATCGACCTCACGGTCATCGGCGCGGAGGAGCACGACGTCTACAACCGCGTGCTGCTCGCTGAATATGCCGTCGGGCGCATGGAACGCGACGGCCTCGACATGGGCGACCGTCGCGTCGCCGAAGAGGCAGGGGTCCGGTTCGTGCTCGGGATGACGGTGGTCGGCGTCGACCGCGACCTTCGGGTGGTGCGTCTGCACGATGGCATCCGGATCCCCTACGACCGACTCGTGCTCGCCACCGGCGCGCGGGCGAACGTGCCGACGCTCGCGGGACTCGAGCGGGCGCAGCGGCATCGGTCCACGCGGCCGGCGCTGCCATCTGAACTCGACCACGGTGCGGCGGCATTGCCGCGGGGCGTCGTGGCCCTGCGCGATCTCGCCGACGCCGAGCACGTGCGCGCAGCGGTCTCGGCGGGTCAGCGCATCGTCGTGCTCGGCGCGGGAGTGCTCGGCATGGAACTCGCCCTCGCCGCCGCCGAGTCAGGCGCCGAGGTGGTCGTGGCGTATCACTCCGCCGCGCCGATGAACCGGACGCTCGATGAGAACGGCGGACGCGTGCTCGCCGCCGCGGCGAGCGCCGTGGGCATCGAGATGATGCACCACGCGCGCGCCGAAAGCATCGTGCAGCGCTACGACGACCACGGTCAGGCCTGGTTCGACGGGCTCGTCTGCGCCGACGGCAAAGTGCTCGCCGGTGACCTGCTCGTGCTGTCGTGCGGGGTCGGGGCACGGACGGAAATCGCCTCGCTCGCGGGTCTCGCCACCTCGGCCGGCGTGCTCGTCGACGGATCGTCGCGCTCGTGGACCGACCCGAACGTCTTCGCGATCGGCGACTGCGCGCACGTCGCCGACCCCGCCGACACCGGCCCCGACGGGCGCGTGCCGGGCGGGCCGAGCGGACTCATCGGCCCCGGCTGGCGACAGGCCGACCGGCTCGCGGCACTGCTGTTGTCGGGGGTCGACGTGCCCGCGCCGGTCGAGCGCCCCGGCGTCGTCATGCTCAAAGCCGAGGGGATCGACGTGGTCGCCGGGGGCGCGGTCGACGCCGACCCCTTCTCGCACGCACCCGGATGCCACGGCCCCCAGGTCACGCTTTGGGCCGACCCGGCGCGCGGCGCCTACGTCAAGCTCGTCACCGTCGGGGGTGTGCTGACCGGGTTCGTCGCGGTGGGGATGCCGCGCACCGGCGCCGAGCTGACCCTGTTGTTCGAGCGCGGCTCGGAGCTGCCCGCCGACCGCTCGTCGCTGCTGCGGCTCGACGCCCCCGACGTGGGCATGGCGGTGGTCACCGACCCCTTCGCCTCGGACGCCACCGTCTGCTGGTGCAACGGCGTCAGCGCCGGGGCCATCCGCGAGGCCGCAGCGGCGGGCGAATCCACGGTCGCGTGCGTGAAGGCCGCGACCCGCGCCGGCACCGGCTGCGGCGGATGCGTCGGCCGGATCACCGAGCTGCTGGCCCGGGAGGGCGTTCCGGCGTAGGGCCACCCGGGGCGTGCCGGTCCAGGGCCGTCCGGGGCGTACCGGCGCAGGATGGGCGGGCCGCGACGTACCGAACTCCTGAAAAACCCACCGCGCCCCGGCCCGCCACCGCGCCGGGAGCCGCCGCCCGCCCTTCCCCCGCGCGAGAGTCAGGAGTTACGCACGGCGCTCGCAGCCGACGCGCCGCCCGCAATTCATCCGGAGTCCGGCACGCGATGGGCGGGCCGCGGCGTACCGAACTCCTGAGAAACCCGCCACGCCCCGGCCCACCACTGCGCCAGGAGCCGCCGCCCGCCCCTTCCGCGCGCGAGAGTCACGAGTTACGCGCGGCGCTCGCAGCCGACGCGCCGCCCGCAATCCATCCGGAGCCCAGAACGCGATGGGCGGGCCGCGACGTACCGAACTCCTGAAAAACCCGCCACGCCCCGGCCCGCCACCGCGCGAGGAGCCGCCGCCCGCCCCTCCCGCGCGCGAGAGTCACGAGTTACGCGCGGCGCTCGCAGCCGACGCGCCGCCCCCGTCGGCCCCGTGCCCGCACGCACGCACCCGCAACAGACGCGAAACGCGCGAGCAGTACAGTTCACGCATGCCTCCGATCGAGAACCTGCTGGCGTTCGTCGCCGCGTCGGTCATCATCATCGTCATCCCGGGTCCGAGCGTGCTCTTCGTGATCGGGCGTTCGATCGCGCTCGGCCGCCGCGCGGGCGTGCTGAGCGTCGTCGGCAACGCGCTCGGCACGGTGCCGGCGGTGCTCGCGGTGGCCTTCGGCGTCGGCGCGATCGTCGCGTCGTCGATCGTCGCGTTCACGGTCCTGAAGATCGTCGGGGCCATCTACCTCGTGTGGCTCGGCATTCAGGCCATCCGTCACCGCCACGCTCACGTCGCCGGGGCGACGCGCGGGCCCTCTTCGTCGTGGACCCTGCTGCGTCAGGGCTTCGTCGTGGGTTTGACCAACCCGAAGACGATCGCGTTCTTCGTCGCGGTGCTGCCGCAGTTCGTCGACCCGCACGCGGGGGCGGTGTGGCTGCAGCTGCTCGTTCTCGGACTGACGTTCCAGATAATGGCGCTCACCTGCGACAGCGTGTGGGCCCTGGCCGCCGGCACCGCCCGCGAGTGGTTCGCCCGGTCGCCGAAGCGCATCTCGACCCTGTCGGGAACCGGCGGGGTCATGATGATCGGTCTCGGCGGCGCGCTCGCACTGTCGGGGGCGAAGAGCTGACCGGCCCGAAGAGCTGACTCGGGCGGTCGTCCACATGGCGGCCGTCGAGACGGCAACTGGCTGACAACTCCGCGTCAGCCTGCAACCGATTTGTCAGCGAGATGGCGTCTCGGCGCGGCCGAGCCGAGCCCCGTGCGACCTCAGCCCACGCCCAGATCCGCGGATGCCGCGCCCTCGAGCCGCGTCCCGTCCGGGGCGTAGCGCGAACCGTCGACGGGGCTGTCCCAGGAGCGTTCCGCGTCGTTCCACGTCAGCGGAGCCGGGGCGACCACCGCGCGCGTCTCTCCCTCGATCGTCGACACCGCCGCGGTCCGCAGTCCCTGCCGCGACACCAGCCCGGCGCCCTCGGCGGGCCGCTTGACCGGCGCGGGCGCCGCCGCGGCGAACGCTTCCGCTGCCACGCCCACCCGACGTGCCGCTTCGCCGATGCCGCGGCCGAGATCGGCGGGAACCGTCATGCGCGTGCCGATCGTGCGCATCCACTGCGGGCGCTCGCTGCGCGACACCCCGCGGATCTCGTCGCTCAACCGCATCGCGGCGGCCGGGGCGTTGGTCAGACCCCACCCGGCGTAGCCGGTGGCGAAGCGGAGGCGGCCGAGGCCCCTCGGCATCCCTCCGACGAAGGGCACGAGGTTGTGCGACTGGTAGTCCTGTCCCGACCAGCGGGCTATCTCCGCGCCCACCGGCAGGGTGCGGCGGGCCCAGGCGGCGAGTCCCTCGGCGAGCGCGACCTCCGAGGGAGCGGAGCCGACCGGATGCCGTGCCCCGGTCACCAGCAGCACCCCGCGCCCGAACGAAGACGGTGCGGCGACGACGCTGCGCCCGTCGGTGCCGACCTCGCTCCACATGCCGCCGGGAGCCTCGGCATCCCCCTCCATCTCGAACGCGATCGCCCACGACCGCAGCGCGCGGGTCTTGAGGTCGTACAGGCCGCGGCGCGTGATGGGCGTGCCGGTGGCGAGCACGACGGTGTCGCCGAAGATCGTGCCGTGGTCGGTGTCGACGCGACCGGAGGGAAGAGCGCGGACGTCGGTCGCGCGGACGCCCGTGTGCAGCGTCGCCCCGGCCGCGAGTGCTGCCTCGGCGAGAGAGCGCGAAAGGGCGACCGGGTCCAGGGCGAGCTGGTCGTCGAGGGCGAGGGCGCGCACGGGGGTGCGTCCGCCGAGATCGCCGGGGGCGTCTTCACGGATCGGCAGCCCCGCCTGGCGCGCGGCGTCGCGAACGGCGTCGAGCGCCGGGTCGGTGGAGAGTCCCCGACCGAAGGTGAAGGCGGTCCGGCGGTCGGCGGCGGCTCCCGCGCGCTCGGCGAGCCACTCCTGCCCCGCGCGGTTCGACTCGACATACGCCTTCACGAGTCCGGCCGGGTGGTGTGCGCGCAGCGCCGCGAGGGTCGTCCCCTGCAGAAGGGATGCCATACCCACCGACGCCCCGGTAGCCCCCTGCCCCACGGGGCCCGCGTCGACGATCGCGACATCGACTCCCGCCTCGGCGAGCATCACCGCGGTCGACAGGCCGGTGATCCCGGCACCGACGATGACCACGTCGTGGCGGGCGTCGGGTTCGAACGGCGTCCCGTCGACGGGCGTCTGGTCACGGTGCCACAGGGAGGAGGTCATGCGTTCATCCCATCGCGGGCGCCGGGGTCTCGGCATCCGGTTGCCTCCGCCGCCCGGATCATCTACGCGCCGCCCCACGTAACCCGACCCCGCGCGACGACGGCCCGCGGATAGGCTCGGGGCGTGACCGACAGCGCCGCCCCCTCGAGCCGGACGGCCGTCGTGTCCGCGGCCATCGACCTCTTCGTCGAGCACGGCTACGACCAGACCTCGGTCGAGCAGATCGCACAGGCGGCCGGGGTGTCGCGGTCGACGTTCTTCCGGCAGTTCGGCGGCAAAGAAGACGTGGTCTTCGCCGACCACGAGGTGCTGCTCACCGAGACGCGCGCGTACCTCGCCGAACCGCACGACGACCCGTGGGCGGCCGTGTGCGAGGCATCGGTGCGCGTGTTCCGGCACTTCGCCAACGACCCCGAGGTCGCCCGCCGTCGCTACGCGATCGTGCGGCAGATCCCGGGCCTGCGCGATCGCGAGATCGTGACGGTGTTCCGCTACGAACGGCTCTTCGACGAGTACCTGCGCGACGCTCTGCCCGGTCTCGACCCCCTGGATGCCGTCGGCTTCGCGGCCTCGGTCACGGCGGTGCACAACCACGTGCTGCGCCGGCTGATGCGGGGGGCTCGGGTGCCGGCATCCGTTCTCCGTCGAGCGCTCGACGACGTGCTGCGCCGCTACGGCGTGCACGCCGACGGCGACGACGCGGCCGGCGACGACCTGATCGTGGCAGCCTTCCCCCGTCGCATGCCCGCCGCCGAGGTCGCCCGGCGCCTGCGCGAGACGCTCGGGGACTGACGCTCGCGGGGGTCGTCCCTCGCGTGCCCGCTCGGCCGCCCCACCCGTTGAGTGTCCAAAACACCCGGACGTTGCAAAAAATCGTCCGGGTTTTGTGGACACTCAAGGTCCAATCACGCACCGCCAACGCGGGGCGCAACCCCCGCGTTGAGTGTCCAGAACACCCGGACGTTCCGGAAATTCGTCCGGGTTTTGTGGACACTCAACGTCGAATCGGGCCCCGTCACCGCGGGGCACGTGCGACGGCCGTCGAGTGTCCAGAACACCCGGAGGTTCCGGAAAGGCATCCGGGTTTTGTGGACACTCGACGTCTCGATCACGCACCGTCAACGCGGGGCGCGACCCCCGCGTTGAGTGTCCAAAACACCCGGACATTCCGACAAACCCTCCGGGTGTCTTGGACACTCGACGTCGAAGCGGGGCCCGTCATCGCGGGGCGCGCGACCCGGCGCAGCCCGCACCCGGGCGCCCACCCGAGCATCCGCCGAGCGTTCACTCGGACGCGTGGCACTCAGTACCAACATGCGCGATACTGAGACCCATGACCATCGACGCCGATGCCCGCACGCTCCCCGGAGAGCGCGTCGCCCACTACGACCTCCTGGGCCGCCGCGACACCGACTACTACGCGGTGTTCGCCGACATCCCCGACGCCGACCGCGCCGTCTGGGACACCGCCAAGGCCTTCGCCGACGAGGTCGGCACGCGCATGCAGGGCGAATGGGATGCCGCGAGCTACCCGATCGATCTCGTCCGGCGTATGGGCGAGCTCGAACTGTTCACCGACGGCATCGAGCACCCGGAGCTGCCCTATACCTCGCCGCTGGCCGCGGGCCTGGTCAACATGGAGATCTCGCGCCACGACGGCTCGCTCGCCACCGCCCTTGCCGTACAGGGCGGACTCGCGCTCCGGACGCTGGCGTTCTACGGCTCGCCCGAGCAGCAGCAGCGCTGGCTCCAGCCTCTCGCCGACGGAACGGTGCTCGGCGCCTTCGCCCTGACCGAGCCCGATCACGGCTCCGACTCCGTCTCGCTCGAGACCACGGCCACCCGCACCGACGACGGCTGGTCGCTCAGCGGCACCAAGAAGTGGATCGGCAACGGCGCCTCCGGCGGCATCACCTTCGTCTGGGCGCGTGTCGAGAACGAGGGCGGCGACGACCACGGCAACGTCCGCTGCTTCCTCGTCGAGCAGGACACCCCGGGCTACACGGGCACCGTCATCACCGGAAAGGTGTCGCTCCGCGGCATCCACCAGGCTCACATCGCGATGGACGAGGTGCGTCTTCCTGCGGATGCCGTGCTGCCCGGCACCCACACCTTCAAGGACGCGTCGGTCGTCCTGTTCGCGACCCGCTCGGGCGTGGCCTGGTCGGCGCTCGGTCACGCGACCGCCTGCTACGAGATCGCGCGGACGTATGCCACCGAGCGCATGCAGTTCGGCAAGCCCCTCGCGAAGTTCCAGATGGTCCAGGAGCGCCTCGCGCAGATGCTCGACGAGCTCACCGCGATGCAGCTCTACTGCCGCCGTCTCGCCGACCTCGAGTCGTCGGGCGGCCTGCGTCCCACCCAGGCGTCGCTCGCGAAGTACCACAACACCCGCGCCGCGCGCCGGGTGGCCGCGATCGCCCGCGACCTGCTCGGCGGCAACGGCATCCTGCTCGAGAACGGCGTCATGCAGCACATGGCCGATATCGAGGCCATCCACACGTACGAGGGCACCGAAAGCGTCCAGGCCCTCCTGCTCGGCCGCGACATCACCGGAATGAGCGCGTTCGTCTGATTTGGGATGCCGGAACCCCGGCGTCCCGATCCGATCGACCTCACCGAGCTCGTGCGATCCCGGATGCCGGGATGCGGCGCCCCGCTCCCCTCCGAGCGGGCGCCGGTCACCGCCTCGGCCGACGTCGCGACCCGGCGACCTCGACCCGCGGGGCCTCGGCTCGCGGAACGGCGGGGTTCCCGGCATCCGCCGCCCTATCCGGCACCCCGGCGCGGCGCAACCTCCGTCACCATGTCGGAGGCCCCCGCTAGCGTGTGGGCATGGGCCTGTTCTCTCGTCATCCCGCGCCGCGCGACGCCGTCACCACCGTCGCCGAGGCGGTCCAGACACCGCCGAAGAGTCTCTGGGCCGATGGGTTCGGGCGCCTCGCCGTTCGCGCAGTGCAGATCATCGTCGTGGTGGTCCTGGTCGCCGGGCTGATCTGGGGCATTCAGCAGGTGACGCTCGTCATCATCCCCCTGATCCTGGCGCTCATCTTCGCCTCGGCGTTCGGCCCGGTGACCATGTGGATGCGGCGCAAGGGCGTGCCGGCGGTGCTCGCGACGTTGCTGACGCTGCTGGCTGTCGTCGTGGTGCTGAGCGCCCTGGGCTGGCTCGTGGTGAACGCGGTCATCGACCAGTGGCCGTACCTCAGTTCGCAGGCGCAAAAGGGCTTCGAGCAGGCGCAGGACTGGTACCACACACTCCCCTTCGCCATCTCGCCCGACCAGGTCAACCAGGCCGTGCAAGGCATTCAGGACTTCGTGACGAGCTCGCAGTTCGGCACCGGGGCCCTCGCCGGCGTCAGTGCGATCGCCTCGTTCGTGACGGGTTTCGTGCTGATGGTCGTCATCCTGTTCTTCTTCCTCAAAGACGGACCCCGCATGTGGGAGTTCGTGCTCCGCCCCTTCCACGGCCGCGACTACGACCGCGCGCGCCGCATCGGCGACAAGACGGTGACCGTCCTCGGCTCGTACGTCCGCGGTACCGCTTCGGTCGCGGCCGTCGACGCGATCGGTATCGGTATCGGTCTCGCGATCCTGCAGGTCCCCCTCGCTCTTCCGTTGGCCGTTCTCGTCTTCCTGCTCGCGTTCATCCCGATCGTGGGTGCGGTGACCGCCGGAATCCTGGCCGCACTCGTCGCCCTCGTGACCAACGGCTGGGTCGTCGCCCTGATCGTGGTCGGCATCGTCGTGCTCGTGAACCAGCTCGAGGGCAACTTCCTGCAGCCCGTGCTCATGGGCCGCTCGATGAAGCTGCACTCCTTCGTCGTGCTGGTCGTGCTGGCCGGCGGTACCGCGATCGGCGGCATCCTCGGCACCCTGCTGGCGGTCCCGCTGACCGCCGTCGTGTGGGGCATCATCACCGTCTGGAACGGCGACGACAAGCCCGCGGAGTGGGCGCGACGCAAGAAGCGCCGCAACCCCGTACCGCTGGCCGGGGGCGAGAGTACGGACTGACCCATGGGCTACGACATCCCCGCGCCGATGCTGGCGAAGTCGGTGCCCCAGGTACCCGAGCACGCCAAGGTCGACGGCGGGTTCAGCTACGAACCCAAGTGGGACGGGTTCCGCGCCCTCGTGTCGTGGGACGGCACCGACGTCGAGATCGGCAGCCGCGGTGCGAAGCCGCTGACCCGGTACTTCCCCGAGTTGGTCGCGGCCTTCGCCGAGATCCTGCCCGAGCCGTGCCTCATCGACGGTGAGGTCGTGGTCGCCCGCGGCGCCGCGGGCGGCCAGCGTCTCGATTGGGAAGCCCTGTCGCAGCGCATCCACCCCGCGGCCTCGCGCGTGACCATGCTGTCCCAAGAGACGCCGGCGATGTTCATCGCCTTCGACCTGCTCGCGCGCGGCGACCGCGACCTGCAGAACGAGCCGTTCTCGGAGCGCCGGGCGCAGCTCGAAGACCTGCTGGGCTCGGTGCCGCACCCGGTCCACGTCACCCGCACCACCGACGACCCCGACCTCGCGCGGCGATGGCTCGCGGAGTTCGAGGGCGCAGGCCTCGACGGCGTGATCGCCAAGCCCCTGGCGCAGCCGTACGCACCGAACAAGCGCACGATGTTCAAGATCAAGCACGCCCGCACCGCGGATGTGGTCGCCCTCGGCTACCGCATCCACAAGTCGGGCGTGGGTGTCGGGTCGCTACTCGTCGGCCTCTACGACGACGAGGGCCGCCTGCACGGCGTCGGCGGCGTCTCCGCCTGGACGGACAAACGCCGCACAGAGCTGATCGACGAACTCGCGCCGCTGGTGGAACGCGACGAAGACGGCGAGGCCGTGGTCGGCGAAACCGATCGCTCGCGCTTCTCGGCCTCGAAGGACGTGTCGTTCGTGCGGCTGCGCCCCGAGCTCGTGCTCGAGGTGCGTTACGACCAGCTCGAGGGGATGCGCTTCCGCCATACGGTGCAGTTCGACCGCTGGCGCCCCGACCGCGACGCTCGCTCCTGCACTTTCGCGCAGCTCGAGACGGTGACGTCGTACGACCTGGGCGACGTGCTGGACTGAGCCGGGCGGGATTTGCACGCCCAGGCCGTGACCGGCTGGCGCACTTACATTTTCGCGCGCTCGCGGGACGCGCGCTCGCGGGACGCGCGCTCAACGTCCGCGTGCTGGACGAGCGCGCGCTCAGCGGCGTCGCGCTCGGCGGCCGTGCGCTCGGCGACCGCGCGCTCGGTGCCCAGGCGCTCCGGCACCAGAACAGGAAACGTCACGAGAACAGGCCGAAACCCGCGCAATCACCCTGTTCTCGACGCATCCCCCTGTTCTCGTGACACCGCCAAGGCCCGGTGCCGCGCCGGCCGACCTCACGGACGGGGTGACGAAAGTCAGACCGCGGCCGTCCCCAGCCGCCACCTCTCCGTCACGAAAACAGGAAACGTCACGAGAACAGGCCGAAACCCGCGCAATCGCCCTGTTCTCGACGCATCCCCTGTTCTCACGACGCCGTCGGCGGGCACCCACCCGCGATCCGACGCTCAGCCCATCGCCACGGCATCCATCTCCCGCTCCGCCCGCCGCGCGATCACGACGACCCCGGCAGCCGCCGCGGCGAACATCGCCGCGAGGATCGCCCACCCGCCCGTGCCGAGATCGATCGCCGTGAGCGTCACCACCGCGGGGGCGATCATCGCGCCGACCGCGTATCCGGTGCCGTAGACGCCCTGGTAGCTGCCCATGCGCTCCTGCGGGGCGAGGTCGAAGCTGAGGCTCCATCCCGCGGCGCTCGAGGTGATCTCGGCGAGGGAGTGCACGACCGCCGCGGCCAGCAGCACCACGATCACCGCGGCCACCGGACCCCCTCCCTCGCCCCCGATCCATCCGGCGCCCGCCCACAGCGCGCACGCCGCGACCATGAGCCACCCGGCCCTGCTCATCGCGCGTCCTGCCCCGGCGAAGGTCCCGGTGCCGCGGCTCATCCGCACCTGCAGCAGGACCACGACGACCGTGTTGACCAGCAGCAGCGGGCTCACCACGACGTCGGGCGCGATCGTGTGGGCGACGACCCACAGCGGCACACCAATCTCGAACACACCGAACTGGATGCCGAACACCCCCATGAGAGCCGTCAACCACAAGAAGCGTGGGTCCCGATAGGGGCTACGACCGACGACGGCGGGGGCATCCGGCGCGGGTTCGGCGACGGAGAGGTCGACGCGGGCAGGATCGAGCCCCGCGACGAGCACGGCGGACACGAGGAAGAACGAGCCCGCGATCGTCATGGTCAGGTGGAAAGCGAACGGGGTGCCGAGGGCGAGCGGGATCGCCGCGACCGCGGTGCCGACCCCGATGCCGACGTTGGTCACGGTGCGCATGGCCGCGCGGATGCGTACGCGGTCGTCTCCGCGGAACGCCCGTCCGACGACGGCGGAGCGGACGCTCCCGCCTCCCTGCTGAGCGAGCAGGACGAGAGAGGCGACGATCACGAGCGAGGGCAGGTCGCGGACGAAGAGGTACCCGATGAGCGCCGCGCCCTGCACGACGTGCAGCACGATCAGCATCATCCGCGCGCTGAAGCGGTCCGAGAGGTGACCGAAGGTGAGCGAGCTGGCGACGCCCACCGCCCCGGCGATGGTCAGGCCGATGCCGACGGTCACCGGTTCGAGCCCCACGATGATCGTCAGATACAGCGTCGTCAGCGTGAAGAAGGCGCCGCGACCGAGGGTGTCGACCAGGGTGATCGTGAGCAGGCGGCGCAGGGTCTTGTCCGTCTGCACGAGGGTTCTCAGGGGGACGGTGGGGATCGTGCTGGTCACGGCTCCATTGATCCAGTCGACGGCGAGGCGTTCAATCGATGTAGCGTGGAGCTTCATGATCCGGTACGAATTGGAGGCCGCCGACATCTCGGCGATCCGCTTCGGCATCTCCCCGCTGTCGGAGCTGGGGCTCGGACTGCGCGCCCTGTACCAGCCCGAGGGGTACCCGCTGCAGGCGCCGTGGCTGCGTCAGATCGCGGACGTCCGCCCGCTCCTCGATCTCGACGTGCTGCTCGCCCTCATCAACGACCGCAAGTGGACGGCCGACTTCGTCAACCCACGACCCGCCTCCCCGCTCACCTCGTTCGACGACGAACTGGCCAAGCTCGGCCGCATCTCGCGGGCGCGCTTGCACACCGATCTGGAACGCGTGCACGGAGAGGTGCCGGCGGTCTTCCGCGGGCGCCATGACCTGGTTGTCGCTCGCCTGCAGCGCGCGCTCGCGACGGCGTGGGACCTCTGCTTCGCCCCGCACTGGGCGCGCATGAGCGCGGTGCTGCGGTCCGACATCGCCTACCGCGGGCGCATTGCCGCGCAAGCGGGCATGGACACCGTCTTGAACGGCCTGTCGGATGCCGCGCGCTATGACGGACGCCACCTCGACGTGCGGCTGTGGAACCCCGAGATTCGCCGCCGACCGGTCCTCGGCGAGGGTCTCACCCTCGTCCCGTCGATCTTCACCGTCCGCGTCTCGACGCCCATCGACGACGACCTTCCGCCCACGGTGATGTACCCCGCGCGCGGGCAGGGGGCGATGTGGTCCACCAGCGCCGAGCCCGCTCCCGACGCCGTCGTCGACCTGCTCGGTCGCACGCGGGCGACACTGCTCGCGGCGCTGGGGGAGCCGGCATCCTCCACCGATCTGGCTCTTCAGCTCGGAGTCTCGACGTCGGCGATCAATCAGCACCTGCGGGTGATGGAGCGTGCGGGGCTGCTCAACCGCACCCGGTACGGGCGCGCGGTGCTCTATTACCGCAGCGCCGCGGGCGACGCACTGAACCCCTAAGCGCCCGGCGTCTTCGCCCGCGACGGCTGCACGCGCGGCGGCTCCCCCGGCATCTTCGGAAACTCGGGCGGGAACGGCAACTCCCCCAACCCGTTGTCGAGATCGCGCTGCCACCACTCGAGGAGCGTGTCGATGCGTCCCGGCTTATCGCTGAAGCCCGCCCACGGATCGCCGACGGATGCCAACCGCTCGGGGATCGAGCGCACGGTGAAGGCGAGCGGGTCGAGGTCGTCGAGCTCGTCCCACGACACCGGAGTCGACACGGTCGCGGTCGGCAGCGCCCGGGGCGAGTAGGCGCCCGCCATCGTGCGGTCGCGGTTGGCCTGGTTGAAGTCGACGAAGATCCGCTCGCCGCGTTCTTCCTTCCACCAGCTGGTGGTCACGGCATCCGGCATCCGTCGCTCCAGCTCGCGCGCCGCGGCGATCACCGCGTGCCGGACGTCGAGGAACTCGTGCGTCGGCTCGATCGGGCAGAAGACGTGCAGGCCACGGTTGCCGCTGGTCTTGATCCACGCCTCGAGACCCGCCTCGCGCAGCACCGTACGCAGCTCGCGCGCCGCCGTCACCGCCTCGGCGATACCCGTGCCCGGCTGGGGGTCGAGATCGATGCGCAACTCGATCGGGTGGTCCGCATCGCTCGCGAGCGAGGCCCACGGGTGGAACACGATCGTGTTCATCTGCGCCGCCCACACCGCCGACGCGATCTCGCCCAGGAAGAGCTGCGGATGCCGACGCCCGCTGTTGTACGTCACGGTCACGGCCTCGACGAAGTCCGGCGCCCCCTTCGGCGGGTTCTTCGAGAAGAAGGCCTCGCCACCCACGCCCTCGGGGAAACGTTCGAGCGACACCGGCCGATGCCCGTTCGCGGCGATGAAGGGATCGGCGACGGCGATGAGGTACTCGGCGAGCTCGCGCTTGGTGATACCCACCTCGGGCCACAGCACGCGATCGGGGTTGGAGATGCCCACCTCGCGAGCACCCTCGGGGCCCGGCACGGTCAGCGTGATGCGGGGGGATGCCATGTGCCGACGCTAGTGGGCGAGCGGCGCTCGTGTCGCCCCGTTGCGCGGCGGGGCGGGAGTCGTGATCGCGTCCGCCCCGCTGCGGTGCGGGGGCGGCGTCCGTCGCGTCGCGGCACGTGGCCCCGGGGCACTGGGTGCGCAGTCCCGCCCCGCTCTGGGGCAAGCAATGTGGCCCCGGGGCACTGGGTGCGCAGGCCCGCCCCGCTCTGCGGCGGTCAACGTGGCCCCGGGGCGCTGGATGTGACCCCGGGGCCACCTGCGAGCGGAGCGGGCGCCGCCCCGCTGTCCAGCCCGAGTCCTGGCATCCGGCCGCCCTTTACGCTCGAACCATGACCACCGCAGCCGCTCGGACCGCCCTCGACATCGCCGACTGGCGCCGCCGCGTCTTCGCCCTGTACGACGCGGTGCGCGAAGCCGACGACCCCGAAGACGCGCACGAGTTGTGGCGCATCGAGCGCGACGCGCTTTTCGCCGACCACCCGGCCACTCCCCTGCTCCCGGAGCAGCGCGAGGGTTTCGTCGGGCTGCCGCTCGCGCCGTACGACGCGGCATGGCGCTTCGAGGTTCCCCTGCTCGATGCCGACGAGGCCTCGTTCGTCGCCACGACCGGCACCGACGGCGAGGTCGGCTTCGAGCGCATCGGTCGCGTCGAGCTGCCCGACACCGGGTCTCTCGACGTCTGGCGGCTGACCTCGTACGGGGGCGGGTTGTTCGTCCCGGTTCGGGATGCCGCGGCCGGCCGCCCCGGCGGCACGTACGGCGGCGGGCGCTATCTGCTCGACACGATCAAGGGTGCCGACCTCGGTCGGGGTGCCGCCCCCGACACCCTGGTCATCGACTTCAACTTCGCGTACAACCCCTCGTGCGCGTACGACCCGATGTGGGCCTGCCCGCTGGCCCCCGCCGGCAATGTCCTCCCGGTCGCGGTGCCGGTCGGCGAGCTGTACGGGGTCTGACACCGACACGGCGGGCCGCCCCGAGAGGGAGTGGCCCGCCGTGTCGACGAATCACGCGGTGGGCTCGGTGCCCTCTTCCGCGAGGGCGATGACGGGCGCGAGGTCGTCGCGGTCGATACGCATCCACGGGCCCGCGGGATCGACCAGGATGCCGGTGAGCCCGGCGTCACCGGCCAGCGCCTTCGCGAGCTGTGTGCGCTGAATGGGCAGCGGCTGGTCGCCGCGTCCGAGGGCGAGGAGCTCGAGCGGGTGCGAGAACACCTCGAGGAAGCGCTCGCCCGTGGCCGACCGCGACTCGGCGACACCGATCGGGCCGCCTTCCTCAGAGCGGTTGACCCCGATCCACAGGGGCGCCTCGGCGACGATGGCCTCGACGATCGTGGATGCCGTGGAGTCATCGCGCGTCTCGCACAGGGCGGTCTTGATGCGCAGCTCGGGGTCGACCTCGGCGACCATGCGCTCGAGCAGGGCCTTGGGCAGCACGGCGCGGTTGGGCTGGGACGCGGGGTCGAGGATGAGCCCCGCAAAGGGACCGGAGAGCACGTGACGCAGAAGCGCCATGACGGGCTGACCCATCGCAGAGGTGTCGCGGTCGCCGTCGGCCTCGACACTGGCGCGCAGGGCCATGCCACCGCTGTAAGCGAGGACGAGCTGTTCGTCTCCGTTGTTGGCGACGGCGAGCGGAAGCTCCTTGCCCTCGGCGAGGAGCGCGCGAGCGTCACCCTTCACGCGGAGGAAGACATGCCCCTGCAGAAGCTGGCGCGCGATGTTGAGCAACTGCGTCGGCTCGGGCTGCCCCTCGATCTCGGCGAGAGCGTTACCGAGCAGGACGTTGTCGCGCAGTCCCGGCACCGTCTCGGGGGCCTCGGGGGCCTCCATCGCTCCCGGCTGACGCGCCGAGGGACGTGCCGCCACGGGAGGAGCCGACGACGGATCGGGCGCGTCCGGATCGGCACCCACACCGCGGAACGACGACATCGAGATGCCCACGGTCGGGGCCGCCTCGGCCGGAACCTCCGCGGCAGGAGCGGCGTCGCTCGGGCCGGCGGGATCGACGGGCTGTTCGCCCGGCTCGATCGTGGTGTCGGGCCGGTCGACCGATGCGTCGTCGGAGTCGGACTTCTTGCGGCGCGAGAAGAGAGCCATTCGGCCAGCCTATCCGGGCGGTCCCGGGGCCGGGGGCCGTGGGGAAGGGCCTCCCGCGCGGGTTCCCGTCGATTCGGGGCGGCGGGGCCTCCCGCGCGCGGCCCCGGTTCGGGGCGCGTTCCGCACTTTGGGGCGGGGAATGCTCCGCCCCAAACGGCAGAACCCGCCCCAAACAAGCAGGGCGGGGCGCCGCGGGCAGAGGGACTCGGGGCGCAGCGGGCGGGGCGCCCCGGGTGGACCCCCGCGGGCGGCCCCCGGTTCGGGGCGCGATCCGCACCTTGGGGCGGGGAATGCTCCGCCCCAAACGGCAGAACGCGCACCAAACAAGCAGGGCGGGGCGCCGCGGGCGGGGGCGCCCCGGGTGGACCCCCGCGCGCGGGCCCCGGTTCGGGGCGCGATCCGCGCATTGGGGCGGGGAATGCTCCGCCCCAAACGGCAGAACGCGCCCCAAACCGGCAGGGCGCCACCGGCCGAGAACCCGCGCCTCGCCGGCGACGACCCCTACAGCTTGGTGATCGGCGCGATCTTGACCAGCAGCTTCTTCGGTCCGACGGTGTCGAAGCGCACGTGCGCCACTCGCTTTGCGCCCTCGCCCGTCACGGCGTCGACGCGGCCCTCGCCGAAGTCGTCGTGGCGGATGCGGTCGCCCGACGTGAGTTCGAGGTCGCCGTTGTCACGGACCTTCGCCGGAATGCGGTTCGGGAACTTGCTCGGATCGGCCGGAGCGCGCTTGGGCAGCGGCACGAGGTCGTCGCCGTAGCGGTTGCCCCCGCTGCCGGGCTGGCCGGGACGACGTCCGCGAGCGTTGAGCGCGCGGGACTGCGAACCCCCGCGACCGTTCACGTCGCCGGGTGACTGCCTCCAGTCGATGAGGTCGGCCGGGATCTCTTGCAGGAACCGGCTCGGCATCGCGACCGTGACCTCGCCGAACTGCGCGCGGGTCATCGCGAGCGAAAGGTGCAGGCGCTTGCGGGCGCGGGTGATCCCCACGTAGAAGAGCCGGCGTTCCTCCTGCGGTCCGCCCGGTTCGTTCGCCGAGATGCGGTGCGGCAGCAGGTCTTCCTCGACGCCCGTGAGGAACACCGCGTCGTACTCGAGGCCCTTGGCCGTGTGCAAGGTCATGAGCGACACCGAACCCGACGCGTCGTCGAGATCGTCGGCATCCGCCACGAGGGTGACCTCGGTGAGGAAGTCGATGATCGTGCCCTCGGGGTTGTTGCGCGCGAACTCGCGCGTCACGGCGACGAGCTCGTCGAGGTTCTCGAGGCGCGCCTCGTCTTGCGGGTCTTTGCTCGCGCGCAGGGCGTCGAAGTAGCCGCTCTTGTTCAGCAGCAGTGTCAGACCCTCGGTGACCGAGGTGGAGGGAGCGAGCTCTCCGGATGCCGGGAGCATGATCGCCGTGGCCTCGGTCAGCACCGCGTCGAGCTGATCGATGGCCTTCTGCAGCTTCGGGCCGACGCCGATCTGGGCCGAGTTGGCCAGGGCGTCGCGGAAGGTGATGCCGTGCTCGGCGGCGTAGCGGGCGATGGCCGTCTCAGTGACATCGCCGATGCCGCGGCGCGGACGGTTGAGGATGCGGCGCAGGGCCATCGAGTCCGCCGGGTTGGCCACGGCGACGAGGTACGCGAGCGCGTCTTTGATCTCGGCGCGCTCGTAGAACTTGGTGCCGCCCATAATCTTGTAGGGCACCGCGGAGCGGATGAAGATCTCTTCGAGCGCGCGCGACTGCGAGTTGGTGCGGTAGAACACGGCGACGCCCGAGTAGTCGACGCCCTTCTTGTGCAGCGCTTCGATCTCGTCGGCGACGAACTGCGCCTCGTCGTGCTGCGAGTACCCGGTGAAGCCGATGATCGGATCGCCCGCGCCGACGTCGGTCCACAGCTTCTTGTCTTTGCGGTCGAAGTTGTTCGAGATCACCGCGTTGGCCGCCGACAGGATGTTCTGCGTCGAGCGGTAATTCTGCTCGAGCAGGACGACCTTGGCACCCGGATAGTCGCGCTCGAACTCGCTGATGTTGCGGATGTCGGCGCCGCGGAACGCGTAGATCGACTGGTCGGAGTCACCGACGACCGTGAGCGACGCCGCATCTTCGCCCGCGGGCTCGGCGTCGAAGATCATCATGCCGCCCGACGAGAACGGCTCGGCGTCGGACCCCGGAGGCCGGGTGAGCTCGTGGATGAGCGCGTACTGCGCGTGGTTGGTGTCTTGATACTCGTCGACCAGAATGTGCCGGAATCGCTTGCGGTACCGATCGGCCACCTGCGGGAAGGCCCGGAACAGGTACACGGTCTGCGCGATGAGGTCGTCGAAGTCGAAGGCGTTGGCGCGCTGCAGCTCGCGCTGGTACGAGCCGAAGATCTCGACGAACACCCGCTCGGCCGGGTCGCTCATGTTGGCGGACCGCGCGTAGGATTCGGCATCCGCCAGCTCGTTCTTGAGCTTCGAGATGCGGCTCTGGGTGCCGGCGGGGGTGAGACCGAACGAGTCGCCCTCGTGCTCTTTGACGAGACGCTTGATGAGGGCACGCGAGTCGCCGGAGTCGTAGATGGTGAACGACTTGGTGAAGCCGAACTGCTCGGCCTCGCGGCGGAGGATACGCACGCACGCCGAGTGGAACGTCGAGATCCACATGCCGTCGGCCTTCTGACCGATGAGCTGGTGCACGCGCTCGCGCATCTCGCCCGCGGCCTTGTTCGTGAAGGTGATGGCGAGGATCTGGCTGGGATACGCCTCGCGGGTGCGCAGCAGGGAGGCGATGCGGCGCGTGAGCACGCTGGTCTTGCCCGAACCGGCGCCCGCGACGATGAGCAGAGCCGGGCCGCGATAGGTCACGGCCTCGCGCTGCGGGCCGTTCAACCCCTCGAGAAGGTCGGCGTCGGGTCGGGCCGACGACGGCACAGGGCCATCGAAGATGAGGGGCGTGGAGGCGTCGGTCATGGCGGGGTCAAGTCTAGGCGGGGCCTCCGACATCGGCCCCGTCGCTGATCAGACCCGGGGTCGCGCTTCGTCTGTTCGTGGCCCCGGGGCCACCGAGCACGCCCCGGGACCACGCACAACGCCCCGACACGACCGGATGACCGCCTCGCGACCCGAACCCGCCGCGCCACCGTGGCCCCGGAGCCACCGAGCACGCCCCGGGGCCACCGAGCACGCCCCGGGGCCACGCACAACGCCCCGACACGACCGGACCGCCGACCCCGGCACCCCACCCGGGCACCCGCAGACGCCTCAGCCGCGCGCTTCGCCCGCCGCTCCCGACGACAGCAGCGACTGCGCGCGGGAGAAGTGCTCGGCATCCACCGTCACATCCCACCGCTCGGCCTCGAAGCCCTGCACCGACGAGAAGTCGCGGCGGCCGCCCGTGAACGCGTGCCCGGCGAAGCCGAAGACGGCGCCCCAGACGGCTCCGAGCACGAGGCCCAGCAAGACGAACCCGAGGAAGCCGTTGACGCTGAGCAGACCGATCAGCACGCCGATCATCAAACCGAACCAGGCCCCCGACGCGGCTCCGAGCCCGGCTGCGCGGCCGCGTGTCATCCGGCCGGTCACCTGCTCGACGATGCGCACACCGGTTCCGACGATCGCGGTGTGCTCGACGGGGAAGCCGGCGTCCGACAACCGGTCGACGGCTGCTTGCGCCCCGGTGTAGTCGCTGAAGCTCGACAGGACGCGGCGTTCGGGTGTGGCACGGGTGATGTCGGACATGGCGGATCCCTTCCCTCGGTGCCCTCACGGTAACGTCGCCTCCGCACGGCAGGCAGGCGGTTGCGCGCCGAGGCGGCCCGGGTTAGAGCCGCGAGTCACCCTCGGATGCCGTTCAGCCGACGCCCCCATGATGGACGCATGCGCCTGATCCTCAACGTCCTCTGGCTCGTCCTCTCGGGCTTCTGGCTCTTCCTCGGCTACCTCGCCGCGGGGATCGTGCTGTGCATCCTGATCATCACGATTCCCTGGGGTATCGCGTCGTTCCGCATCGGCCTGTACGCCCTGTGGCCGTTCGGGCGGGAGATCGTCGCCAAGCGATCCGCCGGCGTCGGCTCGTTCCTCGGCAACGTCGTCTGGGTGATCCTCGCGGGATGGTGGCTGGCCCTCGGCCACATCGTCACCGGGCTGATGCTGTGCGTCACGATCATCGGCATCCCGCTGGGGATCGCGAACTTCAAGCTGGTCCCGGTGTCGCTCATGCCGCTGGGCAAAGAGGTGCGCGAGATCGGTCGCGGCGGCCCGTTCGACCAGACCCTGGGACGCTGACGGTCAGCGCGCGGAGCGCGAGTACACGCGGTTCGGCAGAGCGAGCAGGATGCCGATCACCAGAGCGACCCCGCCGATCACGGCCGTGGTCGTCATGATCTCGAGCGGGAACGCCCCGTCGCGCGCGGCGGTGAAGCGAGCGAGGTCCCAGGGCAGCACTCCGATCTGCTCGTTCCACGAGCGCAGGGCGTCGCCCGCCCCCATGACCGCGATGGTCGCGGCGGGCAGGGCGTAGCCGGCACCCATACCGGCGAGGGCGACGCCCGCGGCACGGCGGCGTCCAAGCTGCGCCGATAGCGACCAGCCGGCCACGACGAAGACCCAGGCTACGAGGGCGAAAGCGACCGCCAGGTAGAGGACGCGCACCCACGACTGCTCCCAGATCGCCGTCCAGATGCCCTCAGGCCCCGACAACGACACGGCAAACAGCGCGACCACGCACCGCAGTACGAGAGCCCCGCCCACGGCGGCGATGATCGGCCAGGGCGAGCGGCGTCCGAGCAGCAGGCGCACGGCGGCGGCGAACACGAGCCACCCGGCGACGGCGAGGAGCATTCCCCACAGCCCGTCTCGCGGCGTCTGCACGACCCGCGTCGTCACGAGCAGCACGCCCGGCACGAGGATCATGAGCCAGCGATCGAGCGGAAGAAGACCCAGGCTCGACTCCCGCGACCGCCACGGCCGGGTCGAGGCGATCCAGGTCGCGCGGGCGGCGGCGGCACCGGGGCGGCGGACGAGACGCGTGCGCGCGGCGATCGCGCCGATCAGCAGCCAGACCGCACCGCCGGCGAGCAGCACGCGCGCGACCCATTCCGCCGTCGGGTCGACCGTCACCTGCTCACGGGCGAACGGATCGACCAGCACCGCGAGAACCGTGCCGACGGCAAGGAGGATGGCGGCGATGCTGAGGGCCAGGATGCCTCGCCCCGCCGTCGTCGCCATGCACCTACGTTACCCGCCTGCCTCGGTGCTCCCGACCGGCCAGCGGCGAGCACCGGGGCGGCGCGTTCGCGCGGGCACCGGGGTGCCGGCATCCGTCCCGCTCGAGCATCGCCGTCAAGCGGAATTCTCCGCCGACACGCCGTCCCCCAGCCACGGCGACCGGCGCGTCCCGCCCCGACTCCGCCGGACGGTCCCGGATGCCGGGAACCCGCCGTCCCGATCGGACTCAGGCCCTGTCGTGCAGGGTGACGTGGTAGCCGTCGGGTCCGCTCCGCGACTGATCGACCGCCCTCCGGTTCGGATTGTGTAACAATCCATCCATGCTTCCCGCCCTCGCGATCCTCGCCGCGGCGCTGTGCTTCTCCACCACGGGCACGGCGCAGGCCCTCGCGAGCGTCGACGCCTCGCCCCTCGCGGTCGGAGCCGCGCGAATCGTGGTGGGAGGCGGCATCCTGGGCCTTCTCGCCCTGGCGCAACGGTCGCCCGCGCGCGTGCGGAGCGGCTCGCGAGCGTCGACGTCGGCGCTCATCGCCGTCGGAGCGATCGGCGTGCTCGCCTATCAACCCCTGTTCTTCCTCGGCACGCGCGAGAACGGCGTCGCGATCGGCACGGTCGTCGCGCTCGGTTCGGCGCCCATCGCGACCGGGATCGTGGATGCCGTCCGCCTGCGCCGCGCCCCGTCACCGCGGTGGATGCTCGCGACCGCCATCGCCCTGCTCGGGGTCGTTCTCGTCTCGGGCGTGACCGGCGGCGCGACCGCGCTCGCCCCGACGGGCCTGCTCGCCTCGGCGGGGGCGGGAATGTCATACGCCCTCTATACGGTGTGCGGCAAGGCGCTGATCGAGAGGGGGTGGACCTCCACGCGCGTGATGGGGGCGGTGTTCGGGGTCGCCGCCGTCGCGAGCCTCCCGGTGCTTCTGCTCGCCGGAACGTCGTGGCTGCTCACCCCGAACGGCCTCGCGCTCGCGCTGTGGCTCGGAGTGGTCACGACGGCCATCGCCTACCTGCTGTTCGGATGGGGTTTGGCGCGGCTGAGCGCCGTCACCGTGTCGACCCTGACGCTCGCCGAGCCCCTCGCCGCCACCGTGCTCGGCCTGTTCGTGCTGCGCGAGCAGCTCACACTCGTCAGCGGAATCGGCCTGGCCCTCATCGCGGTGGGTCTCGCCGTGGTGTCGGCTCCGTCTCGCCGGACTGAGGAGGTCCCGGATGCCACGACTCGCGCGTAACGGCAGCGAAGACGCCGCGGCGGGGAGCATCGGTACACCCCCGCACCGCTCCGCGAGCCCCGCCCCTGGCCCGCGCACCGCCGACGCGGTCGCCGACGCCGTGCGCGCCGGGATCCTGTCGGGTGAGCTCGCGCCCGGCACCCCACTGCGCGAAGAGGAGCTCAGCGCGGCTCACGGCGTCTCGCGACACACCGCGCGCACCGCTCTCGCGACGCTCACGGCCGAGCGTCTCGCCACCGCGGAGCCGTACCGCGGGGTCCGCGTCTCGCTGCTCGACGACGACGCCCTGATCGCTCTGCAGCAGCTGCGCTGCGCGCTCGAGACCGAGGCCCTGCGGATCGTCCGCGAGCGCGGCATCCGTCCCCCCGGTGTCGACGCAGCCCTCGACGACCTGGCCGCGGCCGAGGCCGCCCGCGACTGGCCCGCCACGCTCGATGCCCACGCGCGCGTGCACCTCGCGCTCGTGGACGCCTCCGGGTCTCCGCGCATCGCCGAGGAGTACCGCCGCCTCGAGGGCGAGATGCGGCTGCTCCTCACCCACGTGCGACCGGCCTACGCACCCGGGGCACTGACGCAGGAGCACCGCGCGTACGTCGATCACGCACTGCGGGACCCGGAGCGGGTCGTCCGCGCGCACCTCGAGCACTCGACGCGGGCGATCATCGACGGGCGCCGTCGCTGACGAGCCGGGCACACGCCACACGGCGACACATCGCGTCACGCCGCGCAACGGCCCTTCGCCTCTGCCGCACCCCCGGTTTAGCGTGGGGACACATCGCGGCGATCCGGGCGGTCCCGGGCCTCGGCTCATAACCGAAGGCGTGGCGGGTTCGACTCCCGCCGTCGCGTCAAATTCTGTCGGTAAGCACCGCCCTCGCACCGCGCCATTTCCTATTGGACCATCCAGAAAATCGAACCGAAGTGTCAATTTACTTCATTACGGGCGCGCAAGAATAGATTCCTAGTGACCCGATGCAGGTTGGCCACGCGCGCGTTGCGGCGCTCTGATCTGTACTCGCCCAGCCAGGTCTTGAAAAGGCCGGGGTCATCGAGTTCGAATAATCTCACAGTTCGCGCCGCGATGTCCGAATACGTTCGAACTAACCTCGGCGGGGCGCCCCCACTATAGCCACCGGCGAAGTGAGCCGACGCGGGCCTATGGAGGTAGGGATGAAAAAAGCTAAACGAGCACGCGCGGTAATTAGTCCCAACCATGCGAAATACCGGGTCTTCATTTTTCTTGATTTTGCTATTGCACTCATGGCAGGCGAGGAGCAAATTCAGCGGCTCGTAAGTCCAATGTTCGTAGAGACCGCCGCTCGCCTTAGGTACGAAATGGTCCACCGAAGTTGATCGCCTCGTGGAACGACCGACGCGCAGCAAACAGAATGCGCACCTCGCATCCTGGTTATCAATTGCCCATGCCAAAAATTTGGTCCGGAATCGAACACACGAAAGTGCTCCAGAGTCCCAGGACCTATAATTCCCGTCGCGAGTAAGCAACTCAGCAGGTGGCACCCGCAGACGTGCGGGTGGCTCACTAAAATTCTTCAACTGTCAGCCCACCTAAAAACTCCTCAGCTTGCGCAAGGATTTCATTCAGCGCGGTGGTATCGGGGCCAGAAATCTTCAGCAATCTACGAAGAGCGGCCTCAACCTCACTCAGATCGCTTGGCATCTCCTGCCTAGAGACAGCCTCCGTGAGAGTGAGCAGATCCTCATCAACGAGAATGTTTCCCGTGACTCGCGCATTGAAAACACGGTAAAGAATATTTTCTGGCGACCTACCGAAGAAGGGGTCACCAAACTGTTCGAAGTTCCCCCACGAGTGTCCTGGGACCAGGACGTCTGAGCCGTCGGCGACAATGTGCGGCGAATGACTTGCTAAGAAGATGTGGCACTGCAGATCTTTCGGGAATGAGCGACGCAATAACGGGATTATTTGCGCCTGCCAACTGGGGTGTAGCGCCACCTCCGGCTCATCAATTAGCACTATCGATCCTCGGTTGACGAAGGCAGCAACCCGAGCGACCAGAGAAAGCAAAAGCAGCTGCCCACTACTCATCTGTCGGTCAGCCACCTCCACACTTCCCACCCTCGCTGAGATTTTAATTTCGAACAACCCAGAACGTTTCGCAGCTCTGAGCATGGCGTGGAGGTCCACTCTGTGCATTTCGGCAAGTTGGGCTAACTTTTGTGCGACCGGATGCCCTTCCACGACATCTCGAGTAGAGCTCAACACAAGGGCTTGCCTGAGTTCAGAAAGCCGAGCGAACAAATCCGAAGCATCGAATTCTTCGAAATGCGCGTGTCGCTTCATCTCATTTTCGAGCGAACGCTGGAACACTTCAACACCCCGGCCGCCGCGCTTAACGGGAAGGATGGTCATCGACAAGTCAGTCAATCCGATGACCTGACATGCGTTCACAACCGCCCGCGCCCGCCAATCCTCCAAGGAACAGATCATTACCGCTTGAGCAGTCAGATCAGGCAATGACCCCGTTGTCACGCTGTTACTGGATTGACGCAGTCCCAAGTATCGATAATCTCGCACGCTATAGCCCGCGAACGGGAATGAGTCAGTCACCAAACTCGATAGGGCGAGGACACAGCCGTCCCCTTCGGTTCGAATGGCCCGATGCTCATCCAATACCTCCTCGGCCACAGCCTTCAGGAGCTGACTCTTTCCGCTGGCATTCGGGCCGATGATGATAGTGAATCTGTTCTCCGCAACCTCGCTACGCGGGTCAAGATTGAATCTGATACCGTCCCGCTCGAATGCAGTAATCTCTGTCATTTTCCCCCCTGTGCAATCTACCCGAGCCGTGACCGTCGCCGCTAGTCAGATCGTGTCGAAAATGACAGATGAATCTTCAAGAGGCGTCCATCCCCGAGCGTTGGAAGTCGCGCATTCCGGTCAACCGAGTCTCGATTGCAATCGGCCGGACTGCCGGAATAGCGGAGCATCTATTGCTGCGTGTACCCTGCACGACCAGACTAACTTCCACCAAACCCTCACGAACGAGCCTCTTGGAGCGCCAATGCGATAGCTTGGGACAGTGATCGACACCGCCCGGTGCTTCATATGGGGCAGCCTAATCTTCGACCACCGCGTGACTCCTGCGAGACTGGAAGCATGACCTCCCCCGCGCCCCAGGACGTGCCCATCGGCAGTGAGGGCATCCGCCTCGGCCCGTTCATGAAGTTCGCCGGCATCCTCGACTCCGGCGGAGACGTGAAAGAGGCGATCATCGACGGCTACGTCGAGGTCAACGGCGAGGTCGACCGCCGACGCGGGCGCCAGCTGCAGGTGGGCGATGTCGTGACGTTCGAGGGGCGCTCCTTCCGCGTGCACGCCTGACCCCGACGCAATGCGAGAGGCCCGCCACCCCGGAGGGAGAAGCGGGCCTCGAGACATCCTGAGCTCGTGACACAGGATGCCGCTCGAGCTCAGTGCTCGTCGTAGTGATCGGCGTGCAGCGCGTGACGGTGGCCGTCGTGCACGTAGTCGGCGTGGTCGTCGTGCTCGACCTTCTCGTGACCGCAGTCATCGCCGTGACGGTGCTCGTCGACGCCGTGCTCTGCCTTCGACTCGTGCTCGTCGTAGTGGTCGCCGTGCAGCGCGTGGTGGTGGGTGCCGTGCACGTAGTCGACGTGGTCGCCGTGCTCGATCTTCTGGTGGCCGCAGTCGTCGCCGTGCGCGTGCTCCTCGACGGAGTGCTCGGCGTGGGTCTCAGCAGTGCTCATTCTTCGTTCCCCTGGTCGGTCGGTTCGGTGACGTGGGCGATCGCGTCGAGCACGACGTGAGCGACGTGCTGGTCGGCCAGGGCGTAGCGGATCTCTTTGCCCTCGCGTTCCGAGCTGACGAGCCCCGACTGCCGCAGGGTCCGCAGGTGCTGCGACACCAGCGGCTGCGAGAGTCCGGCGCGCTCTGCGAGCGCACCGACGGTGAGCGGTTCGCGACTCAGCAGCCAGACGAGCGCCAGTCGCGACTCGTTGCCGAGAACCTTGAACAGCTCGGCGGCCTCGTCGAGCCCCGCGATCGTGTCCACGTCAGCTAGAACACCACACACATGCACGAATTGCAATTTGTTCACCTATTCGGGAACGGTTCTCGTTTCCGTTATCGCCGAGGCTCGGCCGTCACCCCTGGCGACCCTTGAACCGCGGATTGAGCTTGTTGATGACGAACACCTTGCCGCGCCGACGCACGACCTGCGCGCCGGGCTGCTTCTTGAGGGACTTGATCGACGCTCGGACCTTCATGGCATCCTCCTTGTTGATAAGCATTATCAATAACAAGCTAGAGTGTCCCCGTTCCCCTGACAAATGAGAGGTGGATGCCATGCCCCGCACAATCGCCATCATGGGCGTGTGCGCCCCCGAGCGCCGCACCTACGCGGAACGGACCGCCGTCGCCCTGTCGCGGCCCCTCCATCTGCTGCGCCACGCCGACCTGCGCGTATCCCACACCCTCCCGCTCCCCCGGCCCCGCGCGAACGACACCGTGTCGGTGGTCGATCTCGGAACCGACGTCGACCTCATCCACGCGATCTCGGCACGCGGCGGCACCGAGGTCGAAGCGGTGTGCGTCGTCGACGCCCGCCACATGATCGGCGACCTCCTCGACGACGCCGCCCTGTCGGCATCCGCGACTCCGGGCGACACCCGCGGTGACGTCGGCGCACGGGCACGACAAGCCGCGCTCGCGCTGGAGCTCGCGACGCGCATCGTGTGGGTGAACTGGGAGCAGGTACCCACCCGCGCGCTCGCGGTGCAGATGGCGCTGGCCTCGCACCTGAACCCCGCGGCGATCGTTCGACTCTCGCGCGACCCGGTGAGCGACCTACGCTCCGCGGCGACGCACGACGGTGAGATCCTCGAGCGCGCCGGTTGGGTGCGCGCCCTGAACGGCGAGCACGACCCCTACATGCGCGACAACCGCGTCATGACCCTCCGCTACGAGCAACTGCGTCCGTTCCACCCCGCACGGCTGTCGGCGGCGCTGGATCGGCTGGACGCGGGGGCGGCCGGACGCCTGGTGCGCTCGGCCGGATTCTGCCGACTGGCGTCTCGTCCCGGCATCCTGGCCCGGTGGGAGCACGTCGGATCCGCGATGTGGATCGAGCCGCTCGGCACCGACGACGGCCGCATGGGCATGGGACAGGAGCTCGTCTTCACCGGCCTCGATCTGTCGGCGCCCAAGCTCGCGCACGTGCTCGACCACGCCGCCCTCACCGATGACGAGCTCGCCGCCGGCCCCGCGGCATGGCTGACATTCGACGATCCGCTTCCCGCCTGGCCCGCGGTGGACTCGTCGATCCCGGATGCCACGGACTGAGCCTGTCAAGCCGGTCGCCCACGGGGGTGCGAGGGTGGAGCGTGGGTTCATGAGCACTCCTGAGATCCCCAGCCGCCACGCAGACGACGCTCGCGCCGACTCGGCGGCGCCCACCGATGCCGTGACCGACGAGGTGCGCGAGGACGCCGCCGAATCCGAAGAGCACGTCGAGCTCGACGACCACACCGGCGACAGCCTCGACGGTGACGCCGCCCCCGCCGACGATCCCGGATTCCCCGCCGCCGAGGGTCACGCCTGACCGCTGCATACGTCGGCATCTCGGGGTGGCGCTACCCGAGATGGCGGGGCGACTTCTACCCGAAGGGCCTCGCGCAACGACGTGAGCTCGAGTACGTCGGCCAGCGGATGCCGAGCGCGGAGCTGAACGGCTCCTTCTACTCGTTGCAGCGTCCGACGAGCTACCTGCGGTGGCGGAGCGAGGTCCCCGACGACTTCGTCTTCGCGGTCAAAGGATCTCGCTACGTCACCCACATGCTGCGCTTGGTCGGTGTCCACACGGCGCTCGCGAACTTCTACGCCTCCGGGGTGCTGGCGCTCGGCTCCACCCTCGGTCCGTTTCTCTGGCAGCTGCCCGAGCGCGTCGCCTTCGACGCCGACGTCCTCGACGCCTTTCTCGCCCAGCTCCCCCGCACCAGCGGTGAAGCTCTCGCGCTCGCCCGGCAGCACGACGAGCGGTTGGACGGCCGCGACTGGCTCGAGATCGAGGCCGACGTCCCGCTGCGGCACGCCTTCGAGCCACGGTCGGCCACCTTCGCCGAACCCCGCGCGGCCGAGACCCTCCGCTCCCACGGCGTCTCCCTGGTGCTCGCCGACACGGCGGGTCGGTGGCCGGCGTTCGATTCGCTGACCTCCGACCACGTCTACGTGCGCCTGCACGGCTCGCGCGAGCTGTACGCCAGCGGGTACACCGACGAAGAGCTGGACGAATGGGCCGCGCGGATCCGCGGGTGGCTCGACGGATCGGCGTCCCCCGACGGAACGCCCCGAGACGTCTACGTGTACTTAGACAACGACGCCCGCGGGCGAGCACCGTGGGATGCCGTGGCGCTCGCGGAACGGCTGCGGTGACGCACCGCCGGAACACGTGCCGTCAGGCGATACGCGTTCCCGGCGGCAGCCGCTTCGCGGGGGTGCGCGTGCGGGCGATACCCCACGCGAGCAGTCCGCCCGCCAGCAGCAGCTGGACGAACAGCCCCACGAACCAGCTCGGCGCCGTGCCCGCGATCCGCTCCTCGGTGCTCGGGTAGTCGTCGACGGACAACCCGCGCGATAGCGCGCACCCGTCGAACGAGGTGGTCGTCTCGGGCGCCAGTTGCGCCAGACGCACCCCCGAGGCGAGCTGCGAGAACAGATCGATCGGGTTGCCGTTCACGTACGTCGGCGGCGTCGCATCGGCGAGGATGACGAACGGGTTGGCCGCGAGGATCCACCACACGCGATCGAAGCGCGGCTGCTCGGACACGTAGCGCGATTCCACGCAGGGCAGGTCCTCGTAGCGAGGGCAGTTCGTCGATGTCGACGGGGAGCTCAGGTCGCACCCGAGGGGAACCGCATCCCAATCGACGTCGCGGCTGATGCTCGTCGTCTCGGTCCGCAGAGCCGCCCCGCCCAGTCCGAACGCGATGAGCGTGCCCACGGTCAAAGCCGCGACCAGCAGGTACGTGGACGCGACGGAGAAGATCGGACGGGCGATCACGGCGCTCAGTCCGACCCCGATCGCGGCGATGACGCCGACCTCGATGATCAGGATGCCGAGCGAGGTCACGATCGCGCCCGGATTGAGCTCCCCCGCGAGGGTCGCGACGACGAGGAAGGGCAGCGCGACGACGAGGAACGCCAGTCCCGAGATCCATGCGGCGAGGAACTTGCCGATCACGATCTCACTCGTCGTGACGAGGGTGACTTGGACGGGGGCCAGGGTCGCGGCATCCCGATCGCCGTTGACCGCACTCCCGCTCAGGGTGGGAGAGACGAGCAGGGTGAGCAGCAGCACAAGCATGATGACGAGCGAGAAGAACCACTCGCTGCCGCCGGTCGTGAGCGAGAACGCCGCGAACGACAGGCTCAGCAGCGCGACCAGGATGACGGCGAAGATGCCGAGAAGCACGTACCACCCCACCGAGCGCACGCGCTGACGCAGCTCGATTCCGATGATCGTGCGGAGGCGGTGGAGGTTCACGAGGCGCTCCCGTCGTCGGCGCGGTCGGACGGCGGGGCCGCGGGCGGCGCAGGATCGGTCGCGAGGGTGTCCGTGTCCCCGGGCGCGGGCGGCGAAACGTCGGCCTTCAGATCGAGGAACGCGTGCTCGAGATCGCCGACCGCCGGGGCGAACTCGACGATCGGCAGCCCCGCGGCCATGAGCGAACGCAGACCCGCGACGGCTCCCGCTTCGTCGGCGAACGGGACGAGCACATCGCGCCGGTCGACCCGCACCTCGCCGGTCGTGCGCCTGAGGGCGGCCGCGACGTCGTCGCGCACGGCATCCATGGAACGCCCGACATCGGCGGGAACACGCACCCGCCACACCCGCACGCGAGTCGCCGCCGCCGCGACGCGGTCGGTGCCGACCGTGCGCCCGTCGACCATGAACACGGCGTCGTCGACGACCTCTTCGAGCTCGGCGAGGACGTGGCTCGAGATGAGGATGGTGCGCCCCTCGGCCGCGAGGCGCCGCAGCAACACGCGCAGCGCGATGCGCGCCTGCGGGTCGAGGCCCGAGGCCGGCTCGTCGAGCAGGAGCACACGGGGGTCGTGCACCAGAGCCCGCGCCAGGGCGAGTCGCTGCTTCTGCCCCCGCGACAGCACGCGGGCGGGAGAGGCGGCGAGCGCGCCCAGGTCGACGAGGTCGAGCAGGTGATCGGCCCGAGCCCGTGCGTCGTCGCGCGACAGGTCGTACAGCTGCGCGGTGGCCACCAGCACCTCGCGAGAGGTCAGGCTCGGCCAGGCGCCCAGGGAATCCGGCATCCACCCAAGAAGGCGGCGCGCGCCGGCGGGATCGGACACGGGGTCGATGCCGCCGATGCGCAGCTCGCCCTCGTCGGGTTGCAAGAGGGAAGCGAGCATGAGCATCAGCGTCGTCTTGCCCGAACCGTTGGGCCCGACGAGTCCGGTGACCCGGCCGGGCAGGGCGGTGAACGTCACCTGCTGAACGGCCCGAACCGCGCCGAAGGACCGTTTGACTCCTGCGACGTCGATTCCGGCATCCATAGCCTCACCATAGGGGGAGCCTCCGACACCGCTCGCGTGCGATCATCCTCACCCGCCCGTCACGCCCGCTGATCGGGGTGGCTCACCCGGATCTTCGGCCGACTCGTCGCCCGCGCGTGTCTTCGGAACGCTTCAGGATGCAGCGAGCGCCCGCCCCAGTGCATCGCCCGAGGACCACGCGGTACGCACGGCGGCGCTGTCGCCCCACGCGTCTCCGCACGCGGAGAGCCCCGGTGAGCGGAAGAACGGCCGCCCGGTCGCCTGCGCGGGGCGCGCGAACGTCCAGCGGTGTGCGTACGTCGCCACGGGATCGACGCCGATGCGAAGGAGCCGCCGGACCGCCGTCAGCACCGGCGCGATGGCGGCGTCGGGATCGTCGAGGTGTCGGCGCGCGCGATCGGCGGTCGTGTGGACCACGAGCACGGGAGCACCGTCGCCCCGCCGGTCGCCGTCGTCGGCGACGAAAGACACGTCGGGGTCACCGTCGGCGAAGGCGCCGTGCAGATCGGCCTCCCACTGCCGCTCGTCCCACCGCAGGACGACGGCGATCACCGGCTCCCACTCCTGCGCGCCGCCGGGCGCCTCGCCCGTGAGGCGAGCGGCCTGCGGCGCGGGCATCGCGAGCACGACCTCGCCCGCCTCCTCACCGTCCACCCGGAACGGCTCGACCCGCTCGACGACGCGCGCGGCCGTGATGTCCAGCCCCTCGGCCAGGTCGAGGGCGAGGGAGCGCAGCCCGGCAGGGGCCGCCCACCGCATGGGCCCGTGCTTGGGCGTCTGCACGCCGTCCGCATCGACCACCTGGAACGTGTCCGTCCACGGCCGCGCAAGCCCGCGCTCCTCCCACTCCGCGACGACGTGACCGAAGCCTTCGGCCTCGCCGACCACGAAGTACGACGCCCCGAGGTCCACGGGTCGCCCGTCGATCGTGCGGCTCGACAGGCGTCCACCCACACGGCGCCCGCGATCGAGCACGCGCACCGAGCGACCGGCATCCCGAATCGCCCGCGCGCACGCCAGGCCCGAGATCCCGCCGCCGACCACCGTCACATCCGTCGTCATGCGGCCATCCTCCCGGGTGCGCGAACGGGCAGGGTCGGGGTTGCGCGGGCGGGAGTCGGGGGTGCGCGGGCCGGGGATCGGGGTTCGCGGGCCGGGGATCGGGGTTGCGCGGCCCGGGGATCGGGGGTGCGCGGGCCGAACTCCTGAGAATCGCTGCGTCTCCGCCCGTCCGAGGACCGACCCGACCGCCCCGCACGCCGAAACTCAGGAGTTCCGTACCGCCCGGAAGAATTCCACCCCCAGGTCGGGATGATCTACGAACACCCCGTTGAGCTCGGCGTCGCGCAGCACGGTCCACTCCCGTCGCCAGTCACCGAAGGCACCGTCGGCACCGGGTCCGCGGTACGCGGGCAGCAGGAACGCGTTCTCGGGTCGGCAGGTCCACGTGAACACCCGCAAGCCCCGGTCCTGCGCCTCGCGCACCACGCGCGCCGGGCCACGCGCCACTCCCGCCTCGTCGGGTGCGAGCACGACCCGCTTGTCGGGGCTGATCCCCTGCACCTCCGCCGCGAGGGCATCGAGTCCGGCCGCGGTCAGCATGGAGGCGTACGGGGTGGCGTCGGCCCCGTCGCGCTCCCGCAGGTCCCACGGCGCCCCCTGCGCCTCGATCAGCTGCACGAGGGGAATCCGGATGCCACGCTCCCGCAGCCGCGCCAGGACCAGGGGCTCGAACGACTCGATGACGAGGGCGTCCTCGGCATCCCGCCACCCCGCCGCACGCAGTTCGGCGTCGACGAGCTCGGCCATGTCGAACCCGAGTCGGGCGAAGGACGCCGCGTGCTTGATCTCGAGCACGACCCCGACGCCGCCCTCCCGCGCGAGGTCGAGGACGTCGCGCAGCGTGAGCACCGGCTCAATGTCGTCGTGGGTCGCGCTGTCGGGGCGCAGGGCCGGGATCCGTTCCCGACAGCGCAGCGTTCGCAGTTCCTCCGACGTGAAGTCCTCGACGAACCAGCCGCTCAGCCGCACCCCATCGACGATCTTCGAGGTGCGTCGCTCGGTGAACTCCGGTCGCATCGACACGTCCGTGGTGCCGGAGATCTCGTTCTCGTGCCGCACGATCAGCACGCCGTCCTTCGAGGGGACGACGTCGGGCTCGACGGCATCCACTCCTTCCGCGATCGCGCGCAGGTACGAGCTGCGCGAGTGCTCCGGGAGGTAGCCCGGCGCGCCGCGATGACCGATGACGAGAGGCACCCCGACACGCTAGCGAGACAGGGCGAACGAGCGGTGCGCTCAGAGCAGAATCCCAGTCAGCACAAGGATTCTCGCCCTCTGCTCGGCTAGTGTTGTTCCACAGCACGGTGCTGTGATCACCATCTTTTGGAGTGTGAGTTCCCGTGGCCCTCAACAACCCGGCATTCAACAACCCGGCGTTCCAGGACCCTCGAGCCGGTGGCGCGAATACGCGCTACAGCCCGCCCCCGGCCGTCGATCCCGCCGCCGCCGCATCGATCGAAGGCGCATACGCGGCCCCGTCGGCGAGCGCCGTCGACACCGGCCGCATGACGGTCGAAGACACCGTCATGAAGACCCTCGCGCTGTTCGGCATCCTCGTCGTCACGGCCGTCGTCGGCTGGGTCTGGTCGATGGCCGGCGTCAGCGCCGCCAACCCGAACCCGAGCGCCGCCCCGATGATCGTCGGTGGCCTGGTCGGCTTCGTGCTGGCGATGGTCGCGACGTTCAAGAAGAAGCCCTCCGTCCCCGTCTTCGTCGCCTACGCGGCGTTCGAGGGTCTGTTCGTCGGTGGCATTTCGGCGTTCTTCGAGTTCATCTTCCCCGGCATCGTCCTGCAGGCGACGCTCGGCACGCTCTCGGTCGTCGGTGTCACCCTCGCGCTGTTCGCGAGCGGCAAGATCCGCGCCTCGGCCCGCGCCACGAAGATCTTCATGATCGCGATGGTCGGCTACCTGGTGTTCAGCCTGGTCAACCTCGGCCTCATGCTGTTCAACGTTCCGATCGCCGGTGGTGCGTTCGGTCTTCGCAGCTCGATCGAGATCTTCGGCATTCCGCTCGGCGTCATCATCGGCGTCTTCGTGGTCATCATGGCCGCGTACTCGCTGGTGCTCGATTTCGACCAGATCCAGCGCGGCGTCCGTAACGGTGCCGCCCGCGTCTACGGCTGGGTCGGCGCCTTCGGCATCATGGTCACCGTCGTGTGGCTGTACGTCGAGATCCTGCGCATGATCGCGATCCTCCGCGGCAACAACTGACGCATTGTCTCATACGAAGGGCCGTCCCGTTTCGGGGCGGCCCTTCGTCGTGGGATGCCGGCATCCCGGCTCTCCTCCGCGCGCCCTCCCCGCCGTGCGCCCTCACCGGCCGCGCACCCGTTGAGTGTCCAAAACACCCGGACGCTCCGCGAAATCGCCCGGGTTTCTCGGACACTCAACGCCCCACCGCAGCCCGACAGCGCCCCGGCCCGCCGCGCCGCCCAGCCCTCGGCGACCCATCGAGTGTCCAAAACACCCGGACGCTTCGAGAAATCGTCCGGGTTTCTCGGACACTCAAGGCCCGGCAGTGCTTCGCCCGGCGCCCCAGCCCGCCCGACCCGCCCCGCGCCACGCACAACCCCGTTGAGTGTCCAAAACACCCGGACGCTCCGCGAAATCGCCCGGGTTTCCTGGACACTCAACGCCGCAGCGCGCCCCCGCAAGGGGTGTGGGCACCTCGCGGCCCGGCGCTAGCCTCGCGCCATGAGCCCCGCGAAGACCCCGGCCGAGACCCTCGACATCGACGGTCACGAGGTGCGCGTCACGAGCCCCGACCGGGTCGTCTTCGCCGAGCCCGGCCTCAGCAAACTCGACCTCGTGCGGTACTACCTCGCCGTCGCCGAGGGGGCCCTCCGCGGCGCGGGAGGACGCCCCATGGTGCTCAAGCGGTTCTCGAAGGGTCTCGACCAGGAGCCCTTCTTCCAGAAGCGGGTGCCCGAGAAGCACCCCGCTTTCATCGACACCGCGACCCTGCGCTACGCCTCGGGCACCTCGGCCGAAGAGACGGTGATCCGGGATGCCGCGGGACTGGCGTGGGTCGTCAACCTCGGCTGTCTCGACCTCAACCCGCATCCCGTGCGCGCGGAGGACCTCGGCCATCCCGACGAGCTGCGCGTCGACCTGGACCCCATGCCCGGGGTCGACTGGGCCCAGATCGTCGACGTCGCGTTCATCGCCCGTGAGGTGCTCGAAGACCACGGGCTCGTCGGCTGGCCGAAGACCTCGGGGTCCCGGGGCCTGCACATCCTCGTGCGCATCCGCCCCGAGTGGGACTACGCCGACGTGCGTCTCGCCGCCGAGACCCTCGCCCGCGAGGTCGAGAACCGCGCGCCGGGTCTCGCGACGGCCCGCTGGTGGAAGGAAGAACGCGGCGAGAGCGTCTTCGTCGACTTCAACCAGAACGCCAAGGACCGCACCGTCGCCTCGGCGTACTCGATCCGCGCGCTCCCCGACGCCCGCGTGTCGACGCCGCTCACTTGGGACGAGGTGCGCGACCGCCGTCCCGAGGAGTTCACCGTCCTCACCGTGCCCGAGCGCTTCCGCTCGATCGGCGACCCGCACGCGGGTATCGACGACGCCGCGGGCTCCCTCGACGCCCTCCTCGCCCTCGCGAAAGAGCTCGGCCCCGCCGAGAAGCCGCCTCGCGGGTCCGACGGATCCGGCCGCCGCGCCTCGACCATGCCGCTCATCGAGGTCGCCCGCACGAAGACCAAGCCCGAGGCGCTCGACGCCCTCGAGACGTGGAAGCAACGGCATCCTGAAGCAGCCGCCGCGCTCCACCCCGCCGACGTGCTCGTCGACGGCATGCGCGGATCGAGTTCGCTCTGGTATCGGGTCCGCGTGAATCTGCAGCACATTCCGGATGCCGCACGCCCGCCGCAGGAAGACCTGATCGCCGACTACGACCCCTGGGCCGGCCGTTCCTCGACCTGACCCCGCGCGAGCGAGGCGATGAGGTGTGCCCGGCCGTACGCGTAGGCCTCGTCGAGGTCGCCGCCGAGACGGAAGGCTCCGGCGAGTTCCATCGTCACGAAGCCCGTCGCCCATGCCGTGAGCAGGCGCGCGGCGTCGAGGGCGTGCTTCTCGCCCACGGCGGAGGTGGTCGCACGCAGCACCGGCGCGCTCGTGGCGGCGAGCCGGTCGGCATCCACCGCCGTCGTGAAGAGCAAGCGGAACGCCTCGGGCCGCTCGTGTCCGAAGTGACGGAACGCCCGCAGGAGGTCGTCGAGACCGGACGCCGCCTCGAGTCGGGCGGTGAGATCGTCGGCGCCGTCCGCGCCGACCAGCGACAACAGCGCCTCGCGGTCGCGCACGCGCTTGTACAGCGAGGGTGCCTTCACCCCGACGGTCACCGCAACAGCCTGCATGGTCACCGCACTCGGCCCACCCTCTTCGAGCAGGCGCACGGCTGCGGCGACGATCTCGTCGAGCGATGTTCTCTCCGGCGTCGGCATGACCTCTCCTTATAGCTATGAACATAAGCTATCATGGCTAACGTTCGTAGCCATCTCGGAAGGTCCCCATGAGACTCGCGCCATCGATTCACCGCATCGGCAACGACATCGTCGCCTCGTACCTCATCGTCACTTCCGAGGGCATCACCCTCGTCGATGCGGGACTGCCTGGTATGTACGCCGACCTGGGCCGCGAGCTCGGCAGCCTCGGTCGGACGCTGGACGACATCCGCGGCGTCGTCCTCACTCACGGCGACAGCGACCATGTCGGTTTCGCGGAGCGCCTGCGCCGAGAGCACGACGTGCCCGTCTTCGTCCACGCCGCCGATGCCGAACGCGCCCGGGGCGGCGACAAGCCGAAGAATCCCGTCGGCCCGATGCGTCTCGGACCACTGCTGCGCTTCGCCGCCTTCGGTCTGCGCAAGGGCATGCGGCCACGGTGGCTCACCGAGGTGCGCGAAGTCACCGACGGCGACACCCTCGACCTGCCCGGGAGGCCGCTCATCGTCGGCATGCCCGGGCACTCTCCGGGAAGCATCGCGGTGTACTCGGACGCCGTCCGCGCCGTGTTCGTCGGTGACGCCCTGACGACCCGGCATGTTCTGACCGGTCGCACCGGTCCCGGCCCGGCCCCCTTCACCGATGATCCCGCCGAGGCGCTCGCCTCGCTCGATCGCCTCGCGGGCCTGGATGCCGACTGGGTCCTGCCCGGCCACGGCGCCGCGTTCCACGGCTCACCGTCGAAAGCGGCTGAGGCCGTGCGGGCGGCCACGCGCGGCTGACGGCCGCGTGCCCTGACGTTCCTGGGTCGAGCGCGCCGAGGCGCTGGTGCGAGGCGCCTCCCCCTCCCACCTCCGGCGCGGCGGCCCGAACGGGAGCCGACGTCGCCGAGGCGCGGGACTCACCGCACGGGGTTTCGCGCCCTCAGCGCCGCCGCTCCCGAGACAGCACCTCCCCGCACGCCGCCGCCAACGTCCGCATGGCCCGCGCCGGACTCAGCGTCGTCGCGGCATCCAGGGCCTCGGTCGACAGGCGCTCGCGAAGCGCGGCATCCGTCAACACGCTGCGCAGAGCCTCGACCAGCGCGTCCTCGTCGCCGTCCGGAACCAGGATGCCGCCACCCCCGGCCAGCATGTCGCGCGGGCCGTAGCGGATGTCGTAGGCGACGACCGGCGTTCCGTGTGCGAGAGCCTCGGCGAGCGCGAGCCCCTGCCCCTCGAATGCCGAGGTGGTGAGGTACACCGCGGCCGCATCGAGGACCGAGCCGGGATCGGTGGTGAGCCCGGGGAGGACGACCGACTCCGTCAGGCCCAGATGCGCGACGAGCGCCTCGAGCTGACCGCGCTGCACTCCCTCCCCCCACAGCTCGAGCGTCGCGCCGGGCACGTCGACCGCCGCCCGTGCGAACGCACGGATGGCGTGATCCAGACGCTTGCCGGGGGCCAACCGCCCGAGCACCACGACCCGCCCCGCGTCGCGTTCGGTCGACGGCACCACGATCTCGGGGCCGGCGACCGCGTGCGGGGCGACGAGATCATGGGCGACCGGTCCGAAGCGGTCGCGCACATCGTCGCGCTGGTACGCCGTCGGCCAGAGCACGGCGTCGAAGCGCGGCGCGACGTCGAACCAGCGCCGCCAGAGGGCGTTGAGGTCGGAGTCGTCGCGGAAGGGGGGCTCGAGGTGGATCGTGTGCACGGTGTGCACGATCCGCACCCGGTCGTCACCCCACCCCACGAGCAGTTCACCCAGCTGGCGTGACTCGCAGATGAGCACGATCGGGCGGTCGTTCTCGGCGCGCAGGACCGCCGCCAGATGCGTCAACCACGCCCGATACAGGGCGCCGAATCCGTCGATCACGCCGACGGGACCGCCCGCGGCATCCCGGACCACGATCGGCGCCGTTGTCAGGTGCCAGTCCGGGTCGACCACGGTGGGCAGGTCGATCGCCCCGCCCGCGACGGCGCGGTACTGCAGCGCCGGGTCGGCCTGGCCCTCGTGAGACGCCTCGCGAACCCAGTCGGCCGCTCCCCCGTCGGGAGCGACCGCCTCGTCGAAGAGATTGCGGAAGACCCCGGATGCCGGCACCGCCTCGCGCTCGACGAAGGTCGCCCGGTGCGCGGCGTGGGCGTCGGCGGTACCGGGGTCGACGGTCAAGAGCAGCGGGGGCGCGCCCGCCTCGGACATCTGACGCGCTCGCGCGAGGGTGGAGATCGTATAGCCGCCGTCGAGGTCGGGGATGAGCCTGCTCGACAGGATCAAATACCAGGCATCGGGGAAGAGCGTCACGCCACCATCCTCCCGCACCGTCGGCTCTTGCTCTCGTTCGTGGCCGTGCGGGTGCCCGGGCCACCGCTCACGCCGAGCCTCGACGGCGCACCGGGAGGCCCCACGACCGCACCGACAGCAGGAGCTCTCCGAGCCCGCCGAGAACGACGATCGCCACACAGCTGACCGCCATGACGGTGAAGCCCATCACGGGACCCACCGCATCGAGGCCGAATCCGGCGAGTGTGGATCCGAGCGGGATGCCGGCTCCGACCCCGAGCGAGGGGTACGCCAGCAGCTCGGTGACGCGGTCGCGGTCAGCGCGAGCCTCGACGAGCGCGAACCCCGCCACGAGCACGGGGCCGATGACCGCACCCACCACGGCGGCGGCGACGAGCGCGAGCATCCCGTCGGCCGCGAACGGGAGCGCGAGGGAGACGACCGCGAGCACGCCGCTGCCGATGAGCCATCGCGCTCGAAGGGAGGCCCGGAATCGCAGCGCGCCGTAGACGAGGGCTCCGGCCGTGTTGCCGACGGCGAGGGCTGCCATCATGACGCCGGCGAGCCACGGGGTCCCCGTTTTCTCGGCCCAGGCGATGCTCGTGACATCGAACGAGCCGAACATGGCACCGACACCGACCCATGCGATCGTCACGGGCAGGATGCCGACCGGTGGCAGCAGCCGCACGCGGCGCCCGCTCGCGGCGACCTGAGGCGGCTCGGAACCGTTCAGCAGACCGAGCCAGACGAAGCCCACCACCCCGACGACAACCACGAGGACGAGGCCCGCCTGTGGTGCCCAGAGGGCTGCAGCGAACGTCAAGAGCGGTGGGGCTATGACGAACACGCTCTCGTCGGCGATCGACTCGATGGCGTAGGCACTGTGACGCCGGTCGGCCGAGACCAGCGCGCTCCACCGGGCCCTCACCGCCGGCCCGACATCGACCGACACCGCTCCGGCGACGAGCGACAGCACGAACCACAGCGCGATCGGCGTTTCGCCGAGCACGGCGGCGACGAGCACCGCCGTCGACAGCGCCAGCGTTCCCGACGCGACGAGAAGCACGCGGCGTTGTCCGCGCCGGTCCATGAGTCGCGACCACAGCGGGCCCGCGACCGCCATGCCGACGACGTACGCCGCGGCGACGGCCCCGGCGAGCGCGAAGCTCCCGGTGGCCGCTTGCACGAGGAGGATGATGCCGAGGTTGAGCGTGCCGCGCGGGAAGCGCCCCACCCACCCGGCGATCGTGAACCACGGGGCCCCGGGTGCACGCAGCACGTCACGGTAGCCGGAGAAGTCGAGACGGGTCATGTGAGACCGGTGCCGTTCTGGCCGGACGAACCCGGGGGATTCCCGAGGGCTGATCGCCGACGCCGCCAGCCTACCCGCCCCTCATACCCTCAGCGTGAGGAGGGACCCCGCCATACCCGCGTTCAGACAGAGCGCCGCCGGCGCCGGACGGCGAAGGGGCTTCGTCTTCGAGTCGATCGGGGTAGGGGCCCCGCTCCCATACGCTTCAGCAGGACCGGCGGAGCGCGCACGCCGCCGCGAACACGAGGCGAAGTGACGCGCCCTCCTGAGTCGATCGGGGTAGGGGCCCCGCTCTCGACCGGCGCGCCACGGCGCGCCCATACCTCAACAGGCAGACCACAGAGCAACGACGCCGCCGTCCAGCGGAGAGGTGTCGTCTTCGAGTCGATCGGGGAAGGGGCCCCGCTCTCGATTCGAAGACGACACCCCGGAGCTGGACGACGGCGTCGTTTCGGGGTCAGGAGTCAGCCGAAGCTCACTCCCATTCGATCGTCCCCGGCGGCTTCGACGTCACGTCGAGCACGACGCGGTTCACGTCGCGCACCTCGTTCGTGATGCGGTTGGAGATCTTCGACAGAACGTCGTAGGGCAGTCGCGTCCAGTCGGCGGTCATGGCGTCTTCGCTCGAGACGGGGCGAAGAACGATGGGGTGGCCGTACGTACGACCGTCGCCCTGCACACCGACCGAGCGCACGTCGGCGAGCAGCACGACGGGGCACTGCCAGATCTCGTTGTCGAGTCCCGCCTTGGTCAACTCGGCGCGGGCGATGGCGTCGGCCTCACGCAGGATCTCGAGACGGTCAGCGGTGACCTCACCCACGATGCGGATGCCAAGGCCCGGCCCCGGAAAGGGCTGACGGCCGACGATGGCTTCGGGCAGGCCCAGCTCGCGTCCGATCGCGCGGACCTCGTCCTTGAAGAGGGTGCGCAGCGGCTCGACGAGCTCGAACTGCAGGTCTTCGGGCAGACCGCCGACGTTGTGGTGGCTCTTGATGTTCGCCGTACCGGCTCCGCCGCCCGATTCGACGACGTCGGGGTAGAGCGTGCCCTGCACGAGGAAGCGCACCTGCTCGCCCTCGGCCTTCGCTTCGGCGACGAGGTCGGCCTGCACCTTCTCGAACGCGCGGATGAACTCGCGGCCGATGATCTTGCGCTTCTGCTCGGGGTCGCTGACGCCGGCGAGGGCGTTCAGGAACGTCTCGCGCGCGTCGACGGTGATGAGCTTGACGCCCGTCGAGGCGACGTAGTCGTTCTCGACCTGCTCGCGCTCACCCTGGCGGAGCAGACCGTGGTCGACGAACACGGCGATGAGCTGGTCGCCGACGGCCTCGTGCACGAGGGCGGTCGAGACGGCGGAGTCGACGCCTCCGGAGAGGGCCGAGATGACGCGGCTGGTGCCGACCTGCTGGCGGATGCGCTCGACCTGCTCGGCGATGACATTGCCGCTGTTCCAATCGGCGGGGAGACCGGCGGCCTTGTGCAGGAAGTTCTCGAGCACGTGCTGACCGTGG
Organism: Microbacterium sp. 1154; assembly: GCF_031455375.1. Taxonomy (NCBI): domain Bacteria; kingdom Bacillati; phylum Actinomycetota; class Actinomycetes; order Micrococcales; family Microbacteriaceae; genus Microbacterium; species Microbacterium sp. 1154. Next base: position 1,197,534 of record NZ_JAVDSN010000001.1, on the reverse strand, counting down.
TCGGAGTGCTTGACCTCGGGGTGCCACTGCACGCCGTACATGCGGCGCGCGTCGTTCGCGAAAGCCGCGACCGGGGTGTGGGCGGTGCGCGCGAGCACCTCGAAGCCCTCGGGGGCCCGCGAGACCTGGTCGCCGTGGCTCATCCACACGTTCTGCTCGGCGGGCTGACCCTCGAGCAGCGTGCCCTCGGTCACGACCGTGGCGTCCGTGGCTCCGTACTCGCGGAGGCCCGTGTTCGCGACCTCACCGCCGAGGGCTTTCGCCATGACCTGGAAGCCGTAGCAGATGCCCAGGGTGGGCACGTCGAGGTCGAACACGCCGGTGTCGAGACTCGGCGCACCGTCCTCATACACCGACGAGGGACCACCGGACAGGATGATCCCGACGGGGTTCTTCGCCGCGATCTCTTCCGCGGAGGCGGTATGCGGCACGATCTCGCTGTAGACGCCGGCCTCGCGGACGCGGCGGGCGATCAGCTGCGCGTACTGGGCGCCGAAATCTACGACGAGGACGGGGCGCTGGGACGTTTCGGTCTGTTCGGTCACCGGTTGCCTTCCGGGGCGGGAACGGGAGCGGAGGCCGTGGCGGCCTCGCGCTCGGCGAGGTAGGCGCGCACGCGACGGGCGGTGCGCACCTCGAGGATGAAGGAGAGGAACGGCACGACGCCACCGAGGGCGAGGAACACGAAGCGACGGAACGGCCACCGCATGAGGCTCCAGACGCGGAAGCACGAGATGAGGTAGACGACGTAGAACCAGCCGTGGGCGACCAGGATCGCCAACGAGACGTTCACGCCGTCGCCCGTCGACAAGATCGAGCATCCGCTACCGCCGGGGACGAACAGCGAGAACCACTGGCAGTCGGGGCCGGGCACGGCATCCGCGAACCACAGGAATCCACCGGATCCACCGAGGAACAGCTCCACGTGAATGGGCGTGTACTTCAGGATCATCTCGGCGACCAGCAGGAGCAGGCCGACACCCGTGATGATCGAGCAGATCTGGTAGAACTTCAGGGCTCCGCGGATCGCCGGGAAAGAGGCGAGCTTGGGGGCGCGGGGCATGGAGGCCAGTCTAGTCGCGGGATTCCGCGGCGCCTGCCGCGAGCGCCTCGGACTGTTCGTCCTCGAGATCTTCCACTTCTTTCTCCCAGGCATCGCGCGCGAGGCGGTACCAGAGGTAGAGCGCGAAGCCGGCGAAGATGGCCCACTCGGCCGCGTAGAAGATGTTGAGCCAGTTGACGCGCGAGCGCTCGTCGGGCGCGGGCGATGCGATGGCCTCGAGCGGCCCGATCGCCGTCTGCGACGCGATGTACTGCCGGTAGACGTCGAGGCCCTGCGTGTCGTGCCAGCGGCCGAGCAGCATGGCGGGCGACATCTTCACGAGCGTCAGAGGATCGGCGTCGGCGGGCGGGATGGACGCGCCCTCGTCGGAGATGAGGCGGCCGGTGACCTCCACGACGGCAGTGGGGTCGGCCTCGGCCTCGGCGCGCAGCGACTCGGCAGCGGCGTTGGCGTCATTCAGGCTACTCGTCCAGCCGGTGGCGACGGCGATCGACGTCGGCTGAGCCGCTCCGGCGATGCGCAGCTGCCCGGTCACCCAGTAGCCCTGGACGTCGTTGTTGTAGCGCGATGAGACGACGATGAAGTCGGATGCCACCCAGGTGCCGCTCGTCTCGACCCGCTGCCCCACGAGGGGCTCCGCCAGGTAGTCACCCGGCTGCACGACGTCGGCGAGCGGACGCACCACCTCGGTCTGACCCGGCTCGGGGGGTGAGGTGTCCACCGCGCGCCCGAGCTGCCACTGCCCGAGCCACGCGAGCACGCCGGCCACGACGAGGGAGAACGCGAGCAGTGCGATCCACCGCGGCCGCAGCATGACTTCCCGCAGCGTCGGCGGGAAGATCTGCGGCGGAGCCGGCTCGGTCGTGGGGACGGAGGTCATGGAACTCCGCGATCAGTGCCCGTACGGGGCGACGACGACCTCGACGCGCTGGAACTCCTTGAGGTCGGAGTATCCGGTGGTCGCCATCGACTTCTTGAGAGCACCGATGAGGTTGGCCGTGCCGTCGGCGACGGGCGCGGGACCGTAGAGAACCTGCTCGAGCGGGCCGACGCGGTCGACCTCGACGCGACGGCCGCGCGGGAGCTTGGGGTGGTGGGCCTCAGGGCCCCAGTGGAAGCCCCGACCGGGAGCATCGGTCGCGCGAGCGAGCGCGACACCGAGCATGACGGCGTCGGCTCCCATGGCGAGCGCCTTGACGATGTCGCCCGAGGTACCCACACCGCCGTCGGCGATCACGTGGACGTAGCGCCCGCCGGACTCGTCGAGGTAGTCGCGGCGAGCGCCGGCGACATCAGCCACGGCCGTGGCCATCGGTGCGTGCAGGCCGAGAGTGGCGCGCGTCGTCGAAGCCGCTCCCCCACCGAACCCGACGAGGACACCCGCCGCGCCGGTGCGCATGAGGTGCAGCGCCGCCGTGTAGGTGGCGGCCCCGCCGACGATGACGGGGACGTCGAGGTCGTAGATGAACTTCTTGAGGTTGAGGGGCTCGGCGACCTTGGACACGTGTTCCGCCGACACCGTGGTACCGCGGATCACGAACAGGTCGACGCCCGCCGCGACGACGGTTTCGTAGAGGTCCTGCGTGCGCTGCGGCGTAAGGGCTCCGGCGACCGTGACGCCCGCGGCACGCACCTCGGCGAGGCGGTCGCGCACGAGTTCGGGCTTGATGGGCTCGGCGTAGAGCTCTTGCATGCGGCGGGTGGCATCGGCATCCGGCAGCGTCGCGATCTCGGCCAGCAGCGGCTCGGGGTCGTCGTAACGCGTCCACAGACCCTCGAGGTCGAGCACGCCGAGCCCGCCGAGGCGGCCCAGCTCGATCGCCGTGCGGGGGCTGACCACGGAATCCATGGGGGCGCCGAGCACCGGGATCTCGAAGGGGAACGCGTCGATGGTCCACGCGGTCGAGACGTCTTCGGGGTTGCGCGTGCGCCGCGACGGCACGACGGCGATGTCGTCGAAGGTATACGCGCGGCGGGCGCGCTTGGCGCGGCCGAGATCGATCTCCATGGTCACCCCCTCAGCCTACCCGCGCCCCCGGACATCGCCGTCGGCACCATTCGACACCGCGGCGGTTCCGCTCACCGCGCACGAGCCACCCTCTTCTCGTCCCAGACCGGCTCGGCGGCCTCGTACACCTCGCCCTCGGAGCCGAAGACGAGGAAGCGGTCGAACGAGCGCGCGAACCATCGATCGTGGGTGACGGCGAGGACCGTGCCCTCGAACCGCGACAGCGCGTCTTCCAACGCCTCGGCCGACGCGAGGTCCAGGTTGTCGGTCGGCTCGTCGAGCAGCAGGAGCGTCGTCCCCGACAATTCGAGGAGCAGCACCTGGAAGCGCGCCTGCTGCCCCCCGCTCAAGGTCTCGAACGACTGCTGCGCCTGCGCGATGAGCCCGTAGCGGTCGAGGGCCGAGCTCGCGGCATCCCTCGGCATCCCGGCCCTGTCGTCGTCGCCTCGGTGGAGCAGGTCCAGCAGAGTCCTTCCGACGAACTCCGGATGCCGATGAGTCTGTGCGAACCACCCGGGGACGACCCGGGCGCCCAGGACGGCGCGACCGGAATGGGCGACCCGGTCGAGTCCCGCACCCACCGTCGTCACGTGCCCCAGGAGCGTGTCGGGATCGGTACCTCCTCCGGCGAGCAGGCGCAGGAAATGCGACTTCCCCGAGCCGTTCGATCCGAGGACAGCAACGCGGTCACCGAACCACACCTCGAGGTCGAACGGCTTCATCAGCCCGGTGAGCTCGAGCTTCTCGGCGATCACCGCGCGCTTGCCGGTGCGGGCGCCGCGCAGGCGCAGGCGGAGATCCTGCTCCGGGGGTCGCTCCTCGGGCGGGCCGGCCAGCTCGAACTTCGACAGGCGGGTCACCGCCGCCTGATACCGCGAGGCGAAGCCGTCGTTGGCGGCGGCGGCGACCTTCATGCGTGCGACCAGGGCGCGTAGTTTCTCGCGCTCCTCGTCCCAGCGGCGCCGGAGTTCCTCGAAGCGGGCCATGCGGTCCTCCCGCGCGGCGCCGTACGTCCCGAAGCCCCCGCCGTGCACCCAGGCGGTGCTGCCGGCAGCGCCGGATTCAAGAGTGACGATGCGATCGGCGGCACGGGCCAGCAGCTCGCGGTCGTGGGACACGAGCAGCACCGTCTTGCTCGTGGCCCGCAGCTGCTGTTCGAGCCAGCGCTTGCCGGGCACATCGAGGTAGTTGTCGGGCTCGTCGAGGAGGAGCACGTCGTCGGGCCCGCGCAGCAGCGCCTCGAGAGCGAGCCTCTTCTGCTCCCCTCCCGACAGCGTCGACAGCTCGCGGAACCGCGCCCGCTCGTAGGGCAGTCCGAGCGCGGTGATCGCGCAGGTGTCCCACACCGTCTCGTGCTCGTACCCACCGGCATCCGCGTAGTCGGCGAGCGCCACGGCGTACCGCATCTGCGCGTCGAGGTCGTCCTGCTCGATCAACGCGTTCTCGGCCGCCTCGAGCTCGAGCGCCGCCCGACGGACGCGCGCCGGCGACACCGACACGAGAAGGTCGTGCACCGTCTCGCCCTCGCGGCCGTGTCCGATGAACTGATCCATCACCCCGAGCGAACCGCTCATCGACACGACGCCGCCGTGCGCCTTCTCGTCACCGCGGACGATGCGCAGCAACGTGGACTTCCCCGCCCCGTTGGGACCGACGAGCGCGGTGGTCACGCCTTCCCCCACGCGGAACGTCACCTCGTCGAGGAGGGGCCTGCCGTCGGGCAGGGTGAACGAGATGGTGGCGAGGTCGAGGTATCCCATGGCGGCATTCGTCTGGGCCGCACGCGGCGGCGACGGCGACGACCGGATGCCGTGGCATCTTCGCGTCGGCCCGCGTCGAGCGAGCCGATCAGACTATCGGGTCGCGAAGCCGTCGTGCCGCACGGGGAACGACGAAGGGCCGGGCTCTCGGCCCGGCCCTTCGTGACAACGCTTACTTCTTGTAGTTGGGCGCCTCGACGACGATCTGCACGTCGTGCGGGTGCGACTCCTTGAGGCCCGCCGAGGTGATGCGGACGAACTTGCCCTTGGACTTCAGTTCTTCGACCGTGCGCGCACCGACGTAGAACATCGACTGACGAAGGCCGCCGATGAGCTGGTACGCCACCGCGGCGACCGGGCCGCGGTACGGGACCTGACCCTCGATGCCCTCGGGGATGAGCTTGTCGTCGCTGGGCACGTCGGCCTGGAAGTACCGGTCCTTCGAGTACGAGGTCTTCTTGCCGCGCGTCTGCAGAGCACCGAGCGAACCCATGCCGCGGTACTGCTTGAACTGCTTGCCGCCCTGGAAGACGATCTCGCCCGGCGACTCGTCGGTACCGGCGAGGAGCGAGCCGAGCATGACGGTGTCGGCACCCGCGACGAGGGCCTTCGCGATGTCGCCCGAATATTGCAGACCGCCGTCGGCGATCACGGGGACACCGGCGGGGATCGCGGCCTGAGCGGCTTCGTAGATCGCGGTGACCTGCGGCACGCCCACACCCGCGACGACGCGCGTGGTGCAGATCGAGCCCGGGCCGACGCCGACCTTGACGGCGTCCACTCCCGCGTCGATCAGCGCCTGGGCGCCCTCGCGCGTCGCGACGTTGCCGCCGATGACATCGATGTGATCGAAAGAGGCATCGGCCTTGAGACGGCGGACGATGTCGATGACCCCGGCCGACTGTCCGTTCGCGGTGTCGACGACGAGCACGTCGACACCGGCGTCGCGCAGGGCCTCGGCGCGCTGCCACGCGTCACCGAAGAAGCCGATGGCCGCGCCGACCCGCAGACGCCCCTGGTCGTCCTTGGTCGCGAGGGGGTACTTCTCGCTCTTGTCGAAGTCCTTGATCGTGATGAGGCCGGCGAGCTTGCCGTCGTCGTCGACGAGGGGGAGCTTCTCGACGCGGTGCTTCGCGAAGGTCGCGATGACGTCGTTGGCGTGGATGCCGACGTGCCCGGTGATCAGACCGTCCTTCGTCATGACGTCTTTCACGAGCGTGGTCTGGCGTTCAAAGCCCGAGACGAAGCGCATGTCGCGGTTGGTGATGATGCCGACGAGCACGCCGTCGGGGTCGACCACGGGCAGACCCGAGATGCGGTACTGCGCGCACATCGCGTCGACCTCGGCCACCGTGGCATCCGGGTTCGTCGTGATGGGGTTCGACACCATGCCCGACTCGCTGCGCTTGACCTGGTCGACGATGCCGGCCTGGTCGTCGATCGAGAGGTTGCGGTGGACGATGCCGATGCCGCCCTGTCGCGCGATGGCGATCGCCATGCGCGCCTCGGTGACGGTGTCCATCGCGCTCGAGAGCAGGGGCGTGGCCACCGTGATGCGGCGGCTCAGACGCGACGACGTGTCGGCCTCGCTCGGGATGACGTCGGTGTGGCCGGGAAGCAGCAACACGTCGTCGTAAGTCAGTCCGATGAAACCGAACGGGTCGTGCTGCTCCATGAATCCTCCTGCGCGCGCGGCGCCTGCTCGAAAAGGGACGTCATCGGCCGGCGTGCGCGAGGCTCACCGGTACTGATTCTAAACGTCGGCGGCTGAGGAATGTTCCCGAGCGCGGGCCGTCGTGCGCACGGCCTGGGACACGGTTCGCTAACGACGCGTCGTTGGAAACACCCTCGACACATTACGCTCGTAGCGTCGACCGTCGAAGCTGACGGGACGACTTCGTCAGCGCTGCCGAACTGGAGACTCCGTGGGTCATTCCTCCCCCACCGCGATACGATCGCGCACCATATCCCGCATGGCCGTGATCGTCTCGCTCTTCGCGAGCGCGGTCGCCGTCCTCAGCATGTTCTTCGCGGCACCCGCGAACGCTCAGACCACGCCCGCTCCCACACCCGCCGTCTCGGCGGGAACCGGAGACGTCTCGACGCAATACTCCATCGGCGGCATCATCCGCGCCGGCGATGAGCCCGTCGAGGGTGTCCAGGTCAACGTCGAGGGCTCGGGCTTCTCAGAGGTCGGCACGACGGGCGCTGACGGGCGTTGGTCGGTATCGGTGCCCGGCCCGGGCGCCTACACCGCCACACTGCAGGTGGACACCCTCCCCGACGGCGTCGCCCCTCGCGACCCCGACAACGTCACACGCGACGTCACCATCGGGACGACGAACACGGTCAACGTGCTCTTCCCGACCGGCGAGGGAACCACGGCGAGCGCTTCCATCTGGGACACGCTCTTCTCGCGCTTCTTCTACGGACTGAACTTCGGACTCCTCCTCGCCCTCGCGGCCATCGGTATCTCGCTAATCTTCGGCACGACGGGCGTCAACAACTTCGCCCACGGCGAGATGCTCACCTTCGGCGCCATCATCTTCTACGTCTTCACCGCGATGGGATGGAACATCCTGCTCGCGATCGTCTTGACGGTGGCCCTGTCGGCCGCCCTCGGATGGACCCAGGATGCCGTGCTGTTCAAACCCCTGAGGAAACGGGGCGTCGGCCTGGTCCAGGTCCTCATCGTCACGATCGGCCTGTCGATCGTGCTGCGCTACCTGTACCTCTATTTCTTCGACGGCGGCACGCGCAACATCGACACCGGAATCACCGACAACGTCACGATCGGTCCGGTGACGGTCACCCTGACCTCCATCATCAGCATGGGCATCAGCGTCGTCATGCTCGGCGCGGTGGCCTACTTCCTCACCCGTACCCGGATCGGCAAGGCCACCCGCGCCGTCAGCGACAACGCGTCGCTCGCCGCCGCGTCCGGCATCAACGTCGACCGCGTCATCCGCATCGTCTGGGTGCTGGCGGGCGCTCTCACCGGCCTGTCCGGGGTCCTGTACGGCCTCTACCGCGGTGTGACCTGGGACATGGGCTTCGCGATCCTGCTGCTGCTCTTCGCCGCGGTGACCCTCGGTGGACTCGGGAGTGCGTTCGGCGCCCTCGTGGGCTCGCTGATCATCGGCATCATCACGGAACTGTCCACCATCGTCATCCCACCCGACCTGCGGTACGCGGTGGCCCTGATCGTGCTCATCGGCGTGCTGCTGTTCCGGCCGCAAGGTGTGCTCGGTCGTAAAGAGCGGATCGGCTGAGGAAAGACGACATGGACTGGCTTTCGATCTTCAACAACGCCGCGGGCGAGCTCATCAGCCCCACCACTGCGGCCTACGCCCTCGCCGCCATCGGCCTCAGCGTGCACTTCGGGTACGCGGGTCTGCTCAACTTCGGTCAGGCGGGCTTCATGGCCGTCGGCGCCTACGCCTTCGCCATCGCGACGCTGTCGTTCTCGGCTCCCGTCTGGCTCGCGATCCTCCTGGCGATCCTCGCCTCGGTGCTCTTCGCGTTCCTCCTCGGCATCCCGACGCTGCGCCTGCGCGCGGACTACCTCGCGATCGTCACGATCGCCGCCGCCGAGATCGTGCGGTACGTGGTCTCCACGGTCGGCCTCACCAGCGTCACCGGCGGCTCGCAGGGCCTGAACGGCTACAACCGCGAGTTCCAGGCGATCAACCCGCTCCCCGCGGGCACCTACGGCATCGGGCCGTGGACCTACTCGGCCAACGACTGGTGGGTGCGCGTCTTCGGATGGGGGCTGGTCATCATCGCGACGATCCTCGTCTTCCTGCTGATGCGCAGCCCGTGGGGTCGTGTCGTCAAGGGCATCCGCGAGGACGAGGACGCCGTGCGCAGCCTCGGCAAGAACGTGTACTCCTACAAGATGCAGGCGCTCGTGCTCGGTGGAGTCATGGGCGGTCTCGCGGGCGTGGTCTTCATCCTGCCTCGAGCGGTGCAGCCCGGTAACTACGGCACCGCGCTGACCTTCTTCATCTGGACGGCGCTTCTGCTCGGCGGCGCCGCCACCCTCCTCGGACCCATCGTGGGATCGATGCTCTTCTGGGTGCTGCTGTCGCTCTCGAACGGCATCATCGTGGGACTGCGCGACGTCGGCATCCTGGGCTTCATGTCCAGCACGCAGACCGGACAGGTGCGCTTCATCCTCGTCGGCATCGGACTGATGCTCCTGGTGATCTTCCGACCGCAGGGCATCTTCGGCAACAAGAAGGAGCTGTCGTTCAATGTCTGACACGACCGTCACCCATCCCCTCGTTCAGGGAGAGGTTCGACCCGGGTGCGCCAAGGTCGACCCGATCGTCGTCGCCGACGGGGTCACCCGTCAGTTCGGCGGTTTGAAGGCCGTCGATGTGGAGCACCTCGAGATCCCGCGAGGGCAGATCACGGCTCTCATCGGCCCCAATGGTGCGGGCAAGACCACGCTGTTCAACCTGCTCACGGGCTTCGACAAGCCCAACACGGGCCGGTGGAGCTTCGAGGGTTCCAACCTCGCCAACGTCCCTGCGTTCAAAGTTTCCCGTAAGGGAATGGTGCGCACGTTCCAGCTCACCAAGTCGCTCGGCCGCCTCACGGTGCTGCAGAACATGTTGCTCGGCGCCCGTGGACAGAAGGGCGAGAACATCTTCCGCGCCCTGATCCCCGGGACGTGGCGCGGTCAGGAGAAGTCGAACACCGAGCGCGCCGACGACCTGCTGCGCCGGTTCAAGCTCGATGCCAAGCGCGAGGACTTCGCGGCCTCGCTCTCGGGCGGCCAGCGCAAGCTCCTCGAAATGGCACGCGCCCTCATGAGCGACCCGAAGCTCGTCATGCTCGACGAGCCGATGGCCGGCGTGAACCCGGCGCTCACGCAGAGCCTGCTCGGGCACATCCTCGACCTGAAGAAGGAGGGCATGAGCGTGCTGTTCGTCGAGCACGACATGCACATGGTGCGCCACATCTCCGACTGGGTCGTCGTCATGGCCGAGGGGCGCGTGGTGGCCGAGGGGCCGCCCGAGACCGTCATGAGCGACCAGGCCGTGATCGACGCCTATCTCGGCGCGCACCACGACACCGACCTCGGCGATATGACCACCTCGCAGCTCGAGACCATCCAGGCCGAGGCCGCCGCCGAGGCGGAAGCGGAGCTCATCGCCGACGAGAAGGACGGGAAGCTCTGATGTCCGACACCGCCACCGCCACGCGCACCCCGGTGCTGCGCACCGACGACCTCGTCGCCGGGTACCTGCCCGGGGTCAACATCCTCAACGGGTGCACGGTCGACGCCTACCAGGGTGACCTGATCGGCATCATCGGCCCGAACGGCGCCGGCAAGTCGACCCTGCTGAAGGCCATCTTCGGCCAGGTGAAGATCCGCGGCGGCGCCGTGCTGCTGAACGGTGAAGACATCACCTCGCTCAAGGCCGACAAGCTCGTCGGCAAGGGCGTCGGCATGGTGCCGCAGAACAACAACGTGTTCCCGAGCCTGTCGATCGAAGAGAACCTGCAGATGGGGCTCTTCCAGCGTCCCAAGGTGTTCGACGAGCGCTTCGAATTCGTCACGGGGCTGTTCCCCGAGCTCGGCAAGCGCCGCCGCCAGCGGGCCGGGTCGTTGTCGGGCGGCGAGCGACAGATGGTCGCCATGGGCCGTGCGCTCATGATGGACCCGTCGGTGCTCCTGCTCGACGAGCCGTCCGCCGGCCTCTCCCCCGTCCGCCAGGACGAGACGTTCCTGCGCGTGGCCGAGATCAACCGCGCCGGCGTGACCATCATCATGGTCGAGCAGAACGCCCGCCGCTGCCTGCAGATCTGCCACCGCGCGTACGTCCTCGACCAGGGCAAGGACGCGTACACCGGCACCGGGCGCGAGCTGCTCACCGACCCCCGTGTCATCGAGCTGTACCTCGGCACCCTCGCGGCCGACGAGGACGCCAAGCGCGACCGAGCGGAGCCCGAGGCCTGAGACCACGCCGGCATGCCGCGAGTGCGGCACTCACTCTGGTGGGTGTCGCACTCGCGGCATGTTCGGGTATCTCTCCTCCGTCGCCGCCGATCCTCCGCGTCGAACTCGTGCAGCAGCGCGGCGACATCGCCGCCGGCCGCATTCAGCTCCGCGTCACCAATGCCTCCCCCTCGCGCGCGACGATCACGGCGGCTTTCCTCGCTTCCCCCGTCCTGGCCGGCCCGGCTGATTGGAGCGCCGCGCGTCCGGTGGTTCTGGAAGCGGGACGTACGACGGACCTTCCTGTCCTGCTCCCCGACCCACGCTGCACCGCAGGTTCCGGCGCCGCCTACGCCCACCTCACGGTCGACGGCGACGCGACCACGGCTGCTGTGACCGACGCGCTCGACGTTCTCGGTCGGGCCGGCGCCCTCGCGTGCGACGAGGACGACCTGCTCTCCGTCGTCCAGGTGACCGCCTCACAGGCGGTCGCCGGGACGAACGGCGCGATCTCCCTGCGTCTCAACGTCGACCCTGCTCCGCACGGAGAGGGCTCGGTCGAACTGGTCGCTCTCCGTGGCACGGTGCTGCTGCGTTTCGACACGGGGGCGGAGGCTCCACTGGGAGTGACGGTCGCGGCCGGAGATCCGTCGACGACCATCGATGTCACCCTGGTCCCTCAACGTTGCGACGCCCACGCCATCGCGGAGGACAAAGTGGGCACGCTGTTCGATCTCGTCGCGCGCGTCGACGGCCGAGAGATCGTCGTTCCTCTGAAGCGGCCGGACGCACTCGGCGACACGCTCCTGACGCTCACCGCCCAGGCGTGCGGGCTGATCCCGTCGGACTGATCACGCGCCGGGGAACGCAGAAGGGCCCAGATCCGCAGATCCGGGCCCTTCGCGTGGGTGTCAGGTCACTCGTTGAGCGAACCGAACTCCGTGTTCAGCAGCGTGTACTTGTTGTCCGCACCGTACTGGTAGATACCGATGTATGCCTCGGTCGGGTCGCCGTTGCCGTCGAACGTGATCGGGCCCGAGACACCGTCGTAGTCGATGTCCTTGCCCTCGTTGATCAGCGCGAGGCAGTCAGCGAACGTGGTGCACTTCTCGCCGCCTTCCGAAACCGACTGGAGGTTGTCGCGGATCGCGGTACCCGAGTCGCTCTTGGCCTGCGCCGCCGCGAGGGCGGGCAGGATGACGGCGTCGTACGACTCCGGCGCGTAGCTGAAGTCGGTCAGCGAGGGGTCGACCTCCTTGAGACGCGACTGGAAGGTCGTGTCGGCGGGGTTGCCCGGCAGCGTGCCCTTGGCGCCCTGGAGGGTGCCGGCGGGGAACTCGTACGAGTTCGAGAGGTTGCCGTCGACGAAGTAGACCTTCGAGGCCGGGTAGCCCTGGGTGCTGACGAGCTGCGGGATGATCGACGAGGTCTCTTCGAAGGCGATGACCGCGACGGCGTCGGGCTTCGCCGCGAGCAGCTGGTCGACCTGCGAGGTGAACACCGTGTCACCCGGGTTGTAGGGAACCGCGACGGAGACTTCGCCGCCGGCGGCCTCGATGGCCGTCGTCGCGTTGTCCTTCAGGCCGATGCCGTAGGGGTCGTTGATGTAGATGATGCCCACGTTGGCGGCACCGTCACCGACCATCAGGTTGCCGAGCACGCGACCCTGGAGGACGTCCGAGGGCGCCGTACGCCAGTAGTAGCCGTTGTCGGCGTACGTGGTGAAGTCGGGCGAGGTGTTGGCGGGCGAGATCTGCACGATTCCCGCGTTCACCAGCTGGTCGATGAACGTGAACGACACGCCCGACGACGCGGCGCCGATGACGACGTCCGCTCCGGCGTCGACGAGCTCGGTCGCGGACTGGGTGGCGATGTCGGTGGTGGTGTCGCCCGAGTCCCGCTCGGTCAGCTCCGTCGTGAAGGGGAACGCGTCACCGGCGGCCTCGATGTCCTTGATGGCGAGCTTGACACCCGCGACCTCGGGCGGTCCGAGGAAGGCGAGGTTACCCGTCGCGGGGAGGATGGTGCCGACGTGGAAGGTGCCATCCGCCTCGGAGGTGGCGCCGCCTCCGGAGGATGCGGTGGGTGCAGCGGCGTCGTTGCCGCCGCCGGCGCAACCGGCGAGGACGAGAGCGCTAGCGCCGACCAGGGCGATACCGCCGAGGATGCGGGCGCTGCGCGTGCGCGGGAAGACGTTCATAGTGCTCCTTGCTGTGAATGAACGTTGGGAGACCCATCGGGTCACCTGGTGTCCTAAACCTAATCCGCTGCGCATTTTCCGCGTGTTGCCGTTCGTTAACGATGTGCGTCGATGCGGTCACGGCCCCATAACGGTTCAGCGGATTCATTGACCCGGTGTCAAAAAGGCCGCGATACGAGAGACGTTTCGCGAAAACGGAGCCCTTTCCGCAAAAACCCTTACCCGAAACTCCCCATCGAGTTCTCTTCCACTGTGGCAGAACCGGACGAGAACGTCTGTCGGCCGAACGGGGGACGCTAGCCCCGAACGGTCGGGATCAGACCGGCTCGGTGACGTCGTCGACGACCGCGCTGCGGCGCCGCGTCGAGACGAGGGAATCGACGGTCAGGATCGACAGAGCCACCCAGACCAACGCGAAACCGATCCAGCGCTCGAGAGTCATCGGTTCGTGCAGAACCCACACACCGATCGCGAATTGGATGATCGGTGCGACGAACTGCAGCAGGCCGATCACGGTGAGCGGCACGCGTCGCGCCCCCGAGGCGAAGAGCAGGAGCGGTACGGCAGTGACGGCTCCCGCGAGCAGAAGCAGCACGGTATGCAGTGTTCCCGCCGTGCCGAGGGTGATACCGGTGAGGTTGGCGACGAACGCGAGCTGGATGGCGGCGACCGGGAGGAGCCACAGCGATTCGAGGGTCAGCCCGCTGACGGCATCCACGGCCGGTCCGATCTGCTTCTTCACGAGACCGTAGAAACCGAACGAGAACGCCAGGGTCAGCGCGATCCAGGGGAACGCCCCGTAGCCGATGACGATCACGGCCACCGCGACGACGGCGAGACCGATGGCGATCCACGGCACGATGCGCAGCCGCTCGCGCAGCACGATGACCCCGAGCAGCACCGTCACGATCGGGTTGATGAAATAGCCGAGGCTCGTCTCGATGACGTGGTTGGTGAGAGCGCCGTACAGGTAGGTCTGCCAGTTGATGTAGATGAGCACGCCCGCCAGGGCGGTGAGTCCCATGAGCCGCGGCTGGCGCACGATCGCGAGGAACGGTCGCCACATGCGCAGCACCGTCAACAGCAGCAGGCAGAAGACGAAGGCGAGGATGATGCGCCACGCCACGACCTCGAACGGGCCGGTGGGCTTGAGCTGCAGGAAGTAGATGGGCAGGACGCCCCAGAGCAGGTACGCGCCGAGGGCGTACAACGCCCCGCGGGTGCTCCCGCCGGTCGGAGCGGAAGGAGCAGGGGTCACCGACTCAGCCTAGGGCTCCCTTCGCGCACGGGACCGCCGACGATCGCGCCTTTCCTGCCAGATCGATCGGCGCGGGCGGCGGGTACGACGAAGGCCCCGGATGCCGTGGCATCCGGGGCCTTCGAACGATCTCACTCGATCAGCGGACGACGACCGCCAGGACGTCGCGAGCCGAGAGCACGAGGTACTCGTCGGCGCCGAACTTGACCTCGGTGCCGCCGTACTTGCTGTAGAGCACGCGGTCGCCAACGGCGACGTCGAGGGGGACACGGTTGCCGTTGTCGTCGATGCGGCCGGGGCCGACGGCGACGACTTCGCCCTCCTGCGGCTTCTCTTTGGCGGTGTCGGGGATGACGAGACCACTCGCGGTGGTCTGCTCAGCCTCGACCTGCTTGATGACGATGCGGTCCTCGAGCGGCTTGATGGAAACCGACACGGTCTACCTCTTCTTTCTCGTTACAGAAGACTTGTCAGCACTCACGCGGGGAGAGTGCTAATCCGAGTGTAGGGAAGCGTTGGCACTCACGCAACGCGAGTGCCAACATGAACCCCGCCTAGGCTGAATCGGTGGACATCACCGAGCTGACCGCCCTGCTCACGCCCGACGGCCTGCGCCTGCTCGACGAGGTGGGCGTCCTCGAATCGACGGAGGATGTCGCCCGGACGGTCTCGCGGTTGCGCGCCGCCGGTCACTCCCCCGATCTCGTCTCGGCCGTCGTCGGCCAGGCCCGCCTGCGCGTGCGGGCGGCCGCCAAGTTCGGTCCTTTCGCCGAGCGCATGCTCTTCACGCGTGCCGGCCTCGAGCAGGCCACGCGCCTTCCGATCGCCGCGCGTCACGCCGGCCGCTTCCGCGCCGCGGGGATCGACAACGTGGCCGACCTCGGGTGCGGCATCGGCGGTGACGCCCTCGGGATGGCGGGTCTCGGCATCCGGGTCCACGCCGTCGATGCCGACGAGGTGACCGCCGCGATCGCCGCGTACAACCTCGCCCCCTTCGGGCCCTCGGCGACCGTGCAGCATGCCCGCGCCGAAGACGTGGACCTGAGCGGAGCGGATGCCGTGTGGCTGGATCCCGCGCGACGCACGGCGGGTCATTCCGAGACGCGTCAGGTGTCGTCGGCCGAGTGGTCGCCCGCACTCGAGTGGGTCTTCGCGCTGCTGAAGACGAGGCCGGGCGGCGTGAAGCTCGGTCCCGGCTTCGACAGGACGCAGATTCCCGACGACCTCGAGGCGCAGTGGATCAGCGCCGACGGATCGACCATCGAGCTCGTGCTGTGGGCCGGCGCCCTCGCCCGCGAGGGCGTCCGCCGCGCCGCGCTCGTCGTGCGCGGGAACGACGCCTGGGAGCTCACCGCCCCGTCCGACAGCCCCGATGTCGAGGAACGCGGCCTGGGTGAGTTCGTGCACGAGCCCGACGGCGCCGTGATCCGCGCGCGACTCATCGGCGAGGTCGGACGAGCCCTGGATGCCGGCATGCTCGCGCCCGGGATCGCCTACCTCACCTCGGACACCGCGTTGACGAGCCCGTTCGTCTCGTCGTTCCGCGTGCGCGAGCAACTCCCCACCGACCCGAAGAAGCTCACCCAGGCGTTGCGCGCACGAGGGATCGGGACGTTGGAGATCAAGAAGCGCGGCGTCGACGTCGACCCTGCCGTGCTGCGCAAGAAGCTGTCGCTGCGCGGCGACGCCTCGGCCACCCTCCTCCTCACGCGCGTGGGGTCGAAGCGCCTCGCGCTGCTGGCCGACCGCGTCTGACGAGACCGATCACCCGACGGAGAGCTGCGAGAAGCCCCAGATCAACCAGCCCGCGCTGAAAACGACCGAGAGCACGGCGAGCGCGAGCGCCCAGACGGCGACCCGGCGGCTGTCATGCGCCCGCCGGAGCGAGACGATGGCGAGGACCGCGCCGACCGCCCCGATCGGGAGAAGCCAGCCGGTGAACAACGCGGCCGCGAGCGCGATGATCGCCACCCCGAGCGCCCAGGGGGCGACGGACGGCGGCTTCGGCGGGACGGGCGGCGCGTACGGGATCAGGTGATCGCCGAACGCCGCCATCTCGAGCTGGGCGGTCGGAAGACGCCCGTCCGCGTCGTCGTCGACCTCCGGCGTCGTCACCTCCGAGCCCGCGGCCCGGACGTCGTCGGGCAGGGGCGGCACCGGAGGAAGACCGACGGCGGGGCCGCCGTCGTCTGTGCGCGCGCGCCGGGTGGGGGGCTGCGCGTCGGTCACGGCGTCGTCCCCGCGCGCGGGACCGGGGTATCGGCATCCGGATCCTCCGCCACCTGGATCTCGGTGACGGGGAGGGTCGAATCCGCCCCGAAGGCGAGGGTCGAGGGGCGGCGTCCCGACGCGATGAGCTCGGCGGCGAGAGCGGCGATCATGGCACCGTTGTCGGTGCACAGGCGCAACGGCGGGATGCGTACCGCCACGCCCGCGGCCGCGGCCCGCTCGAGGGCGACATCGCGCAGACGCTTGTTGGCGATCACGCCGCCGCCGAGCAGCAGTCGCGGAACGCCGTGGCGCGCGCACGCGTCGAGGGCCTTGGTCACGAGCACGTCGACGACGGCCTCCCGGAACGACGCGGCGACGTCGGCGACCGGCACCGGCTCGCCCGTGGCCTCGTGCTGCTCGACCCAGCGCGCCACGGCCGTCTTCAGGCCCGAGAACGAGAAGTCGTAGCGGTGGGATGCCATGTCGGAGGCCCGGGACAGCCCGCGCGGGAAGCGGATCGCGGTGGGGTCGCCGTCGGCAGCGGCCCGGTCGATCTCGGGGCCGCCGGGGTACGGGAGCTTCAGCAGCCGGGCGACCTTGTCGAAGGCCTCGCCCGCCGCGTCGTCCATCGTCTCGCCGAGCAGCTCGACGTCGCTGGTCAGGTCGCGCACCAGCAGGAGCGAGGTGTGTCCGCCACTGACCAGGAGGGCGACGGTGGGGTACTCGAGCTCCCCCGCGTCGGCGTCGAGGATGTCGGCGGCGATGTGGCCGACCAGGTGGTTGACGGCGTAGAGCGGCTTGTCGAGGGCGACTGCGAGCCCTTTCGCGGCGCCCACCCCCACCATCAGCGCGCCGGCCAGGCCGGGGCCGCTCGTCACGGCCACGGCGTCGAGGTCGGCGAGGGTGACCCCGGCCTCGGCGAGCGCCGCGTCGATCGACGGCTGCAGCGCCTCGAGGTGTGCGCGCGCGGCGACCTCGGGGACCACGCCGCCGTAGCGGGCGTGCTCGTCCATGCTGGAGGCGATGGTGTTGCTGAGCAGTTGTCGGCCGCGGACGATGCCGATGCCGGTCTCGTCGCAGCTGGTCTCGATGCCGAGTACGAGGGGCGCGTTCATCAGCACCAGCCCTTTCCGGTGGTGGTGGGTGTCGCGGATCCGGACGAGGGCAGTGGATTCGGATCTTCCGGCGCCGCCGGTCCGATTCCGTGGGGACGGTCCGATTCTGCGGGGCCGGATGCCGGGATGCTCGCCGCCTCCGTGCGCCGGTCGGCCCAGCCGCGCAGGTCGAGCTGCATGACGATCGCGTCGACATCGTCAGGCTGGTAGTACCGGGGGCGGCGGCCGACCTCGACGAAGCCCTCGGAGAGGTACAGCTTCTGGGCGACGGGGTTGTCGGCGCGCACCTCGAGGAACACGTCGTGCACCTGGCGGCGCGCGGCCTCGTCCAAGAGGGCCGTCAGCAGGGCGCGGCCGCGTCCCCGACCGCGCGCGGCCTCGGAGATGGTGATGGTCTGGATGTCGGCATCCCGAGCCCCGCGCACCGCGCGAAGACCCGCGTAGCCGACCAGCCGCCCCGCCTCTTCGACGACGACGTACCACCCGTGCGGTGAGGCGAGCTCTTCGCGCATCATCGCGGGGCTCCACGCATCGGTCGGGAACGAGGCGTGCTCGAGCGCCATGATGCCGTCGAGGTCGGCGACGGTCGCGGGCCGCGTCGCCATCAGCTCACCCGCTTCGGTGCGTGCGCGGCGACGACGTCGGGGCTGCGCAGGTACAGCGGCTCGGGGCCGGCGAGGGTTCGCCCGGCGTCGAGGGCCCGGGCCGCGGCGAGCGCGATCATCGCGGCCGAGACGGTCGTGGCGTCGTAGCGACGGGCGCCCGCGGCGTCGAGCCGGGCGTCGAGGTCGTCGCGAGGGCTCAGCTGCGCGTCCGACACCCGCACGGGGAGTCCGTCGTCGTCGATGCCGTCGTACACGCTGTAGGCGAATTCTTTGCGCCGGGCGTCGGTCACGACGGCGAAGCGACCGGTGTCGGTCCCCGTGAGCGCGTCGGACAGGAGCAGCCCGAGGGCGATGCCGTCGTGGCTCGGCACCGGGACGACCGGTATGCCGCGCCCGAGGGCGTACACGCGCGCCGTGGCGATGCCCACACGCAACCCGGTGAAGGGTCCGGGACCCATGCCGATCGCAACGTGCTCGGGCGCGGGCGCATCGAGCGTGACCCGGCGCAGCAGGTCGCCGATCACCTCGGCGTGGCCGAGCGGGTTGGAGCTGTGCGCGTCAGCGAGCACCTCCCCGTCGCGGGCGATCGCGGCGACGGCGGTGCCGAGGGACGTGTCGATGCCGAGAATCACGCTTCCAGGGTATCCGGCCGCTCCCGCGCGGCATCCGACCTCTTCTCCGCTCCGAACACAGGGCATGGATGCCGCCGACCTCGACCTGCGCCGCGTGGTCGTCCCCACCGGGGCGGGGCCGCTGGTCGTGCACGCGGGTCGGCGGTCGGGAAGCCCCGTGGCGACCATCCTGCTGCACGGCGCGGCGGGGTCGTGGCGCACCTGGGGCCCCCTGATCGCGGCGTCCGACGGCGTACGCCTCCCCCTGTCGGACGTCGTCGCGATCGATCTGCCGGGCTGGGGCGAGACGCCGGGGCCCGTGCCGGAACCGGCCGAGATCGCCGTGTCGGTCGCCGCCGTGGCCCGCGCTCTCGGTTACCCGCGTTGGCGCGTCGTCGGACATTCCCTCGGCGGTGTGATCGCCCTCGACATCGCCGCGCGGTTCCCCCGCGAGACCGTCGCCGTCGGGGTGATCTCGCCCAGCGGCGCCGGCGCGCGCGCCATCGCTCGTCACCCCCTGCGCAATGCTCCGCGGCTGCCATGGCTGGCGGGGATGGTCGTCGCGATGAAGGTTCTGCGCGGCCTCGGACCCCTGGCTTCGCCGCTGCTGCGCCTGCTGCGCCGCACGGGAGCGCTGCGCCGATTGGCGCGTCCGCTGTTCCGGCATCCGCAGAACATCGACCGATCCGTGACGGACGACCTCGCCGACGAGATCCGCCCCTCGGCGTTCTTGTCCGCGGCCCACCTCTCGCGCGCGCACGACGACGGCGTGTGGCGTCGCATCGTGTGCCCGGTGCGCTCCGTGCGAGGTGAGCACGACGTCTTCGTCGCCGAGCGCGACGCCCGCGAGTGGGAGCGCCTCATGCGCGACTTCGACGATCGCGTCCTCGACGACAGCGGGCACTTCGCCCACGTCGAGCAGCCGGTCGAGACCCTGCGCGCGCTCCGCGAGGTGTGGGCCGCGGACCGCGTTCCCGCGTTCCGCGTGCACGGCGAACGTCCCCGCGCTCCTCTCGCGCGTCGCGCGGGTTTCAGGGGCGACGCGAGATCGTGACCCTGCGTGGAGCGTCGGCGTCGAGCTCGACCGTGTGCACCGCGATCTCGCCGCAGGCGTTGTCGACCCCGCGTCCCCCGACCTGGCGGTCGATCTCGATCTCCCACCACGTGTCGGCGAGGTCGTCGGCGATACCGCGACCCCACTCGACGATCACCGCGGAGCCCGCGACGTCGATGTCGAGGTCGTCGAGCTCGACCGCGGCCCCGAGACGGTACGCGTCGACGTGCACGAGCGGCGTCCCCCCGACGAGCGAGGGATGGGTGCGGGCGATGACGAAGGTCGGGCTCTGAACGGGACCCCGGATGCCGAGACCCTCGCCGATCCCTCGGGTCAGGGTCGTCTTGCCGGCGCCCAGGGGACCGGTCAGCACGACCACGTCACCCGGTGCGAGTGAGCGGCCGATCTGCCGGCCCAGCTCCTCCATGTCGCCGGGACCCTCGATGAGCCGCTCGCCGAGCAGGTCGTCGGGAACGCTCACGCGCGCACCTCCCGTCGGGGCACGCGCGCACCCACGCGCGTGACGATCTCGTAGTCGATGGTGTCGGCGGCATCCGCCCAGTCCCGCGCCGACGGCACGCCCAGAGTCGGGTCGCCGAAGAGCACGGCTTCGTCGCCCACCGCGACCGGGTGGTCGCCCACGTCGACGACGAACTGATCCATCGCGATGCGTCCGGCGACGTGGAACCGACGGCCGTTGATCGAGACGGGCCCCCGACCCGACGCCTGCCGCGGCACACCGTCGGCGTAGCCGAGGGGAATCAGCGCGAGCGTCGTCTCGCGGTCGGTGCGGTAGTCGTACCCGTACGACACCCCCGTGCCCGCCGGGACACGCCGGACGGCCGCCACCGCGCCGCGCAGGGTCATCGCCGGGCGCAGGCCCAGATCAGCGGACGAGCGGTCGCCGAAGGGCGAGATGCCGTAGAGACCGATGCCGATCCGCACGCAGCCGAGCCGGGCCTCGGGCAGCGCGATCGCCGCGTTCGTGGCCGCGATGTGCCGCAGCGGCGGAGTCAGGCCCACGGAGGCCGCGAGCATCACTCCCTCTTCGAACCGCGCGAGAGCGGCACGGTCGTCGGCCTCGCTCGTGTTCGACAGGTGCGAGAACAGCCCGACCACCCGCAGTCGGCCGATGCGTTCGAGACGCGCCGCCTCGGAGAACACCGTGCGCCAGTCGGCGGGGGCGATGCCGTTACGCGACAGCCCGGTCTCGATCTTCAGGTGCACGGCGACGGGCCGCTCGCCGTGGGCGGCCTCGCCCGCGCGCAGGAGCTGATCGATGTCGGAGATGCCGAGCTCGATCTCTTCGCGCACGGCCTCGACGAACGACGCGCCCGGCGCGTGGAGCCAGGCGAAGAGCGGAGCGGTGATGCCGGCGCGGCGCAGGGCCAGCGCTTCGTCGATGTCGGACACGCCGATGCGCGTGGCTCCCCCGCGAAGCGCCGCGGCGGCCGCGCGCTGCGCCCCGTGCCCGTATCCCCCGGCCTTGACGACCGCGATGATCTCCGACCCGGTCAGCGCGCGCAGGTGACGCACGTTCTCGGTGATCGCGTCGACGTCGATCGTCGCTTCGCGCAGCACTCCCGGAGCCATCGTCATGCGTCGTCCTCTCGGCGGGGCGGGATCTCGGATGCCGGCACCTCGGCGCCCGGAAGGGACTCGGCGACGACGTACGCCGTCGCGAGGCCCGCGTCGTGCGACAGCGACAGGTGCACGGCCGTGATACCGCGACGGGCGACCGTGATGGCCGTCTCGCCGCTGAGCGAGAAGACCGGCCGGCCCGACGCCTCCGAGGTGATCTCGATGTCGGTCCAGTGCACACCCTCGGAACCGCCGAGCGCTTTGATCAGGGCTTCTTTGGCCGCATAGCGCGCTGCAAGGGATCGCGGCTTCAACGTGCGCTCGGTCGTCGAGAACAGGCGAGCAAGCAGCCGAGGGGTACGCCGCAGATGCTCCTCGAACCGCGGGACGTCGACGAGGTCGACGCCGATACCGACGATCATGCGCGCTCCCCTCCTGACATCCCTCTTATTCTGCCGGTGCCCGCCGACACCGAGACGACGAAGGGGCCGGATGCCACGGCATCCGGCCCCTTCGATGCGGTGTCTACTCGACGGTCACCGACTTGGCGAGGTTGCGCGGCTGGTCGACGTCGAGGCCCTTGGCCTCGGCCAGCCCCATCGCGAAGATGTGCAGCGGCACGACGGCCAGGAGCGGCTCGAAGAGCGGTGCAGCCAGCGGGATGCGCAGCACCTCGTCGGCGGCGGGGAGCACGGCGACGTCACCCTCTTCGGCGATCGCGATGACGCGGGCGCCGCGGGCGCGGATCTCTTCGATGTTCGAGACGACCTTCTTGTGCATCTCGCCCGAGCCGCGGGGGCTGGGGACGACGACGAAGACCGGCTGGCCGGGTTCGATCAGCGCGATGGGGCCGTGCTTGAGCTCGCCGGCGGCGAAGCCTTCGGCGTGGATGTACGCCAGCTCCTTGAGCTTGAGCGCGCCCTCGAGCGCGATCGGGTACCCGACGTTGCGACCGAGGAACAGCACGGAACGGGTGTCGGCCATCCAGTGCGCGAGCTGCTCGATGCGGCCCTGCTCCGTCTCGAGCACGCGGGCGATCTTGCCCGGCACGGCCTCGAGCTCGGTGACGGCCTCGACGGCGGCCATGGGGTCGACTGCGCCGCGCACACGGCCCACGTGCAGCGCCAGCAGGTACAGCGCGGTGATCTGCGCGACGAACGCCTTCGTCGAGGCGACGGCGACCTCGGGGCCGGCGTGCGTGTAGACGATCGCGTCGGACTCGCGCGGGATCGTCGCCCCCTGGGTGTTGCAGATCGACAGCGTCTTCGCGCCGCGCGAACGGGCGTACTTGACGGCCATGAGCGTGTCCATGGTCTCGCCCGACTGGCTGATCGACACGACCAGCGTGCGGGGGGTGAGCACCGGGTCGCGGTAGCGGAACTCGTGCGCCAGCTCGACGTCGACCGGGACGCGGGTCCAGGTCTCGAGGGCGTACTTGCCGACCATGCCCGCGTACGCGGCCGTGCCGCACGCGATGACGAGGATGCGGTCGATGTCGGCGAGGAAGTCGTCGAGCCCATCGAGCTCGGGGATCTCGACGCGGCCCTCGTGGATGCGGCCACGGAGGGTGTTCGCGACGGCCTCGGGCTCCTCCGAGACCTCTTTGGCCATGAACGACGACCAACCGCCCTTCTCGGCGGCCGAGGCGTCCCAGGTGACCTCGAAGGCCTCGACCTCGACGGGGGCGCCCGAGAAGTCGGTGACCTCGACGCCCTCGGGGGTGATGGCGACGATCTCGTCCTGACCGATCGCCAGCGCGTTGCGCGTGTGCTCGACGAAGGCGGCGACGTCGGAGCCGAGGAAGTTCTCCCCCTCGCCGAGGCCGATCACCAGCGGCGAGTTACGGCGCGCTCCGACGACCAGGCCCGGGTGGTCCTCGTGCATGGCGAGGAGCGTGTAGGCCCCCTCGAGGCGCGAGACGACCGAGCGGAAGGCCTGCACCAGATCCTTGGTGCGCGCGTACTCGCGGCCGATCATGACCGCGGCGACCTCGGTGTCGGTCTCGCTGCGGAACGCGAAACCGTCGCCGACGAGCTCGCTCTTGAGCTCGGCGAAGTTCTCGATGATGCCGTTGTGGATGACGGCGAGCTTGTCGTCGTCGGCCAGGTGCGGGTGGGCGTTGGCATCGGTGGGACCGCCGTGCGTCGCCCAGCGGGTGTGACCGATGCCGGTGGTGCCGTTCGGCATGGGCGTGGACTCGAGGTCGTCACGCAGAACGGCCAGCTTCCCCGCGCGCTTGCGCATATCGAGCTGCCCGTCGCCGTCGATCACGGCGATGCCGGCGGAGTCGTACCCCCGGTACTCCAGACGCGACAGACCCGCCAGAAGGATGTCCTGGCTCTGCCGAGGACCCACGTAACCGATGATTCCGCACATGGGTTCGAGTCTACGTGGCGGGGCTGGGCAAACCCCTCCGCAGCGCCCCGCGGCGCGCGGCGCGGGGGCGAGCCCTCACAGCTTGCGCAGCAGCACCGTCTCGACGGTGTGGTCCGCGCCCTTCTGCAGCACGAGCTTCGCGCGGTGGCGCGTGGGCAGCACGTTCTCTTCCAGGTTGGGCAGGTTGATCTCGCGCCAGTACCCGAGCGCACGCTCGACGGCCTCTTCGTCGCTGATATCGGCGAAGACCTTGAAGAACGAGGTCGGATTGGTGAAGGCGTTGTCGCGCAGGGCGAGGAATCGGTCCACGTACCAGCGCTCGATGTGTGCGGCGTCCGCGTCGACGTAGATCGAGAAGTCGAACAGGTCGCTGACCGCCACCTCGTTCGGCGAGGGCGGCGGCTGCAGCACGTTCAACCCCTCGACGATGACCACATCGGGCCGGTGCACCGTGACGTGCGCGTCGGGCATGATGTCGTACCGCACGTGGGAGTAGAAGGGAGCCCGCGCCTCTTCGGCACCCGACTTCACCTCGCTGAGGAACTCCACGAGCGCGCGACGGTCGTACGACTCGGGGAAGCCTTTGCGGTCCATCAGACCGCGCCGCTCGAGTTCGGCATTGGGGTACAGGAAGCCGTCGGTGGTGACCAGCTCCACCCGCGGGGTGTCGGGCCAGCGACTCATCAGCTCGCGCAACAGGCGCGCGATCGTCGACTTGCCCACCGCCACGGATCCGGCGACTCCGATGACGAAGGGGGTGGTGGCATCCGGCTCCCCCAGGAAGCTGCTCGTGTCGGCTCCGAGTCGGCGCGTCGCCCGGGCGTAGAGGCTCAGCAGACGACTCAGCGGCAGGTAGACCTCGGCGACCTCGCGGGGGTCGAGCCGGTCGCCGATGCCGCGCAGCTGCACGATCTCGTTCTCGGTCAGGGGCTGTTCCAGCCCGCCCGCCATGCGGGACCAGTCATCGCGATCGATCTGACGGTAGGGACTCAGCGACGGCGCAGGAGCTGCGGTCTCGGCGGCGGACACCCGCTCATGCTACCCGCGGCGCTGCTCTGTCCCGCGGACCCGGCCCGTCGCACGGCGGCCGCTACGCTCGGACCGTG
Source organism: Microbacterium sp. 1154 (assembly GCF_031455375.1). NCBI lineage: Bacteria > Bacillati > Actinomycetota > Actinomycetes > Micrococcales > Microbacteriaceae > Microbacterium > Microbacterium sp. 1154. The sequence continues at coordinate 1,172,636 of NZ_JAVDSN010000001.1, read as the reverse complement.
CGCCTGGGAGTCCTCGACATCGGTTCGAACACCGTCCACCTGCTCGTCGCGAACGCTCGCGCAGGAGGGCGCCCGACCGCCACCACCTCGCACCGCTCCGTGCTCCGACTCATGCGGTACCTCCAGCCCGACGGGTCGATCTCCGCAGAGGGCGTGCAGGGACTGGTGGATGCCGTGACCGCCGCGCGCGATCGCGCCCGAGCCGAGGGGGTCGACGAGCTCCTCGCCACGGCGACCTCGGCGGTGCGCGACGCGACCAACGGCGACGAGGTCATCGCCCTCATCGAGGAGGCGCTCGGACAGCCTCTGCAAGTCCTGGGCGGCGAGACCGAAGCCCGCTTCACCTACCTCGCCGTCCGTCGCTGGTTCGGGTGGTCGGCGGGCCAGATCCTGCTGTTCGACATCGGCGGCGGCTCCCTCGAGATCGCGGGCGGCGCCGACGAGCTCCCCGATCTCGCCGAGTCGGTGCCGCTGGGAGCGGGACGATCCACCGTGCAGTTCCTCCCCCACGACCCTCCCGGTGACGACGAGATCGATGCGTTGCGTCAGCACGCGGCATCCGTGCTCGCCCCCGTCGCCGAACGCTTCGCCGCGCTTCCGCGCCCCGACCACGTGGTCGGATCGTCGAAGGCCATCCGCTCACTCGCCAAGCTGGCGGGCTATCCCGTCCCGGGCTGGTCGGGCATCGACCGGATGGTCCTCCCGCGGCGGGAACTGAAGGACTGGATCCCCCGGCTCGCCCGCATCCCCGCCGACGCGCGCGAGGCCCTCCCCGGCATCACCGCCGACCGTACGTTCCAGATCGTGGCCGCCGCGATCGTCGTCGAACGTGCGATGAAGGCCCTCGACGTCGAGGAGCTCGAGGTCTCTCCCTGGGCGCTGCGCGAAGGCGTCCTGCTCCGCTACATCGAGTCGCTCGAGTACTGACGACCGCGGCATCCCGCTGATCGGACGTCGGCGGACAGCGAAGGGGCGGGGGTGCTCGACACACCCCCGCCCCTTCAGCGCGTCAAAGCGCGAGACGCTCGCGCACGACCTCGGCGAGACGCTCCGCGTGTGCGCGGGCATCTTCTTCGGAGGCCGCCTCGACCATCACGCGCACGAGCTGCTCCGTGCCCGAGGCGCGCAGCAGCACGCGACCGGAGTCGCCGAGCTCTGCCGTCGTCGCGGCGACGGCTTCTTGCACGCCCTCGTCGTCCACGCCCTCGCGATCCACACCGCGCACGTTCACGAGCACCTGCGGATAGACGGTCATGATCGAGGCGAGCTCGGCCAGCGTCTTGTCCTGCCGGGCCATCTCGGCCACGAGGTGCAGACCGGTCAGCAGGCCGTCGCCGGTGGTGGCGAACTCGCTCATGATGACGTGCCCGGACTGCTCGCCGCCGAGGGAGTAGCCGCCCTCGTTCATGGCTTCGAGAACGTAGCGGTCGCCCACGCCGGTCTGCAGGACCCGGATGCCGTGGGCTTGCATCGCGCGATGGAGTCCGAGGTTGCTCATGACCGTCGCCACGAGCGTGTCGTCGGCCAGCGCGCCGCGCTCCTTCATCGCGACCGCGAGGATCGCCATGATCTGGTCGCCGTCGACCACGTTGCCCTGCGCGTCCACGGCCAGGCAGCGGTCGGCGTCGCCGTCGTGCGCGATGCCGACGTCGGCTCCCAGGCGGACGACGGCTTCGGCGAGCACGTCGAGGTGCGTCGAGCCCACTCCGTCGTTGATGTTCAGGCCGTCGGGCTCGGCTCCGATGACCGTCACCCGAGCGCCCGCGTCCTTGAACGTCTCGGGAGACACACCGGCGGCCGCACCGTGGGCGCAGTCGAGGACGACGTGGATGCCGTCGAGCCGATGCGGCAGCGACCCGAGCAGGTGCAGGACGTACCGGTCCTCGGCGTCCGCGAAGCGACGGATGCGGCCCACTCCGGCGCCGGTGGGCTGCAGCCGGTCCCACTCGAGAGCGCTCTCGATGCGCTGCTCGACGATGTCGGGCAGCTTGGTGCCGCCACGGGCGAAGATCTTGATGCCGTTGTCGGGGGCCGGGTTGTGCGAGGCCGACACCATCACACCGAAGTCGGCGTCATGGTCGGCGATGAGGAACGCGGTGGCCGGGGTCGGGATGACACCGGCGTCGAGAACGTCGACACCGGAGGAGGCCAATCCTGCGGCGACCGCGGCCGAGAGGAACTCTCCCGAGACGCGCGGGTCGCGGGCGACGACGGCCGTGAGGCGACGGCCCTCGGCTTTGCGCGCCTCCGCAGAACGGCCCTGGCCCAGGACGACAGCGGTCGCCTGGGCCAGGTGCAGCGCGAGTTCGGCGGTGAGGAGGCCGTTGGCCAGCCCCCGCACCCCGTCCGTGCCAAAGAGAGGCATACGGAGGATCGAACTCAGCGCTTGGAGTACTGAGGCGCCTTGCGGGCCTTCTTGAGACCGGCCTTCTTGCGCTCCTTGACGCGAGCGTCGCGCGAGAGGAAGCCGGCCTTCTTGAGGGTCGGGCGGTTGTTCTCGGCGTCGATCTCGTTGAGCGCGCGGGCGATGCCCAGGCGCAGCGCGCCGGCCTGACCCGAGGGGCCACCGCCGGAGATGCGCGCGATCACGTCGTACGAGCCGGCGAGCTCGAGCACCGTGAACGGGTCGTTGATCAGCTGCTGGTGCAGCTTGTTCGGGAAGTAGTCCTCGATCGTGCGGCCGTTGACCGTGATCGTGCCCGAACCGGGAACGAGGCGCACGCGGGCGATGGCCTGCTTGCGACGGCCCACGGCTGCGCCGGGGACCGAGAGCACGGGGCGCTCGGTCGCGACGGCCGACTGCTCGGCCGGCGTCTCGGTGCTGTAGTTGCTGGAGTCGATGTTCGACACTGTTTCGTCCTTATCCGGCGGCGCTTACTGGGCGACCTGGTCGAAGGTGTATGCCGTGGGCTGCTGAGCACCGTGGGGGTGCTCGGCGCCGCGGTACACCTTGAGCTTCTTGAGCTGCGCCGCGCCGAGGCTGTTCTTGGGCAGCATGCCGCGGATGGCCTTCTCGACCGCGCGGACAGGGTTCTTCTCGAGGAGTTCGTCGTAGGTGACGGACTTGAGGCCGCCCGGGAAGCCCGAGTGGCGGTAGGCCTTCTTCTGCGTGAGCTTCTGACCCGTGAGCGCGACCTTGTCGGCGTTGATCACGATGACGAAGTCGCCGGAGTCGATGTGGTTGGCGAAGGTCGCCTTGTGCTTGCCGCGGAGGAGGACCGCCGCGTGCGAGGCCAGACGGCCGAGAACGACGTCGGTGGCGTCGATAACGACCCACTCGCGCGTGACCTCAGCGGCCTTGGGGGTGAAAGTGCGCGTCACAGTAGTGCTGCTTTCTTGATCGAACGGAGGAGTTCGTGAATCCCGCTCCGGTGGTCCGTTGCCCCGCCGATGACGGGAGAACAGGGCCGGTGGAGGGCTCACGTTCGGGCAACCCGCTCGCAGAGAGGCGGGCACCAAAGATCAAGACTACGTCATCCGGATGCCATGACCAAACGCCGGCCCTCCTCCCCGGCCCGAGCGCGCCCACCGCACACCCCGAACCGCGGACGTCCCCGCAAAAGACGGACGCCCCGCCACCGGTCGGGTGGCGGGGCGTCTCGGCATCCGTCGCGTCCTCCGCGGGTGCGGGCGAGAGAGGGACGCGCGGCGGCGGGTCAGCGCTTCAGGAAGTCGATCAGCACACGGTTGAACTCGTCGGCGTGGCTGACGTTGACACCGTGGGGCGCCCCCGCGACGACGTGCAGCTCGCTGTCGGCGATCGCCTCATGGGTGCGCTTGCCCGAACCCTCGAAGGGCACGGTCGTGTCGCTGTCACCGTGGATGACGAGGGTGGGCACCGTGACATTCGGAAGATCCTCGCGGAAGTCGGTGGTCGCGAAGGCCTCCATCGACTTCAGGGCGGCGTGGTGGTCGGCCTGATTCGCGAGACGCTCGGCCTCGGCCCGGTCGGCCTCCGAGACGGCGAGCGTGCCGTCGACGGAGAAGAAGTCGGTCGTGAACTGGTGGTAGAACGCCTTCTCGTCGTCCTTCAGCCCCTGCTTCATGCCGTCGGCGGTCGCGTCATCGAGCGGGCCCTGGGGGTTGTCGTCGGTCTTCGCGAGGTACGGAGGCACCGCGGCGGCGAAGACGACGCTGTGGATGCGGTCGGATCCGTGACGCGTGAGGTATCGAGCGACCTCTCCCCCACCCATCGAGAAACCGACGAGCGTGACGTCGCGCAGGTCGAGCGCTTCGAGCACGGCCTCCAGGTCGTTGCTGAACGTGTCGTACTCGTAGCCGGTGCGCGGCTTGTCGCTGCGCCCGAAGCCGCGACGGTCGTACGTCACGACGCGGTAGCCCGCACCCTGCAGGGCGGGGACCTGGTGCGCCCAGGACTCTCCCGAGAGGGGCCAGCCGTGGATCAGGACGACGGGGCGACCCGTGCCGCCCGTGTCGTCGACGTGGAGGTCGATGTCGGTCAGGAGTCCGTGGTGTGCAGTGATCTCGCTCATGGGGGTTATGTTTCGAGTCGAAGCTGAACGCGAGGGTGCTGTTGACGCGCGACGGTCCTGTTGGTAAGACGCGCTACGCACAGATCGCCGCTGACGCGCAACGCCTCTCCCCGGCACCGAGCTGCTGGTTAGCCTTCCCCCATGGCTCCGAGTCGCTCATCCGCCGCCGCCCTTCTGCTCGCCGCGAGCGCGCTCGCCATGGCCGGGTGCACCCCCACGACCCCGGCGGGCGACGCCGCGACCAACGATCGCGAGGCCGTCAGGGCGATCACGACGGCCGAGTCCCGCGCCGGCGGACGCGCGTTCCAGCTCGAGGCGGAAGACGGGGCGTGGGAGGTGCACGTGGCATCCGGTGACCGTGAGGTCGAGGTCCGCGTGAGTGCGGACGGCGGGGAGGTGCGCTCGTCCTCCGACAGCGGCGCCCTCGACGCCGACGACGGATCGGCGCTCGCTGCGGCCGGAACCACCCTGGCGGACGCCGTGCGCATCGCCGCGGCTCAGGGCACGGGCGGCGCCGTCGACGAAGCCGAGCTGCAGCGCGACGGCACCACGGCGACGTGGAGCATCGACCTCGCCGGCGGTGTCACCGTGCGGGTGTCGGCCGCCGACGGCAGCGTGGGCTGAGCGGACGGCGTGCCGATGAACGATCTCGTGCTGAACATCGTGCTCGTCGTGATCTTCGTTCTCATCGGCGGAGTCTTCGCCGCGACGGAGATGGCCCTGGTCACCCTTCGCGAGAGCCAGGTCAACGCGCTCGCCGCCCGCGGCCGACGGGGCCAGAAGGTTGCCGATCTGGCGCGCAACCCCAACACGTTCCTGTCGGCCGTGCAGATCGGGGTGACGGTGGCCGGGTTCGCCTCGGCCGCGTACGGCGCGTCGTCTATCGCTCCGTCCGTCACTCCCCTCTTCACGAACCTCGGCCTCGAGCAGGGAGCCGCCGCGACGGTGTCCACGATCGCGCTCACGCTCGTCATCGCGTACCTGTCGCTCGTGCTGGGCGAACTGGTTCCCAAGCGGCTTGCCATCCAGCGCAATGCCGCATTCGCCTACTCCGTGGCCCCCGTGCTGAACGGGTTCGCGAAGCTCATGCGCCCGGTGATCTGGTTGCTGTCGATCTCGACGAATCTGCTGGTGCGTCTTCTCGGCGGCGATCCGAACAAGACCGGCGAAGAACTCACCGACGAGGAGCTGCGCGACATCGTCTCGAGCCACGAAGGCCTCCCGGCCGACGAGCGACGCATCCTCGACGACGTCCTCTCTCTCCGCGACCGCCACGTCAGCGAGGTCATGCGTCCTCGACCGGAGGTCGTGACCCTCGACGCCGGCGGAACCATCGCCGACGCGTACGACCAGGTGCGCGATCTACCCTTCTCGCGCTACCCCGTGGCGGAGCAGACCATCGACGACGTCGTCGGTTTCGTCCACGTGCGCGACCTCACCGACGACCCGGAACGGGCCCTGAGCGCGGTCACGCGCGAGATCCGGTACATCCCGTCGACTGCTCGCGTGCTGCCGACGCTCACCGCGATGCGCGCCGAGGGAAGTCATATCGCCGTCGTCGTCGACGAGTACGGCGGCACCGATGGAATCGTGACCCTCGAGGATCTCGTCGAGGAGGTCGTGGGCGAGATCTTCGACGAATACGACACGGATGCCGAGCAGCCCCTGGCGGAGGGGGAGCACGGCACCGTCGAGGGGCGTCTGAACCTGCAGGACTTCGAGGAGGCGACCGGCGTCACACTCCCGCGCGGCGCGTCCGACACCGTGGCCGGGTTCGTGGTCGAGCGCTTGGGCCGCCTCGCCCACGTCGGCGACGTCGTGGAGGTCGACGGCGCGACGCTGAAGGTGAGCGCGGTCGATCGACGCCGAGTGGCGGAGTTGTCGGTGACTCGGCATCCCGTCGAAGGAACGCGCGACGGCGAGGAACGCACCGACGTTTCGTGATCCCGCGCGCCGATGCGGCGCGCACGACCCGACCGCGAGCCCCACGGCTCGCGCGTCGGTGGAGGTCAGGCGAGGTCGCCGAGCAGGGGCGCGACCGGCGCACCGAGCTCGAAGTGATGCCCGTTGATGGCGAGCAGATCCCGCTCGCCGTCGGGGAGGAACCCCGGAGGCGCGGAGGCGCTCGCGTCGCTGCGGCTGGTCATGCGCCCATGCTGCGACGTCTCATGGACGGATGTCAGGGCTTGACATCGTCTCCCCACCCCGACGGAACCGCACCATCGATAGGTTGTGCACAATTTAGTTGTGTGCAATAGTTCTCTCATGCCCGCAGTCGACCAGCTCGTGTGCTTCGCGCTCTACGCCGCCAATCGCACAACGACGCAGGCGTACCGCGCGCTCCTCGAACCGTGGAATCTCACCTACCCGCAGTACATCGCCCTGGTGACCCTGTGGAACGACGGCGAACAGACCGTCGGCAGCCTCGGCGAGGCTCTGCAGCTCGACTCCGGCACACTCTCGCCCATGCTCGCCCGCATGGAGAACGCGGGCTACCTCACCCGCACACGCCGCGCCGACGACGAGCGCGTGGTCACCGTCGCGCTCACCGATCGCGGCACCGCGCTTCGTGCCGAACTGGCCCACGTCCCGCGGTGCATCGTCGCGGGTTCCGGCTTCGCCGACGCCGCCAGCGCCCGCGAGCTGATCGACGCCCTGCACCAGCTGACCGAGGCCATGAAAGACCTGCGCGACCATCCCGACGACGCGCGCGCCGCCGACGCGGCGCGCACCAGGGCCTGACTGTCGCACCCACCCCCAGAAAGGAACACCAATGGACGTTCTCTACACCGCCGAAGCCGTCTCCACCGGCCAGGGCCGCCTCGGTCACGTGACCGCCGGCACCTACCTCGACCTCGACGTCGCACCCCCCAAGGAGCTCGGCGGCTCCGGCGCCGGCACCAACCCCGAGCAGCTGTTCGCCGCCGGGTACGCCGCCTGCTTCCACAGCGCCCTGCACTCCGTCGCTCGCGGGCACAAGGTCAAGATCGAGGACTCCTCGGTCGGCGGCCGCGTCCACATCGGCCCCAACGGTCAGGGCGGCTACCAGCTCGCCGTGCTGCTCGAGGTCGTCCTGCCCGGCATCGAGCACGACCTCGCCCAGCAGCTCGCCGACGAGGCCCACCAGGTGTGCCCGTATTCCAACGCGACGCGCGGCAACATCGAGGTCACCGTCACGGTCTCCGAGGACTGACCTCCCCCTGAACCCCGGGGCGAGGCGCTGAGCCCCACGTATCGTGCCTCGTCCCGGCCTGCCGCCCCCTCACCGGGGCGGCTTCGTCGTCTCGGCGTACAGTGACACTCGTGATCCGGGTGGTTGTCGTCGACGATGAGGCCCTCGTCCGTTCCGGCTTCGCCTTCATCCTGAACGCAGCCGACGACATCGAGGTGGTCGCCGCCGTCGACGGACCCGATGCCCTCGCCGCCATCCGAGCGCTCCGCCCCGACGTCGTCCTCCTCGACATCCGGATGCCGGGACTCAGCGGCCTCGACATCCTCGCCGCCCTCCGGGACGAGGCGGAACGACCGGTGGTCGGCATCCTGACCACGTTCGCGTCCGACGAGTCCATCACTCGGGCCCTGCGCGACGGCGCTTCGGGCTTCCTCGTGAAGGACACCGATCCCGCCCACCTCGCAGCGATGGTCCGTTCTCTGTCGGCGGGCGGAGTGGTGCTGTCGCCGGAGGTCTGCCGCTCCCTCGTCGACGGCTTCGCGGGGAGACCCGACCTCGACGCCGCGCGTCGTGTCGCCCTCCTGACCGGGCGCGAGCGCGACGTGCTCGGGTGCCTGCCGACGGGCGACTCGAACGCCGAGATCGGCCGCCGACTGCACCTCAGTTCCGCGACGGTCAAAGATCACGTGAGCTCGATCCTGAGCAAGCTGTCGGTGTCGTCGCGCGTCGAGGCCGCTCTCATCGCGGAACGCGCCAGCTCGCCGACCGATCGACGATGATGGCCGAAGGCGCGACTCAGGTGAGCCGGAGCTCGCCCTCACTCTTGCCGTACGAGCGCCGCAGCCACTGACCGAAGCCGGGCTGCGCGAGGCAGGCGGCCGCGGTTTCGCACGTGACGACGGGGTCCTGCGCCGCGTAGGTCGCGTAGACGTCCACCTTCGCGTCCAGGGTCTCCCCCTCGACGTTCACCGGCTCGTGCTGCGAGGGATACCCGATGTAGTACATGACGGCCTCGGGTGCGATCCCGACGACGGGCGCCACGGCCCGGACGAGCGAACCGACGCAGGAGTGGTCGGGGTGGTCGCCTCGCGCGAACGCGCTCTCGTGGGGGATGTTCGTCGTGATGTGGTCGGGGCGGCCGGCGTGGATCAGTTCGGCGACGGTCTCCGAGAGACGACGGGCGTCGAGCGTCGGGCCGTCGTCGATCGGCGCGAGGGCGGGCACCGTGCCGTTGATGAGCTGAGTCAGACCCGCCTCGCCCGTCGTCGCGAAACCCTTCCCACTGAGGTTCCCGTCCGGGAGCCGGAGCACGGTGATCGACAGCCGCGCGTCGTCCGAGGGCACGAAGCGGGTGACCCGAGCGCCGCTGTGGAGCGTGAGCTGGGTGGTGTTCCACGGCTCGGTGCTGCCGCGCATCTCGTCGTATGCGGCACGGATGCCGGCCTCTCGCTGTTGCGCGTAGGCGAGGCCCCGTCCGGCGTCGCCGGCGGTCACGAACACCGTGCGCAGCGTCGCCCCCGAGCCGATGATTGCCGCGAGGTGGGGGTTGGCGAAGATGATGTCGTCGTCGGCGTGAGCCCAGATCGCCACCGTGGTGTCGTCGCCGGGCTCCTCGAAGGCGGGAGACATCGCGCGAGGGGATGCGTCGGGAACCGGCACGATGGGACTGAGCTTGACCCAGGTACCTTCGGGGGGCGCGGAGCGCCGGATCTGGCGATAGACGAGAGCGCCCCCACCGATCGCGGCGAGGCCGCCGATACCCACCCCGCCGAGGATCAGGGCTCTGCGGGTCAGGCCCGCGCGACGCGGCGTCGCCGATTCGTCGGGTGCCTGATCGGCACCCGAAGGCTCGTCGATGTCACTCACGGCGACTCCGTCCTGTACTTCGCCCCCCGGCGACGGATTGCGGGTTCCCCCTCGCCCTCGGGCGCCCTTCGACGGTATCGCGGCGATGGCGCTTTCCGAATTCGAAACCCCACAGTCCCGCCACCCGGCGGGGTGGATGAAACCGATCGGCGGATCACGCTCCCACGCCGCGCCGGCGCCGACGAGCGTCACGCACCGGACGCATCGCCGATGCTCAGCGCGCACCTAGAGAAGCTGACCACACTCCCCGTATGCAGACGTCCACACCGCCGCGGTCACTGTCGCCCGTAGCCCTGCGCATCCGCGCCGTCCTCAACGAGTGGGATCCCATCGGGGTCCACCACATCGGCCAGGGATGGCCCGACGACGAATACGACGACTTGATCCTGCCCATCCTCGACGCCCTCGACGCACAGCCCTCTGTCGACGAGCTCGCCGCCGAACTGCGCACCATCGTCGAGAACGACTACGGCCTCCCCGCGCCCGAGGGGTGCACAGAGACCGCGCACTCACTCCTTCGCCTCGACCGCTGACCGATATCCCCCACCGAGATCGGACGCAAGCCCTGCCGTTCGGTCACCCCGTCGACCTAACGTGCCGTCCATGGCCGATCTCTCCCGCCCGCAGGCGCCCGATCCGTACCCGCTCCTCCCGTCCGTCCCGTCCTTCGACGTGGTCAGCGACGACGTCACCGACGGACAGCCGCTCTCGGACGACCAGGTCGCCGACAAGGGCAACACGTCGCCCCATCTCTCCTGGTCGAACGTTCCGGAGGGCACGAAGTCGTTCGTGATCACGGGCTTCGACCCCGACGCCCCCACCCCGAGCGGCTTCTGGCACTGGGTGCTCGTCGACGTCCCGGCGGACGTCCGCGAGCTCGCATCCGGCGCTGCCGCCGGCTCCCTGCCGGGTCACTCCCTCCACGTCCGCAACGACGGCGGAGAGGCGGGGTTCCTCGGCGCGGCGCCCCCGCAGGGGGATCAGCCTCATCGGTACTTCTTCGTCGTCCACGCGGTGAGCGAGTCCTCGCTCGGTGTCGACGCCGACGCCTCCCCCGCTGTCGTGTCGTTCAACCTGGCGTTCAAGACGCTCGGACGGGCGATCCTCCACGGCACCTACCAGCACTGAGGATCGGACCATGACGACGCGCAACGAGGGATTCGACAAGGACGAGACGATCGCCGGGGTCGAGGAGCGCGTGCAGGCGCGCTTTCCCGAAGCGGAGCCGGGTGTCGTGCACGAAGAGGCCGTGGTCGCGGTCGACAAGTACGCCGACGCGCCGGTGAAGGACTTCGTCGACATCATCGCCGAGCGCGAAGCCCGGGCCGCCGTCGAAGAGTCGCTCTCGGGAGACTCCTGAGGCCGCCAAGAGCGGTCGCGGGGCTCACCCCATCTGCAGCTCGGCCTCGGTCTTGGGGTACGACCGCTGGAGCCACTCGCCGAACTTGCGGGTCTGAAGGCAGGCGCTGCGGTCGGCGCAGCGGATCACCTGATCCTGCTGCGTATAGATGCGATATGTGTCGACCTTGGAGTCGAGCACCGCTCCCGTGAGATTGCGGGGCAGGTTCTCGGAGGGGTACCCCACGAAGTACCGGATGCCGGGCCCGACGGACGCGTCCGATGTCAGCGCATCGCGGATGAGGGTCCCGACGACCGAGTGGTCGGGGTGGTCGCCGGGCGCGAAGGCACTGCCCCGGGGGATGTGGGTGAGGGTGCTCTCCGGTGCGAACGCGGACGCCAGCTCTCGGACCGATCTCACGAGCTGATCCCGGGTCACCGCCGGCCCGCCGTCGACCGGGGCAAGCGAGGCCCCGGTTCCGTCGTAGAGCCTGCTGAGGGTCGCGTGCGCGGTGAGGTCGAAGCCGGCACCCGTGATGTTGCCGTCCGGCAGACGCAGATACAGCACCGACAGACGCGGGTCGTCCTTCGGCGTCAGCCGTCGGGCGTGCACGCCGGTCGTGAGCGTGAGCTCCGTGGCATCCCATTCGCCGTCTGTACCGCGCATGGCGTTGTAGGCGCGCAGGATGCCGAGCTCCCGCGCCCGCACGTAGTCCATCCCCTTGCCCGCATCGCCCGCCGTGACGAACACCGTGCGCACGCACCGCCCGGCCGCGATCGCATCCGAGATGGTGGGGTTGGCGAAGATGATGTCGTCGTCGGGATGCGCCCAGACCGTCATCAGGGTCGACGACCCCTCGCACCCCTGGGCGGCCGGCGAGACCGGCGGCGCCGGGGGCGGAGTGGGGGTCGGACTCGATGTCGCCGACGGTATGGGAGCGGATGTGGGCGGCTCGGGGGTCGGCACGGGCGACGAGGTCGCCGCGGGCTCGGGGCGGAGCAGCGCAAAGGCGAAGACGCCGGCGACGGCGGCGACCACCAGGGCGGCGATCGCGATCGACACGATCAGACCGACCTCCACGCGCCGAGGGGCACGCGGCGACGAGGCGTGAGACATCGGAACCTTTCGTGCGGGCGGGCGGTGACGACCCCGCCGAGCGGCACGATCTCGAGGCAGCCGGGAGCAGCTGATCCGCGCCCGAGTGTAGGGGACCGCCCCCGCACCGACCAATCCGCCGCCGGTCGGTGCGCGCGCGGACAGCGGACGTCGACGTTTCCCGCGGATGACAAGAAAAGCAGGGTGAGTTGACGGGTGAATTTTGCCTGTTACTGTTCGCGGGAGGGTTCCCACGCGCGCGTGGGGAAGGGAAGGGGCGCACATGGCGATGTCCGGCCTGCGTCCTGGCGCGTCGTCATCCGACGCCGAGCCGAAGGAGACCGCCCCCGTCGTGGACCAGACGGCGTCCGAGAGGTCCGAGTCACCCATGACACCGGTGCCGTCCCCCGGCTCCACGCCGCCCGCGCACGTCCGCGATCCGTGGCGGGGACGATACCGACGCAACCTCGTGCTGACCGACTTCGCCGCCCTCGTGTGGGTCGTCTACGGCACCCAGCTCCTCTGGTTCGGGCTGGGCAACGCGCAGCTCGCCGCGGGCCGTGACAGCCGCATCAGCGACCTGTCGTACTGGGCCTTCTCGGCGATCCTCATCGTCACCTGGATGTGGGCCCTCGCCTTCGTCGAATCGCGCAGCGACCGCGTGATCGGCACCGGTTCGGCGGAGTACGTCCGGATCGCCGACGCGAGCTTCCGACTCTTCGGAACCGTGGCCATCGTCGCCTTCCTCACCCAGATCGACCTCGCGCGGGGCTACCTCCTGGTGAGCCTGCCACTCGGCATCCTGGTCCTCTGCTTCACCCGATGGATGTGGCGGCAGTGGCTGGTGGTGCAGCGTTCACGCGGTCGGTACTCCGCCCACGTGCTCCTGGTCGGGTCGCTGCCCTCCGTGACGCAGCTCGCTCGCGAGTTCGCGCGCAGCCCCAGTGCCGGTTACCGCGTCGTCGGCGCCTGCGTGCCGAATGGGAAGACCGCCGACACCATCCCCGGCACCACGATCCCGGTGATGGGCCACGTCGGTGACGTGACGAGGGCACTGCAGGCCACCGGCGCCGACACGGTCGCCATCACCAGCGCCGACGAACTCCCCGCCGAGAAGGTCAAGCAGATCTCGTGGAGTCTCGAGGCCGGCCGCCAGCACCTCGTCCTGGCGCCCAGCATCGTCGACATCGCCGGTCCGCGCCTGCACACCAGGCCCGTCGCCGGACTGCCCCTGATCCACGTGGAGACGCCGAAATTCTCCCGCGGACAGAGCTTCCTGAAGAGATCCGTCGACCTCATCGCGGCGAGCGTCGGTGTCGTGCTCCTCAGCCCGGTCCTGCTGTCCTTGATGATCGCGGTGCGCCTGTCGAGTGAGGGACCGGTCCTGTTCCGTCAGACCCGTGTGGGCTTCCGCGGCCGCGAGTTCACCATGTACAAATTCCGTTCCATGGTCGTCAACGCCGAGGAGCTGCGCGCGCAGCTGGCCGCACAGCAACGCGACTCGGGCAACGAAGTGCTGTTCAAGATGAAGAACGATCCCCGGGTCACGCCGATCGGCCGCGTCATGCGAAAATTCAGCCTCGACGAACTCCCCCAGCTCTTCAACGTGATCGGCGGCTCGATGTCCCTCGTCGGGCCACGACCGCCCCTTCCGTCGGAGGTGGCCGTCTACGCCGACCACGTCCATCGACGCTTCCTCGCCAAGCCCGGCATCACCGGACTGTGGCAGGTCAGCGGCCGCTCCTCCCTCTCCTGGGAGGATTCGGTACGGCTCGACCTGTCCTACGTGGAAAACTGGACGCTGCTGGGCGATTTCGTCATCCTCGGCAAGACGGCCCGCGCGGCGCTCGCCCCCGGCGAGACCGCCGCGTGACGCCCCGCCCACTGCGCCGCAGTGGTCACCGCCGGACCGGTCCGACCGCCGTCCGGAGATCTGAGAGGCTTTGATCGTGCGTCTGTCTGTTGTGGGTTGCGGATATCTGGGAGCCGTTCACGCGGCGGCGATGGCCTCGATCGGGCACGAGGTGGTGGGGATCGACGTCGACGAGCGCAAGATCGCGGCCCTGTCGAAGGGGGAGGCGCCTTTCTTCGAGCCCGGCCTTCAAGAGATCCTGACCGAGGGCATCGCCTCGGGCCGGCTGACCTTCTCGACCGAGATGTCCGCCGCACGCGGAGCCGCCGTGCACTTCATCGGCGTCGGCACGCCGCAGCAGGCGGGCGGATACGCCGCGGACCTGACGTACGTCGACGCGGCCGTCGACGGCCTGCTGCCGTTCCTCAGCCCGGGCGACGTCGTCGCGGGGAAGTCGACCGTCCCGGTCGGCACCGCCGCGCGCCTCGCGCCCCGCGTGGCCGAGCACGGAGCGACCCTCGTCTGGAACCCGGAGTTCCTTCGCGAGGGCTGGGCGGTGAAGGACACGATCGACCCCGATCGTCTGGTGGCCGGCGTCCCCTCCGACGACGGCGCTCCGACGGACGACGGCGAACGCACGGCCCGCATCCTCCGAGAGGTCTACTACCCGTCGGTTGCCAAGGGCACGCCCTTCATCATCACCGACTACGCGACGGCCGAGCTCGTCAAGGTCGCCGCCAACGCCTTCCTCGCCACGAAGATCAGCTTCATCAACGCGATGGCCGAGATCGCCGAGGTGACCGGCGCCGATGTGACGACGCTCGCCGATGCCATCGGGCACGACGCCCGTATCGGGCGGCGGTTCCTCGGCGCCGGCATCGGCTTCGGCGGCGGGTGCCTCCCCAAAGACATCCGAGCGTTCTCGGCTCGCGCCGAGGAGCTCGGACGGGGCGAGTCGGTCGCCTTCCTTCGAGAGGTGGATGCCATCAACCTCCGCCGTCGTGACCGGGCTGTCGAGCTGTCCATCAGCGCGCTGGGAGGCAGCGTCTACGAGAAGAAGATCGCCGTGCTCGGTGCGGCGTTCAAGCCGCACAGCGACGACGTCCGCGACTCCCCCGCCCTCGACGTCGCCGTTCGTCTGCACGGCCTCGGCGCGCTGGTCACCCTCACCGATCCTGCGGCGATCGCGAACGCGCGCCGACTGCACCCGCAGCTCACGTACGACGACGACCTCGATTCCGCTCTTCGCGACGCGGACGCGGTGGTCGTCGTGACCGAATGGGACGAGTACCGTCGCGAGCTCAGCCCCGAGCACGCTGCCGAGCTGGTCCGCGGGCGCATCGTGATCGACGGCCGCAACTGCCTCGACCCCGTGGCCTGGCGCGCCGCCGGCTGGACTTATCACGGCATGGGACGCCCCTGAGAGACGGCGGGCAGTCCCCTGCACCCTGTCACCGGAACGTTCTGCGGTCCGCGCCGCACGCGATGCGGGGACGTCGGGGATCGCACGTGACGAAACGCTCCCACGACGCGTCTCAGTGATGAGGGATCTCGCTCGCGGCCGTGGGCCGCGGAGCCTCCGGGGTCTCCACCGACAGGGAGGATGCCATGCGCAACAAGCTCATCGTGATCGGGGCCGTCGCTCTGCTCGCCTACGTGATCGGCACCCGTACGCCGCGGGTCCAGATCAAGAATCGCGAATCGGTGGGGCACCAGGTCGTGCGTCTGTGGAACGACCCGCGTGCGCGTAAGCGCCGCCGCAAGGCCGCGCGGAAGGCGGCCGCCGCCGCGGAGAAGCGCGCGAAGAAGACGCTGCGCGGTCTGCGGAAGTAAAGCGGGACGACTCCGAGAAAGCCGCACCCGGCTACGCTGACCACGTGATGGCCAGCATCCTGATCTCGATCACCGCCGTCGTCTCGGCTGTGCTCGTCGGGTTCGTGGCGCGCCGCGTCCTGGGAACCGCCGTCGGCTGGCCACGAAGCATCGTCGTCGGACTGCTCGTCTTCCTCCTCGGGGTTCCCTCGGCAGGGTGGACCCTGCGGCAGACGGGTTTCCCCGACGGCTCGGCATCCATTCCGCCGGAGGACGTGTGGATCTGGGTGGGCGTGATCGCGCTTTCGTTGGCGTGGGTGTTCGCCCTCGGGGTCGCCGCTCTCGTCGCGAGCGAAGCGGTCTTCCCCACCCGTCCGTTGCCCAACCCCATCGACGTGGTCCGCGCCGCGTTGCGCCAGCGCAAACGCACCCGGCGTTACCTGGAGATCCTCGCCATCGCCTCGCGGCATGGCGTCGGTTGGCTCTTCCACGGCGGCCGGGCCCGCGTCGAGGAGCAGCTCAGCACCTCCGAGGAGCGCGCCCGCGCCATCGTCGCGACGCTGAACGACGCCGGGGTGAGCTTCGTCAAGCTCGGCCAGGTGCTCTCCACGCGCCGCGACCTCGTACCGGAGCCGTACCTGAGCGCCCTCGCGTCCCTGCAGACGAACGCGACGACCCTGCCCTGGGACACCGTTCGCTCGGTCATCGAGGGCGATCTCGGGCGACCCATCGAGGCCGTGTTCACCGAGGTCGATCCCCTGCCCCTCGCCGCCGCCTCCGTCGCGCAGGTGCACCGAGCCCGGCTGCTCGACGGCACGGCCGTCGTCGTCAAGGTGCAGCGACCCGCAGCCCGGGCGCAGGTGGAGGCGGATGCCGACATCATCGGCCGTCTCGCGCAGCGAGCCGAGGCGCGCACCCGCGTGGGCCGCGACCTCCGTATCGAATCGGTCGCCCGCGGGTTCACCGCCACCCTGCTGGAAGAGCTCGACTACCGCATCGAGGCGCGGAACACGCAGATGATCGCATCGACACTCGAGCTGATCGATCACGCCGAGCCCGATCGACGCGGCCTCGTCACCGTTCCGGATGTCTTCGCCGAGGCCTCCGGTCAGCGTGTGCTCACGATGGGGCTCATCGAGGGGGCGGCCCTGAGCGACTCGGCTGCCCGCATCCGTCGGCTCGATCCGGCCCAGCGCGACCGCCTGGCCGAGACGCTCATGGCGACGGTACTCGAGCAGATCCTCGTGCACGGCGTCTTCCACGCCGACCTCCACCCGGGCAATGTCCTGCTCAAGAGCGACGGCACCCTCGGCCTCATCGACTTCGGCGCCGTCGGCATCATCGAGCGGAGTCGGCGTCAGCACATGACAGCCTTCCTTCTCGCCGCTCTCAGCGAGAACGATGTCGCCGCCACCGATGCCCTCCTGCTGATCGTGGACGCACCCGACGACGTCGACCTCGAGGCCTTCCGACACGACGTCGGCGTCGTCCTGACCACGGAGCATCTGCGCACGAGCGGTCACGGCTCGATCTTCACGCGAATGGTCGATGTGATCCGCCAGCATCACATCGCACTGCCGGGAGAGTTGGCCTCGGCTTTCCGCAGCTTCGCGACCCTCGAAGGCTGCCTGCGGGTCATCGTGGACGACTTCGACATGGTCGGACGAGCGCTTCCCCTCATGCCGACGCTGCTGCGTCGGACGGTGTCGGTCACGCGCCTGGCCACCGATGTGCAAGCCCAGGCGGTCATCGCCCTCGCCCGCCTCGAACAGATCCCACGCCGTCTCGACGCCCTGCTCACCGGCGTCGAGAAGGGGTCCATCGGGATCACCCTCCGTAGCGCCGACGGAGATGACGTCAGCGGGATCCTCGGCCGGGCGACGGGTGAGATCGCCTCGACCCTCGTCTCGATCGCCGCGGTGGTGATCGCCGTCGTCCTGGTGATCGCGGGTGGAGGCCCCGTCCTCGGGGGCTCCATCACGCTGTTCGCGGTACTCGGCGCCGTGGTCGGGCTCTTCGGCTTCCTCGGCCTGCTCCGCATCGTGCGCAGGACGTTCGGTCGCCGCAGCTGAGGTGGTTCACCGTGTGGCGCGCGGCGTGTTTACAGTGGTCCGTGCCCGCCGCCCGCCCGAGTGTCCGTCGCCGATACGTCGCGACCACCGTGGCGGCGGTCTACCTCGCCGCTCTGGGTGTCATCCTGCTCTGGCCCGACCATCCCGACCGTGATGCAGGCGCGGCCTACGCCGCCCTCTACCGGCTCTTTCCGGGGGCGACCCCGGTGACGATGGACTTCGGGCTCAACATCATCCTCTTCGTGCCGTTCGGCATCGTCCTCGGAGTGCTCCTCACAGGGCACCCATGGCGCCTGATCGGGGTGGCCGCGGTCGTCCCGCTCGCCATCGAGGTCGTCCAGGGCGTCTTCCTGCCCGGCCGCACGAGCAGCGCCCTCGATGTCGTCGCCAATACGCTGGGTGGTCTCATCGGGGCGCTCTCCATCGCTCTGAGCCGACGCCTTCTCGCGCACCGGCGCGCCCGGACCCGCCGGTAGATCCGCGCACCTCCGACCCCGCCGTCATCGACCGGGAGGAAGACCCTTCGGAGGGGTGGGGATGAGGTCGCGAAGCGGGATCCCGAGCACGTCCGAGAGCGCGACGAGGGTCCGCAGGCGCGGGTTCGCGGCGGTCCCGGGATTGGACTCGCCTTTCTCGAGCTTCCGGTAGGTGAAGGTCGCCAAGCCCGCCGCGTGGGCGACCTGCTCCTGGGACATCCGCTTCTCGGCGCGGGCGCGAAACATGCGCGCACCCAACTCGCGGGCGAACTCTGTCCAGGGGTCGGGCGCGTCGTTCATGAGAACAGCTTGATCGGAGGTCAACGGCGGGATGAACATGCACACATGCTCATCCCGGCGAGCGTCCTGGCGCCCCTCCTCTTCGGATGCAGACGTCAAGGAGTCCCCGACGACGCCTCTCGCCTTTCACCGGATGACCCGGATCTCGGAAGCGGCTCGCCCCGCACGGTGCCCTCCGAGGCCGATCCGGAGAAGACGAGTCATCTCGAGAGGGTGATGCGGAAAGGGTGAGAGCAGGGTGATGCGAGGGGTGAAAGAGGCCGTCTCCGCCTTCGCGGACCGCACATCACCCGCAGGATCATCACGACGGGGCGTCGTTTCGCCACGTCGGCCGCTCCCCGCCCGAACCGGTGACGGCCCTTCCCTCCTGGAGGTCTGATGTTGATCGATGTGGATACCGCTCCCGCCGGCGGACGAACCGCCCGTCGCACGAGTCGGTTCTGGGCTCCGCGCCCGGAAGCCCTGCACCGGCTCGAAGCGGCGCTGGACAGTGACGTCGTCGTGCTCCGCGGGCCGGCCGGCGTCGGCAAGACATCCCTCCTGCGCCAGTTCGCCACCGTGCTCGAATCGGACTCCGAGCGCGGCGTTCAGTTCATCGACGGCGCCCTCACCCCGCCGGAGACCCTGCCCCGGATCGTCGAGGCGTTCGCGGACGGCCCCCGCTCCCACATCCTGCTGATCGACGATTACGTCGAGGGACGCGGCATCTCGGCCGATCATGTGCTTCGCCTCCTGCGTGCGGACGGCGATCTCCGCGTCGTCGTCGCCACCCGCCAGCCGACCGGCCTCGAGAGCCCTCTGATCGCCCTGGAGTTCGACATCCAGATGGTCCCCGCGTGCGACGTGCTCATGACCCGCGAAGAGGTGGCGTCGGTTCTGACGGTGAACGGGGTCGACTCGACCGCGATCGCCGTCGACGAACTGGCAGCGCTCACTCACGGGTGGCCCGCTCTCGTTCAGCTGGCGTGCGCACGTCTCCGTCTCGAGAGCCTCCCCCTTCGAACGCGCGACGAGGCCGCCGCGGCGGCGTCCTTCGCGGGCACCGCGTTCCTCCGCGACATGGAGGAGCGTTTCCCCCTCCCGGTGACCGATGACGTCCGGCTCCTCGCCGTCGCCCCGTACGTCACCGAGTCCCTCGCGGACGCGATCGGCGTCGGCTCGACGACAGGTGCGACACGAGATCTCCTCGACCAGCTCCAGAGCGCGGGCTTCGTCTGGCCCAGCACCACACGGATGACGTTGGCCGAGCCGGTTCGGGAGCGTTGGCTCGCCGACATCACCGCTCGGCAGCCGGCGCTCGTCTCGGCGGCCCGGCTCCGGCTGCTCGAGCATCTCGTCTCGCGCGGCGAACCCCTCCTCGCGGCGCAGCTCGCGGCGGACGCACAGCAGTGGACGACCCTGGCCAGCGTCCTGAGGACGTCGGGGCCGGAGATCTGGGCCCGGAACACCGACGGCTTCAGACGCTCGCTCGAACAGCTCCGGTCGAGCGCTTCGGCGTCGCCGGTGGTCGTCGAAGCCCTGCTCGCTCTCGACCCCGACACCGCGACATCGCCGGACACGCCGGCGCTCGTCGCGTCCGCCCTGAGTCGTCTCCCCGATGCGAAGAGCAGCGCCGAGGCCGGCGTCGAGGTCCTCATCATCCGCGTGAGCCTCCTCCGAGCCGCAGGACGGTTCGCCCTCGCCTCCGAAGCGTCGGGAATGCTCGCCGAGGCCCTGCGCCGCGCGACAGACGTCGATGCCGAAACGGCGGCCGAGGGGTGGTACCAGGTCGCGATGACCTTCCTCGCGATGGGCCGGCTTCGCGATGCGAGCGTGGCCATGTCGCTGTCCGCGCGGACGGCACCGTCTGCTTCCCAGGTGCGCGCCAGGGGAGCCCTGGCCGTCATCGCCCTCCTCGAGGGCGACGTCCGCACGGCTCGCGCCATCGTGGAGGCCAGCTGCTCGGAGAACTGGGAGGCGTCGCCGTGGGGAGAGGGCCTTCGGCTGGCGTCCGCGTGGGTCCTGCTCGAAGCCGGCGAAGCGGCGGACGCTCGCGCGCAACTCGACGATCTGCCGGCCACTGCCGGAGCTCGGGAGTTGTGGCCCTTCGCCGCCGCGGTGCACATCTCGTCGCTTCTGCTCTCGGGAGCCGCATCGGATGCACTGGGCCTCCTCCGCACCTGGAAGGCACGGACCCGCAGCACGCCGCTGTCGCACTATCAGTCGACGCAACTCCTGATGACGCAGGCGAAGGTGCTCATCGCGCTGCGGCAGGCTCGAGAAGCTCTCACGTTGCTCGACGGCCCGCACACGCTGTCGCCCGTCACCGCTCCCGCGGTCGCCCTCTCCCAGTTGTATGCCGGGAGGGCACACGACGCCTTCGTCTTGAGCGTCAAGTGGGGCCTGCACCACGAACCGTCCCCCCGCGCGGCACTCGAGAGCCTGGTGGTGAGCGTCGTGGCGGACGTGCGATTGAACGGGACCGCCTCGCACCGCGCCGCTGTTCAACGCGCCGAAGCGCTGAGCATCCGGCACGACCTGTGGAGTCCGTGGAGTGCCGTGGCGCCGGAGGATCGCGCGCTCGTCGTGAAGGCCCTGTCTCCGTCCTCGCGCGAGCAGATCGAGGCGAGAGCGTCGTTCTTCGTCTCGTCGGTGAGTGTTCCTCGCCTCACCAAACGAGAGCTGGTGGTGTTGAGCGAACTCACTCCCACGTCGACGATCGCCGACATCGCCCGCGCACTCGTCGTCTCGCCGAACACGGTCAAGACGCAGTTGCAGAGCCTTTATCGGAAGCTCGAGGTGTCGGACCGGTCCAGCGCCATCCGCGCAGCACACGCGTGGGGACTCATCGAGAGCGACCCGGACGCGTGACGGAGCGGTTGCGCTGACGACGGCGCGACCTCCCGATCATCAGACGCGCGACACCGAGAAGTCCGACGACCACCAGGATGCCGGGGAGCGTCAGCGGCACGCCCGCTCCCCGCAGGACCGCGATGATGATCGCGAGAGCGACCACCGGCGCGAGCCACCCGAGAATGCGAAGCAGCCGTCGAAAGGTCACGGCAGTAACGCTAACGCTTCATACGGCGGGCGGGTCCCGGCGGGTCAGCCGTTCGTCAGCGGCGACCTGCAGGCCGAAGACCCCGAACCACGCGATGGCCAGGGTGGCCGCCGTGAACTCGAGATTGCCTCCGAGCGCGGTGTCGCCGCGGAACAGAGCGATCAGCGCACCGGTCGATGACGTGAGACCGACGGCGATGAGCGTCAGGACGGACGCCGCGCGCATCCAAGGACGACGACGAAGGGCGGCGACCTGTCCCATCGCGACGATCGCCAGGAAGAACCCGAGGACCGCGAAGCAGATGTGGATCAGGTCCTGAGGGAGAGCACCCTCTGTGAAGGGGATGGGGCACCCGGGTGAACACGTGACGACGGAGGCCACACCGAAACACAGACCGCATACGAGAAGCGTCGTGGCGACGGGCCACCCGACGACGTATCCCCCACCTCGAGACACGAGCGACCGGTCGACGAGGACGGCGGCTATCGCGAGCAGGAGCAGGGCCGTGTTGAACAGGGGCGCGGTCGGCATGGAGGTGGCCCCGAGCTGGCTGACGTACTGGACGCTCGGCTCCCAGAGCCGGCAGATCCAGATGAGCGCGGCGCTGAGAAAAGCCGCGAGGCCCCCGGCCGTCGCCAAGCGGGCCACGGGTGAGGTGCGCGCCTGGGCTGCCCGGGTGAGGGGCCGTTCGACGGTCTCGGTCATCGGCTCCTCCTGCAGCGGGCTCGGCCACACTATCGTCTCGACCCAGCGCAGCCCCCATCGGAGGTGATCTGTGCGCCGTCGCAGGGTGATATTCGACGGTTCAGACCGCTAGTGGCCGGCTATGAGGGGGATGCTGTTCTTCGCGGGTAGAGAACCGCGCCGCCTGCGAGCCGGGGGGCCGCACCGCCGGACGCTGGTTCTCTGCCCGCGCCTCAGCTCATCGTCGAGTGTCGGGAAGTTGGCCGCGGGGGCAGACCCCGCGGACGAGAGCCGGTTCGTAGTCCGCGGGACCGCGCGCCGTCGCGCACGTCGGGGCTCCGCCGAACTCAGTCGCCCCGACGCCGGCGGCGGCCGCGCGAAAGGACGAAGATCGCCCCGACGACCACCACGGCTGCCGCGATGAGGGGGATCAAGACGAAGGCGAAGCGCCCTGCCTCTGCTTCGGGGGCGGGCTGCTCTTGCGTCGCGTGGGAAGCGCGCGGGTCGGACGAGCTGGTGGAGACGAGACCGTCTCCCGACGCGGGGCGTGCCGCGCTCTTCTCGCCCGATGTCACGACGCCGGTCTCGTATACCGCCGGGGATGGGACAGCGGCACCCGCCGGTATCGCGGGAGCGAGGAACAGCAGGGTCAGCGCGGCAGTGGCCGGCATTGCGGTGGAGAGATAACGCACGGAAGGTCCCTTCGTCGAACCGTCACCATATTCAGCAGCGGTCCGACCCGAGCAGTGGTGGACGCATCGACGTTCAGCAGCTATGACCGCGGCGGGCCCGACTCGCTTAGGCTGTCGGCAGGTCTGCGTACGGAAGGGGTGCGATGAGCTCGCGATCACCACGACCGATCGGCGTCGCACTCTGCCTGGCCGCAGTGGCGGTGCTGGCCGCTCCGACGCTTCTGCTCCCGGCGGACTCCCCGACCGAGCCCAAGCTGGTCTTCGCGGCCGCAGGCGCGGTCATCTTCGTGCTCGCCGTCCGACGGATTCGACGCGAGCCGGCTGCCCAGGCTCCTCCCGGGCGTCAGGACGAAGACGTCACCGATCGTTGAGAGCGGCGATTTCTTCGGGGCTGAGGATCGAGATGGGTTCCGTGGGCACGTCCCACGTCGGAGGGGTCGTCATGACTGCTTTCTTAGAACTTCAAAGGCGTGAGCCGTGAGCTGAGGGCCCGAAGAAGACGAGCCCCAGGACGGGTGACCGGCCCGCGCCGAGCGGGGGCGGACTCGCCTAGCGCCGAGCGGGCCGTGCCCGCATCGCCGAACGTTCCGACGTAGCGGGAGTCGCGGTCGAAGACGACGAAGGTCCCGGGCGAGCGACGATCCACGTACCCGGCGAACTCCCCATTCCGAGTGGCCACGGAGAGGTCGTTGTCGAGGCGCGACCACTCGATCGAGGCGGCGGGCGGTGGAACGGACGGCATTACGCCGCGCGAACGAGAGAGCGAGTCGAGGTCGACGCGGGCGCCGTGGCGCGTGCCGGGACCGTCTTCGCCGCGGGCTCGTCGAGGGCGATGTCGAGGCTGAGGCCGCGCGAGGAGTTGGCGTCGTTGGCCATGCGCTTCAGCAGGTTCTGGTCGAGCGCCTCGGGCTGCTCGGAGTCGAAGACGAAACGCAGGGGGATCGACGGCTGGAGCCAGATGGTCGAACGACCGGTGGGCTCGTCTTCGCCGTGCACCCACGAGAGGGTGAAGCTCTCACCCCGGCGAAGCTTGGTCGCAACGACGACCTTGACGTGCGCCAGCATGCGGTCGTCGATTCGGATCGGCTCGGTCGTCGTGCCGTAGTAGAGCTTCGCCATGATGTACCCCTTTGCTCGTTGCTCGCGTCTCAACTTACTAGGTAGACTAGCGAATAGGCAAGCGAGATATTAGGAGACCGATGTCGACTGAGAACACGGCACCTCCGTCGTATTGGTACAGCGACAGCACCGACGACGAACGCGGAGCGCGCATCATGGAGGC
Organism: Microbacterium sp. 1154; assembly: GCF_031455375.1. Taxonomy (NCBI): domain Bacteria; kingdom Bacillati; phylum Actinomycetota; class Actinomycetes; order Micrococcales; family Microbacteriaceae; genus Microbacterium; species Microbacterium sp. 1154. The sequence goes on along the minus strand of NZ_JAVDSN010000001.1, from coordinate 1,148,461 downwards.
GATGCGGGCGTACCGCGCAGCCGAGATGACCATGCGCCGGCGCACGCAGAGTTCGATGGCGATGGGCGAGAACGAACTGCTCGTCCTTCGGTTTCTCACCCGTGCCGTCGGCGACGGTCGCGATATCACCCCTGTCGATCTCGCGCGCCACCTCGGGGTCTCCACGGCATCTATGACCGCTCTCCTCGACAGGCTGGAGCGATCCGGGCACCTCGAGCGCCGCCCGCACCCCTCGGACCGACGAAAGATCCTCGTCGCGGCCACCGCGCACGCCGATGAAGAGATGCGCGAGACTCTCGCGTCGATGCACGCTCGCATGATGCAGGCGACTCGCGGGATGACGGAGAGCGAGACCGCCGCGGTCACCGCGTTCCTCCAGCGCATGCGCTGCGCCGTCGCCGACGTGTGCGAGGCGGCGGGCCGCCCCTGTTGCGCGCTGATGAGTCCGCACGCGGGTGCTCCCGGCATCCGCCCCGCCGACGACGTCGCGTCGCCGAGCGCCGCGTGAGGCCACCCCGTCCCCTCTGAGCTTCGTCACGAACGCGGCAGGGCGGGCACCGCGCGCGGCACGGCGCGACCCGACGAGATGGCGCGGGCGGGACCGCGGAGCCCGACGATCACTCGGCGACGCGGATCACCTCGGCGATCACGCGCGGGTCCGCCAGAACGCGGAAGTGCCCTCCGCTGGCGAGGACGACGTTCCGGGCTCCGGCGAGCTCGCTGCCCTCGGGAATGTGCGGGTCGAACGGGCCGAACACCGACACGATGCGCGTATTTACCTCGGCCGACGCGGCGAGCGCCTTCATCGTCGCGTCGCCCGACGCGAAGGCGCGCAAGGACGGCGTCGGCATGAGCCGGCTGTATCGCGACCCTCCGAACGGGGTGGCGACCGCGACCATCGCGCGCACGCGCGTTCCGGCTGAGCTGAAGGCCATCACGTGCTTGCCGATGAGGCCGCCCTTGCTGTGCGCAACGAGCACCACATCGTCCAGACCTCGAGACACGAGCAGGGCGGCGACCCGTTCGGCGGATTCGGCGATCGGCCGGCGGTTGCCTCCGAGCTCCGCCACGACGTGCACGGGGTGGCCTCGACCGTGCAGAGCCCGAGCGAGCGGCTCGAGGAAGCGCCACGTCTCGTAGATTCCCGGGAGCAGCACGATCGGCGTGCCGTCCCCCTCGGCGAGCGAGTCCGGGGCGTCCCGGCCGCTGAGGGCTCGCGCCTGGGCGTGCACCGCGTACGCATAGTCGCGTGCCCACCACGCCGCATCGCGCAGACCGGTGCGGATCTTCTGCAGCACGGTGGTCACGGCATCCCTCGGCATTCCTCCATGGTGTCGCGCCGAGGCCCTGGCCGGAGGCGGGTTGCCGCGCACATCGACCCGTGCGATGCAACCCCGGGATCGGCGGATCGTCGCCGACCGTACCGTGTCGGCATGGACATCTCAGACATCCGCTGGAACGAGCCCGCCCGCCAGAAGATCCTCGACGACGCCGACGCCGTCCTGCGCGAGGCCGTCGTCGCGATCGCCCGTGACAGCGACGGGATCTCGTCGGACGAGGCCTTCGCACAGATCAACGCACGGATCAAAGACCGATTCATCGACTATGAGCCCGGTCCGGACATCCGCACGTACGCCGATGCGATCGCCGCGGGCGAGGTTCCCACGGACTCCTGAGAACACGAGCGGAAGGCGGCCCCGGGAGAATTCGCGGGGCCGCCTTCGCGTTGGCTGAACGAGCGCTCGACGGCGGGAACCCGGGGCGTAGTCTGCCGGTGTCCGGCCCCGGCATCGCCGGCCAGGATGACGCCGCTCTGGGCGCCACGACGACTCCCGCCCGTCGAGCCCGTCCCCCATACGGGGCTCCGGGCGGGGGTCGTCGTCCGCGTCAGCGGTCCTCGCCGTAGCCGCGGATGCTGCGGATGTCGTCTTTCAGCTCCTGCTGCGCGGGGTCCTCGTGCACGGCGTCGTCGGCGGCGCGCTGCTGCTGCGCACCCTCCTTCTTCTCCTCCACGCCGGCGTCGGTGGCGCCGTCCATGACGGGGGCGTCCTGGGTCTCTTCGCGGTCGGTCATCGTCTTCCTCCTCGGAAACGGTCGTTCCCGGCATCCTGCGGCCTCGATGTCGGCACCGGCCGGGGCTTGCGCTCCCCCGGCCGCGAATGCTCAGGCGCCGTGGTGTCCGGGGTGACGACGCTCGAGTGCCGAACCCTCGACGTCGACGTTCGGCACGATGCGGTCGAGCCACTTCGGCAGCCACCAGGCTGCACCGCCCAGGACGTGCATGATGGCGGGCATCAGCAGCATGCGCACGATGAACGCGTCGAAGAGCACACCGAGGCCGAGCCCCAGACCGAACGACTTGATGATGACGGCCTCGGACGTGATGAAGCCCGAGAACACCGAGATCATGATGACCGCCGCCGCGATCACCACGGTCCGGCCCGCGCGGAAGCCCTGCGCCACAGCCAGCCTGGGTGCCGCGCCGTGCGCCCACGCCTCGCGCATGCCGGTCGTCAGGAAGAGCTGATAGTCCATCGCCAGACCGAACAGGATGCCGACGAGGATCACCGGCAGGAAGCTCAGGATCGGGCCGGGGTTGTGCACCCCGAACAGACCGCCCAGCCATCCCCACTGGAAGACCGCGGTGACCGCTCCATAGGTCGCGAACAGCGACAGCACGAAGCCGAGGGTCGCGATCAGCGGCACGAGCAGGGAGCGGAAGACCATCACCATGATGAGGAACGACAGACCGACGACGACCACGAGGTAGATCGGCAGGACGTCCGCCAGTCCCTCGGAGATGTCGATGTTGATGGCCGCCGCGCCCGCGACGCCGAGGGCGATGTCGCCGTCGACCGGTGGCAGCGACCGCAGGTCTCGTACGAGTCGGTCGGTCGAGACCGCGTTGGGGCCCTCCGCGGGGATGACCTGGAAGGCGGCGAGCGAGCGGTCCTCGGACACCGCGACGGGAGCCACGGCCACCACGTCATCCTGCGAGAACAGTTCGCGAGCGACGTCGAGCTGCAGCCCCTGCACGTCGCTCTCGGCGGTACCGGCGGGCAGCGCGGCGGTCACGAGGAGCGGGGCGTTGGATCCGGCTCCGAAGGCCTCTTCACTCCAGGTGAAGGCCTTGTAGCCGGTGGAATCCTCGGACTCGCTGCCACCGTCGGGCAGTCCGAGGCGCATCGAGAGGGCGGGGATGGCGATCACGAGCAGCACCACGGTCGCCACCAGCATGGTCACGACCGCGCGCACGGTCGACATCGGGCGCACGGCTCGGCCGGTGGTCGCGACCGGGCCGGTCTCGGCGCGAGCGGCGCGACGCGGATGCTCCTGGGCCTCGACGAGCTCCGTGCGGGCCGCACGGCGCGGGTGCTCGGCGGCGTCCGACGCGGCGGCCGCCCGAGCGCGCGCCTTGCGACTGAGGATGCGCATGCCGGCGAGCCCGAGCAGGGCGGGAGTCAGCGACACGGCGATGAGCACCGCCACGAGGACGCTCACCGCGCCCGCGGTCCCCATCAGACCGAGGAACGGGATGCCGGTGATGTTCAGCGCCAGCAACGCGACGATGACCGTGGACCCGGCGAAGACGACGGCGTTGCCCGCCGTTCCGTTCGCGAGGCCGATCGACTCGCGGACGTCCGCCCCCGACAGAAGCTGCTTGCGGTGGCGGTAGAGGATGAAGAGCGAGTAGTCGATGCCGACGGCCAGACCCAGCATCACCCCGAGGAAGGGGGTGACGGATGCCATCTGGATCACACCCGAGAACGACAGCGTCGCCATGGCACCGATCGCCACGCCGACGATCGCGGTGGCGATCGGGAACGATGCCGCCAGGAGCGATCCCAGCACCACGACGAGGACGATTCCGGCGATGGCGACGCCCACGACCTCGCCCACCCCGAAGATCTCGGGCACGCCCTGCGAGATCTCGGTGTTGAATGCCACATCGACGCCGTCGACCGGGTCGGCGGTGAAGTGCTCGACGACGCCTTCCTTCGACGCTTCCGTCAGCTCGAGCCGGGGCTTGTCGAACGAGACGTTGACGATCGCCGTCGAGCCGTCCGCCGACACCAGACGGATGGCATCCGCGAAGCCGAGCAGCTCGGCGCCGTCGTCGAGCTGCGTCTGCTGGGCGTCGATCTGGGCGAGTCCCTCCGTCAGCTGGGTCTGCTGCTGCTCGAGAGCGGTGCGTTGCTGGTCCATCTGCTGCTGCTGAGCATCGAGGGCGGAGAGCTGCGTCTGCTTCTGGGCCGAGGGCAGCGGCGCGGCTTCGATCCGCGCCTTCCCCTGGTCCAGCTGCTGCTGTGCAGCCTCGAGCTGAGCCTTCCCGGCGTCGAGCTGCTGCTGACCCGACTCCGCCTGGGCGCGGGCCTCGTCGAGTTGCTGCCGGCCGTTGACGACCTGTTGGCGCTGCCCGTCGAGCTGCTGTTGCGCGGCGAACGGGTCGGTGACACGAGCCACGTCGGGCAGGTCGGCCGCCGTGGCCACCCGGGCCGAGATCTGCGTCTTCTGGGCGTCGGTGAGAGCCGAGCCGTCGTCGGTGCGGAACACCACCGCTCCGGATGCTCCGGCGAAGTCGGGGAGCTCACCCTGCAGTTCGGAGATCACCTCCCCGGATGCCGTTCCCGGGATGTCGAAGCTCGAGCTGAGTCCCTTGAAGCCGATCAGGAAACCGCCCACGACGATTCCGAGGATCACCGCCCACGCGACGATCACCGTCCACGCGCGGCGGGCCGCGAACGTTCCAAGGCGGTGCAGCAGTTCAGCCATACGGGGTGGTCCTCTCGTGCGGTGCGCGCGAGGGAGCACCGTCGGCTCCGACAAGTCCGGCCAAAGATAACACGCACCGTCTCGTCTCGTTATCGGTCGGGATCGTCCAGAATGTGTGTCATGACCCTTCCGCGCAGTGGACCCGTCCGCAGCGAAGCGGCGCGCCTGGCGATCCTCGACGCGGCGGTCGCGCTTTTTGCCGAGGGCGGTTACGACCACCTCACGATCGAGGGAATCGCCCGGCGAGCGGGTGTGGGCAAACAGACCATCTACCGGTGGTGGACGAGCAAGGGTGACGTCATCGCCGAGGCCATCCTCGAGGGGCGCCTCCTCGGTGGTCAGCGGGAGCTCCCCGACACGGGCGACCCCCGGACCGACCTCGCCATCTGGCTGACGGACCTCTTCACCCTGCGAGCGAGTCCCGACGGAGAGGGACTGCTGCGTTCCCTCGTGGCGGCAGCGGCGGGCAGCGCCGAGACCGGGCGACGACTCCGGGCCGAGATCCTCGCCGCCCCGCTCGTCGAACGCCTTTCTCGAGCCATGGGCGACGTGACGGGCCCGCGGCTGGATGCGGCAGCCGACGCCCTCCTCGGGGCCGTGATCCTGCGGGCGCTGAGCCGCGAGGAGTTCGACGGCGACGACATGCTCACTCTCGTGGACGCGATCGTGGGCGGCACTCCCCCACGCTGACGGGCGGCCCGCGCCACGGCATCCGGTCGCTCTCGGCTATCGCAGCGCCGCGGACGATGTCCAGACCGGGTGACCCGCCGGATGCCGTAGAATTACTCTCAGCAAGGGGAGTACTCCCATCGCGACGTTCCCGTCAATACGGATCACGCCATCGTGAGCCCGGGACGTCGGCCCATATCACCGGGTGGAGGAGACCTTGGTGTCTTGTCGTACACCTATTTCCCTTGGAGGTCGCCATGGGCGTCACCCCGTTGATCTGGATCATCACGATCGCGATCACCGTCGCGTTCTTCGTGTTCGAGTTCTTCGCCCACGTTCGGAAGCCCCACGAACCGTCGATCGCCGAATCCGCTCGTTGGTCGGCGTTCTACATCGGACTGGCTCTGCTGTTCGGCGTCGGAATCGGCGTGTTCTCCGGCTGGACCTACGGCGGTGAGTACTTCGCCGGGTACCTGACCGAGAAGGCCCTGTCGATCGACAACCTCTTCGTGTTCCTGATCATCATGACCGGGTTCGCGGTGCCCAAGATCTACCAGCAGAAGGTGCTGATGATCGGTATCGTCATCGCCCTGATCATGCGAGGCGCCTTCATCGCGGTGGGTGCGGCGCTGATCGAGAACTTCTCGTGGATCTTCTACATCTTCGGCGCGCTGCTGCTCTTCCTCGCCTACCGCCAGGCGTTCTCGCACGGAGAAAGCGACCCCGCCAACGGGAAGTTCATGACCTTCGTGCGACGCGTGCTCCCCGTCTCCGAGGAGTACAACGACGACAAGCTGACCGTCCGGAAGAACGGGAAGCGCTTCGTCACTCCGATGCTGCTGGTCATCATCGCGATCGGATTCATCGACCTCGTCTTCGCCGTCGACTCCATCCCGGCCATCTACGGCCTGACGAATGAGGCGTACATCGTCTTCACCGCGAACGCCTTCGCTCTCATGGGCCTGCGTCAGCTGTACTTCCTCATCGGCGGTCTGCTGGAGCGCCTCGTCTACCTCGCGCAGGGTCTCGCCGTCATCCTGGCGTTCATCGGCGTGAAACTCGTCTTCCACGCCCTCCACGTCAACGAGCTGCCTTTCATCAACGGAGGCGAGCCGCTGCTGTGGGTTCCCGAGATCCCCATCTGGTTCTCTTTGCTGTTCATCGCGGCGACGGTGGCGGTGGCGACGTTCCTCAGCCTCCGCAAGACACGCAACGACGACAAGAAGAAGGAACGCGAGACCTTCGACGGAGAGAAGATCATCCACGCTCCGGAGGACTGACCTCCGCGAAGGGCCCCCGGCGACCACCCGGGGGCCCTTCGTCGTTCCTGCCGCATCCCCGCGATCAGCGCAACCCCGGCAGTCCTCGGATCGCGCCGCCCTACCGTGGCCGACATGACGCGATTCGGCTACACCCTCATGACCGAGCAGAGCGGCCCCAAAGCCCTCGTCGACTACGCCGTGGGCGCCGAGCGCGCCGGCTACGACTTCCTCGTCTCGAGCGACCACTACTCACCGTGGCTGACCAGCCAGGGCCACGCGCCCTACGCGTGGACGGTGCTCGGGGCGGTCGCACAGGCCACCACCGATGTCGAACTGATGACCTACGTCACGTGCCCGACGGTCCGCTACCACCCCGCCGTCGTCGCGCAGAAGGCGGCGACCCTGCAACTCCTGTCCGACGGCCGCTTCACGCTCGGCCTGGGCTCGGGCGAGAACCTGAACGAGCACGTGGTGGGCGAAGGATGGCCGGCCGTCCACGCGCGCCAGGACATGCTCGTCGAGGCGATCGAGATCATCCGCGCCCTGCACACCGGAGACCTCGTCACCTACGACGGCGAATACTTCCGCGTCGACTCGGCGCGCGTGTGGGACGTCCCCGAGGGCGGCGTCCCAGTTGGCGTCGCCGTCTCCGGCGCGCACTCGATCGAACGTTTCGCCCCTCTCGGCGACCATCTGATCACCACCGAGCCCGACGGCGACCTCATCCAGGGCTGGGATGAGCACCACGAGGGCGAGTCGCGAAAGATCGGTCAGATCCCCATCAGCTGGGACCCCGACAAGAATGCCGCGATCGCACGTGCCCACGACCAGTTCCGCTGGTTCGCCGGTGGCTGGTCGGTCAATGCGGACCTGCCCACCCCGGCAGGGTTCGCCGGCGCATCGCAGTTCGTCCGGCCGGAGGACGTCGCCGAATCCATCGCGTGCGGCCCCGACCTCGACGAACTCGCCGAGAGCGTGCGGCCCTTCATCGACGCCGGTTTCACCGACGTTGCCATCGTCCAGGTGGGCGACGCGCAACAGCAACGGTTCGTCGACGAGGTGGCTGCACCCTTGCTCGAGAAGCTCCGCGCCCTCTGACGGTTCGGGGTGCGCCGTGAGCGCACCCCGACCTCACCGGCGTCCGACGTAACCCGCCTCGGCGACCCATCGCTCGAGTTTCCACACGGGGAGGCGGAAGATCCGGGCGACCGTGACGGCCGAGTACCCGGCCTCCGCGACGGCGGCCACCGCGAATGCTCGAAGCGAGCCGAACTCGCGTCCCGCGAGGACCCCCTCGCGCAGGTCAGAGAACGTGCGCGGTTCCCGCGGCGCGGCTGTCGTGGTGGTGGCGAGAACGTATCGGGAGCTGCCTTCCCCACCATCCGTCGACGCGGAGCCCCGAATCCCGGCAGCGGCGGATGACGAGGACGCCCGCCGACCGCCGTACGACGGAGTTCTGGCGGTAGCGGAGTCTTCCGCGGTCCCCGGCACCGTCGGCGGCGAGGCCGCCCAGACCGTCTCCGTCGGCTGGCTGGATCTCGACTCGGGTGCGACCGGCTCCGACTGACGGATGGGCTCCGGCATGTTCGGACCGGCCTTCGCCGTCGTCCACGCGGCGGCGGGGAGTTCCCCTCCCCACACCACCTCGCTCGGAACCACGTAGGGACTCGACGCGGGTGTCGCGGGAGCGGCGGTCATCCACGGCGCCGGCGGAAGCTCCCCACCCCACGTGACTTCGCTCGGCACGACATGGACGCTCGACGGGTCACGGTGGGTCTCTCCGGACGCATGCTCGCTGAAGAGCTCCGAAAGCGGGATACCAAAGGCCTCCGCGAGCGCAACGAGGGTCGCGAGCGATGCCGTCGTACGCCCCGATTCGATCGCTCGCACCCGGGACTCCGAGATTCCCGCCTCGAACGACAGGGCGAGCACCGTGAGGTCCCGCTCTCTCCGCAGCTCGCGGACCCGGTCCGCGAGCGTGTTGAGAAGGGCGTCGAGGCGGTCATCGACGGCCACGGAGGTCACCACTGCTCCTCGCAACGATCCGACGGGCCGCGGAACCCGCGACGGACCGGGAGCGCACCCGACATCGCGACGGGATACCGGCGGCAGCCCAGAGGACATGCCCCCGCCGCGCCGAGCCATTCTGCCGACACCGTTCTCCCCCTCCGACGCGCATGCGTCGACTCGTGTCCGGGGGAGACACTGAACACTATCGCGTCCCGTGCTCGTCCCGCAGGGAGAAATGCCGCAGGGTAGGTGTGCTCGACGTCGCCGGTGCGGCGCTCACGCACCGTCGCGCAGGTCGCGGAAGAACGTGTCGACGTGCGTGCGCAGCGACTCGACACGGCGATCGCGGGCCGCGGATGCATCGTGACCGAGATAGGCGGGCGGATCCAGACGTCGCGCGTTGCGGGAGCACTCGAACCGCGCGCACAGCAGCGTGCCGACGGTGTTCCCGGCACGTCCGGCTTTGCCCGCTCGACGCGCGGAGAAGAAGACGACGCCATTCGGCAGGGTCACGTCGGAGCACCACGAGCACTGCGGGCGCGTGCGCGTGGGCTGCTCCGTCTGCCGGAGTTGCAGACCGACGGGGATGCCGTCGATCTCGGCGACGACGAACCCGAGAAGCGGGGTCTTGGCGTCACGCCATCCGAAGTAGTCGAGACGATCCCACGCCGTGGCGTCGAGGTCGGAGGGGATCACGATCGCGCTGCGTTCGCGCAGTGAGACGTTGACGAAGCTGGAGCGGATGTCGGAAGGGGAAAGAGCGTGCATGGGAGTGGTCCCGTCGAGGAGCTGCGGCGCGCGAAGCGGCGCGGCGACGAACGCGCGAGGAGATCGCGCGGCGGTGAGCCCGTCAAGAGAAGGAAGGGCGAGGGGGCGCTCGCGCGGTGAAGCGGGGCGCCCGCGCCGGTCATCCGGCGAAGAAGGCGGCGTGCACGGCGCCTGTGCCGTCGGCGCTCCACGCGCCGACGACCCCCTCACGCCCGGAGGGCATCGACCAGATGGCGGGGGACATGAGCCCAGGATACGCCGATCAGCCGCGGAAAGCGGCAGAACCCAGAACCCGCTCGACCGCGATCTCGAGAACGACACGGTCGGGGTTGGGACGCGGCTGGCGATAGCGCGCCGCATACAGCTCGACCGCGTGCGCCACGGCATCCGGATCATCGCTGACCCGCGCCGGGCCCTCGAAGCTGATCCACCGCGCGCCGTCGACCGAGCAGATCGAGGCGCGGCCGTCACGCTCGGCGTTGACGAACTTCTGCGTTCCGCGCGAACCGATCACGCGCACGACACCGTCCTCGTAGGTGAATCCCACCGGCACGGCGTGTACGCGACCGGAACGTCCCACGGTCGACAGTGTCGCGAGGTGGTACTCGCGGAGGAAGGAGAAGGCGTCGTCGGTCAGCACGGGTCCAGCGTGCCACGTCCCAGCAGGTGGGTGACTGTCTTCGTCGCCGCATCCCACCGTCGGATCCCGACCGCTCGCGCTTCGAGGTCTCGTGCACCGGTGTCGCCGAGGACGCCCAGCGCCTCGCCGATCCGATCGAGCGGCACCCGCCTCGCCAACGTCACGTGCGCCGTCCAGGCGCCGGGCACCGTGTGATCCACGTCGGCGCCCGGTCCGGCCAGTTCGTGGACCCGCGCATGCAGAGCCAACAGCGCCGCCGAGGGCACGACCGAGCGCGCGAGGACCCGATGCCGCCCCACACCGAACAGCACGGGCGCCCCGAGCACGAGAGGAAGAGGGAGAGCTCCCTCCAGTGCGGCCACGTCGAACGCCTCCAGCCGCGAGCGGACGAGCACGGTCACGTGGGGGCGGTTGCTCTCTCCCCGGTGCCGCGCCTGGCTCGGCAGGTCCGCGGCGAGCAGAGCGTCCCATTCCGCACGGACGGCGGCATCGGTCTCTTCGTCGAAGACGAGTTCGAGGCTGACGACGTCGCTCATCGGCCGTTCATCGCGTCGACCACCACGCGGCCGCCACGAGCAGGGGCTGGAAGAACAGGCGTCCGAAGCGCTTCTGGTCGGTATCCAGCCCGAATGCGGAACGCCCCTTGCGCCACTGGTCGATGTTGCCGGGGAAGATGGCAACGAAGAAAGCCGCGAGAGCGGCACCGATGCGCCGCCGCTCCTTCGGCAGGACGAGGAGCGAAAGCCCGAAGGCGGCCTCGACGACTCCGGATGCCACGACCACGGCGTCCCTGTCGAGGTGCCCCGACTGCACGAGAACGTCGGGCACCTGCGCCTGGAAGTCGCGACGCGCGAACGTCAGGTGGGAGATACCGGCGAACATCATCGCCAGGGCGAGAGCCCATCGCACGACACTTTTCATGGGCTCACCGTAAGACGTCCCTCCGCCGCGCACGCCCGGCTTGACGCCACCGGCCACGGAGCTCCACCTCGCCAGAACAGATCGCTACGACATACGTCCGGATTGCGCAACCCCAGGCCGCCCACGTCGCCCGTCGATTGACTGTCTGGGAGCCACGAAGGAGGTGCACCGTGACCATGACCGACCCCGCCACCCGCCCGAGCCGGGATCAGGACCTGGATGCCCTCCTCGTCCGCGCCGCGACGGGCGACTGCGACGCCTTCGTCGAGTTCTACGACGCGACCGCCCCGCGGATCTACGCGGTGCTGCTCTCACTGACAGGTATCACGTCGACGACGGATGCCCTGCTCGAGGGGATCTACGTCGAGGCCTGGGAACGCCTGCGCGGTCGAGCTGCTCCCCCGTGCCCGGGTATGGAGTGGATGTCGTCCATCGCCCATCGACACGCCAGCGCGCACCGCTGACGGCGGTGAGGGTCGGCGACCGTCCGCGACGACCGGCGCGACGATCTCCTCCCCGTCGAGGATCGGCCCGCTCGCCGAATCCGCCGAGTTCGCGGTCGTGACGTCGAGCGCCTCGGGCTCCGCGGGACCGGGACGAGCCGCAGGGGGATGAACGGTGGGATCCGTTGTTGGACTCGGGTCGAAATAGGTCGACCAACTGGAATCTCGGCGATCTAACTACAATGCGTACACGGGGGCTAACCCGAGGAGACTGATGACGCTCGAGACCGAAGACGACCACGCCATGACGGCAGCGCGCGCGGTCGAGAGGCTCCGCCTGGCGGAGGCCCGACTCGCTCGTCGACGACAGTCCGACTGCGGCCCCAGCGAGAACGCCCGCGCGGCGATGCGACTCGTCCTCGAGCGCGCGGACGCCGGAGCGACCTTGACGCCGACCGAGATCGCGCAGTCGCTGGGCATCTCCACCGCGTCGGTGACAGGCATGCTCGACCGCTTGCGCGCGGGCGGCCTCATCGATTTCGTCGCCAATCCGTCGGATCGCCGGAGCAAGTTCGTCGTTCCGTTCGATCGCGGCGTCGACCCGGATGCGATCGACCCCGTGACCGCCCGCATCCGCGAGTTCGCGCTGGGGCTTCCCGGCGACACCGCCGACCAGGTCGCCGCTTTCCTCGACCGCGTCCGCGAGGTCGTGGACGCCGAGTGCGAGTGAGCCCGCTCAGGCCGTCGTCGCGGCGACCGATTCGGGGTCGGGCTCGGCCGTGACGCTGAGCCCCTGCGGCGAACTGGCCTCATCCATGAGGTCTTCGATCCACCGGCGGTTCAGTTGCGGGGCACGACTGCCGTAGAAGTGGAAGACGATCGGGATCGACGGCGAGATCCACAGCGTGCGAGTACCGCTGCCGTCACCCATCGGGAAGTGGAACATGAACGACTCGCCGCGGCGAAGCTTGTTCATGAAGACCATTCGGAGGTGGGAAAGCGTCCGATCCTCGATATCGAATGAATGACCCGCGGTGTTGTAAACCAGTTTTCCCACGAAGAAAGTCTACAACCCTTCGCACGACTAACTACCTCGCCCCCCGGGGGTTTCGCCTCGACTAGAGTTCCGAACGTGGCGAGATCACCTCGGCCGAAGCGGCCCCGACGACGGCTCCCCCGCGCGATCCTCGTCGCCGGCGCGATCGTCGCCGTCGTCGCGCTCATCGCCGGGATCGGTGTCGTCGGGAGCCTCGTGAACAACCTCTTCCAGACCCTGTCGGCCAAGCCGCCGGCGGTCGATACCCGCATCGTCGTGCCGGATGAGTCCAAAGCCGCCCAGGCCGCTCGCTCGGGTCAGGGGGATGCCGACGAGGTCGCCGCCGCGAGCTGGCTCGCCACACAGCCCACCACCTACTGGCTCACCCCCGAGATCGATCCGGTCGACGAGGTATGGGATCGCGTCGCGCACCTGGCCGCCGAGGCTCGCGATCAGAAGGCCTCGATCTCCGTCGCGGTCTACGGGCTTCCCGACCGCGACTGCGGGAACCACTCCGCCGGAGGCCTCGACCCCGCGTCCTACACGCAGTGGACGAAACGTATCGGCGATGCCCTGCGCAACGCGTCCGACGTCCAGAAGATCGTGGTGCTCGAACCCGACAGCATCGCCCTGTCCTCCTCCTGCGGGTCCGTCAGCGACCGCGCGGGATACCTGCAGCAAGCTGTCGAGAACCTCCGCGGGACCAACACGTGGATCTACATCGACGGGGGTCACTCCTCCTGGCATCCCGCCGCGGAGATGGCAGGACTCATCCAGGCGATGGGGATCCTCCCCGAGGTGCGCGGCGTCGCCCTGAACGTCTCCAACTACCAGGACACCGCCGCCGAGTTCGCCTACGCGCACGCCCTCTCCGATCTGCTCGGGGGCACCCACGCCGTCATCGACACCTCCCGCAACGGCGCGGGGCCGGCGGGCTCGGAGTGGTGCAACCCCTCCGGCCGCCTCGTCGGGAGTCCGGGCGGCTCGTACGGCGACGGCGTCGTCGACACCAACCTGTGGATCAAACCGGCCGGCGAGAGCGACGGCGAGTGCAACGGCGGTCCCGCAGCGGGAGTGTGGTGGCCCGCCGCCGCGGCGGAATTGACGCGGGAACAGCGCTGACATTCAAGTCGACCGCGTGCGCGCCACGAATGTGCCAAGATTGCGCTCGTCGCTCTGCGACGCCGCGACTCGGGGGAGAACGCGAGCACGGTCCCGTGCGAAGCCGGAAGAGTGGGTGACATGAGCGACAGCACAGAGATGCTGAAGACAGCCGTGATCGTGGAAGACGATCCCGATATCCGCCACCTGCTGGTCGAAGTGCTCGAGTCCGCAGGGTTCTCGACCGTTTCGGTCGGTAACGGGATCGACGGGGTGCGCGCGGTGATCGCCTACCAGCCGCTGATCACGACGCTCGACGTCAACATGCCCGGAATCGACGGCTTCGAAGCCGCCCGCCGGATTCGCCAGCAGAGCGACACCTACATCATCATGCTGACCGGCCTCGAGGAAGAGGCCGACGTGGTTCTCGGTCTCGGCGCCGGTGCCGACGAGTACGTCGTGAAGCCGTTCCGCCCCCGCGAGCTCCGCGCACGCATCGAAGCGCTGCTGCGCCGTCCCCGCGCGGGCGATTCCGCCGCGTCCTCGGCCCCTCGCCAGGACAGCGTGGGACCGTCCTTCCCCGCCGGGCGTCCCGAGACCCCCGCCGCACCGCCCGCCACGAGCGCCCCTGCCCCTGCCGCCGCAGCCGTCATCGTGCCGTCGTCCCAGGGACCCGAGCCTCGCGAGGCGACCACCGGGAGCGAACTCGTCTCGCGCTCTGCGCCCGGCGAACTCACACCGACCGGCGGCAACTGGCTGGCCCACCGCGACCTGCTGCTCGATCCCGACAGCCGTCTCGTCCGCGTCGGCGGTGAGGAACTGGAGCTCACCCGCACGGAGTTCGACCTGCTCGCGACGCTGATGGAATCCAAGCGGCGCGTGCGCAGCAAGGCCGATCTCACCCTGGTCTTGCGAGGTGAGTCGTACGTGACGAGCTACTTCGTCGGAGAAGCCGACAAGCGCGCGATCGAAGCGCACATGACGAACCTGCGTCGCAAGCTGGGCGACAACCCCGCGAACCCGCGGTACATCGAGACGGTGCGCGGAGTCGGCTACCGCCTCACCTCGGAGTTGCTCGCGACTCCCTGACACCCCGCAGACATGACGGATGCCTCGGCCCTCCCCAGGGCCGAGGCATCCGTGTTTCTGATGCGTTCGGGCGTATCAGATCGTGTGTCCGTCAGACCTTGAAGCCGTGGTGGCGCCGGACGAGCTTGGAGAACATGAGGAGGGTCTGCAGAACGGTCACGACACCGACGATGGGCCAGCCGATCCACAGGATCGACGACTGCACCATGGGTCCGACCATCACCCAGATGACCGCGAGGGCGATGGCGACGGCGATGAGCACGACCATCGGCGTCCAGTGTCCGAGACCGCCACCGCGTTCGGCCTTGGCCTGCATCGCCCAGTTGTCGACCTTCTTGCGCGAGAGGAAGCGGGTCCACGAGCGCACGAAGTGGCTGATCCGGATCCACATGAAGATCTCGGCGGGGAAGAACAGCACCGCGAACAAGACGTCCGTGCGGTCGACGTTCTTCATCGTGCGGGCGATGCGGAGGTTCAGCAGCATGGCGATCACCGGGGGGATCAGCCACAGCGGAGAGAACACGAAGGCGTGGATGGTCAGCGAGCCCGCCAGGAGCGTCAGGAAGGCCACGCGGACGAAGAGGTTGGTGAGCATGCCGAAGTTCTCGAACCACCGCAGACGCAGGTTCGGGTGGAACGGCTGGCCCTTGGTGTCGCCGCGCTGGCCCGGCCACATGAGCTCGATGGCTCCATAGGTCCACTTCACCTGCTGCGCGTCGTAACCGGACAGCGTGGTCATGCCACCCACGTCGGCGCGAGCGTAGGGGCTGATCTTGGTGAGGTAGCCGGCGCTCTTGATCTGCAAGGACAGGAGGGAATCCTCGACCTCGGAGTCCTTCACCCACGGGGTGCTCTGGTGGTTCTGCTTCATCGCGTCGCGCAGCGCGTTGGTGGAGAAGATCGAGAACTGACCGCCCAACACCGCCATGTTGCGGCCTCGCAGCATGTTCTGCAGGTTGAAGGCCGCGAACTGCGTGCGCTGGCCGGCGGTGAGGAACCGCGCCACGAGGCCCTTGATGGGCTTGTCGTCGATCGTGTAGATCGCCGAGATCCCGCCGATGCGGGAGTCGGAGATGGCCTCGGTCTCGAGGTACTCGACGGCCTTGCTGTCGGCGATGGTGTCGCCATCGACGCCGAGGAGGTAGTCGTAGCCCTCAACGAGCGAGTACCCGTAGTTCAGCGCGCCGACCTTCTTGTCGGGGTTCTTTCCGATGTCGTGGACGAAGACCTCGGTGAACTGCTCTCCGAGCTCGGTGTGCAGCTCGTGCGGACCGCTGTACTCGGACGCGATCTTCACCGTGGCGTCGGAGGTGTTGTTGACGACCACGTGGATGACATCCGGCACCCGGGTCTGAGCGAGCAGCGCCTCGATGACGTCGGCGATGGACTCTTCCTCGTTGTAGGCGGGGATGACGCAGCCGATCGTCGAACGGTGCACCGAGGTGTTCTCCAGGACGGCGGCGAAGTCGTCGGCGAAGCCGTGCTCACCGGCGGCGCCCAGCTCACCCGGGTGCATGTCGTAGTCCCGGGCGTGGGAGGTGAAGCTGCGCGCATCGGTCATGGCGGTGTCTTCCTGTCGTTTCTCGCGGCGTATCGGCCGAGTCCCACTCTGGTAGGTTCGCCGCAAGACGACCGCTGCACATGACCACCGTCCCCGCAAGATTCGCTCAAGATTGCGCCGGACACCTGAAGGAGACGACCGTCCGTGATCGTCCTCGCCCTGCTGGCATCCATCGCCGCCGCGGGCGTCGCCCTCACCATGCTGTTCCTCGCGCACGGCCGCCCCGAGGACGACCGGGGCGGGGCGCGCGCCGACATGGTCCACTACTTCGGGATGTCCGCGCTCGCCGCCCTCGTGTGCGGGGCGATGAACGTGATCGAGACAGCGTGGGACTCCGTCGCCGCCGCGGCCGCCGGGAACGCGACCAACGTCATGGCGGTCGGCCTTCTCTGGGCGGGTGCGCGACGGCTGAACGGCCGACGCGCGATCGGCGCCGTCAGCACGGGCGCAGGCGGCATCCTGCTCTTCGGCTTGACGTTCCTCGTCCCCCTCGACGACGCGACGTTGTTGAAGACGGCCGGCCTGGTCGTGTTCTCCGCGCTCGGCGCCCTGGAGTGCGCTCGAACGCCGCTCGGTGACCTCGGCGGGGCCCGCCTGCTCTCGTGGACCCTCAGCCTCTACGCCGCGTACAACCTCTCCCGCCTCGTCGTGGTCGCCGCCTTCGGGATGACGCCCCTTCTGCGCGACGGCCCGGTCTCCCCCGAGACGACGGCTGCCGCGAGCGCGATCGCAATCGCGCTGGTCTCCGTCGGCGCCGTGTGGATCGGTCGCCAGCTCGATGACGATCCCGCCCCCGGCACACGCGCGCACGATCGGGGGACTCTTCGACGCGAGACCGCCCGCCTCCTCGTGGAGCACCCGGGCGTTCGTGCGACCCTCGTCCGTGTACCCGAGATCGACCTGATCCGGGCCGCGCACAGCGGCGAGCGCGGCGACACGATGCTGCGCACGGTGGCGGATGCGGCCGCCGACGTCATTGCGGACGTCGTGACCGGCATGCCGATCCGCGACACGGTCTTCGTCGTCCACCCCACGGTGATGACCGCGGCGGAGGTCGAGGAGTCGCTGAGGAGCGCGTTCGCGCGACGCATGCCCTCCATCGACTACGACGACGTTCCCGACCTCGTCTTCGAACATCACCTGGTCCGTGACGTCGATGACCTCTCCTGGCTCATGGAGAGCCGACGGTCACGCCCGCGCCTGTGGCGGTCGGGCAGCGACTGAGCGGGTTCAGCCCTGGTTCGTGGACGTCCCCCAGCCCGGAGCACGTCCCGTCGAGTTCGTCGTCCCCGTGCTCTGACCGCTCGACGTCTGCCCCTCGTCCGCGAAGATCGCGATGGGAAGGTACTGGTACACGGTCTGCTGGCTGAAGGAGGAGTCCGTGTTCGCCGTCCCTTCGACGGCCACGTTCATCGCGAACTCGAGGGTGATGCCGTACGTATCGGCCGGGAGCTGACGGATGGACGTCGTGGGGACGAGGAGCCCACCCTGGAAGCTGTTGAGCAGGAGTCCTCGGTCCGAACGCAGGGTGTCCGAGGGCACCAGGGTGCGCGGGTCCGCGGTGAACTGGAACGGGTTCGAGACCTGCCCCCCGGTCTGCGCCGTCTGCGAGGTGATGGAGATCGACGACACGTAGACCCGGCGCTTCTGCGCCAGCACGGCCTTCTCGTCGACGCGGTTGTCGACGATGTTGACGGCGAAACCGAACTGCTTCTCGTTCGTCGCCGTCCACTCCATGGTGCGCTTGGGGTCGACCGCCCACACGTCGAGGCGTAGTTCGAGTCCGTCCGCGACTTGCGAGGTCAACCGCACCGACCCGTCGTAGGTGAACTGCGAGTCGAAGGGCTTCGTGCCCGCGGACGCCTGGGGCGCGGGCGTCGCCACGACGACGGACTGATTGCTCCCCGCCTGTCCGGGAAAGGCACCGAGCACGTCGGTGATCTGGCTGCAGCCGCTGAGGACGGCCGGCGCGACGAGGGCGAGAACCACGGTCGCGACTGCGGCGCGCACACGGCGGCGAGAGGGCATGCTCACAGGTGTCTCCTGAGGAAGGGCGCGGGAACGCGCGAAAGGTCGATGATCGACCATCACGCTGCGGGCTGCAGGCCTCAGGGGGAGTCTGACCGGACGGCGTGATCGGAAACCACGCGCGGCGAGCAGAGACAGGATGGCGCGCAGAAGACTACACCACTCTCTATACACTCGGAGAATGGCATCCATGAGGAGCGTCCCTCCGGCGGTTCCTCCGGGGGGCGTTCCCGCGGACGACGCGAGCAATCCGGGCAGCCGGACCCGGTCGGTGTGGCTTCTCCAGCTCGTGCTGGGGGCGAGCGTGGTCATCACGGTGCTGCTCGTCCAGGCCCTCGAGCCGTCCCTGTTCTCGCTCTGGCCCTTCTCCTCCGGGGTGGGTGTCATCATCGCTCTGACGGCGATAGCCATCGTCGTCCCCTGGCAGAAGGTCCCCCGATCCGCGGTCGCGGCCATCCCCTTCGGCGACATCGTCGGCATCGGCCTTCTGAGCTTCGGCACCGACCTGCGCTTCGGTTACTTCTGGGTCTTCCCGATCATCTGGATCGCCACCCATTTCACTCTCGTCTATCTCATCTCGGGGCTCAGCGCGGTGGGCGTGATCATCGTCGTGGATGCCACGGTGAACGCCTCCGGTCCGGTGACAGCGCTCCGATTGATCGTCGTTCTGCTGTCCCTGACCTTCATCGCCATCACCTCCTTCCTCTCCGCGCGGCAGACTCGAGCGTTCAAGCAGCTGTTGCGTCGTCAGGCGAGCCGGTTGCAGGGGACTCTCCAACGCGTCTCCGGGCAGGAACGCCGCGTCTCGCAGATGCTGAACGGACTCGACACCGGCATCGCCCGCCTCTCGGTGGACGGCGAGGTGTTGGCGCTGAACGACACGTACGTCGCTCTGTACGGGGTCGAGCGCGACGAGCCGCAACGCCCGGGGGCGGCGGTCGAGTACGCGACTCTCCGGGGCGAACCCCTCCCCGAGGCCGAGCGTCCCTTCGCACGGGCATCGCGAGGCGAACAGTTCGAGGACGAGCGGGTCTGGCTGTTCGATCCCCACGGCGAGTGGCACGCCCTGTCCGCGTCGACGCGCCGGCTGATCTCCTCCGATGAGCCGGAGAGCACGCTGCTCATCGTCCATGACATCACCGCGCTCATCGAGTCGGAACGCGCACGCGAGCGACTCGCGGCGACCGTCTCGCACGAGCTGCGCAATCCGCTGACCGCCATCATCGGTCACGCCGATCTCGCTCTCGACGACCCCGACCTCTCGCCGAAGGTGCGTGAGCAGTTCGAGGTGATCGCCGGGGCCGGCGAACGGATGCAGAAGCTCATCTCCGAGATCCTCGCCACCTCGAGAGGGGTGTTCCGCGAGACCTCCTCCCCCGCCGCGGCCGACGCGAGCCGCATCATCGCCTCGTCGCTGGCGTCCTTCCGCCCTGCCGCAGCGGCTCGCCGCGTGAGTGTGATCGACGATCTGCCCGATGCCGCCGAGGTGGTCGGAGACGCGTTCCGCCTTCGTCAGGCGTTCGACAACATTCTGAGCAATGCGATCAAGTACACGCCGGCGGGCGGCACGATACGCATCTCCGGCGAGGTCTCCCCTGACGACGTCATTCTCCATTTCGCCGACACCGGCATCGGCATCCACCCCGACGACCTCGAGCGGGTCTTCGACCCGTACTTCCGCGCGCAATCGGTGCGGGAGAGTCCCACCCCCGGCACGGGCCTCGGCATGGGCATCATCCGCAGCATCGTCGAGGACCAGGGAGGTTCTCTCTTCCTCGAGAGCGAGTTGGGCGCCGGCACCACGGTGACGGTCATCCTTCCCACCCGCGTCGAAGCCGGAACGTCGTGATGACCTCCGAGCTCCTGTCGAACCTGGGGCTGGCGCAGGCGACGGTCGCCACCCTCGGCACCGTCATGATCATCGGCCTGGGATTCCTCCACCGCCCCTCGCGTTCGGCCCTGCTGTGGTCGCTGGCCTTCGTCCTGGCGATGTCGAGCACCTGGGTCTCGGTGACCGGTGCCATCCTGAGCGAAGAGACGGTCCGACGCGCAGGCCTCGGCCTCATGCTGGGCGCCCCCGCCCTGATCTGGTCGGGTTTCCGGGCCCGACGCGGTGTCCGGGCCTTCCCCTGGGTGGGCGGCGCGCAGGCGGTGGTGACGGCCGTGGTCTTCATTCTGGTGACCGATACCGCCGCTTACGGTCTGGCTTTCCGCTTGGCGTTCGTGGCCTCCTCCGTCTTCGCGGGGCTCACGGTCTGGGAACTCCGCCTCGCCGCCGACCGTCTCGAGAGGTTGGCGCTGCCGCTCACGATCGTCTCCGCGGCCTTCGTCGCCCTCGGCGTCGGCACGCTCGTCTCCGGACTCGCGGCCCCCGCGACGATCGGCGACCTGGCGCTGCCTCGCGTGCTGAACAGCCTGGGCATGCTCGTCTTCCTCGTGTGCGCCACCATCTCGCTGCTGTACTTCACCTCGGTGTCTCCGAGCGGGCGCCGGGCGGCCTCCAGCTGGCCGCATTTCGTCGTGACCGCCACGGATCGCCTGGCTCGAGCCCGTCGCCTCCGCGAGCAGTCGTGGGCCGTGCTGACGGTCCAGCTCGACGATCCCGCCCAGCTGCGCAGCGCCGCCGGCGAAAGCGGCTGGCTCCGCCTCGTGAGTCAGTTCGAGGGCCTCGTCGCCGATACCTTCCCTGCCGAGGCGGACCTGGGCCGGGAGATCGGAGGACGCGTGGTCGTCGTCGTCTCCCGCCCGGACGCGGTGCTGCGCGAACACGTGCGCGGCCTTCTTCGGCTCGTCACCGAACTCGATGTCTCCGATCACATCGACATCCAGCTCTCGGCGAGCATCGGCTGGGTGCCTGCGGAGACAGCCGACTACGACCTGACCGCCCTCATCAGAGACGCGGATGCTGCGGCGGGCGAGGCCACCCGGCAGGGCGGCGATCGGTGGGAGCGTGTCCGCCCGTGATCAGCCGGCGTCGCCGCCGCCCGCGATTGCCACGGTGAGGGTGTCGCTCGCCGTCTGCTTGGCGAATTCATTCGAGGTCGGGGTCGTCTGCACGAGGAACTCGTACGTGAATTGCAGGGTGACGAACGTCGCCTCCGCGGGTACTTCGCCGACGTTGAACGTCTGCGAATAGCTGTACGGCGAAAGAACGAGGTACCCGGGCGCATCGGTCTGATCGCTTTGCGGGGCGAGCGCCGTGAAAGACTGCGAGGCATTACCCGGGACCGCCGTCATCGTGGCCCGCTGCAGATACACCTTCTGCCCGTCGTTGGGCGTCACCGTCGTCTCCATCGACAGATTGACGGGTTTGAGAGCCGTCGCCGTCCACCGATCCATCGAGAGGGTCGACCAATAGTTCACGGTGGCGGCCACGGAGCCGGCCGTCAGGGAGCGCTGGGTGGAGCCGCTCGACAGGTCGTTGCGGACGGGCTGCGGCGCGGCGGTCGCCGTCGCCGCCGCCGACGGCGACTCGGGAGCCTGAGCTCCGCCCTGGGCCCACGGCGGCGCTCCACAGCCGGTGAGACCGACAAGGGCCGACACCGCCACGGCAACGCCGATTCCTGCCCTGCCGCGACGCTCTCCGAGCCCCATGAATCCTCCCCGGATCGTTTTCCCCAGTTTAGGTGGCTGCCGCACGAGGTCGGCGGGTCGACGACATCTGCGCTCGGGGGTACGCCTCCGCGCGTCACCCGCAACGTGCGACGCGCGGACGAGAGGGAGGGCCGTCGCCGACTAGCCAACTCCCGACGACCTCAGAGCGGCCCCGGCGTGCGCCCCTGCGCCACCTCGGCGGTGATGAGGATGGGCAGGTGGTCGCTGAGCCCCTGCGGCAGGGTCTTGATGTGCGCGATGTCGAAACCGATCGACGTCGCGAAATCGTAGTGGCCCCGGAAGAAGCGGTACCGCGTATACGTGCGGGTGTCGCTGAGCGTCAGCTCGTACCCCTGGTCACGGACCTTCTGGCCGAGGTTCTCCTTGAAGACCGGGTAGTTGTAGTCCCCCACCATGAGCGCGGGCAGACCCGGCCCGAGGTTCTGCAGCTCGGACAGGGCGGTGCGGATCTGGTGTCGCCGCAGGGAGTTGAGCGCCGTCAGCGGCGCCGCGTGGAACGACGCCACGATGACGTCGCGCCCGTGGTCGATGTCGCGCAGCCGCACGCCGAGCATGCGCTCTTCCGCGGGCTTGAGCACACGGTCGTGCAGGGACTTCTTCAGACCGATCGCCCGCACGTCCTCGGCACGGAACGTGTTCTCGCGGTAGTAGAGGGCGAGGCCGAGACGGTTGCGTTGCGTGGCGTCCGCCAGCCGCAGCCCCCCGATGTGTTCGGGGATGTCCGTACTGTCGCACTCCTGGAGGCAGAGCACGTCCACCTCGTGCTTCTCGACGAGGGCGACGAGCTCACCGGCGGCCCGGTGCTTGTTGAGGTTGTACGAGATGACCTTCATGGCGATGACAGCATACGTCCGCCCGGTGGACCGTCAACGAGGGGTTGCACGTGGGTCTTCGAGCAGATCAGGATGCCGGATACTCGGCATCCCGACGCTTCCGGGTCTGCTCCGCGCGCGCAGCCAGCAGATCATCTGCGGGGTAGCCCACCTCGGCGAGCACCAGCCCGCGCGCGGCCAGGACCTTGGTCTCGGGAATCCGCATCCGCGCCTCACGGATCGCGACGACGTCGTCGATTCCGATGCGTCCCTCCCCCACGGCGACGCACGCTCCGACGAGCGCGCGCACCATGCTGTGGCAGAAGGCATCGGCCCGGACGTTCGCGACCAGCACCCCGGCGCCGTCTCGATGCCAGTCGTACTCGAGAAGGGTGCGGATGGTCGTCGCCTCCTCTCGGGCCTTGCAGTAGGCGGCGAAGTCGTGGAGCCCGATGAGGCGGGAGGCCGCGGCATCCATCGCTTCGAGATCCAGGATGCTGCGAACGTAGGTCGTCCGCTGCCTCTCGAGCGGATCGTATCCCGCCGCCGCGTCGGCGAGGCGGTAGCTGTATCGGCGCCAGACCGCCGAGAACCGCGCATCGAAGCCGTCGGGCGCGAGCGAGGTCCGCGACACCGTCGCGTCGGCGTATGCGCCCAGGACGCCGCGGAGACGACCCGCGAGCGCGCCGATCGCGTCGAGTTCGTCGTTGTCCCGACGACGCCGCGGCAGGCGAGCAGCCTGCTCCTCATCGAGGTCGAGGTGCGCGACCTGCCCTGCGGCGTGGACTCCTGCATCGGTCCGTCCGGCGACGACGAGTCGCGGATCGCCGCCGACGATGCGCGCGAGCGCGCTCTCCAGCTCGCCCTGCACGGTCCGAAGGCCCGGTTGCCGAGCCCACCCTCGGAAATGCGAGCCGTCGTAGGCGATGTCGAGTCGGATGCGCACGGGGTCCAGCCTACGAGCGCGAGCCCCGCGCCGGAGACGACGAAGCCCCCACCCGATCCGGGTGGGGGCTTCGTGCGAGCGAAGAGGCTCAGGCCTTGGCGCCGTCCTGGACGGCGTCGTCGGCGGCAGCCTCAGCGGCAGCGCCCTCTTCGGGCGACTCGGCGCCGGCTTCGGCGGCCTCGTCCGTGGAGGTCTCCTCGGCGGCGGCCTCGTCGGCGACGGGCTCCTCGGCGACCGGCGCAGCAGCGGCGGCGGGAGCCGCAGCGGCCTTGTTGGACGCCTTCTTCGCGACGGGCTCGAGAACGAGCTCGATCACGGCCATGGGGGCGTTGTCGCCCTTGCGGTTGCCGACCTTGGTGATGCGGGTGTAGCCGCCGTCACGCTCGGCCACCAGCGGCGCGATCTCGGTGAAGAGGGTGTGCACGACCTCTTTGTCGCCGATGACGCTTAGCACACGACGACGCGCGTGCAGGTCGCCGCGCTTGGCGAAGGTGATGAGGCGCTCGGCGAGCGGACGCAGGCGCTTGGCCTTGGTCTCGGTCGTCTTGATGGACTTGTGCGTGTAAAGAGCTGCCGCGAGGTTCGCGAGAAGCAGACGCTCGTGGGCCGGGCCGCCTCCGAGGCGGGGACCCTTCGTGGGCTTGGGCATGTCGTTTTACTCCAGGAGAAGGTTCGGTCGGGTCCGACGGGGTCAGACGGTTTCTTCGTCGTAGCCGCTGTAGAACTGTGCGCCGTCGAAGCCGGGCACGGAGTCCTTGAGCGACAGGCCGAGGGAGGTGAGCTTGTCGCGGACCTCGTCGACCGACTTCTGACCGAAGTTGCGGATGTTCATCAGCTGCGTCTCGGAAAGGGCGACCAGCTCCGAGACGGTGTTGATGCCCTCGCGCTTGAGGCAGTTGTACGAGCGGACCGACAGATCGAGATCCTCGATCGGCATCGACAGCTCGTTCGAGAGGACGGTCTCGACCGGCGCGGGGCCGATCTCGATGCCCTCGGCCTCGACGTTCAGCTCGCGGGCGAGGCCGAAGAGCTCGACGAGGGTACGACCGGCGGAGGCCACGGCGTCGCGCGGGGCGATCGAAGCCTTCGACTCGACGTCGAGGACCAGCTTGTCGAAGTCGGTGCGCTCACCGGCACGGGTGGCGTCGACGCGGTAGCTGACCTTGAGGACGGGCGAGTAGATCGAGTCGATCGGGATCTGACCGGCCTCGGCGTACTCGTTGCGGTTCTGCGTCGCCGAGACGTAGCCACGGCCACGCTCGATGGTCAGCTCGAGCTCGAACTTCGCCGTGTCGTTCAGCGTGGCGATGACCAGCTCGGGGTTGTGCACCTCGACACCCGCCGGAGCGGAGATGTCGGCGGCGGTGACCTCACCGGCACCGGTCTTGCGCAGGTACGCCGTGATGGGCTCGTCCCGCTCGCTCGAGACGACCAGCTGCTTGATGTTCAGGATGATCTCGGTGACGTCTTCCTTCACGCCCGGGATGGTGCTGAACTCGTGCAGGACGCCGTCGATGCGGATGCTCGTGACGGCCGCGCCGGGGATCGACGACAGGAGGCTGCGACGCAGCGCGTTGCCGATCGTGTAACCGAAACCGGGCTCCAGCGGCTCGATGACGAAACGGCTGCGGAACTCCCCGATCTTCTCCTCGGTCAGAGTGGGACGCTGTGCGATGAGCACTATGTGTTCCTTTCGATCACGTGCCCGCTATATGACACGTGTAATGGGGTGAGGTGTTGAGTTGTACTCGCGGGATGCCGTGTCACACCGCGACGGTGGGTCACGGCATCCGGAAGTCTGAATCGCGCGTGAGCGCGGCGTTCCCGGAGAGCGACGAGCACTCTCCGGGAACGGAACGCGTCAGACGCGGCGACGCTTGGGCGGACGGCAGCCGTTGTGGGCCTGGGGCGTCACGTCCTGGATCGAACCGACCTCGAGGCCGGCTGCGGTCAGCGAACGGATCGCGGTCTCACGACCCGAACCCGGACCCTTCACGAAGACGTCGACCTTCTTGACGCCGTGCTCCTGCGCCTGGCGAGCGGCCGACTCCGCGGCCATGCCGGCGGCGTACGGCGTCGACTTGCGCGAGCCCTTGAACCCGACACCGCCGGACGAAGCCCAGCTGATGACGGCACCCGAGGGGTCGGTGATCGAAACGATGGTGTTGTTGAACGTCGACTTGATGTGGGCCTGACCCACGGCGATGTTCTTCTTCTCCTTGCGGCGCGGCTTGCGCGCGGCAGACTTGGCCTGTGCCATGTGCGGTTCTCCTGAATCCTGCGCCGGCGGAGGCCTAGCGCGCCTTCTTCTTGCCGGCGACCGTGCGCTTGGGACCCTTGCGGGTACGCGCGTTCGTCTTCGTGCGCTGACCGCGCACGGGGAGGCCGCGGCGGTGGCGCAGGCCCTCGTAGGAACCGATCTCGACCTTGCGGCGGATGTCGGCGGCGACCTCGCGACGGAGGTCACCCTCCACCTTGTAGGTGCCTTCGATGTGGTCGCGCAGGGCGACCAGCTGGTCGTCGGTGAGGTCCTTGACGCGGATGTCGTGGCTGATGTCCGTCGCGTTCAGGATCTCGACGGAGCGGGTGCGACCCACGCCGTAGATGTAAGTAAGTGCGATCACCACGCGCTTATCGCGCGGGATGTCGACGCCGGCAAGACGTGCCATGCGGCTCTCCTCAGAGTGTGGTGGAGGTGTGGAGCAGGATCGGTGCTCGGGCCTCCGACCCGAGGTGTCCCCCACCCGCGCGAGCGGACGGGATCTGATCCTGCCGTTGTGTATTCAGTTGGAAAGGTGTCGAGCTGGAAGCTCAGCCCTGGCGCTGCTTGTGGCGCGGGTTGCTCTTGCAGATCACCATCACGCGCCCGTGGCGACGAATCACCTTGCAGTGGTCGCAGATGGGCTTGACGGAGGGGTTGACCTTCATGATGTTCCTGATTTCGCTGTCTTCGACGCGCGGGCGCGGTCGTTACTTCTCGGCCGGACTCAGCGGTAGCGGTAGACGATACGACCGCGTGTGAGGTCGTAGGGGCTCAGCTCGACGACGACGCGGTCCTCCGGGATGATGCGGATGTAGTTCTGCCGCATCTTGCCCGAGATGGTCGCGAGCACTTTGTGCCCGTTCGTCAGCTCGACACGGAACATCGCGTTGGGCAGTGCTTCGGACACCGTGCCCTCGATCTCGATGACACCGTCTTTCTTCGCCATAAACTCGCTCACGCTCAGTTGCAGACCGGCCGGTCTGCGGTGGATGGGGATTCGATACGTCGACACGCCAATGAAGGCGCAACGCACCAAAGATCAAGCATACGTGGTAATGCTCGACCCGGCAACTCGCCGGGAGTGTCGTCAGCCGTTGAGGCGCGCGACGATGTCCTTCTGCGGGTCACCCGACAGATCGGTCTGATTCTGCAAGACGGTGCCGTTGACGGCGATCGTCGGCGTCGCAACGCTCGTCGCATTGGGCTGCAGCGGAGTCTTCTGCGTCATCGCCGTCACGAACTTCGTGTAGGTGCCCGACGTGATGCACGAGGACACGGCATCCGACGCCCCCGCAGAGGTGGCGATCGAGGCGAGGGTGGCGTCGTCGAGCCCCGCGGTGTTCTCCTTGGGCTGCTGCGCGTACAGCGCCTTCACGAAGGCCGGGATGTTCGCGGCGTTGTCCACCGCGACGCAGTACGCCGCGTTCGCTGCGCGCGTCGAGTACTGCGTCCCCTGGGACAGCCTGTCGAGGATCGCGATCGGGTGGATCTTCAGCGTGATGGTGCTGTCGTCGACCAGCTGCTGAAGGGTGGGACCGTAGGCCTGCTCGAACGAATTGCAGACGGGGCACATGAAGTCGATGTAGGTATCGACCGTCTTCTCTCCCGTACCGACCGAGATCGCACCGGTCTCGGTGTCGATGGCCGACGCCTGCGGAAGCGTACCCGGCGACGTCGCCTGACTGTTGGCGAACCAGACCACTCCCCCGACGATGAGGACGACCACCAATGCGGCGGCGGTCACCCCGATCGCGAACCAGTTGGTGGTCTTCCGCGCGGCGGCCATCATCATCAGTCGATCTCCTTCGGCACCACACCGAACGGCGCCAGTTTCTCGGCACCGCCGTCGTGCGCGGTGAGGACCCAGATGCCCCCATCATGCACGGCGACACTATGTTCCCAGTGGGAGCCGGCTGTGCCGTCCACCGTCGACACGGTCCACCCGTCGTCTTCGGTGAAGGTCTGCTGGTCGCCGATCACGACCATGGGCTCGATCGCGACCGCCAGGCCGGGGCGCACCTCGGGTCCGCGGTCGGCGACGGCGTAATTGAAGATGCTCGGCGACTCGTGCATCTTGCGGCCGATGCCGTGCCCCACGTAGTCGCGCAGGATTCCGTATCCACCCTCGGGCGCGTGGGCGTCGATGTACTGCTCGATCGCGGCGCCGACCTCGGAGAGGTGGCTCGCGCGACTGAGCGCGGCGATGCCCGCCCACAGCGATCCCTCGGTCACCTCCGAGAGGCGGCGGCGCGGGGCCACGAGCTCTTCGGGCGCGTCACCGGGCACGATCACGGTGAAGGCGGAGTCGCCGTTCCACCCGCGGAACTCGGCTCCCGCGTCGATCGAGAGGATGTCCCCCGCCTGCAGCGGGCGGTCGTTCGGGATGCCATGGACCACCTGCTCGTTGACGGAGGCGCAGACCGTGTGCCGGTAACCGCGGACCATCTGGAAGTTCGACACCGCCCCGCGCGCCGTGATCAGCGACGAGGCCGCCGCGTCGAGCTCGAGGGTCGTCACCCCCGGCTCGATCAACGAGCGCACGGCATCCAAGGCGTCCGCCGTGATGAGCCCGGGCTCGATCATCGACCGCAGCTGAGCGGGCTTCTTGTAGATCGAGGAACGCAATCCCACGTCAGGCGGCCGGGGTCGCGGCGATACCGCGCGCTTCGAGAGCGGCGAAGACGCGCGCGGTGACCTCGTCGAGGGTCCCGACGCCGTCGATCTCGTCGACGATGCCACGCGTGCCGTAGACGTCGAGGATCGGCGCCGTCTCGCGCTCGTAGATTCCCAGACGCGTGGCGATCGCTTCTTCGGTGTCGTCGGCGCGGCCCTGCTCCGCGGCGCGCGCCGTCAGACGCGACAGCGACTCCTCGCGCGGGACGACGAGCGCGATCACCGCGTCGAGCGATTCGTCGCGGCCCTCGAGGAACTCGTCGAGGTGCATGACCTGCGCGAGGTTGCGCGGGTACCCGTCGAGTAGGAAGCCCTCGGCGGCATCCGCCTGCGCAAGGCGGTCGCGGACGACCGCGCTGGTGAGCTCGTCGGGGACGAGGTCTCCCGCGTCGATGATCGACTTCACCTGGAGACCGAGCTCCGTGCCGTCTTTCACGTTGGCTCGGAACACGTCGCCGGTGGAGACGACGGGGATGCCGAGGGCTTCGCCGACGCGGACGCCCTGCGTTCCCTTGCCCGAACCCTGCGGCCCGACGATCAGAAGGCGAGCGGTCATCGCAGCAGCCCTTCGTAGTGGCGCTGCTGGAGCTGCGCGTCGATCTGCTTCACGGTCTCGAGTCCGACTCCCACGATGATGAGGATCGACGCGCCACCGAACGGGAAGTTCTGGTTGGCGCCCACGGTGGCCAGGGCCACCAGGGGAAGCAACGCGATCAGCCCGAGGTAGATCGAGCCCGGGAGCGTGATGCGCGTGAGGACGTAGTCGAGGTACTCGGCGGTGGGACGACCGGCACGGATGCCGGGGATGAACCCGCCGTACTTCTTCATGTTGTCGGCGACGTCGACCGGGTTGAAGGTGATCGCGACGTAGAAGTAGGCGAAACCGATGATCAGGAGGAAGTACACCAGCATGTACAGCGGGTGGTCGCCGCGCGTGAGGTACTGCGAGATCCATGTCACCCACGGGGCCGGTTCCTGGCCCGCCTGCGGCTGGTTGAACTGCGCGATCAGCGCGGGGATGTACAGCAGCGACGAGGCGAAGATGACGGGCACGACGCCGGCCATGTTGACCTTGATGGGGATGTAGGTGTTCGTGCCGCCGTACGTCCGTCGCCCCACCATGCGCTTCGCGTACTGCACGGGGATGCGTCGTTGCGATTGCTCGACAAACACCACGAGGGCGACGATGACGATGCTCACGGCGAGCACGAGGAGGAAGACCTCGACGCCACGGGCGTTGAGAATCGAGATCATGGCACCGGGGAAAGTGGCCGCGATCGAGGTGAAGATGAGGATCGACATGCCGTTGCCGACACCGCGCTCGGTGACGAGCTCCGCGAACCACATGACCAGGCCGGTACCGGCGGTCATCGTGATGATCATGAGCAGCTGCGCCCACCAGATGTCGTTCGTGAGCAGCTGCTGGCACTCGGGCACACCGGCCGAGCCGAAGAGCTGACCCGAGCGGGCGACCGTGACGAGTGTCGTCGACTGCAGGAGCGCGAGAGCGATCGTCAGGTAACGGGTGTACTGCGTGAGCTTCGCCTGGCCGGCCTGACCCTCTTTGTAGAGGGTCTCGAAGTGCGGGATCACGACGCGCAGGAGCTGCACGATGATGGTCGCCGTGATGTAGGGCATGACGCCGAGAGCGAAGATCGACAGCTGCAGCAGAGCGCCGCCGGAGAACAGGTTGACCAGGGACAGCAGACCCTCGGTACCGCCCGACTGGTTCAGACACTGCTGAACGTTCGGGAAGTCGACGAAAGGCGTCGGCACGTGGGCACCCAGCCGGTAAATGGCGATGATGCCCAGCGTGAAGGCGATCTTCCGCCTCAGGTCGGGCGTGCGGAAAACCCGCGCGATGGCGCTGAACAAGGGAGAATCCTCCAGAACGATCTCGGCACGCGACAGGGCGCACACCAAATCAGACTAACCCAGAAGGGGCCGACGGCCGTAAGGCCGCCGGCCCCTCCAGGGTCGGGCGTCAGTTGACGGAGCCGCCAGCGGCGACGATCTTCTGCTCAGCGGAGCCGGAGACCTTGTCGACCGAAACGGTCAGCGCGACCGAGATGTCGCCGGTGCCGAGCACCTTGACCTTCTCGTTCTTGCGGACGGCGCCCTTGGCCACCAGGTCGGCGACGGTCACGTCGCCACCCTGCGGGTAGAGCTCGCCGAGCTTGTCCAGGTTCACGACCTGGTACTCGACGCGGAACGGGTTCTTGAAGCCGCGGAGCTTCGGGGTGCGCATGTGCAGCGGCATCTGCCCACCCTCGAAGCCGACGCGGACCTGGTAACGGGCCTTGGTTCCCTTGGTACCGCGACCGGCCGTCTTACCCTTCGAGCCCTCACCGCGACCCACACGGGTCTTCGCGGTACGAGCACCCGGGACGGGACGCAGGTGGTGGACCTTGAGCACGCCGGGGCGCGCCGCGGGGGCCTCGTTCTTCTCGGCCGTCTGACGGGCCGATGCCTTCTTCGGGGCGTCGACCGTAGCGGTCTCGTCCTTCTTGGCAGCCATTAGTCGATCTCCTCAACCTTGACGAGGTGGGCGACGGTCTTGACGTAACCGCGCGTCTGCGCGTCGTCGGGACGGACGACCGAGTCGCCGATCCGCTTGAGACCGAGCGAACGCAGCGTGTCACGCTGGTTCTGCTTCTCGCTCACCTTGGACTTGATCTGCGTGACCTTCAGACGCTCGGCCATCAGGCACCTACCTTCTGAGCGGCGGCCTCGGCACGCACGAGACGGGCCGGGGCGACCTGGTCGAACTCCAGGCCACGGCGAGCAGCCACGGCGCGGGGCTCTTCGAGCGACTTCAGCGCCTCGACGGTCGCGTGCACGATGTTGATCGTGTTCGACGAGCCGAGCGACTTCGAGAGGACATCGTGGATGCCGGCGCACTCGAGGACGGCGCGGACCGGACCACCGGCGATAACACCGGTACCGGCAGCGGCAGGGCGCAGGAGCACCACACCGGCTGCGGCCTCACCCTGGACGGGGTGGGGAATGGTCGAGCCCGAGCGCGGGACGCGGAAGAAGTTGCGCTTGGCCTCTTCGACACCCTTCGAGATGGCGAGGGGGACTTCGCGGGCCTTGCCGTAACCGACACCCACGACGCCGTTGCCATCGCCCACGACGACGAGCGCCGTAAAGCTGAAGCGACGGCCACCCTTGACCACCTTCGACACGCGGTTGATCGTCACGACGCGCTCGAGGAACTGGCTCTCGTTGCGGTCGCGCGAACCACGGTCACGCTGGTTGGTGTTGCGCTCGCGACCACCGCGACGCGGCTCGCGCTCACGCTCGGCGGGGGCCTGAGCCGCAGCCGCACCCTCAGCCGGTGCAGTCTGCTCGGTCACTTCGGTCTCCTTGTTGTCACTCACAGGTTCAGCCCTCCTTCGCGAGCTCCGTCGGCGATCGCGGCGACGCGACCGGCGTAACGGTTACCGCCGCGGTCGAACACGACGTCGGACACGCCGGCAGCCTTCGCACGCTCGGCGACGAGCTCGCCGACCTTGCGGGCCTTGGCGGTCTTGTCACCGTCGAAGCCGCGCAGGTCGGTCTCGAGGGTGGAGGCGGAGGCCACGGTGTGACCCTTGCTGTCGTCCACGACCTGGACGAACACGTGGCGGGCGGAACGCGTCACCACGAGGCGGGGGCGCAGCTCGGTGCCGACGATCTTCTTGCGAAGACGCAGGTGGCGACGCGAGCGGGCGACGGACTTTGTCTTGACAGCCATGGCTACTTACCACTCTTTCCGGCCTTGCGGCGCACGACCTCGCCCGCGTACCGCACACCCTTGCCCTTGTAGGGCTCGGGCTTGCGGATCTTGCGGATGTTGGCGGCGGCCTCGCCGACGGCCTGCTTGTCGATGCCGCTCACGGTGAGCTTGTTGTTGCCTTCGACCGTGAGGGTGATCCCGGCGGGCGGGTCGATGAGAACGGGGTGCGAGAAGCCGAGGGCGAACTCCACGGAGCTGCCCTTCTGCGCCACGCGGTAACCCGTGCCGACGACCTCGAGGCCCTTGGTGTAGCCCTGGGTGACACCGATGATGTTGTTGTTGATGAGCGTGCGGGTCAGGCCGTGGAGCGACCGCGACTCGCGCTCGTCGTCGGGGCGGGTGACGAGAACCTGGTTCTCCTCGACCGCGACCTCGAGGGGCTGTGCCACGGTGAGCGCGAGCTCACCCTTGGGGCCCTTGACGGAGACCTCCCGGCCGTTCACCGAAACGGTGACGCCGGCGGGGATGTCGATGGGAAGACGTCCAATACGCGACATGTCAGATCACCACACGTAGGCGAGGACTTCCCCGCCGACGCCCTTCTGCTCGGCCTGACGGTCGGTGAGAAGACCGGAGGAGGTGGACAGGATGGCGACGCCGAGGCCACCGAGGACCGTGGGGACCTCGGTCGACTTCGCGTACACACGGAGGCCGGGCTTCGACACACGCTTGATGCCGGCGATCGACCGCTCGCGGTTCGGGCCGTACTTCAGCGTCATGTTGAGGGTCTGGCCGACACGAGCGTCTTCGACGTTCCAGTCGGCGATGTAACCCTCCTGCTTGAGGATGGCGGCGATGTTCGTCTTGAGCTTCGAGCTCGGCATCGACACGGAGTCGTGGTGCGCCGAGTTCGCGTTGCGCAGACGGGTCAGCATGTCTGCGACCGGGTCTGTCATCGTCATGTGTTGCTTCTTTCGATCATGAGGTTTCGGCTGCCGTTACACGACAGTCGACCTTCGATGAAGGGCCCCCGGAAACCCCGGGGGCCCTGGGGGTCAGGCCTGCGCGTCGGCCGACTGGAACGGGAAGCCGAGCTGGCGCAGCAGCGAACGGCCCTCGTCGTCGGTCTTGGCGGTGGTGACGATCGTGATGTCGAAACCACGCACGCGGTCGATGCGGTCCTGGTCGATCTCGTGGAACACGGACTGCTCCTGAAGACCGAAGGTGTAGTTGCCGTTGCCGTCGAACTGCTTGGCCGACAGACCGCGGAAGTCGCGGATGCGGGGCAGAGCGAGGTTGACGAGGCGGTCGACGAACTCCCACGCGCGGTCACCACGGAGGGTGACGTGCGCGCCGATGGCCTGACCCTCACGCAGCTTGAACTGCGCGATGGACTTGCGGGCCTTCGTGACGATGGGCTTCTGACCGGTGATCTTGGTGAGGTCGTCGACCGCACCATCGATCACCTTGCTGTCGCGAGCGGCCTCGCCGACACCGGTGTTCACGACCACCTTGACCAGACCGGGGATCTGCATGACGTTCTCGTAGCCGAACTCGTCCTGCAGCGCCTTCTTGATCTCGGCGTTGTACTTCTGCTTGAGGCGGGGCTGGATCTTGCCAGCCGCCGCGGCAGTCGAGGTGCTCATGTTCAGAGGTCCTTGCCTGACTTCTTCGCGAAGCGCACGCGGACGGTGCGCTTGACGCCGTCCTTCACCTGCTCCTCGACACGGTGTCCGACACGGGTCGGCTTCTTGGTCGAGGGGTCGACGAGCGCGACGTTGGAGATGTGGATCGGGGCCTCGAAGGTCTCGATGCCACCGGTCTTGGTGCCGCGCTGGGACTGGCCCACGCGGTTGTGCTTGGTGACGTAGTTCACGCCCTCGACGATGACGCGGTTCTGCTCGGTCAGGACCTCGAGGACCTTACCCTGCTTGCCGCGGTCGCCGCCACGCTCGGGCTTGGCACCCGAGATGACCTGAACCAGGTCGCCCTTTTTGATTTTCGCCATGATCAGATGACCTCCGGGGCGAGCGAGACGATCTTCATGAACTTCTTGTCGCGAAGCTCACGACCGACCGGTCCGAAGATACGGGTGCCGCGGGGCTCCCCGTCGTTCTTCAGGATCACGGCGGCGTTCTCGTCGAACTTGATGTACGAGCCGTCGGGACGGCGGGTCTGCTTCACGACACGGACGACGACGGCCTTGACCACGTCGCCCTTCTTGACGTTTCCACCCGGGATCGCGTCTTTGACCGTGGCGACGATGACGTCGCCCAGGCCGGCGTAACGGCGGTTGGAGCCGCCGAGCACGCGGATGGTGAGCAGCTCCTTGGCGCCGGTGTTGTCGGCGACCTTCAGCCGGGATTCGTTCTGAATCACTGTTTACTCCTTGGATTCCAAGTAAGCCGCGAGGCTTACTTGGCCTTCTCGAGGATCTCGACCAGGCGCCAGCGCTTGGTGGCGCTGAGCGGACGGGTCTCGTTGATGACGACGAGGTCGCCGATGCCCGCCGAGTTGGACTCGTCGTGCGCCTTGACCTTCGAGGTGCGGCGGATGACCTTGCCGTAGAGCGGGTGCTTCACGCGGTCCTCGACCTCGACGACGATGGTCTTGTCCATCTTGTCGCTGACGACGTATCCACGACGCGCCTTGCGGTAACCGCGGGCGTCCTCGTCGCGAACGTCGTTCTCGGAGTGCTCGTGACCGGCGACCTGCGCCTCGGCCTTCTTCGCGGTAGCCATTACTCCGCCTCTTCCTTCGCGGCGTCGTCAGCGGAGTCCGCCTTCTTCGCCTTGCTCTTCTTCGCCTTCGTCGCCTCGACCGGGGCCGGGGTGGCGCGGATGCCGAGCTCGCGCTCACGGATCACGGTGTACAGACGCGCGATGTCGCGCTTGACTGCACGGATGCGACCGTGGCTCTCGAGCTGGCCGGTGGCCGACTGGAAGCGCAGGTTGAACAGCTCTTCCTTGGCCTTACGCAGCTCCTCGACGAGGCGCTGGTCTTCGAACGTGTCGAGCTCGCTCGGGGCGAGCTGCTTGGTGCCGATCGCCATTACGCGTCGCCCTCCTCGCGCTTGATGATGCGTGCCTTCAGGGGCAGCTTGTGAATTGCTCGGGTCAGGGCCTCACGAGCGAGCTGCTCGTCGACACCCGCGACCTCGAAGAGGACACGGCCCGGCTTGACGTTGGCGACCCACCACTCGGGCGAACCCTTACCGGAACCCATGCGGGTTTCGGCGGGCTTCTTCGTCAGGGGACGGTCGGGGTAGATGTTGATCCACACCTTTCCGCCACGCTTGATGTGACGCGTCATGGCGATACGAGCGGACTCGATCTGACGGTTCGTCACGTAAGCGGGGGTCAGCGCCTGGATCCCGAACTCACCGAACGACACCTGGGTGCCACCGGTGGCCTGGCCCGAACGGCCGGGGTGGTGCTGCTTACGGTACTTGACCTTGCGGGGGATGAGCATTACGCCGACGCTCCTTCTGCCACGGGGGCCTCGTTGCGAGGGCCACGACGACGGTCGCCACCGCGGTCGTCACGACCGCGCGACTTGGGCGCGTTGGCCTGCTCGCGGGCGAGCTCCTTGTTGGTGAGGTCGCCCTTGTAGATCCAGACCTTCACACCGATACGGCCGAAGGTGGTCTTGGCCTCGTAGAAGCCGTAGTCGATGTTCGCACGGAGGGTGTGCAGGGGCACACGGCCTTCGCGGTAGAACTCCGAGCGGCTCATCTCGGCGCCGCCGAGGCGACCCGACACCTGGATGCGGACACCCTTGGCGCCGGCGCGCTGAGCGCCCTGCAGACCCTTGCGCATCGCGCGGCGGAAGGCCACGCGAGCGGTGAGCTGCTCGGCGACACCCTGAGCGACCAGCTGAGCGTCGGCCTCGGGGTTCTTGACCTCGAGGATGTTCAGCTGGATCTGCTTTCCGGTGAGCTTCTCGAGGTCGGCACGGATGCGCTCGGCCTCGGCGCCGCGGCGACCGATCACGATGCCCGGACGGGCGGTGTGGATGTCGACACGGACGCGGTCACGCGTGCGCTCGATCTCGATGTTGCTGACGCCGGCACGGTCGAGCGACGTGGTCAGCAGGCGACGGATCTTGATGTCCTCGGCGAGGTAGTCGGCGTAACGCTGACCGGCCTTCGTCGAGTCCGAGAACCACCGCGACACGTGGTCGGTCGTGATGCCGAGGCGGAAGCCGTACGGGTTGACTTTCTGTCCCATTACTTGCTCGCCTTCTTGTTGGCGCGCGCCGGTGCCGCCTCAGCGGTCTCGGGCGTCGCGAGCACGACCGTGATGTGGCTCGTGCGCTTCTTGATCTGGAAGGCGCGACCCTGAGCGCGGGGCTGGAAACGCTTAAGCGTCGTGCCCTCGTCGACGTACGCGTTCTTCACGTACAGGTCTGCGTCGTCCAGGTACTCGTTCGTCTTGTCGGCCGTGACGCGAGCGTTCGCGATGGCCGAGGCGACGAGCTTGTAGATCGGCTCGCTCGCGCCCTGGGGCGCGAACTTCAGGATCGCGAGGGCCTCTTCGGCCTGCTTGCCCTTGATGAGGGCGACGACGCGACGAGCCTTCTGAGGGGTCACGCGGATGTGTCGCACACGTGCGATGGACTCCACCATTTCTCTCTCCTCCTCGGTCGCCTTAGCGGCGACGGCCCTTCTTGTCGTCCTTCACGTGGCCGCGGAAGGTGCGGGTGGGCGAGAACTCGCCCAGCTTGTGGCCGACCATGGTCTCGGTCACGAACACGGGGATGTGCTTGCGTCCGTCG
This sequence comes from Microbacterium sp. 1154, assembly GCF_031455375.1. Lineage (NCBI taxonomy): Bacteria > Bacillati > Actinomycetota > Actinomycetes > Micrococcales > Microbacteriaceae > Microbacterium > Microbacterium sp. 1154. The sequence goes on along the minus strand of NZ_JAVDSN010000001.1, from coordinate 1,111,354 downwards.
TGCACGGCGATGGTGTGTCCCAGCATGGCGGGGATGATCATCGAACGGCGCGACCAGGTCTTGATGACGTTCTTCGAACCGGCTTCGTTCTGCGAGACGACCTTGCGAAGCAGGTGCTCGTCGACGAAGGGGCCCTTCTTAAGGCTGCGAGGCATCTTCCTCTACTCCTACTTGCGCTTCTTGCCGGCGGTGCGACGGCGGACGATGAGCTTGTCGCTCTCCTTGTTCGCGTGGCGGGTGCGGCCTTCGGCCTTACCCCACGGCGAAACAGGGTGACGACCACCGGAGGTCTTACCCTCACCACCACCGTGCGGGTGGTCGACCGGGTTCATGGCGACACCACGCACGGTCGGGCGGACGCCCTTCCAGCGCATACGGCCGGCCTTGCCCCAGTTGATGTTCGACTGCTCGGCGTTACCGACCTCGCCGATCGTGGCGCGGCAGCGCACGTCGACGTTGCGGATCTCGCCCGAGGGCAGACGCAGCTGCGCGTAGGGACCGTCCTTCGCGACCAGACGCACGGATGCGCCGGCCGAACGAGCCATCTTGGCGCCGCCACCGGGGCGCAGCTCGATCGCGTGGATCACGGTACCGGTGGGGATGTTGCGCAGCGGCAGGTTGTTGCCGGGCTTGATGTCAGCGCCGGCACCCGACTCGACGACGTCACCCTGCGACAGCTTCGCGGGGGCGAGGATGTAACGCTTCTCACCGTCGGCGTAGTGCAGCAGCGCGATGCGCGCGGTGCGGTTGGGGTCGTACTCGATGTGAGCGACCTTGGCGTCGATGCCGTCCTTGTCGTTACGACGGAAGTCGATCAGACGGTACTGACGCTTGTGTCCACCACCGATGTGACGCGTCGTGATGCGGCCCTGGTTGTTGCGGCCACCGGTCTTCGACAGCGGGCGCAGCAGCGACTTCTCGGGCGTCGATCGGGTGATCTCGGCGAAGTCGGCCACCGACGAGCCGCGGCGACCGGGGGTCGTGGGCTTGTACTTGCGAATAGCCATTGTTCTTGTCCTCTATCCCGACCGTCAGCCGACAGACGTGAAGATGTCGATGGTGCCCGACTTCAGCGAGACGATGGCGCGCTTGGTGTCCTTGCGCTTACCGATGCCGAAGCGGGTGCGACGGGCCTTGCCCACGCGGTTGATCGTGTTGACCGAAGCAACCTTGACGCCGAAGATCTTCTCGATCGCGAGCTTGATCTCGGTCTTCGACGAGCGGGGGTCCACCAGGAAGGTGTACTTGCCCTCGTCGATGAGCGAGTAGCTCTTCTCGGAGACGACCGGCTTCAGGATGATGTCGCGCGGGTCCTTGTTGACGGTGGTCATGCCGAGACCTCCTCGGTGGCGCCCGACTTCGACGCGACGAAGGCGTCGTAGGCGGCCTTGGTGAAGACGATGTCGTCGGAGACGATCACGTCGTAGGTGTTCAGCTGGCCGACGGTCAGCACGTGGACGTACGCGAGGTTGCGCACGCTCTTGATCGTCAGCTCGTCGTCGCGGTCGATGACCACGAGGACGTTCTTGACGGCACCGAAGGCCTTCAGCGCGGCAGCAGCGGCCTTGGTCGAGGGCGCACCCTCGATGGCGAAGCTGTCGACGATGTGCAGACGCTGACCACGAGCACGGTCGCTGAGCGCACCCAGGAGGGCGGCCGCGATCATCTTCTTGGGGGTGCGCTGGCTGTAGTCACGGGGCTTGGGGCCGTGGACGATGCCACCACCGGTCATGTGCGGCGCGCGGATCGAGCCCTGACGGGCGTTACCCGTGCCCTTCTGCTTGAAGGGCTTGCGGCCGGCACCGGAGACCTCGCCACGACGCTTGGTCGAGTGCGTGCCCTGGCGAGCCGCGGCGCGCTGCGCCACGACGACCTGGTGGATGAGAGGGATGTTCGTCTTGACGTCGAAGAGCGCGGCGGGCAGCTCGACAGAGCCGGCCTTGTTGCCGTCGGCCTTCACGACGTCGAGCGCGAGAGTCGAGTCAGCCATGATCAGGCACCCTTCACTGCGTTGCGGACGTAGACGATGCGGCCACGAGCACCGGGGACGGCGCCCTTGACGAGCAGCAGACCCTTCTCGGCGTCGACGGCGTGCACCGTGAGGTTGAGGACGGTCACGCGCTCGCCACCCATACGGCCGGCCATGCGCATGCCCTTGAAGACGCGGCTCGGAGTCGACGAGGCGCCGATCGAGCCGGGCTTGCGGTGGTTGCGGTGCGCACCGTGCGATGCGGAAACACCCTTGAAGTTGTGGCGCTTCATGACACCGGCGGTGCCCTTGCCCTTGCTGGTGCCGACGACGTCGACCAGCTGGCCGGCCTCGAACAGTCCGTCGACGGTGAGCTCCTGGCCCAGCGCGTACTCGGCGGCGTCCGCGGTGCGCACCTCGGTGAGGTGGCGGCGCGGGGTGACACCGGCGGCGTCGAAGTGGGCCGTGAGGGGCTTGTTCACCTTGCGGGGGTCGATCTGGCCGTAGCCGATCTGCACGGCGTTGTAGCCGTCCTTATCGACCGAGCGCAGCTGGGTCACGACGTTCGGGGCGACCTCGATGACGGTGACGGGAACGAGCTTGCCGTTCTCGTCCCACACCTGGGTCATGCCGAGCTTGGTGCCGAGGAGGCCCTTGGAGATCTTGGAGTTGATGTCAGCCATGTCGAACCTCAGAGCTTGATCTCGATGTTGACATCGGCAGGAAGGTCGAGGCGCATCAGCGAGTCGACGGCCTTGGGCGTCGGGTCGATGATGTCGATGAGGCGCTTGTGGGTGCGCATCTCGAAGTGCTCGCGGCTGTCCTTGTACTTGTGGGGCGACCGGATGACGCACACGACGTTCTTCTCGGTCGGCAGGGGAACCGGGCCCACCACGGTGGCGCCGGCACGGGTCACGGTGTCGACGATCTTGCGGGCCGACGAGTCGAGCCCAGCGTGGTCGTACGACTTCAGGCGAATGCGGATCTTCTGTCCCGCCATTGTCTGCTCTCTCTCTTTCTCGCGTCTTACCCGACCTGGGGCATTGGACGCACGGTAGCGCTATCGCGCCCTGGCACTTCCCCTCGCTCTCGCGAGAGATGCTGCACCCTGTTCAGCTGTCAAACCGGAGGAATCGACCTCCGGCCCGCCCCTCGCACGCACGCGCGCGAATCCCGTGAAGGAATGAAGGGGTTTCGGTGTGATGTTCTGCTGCCCGCGGCCCAGGACCCTGCGCTTCCGCGCCGCCTGTGCACTGCCCTGACAGTGATCCTGGCGCGCGCCGAGCGCGCACCGGAATGTGGAACTGGACTAGTCTACGTACCCCCCGGGCATGTCGCAAACCCGGGCGTGTCGCGCGAGGAAGATACTCAGCAAGAAGCGCCACGCACGGCAGCGGCGCCGCCCCGGAGACCGGGAGCGGCGCCGATGAGTGAGCGTTCCGTCAGGCGTTGCCGATGTGCTTGTCGACGTTCGCTCGCGTCTCGTCGACCTTCGCGTGGTGCTCCGCAGGGACGACCTTCTTGATCGCGTCCACCGCTCCGTCGAGGACCTTGTCGCTGACCTCTTCGGCCTTCTCGCTCTTGAGGGCCTCTTCGATCTTGTCGCGGTTCTCATCGAGGAGCTTCTTGCCCTTGGCGATGATGTCGTCGACTCCCATGTGCGTCTCCTTCGCAGACCCGGTCGGCTCGAGCGCCGACTCCCGCCCATTGTGTCGGTGCGGTGAAGGGAAGTGGAACCCCCACCGTCGACGAGCCCGCGTGGTGTAAGCCACGGCCGGCAACGACAAAGGCCGGGCCCGAAGGCCCGGCCTGTGCCGCGTGAAGTCTTGAAAGACTTACTTGAGGATCTTGGTGACGGTACCGGCACCGACGGTGCGGCCACCCTCACGGATCGCGTAGCCGAGGCCCTCTTCCATGGCGATCGGCTGGATGAGCTCGACCGACATCTCCGTGGTGTCACCGGGCATGACCATCTCGGTGCCCTCGGGCAGCGTGATGACGCCGGTCACGTCGGTGGTGCGGAAGTAGAACTGCGGGCGGTAGTTCGTGAAGAACGGGTTGTGACGGCCGCCCTCTTCCTTGGACAGGATGTACGCCGTGCCCTCGAAGTTGGTGTGCGGGGTAACCGAACCGGGCTTCACGACGACCTGGCCGCGCTCGACGTCGTCACGCTTGGTGCCGCGCAGGAGCAGACCACAGTTCTCGCCGGCCCAGGCCTCATCGAGCTGCTTGTGGAACATCTCGATACCCGTGACCGTGGTCTTCTGCGTCGGGCGGATGCCGACGATCTCGACCTCGGAGTTGATCGCGAGGGTACCGCGCTCGGCGCGGCCGGTGACGACCGTGCCACGACCGGTGATCGTGAAGACGTCCTCGATGGGCATGAGGAACGGCTTGTCCTTGTCGCGCACCGGGTCGGGGATCGACTCGTCGACGGCTTCCATGAGCTCGACGATGGCGTTGACCCACTGCTCGTCGCCCTCGAGAGCCTTCAGGCCCGAGACGCGGACGACGGGGGCGTTGTCGCCGTCGAAGTCCTGCGACGACAGGAGCTCGCGAACCTCGAGCTCGACGAGCTCCAGGATCTCCTCGTCGTCGACCATGTCGCTCTTGTTCAGCGCGACGAGCAGGTAGGGAACGCCGACCTGCTTGGCGAGCAGAACGTGCTCACGGGTCTGAGCCATCGGGCCGTCGGTGGCGGCGACCACGAGGATCGCGCCGTCCATCTGAGCGGCACCGGTGATCATGTTCTTGATGTAGTCGGCGTGACCGGGCGCGTCGACGTGAGCGTAGTGACGCTTCGGGGTCTCGTACTCGACGTGCGAGATGTTGATCGTGATACCGCGCTGACGCTCTTCCGGCGCCGAGTCGATCGACGCGAAGTCGCGCTGAACGTTGGTGGCCGACGGGAACTTGTCGGCGAGCACCTTCGAGATGGCAGCGGTGAGCGTGGTCTTGCCGTGGTCGACGTGACCGATCGTTCCGATGTTCACGTGCGGCTTGGTCCGCTCGAACTTGGCCTTAGCCACTGGGTCCTCCTCAGGACGTTGGTTGCGAGGTCTCGGGCACTGGATTGCGACCGGTTCTTCGCGGGGATGGTTCTCAGATTACTAGAGAGTCGGTATTCAGTTTGAGCGGATGCCGGGAACCTGAGCAGAACCCGGTGTTCCCGGCATCCGTGAGAGCGGTGTTACTCGCCCTTGTTCTTCTGGATGATCTCGTCGGCAACAGCCTTCGGGACATCGGCGTAGCTGTCGAACTCCATCGAGTAGACGGCGCGGCCCGAGGTCTTCGAGCGCAGGTCACCGATGTAGCCGAACATCTCGGACAGCGGCACGTTCGCCCGGACGACCTTGACGCCGGCGGCGTCTTCCATCGACTGGATCTGGCCACGACGCGAGTTCAGGTCGCCGATGACGTCGCCCATGTACTCCTCGGGAGTACGGACCTCGACGGCCATGATGGGCTCGAGGATCGTGGGGTTCGCCTTGCGGACGGCCTCCTTGAAGCCCATGGATCCGGCGATCTTGAACGCCATCTCGGACGAGTCGACGTCGTGCGAGGCACCGTCGAGGAGGATCGCCTTGACGCCCACCATGGGGTAGCCGGCGAGCACGCCGACGTTCATCGCGTCCTGGAAGCCCTGGTCGGTCGGCGAGATGTACTCGCGCGGGATGCGACCACCGGTGACCTTGTTCTCGAACTCGTAGGTCTTGTCGGCCGTGACCTCGAGGGGCTCGATAGCGAACTGGATCTTCGCGAACTGGCCCGAACCACCGGTCTGCTTCTTGTGGGTGTAGTCGTGACGCTCGACCGACTTGCGGATGGTCTCGCGGTACGCCACCTGGGGCTTTCCGACGTTGGCCTCGACCTTGAACTCGCGCTTCATGCGGTCGACCAGGATGTCGAGGTGGAGCTCGCCCATGCCCTTGATGACGGTCTGACCGGTCTCGGAGTTCTGCTCGACGCGGAACGTCGGGTCCTCTTCGGCGAGCTTCTGGATGGCGACACCCAGCTTCTCCTGGTCGGCCTTGGTCTTGGGCTCGATGGCGACCTCGATGACCGGCTCGGGGAAGGTCATCGACTCGAGGACGACCTGGTTGGCCGGGTCGCACAGGGTGTCACCGGTGGTGGTGTCCTTCAGGCCGATGACCGCGTAGATGTGGCCGGCGGTGACGGAGTCGACCGGCATCTCCTTGTTGGCGTGCATCTGGAAGATCTTCCCGATGCGCTCCTTCTTGCCCTTGGTCGCGTTGACGACCTGGGCGCCGGAGTCGAGGTGACCCGAGTACACGCGGATGTAGGTGAGGCGACCGAAGAACGGGTGCGTCACGATCTTGAACGCGAGAGCCGCGAAGGGCTCCTCGCGGTCGGCGTGGCGCTCGATGACGATCTCTTCGTCCTTGGGGTCGTGCGCCTCGATGGCGGGGACGTCCAGGGGCGAGGGGAGGTAGTCGACGACCGCGTCGAGCATGGGCTGCACACCGCGGTTCTTGAACGCCGAACCGCAGAGCACGGGGTAGAGCTCCGAGTTGATCGTCATCTTGCGGATGGCGCCCTTGATCTCGGCGACCGTGAGCTCCTCACCGCCGAAGAACTTCTCGAGAAGAGCGTCGTCGGACTCGGCGACGGTCTCCAGGAGCTGCTGGCGGTACTCCGCGGCCTTGTCGGCGAGGTCGGCCGGGATCTCCTGGATCTCGTACTTCGCGCCCATGGTCACGTCACCCTTGGCATCGCCGGGCCACACCAGTGCGCGCATCTCGACGAGGTCGATGACGCCGACGAAGTCGTTCTCGGCACCGATCGGCAGCTGGATGACCAGCGGCTTGGCCTTCAAGCGGTTGACGATGGTGTCGACCGTGAAGTAGAAGTCGGCGCCCAGCTTGTCCATCTTGTTGACGAAGCAGATGCGGGGGACGTCGTACTTGTCGGCCTGACGCCACACGGTCTCGGACTGGGGCTCGACGCCCTCCTTGCCGTCGAAGACGGCGACGGCGCCATCGAGCACGCGGAGCGAGCGCTCGACCTCGACCGTGAAGTCGACGTGACCGGGGGTGTCGATGATGTTGATCTGGTTCTTGTCCCAGAAGCAGGTCACAGCAGCAGAGGTGATCGTGATGCCACGCTCCTGCTCCTGCTCCATCCAGTCGGTGGTCGCCGCACCATCGTGCGTCTCACCGATCTTGTGGTTGACGCCCGTGTAGAACAGGATGCGCTCGGTCGTCGTGGTCTTGCCGGCATCGATGTGGGCCATGATGCCGATGTTGCGGACCTTGTGCAGGTCGGTGAGCACGTCTTGTGCCACGGGTGTCTTCCTTACCTGTTGGGAGGTTGATGCCGGGCCCATCGGAGGGTCCGGGACCGGATACGGTCACGGACCCTCCGCGGGTTTTACCAGCGGTAGTGCGCGAAGGCGCGGTTCGACTCGGCCATCTTGTGGGTGTCTTCGCGGCGCTTGACCGCGGCACCGAGGCCGTTCGAGGCGTCGAGGATCTCGTTCTGCAGACGCTCGGTCATCGTCTTCTCACGACGACCCTTGGCGTAGCTCACGAGCCAGCGCAGCGCGAGCGTGTTCGCCCGGTGCGGCTTGACCTCGACGGGAACCTGGTAGGTCGAGCCACCGACGCGGCGGCTCTTGACCTCGAGGGTGGGACGGACGTTGTCGAGCGCCTTCTTCAGCGTGGCGACGGCGTCCTGGCTGTTCTTCGCCTCGACACCCTTGAGGGCGTCGTAGACGATCGACTCGGCGATGGACTTCTTGCCGTCGACCAGGATCTTGTTGACCAGCTGGGTGACGACGGGAGCGCCGTAGACCGGGTCGTTGACGACGGGACGCTTCGGGGCAGGACCCTTACGAGGCATGTTTCTCAGCCCTTCTTCGCGCCGTAGCGGCTACGAGCCTGCTTACGGTTCTTGACAGCCTGGGTGTCGAGTGCACCGCGGACGATCTTGTAACGGACACCGGGGAGGTCCTTGACGCGACCACCGCGGACGAGCACGAGCGAGTGCTCCTGCAGGTTGTGGCCCTCGCCGGGGATGTAGGCGGTGACCTCGGTGCCGTTGCGCAGCTTCACGCGGGCGACCTTGCGCATCGCCGAGTTCGGCTTCTTGGGGGTCGTGGTGTACACGCGGGTGCACACGCCGGCCTGCTGGGGGTTCGACTTCAGCGCGGGAGCCTTGGTCTTCGAGACCTTCGGCGAGCGGCCCTTGCGAACCAACTGCTGAATGGTTGGCACGTTCTCTCCTTGATTGGCTGGGCGTTCCCTCGCGGTGGCGCCCAGGGTGCTGCACGGTGACAGCGTCGTGTCTCCCCCGCCATGTCGCTCATCTTGCGATTCGTGACGTGTCGGGCTCACGTGTGATCCACCGCGCGACAGAATGATCTAGCGCGATTCGTGGTGGATATGCCGTGGGGGCGACCTGTTCGCAGGCCGATCCCTGAGATGGTGCGAGCGTTGATCCGGACGACTTACCCGAAGGCACGACGCACGGCGCGCGTGAACGCACACCCGGTCAATGATACGCGTTCCCCGGGACACGGGCAAACGTGTGCGGGTCCGGTCACTGGGAGTCTGCCGGATGCCGTGCGCCTCAGCCGGTCAGCAGGAGGACGGCCCCGATCGCCGAGGCGACGACGACGACCACGATCACCGTGACGAGAACGACGACACGCGCTGCACCCCTGCGGGCCCGAGGGCGCACCGCCGCCGCGTCCTCGGACGACGGAGTGCGGACGACGGGGACGCGCTCGACGCGCGCGGGCCCCTCTCGGCGGGCGCCGTAGGACTCTCGGGCCAGGGCCTCGGGAACGCGCGCATCTCGGACGGCCCCCTCGACGAGGGGACCGGATGCGGCCGCGGCGACCTCGCGGCGACGACGGCGGGAGGCGGATGCGGTGTCGCCGTCGGCCTCCGCCGTGGGGCGGGCGCGGGTGGCCTCGTCGACCGCGGGATCCGGAGCCGAGCGACGGCGGGTGATCTCGTCATCGTCCACGACGGCGCCTGGGGTGTCGTCTGCCCCACGACGGCTCGTGTCGTCGAGAAGCCGGGCAGGTGGGGCGAGCGCCGCGTCCGCGCGAGGAGAGATCACGCTCCGAGGAGCGGTCGCGTCCACCTCCGCGTCGAGGTCTTCGATCGCCGACGGGGTAGCCCGTGGGGCCCGTCGGGAGACGGCGGTCGCGTCATCGTGCGCCCCACCCCGGGAGATCACCGTCTCGTCGTCGGGAACATCGCCGCGGGGGCGGATCGTGACGTCGTCGGGCACGGCACGGCGCGACACCACCGTCTCGTCCGCGGGAACATCGACCCGAGCACGGATCGTGTCATCCTCCGGCACCGATCGGGGCGACACCACCGTCTCGTCGTCGGGAACCTCGCCGCGGGGGCGGATCGTGACGTCATCGGGCACCGCGCGGCGCGACACCACCGTCTCGTCCGCGACGGAAGAAGACTGAGAACGGACGGTGTCGTCCTCCGGCGCCTCGGATCGCGACAGGATCGTCTCGTCCTCGACCTCGTCATCCTGGACGGGAGGAGGCGTGGGCCACGCCCGGAGCCGGCCTGCCCAGAGAGTGACCTCGTCGGGGTCCTCGGCGCGGTCGTACGGGCCGCTCACGCGTCGCTCCGCGAGAGGCGCACCTCCGCGTCGCCGAGGAAGAAGCGCTCACCGGCTTCGATCTCCTCGCCCGGAGGGGCCTCGACCTCGGTACCCATGAGCGTGGCGAACAGGACGCCGTTCGTCGAGTGCAGGTCGGTCACGAACCAGGTGTCGCCGCGGAGTTCGAGTCGCGCGTGGGTCTTCGAGACCGTGCGCGTCTCGTCCGAGATGGGGACCAGCTGAGCGTCGGGGTACGCGGAATCGGCGCCCGGGCGCCGCCCCAGGATGACCACCGTCGACGTGAGGTCGATCGGCGTCCCGCTGGGCGGGACGAGGGCCCACGGGATGCGCTTGCGCCGGGTGACGACGGTTCGGTCGAGGGCGTCGAAGTCCTCCTCGGCCCCGACCGAGGGGACCTCGGGCTGCGTGTAGAGCGCGGACACCGAGGTGCGAGCGGAGCGCGGGGAGCCGGCATCCGGAGCCTCCGCCACCGCGGAGACCGCTTCGGACAGTTCGGGGAACTCATCCATGGCCGCGGCCACCGAGGGCCGGGGAGCCGGAACGACATCGGGGGCGGGGCGGGTGAGGGGCACGTCCGCGATGGGCGCCGGGCCCGCTTCCGCCGACGTACGACGCGGCGGGTTCGCCCAGAGCGCGACGACGTCGGATTCTTCCTCGACCTCGTCGGCGGACGGCGAGGACGCCGCCGGGGGCACGACAGGAGGCGCCCAGGTCGGCGCGGGGGGTTCAGCCGGGGGCGCGTCGAGGACGTGAGGCCGCGGGGCGTCCGCCGGGGCGGGCGAAGCGGGGCGATGATCTTCCTCGGGAGAGCCGTCGCGGAGTGCATCGAGGACGTCGAAGACCGACGTCGCGGGCGCGACCTCCCGCGGCTCAGCGCGACGTTCATCCTCGACCCGCGGACGCTCCGGGGCCGCCGCGGGGACATATGCCGGAGGGGCCCAGCCGCTCGGCGAGGGGGCGGCATCCGCGAGGGACGCGGACGGCGCGGTCACGGGCGCGGGCGGGGCGGGCGCGGCGGGCGCGGCGGAGGCCTCAGGGGAGGAATGCTCAGGGAGCTGCTCCGGCGTCCACCCCCCGATGAGCGGCACGTACGGACCCTCGAAGTCCTTTCCGCGCCGGACGGGGGCAGAGTTCTCGTCGGGGCGCGCGGTGCGGCGCTCCCCGTGCCAGCGGGCGGAGCCGAAGCCCAGGATGCTCGCCCAGACGACCGGGAAGAGCGCCCCGACCACGGTGAGTCCCGCTCCGACGCCGAAGCCGGTGTTGATGCGATGCACCGCGACGATGAACACCACCGCGAAGGCGATGAGACCGAAGATCGGCACGAGGTTCAGCAGGATCAGCCACGGCGAAAACCCGCCGACCTTGAGCACCGTCGCGACGTTGAGGACCGGCACCCAGGCCTTCCAGACCGGTTCGCCGATCTTGCGGAACAGTGCCGCGAGGGCGAGTGCGAGCCAGACGTACAGCACGACGACGAGAGCGAACGACGTCGCTCCGAGCACCACCATGGTCGAATCGGTCATGTCGTGTCGCGGTCCACCAGGGTGGTGGAGCGCTTCCCCCTCTCGTCGCGATGCGGCGACCCCCGCCGCGAGGGGCGTGGGGCGAGGAACCGCAGGAACGATCTCAACGATACGGCCGCACGAAGGCGCCGCCAGAAGCCCCGCTGACGCGTGAGCGTGCGACGTTCCTCGTCGACGATGTGCCAGAAGGCCGCGACCTCGTCGGCATCGACGGCCTCGGACGAGAACACGGCTCGGTCCGCCCCCTCGGCGAGGAGGGTTCCGGACGGTGTGGCGAACGCCTCGGCCACCTCCCGCCGGGTCGGGGCGCGTGGAACGGTGCGTCCCGCGTCGATCCCGGCGTCGACGTACTCATCCCATCCGCCGGCGATCGCCGAGCGGGGGTCCGCATCGCGACGGCGCCCGCGACGACGGACGGCTTTGGCGATGACGATGGCGAGGAAGGGACCGAAGAGGACGAGCAGGATCAGCAGAGAGAGTCCCGCGATGCGCAGGCTCGCCCACAGCCACGCCAGGTCGACACCGTCGTCCGTACGTGGATCGTCGTCCGTGGAGTTGTCCTCCTGCACCGGCTCGGGAGGGACGACCTCCTCGACCGTGTCGGGGCGTACCTCGGTCACGTTCTCGGGGTCCTGCTGCTGGGTGACCTCGAGGCTCGGCGACTGCTCCCACTGGGGGGTCACATCGACGGGCGCCCACCGCCCGTCCGAACCCTGCACCTCGGTCCACGCCGTGACGTCGCTCGCTCGGCACTCCCCCGATTCGCACGTGGAGAGCTTCGGGTCGGTCGAGACCAGCCGGGTCCCCACCACCACTCGGGCGGGGAAGCCGAGCTCGTGCGCGATCAAGGCGGTGGCGACGGCGAACTGCTCGTCATCGCCGACGGCGGCGACGAAGTTGCCCGAAGCGGCGGCGCGCGGGTCGTCCTCTCGCTCGAGCAGCCGCTCGAACATGCGGTCGATGCGGGCCAGGGAGTGGCCGGAGGCACTGGGCTGGAGCTGATAGCCCTGGAGCGCGGCGGCCCACTTCGGCGTCGGACCACCCTCCGGCGCCAGGCTGTGACTGAGGTACCCGCGCTGGCGGAGCATCTGGACGAGGCTCTGCAGTGCGGCACCGTCGTTGCCGGTCGCGTGCTCCTGTACCCAGCGGCGGAGGTTGTCGCCGCCGGAGACACCGTCGCCGGCACCGGGCGGGGTCATCGAGGCGAGATCGACGGAGGCGGGTTCGACGGCGTCCAGCCGGTAGCGGTCTCCCTCGACGAGTCCCCCGTCGGCCGTCTGCACACCCGCCTCGGCGTCCGAGCTGTAGTAGAAGCGATCGGCGAGGACGCCACGACGGTCCCCCTCGAACGTCGCCGACACGAGGCTGCCGGCCGTCGGCATCCAGATGCCTCCGAGGTCGACGATCTCGACGTCGGCTTCGACGGGGCGCCCCTCCCCCGCATCTCGCGTCGAGGGCAAGCGCACGAAGCCCGCGCCCTCGTCACCCGATGCCCGGAAGATCTCGCCGTCGTACGTGTCGAGGGTGGCGATGCGGATGCGGTCGGGCTCGGCCCCCGAGCCGCTCACGCGGAACAGCACCGCGTCGGACCGTGCGTCGGAGAACATCGACCGGTACTGCGAGAGGGGGCTCACGGCTTCGGCGATCAGCCGCTCGGGCCCCGCCGCCGATCTGAGCACCTGACGATCAGCGTCCCGGGCCGCGGCGGGTACCACGGCGACGGTGACGGCCACGGCGACCAGAAGCATCCCCGCACCCAGCGCCCATCGGCGCCGATCCGCGCGCGAACGGCCCGGCCCCACGGGAACGGCCGAGACGTCGCTGGCACGGCGAAGGGCGCGTCCGCGTTCGTCCTGCGCGCGCCACGCCAGCCAAAGCACCGCGGCGAGCAGCGCACACAACCCCGTGGCGGTCTCGACGGGCGCAGGCAGATCGACCGATCCGATCGAGAGGGACGCGCTCGTCGAGGTGCGGCCGAAGAACAGCCCGAAACCGGTCATTCCGAGACCGCTGACCACCGCCAACGCCGCCCAGCGATCGCCGCGGATGGCGAGAGCGGATGTGAGAGCGGCACCCACGAGGAAGACCACCAGCGCGGGGATCAGCAGGTTGCGGTACGCGCCGACCGGCAGATCGACGGTGACCAGGTCTTTCCACGCGACGATGACGCCCGCGAACGACTCGCCGAGGCCGCGCAGCACGTCCAGGGGCGACGTCAGACGCGACGGGACGGCGAGCGGAACCGCCAGCACGGTGAACGCCCCCAGGAGACCCGCGGCGAGGGTCCAGCCGCTCCACCGGCGCCACGCCACGACGCTGACGACAGCACCCGCGACCACGACCGAGACGATCACGAGCAGCAGGAAGGACCACGACGCGTAGACCGGCCACGCGGCGACGGTGGCGAGGACGACGGACACCGCCGTGTAGAGGCCGGCGGCCGCGTACCGCGGCAGGTTCGTCTCGCGGCGACGGGTCGAGGTGCGCGAGGTACGACGATCGCTCACGAAGTCGCTCCCCGCACGAGAAGACCCGAGAGGTCGTCGAGGGTCCCGATCGTCAGCACCGTCAGGCCCGCGACGTTCTGCATACGCGGATGGGCGCGCTCATCGCAGATGACGGCGGCGACCGCGGTGTCTGCGGGGAAGGCGAGGGCCGCCTGACGAAGACGGGTGAGCGGGACGCTCGCCCCGACGACCACGAACGCGATTGAGAGACGTTCGTTCGCCTCGGATGCCAGACGGCAGACGTCCTCGACGGGCATCGTGTTCTCGTGCCGGTCGATGGCGCTGAAGCCGTCGAGCATCGTGCGGGGGGCGACGACCGGGATGTGACGGATCGCGCGGAGGCGCCCCTTCACGACGCGCGGGATCTCCGACCCCGTGACGATGTCGATGTCACGCGCGTCGCGGACGGCGCGGAGACCGAGCGAGGCGGCGGCGGACACCGCGAGCTCGTACTCATCGGCATCCGTGTACTCCTGCGTGGCCGCGGCGAGCACGACGGCCATGCGCGAGCGCCGCGACTCCTCGTACTGGCGCACCATGAGCCGACCCGTCTTCGCGGTCGACTTCCAGTGCACCTGCCGACGCGAGTCACCCGGGACGTACTCGCGGATCGCGTGGAAGGACATGTCCGCATCGACGAGACGACGCGTGGCATTGCCCTCGAGATCGCGCACGAGACCGGCGCTGGTGGACGGCAGCCCGACGGTGCGCGGGTGGACGAAGAGGTCGTGGACGTCGTCGAAGGCGTGCTCGCGACGCAGCAGCCCGACGGGATCACTGCGCACCGTGGTGACGGGGCCGACCCGGACGACGCCGCGCGGAAGCGGTGGGATCTCGAGCGGCTCGGTGGAACTCTGGCCGGGGCGGAGGAACGGCACCCCGAACTCCACGAGGCCGCGACCCACCGGGATGTCGAGGCGCCCGGGAAGGGCCGGTCGCGAACTCTCGTTGCGCACCACGATCTGACCCGTCACGCCGTCGCCCGCGGTCACGCGCTCGTGCTCGAGAGCCAGGTCGACCTCGTAGGCCCGCGCGCCGAAGAGGAACGGCACGCTCATGAGCAGCAGCAGCAGGGCCGCGCAGCCGGCGACCATCCACTCGACCCACCCGAACAGAACGCCGAAGAGCAGACCGATCGTCGCGGCGACAACGACCACCGCACCCGCGGGACGCACCGTCCGACCGGCCCAGCGCACCGCGGCGGAAACCGCCTCGGTCGTGATCCGCCACCACTCGGCGACCTGGACCACCACCTGGACGATACGACGCTGTCGACGGACCGAGGTCGAGGTGATCGAGGTGCGCGAACCGGTCGCCATGGTTCCCGCGGAGGTCCGCGTGAGGCGCGACTCGGTCAGATTCAGATCGGGCACGACTCACCCCCCGAGCGGGGTGCGGCTGCCACGGGACGGGCCACCGTCAGGCGCTCTCGCGCTGCGAGGGCGGCTGGGTGTCGAGGAGGACCTGGCCGATGACGGCCTCCTGCGTGACCCCGTCGAACTCGGCCTCGGGATGCAGGATGAGGCGGTGGGCCAGAACGGCGACGGCCAGCGCCTTGACGTCGTCGGGCGTCGCGTAGGTCCGCCCCTGAGACGCCGCCCGCGCGCGGGTGGCGCGGGTGAGGGCGAGCGCCCCACGGATGCTCACCCCGAGGCGGACCTCGTCGGCCGTGCGGGTGGCATCCACGAGGCGGGCGATGTAGTCGAGGACGAGCGCGTCGACGTAGACGGATGCCGCGAGGTCGGCCATTCCGACGAGGGCCTGGGGGGTGATGATCGCGCGCAGTTCGGCGGTGGCCACGGGCGCTCCGTCGAGGATGCGGACGGTCGCCGCGTGGTCGGGGTAGCCGAGCGAGGTACGGAGCAGGAACCGGTCGAGCTGCGCCTCGGGGAGGCGGTAGGTTCCCGCCTGCTCGACGGGGTTCTGCGTCGCCAGCACGAGGAAGGGCACGCCGACCTCTCGCGAGACGCCGTCGATGGTGACCTTGCCCTCTTCCATCACCTCGAGCAACGCCGACTGCGTCTTGGGGCTCGCGCGGTTGATCTCGTCGGCGAGGACGATGTTGGCGAAGATCGGGCCGGTGTGGAACTCGAACGTCCCCGTCTTCTGGTCGTAGACGGTGATACCGGTGATGTCGCCGGGGAGCAGGTCGGGGGTGAACTGGATACGCGTGTTGGTTCCCTGGACGGACGACGCCACCGCGCGAGCGAGCGAGGTCTTGCCGGTACCCGGCACGTCTTCGAGCAGGACGTGTCCGTCGCTGAGCATGGCGGTGAGCACCAGCTCGACCACGTGCCGCTTGCCGAGGACGGCGCGCTCGACGTTGTCGGCGATCTGCGAGAAGGTCTGGGAGAACCAGGTGGCCTGCTCCTGGGTGATCGTCATGTCGAAATCCTTCGGTGGGCGAGGGCGGGAAAGGGGATGCCGGGAGGGCTCAGGACGAGGGGTTCGACGTCGGCGTGCCGGGCTTGCACTCGTCGCCGAAGTCGTCGGATGCCGAGTCGAGGTTCCAGCCCTGGCTCGACCAGTCGACGGTGACGCGGATGCGATCGACGCGAGTGGTGCCCACCGGGACGGCCGTTGCGGCTGCGCCCTCGGCTCGCGGCAGCTGCTTGCCGTCCTTGTCGAAGTAGCGCGCGTTGTCGTAGTTGAAAGTGATCTTGGCCTTGTCGTTGCTCGACGAGCCACTGGCGCTGAGCGTCTTGCCGCCCTCGCAGCTCGCGACCTTCCACGAGGCCAGGACCTGGTAGGGGGCGCTTCCGTTTGCGGGCTTCACCGGGGCGTAGTCCGACTGCGTTCCCCAAAGCTGGTGCTGGAAGTAGACCTGGATCTCGGGGTCGCGGTCGAAGATCGAGTTTCCCGGGCCCCAGTTGACGAACTTCCTGTCGTTGAAGTTCGGAGGCGGGTCGCCGTCGTTGATGCGGTCGATGTACCACCGGGCAGTGTTTTTGTTGTCGTCCACCTCACCGCGGGAACCGACGTGGAAGGTGTACCCCTTCGGCGCCGCCTTGCTCTGCTGGGCGTCGACCTGCTTGTCCTGGCTCACCGAGCCGTAGGAGCGACCGTTGAACCACGATTCGGCACACATGGTGAAGGTGTAGGTCTGACCGTCGCCGAGGGCCGTGAACTTCTGCGTGTTGCCGCCGCTGCGGGGGATGCAGGGGAGACCCTTCTGCACGATGTTGAACCGCACCTCGGAGTCGGTGCCGTTCTGCTGTGCGGTCGCGTTCGCGTCCACGGTCGAGGTTCCGTTGCCGTTCGACGTCGAGGTCAACGTGAGGTCGGGATTGAGGGGAGCCCCGACGCCGTGCGCGGTACCGGAGTACACGTTCCCCGCCGTCGCTCCACCCAGCCCCGGAGGCACGGTGAAGCGGGAGATCGGGGTCACGGTGACCTGGGTCGCCGCGTTCGAGCCGACGCGGAACCGGGCGACCTGCACGACGTCCTGGTTGCGTCCGACGCTCACCTGGATCTTGTCGCCCGAGGCGCTCGCGATCTCGAGCGTGCCGGTCTCGGCGCTGTCGACGCCCTTGATGACGAGGTCGGCGAGGTTTCCCTCTCCCCCGGTCTGCGTGGGCGTGAAGTCCATTCCGCTCGGGGCGTTCGGGGGCCGGTACGCCCATCCGGTCGTCCGCACGGCCACCTTCGATTCGCCCACACTGTTCACCGCGTTGACCACGTATTCGCGCTGCTCACCGTTGGGCGCCGCGATCGGCGGGCAGCTGCCGTCGGCACCGCACTGGCCCACGACCGCACCGTTGTAGCGCACGGTGAACCCGGAGATGGCGGGGTAGGCGCGTCGCGCCTCGCCCGGGTCGACACGCAGCGTGACGGAGCCGTCGGCGTAGGCCGTCTGCCGAACGCTTCCGGGCGGGCGGGGGAATCCGAGCAGGTCGAGCACGACGCGGGCGTCGCGCGTCGACGCCGTCGTGCGACCCTGCGCGTCGCGAAGCGTGACGCTGGCGCTGCAGGTGGCTCCGGGAGCATCGTCGCTCCACGACGCCACCACGCTCGAGGTCGAGGCCACGCCGAAGGTGACCCCGGCGCACGCCGCGGTCGGGCGCACGTCGACGACCTCGAGGGGCGTGCGCGGCAGCGGGTTGACCTCGCCGCTGGTTCCGATCACGTCGATCGAGCAGCTGGTTCCGTTGGCCTGGGAGCACTGCCTCGAGGTGGTGCCGCCCTGGGGCAGGGTGGACGGCGCCGCCCCCACGCGCAGCACGAGGCGTGCCGGCGCGACGGCGTTGTGGCTGGTGACCGAGATGATCGCGGCGTTCTCGGTGCCCGGTACCGAGCGGTCGTTACCGGTGACCGTGACGATGGACCCGTCGAGGGACACGGCGAAAGCGGAACCGCCGTAGTCCAGCGCGTAACGGATGCCGTTCCAGTCCTCGCGCCCGAGCTGCCAGCTGGTCATGTTGCGCAGATCGAACGTGGCGGTCTCACCGGGGCCCACCGTCAGGGCGGCGGGCTTGAGCTCGGGCTGAGGGTCGCGGGCGACGACACCGATGGGCACGCTCACCACCGTCCATTCCTCGGTGCCCGCGATCCGCACCGGCACCTGGCAGGCGTCGGTGTACGGGGACCCGGCCCCGGCGTCGTATCGAACGGTGGTTCCCGTCACGGAGCAGCGTCCCTCGGCGCGGACGCCCGTCGCGGACACGTCGGTCCCCACCTCGAGGGTGGCGCGTCGCGGGAGGGCGACGAGATTCGCCATGTCGAAGTCGACCGACGCCAGTTCGTCGACGCGCTGCGCGGCGCCCGGGCGCAGGGAGAGGCTGAGGTCGTCGTCGCCGGGAACGCGCAGGAAGGCGTATGTCGTCACGTCGGTGTCGCCGACGCGTCCGGTGATCGCGAACGGGATGACGCGACGCGTGGCCGGCAGGGTGCCGGAGATCTGACGGCCGCTGAGGGTGACATCGGCGGGCTGGCCCCACAGCGACACGTCGAGGTCGCCGACGTCACCGCCCGACCAGGTGGCCTTACCCGCGAGAACGTCGACACCGGTCGTGAAGTCGTCGCGGTTCTCGACGGTCAGCACGGTGTCGGTGACGACCGGGTAGTCGGGCACGTTCTCTCGCACGACCTTGACGACAATCAACCCGCGACCCGTGTTGCCCGAATCGGATGCCACGTCGTAGAGGAACGACATCGTTCCCGGCTGCTCGCCGGCCTTGATGACGACGCCGGTGTCGGATACCGAATCGATGAACCCCTTCAGCCGTGCGTACTCGGGGTTGTCGCTCTCATCGACGAGCTTCTCGGGAAGGTCGGGGCGCACCCCGGTCAGGCTGAGTCGACCCTGCGTGGGGTCGATGTCGTTGGCCAGCGGACTCACGCGGATCGTGCGATCGGCGCCGGCCTGGACCTGCACGTAGTCGGTGAAGGTGATGGGGCTGGGGTTCGCCTCCGCGTCGAGGACACCGATGCGGACGGTGCCTTCGCCCGTCGCGCCCGAGGAGTCGGACACGCGGTAGCGGAACGACACCTGGCCCCGGTCGCCGGGCACGGAGGAGTACAGGATGCTCGATCCGTCGGCGGAGATGGACGCCGTGCCCCGGTTCGGCTGCGCGACGATCCGGTCGAGCGTGACGGCGTCGCCGTCGGGGTCGACGCCGAAGCCGTGGAAGTCGATCGAGGTGGTGCCCCCGCTGAGCACGCGCCCCTCGAGGGTGTCGGGCAGCGGCGCGCGGTTGGCCTCTCCGCCCAGGACGGTGACGTGCACCGTCGCTTCGTCCCACAGGGCGGGCGTACCCGTCGTGTAGACGCGATAGGTGACCTCGTACGAGCCGGGCGTCGTCGGGGCGAGGTAGCGGAGCACTCCCCCGGAGGTGAAGGCGAGGGCGTCGCTCGCCGGCTGCGTCTGCACGCTCGAGGGGTCGAGCGTCGGGCGGCCCCCCGCGGGCGAGATGTCGTTGTCGAGGACGGGGATGTCGATCTGCGCGCCGACGCGGACCGTGACGTTGTCGTCCACCGCGATCGGGGCGATCTCGGGAGCGGGCGGCAGGAGGTAGACCGTCGCTTCACCGGCCACGCGCGAGCCCTCGTCGTCGGTCCCGTCGCTCACCGTGTAGGCGACGGTTCCTAGGAGCCCGGCCGAGCCGTCGGCGGTACTGCCCGACACGCGCAGGTCGTTCTGTCCGACGGTGTCCACCGTGAGCGAGGCGCCCTCTTGAGCGGTCGCCGCCACGTCGCTGAGCAGCAGCACGCGACCGGTGGGGTTGGAGACGGCGCTGAAGACGTCGAGCGTCGCGTCTTCCTGCGGCCGCACGAACGCCACGACGGGAGAGGTCGCGAGCTGGGCGGGGGCGTCGGCGGGCAGCAGGGTGATCCTCGCCGTGCCCGTCGCGTCCCGACCTCCGCCGTTGACCGTGAAGTCCACGCGGTACACGCCCGGCTGGTTCGCCGCGAAGTCGAAAGTCGTGCTGCCACCGACCACCGTCGCCGTGGCCGCCGCATCGTCGAGGACGCGCACCGAGGTGAGGCTGACGTTTCCGGCCGTACCGGTCACGTGCGGCCCCACGTCGACGGCGACGGAGGATCCGACGGTGTCGACCTTCGCGAACGACTGCACCGCGAGCGTGGGGTCGGGCGCCACCCGGATCACGAGGGGCTTCGTCGTCACCGCACCCTCGGTATCGGCCACCGTGACGTCGAGCTGGATGTTCTGCTCGCCTCCGGAGCCGTCGTCGGCGTGCTGGTACACCACGTCGCCGCCGGGGGTCGCGGCGACCGTGCCGACGCCGCCGGGGTTGTCGACCGAGAGCAGCAGGAGGGGGTCGCCGTCCGGGTCCACCCAGCCGGGCAGCACGGGGACGGTGATGGTGCCGCCGCGAGCGACCTCGGGGGTCGGCCACGGCTGCAGGCACTTGTCGACGCCGCACCAGACGGGCGCCGCATTGGACTGCGGGGGCGCGACGGTGAGCGTCACCGTGGCCGGAGCGGAGTTCAACCCGTCGGCTGCGGTGCCATCGGTGACGGAGTACGAGAACGTCGCGCTGCCGGTCGCGCCGGGAGCGACCCGGACCGCCAGGCGCTGGCCGGAATCGGTCACGCTGAGGCTGCCGAAGCCGGGATCGAGACCGGTGACGCTCTCGGCGATGATGCTGAGGACGTCCTCGTTGGGGTCGTGATCGTTCAGGAGGACGGGCAGGGTCGTGAGGCGGCCGGGCCGCACACCGAACGCGTCGGGCTCGGCGATCGGCGGCTTGGGGTCGAGCACCACGCTGAGCTTCTCTTCGCTCTGGACCGCCGTCTGCTCGGTGCGATCGTCGAGCGACCAGTTCTGGCTCGAGGCGACGAGCGCGCCGTCGGGGACCGTCCACACCCAGCCCGTACGCGTCTCGTTGAGGATCACCGCGTGGTCGGTGGCGACGAAGACCGGCCGCCGCTGGTCGGGCATGGTCGCCCCGCCGTAGTCGAGATCCGTCTCGCCCTGATCGGAGCGCCACAGGGTTCCGCGCGCGTCGCCGGGGAGCAGCCAGGCGGCGTACGCGACACCCTGGTGCGAGAGGGGACGCGCGGGCTGACCGAGCACGTTGCCGCCGCCGCCCACTTCGCGTCGGGGCTCGGAGCCGTCCGCCGGGATGCTCCACAGCGACTGGTCGTCCGCCACGTACACGGCGCGCGCGTCGGCGTCGGCGTCGGCGACGACGAGCTGATCCGCCGCCTCGATGGTCACGGGGTCTTCTCCGCGTACCCAGACGCGCCCGGCGTCGGCGTCGACGAGGACCCAGGTGTCCCCGGCGGCGGAGAGCACGGGGGCGGCCACGTCCGCGTCGAGGGCATCCCGCCCGCGCAGCTCGTCGGCCTCGATGTCGTAGCGGATGACGGAGCCGTCGGCGGAGGAGTAGGCGAAGAGCATGCCGCGGGCGTCGAGGGCGATGGCATCCGCGGTGTACGAGGGAGCGTTCTCGTCCTGGGAGGTGCCGAAGGGATCGAGCTCGGAGGGCTTCTGCCCCGCTTGACTCAGCCTGCTCGCGAAGAGCGTGCCCGTGTCGGTGCGATAGACCGCGTAGTCGCCCGCCGTGGCCACGGAGGTCGTGCCCGGCGGGGTGTCGGGGGCGGCCTCGAGCTGATCCTCCGAGAGGTCGACGGGTTGCGCCTCGTTGATGCGGGTGAGCTTGCTGAAGCTGTCGGTGAACAGGTACGCGCCGTCGCCGCTCTGCGCGACCTGACTGGGGTTGCCGGCCGTGCGCACGGTGTCGAGCTCGCCGACCGTGGTGTTGACGCGCGCATAGCGTTGTCCGTCACCGGTCTGCAGCGCCCAGACCGACGTGTCGACCTCGGGAGTCTGCTGGGCGTCGAGCCCGGGCCACACGATGCTCGCCGTGATGACCAGGGCACCGGCGGCCAGCGTGGACGCCCACCCGACGATGGTCCGGCGCTTCACCGGAGCACCCCCGTCGCGAAGAGCGCCGCCACGACCACGGCGCCGGCCGTCACCAGGGTGGCCGATGCCAGGATCCACGGCAGAGCCTTCGACCCGCTCGAGGCCGGCGCGGCGATGTCGGTGTCTTCGTCGCGGACGTAGCCCGCCATGCCGGACGAGCCGCGGAGCTTGCGTGCGCCCTCTCTCTCGATGCGCGAGCGTACGGGGCCGCGCAGCGTTCCGTCCGCGAAATCGATCGAGCGAGCGGCGGGAGCCCACTCGGCTGCGGGCACCTCGAGCGGCGTCGCGGGCAGACCGCTCTCGACCTGCACCGCCTGAATGGCCTCGCCGAACTCCCGCGCGCTGGCGTACCGGTCGTCGGGGTTCCGCGACATGGATTTGGCCAGCACCGCCTGCAGCGAGGCCGGCACATCGCTCCGGGAGATGTCGGCGTAGGTGGCGCGGGCGATGCGGCGGCGCAGCTGCTCGCGCGAGTTCTGCCCCTTCTCGCGTCGCTCGAACGGGGTCTGCCCGGCGAGGAGCGAATAGATCGTGGCGCCCAGGCTCCACACCTCGCTCGACACCGTTCCCGCGGTCTGCTCGGCGACGACCTCGGGCGCGCTCCACGGCACCGACATGGCGAGCATCTCGTCGGCTCCCTGACGGACGAGGGAGGAGGAGATGCCGAAATCGGCCAGGACGGGTGCCCCGAAGGTCGTCACGAGGATGTTGCTGGGCTTCACGTCGCGGTGGATGAGCCCGGCGTGGTGCGCCGATTCAAGGGCTCCCGACATGCGCACGCCGATCGACAGCACCTCGGCGACGGGGATGCGCTCGACGCGGTACCTCTGCGCGAGGGAGCCCGGGCAGAACTCCATGACGATGTACGGCCGACCGTCGGCGGAGATCCCGGCCTGATAGACGGTGACGATGGACGGGTGCGCCGACAGGTGCGCGAGAACATCGGCCTCGGCGTTGAACATCCGCAGCAGGTCGGCATCGCGAACGTCGCTGGGCAGGACCTTGACCGCCACATCACGACGCGGCATGTCCTGGCCGTACAGGAACACGTCGGCGAACCCGCCCGAGCCGAGGGGGCGGATGTACGCGAGCCCGGGCAGGATGGGCGGCGAAGACGGCAGGCGCTGCGCCATCGAGCCCCCTCCCCCGTGCATGTGTTCCGCGACTCGATAAGCGGACAACCCGTTGATGCTAACAAAAGCGCAGCGTTCCGCCGTGCCCCTGTGAACAGAGCTTCAGGATGCCGGGGGCTCCACGTCGCGCGGATCGAACGGCGCATCGAGGGACCGGGTGAGGTCGTCGAGGAGCGCGGCGATCTGCGGCTCCACGAATTCGGCGACCGCCGCCTGGATCCGCAGACGGTGGTGAAGCAGGATCGTGCACACCTCACGGCCGATCATGTTGGCGTAGTCATCGGCGAGCCCGACCTCCTGCCGCAGGGCCGCCTTCGCGGCATCCGACAGAGGAGGAAGCGCGGGAAGCGCGGCGTCTTCTTCTGCGGCGAGGCCCGACAGCGTGAAGAGAAAGGGAGACCCGGGCTCGGGATCGGGGTCCAGGGGCATGCCGTCGAACTCGGGCTCGAGGCCCTCGGCGGGGCGGTACGAGCGCCGCCGGTTCCGCTCTGCCTGCTGGTCGAGCTCGGCCTGGAGCATGGGCAGGTTGCGCGAGGTGTACTCGGCGACCGCGTGGTCGACGATGGCCTTGACCCGCGTCGACAGACCGTGTTGCACGCCGTGCGGCACGTCCGACCCGAGACCCGCGGCCGACAGCACCGGCGACCCGAAGCAGCGGCGGCACGGCGCCACGCGTCCTCGGTGGTTCGCCGGCTCCCACCGGGGCAGCCAACGCAGCCAGGCGTCCACCGCCTGACCGACCTGGCTCTCGAGCGACCGCTCCACGCCCCTACGCTAGCCCGACACGCCCGAGAACACGCGGATGCGCACGGACCCGCGCGTCACACGCGCCTCAGAGGTCGTCGTCGTCCTCCCACCGCCAGCGCGGGCCGTTCGTCCGTGCCCGGACCAGCAGTACCCCGAACAGAGCCGCGAGCAGCGCGGCGAGGGCGACGACCGGTCCGGGGAACCCGAGGGCGACACGGCTCGCCGCGGCGAGACCGCGCGCCGGGTCCGCGCCGCTGACGAGGGCGCCGACGACGATGCCGAGCACTTCCCCCAGGTAGGCGGCGATCGAGCAGGGTACGGCGACGACATAGCCGGGCGGATCGGCGCGAAGACCCCACCACAGCGTCCCGGCGAAGGCGGCCAGAGCAAGGAGCTGACCGACGACACCGGGAATCGCCCCGAGACCACGGACGGGGATGACGTCGGCGTCGAGGATGAGGCTCACCACCCCGAGTCCACCGATCGAGAGGGCGATGAAGACGACGGAGGCGAAAACGGCAGCGACCGGCGGGGAAACCCCCGCCGGTCGCTGTTGGTCGCTCATGGACTCCCGGTTCAGCGCTGCGAGAGCTGAGGGCCGGCCTCCAGGGTGTGCTCGTACTCGCGCTGGGCCTCGGCGTTGATCTCGCTCACGCGTCGGCCACGGGCCGACACCCAGGAGCCGAACCAGATGGTGAGCTCACGGCCGAGGACGAACGCCACGATCGCGAGGGGGGCGAGGACGTTGTCCTGCAGCAGTTCGAACGACTGACGGGCGGTGATCATCCAGAACGGGGCGGCGAAGAGCACGCCCAGCAGGTGTCCGGCCCACGCCACGACACCGACGACGAGCCCCCAGACGACCCAGTGGCCCCAGCGTCCGCGGTTGATGAGCGCGCCCAGGAACCAGAAGCCGAGGTAGAAGGCCACGGTGGGAACCCAGAGCCCCCACGTCGTCAGGGCCGAGAGGGCCGCCTGGCCGAGGTCGGCGGACGCGATCCGGCCGGTGAGCAGCCCCAGCCCCAGGGTGGCGGCGAGGTAGAGCGCGGCGAAGACGAGGGCCGCGAGAAGGCCGATCGCGCCGGCCGCGCCGCGGTTGTTCCGCGGACGGGGGGCTTCGGGGGCCTGCACGAAGATCGGCTGCGCCCCGCCCACGACGCGGGTGGGTTCGTCACCGGCGGCAGTTGCGGCCGCCGCGGTGGCGCCGGCTCCGGCGGCCGCGGGGTAGACGGTGGTGTGCGCGTCGTCGGAGCGCGCGGTGCTGGCGCTGCCGTCGTGGCGGACATCGTCGTGCCGGACGTCGTCGTGCGCCGGCTCGGCGGACGCCGCGTACGCGGCCCACCGGGCGTCTTCGTCGTCGAGGTCGACCGATCCGGCGGACGCCGAGGAGTTCTGGGGCGCGACGGGGGATGCGTCGTGCACGACCGGAGCGGTGTGCTCGCTCCGGGGCGTCTGCGACGTCGCGGACGCGTGCTCGTGCGCCTCGCGCTCGTCCCAGGCCGCCTCGGCGGCGGCGGGGTCGACCGCGTCGCGACGAGCGGCCTCGGCGTCGGCGAGGCCCTCGTGGGCTCGGCCGACGACATCCTGCGCTTCGTCCTTCGGCTCGACGACGGGGTCGCCGTACGAGTCCTTCGGTTCAGCGACGGGGTCGCCGTACGACTTGTTGTCGCTCATGGGGTCTCCTCACGCGGTGCTAGCGGCGCAAGGCTAACCCGGGTATCGCGCGCCGGCGCGCAGGCGTGCCGTCGGATGTCCTTCTCGACCGTGTCGGCGGGGCGGCTTAGGGTGTTCCCATGCTCCGTCGTCTGCTCCGCCCGGCCGTCGCAACGGCGTTCGTCGGCGCCGCACTCCTCACCCTGACGGCGTGCGCCCCCGAGGCCGACGACGCCGCACCCGCTCCCTCGGCGCCCGCGGTGTCCGAGAGTCCCACGCCGATCCCCACGATCACCCAGACCGCCCCCGCGGTCCGCATCCCCGCCGACTGTCGCGCCATGCTCTCCACCGACGTCCTGTCGCAGCTGGGCACCACACCGCTGAACGACCCCGCACTCGGGGCGTCGGGTGTGCAGTCCGACGGGTCGCTCATCTGCATCTGGCGCGACCCCGCCGCCGACACGACCGGACTCGTCACCCACATCTCGCGCATGGACCGCGGCCCCGCCCTCGACATGCTCAACGGCCTGGTCGACACCCAGGGCTTCAGTTGCTACACCCCCGACGCCGGCACCCGGTGCGAGAAGACCTGGATCAACCCGACCTACCCCGTCAACGACGGACGCACGCTCTACTGGCGTGACGGCGTGCTCATCGACACGCAGTACTCAAACCTCGCCCCCACGGGTTACACCGGGAGCATCATCGCCTCCGTGTTCGGCGGCTGAGCGCGCGTCGTTCCGGCTGCCTCACTCGCCGAAGAAGGCGTGGGATGCCACGATCGCGGCGTAACCGTCCGGCATCCATCCTGAGAGCGTCGAGGACACCCACCGGTCCGCACGGAGGTCGTGGACCTCGAGGAGGTCGCCGGCCGCTCGTTCGCAGTGCGTCGTGTCGTCGACGGCGGAGCACGCGAAGCCCTGCGCCGTGAGCGTGGTGACGACCGCCGCGGCACCCTCGGGCGTGACGGTCGAGACGGTCGTCTCGATGGATCGCCCCGCCTCCCCGCGCCAGTGGCAGGTGACGACGACCGCGGGGCTCGCCGCCGCAACAGCCTCGGGCGTCGAAGCGGGGGCCGTGTGCCGCTGCGAGAGCAGCGCCTGCGGCGACCACACCAGCGACGACCAGAGCGGCTGGGAGTACAGGTGCCGGCAATCCGAGGCCGGTGCGGGAGGCGTCGTCTCGGTCACGACGTGCCGGCCGGTCGCCGCTCGCAGCGTGTCGCCGACGAAGCCCACCGCCAACGGCACCCCGGGGGCGGCGATGACCGCCATCGCCGCGACGGCGGCCGCGCACAACAGGCCCGCCGGCCAAGCCAGCCACAGACTGCGTCCCCCGATGCGGGCCATGCGTTCCTCCACGACAACGGTAGGCGCAGAGGTGCCGCCGACCCGTCACCCGACACGCCGCGAGCACGACGAAGGCCCCCGGCGCGAGCCGGGGGCCTTCGGGGATCAGGATGCCGCGCCGAGGCATGGCATCCGTCGTCGATCGATGCGGGAGGGCGGGTGACCCGCTCTCCCGCACCTCGATCAGTTGTAGGTACCGGGCGTGAAGTCGTCCGTCGAGAAGCTGTCGAAGTCGACGTAGCTCAGGTCGGCGTCGCTGTACGCGCCGTCCGAGGCGAAGATGCGGTTGGGGTACCGCTCGCTCTTGGCCTCTTCCGTCGCCTCGACCGTGACGTTGCGGTACTTCGCAAGTCCGGTTCCGGCGGGGATGAGCTTTCCGATGATGACGTTCTCCTTGAGGCCGACGAGCGGGTCGCTCTTGCCCTCCATGGCCGCCTGCGTCAGGACGCGGGTGGTCTCCTGGAACGACGCGGCCGAGAGCCACGACTCCGTCGCGAGCGACGCCTTCGTGATACCCATCAGCTCGGGACGACCCGACGCGGGACGCTTGCCCTCGCCGACCGCCTCGCGGTTGATGGCCTGGTAGCGCTTGAAGTCCACCAGCTCACCCGGGAGCAGATCGGTGTCGGCGTGGTCGACGACGGTGACCTTGCGGAGCATCTGTCGGACGATGACCTCGATGTGCTTGTCGTGGATCGGCACACCCTGCGAGCGGTACACGCCCTGGACGCCGTTGACGAGGTATTTCTGCACCTCGCGGGCACCCTGCACGCGCATGACCTCCTTGGGGTCCAGCGTTCCGACGAGGATCGGCTGACCGACCACGACGTGCTGCCCGTCCTCGACCAGGAGCGTCGCACGCTTCAGGACGGGGTAGACCACCGGCTCGTCGCCGTTGTCGGGCGTGAGGATGACCTTCTTGGCCTTGTCGGTCTCGTCGATCGTGATGCGACCATCGGCCTCGGCGATCGGCGACGCACCCTTGGGGGTACGGGCCTCGAAGAGCTCCTGCACGCGGGGAAGACCCTGCGTGATGTCGTCTGCCGAGGCGGAACCACCGGTGTGGAAGGTACGCATCGTCAGCTGGGTACCGGGCTCACCGATCGACTGGGCCGCGATGATGCCGACGGCCTCGCCGATGTCGACGATCTTGCCCGTGGCGAGCGAACGGCCGTAGCACTTCGCGCACACACCCACAGCCGAGTCGCAGGTCAGGACGGAGCGGACCTTGATGGTCTCGACGCCGCCCTCGACCAGCTTGTCGATCAGCACGTCGCCCACGTCGTCGCCGGCCTCGGCCAGCACGGTGCCCTGCGCGTCGACGACCGCCGTGGCGAGCGTACGAGCGAACACCGAGTTCTCGACGTTGGCGTCCTTGACCAGCGAACCGGTCGAGTCGGCCGCGGCGATCGGGAGCTCGAGGCCCTTCGACGTGCCGCAGTCCTCCTCGCGGATGATGACATCCTGCGAGACGTCGACGAGACGACGCGTCAGGTACCCCGAGTCGGCCGTACGGAGGGCCGTGTCGGCCAGACCCTTACGGGCACCGTGCGTCGCGATGAAGTACTCGGCGACCGACAGACCCTCGCGGTACGAGGAGATGATCGGACGCGGGATGATCTCACCCTTGGGGTTGTTCACCAGGCCTCGCATACCCGCGATGTTGCGGATCTGCAGCCAGTTACCACGGGCGCCCGACGAGACCATGCGGTTGATGGTGTTGTCGGCGGGGAAGTTGTCCCGCATCGCCTTCTGGACCTCGTCGGTGGCCTCGGTCCAGATCTTGATGAGCTCCTGACGACGCTCGGCGTCGGTGGTGAGACCCTTCTCGTACTGGCCCTGGACCTTCGCGGCCTGCTTCTCGTAGCCGGCGACGATCTCCGCCTTGTTGGGCGGGGTGAGGATGTCGCTCAGCGCGACGGTGACACCCGAACGCGTGGCCCAGTAGAAACCGGCGTCCTTGATCCGGTCGAGCGATGCCGCGACCTCGACCTTGGGGTACTCCTCGGCCAGCTTGTTGACGATCTGCGACAGCTTGCCCTTGTCGGCCTGCTCGCGGACGAACGGGTAGCCCTTGGGGAGCGTGTCGTTGAAGATCGCCTGACCGAGCGAGGCGTCGACGAGACCGTGCTTGTCGTAGCCCTCGGGCGCCTGGCCCTCGAGGAACGTCAGGCCGGGGATGCGGATGCGCGCCTTGGCCTGCAGGTCGAGGGTGCCCTCGTCCTTGGCCAGGATCGCCTCGCCCACGGAACCGAACGCACGGCCCTCGCCCACGGCACCCTCCTTGAGGGTGGTGAGGTGGTGGAGACCGATGATCATGTCCTGCGAGGGCAGGGTGACCGGGCGGCCGTCCGACGGCTTGAGGATGTTGTTCGAGGCGAGCATGAGCACGCGCGCCTCGGCCTGAGCCTCGACCGACAGGGGCAGGTGGACAGCCATCTGGTCACCGTCGAAGTCGGCGTTGAACGCCGCGCACACGAGCGGGTGCAGCTGGATGGCCTTGCCCTCGACGAGCTGGGGCTCGAACGCCTGGATGCCGAGACGGTGCAGGGTGGGTGCACGGTTCAGCAGCACGGGGCGCTCGCGGATGATCTCCTCGAGCACGTCCCAGACCTCGGGACGGTAGCGCTCGACGGCGCGCTTGGCGGCCTTGATGTTCTGCGAGTGACCGAGGTCGATCAGGCGCTTGATCACGAACGGCTTGAACAGCTCGAGAGCCATCTGCTTGGGCAGACCGCACTGGTGGAGCTTGAGCTGGGGTCCGACGATGATGACGGAACGGCCCGAGTAGTCCACGCGCTTTCCGAGCAGGTTCTGGCGGAAGCGACCCTGCTTTCCCTTGAGCATGTCGCTCAGGGACTTCAGGGCGCGGTTGCCGGTACCGGTGACGGGGCGACCACGGCGGCCGTTGTCGAACAGCGCGTCGACGGCCTCCTGCAGCATGCGCTTCTCGTTGTTGACGATGATCTCGGGGGCACCGAGGTCGATCAGGCGACGGAGGCGGTTGTTGCGGTTGATCACGCGACGGTACAGGTCGTTCAGGTCGGAGGTCGCGAAGCGGCCACCGTCGAGCTGGACCATGGGACGAAGCTCCGGCGGGATCACCGGGACGACGTCGAGCACCATCGAGGCGGGGCTCATGCCGGTCTGCAGGAACGAGTTGACGACCTTCAGGCGCTTGATCGCGCGGATCTTGCGCTGACCCTTGCCCTCGGAGATCTGCAGGTGGAGGCTGTCGGCCTCGGCCTGCAGGTCGAAGGCCTCGAGACGACGCTTGATCGACTCGGCACCCATGTGGGCCTCGAAGTACTGACCGAAGCGGTCCTGGAGCTCGTGGAACACGTCGTCCTCGGGCTTCAGGGCGCCGACCTCGAGCGTGCGGAAGTCTTCCCACACGCGCTCGAGCTTGGCGATCTGCTCGTCGGCGTTCTTGCGCGCCGACGTCATCTCCTTCTCGGCGGCGTCCTTGACCTTCTTCTTCTGGTCGGCCTTGGCGCCCTCCGCCTCGAGGGCGGCGAGCTCCTCCTCGAGCTTGGCGAGGCGAGCGGCGATGCGGGCATCGCGACGGTCGCCGAGCGTCTTCAGCTCGAGACGGATGTTGTTCTCCTGCGTGGCCAGGTCGCGGTGACGAGCATCCTCGTCGACCGAGATGACCATGTAGGCGGCGAAGTAGATGACCTTCTCGAGGTCCTTCGGCGCCATGTCGAGCAGGTAGCCGAGGCGCGAGGGCACGCCCTTGAAGTACCAGATGTGCGTGACGGGCGCGGCGAGCTCGATGTGGCCCATGCGCTCGCGACGGACCGAGGACTTGGTGACCTCGACGCCGCAGCGCTCGCAGACGATGCCCTTGAAGCGCACGCGCTTGTACTTGCCGCAGGCGCACTCCCAGTCGCGGGAGGGTCCGAAGATCTGCTCGCCGAAGAGGCCGTCCTTCTCGGGCTTCAGCGTGCGGTAGTTGATCGTCTCGGGCTTCTTGACCTCACCGAAGGACCAACGACGGATGTCGTCGGCGGTGGCCAGACCGATACGGATCTGATCGAAAGTGGTTGATTCGAGCACTGGTTCTCCTGTGTCGGAATTCTCTGAAATCTGAGCTGGGTCGCTGAGCTGGAAGCTCAGATCTCGTCGATCGACGAGGACTCGAAGCGGCTGGAGATGTTGATGCCGAGTTCTTCCGCGGCGCGGAAGGCGTCGTCATCCGTGTCGCGGAGGTTGACCGCGGTGCCGTCGGCCGAGAGGACCTCGACGTTCAGGCAGAGCGACTGCATCTCCTTCATGAGCACCTTGAACGACTCGGGGATGCCGGGCTCCTGGATGTTCTCGCCCTTGACGATGGCCTCGTACACCTTGACGCGACCGAGGATGTCGTCGGACTTGATCGTGAGGAGCTCCTGCAGCGCGTACGCGGCACCGTAGGCCTCGAGCGCCCACACCTCCATCTCACCGAAGCGCTGACCACCGAACTGCGCCTTACCACCGAGCGGCTGCTGGGTGATCATCGAGTAGGGACCCGTCGAACGCGCGTGGATCTTGTCGTCGACGAGGTGGTGCAGCTTCAGGATGTACATGTAGCCGACCGAGATGGGCGCCGGGAACGGCTCGCCGGAGCGACCGTCGAACAGCAGCGTCTTACCCGTGGAGTCGACCAGACGGTCGCCGTCGCGGTTCGGGATCGTCGAGTCGAGCAGACCCGCGATCTCGGCCTCGAACGCACCGTCGAACACCGGGGTGGCGACCTTCGTGCCGGGGGCGGCCTCGCGGGCGACCTCGGGAAGGTTGGCCGCCCACTCGGGGGTGCCCTCGACCTTCCATCCCTGCTGAGCGATCCAGCCGAGGTGGAGCTCCAGGACCTGACCGAAGTTCATTCGACCGGGGATGCCGAGCGGGTTCAGGATGATGTCGACCGGCGTGCCGTCGGCGAGGAAGGGCATGTCCTCGATCGGGAGGATCTTGGCGATGACACCCTTGTTGCCGTGGCGGCCGGCGAGCTTGTCACCCTCGGTGATCTTGCGCTTCTGGGCGATGTAGACCACGACGCGACGGTTGACGCCCGAGCCGAGCTCGTCGTCGCCGTCCTCGGCGTTGAACTCCTTGACGGCGATGATCGTGCCCTGCTCGCCGTGGGGAACCTTCAGGGAGGTGTCACGGACTTCGCGGCTCTTCTCGTTGAAGATCGCGCGCAGCAGGCGCTCCTCGGCACTCAGCTCGGTCTCGCCCTTGGGCGTGACCTTGCCGACGAGGATGTCGCCGGGACGAACCTCGGCACCGATGCGGATGATGCCGCGGTCGTCGAGGTCCTTCAGCAGGTCGGGGCTGACGTTGGGGAGGTCACGGGTGATCTCCTCCTTGCCGAGCTTCGTGTCGCGCGCGTCGACCTCGTACTCCTCGATGTGGATCGACGACAGCGTGTCGTCCTTCACGAGGTCCTGGCTGAGGATGATCGCGTCCTCGAAGTTGTGGCCTTCCCAGGTCATGAACGCCACGAGGAGGTTCTTGCCGAGGGCGAGCTCGCCGTTCTCGGTCGCGGGACCGTCGGCGATGACCTCGCCGGCCTCGATGCGCTCACCGGCCGAGACGACCACGCGCTGGTTGTACGAGGTGCCCTGGTTCGAGCGGTCGAACTTGCGCAGGAAGTAGTCCTGCGTGCCGCCCTCGTCGAGCTGGATCGTCACGACGTCGGCCGAGACCTCCAGGACGACACCGGACTTCTCGGCGGTGACGACGTCACCGGCGTCGATGGCCGCGAAGCCCTCCATACCGGTACCGACGACGGGCGACTCGCTGCGGACGAGCGGGACGGCCTGACGCTGCATGTTCGCACCCATGAGGGCGCGGTTGGCGTCGTCGTGCTCGAGGAACGGGATGAGCGAGGTCGCCACCGACACCATCTGGCGCGGCGAGACGTCCATGTAGCCGATCTCGTCGTTCGGGAACAGGTCGACCTCGCCACCCTGACCACGGCGGGCCAGGATGCGGTCCTCCACGAAGTGGCCGTCGGCCTGGAGGGCGACACCGGCCTGAGCGACGATGTGGTCGCTCTCTTCGCTGGCGGTGAGGTAGTCGATCTGGTCGGTCACGCGGCCGTCGACGACGCGACGGTACGGGGTCTCGATGAAGCCGAACGCGTTGATGCGCGCGAACGAGGCGAGCGAACCGATCAGGCCGATGTTCGGGCCTTCCGGCGTCTCGATCGGGCACATGCGGCCGTAGTGCGAGGGGTGGACGTCACGGACCTCGACGCCGGCACGCTCACGAGACAGACCGCCGGGGCCCAGAGCCGACAGGCGGCGCTTGTGGGTCAGACCCGCGAGTGGGTTGTTCTGGTCCATGAACTGCGACAGCTGCGAGGTTCCGAAGAACTCCTTGATCGCGGCGACGACGGGGCGCACGTTGATCAGGGTCTGCGGCGTGATGGCCTCGATGTCCTGCGTGGTCATGCGCTCGCGGACGACGCGCTCCATGCGGGAGAGACCCGTGCGGACCTGGTTCTGGATGAGCTCGCCGACGGCGCGGATGCGACGGTTGCCGAAGTTGTCGATGTCGTCGGTGTCGAGACGGATCTCGGCGGCCTGGCCGCCGCGGACGCCGTCGAAGGTGACGTCGCCGCGGTGCAGGCGGACGAGGTACTTGATCGTGGCGACGATGTCGTCGACGGTCAGCACCGAGTCGCTCAGCGGCTTGTCGAGACCGAGCTTCTGGTTGATCTTGTAGCGACCCACCTTGGCGAGGTCGTAGCGCTTGGCGTTGAAGTAGAAGTTGTCGAGCAGCGCGCGGGCGGCCTCGGCGGCGACCTGCTCACCCGGACGGAGCTTGCGGTAGATGTCGCGGAGGGCGTCTTCCTTCGTGAGGATCGTGTCCTTGGACAGCGTCTCTTCGATGGAGTCGAAGCCGGAGAACTCGGCGAGGATGTCCTCGCTGGTCAGGCCGAGGGCCTTGAGGAAGACGGTGACCGACTGCTTGCGCTTGCGGTCGATGCGCACGCCGACCTGGTCGCGCTTGTCGATCTCGAACTCGAGCCAGGCACCGCGCGAGGGGATGACGCGCGCCGACACGATGTCCTTGTCGGAGGTCTTGTCGGGCGTCTTGTCGAAGTAGACACCGGGCGAACGCACGAGCTGCGACACCACGACACGCTCGGTGCCGTTGATGATGAACGTGCCCTTGTTGGTCTGGAGCGGGAAGTCGCCCATGAAGACCGTCTGGGTCTTGATCTCACCGGTCTGGTGGTTCATGAACTCGGCCTCGACGTACAGCGGGGCGGCGTAGGTCTTGCCGCGCTCCTTGCACTCTTCGATCGAGTACTTCTCGGGCTCGAGGTAGGGGTTGGTGAACGAGAGCTGCATGGTCTCGCTCAGGTCCTCGATCGGCGAGATCTCCTCGAAGATCTCCTCGAGTCCGCTGATCTCGGGGACGTCGGTGCGACCGGCGGCCTGAGCCTCGGCGACGCGCGCCTTCCATGCGTCGTTACCGACGAGCCAGTCGAACGACTCGGTCTGCAGCGCGAGCAGATCGGGAACGGTCAGCTTGTCGGAGATCTTCGCGAACGAGAGGCGAGATGCGCCGCGTCCGCTCTTCGGGGTGGTGGTGGTGGATGCGTTGCTCGCAGCAGCCAAGGGAATAACCTCCAGAAGCCCGGGCGAGGGGCTCGTGATTCCTTGTCGTCAGGTGGAGTGCGTTCCTGCCCCGATAACCTGCACGTCGCACACCGCGGTGAAGCGGGGACGGACAGGCTCAGCCGACCACCATATGAGGGCAGGGGGAATCGAGGAGCGCAAAGTCCAAGCATACGCGGGAGGACTCGCCGTGTCCAGTCCAATTCTTGACGCGTTCTCGGACCTGCGGTATAACCGCGTGCGCTCGTCCGAAATTCCCCGCGGTGTCTCCGTCAGGCGCGCCGGAAGCGCACCCTGTCTCCCGGACGCGCCTGTGCGAGCGCCGAGGTGCCGGCCTCCGTCGCCACCGCGATCACCGGGTAGCCGCCGGTGACGGGCCCGTCGGCGAGCAGCACGACCGGCCGCCCGTGCGGGGGTACCTGAAGCGCTCCGGGCGTCATCCCCTCGCTCGGCAGTTCCCCGGGGCGTATCCGTTCGAGGACGGGGCCGTCGAGACGGACGCCGACGCGGTCGAGGTCGGCCGAGACGGTCCAGGGCTCGGCGAGGAGCGTCGCCAGGGCGCGCGGGGCGAACCAGTCGGCGCGCGGGCCCTCGGCGAGAGCGACGTCGATCGTCGAGGGCGGAACGCTCCAGGGGAAGACGTCGACGGGGGGAATCGCGGATGCCGGCACCCCGGCCCGGACGAGGTCGCCGGCGCGCAGCGGGGCGGGGCCGAGACCCGCGAGCGAGTCGTGAGCGCGCGAGCCCATCACCGCGGCACCCTCGACACCGCCGCGGACGGCCAGGTACGTGCGGAGCCCCACCCGGGCGACCCCGATGGACAGCTCGCTGCCGGCGGGGACGAGGAGGGGCCTATAGAGATCGACGGCCCTTCGACCCACCCGCACCTCGACGAGCGCCCCGGTGACGCACACCCACGTGTCCGTCTCGGCGCGGGCGCGGAAGCCGCCGAGCAGGATCTCGAGGCCCGCCGCCCCGTCGTCGTTGCCGACCAGCCGGTTCGCGGTGCGCAGCGCGCCGCCGTCGAGCGCTCCCGATCGGGCGACCCCGAGGGCGGCGCGGTGCGGGCGGCCCCGGTCTTGAACGGTGGTCGTGGCGCCCGCGTCGAGGATGCGCAGCGCGGGACGCCCGTCGTCACGGGCGGGGGTTCCCGGCATGGGCGAGGAGTCGGCGGCATCCCGCGTCGCGTTCCGGGGAGCGGACGGCCCGATCGGCACCTCGACCCGCGGTCGCTCGGGGACGAACCGCACGCGGGCTCGAGGGGGCAGAAGCGCCGGGTGGGCGGCATCCGGATCGAAGAGGACCGCATCGGTCGAGGCGATCACGCGCCAGCCGCCCGGGGTCTCGCGGGGATACGCGCCCGTGAAGCCGGCGGCGAGCCCGACCGCGCCCGCGGGGACGCGCGTACGCGGCTGGTCGAGTCGGGGCACGTCGAAGGTCCAGTGCTCGCTCACGAGGTAGGCGAATCCCGGGGAGAAGCCGGTGAAGGCGACCGCCCATTCCGCAGCCGCGTGACGCGCGACGAGGTCGGAGACCGGGATGCCGAGGAGCGCGGCGGTGTCGTCGAGATCGGCGCCGTCGTAGCGGACGGGAACCTCCACGAGAGGTCCGGGTCGCGGGTCGGCGGCGGGGGCCTCCGCGACCGTGCGTATCCACGCGCGAACCGCCGGCGCGGCGATCCGCGCGGGGTCGAAGCCGACGAGCACGGTCCGCGCCGCGGGCACGAGATCGTCGATCCCGGCGGGCGGGTTCGCGGCGAGCGCCGCGTGCAGGCGGACCACGCCGTCGAGGTCGGCGACCTCGGCGAGCACCGCCCGCTCCCCCATCGGTCGCAGGACGATCGCCGCGTCGGGCGGCGTCACCACGGGGCGCGCACCTCGATGCCGGCTCCGTCGAGGCTCGCGCGCACCGCGCGGGCCATTGCAACGGCCGCCGGGGTGTCCCCGTGCAGACACAGGGAGGCGGCGTCGACGGCCACGTGCGCTCCCTCGACGGTGTCGACCTCGCCGTCGCGGACGAGCCGCAGCGCGCGGTCGGCCACGGCGCCGGGGTCGTGGACGAGGTCGCCCGGTTCGCCGCGCGGCACGAGGCCCCCCTGCGGGGTGTACCCGCGGTCGAGGAAGGCCTCGCGCACGAAGGGAAGACCCGCGGATGCCGCGGCCTCGACGATCGCGCCCGAGAGCCCGAGAATCGGCAGAGCGCGTCCGAGCCGGTCCGACTGGTCCGCCACCGCCGCCGCGACCGCCTCGGCCTGGCGGGGGTTCGCGGTGACAGCGTGGTAGAGCGCTCCGTGCGGCTTGACGTAGCGCAAGTCGGCACCGGCCGCGACGAGAGCGGACAGCTGCGCCGTCACGCTCGCGCGGAGTTCGGCGGGCTCGGGCGAGCGGGCGACGCGACCGAAGTTCTCGCGGTCGGCGTACGAGGGGTGCGCGCCGACGGCCACCCCGTAGCGCGCCGCCCTCTCGACCGAGGCGCGCATCGACGCGGCATCCCCCGCGTGCCCGCCGCAGGCGACGTTGGCGCTCGAGATCACCGCGAACATCGCATCGTCGTCGGCCGTCGGCATCCCGTCGACGGTCTCGCCCAGATCGGCGTTCAGATCCACCCGCATGCGGCCACGGTACCGCCGCCCGGAGGGCCTAGCGTGGGTGCATGGCCCGCATGCGCATCGAACCCGACGACGCCCCGACCGCGCGGTTGTCGGACGGCTCCCTTGCGCGCGTCTCGCCCTCGGGGTTCGTCTCGGGGTGGGAGCTGGTGGTCGACGGCACACCCCAGTCGCACGTCGACCTCGACGATCCGACGCACCTGCACTTCGAGTACGTGGCGCGCATGGGCGCCGTGATCGATCGACTCCGGATGCCGGGACAGCCCCTCACCGCGGTCCACCTCGGTGCGGGCGCTCTGACTCTGCCGCGCTACGTCGAGGCGACCCGGCCGGGCTCGCGCCAGCAGGTGATCGAGCTCGAACCTGCGCTGTGGGATCTCGTGCGCGAGAACCTGCCGCTGCCGCGCGGCGCCTCGGTGCGCGTCCGCATCGGCGACGCACGGGCGGGTCTGTCGAAGCTGCCGGCGGGCCTCACCGGCGCGGTCGACCTGCTCGTGAGCGACGTGTACTCCGGTGCGCAGACCCCCGCCCACCTGACCACCGTGGAGTTCTACCGCGAGGCGGCGGCGCTGCTCGCGGCGGACGGGGTGCTGCTGGTGAACGTGTCCGACGGCCCCGGCCTCGCCTTCGCCCGCCGGCAGGTCGCCACCATCCGCGACGTCCTGCCCGAGGTCATCGTCCTGGCCGAGGTGCAGGTGTTGAAGGGGCGCCGTTTCGGCAACCTCGTCGTCGCCGCCTCGGACGCCCCGCTGCCGGTGGAGTGGCTCCCGCGCCTGATGGCGGCCGGGCCGCACCCCGCCAAAGTCGCCCAGGGCGCCGAGATCGAGGAGTTCATGCGCGGGTCGCGGGCGGCCACCGACGCCGATGCGACCGCGTCGCCGAAGCCCTCGGCATCCCTCTTCGAGAGATGAATCCGGCGTCTTCGCTCCCCGACCGCGTGGCGCTGCGGCGCTCGACGCCCGGGCGGCGCAGACTGGAAGTCCTGCCGGAACGAGAGGAGCGATGGTGAGCTACATCCACGGGTACGACCCCGACACCTTGCGCGAGGTCACCGACTCCCGCGAGTGCGCGGAGCGGCTCGACGAGATCGGCTCCCAGCGCAGCCTCCACGCCCTGCTCGAGCGGGTCTGGCTCCTCAAGGTGCTCGACCGGTTCGACGAGGCGCTCGCCATCTCGGAGCAGTCGGTGCGCGTCGCCCGCATGGCCGGCACCCGTCGCGACCTGCTGCGCGCGCGCATCCTGCACGCCACGATCATGCAGTGCCGCGGAGCGTACGCCGCCGCCGAGCAGGAACTCACCATGTGCGCCGAAGAGGCCGAGGGCCAGGGGTGGGCGAGCATCGCCGCCTTCGCCCTGCAGCACCGCGGCAAGGTCCACTACGACGAGGGCGACTTCGACGCCGCACGCCGCGACTTCAAGCAGGCGCTGTTCCTGCGCCAGAACGCCGGCGCCACCGACGCACAGCTCGAGTCGACCCTGCTCGCGATCGACGCCGCGGAGCGTCGGCGCACGCGCGAGGTCGTCGCGAGCTGAGTGTCGTAGGTCCCTCCTAGGCTCCCGCTCATGTCCGACCTGCAGCGCGTACGCATCTGGGCCGAGGCGTTGATCGCCCTGCACCTCGACGAGTCGTGGACGTTCGCCTTCGACAACGCCAAGCGACGCGCGGGCCTGTGCGACTACGGGCGCAAACGCATCAGCGTCTCGCGCTACCTCTCGGCGCGCTACGACGACGACACCAACCATCAGACGCTGCTGCACGAGGTCGCGCACGCCGTCGCGGGAGCCTCGGCCGGGCACGGTCCGGCGTGGAAGCGCACGGCGCAGGGGCTCGGATACGTCGGCGGCACGACCCACGCCGGAGAGACCGCGAACGAACTCGCCCCGTGGGTGGGTACGTGCCCGGCCGGTCACGTCGCGTACCGGCACCGCCGCGCGACGCGGCCCACCTCGTGCGCGAAGTGCGCCCCGTCGTTCGATCCGCGTTTCGCCCTGTCGTGGGTGCACCGCGACATCAGCCGCGCGACGCGACTGGCCGCGTCCACGCCTCGGTAGCGGGGCTCAGTCGGCGACGATCGTTCCGTCTCGCACGATCGGGACGACGGATGCCGCATCGCGCGCCGCCGCGGCCAGCACCGCCGCGCGCGCGCCGTCCGCGGCGAGCAGACGGCCGCTCCCACTCGCCGTCAGCAGGTGTCGTACGGCGCCCCCGAGGGCCCGGAACCCCTCGCCCGCCACCGCGGCGTCGGGAGAGGCGTGGTCGATCCCCCGGTCGCCGAGCGCGGCGACGACGGCACCCGCCCCGAGGAGGTCTTCGACCGCGAAGCGAAGGCCGCCGGCGTCCGGAGAGCCCGCGGCGATGATCGAGATGCTGGTGCGCTCCCCGCGCCCGCGCTGCACCTCGAGCACGTGGGCCGCGACAGCCGCCGCGTTGCGCACTCCGCCGACGACGACGTGTGCACCGTCGCGCGCGGCGGCGAGCGCGAGGTCTGCGGCCGCGTCGTCGTCGAGGGCGAGGGTGTGGCCGTCCTCCGTCGCGTCCAGCGCGCGCCGGGACAACCCCAGCGTCTGCACGACGACCACGATGTGAGCGGGGGCCAGACGCTCCAGCCCTGCGGGTCCCCAGTCCAGACGCACCTGGTAGTCGGACTGGGCGAGCGCGGGAGAAGACGGCATCCCTCGATCGTAAATCGCCCGGAACAGACGGCCCGCGTCAAGCCGTGCGCGTCGATCGCCGGGATCGGGCACGATCGACATCATGCGCATCCTGCTGAAGTTCGTCATCGACTGCGACCCGGATGCCGCCTGGCGTGCTCTGCACTCGCCGCGCGCGGTGGCGGAGCTGTACGGCCCCCTGCTCGACGTCGAGGCCCTCGGCGAGATGCCGACCTCGTTCGAGTCGGGCGACGACGTGCCCGTGCAGATGAGCGTCGCGGGACTGCTGCCGGTCGGGCGTCAACTCATCTCGGTCGCCGATCGCGACACCGCCGACGAGCGCGGACGCGTGCGCGTGTTCCGCGACTGGGGCGTGCCGCTGACCGGGCCGCTCTCGGTTCTCGACGTGTGGGATCACCAGATGGCGGTGTCGGAGGCGCCCGGCGAACCGGGACGCACGCTCTGGCGCGAGCGGTTGACGATCGGCGGGGCTGCGGCTCCCGCGCTGTGGCCGGCGCTCTGGGCGACCTGGCAGTGGCGGGCGATGCGCATCAAGGCACTCGCCCCCACGTGGGCGCACGACCCCGAGAACGACGACGCCTGACGCGCGATCGCCTCAGGCAAGGCCGTGCCGATAGGCGAACACGACGAGCTGCACGCGATCGCGCACGGCGAGCTTGGTCAGGATGCGGCTGATGTGGGTCTTGACCGTGGCCTCGGACAGGAACTCGCGCTCGGCGATCTCGGCGTTGCTGAGTCCCGCCGCCGCCAGGGCGAAGATCTCGCGCTCGCGGTCGGTGAGCGCGCCGTAGGCGGGCGGCACCGGCTCCCCCGCGCCGCCGTCGGCGATGTGTGCGAAGAGCTCTCGCGTGGCCTCCGCGGCGATCACCGCGGAACCCGCGTGGACGGTCCGCACCGCCGACAGGAGGAACTCGGGCTCGGAATCCTTCAGGAGGAACCCGCTCGCCCCGCCCTGGATGGCCCGGGCGGCGGCCTCGTCGAGGTCGAAGGTCGTCAGCACCACCACGCGCGGAGCGTCGGGCTCGCGCAGGATCTCGGCGGTCGCCGCCAGCCCGTCCATGACCGGCATGCGCACGTCCATGAGCACGAGGTCGGGTCGCGTTGCGCGCACGACCTCGACGCCTTCTCGACCGTCCGAGGCCTCTCCCACCACCTCGAGGTCGGGCTGGGAATCGATCACCATGCGGATCCCGGCGCGGAACAGGGCTTGATCGTCGACGAGGACGATGCGGACGGGGGCGGTCATGACGACGGCTCCTCTCGCGGGTCGGGGGTGGGTCGGCATCCATTCGGCTCTTTGCGACGAGCGTTCACAGCGGGGCGCCGATCGGCAGGGTCGCGCGGACGACGAACTCGCCGTACTCGGGTCCCGCCGTCAGGTGGCCGCCGACGAGCTGGGCACGCTCGCGCATGCCGATCAGGCCGTGACCACCGGGGGCGGGGCCGGCAGGAGCCGCGACGGATGCCGTGGCCCGGGCATTGCGCACGGCGACGACCACGCGATCGGGCCACCACGCCAGGTGGACGCGCACGCGCGGGTCGACGCCGTGGCGCAGGGCGTTCGTCAGCGCCTCCTGCATGATGCGGTACACCGCGAGCTGAATGGCGGCGGGGGGCTCGCCGGGCGGGAGCGGGTCGACCTCGACCTGCAGGTCGACGCCCGCGGCGCGCATCCGTTGGAACAGCACATCCAGGTCGGCGAGGGTGGGCTGCGGCCCCTCGGCCTGGGAGTGCCGCAACTGGGTGAGGAGCAGCCGCACGTCGGCGAGGGCCGCGCGTGCGGTCGACGAGATCGTCGTGAGCGCTTCGGAGGTCGCCCGGGGATCGGATGCCGCGGCGTACCGGGCTCCGTCTGCCTGGGCGATGACCACCGCGAGCGAGTGGGCGACGACGTCGTGCATGTCGCGGGCGATGCGCACGCGCTCCTGCTCGGCGATCGTCTCGGCCTCGGCGGCGCGCTGCGCCCGACTGTTCGCCGATGCCCGCATGGCGGTCCGCACCAGGGCGCCCGAGACCCAGGCCAGCATGAGCGCGAAGCCCGCCGCGAGGAACAGCGCGATGACCGCGAACCAGTCGTTGCCGCTCGGCGGGGCCTGCAGACCGCGACCCACGAGGTACGTCGGCACCAGGGCCGCTCCGACGATGGCCGAGCCGAAGCCGAACCAGAACACACGACGCGTCCCGTAGGCGGCCGTCGTGTAGAGCGCGGCGAAGATGGCGAGGTCGGAGGGCGACGGCTGCCGGTCGAACCCCATCTGCACGAGGGCGGCCACCCACGCGGTGCACAGGGCGAGGCCCGGGTGCAGGCGCCGCAGCCCCACGGCGCCCGCGAAGGCGAGGGCGACGAAGACCCCGGCGACGTTCTCGACCGGGGTGGAGCTCGCGACGAGCTCGATGGCGATCGACACCAGGAAGAAGACCACGGCGATGCCGAGGTCGGTGACCAGCTGGTACCGGGTGAGCGGGCGGAGAACGAACATCACGGCCACGCTACGCGGGAGGCCCGGGGCACGGCATCCGTCCAGGGATGTATCCCTGCCCGCTTCGACGCGACCGGGGGCGGATCAGGCGGGGAAGTCGGCGGGCTCGATCGGCCGCGCTTCGAAGAAGGTCTGCAGCACCACGGTCGTGCGTGTGTTCACCTGGGCGGCGGCCCGGATGTCGCGGATCAGTTCCTCGAGGTCGCGGGGCGTCGGGACACGGACGAAGAGCATGTACGCCGCCTCGCCCGCGATGGAGTGGCAGGCCTCGATGGGCGTCAGGTGGGCGAGGAGTTCGGGGGCGTTGTCGGGCTGCGCGGGGTCGAGGGGCGTGATCTCGACGAAGGCGGCGAGCGGCCTGCCCAGCGCCTCGGCGTCGAGGATCGGACGGTAGCCCTTCACGATCCCGCGGGCTTCGAGTCGGCGCAGTCGCGACTGGACGGCCGAGACCGAGAGGCCCACCCGTTCGGAGAGGTGCGACAGCGTGGCGCGCGCATCGAGGGAGATCTCGCGGACGATCGCCGCGTCGACGGAATCCTCGAGGCGAGGAGCGCGGGGGGAAGCCTCGGTCATGCGCTCGACAGTATCAGCGGTCGTCAGGGCGGATGTGGCGCGTTCCGTAAGTTTTCCGTTAGCATCCGTACTTAGCAGGAATTTTTACCGTTCCGATCGGAGGATGCCATGACCATTGCCGCGACCACCCGTGCCGACGACGATCTGATCGACGGTCACGGCGTCGACTCGGTCGAGCACACCCCCGCCTGGGCCCAGCTCAAGAACGCCGCCGGCGCGCTGCAGGACCTCCAGGTCAAGGACGGTTCCATCGAGGACACCGCCGCCGCCGCTCCGCTGATCGACCACGTCATCAGCGCGATCGAGGCTCTCACGCCGCTGTTCCCGCACGACGAGGCCTACCTCTCGGCATCCGTCGCGGACTTCCGTCGCTGGCGCGACGAGGGCCTCGGCATCCCCGACTTCCTGGACTCCCTCGTCGCCTTCCAGCCGCAGGAACACCGCGTCGACGGCATCCGGCACCTCGTCGTCTTCCCGATGTACACGCAGAACGGCTCGAGCAACCGACACGTCGAAGCCGTGCTCGTCGAAGCGATCTGGCCGGAGTTCATCTCGCGGCTCGAGACCGAGTACACCAACCGCCTGTTCGTCTCGCTGCGCCTGATCGACTTCACCTCGGGCTATGACACGAACTCGGCGGTGCTCTTCCCCGAGACCGTCGCCATGCGCGAGATCCCCACCTTCACGTGGGGCGCGATCTTCCAGGACCGCGAAGCCGCGCGCTACCGCCGCGTCACCCGAGCCGCGGCGGACATCACGAAGCTCGAGCTGCCCGACGCCGCCGCGCGCCTGCTCGACGACCAGGACCTCGCCGAACGCACCTTCGTCATGTGGGACCTCATCCACGACCGCACGCATATGCGCGGCGACCTGCCGTTCGACCCGTTCATGATCAAGCAGCGGATGCCGTTCTTCCTCTACTCGCTCGAAGAGCTGCGCTGCGACCTCACCGCGTTCCGCGAGTGCGTGTCGCTGCAGGCCCGCCTCGCCGCGCGCGACGACCTCGACGACGCCGAGACGGCCATGCTCGAGCACGCCGAGCTCGTGCAGTACGCCGTCATCTTCGACCGCATCTTCCGCTTCGCCATCACCGGATCGCGCGTGCGCAACTACGACGGCCTCGGCGGCCAGCTGCTGTTCGCCTGGCTGCACCAGCACCGCGTGCTGCACTGGACCGACACCTCGCTCGCGTTCGACTGGGACGAGGTGCCCGCCGCGGTCATCGCCCTCGCGGACGCGATCGACGAGCTGTACTGGCGCTCGATCGACCGCCCCAAGGTCGCGCACTGGCTCGCCGCCTACGACCTCGTGAGCGGGGTCGTCACGCCCCACCCCGCCTCGGTGTGGGCCCGCGGGTTGCCCGACGAGGTGCTCGCGGGGCTGCCGAAGGGGTACACCGACGCGGTCCTCGACGACGAGTTCCCGCTCTCGATGTTCTTCGAAGCGCTCGAGAAGAAGATGCGCCCGGTGATCGCGTCGACCGAGGGCATCCGCGGCACGGACTGAGCCCTGCGATGAGCGACGAGACGACCGACTCCGCGGTCGAGCCTTCGCAGCCGCTCCGTGGACGGCTCGTCCTTCTCGCGGGCGGGACGAGTGCAGCCGGGCGGGCCTGCGCTCGTGCCCTCCTCGCGGCGGGGGCGCGGGTCGTGGTGGTGGGATCGAACGCCGGCCGCCTGGCGGAGGCCGCTGACGCCGCTCCCGGAGCGATGACCGAGCTGTGCGATCTGACCGACCCGGCCGCGGTGGCGGCTCTGCGCGACCGCGTGCACATCGCGCACGGGAACGTCGACGGC
Source organism: Microbacterium sp. 1154 (assembly GCF_031455375.1). Lineage (NCBI taxonomy): Bacteria > Bacillati > Actinomycetota > Actinomycetes > Micrococcales > Microbacteriaceae > Microbacterium > Microbacterium sp. 1154. The sequence continues at coordinate 1,066,721 of NZ_JAVDSN010000001.1, read as the reverse complement.
GTGATCCACCTCGTCGGCGGCTGGCGCGGCGGAGGCGGCCTCGCCGGACAGAGCGACGAGGACTTCGCCGTCCTGCTGCGCTCGTTCACGGCTCTGCGGAACGTCAGCCGCACCTTCGACGACGACCTCCGCGGCTCGGATGCCGGTCGCCTCGCGATCGTCTCGTCCACCGCCGTCGCACGCCCCCTGGCGGGAGGCGCGAACTACGCCGCGGTGAAGGCCGCGAGCGAGGCGTGGGCGCGAGCCGTGGCGCAGGGGTACGCGAAAACCGCACGCGATTCGGGGCGCGAGCTGACGGCCGCCGGCGTGATCTTCCGCGTGCGGAACCTCGATGGGCTGGAGGCGGCGTTGGCATCCGCCGTCGTCGCGCTGTGGGACGACGCGGCCGGGGCGTGGAACGATCGCACCGTACCCCTCATCGACGGCGGCGAGCGACCCGACGGGAAGTGAGCAAGAGCCGCATTCCGCCGGCGCGAGGCCTGCCGGTCACTCATCCCGCCGGAAAGCGATCGTTCCTTCGCCTCTGCGTTTGCGCTTTTCGAGATGTCCCCCGAACGGCCTACATACGACAACCATAACCGGCTCATATGCTCGACTCGTGCCGAGAACTGAAGACGTCGTCGATTCGAAAGTCAGCCGTCGCAGCCTGATTGTCTCGTCGCTGATAGCGACGGCTGCCGCAACGACTTATTCCGTCGGCGGAAACACCTCGGCGGCTCAGGCCGACGCAATTCCCACGGCGACGGGCGCATGGGGGAATTACAACAACGGCGAAATACCCACTTCGGCTCTGTCCCGCGTGGGGAACATCTGGCTGCGCGCTGACGCTGCCGCCGCGCTGCGGGACATGATGACGGCCTTCCGGGACGCTCGCGGGCACGATCTCATCCTGAACGACGGCTATCGCGACCTCGCGGGTCAGCGGAAGGCCTATAACGACTACCTCTACAACGGCGGCAATCTCGCCGCCTATCCGGGGACGTCCAATCATGGCTGGGCATTGTCCGTCGATTTCGGAGGGCAGGTGTATCTCGGCCCGAATACCACTGATTTCCAATGGATGCGCAACAATGCCGGCCGGTTCGGCTGGTGGTGGGAGGGTGGCGGATTCAGTCAGATCGAATATCACCATTGGACATTTGCCGGATCTTACGCACCGAAGCCCCAAGAACCAGAGGACGACATGTACGACGCTAATGCCCAGGCGGCACTCTTCCGGAAGATCGAAAACGATACTCGACCCATTCGCCTGTACACGTGGGGTTCCGGCATCATCGCCGTCGGACCCGGCGGAAAAGAATGGATCGTCCCCAGCCAGGCTTATATCGACCTGCTCGTCTTCCTCCGCCTGTGCGGTCCTGACGCGACCAAGATCAACAACGACCAGCACGCCTTCCTTCTGCAGATCTCCGGCCAGCTGAACCCCGACCCCAGCACCTCGGCCCAAGCGGGGGCCGTTTTCGACCTCTCTCCGGACGAAGCGGCGAGCCTCGCGCGCGGTCTGGCCTGACGCCCCCCGCGCGCACGACAGCAGGCGACGCGCCCGCAACGACGTCACGCAGGGTCACCGGTCGGACTGCTCTCCAGAGCGGCGTGTCAGACCCTTGGACTGTCGGGACGACATCTCGAACGTCCGCCCCTCGGTCGACTCTCACCGGGGGGCGGACGTCGGTGACCCGTGACTGCCAGCATCGATCCCGCCCGTTCGGTACTGCCGAGAGAGCGTGCGGTACGAGCGCGTGAGGAACGCCAGGGCAGCCGCGATCACCATCACCACACCCGAGACGGCGAAGACCAGCGCGATGCCGCGCGAGTCGCCCTCGCCGAGCAGCCAGCCCCACGTCGAGCGGCCGCTCTCGCCGTCCATGTACGGGATGATCAGGAACTGCGCGATCGGCGCGATGAGGAACGACGTCACGGGCGCCGCGGCCGATTCGAACGCCGCCGCAAAGCCGAAGACGCGCCCCTGCGTCTCGAAGGGGACGACTTTCTGGATGACCGTCTGCTCGGCCGCCTCGACCGGCGGAAGGAGGGCCATGTACACCCAGATGCCGAGCACGTAGAGCCACCACCACTCGCGGAGGGTGAACAGTGCTCCGAGCGCCCCCATCGCGATCACGATCCAGAGCATCGTGCGTATGGGATTCTCGCCCAGGCCGAACTTCGCGACGAGACTCCCGCCGATGATGAAGCCGGTCGCGGTGACCCCGAGGACGATGCCCCAGACCTTCACGTCGAACATCTCGAGACCGTACGGGTCCATGAGCGCCATGTAGACGCCGCCGATGAGGTTGTTGAACGTCGAGAACACGATCAGGGCGAACAAGCCGGGTGCGAGGCGAACGGCTCGGACCGCCCCGCGCAGGTCGACGACGGGGCCCGGGGTCCGCCCGGCGGCAGGTCGCTCCTCGGGGATGCGGATCGTCAGCAGGTGCGCGAGAGCGAGGGTGGTGAGGACCACGGCGATGACCAAGGTCCAGCCCATACCGAGGAAGCCCACCGACAGGCCGCTGAAGACGCTCGTCACCACGAAAGCGAGGCCCTGCACCGTGCCGACGAGGCCGTTCGCGTTGGCGTGTCTCTCGACCGGTACGAGGAGGGTCACGGTCGTCGACAGGGCGATGTTGCGGAGGTTCTCGATCACGGCGCCGGCGAGGATGATGCCCGCGAAGAGCCAGAACCACGGCCCGCCGAGGTCGAGCAGCACGGCCTCGGAGAACGCGACCCAAAGTGCCCCCGCCAGCAGGAACGCCACGAGCGTCACGAACCCGGAGACCACCATGACCCGGTGCTTGCGGTGGCGGTCGACGAGCGAACCGAACACCATCGCGAAAACGGCGAGCAGAAGCATGTACGCACCGCCGACGATGCCGGTGGCGAGGACGGACCGGGTCTCGAGGTACACCCAGAAGGTCAGGGCGAACCACAGGAAGCTCGTCGTCACGTTGGCCGCGGCCGTGTTGGCGAGCACCGCCAAGAAGGTGCGGCGCCCGGCGGACGCGACCGCAGCGGGAGGCGCAGCGGGGGCCGGAGTCTCGGACATAGCGCCACGGTAGACCTGGGGTCCGACGTTGACCAGGGTCCGGCCGCCGAGCGAAGGGAGCGCATGCGACAGGGGCGGGACGTTCGCGCCCGGCTCAGCGCGTGGCCACGCCAGGCGGGGCGCCGATCCGAAGGGTGACGTCAGTCGATCAAGCCGCGAATGTCCGCCGCCGTCAGGCGAACGCCACCGCCGAACGCTTCTCCCTCGCCGCCTCCGTCGAGCACTCGCGAGAAGAGATCCGCCTTCGTCTCGCGCAGAGCCACCACCTTCTGCTCGATGGTGTCGGCTGCCACGAGGCGGTAGACGATCACCGGACGGGTCTGCCCGATGCGGTGGGCACGGTCGATCGCCTGATCCTCGACCGCAGGGTTCCACCACGGGTCGAGCAGCACGACGTAGTCGGCCTCGACGAGGTTGAGGCCGACGCCTCCCGCCTTGAGGGAGATGAAGAAGACGGGATCGTCGCCCTCCCGAAAGCGGTCGATCTCGGCTTGCCGGTTCGTAGTGGTGCCATCGAGGTAGCCGGAAGCCAGGTCCGCCTCGGTACACCTCTCGCGAGCCGACCGCAGGAAGCGCGTGAACTGGCTCAGGACGAGGACGCGGTGCCCCTCGGCAGCGGCCTCGGTCACGAGTTCGACCAGCGCATCGAGTTTGGCGGAGGGCGCTTCTCCTTCGTCGACGAGCGCTGGGTCGAGAGCGAGTTGGCGCAGCATCGTCAGGGAGCGGAAGATCGCGAAGCGGTTGCCTTCTGCATCGTCGAGCAGACCGAGGAGCCGTTGGCGCTCGCGATGGAACCGCCGGTCGTACAGCTTTCGATGCGTCGGGTGCAGGGTGACCTCCACCACCGTCTCCTGCTTCGAGGGCAGTTCGGCGGCGACCAGGTCTTTCGTACGCCGGAGCAGGAACGGTCGGATGCGTCGCCGGAGAAGGTCGAGCCGGGCGCCGTCGGAGTGCTTCTCGATGGGCGTGCGGTACATCGCCGTGAAGGACTCCCGTGTTCCCAACAGCCCCGGGGCGACGAGCGACAGGAGAGCCCAGAGCTCGAGCAGGTTGTTCTCCATCGGTGTGCCCGTGATGACGAGGGTGAAGGGCACCGACAGGGCGCGAGCGGCGCGATAGCCGCGCGACGAGGGGTTCTTGATCTGCTGGGCCTCATCGAGCACGAGTCCCGACCACTCGGCCTCGGCGTACTGCTCCTGCTCCAAGCGGAACAGCGCGTAGCTGGTCACCACCACGTGCACGCCGGTGGCCTCTTGGGAGATGGACGTGGCGCGTCGCGCCCCCGTCGAGGTGATGGTCGTGACACGGAGCCCCGGTGCGAAGGCGGCGCACTCGCGCGCCCAGTTGCCGACGACGCTCGTCGGCGCCACGATCAGGAACGGCGCCATCCGGGGGTCGGCCTCGCGAGCGACCTCCATCATCGCGATCGCCTGCACGGTCTTTCCGAGACCCATGTCGTCGGCGAGCACGCCACCGAGTCCCTGCGTGCGGAGGAAGTGCAGCCAGTCCAACCCCGTGCGCTGATAGTCGCGCAGCGTGGCCCGCAATCCCTCGGGAGACGCCACAGGGGCGATGACGGCCTCGTCGGTGAGACCGCGCACGCGCAGCCACCACTCGGCCTCTTGCGCCGCGAGCAGACCCAGTTCGGACAGGTCGTCCCACAGACCGACGTTGTATCGGTTGAGCTGCAATCCGCCGTCCGGGCGGTCGGCGAGCGTTCGCGCTTCGTCGATGACGGCGCGCAGCCGGTCGAAAGCGGGGGTGTCCAGCCGGACGTACGATCCGTCACCGAGGAAGAGCGCGCGATCACCGACGACGAGCGCGGTGTAGAGCTCGGCGAAGTCGACCTCGGCGTCGCCGACGGTGACGCGCGCGTGCAGGTCGAACCAGTCGCTGCCGTCGTCGTCTCCGGTGCGCAGCTCGACGGACGCCGGCTCGGCGGCCGCACGGTAGGGCACGGCCCCGTCGGCCACGATCACCCGGACGTTCTCGAGAGCCTGGAGACGCGGCATCGCCTCGGCGATGAAGATCGCCGCCTCTGCCGGAGCCCACAAGCGCGGCGGGGTGCTCCCCGAAGCGAACGGTTGCGGGAGCTCGATACGCAGCTCCGCTGCGACGGCCGAAACGGCTCTCCACGTCGACGCCTCGTTCGCCTCGTCGCGCCGACCGTTCGTCGCCGACCGGTCCCAGTGGACGACGACGGACGCGCGTCCCGCGCGGTGGTCGACGGACACTTCGAGGACGGGACGGGGCGGCGGCGGCAGCTCCACCGTGCCCCGGGGCGACACCACGGGCGCCTCCAGCTGTAAGCGGGGCACGTAGTCGCGAAGGAACGTGTCGGAGCTCCCGTCGACCGTGAGCGCGGCCCCGCGTATCAACAGCCCGCGGAGGGGACCCGTGACGGGAGCCGCGAGAGGCGCGAGCGTGATCCGCTCGTCGTCGCCGTCACGATCCCCCACGAAGGCGACGGCCACGGCCGGGTCGCCCACCACCCACGACGGTAGGGAGGCGGTCTCGTCGTCGATGCCCTGGACGATCCCCCGGACGTGCAGCGCGGAGCCGCGGCGATCGACGGAGACCGCTGCGGTCGCGGCCTGCTCGAGGATCTGCACGGGGTGGTGCGCACCCGAGGCCGCCACGAGCGGCACCCCGGCGGCGACGACGGCCTCGAGCTGCATCCAGAGCGAGTGCGGGGGCACGGCGGAGAGCGGCATCCATTCGTCGGAGAGGAACGCCCCGTTGCCGGAGCGACCGAGGCGGCCCAGGCTGTCGAGCGCCGCGCGCGCCCGGGGATCCGCCGACAGCAACGACAAGCCCGACCAGCCCGCGCGGCCCTTGATCCACGTGCCACGCGTGCCCCGCATGCCGGGCCGGGCGGTGAGCGTCAACGCGGTGCTGCGGCCGTGGCCCCCGCCGCGGCGGATGGCGAGGAAGAGGCACAGGTCGACCGGGGGTTCGTCGGGGACCCGGGGGGTGACGGTCAGCAGGTCGTCGAGAGTGCGCTGCCACTCGGGACGCGGGGGTCGCCCCGCCGAGACCATACGGTCGAACAGCAGCACCGCCGCCGCGCAGCAGTGCTCGCACTCGGGACCGCGTCCGCACGAGCACCATCCCGAGACCCGCGTGTAATCGGTGGGCACGCGCAGCTCGAGGTGCTCGTAGCCCGCCGCACCGAACGAATGCGCCGACACGACGAGGACCCCGTCGAATGTCTTGACGTCGCTGACCTCGACCGAGCCGTAGACGAGGAGCCGATCGGCACGCGTCATGGCCGCAGGGGAGAAGATCTCACCGGCGATGCTGAGCGCCTCGGGGTCCATGTGCATCCCGCCATTCTCCCCGCCCCCACCGACACCCGAGGGCCGGACGGGACGGAATGGGGACACCGACTCGTTATCCCTCCCTGGGGAGGAAGGGCGGAGTCCGGCGGTCGTTACGCTGGGACGGTGACCACCCTCCACGACTCCTCGGTGCGCGGCTTCGCCTCCGACAACTACTCCGGAATCCACCCCGACGTGCTGGCCGCCATCGCCGCCGCCAACGACGGCCACCAGGTCGCCTACGGCGAAGACGTCTACACCGCCCGCCTGCAGGAGCTGTTCGTCTCGCTCCTCGGCGAGGGCGTCGAGGCCTACCCGGTCTTCAACGGCACGGGCGCCAACGTCGTCGGGCTGCAGTCGATGCTCCCCCGCTGGGGCGCCGTGATCTCGGCATCCACCGCCCACATCAACGTCGATGAGGGTGGAGCACCCGAGCGGGTCGGCGGGATCAAGATCCTCACCGTTCCCACGGACGACGGCAAGCTCACCCCCGAGCTCGTGGACCGCGAGGCCTGGGGTTGGGGCGACGAGCACCGCGCGCAGCCGCTGGTCGTCTCGATCACCCAGTCGACCGAACTCGGCACGCTCTACAGCGTCGAGGAGATCCGCGAGCTCGCAGCCCACGCTCACGGCCACGGTATGCGCCTGCACATGGACGGTGCGCGCATCTCGAACGCGGCCGCCGCCCTCGACGTTCCCCTCCGCGCCTTCACCCGCGACGCGGGCGTCGACGTCCTCAGTTTCGGCGGCACTAAGAACGGCGCCATGATCGGCGAGGCCATCGTCGTGCTCGACCCCGCGGCATCCACGGGTCTGACGTATCTGCGCAAACTCGACATGCAGCTCTCAAGCAAGATGCGCTTCGTGTCGGCGCAGCTGGTCGCCCTGCTCGAGAACGACCTCTGGCTGCACAACGCCCGGCACTCGAACTCCATGGCGCAGCGCCTGCGCGCCGGCATCGAGGCGGGCCTCGCCGACGGGTCGATCCAGGGCGTGGAGTTCACTCAGCCCACCCAGGCGAACGGCGTCTTCGCGACGCTCCCCGCCGGTGTCGCGGACCGGCTTCGCCAGAGCTTCCGCTTCTACGACTGGGATGAGCTGCGCCGCGAGGTGCGATGGATGTGCTCGTTCGACACGACCGAGGCCGACATCGACGCGTTCGTCGCCGCGATCTCGCGGGAGACGACCGCCTGACCCTGAGCGGATCGAGAGGGCCGCGGCATCCGGATCGGGATGCCGCGGCCCTCTGTCGTCGTCAGGCTCCGGCGAGCCAGTCGCGGTAGGCGTCGAAGGTCGACTCGCGGCCGAGGAAGGCCTTCACGAGGTCGCGCGCGTCGCGCGACCCGCCGGGCTCGAGAATCTCGCGCCGGTATCGGGTGGCCGTCTCGACGTCGAACAGGTCGTCGCCGAACGCGGAGAGCAGGTCGCGGGCGATCACGAGGCTCCACTGATAGGTGTAATAGCACGCGCCGTATCCGGTGAGATGGCCGAAACCGGCGTACGAGTGCGCTCCATCGAGCGGGGCGATCGGACTGGCGGCGCGGTAGTACCCGTCGACGGCCGTGGTGAGGTCGTCCGGCCGGTCCACGTGCAGCCGGTAGGAGGTCGTCGCGTGGCCGAGCTGTCGGGTGACTTCGAGGCCCCGGCCGAAGGCGTCGGCGGTGCGCATCCGGTCGACGAGGTCGGCGGGGATCGGCTCACCGGCATCGTTCACCGCGAAGGAGGCGAGGGCCTCGGCATCCCACGCCCACTCCTCGAGCAGCTGACTCGGGGCCTCGACGAAGTCCCACTCGGTCGCAACACCCGTCCACCGCGCCCGGCTCTGATGACCGCCGAGGATGTCGTGTACGAGGTGACCGAACTCGTGGAAGAACGTGACGACCTCGTCGTGCTCGAGGAGTCCTCGCGAGAAGTTGCAGAGCAGCACCGATTCGGGCAGGGACCGGCTGGCGATGCCCGGGGCCAGCCCGAAGCACGCAGCGTGGTTGTACTTGCCGTCGCGCGGGTGCAGGTCGAGGTGGATGCGACCGAGCCGTTCCTCGCCGCGGACCACGTCGTAAGTGCGGACGTCGTCGTGCCACGACGGGGCGTCGACCGGGACGTACTGCACGTCGAGCAGGCGTCCCGTGGTGTTCAGCACGCCCTCGAGCACGCGATCGAAGCGGAAGTACGACCGGACGAGCTGCGCGTCGACGTCGTACTCCTCGCGCTTGAGCGCCCCGAGGATGTACCAGAAGTCGGCGGTCGTGACCACGTCGGCCTCGGGGGCGTCGCGGCGCAACCGCTCGAGCACGCGCTCGTACTCGTCGGCCGCCGCTGGAGCGACCGCTTCGGCCACGCGCTCGAGGAACGCGCGCACGGCCGTGCTCGAGCCGATCATGCGGGTCTCGGTCTCGTAATCGGCCCAGTCGCCGTAGCCCAGGAGCTGCGCCCGCTCCGCGCGCACCGCGAGCAGTTCGGCGAGAACGGGCTCGTTCACCGGCCACGCGAGGTCGTTGTACGCCCCCATGAGCTCGTGTCGAACGGAGCGGTCCCGCGCATATTCCCGGACTGGCATGAGGTCGGTGTACTCGGTCGTCAGGGTGACCATCCCCTCGGCGTCGGAGGGGTGCTCGGCGAGGAAATCCGCGGGCAGGCCTTCGAGCGAGGCCGCGGGAACCCGAACCTCGCGCCGCCCCTCGCGGATGTTCCGCGAGAAGGTCAGCGAGAGCTCCGTGTCACGGTCGGTGAGTTCGCGCACGCGCTCGCGCTCGGCATCCGCGAGGTCCACGCCGCCGCGTCGGAAGTCGCGACGCACCTGCTCCAAGAAGCGCCGCTCGTCGGAGGAGAGCCCGGACGGGTCGGCGTCCGCGAAGACCCGCCAGAGCCCGCGATCGAGAAGGCGTCGCGACTGCACCGCATCGACGGCCTGCGCCTGCTTCTCTGCCGCATCGCGCACCTCGGCATCGGGGTGCGATTCGCTGACGAGGTGCGACGGCGCCGCGGCCTCGGCGAGAGCGATGTCGGCCTCGTTCCACAGGGCGAGGCGCTCCTGCAGCGACAGGCCGGGCTCGTCGACGAGACGTGCGTCGATCGCCGCCACGCGCTGCAGGCGTTCGGCAGGACGATCGGCCGCGAAGCTCTTCCATCCGTCGAGATCGTGCGGGAGGGACAGGGGTTCCAGGGGAGGATGCGCCATTCCTCGACCCTAGACAGGGCCACCGACACCGGCAACGGCGCCGGGGATGAATCCGCTGTCGACCCGGGTGGGAGGGCACGTCAGCGCAGGGCACCCACCGAGGCCAGCGCCTGGCGGATGAGGGTGCCGCGGCCGCCCTCCATCTCGTCGGAGAGGGCATCGGATGCCGCCTCCTCCGGCGACAGCCAGGTGACCTCGAGCGCGTCCTGGCGTGGCTCGCAGGTGCCGGTCACCGGGACCACGAAGGCGAGCGCGACGGCGTGCTGACGGTCGTCATGGAAGGCGCTGACGCCGGGGAGCGGGAAGTACTCGGCCACCGTGAACGGGGTGGGCGAGGGCGGCAGCAGCGGGAAGGCCATGGGGCCGAGGTCGTTCTCGAGGTGACGGAACAGCGCGTCGCGCACGGTCTCGCCGTAGCGGACGCGACCCGAGACGAGCGTGCGGGTCATCTCGCCGAGGGGCGTCGCCCGCAGCAGGATGCCGACCTGGGTCACCGCCCCCATTCCGTCGGTGCGGACGGGCAGAGCCTCGACGTAGAGCATCGGCAGACGGCGCCGCGCCTCGGCGAGCTCGACCTCGCTCAGCCACCCCGGGTTGGGGTTCGGGCCTCCCTGCGCTCCTGAGAAGGACGCCGAGAGCGGCTCGCGCTCGTCGCCGTTGTCGCCGGGTTCGGGATCGGGAGTGCGCACGGGCATGCTCCCTGTATATCAACCGCCCGCCCCGGATGCCGCGTGTCCCGCGCGCCGACATCGTTCCGGCCGCGATGTCGGAGGCCTTTGCCACAATGGCGGCATGAGTGATCAGCCGTCCCTCGACCCGTCCATCGTGCGGTGGTCCGCGCCGCCCGCCGAGCGCGCGGGGCGGCCTGTCCTGGTGTTGCTGCACGGGTACGGGGCCGACGAGCACGACCTGTTCGGCCTGGTGCCGTACCTGCCAGACGCCTTCGTCGTCGCGAGTGTGCGCGCCCCGCTCGCGCCACCGTGGCCCACCCCGGGCGCCTCGTGGTACCCGATCGAGGGTCTCGACGGGCGCGATCCAGCGGCCGTCACGCTCGCCGCGCGGGCGGTTCTCGACTGGGTGCAGGATGCCGTCGGATCGGCGCCCGTGGGCTTGCTCGGCTTCTCTCAGGGCGGCGCTGTCGCCCTGCAGGCCCTGCGCGTCGACCCCGACGCGGTGTCGTTCGCCGTCGTCCTCGCCGGCTACGCGGCGGGTGGCGAGCTGCCGGGTGACGCCGTCCTCGCCCAGCGCCGGCCACCGGTGTTCTGGGGCCGTGGCGCAGCCGACGACGTCATCCCCGCACCGTTGATCGATCTCACGTCGCAATGGCTGCCGGGCCACAGCGAATTGAGCGGACGCGTGTATCCCGGGCTGACACACTCCATCTCGCAGGACGAGCTCGACGACGTTCGGGCGTTCCTCGACGCGCGTCTGGCCGACCGCGCCGGTGCCTCCGTCACCTGAACCGGGGTACCGCCAAACACGCTCGTCGGCTATCGTGGTCATCCCCCGCCCCCGAGAACGAGGTCTCCTCCGGTGAAGAACGTCGACGCTTCCGCGCTTCTGTCCGCGCGCTGACCCGTCGACCCGCCGTTTCCTCGGCCGCCCTCCGCTGACGCGGACGGGTCCGGTGTCCGCGCATCCCGCGTCATCGGAGTCTTCTCGTGTCATCCCTTCGTTCCTCCCTCCTGTTCGACCGTGTCCGCCTGGTCTGGCCCGACGGCAGCGTCGCGCTCGACGACGTGTCGGGCGCGATCGGTGCCGGCCGCACGGGCCTCGTCGGCCGCAACGGCGCCGGCAAGTCGACGTTGTTGCGCGTCGCCGCCGGGCTGATCGCTCCCACGTCCGGGCAGGTGTCGACCTCCGGCCCGGTCGCGATGCTGCCGCAACGCCTCGCCGTCGATCCCGCCCGTTCCGTCGCCTCCCTCCTCGGCGTGGAGGAGACCCGTCGTGCGCTGCGCGCCATCGAGGCCGGCGACGTCGATCCCCGACACTTCGACGCCGTCGGCGACGACTGGGACGTCGAGGCGAGAGCGGAGGCGCTGCTCGCCGACGCCGGCCTTCCGGCGGAAGCGCTCGATCGGACGATCGGGCAGTTGTCGGGCGGCGAGGCCGTGCTCGTCGCGCTCCTCGGCCTGCGTTCCTCCCGCGCGGCCGTGACTCTGCTCGACGAACCCACGAACGACCTCGACCGCGACGCCCGGGCGCGCGTCGGCGAGCTCGTGCGGACCTGGCCGGGCGCGCTCGTCGTCGTCAGTCACGACGTCGGCCTTCTCGAGCTGATGGATGCCACCGCCGAGCTGTACGCGCACTCCCTGAGCGTCGTCGGCGGGCCGTACAGCGCGTGGCGCGCGCAGCGAGACGCGGAGCAGGAGGCCGCCCTGCGCGCCGAGCGCGATGCCGCCCAGGCGTTCCGCCGCGAACGGCGGGAACGCATCGAGGCGCAGGACAAGCTCGCCACGCGCACGCGCGTCGCGCACAAGGCCGAGGTCGAGAAGCGCGTTCCCAAGATGTTCGCGGGGATGCGCGCGAACGCCGCGCAGGTCAGCGCGGGGCGTCTGCGCACGCAGATGCAGGGGAAGGAAGCGTCGGCGCGCTCCGCGCTCACGGAGGCGTCCGCCCGTGTGCGCGACGACGACGTCGTGCGCGTCGACCTGCCCGATCCCGGCAACGCCGCCGCGCGTCGTGTCCTCGCGCTGGGGGACGCCGAGCGCGAGTGGATCGTCACGGGACGCGAGCGTGTCGCCCTCGTCGGTCCGAACGGCGCCGGCAAGACCACACTGCTCGAGCGTCTTGTCCGCGGCGCCGATGACGCGGCATCCCTCCCTTGCCGCACGTACGTCGACCGGGTCGGCTACCTCCCCCAGCGCCTCGACGGCCTGGACGACGACGCATCCGCGCTCGAGAACGTGCGGGCGACGTCACCCGCCGTGCCTCCCGGCGAGGTGCGTGACCGCCTGGCCCGCTTCCTCCTGCGGGGAGACACGGTGACGCGGGCCGTGTCGTCGTTGTCGGGCGGCGAGCGGTTCCGCGTGGCGCTCGCACGACTTCTGCTGGCCGACCCGCCTCCTCAGCTGCTCGTGCTCGACGAACCGACGAACAACCTCGACCTCGACACCGTCGACGCGGTGGTCACCGCGGTCCGCGCCTACCGGGGCGCCGTGGTGGTGGTCAGTCACGACGACGCGTTCCTGTCGCGACTCGATCTCGACCTCCGGCTCGAGCTACGCGAGGGACGGCTGCGGGAGCTCCCCGCGTGAGGAGGCGGGTCTGTCAGCAGTCGGACCCGCCACCCGAGTCCCCCGACGAATTCCCCGACGAGTCTCCGCACGCCGCGCGCACGGCCGCGGCGACGGCCGCCGCGCCTCGCGCTCGAGAGGAAGCACCCATACGGCCAGCGTAAACACGACGTTCCGCGGCCAGCGAACGTCAACCCCGGCCCGATGTCGGAGGTCCACGAGAAGATGTCGGCATGGCCGACGTGTTGGAGAGATTCGGTCCTGCCACGCAGGATTGGTTCCGTGGCGCCTTCTCGGCGCCGACCAACGCGCAGAAGGGCGCGTGGGAGTCCGTGTCGTCGGGGCGCAACGCCCTCGTCGTCGCGCCCACCGGTTCGGGCAAAACCCTGTCGGCGTTCCTCTTCGCGATCGACCGCGTGTTCCGCGAGAAGGGGCCCGAGATCCCCGATGCCGCTCCCCCACCGCGCGGCAGGCGTTCGGCGCCGAAGGCTCCCAAGGCGATCCCCACCGACACTCGCATCCTGTACATCTCCCCGTTGAAGGCTCTCGGCGTCGACGTCGAGCGCAACCTCCGTTCACCGCTCGTGGGTATCGGCCAGTCCGCCCGCCGTCTCGGTCTCGAGGTTCCTTCGGTGACCGTGGGAGTGCGCTCGGGCGACACGAGCTCGAGCGATCGTCGCAAGCTCGTGACGGCCCCGCCCGACATCCTCATCACGACGCCCGAGTCCCTGTACCTCATGCTCACGAGCCAGGCGGCCGAGACCCTGCGCGGCGTGCACACCGTCATCATCGACGAGGTGCACGCGGTCGCGGCGACCAAGCGCGGTGCGCACCTGGCCGTGAGTCTCGAACGTCTCGACGCCCTGCTCGACAAGCCCGCTCAGCGCATCGGGCTGTCGGCGACGGTCCGGCCCATCGACGAGGTGGCCCGGTTCCTCGGCGGAGCACAGCCGGTCGACATCGTGGCGCCCAAGGCCACGAAGGCCTTCGACCTCTCGGTCGTCGTCCCGGTCGACGACATGCTCAATCCGCCCCCTCCTCCGGGGTCTCCCGCCCCCGACGAAGCGGGCGACGGCGAGTGGTTCTCCGATCGACCCGAGAGCACCGAGGTGTCGGGCTCGGTGTGGCCGCACGTCGAAGAAGCGATCGTCGACCGCATCCTCGAGCGACGTTCGACCATCGTGTTCGCCAACTCGCGCCGCCTGGCCGAGCGCCTCACCGGCCGGTTGAACGAGATCTACGCCGAGCGGCAGGGCATCGACGTCCCCGACCCGACCGTGCCCGCCGCGCAGATGGCACAAGCGGGGTCTTCGGCGGGCGTCGCCGCGATCCTCGCCAAAGCCCACCACGGCTCCGTATCCAAAGAACAACGTGCTCAGGTCGAGGACGAGCTCAAGTCCGGCACCCTCCGCTGCGTCGTCGCCACGAGCAGCCTCGAGCTCGGTATCGACATGGGGTCCGTCGACCTCGTCATCCAGGTGGAATCGCCGCCCAGCGCGGCATCCGGTCTGCAGCGCGTCGGCCGTGCCGGCCACCAGGTCGGCGAGGTCAGCCGTGCCGCCCTCTTCCCCAAGCACCGCAGCGATGTGCTGCACACGGCCGTCGTCACCGAGCGCATGTTGGCGGGGCGTATCGAGGCGATCTCGGTTCCGCAGAATCCCCTCGACATCCTGGCTCAGCAGACGGTGGCCGCCGCGGCCCTGGGCTCCATCGACGTCGAGGAGTGGTTCGAGACGGTCAAACGCAGCGCGCCGTTCCGCTCCCTCCCCCGCTCCGCCTTCGAGGCGACCCTCGACCTGCTGGCGGGGCGCTACCCCTCCGACGAGTTCGCCGAGCTGCGCCCGCGCCTCGTGTGGGACCGCGACGCCGGCACCCTCACCGGGCGCCCGGGCGCGCAGCGCGTGGCCGTGACGAGCGGTGGAACCATTCCCGACCGCGGTCTGTTCGGTGTCTTCATCGCGGGAGAATCGCAGAACGCCCGCGTCGGTGAACTCGACGAAGAGATGGTCTACGAGTCCCGCGTCAACGACGTCTTCACGCTCGGCACCACCAGCTGGCGCATCGTCGAGATCACCCACGACCGCGTGAACGTTCTGCCCGCCTTCGGACAGCCCGGCAAGCTCCCGTTCTGGCACGGCGACGGCATCGGACGCCCCGCCGAGCTGGGCGAGGCCCTCGGCAAATTCTCCCGCGACATCGCCGCCGCCGACCGCGGCAAGGCCGAGGAGCGCCTGCGCGAATCGGGCCTCGACGACAACGCGATCACCAACCTCCTCGCCTATCTCGCCGAGCAGCGCGAGGCGACGGGGAGCCTTCCCACCGACCGCACGCTCACCGTCGAGCGCAGTCGCGACGAGGTCGGCGACTGGCGCATCATCCTGCACTCCCCGTACGGCATGCAGGTGCACTCCCCGTGGGCGCTCGCGGTCAATGCACGCATCCGCGAACGCCTCGGGGTCGAGGGCGCCGCGGTCGCGAGCGACGACGGGATCATCGCCCGGGTCCCGGATGCCGCGGCGGAGCCGCCCGGAGCGGAACTCTTCGTGTTCGAACCCGAGGAGCTCGAGCAGATCGTCACCGACGAGGTCGGCGGGTCCTCGCTATTCGCCTCGCGCTTCCGCGAGTGCGCCGCCCGAGCCTTGCTCCTGCCCCGGCTCAACCCGAATCGGCGTTCCCCGCTTTGGCAGCAGCGACAGCGCTCGGCGCAGTTGCTCGAGGTCGCGAAGCGGCACCCGGCGTTCCCGATCATCCTCGAGACGCTCCGCGAGGTCCTCCAGGATGTCTACGACCTCCCCGCTCTCCTGCGCCTCACGCGGCAGATCGGTGAGCGCAAGATCCGCCTCGTCGAGATCACGACGTCGCAGCCCTCCCCGTACGCGCGGGATCTGCTCTTCGGCTACGTGGGCGCCTTCATGTACGAGGGCGATTCCCCTCTCGCCGAGCGACGGGCGGCGGCGCTGTCGGTCGACCCGGCGCTGCTGAGCGAGCTGCTCGGCAAGGTCGAGATGCGCGAGCTGCTCGATCCCGACGTCATCGCGCAGTTCGAACGCGAGGCTCAACGCCTCGATCCCGATCGCCGGGCCCGCGGCGTCGAAGGCGTGGCCGACCTGCTGCGTATCCTCGGGCCCCTCGATGCGGCCGAGGTGGCGGCGAGACTCGACACCGAGGGCGATGCCCTGGTCGAGGCGGAGCGGCATCTCGCGACCCTCGTCGACGACCGCCGAGCCATCCGCGTGACGATCGCGGGTATCTCGCGGACAGCCGGGATCGAAGACGCCGGCCGCCTCCGCGATGCCCTGGGTGCGGCTCTCCCCGTCGGCATCCCCAACGCGTTCCTCGAGCCCTTCCCCGATCCTCTGGGCGATCTCGTCGCGCGCTTCGCCCGCACGCACGCGCCGTTCACGACCGACGCCGTGGCCGAACGCCTGGGCGTCGGAGTCGCGGTCGCGCGCCTCACGCTGCAGCGCCTCGAGTCTCAGGGGCGCCTGACGAGCGGGTTCTTCCTCCCCGAGGCCTCCGGCGGCAGCCGCGGCGACGAGACCGAGTGGTGCGACGTCGAAGTGCTGCGACGTCTGCGCATGCGTTCACTGGCGGCCATCCGCGGCAGTGTCGAGCCGGTTCCTCCGGCCGCGTACGCGCGGTTCCTCCCCGTGTGGCAGCACCTGGGTCGGCCTCTCGAGGGCATCGACGGCGTGCTCGCCGTGATCGAGCAACTCGCGGGCGTTCCCATCCCGGCGAGCGCGTGGGAGTCGCTGATCCTGCCTTCGCGCGTGTCGGACTACTCCCCCGCCTTGCTGGACGAGCTGACCGCCACGGGAGAGGTGGTCTGGTCGGGCCACGGCACCCTGCCCGGTCGCGACGGGTGGATCGCCCTGCACCCGGCCGAGGCGGCGCCGTTCACCCTGCAAGACCCCGAGGACGCCGACGATCCCGCGCCCGACTCGCTTGAGGCTCGCATCTTGACCGCCCTCGAGGGCGGGGGAGCCTACTTCGCCGGCCAGTTGCGACAGCTCGCCGGCGCCGAGAACGAGCAGTCCGTCAACGACGCACTCTGGGCGCTCACGTGGGCGGGGCGGGTCACGAACGACACGTTCGCCCCGGTCCGCACGCTGCTGAGCGGGGGCGGACAATCGCACCGCGTCGCCCGTCGCGCCCCTCGAGCGCGGATGTACCGCGGCGCGACGATGCCGCGCGCCACGTCGGCACCGCGACCACCGTCCCTGGGCGGTCGATGGTCGCTCCTTCCCGAGCGTGAAGACGATCCCGCCGCCCGGGCGACGGCGACCGCGAGCCTGCTGCTCGATCGGTACGGGGTGGTCACGCGCGGCGCCGTGCAGTCCGAGGGCGTGCCCGGCGGCTTCGCTCAGGTGTATCGCATCCTCGCGGGCTTCGAAGAGGCCGGACACTGCCGACGCGGTTACGTGATCGAGAAGCTCGGCGCCGCGCAGTTCGCCGCCTCGGCCACGGTCGACCGGCTGCGCGAGTTCGCCGCGGTCGCCGACCCGCCGCCCTTGCGCACCATGACGCTCGCCGCCACCGACCCCGCCAACCCCTACGGCGCGGCGCTCGGCTGGCCCGCCATCGAGGGGGTCACGCACCGGCCGGGCCGCAAGGCCGGCGGTCTCGTCGTGCTCGTCGACGGTGAGCTCACGCTGTACCTCGAACGCGGCGGTCGCAGCGCGCTCGCCTTCACGAACGACGAAGCGGTGTTGCAGGCGGCGGCCCGGCACCTCGCTGAGACCGCGAAGAAGAGGCGACTCGAGACACTCACCGTCGAACAGGTGAACGGGGAGTTCGTGTACGGCACCGCGGTGGGCCGGGCTCTCCGCGAGGGCGGTTTCGTCGAATCGCCCAAGGGCCTGACACTGCGCAAGCTCACCGCCGGCGACACCCTGCGCGAGGCCGCTCGTGCCTGAAGGAGATACCGTCTACCGCGCCGCGGCGAAGCTGTCGGCAGCCCTCGCCGGCAAGGTCGTCACACGGTTCGACATCCGCGTGCCGGGAAGCGCCACAGCCGACCTGCGCGGCGAGACCGTGCACGAGGTGGCCGCCCGGGGCAAGCACCTCCTGCACCGCATCGGCGGCTACACCCTCCATTCGCATCTGAAGATGGAGGGCCGGTGGGACGTCTACCGCCCGGGCGAGCGCTGGCGTCGACAGGCCTTCAAGGCGCGGGCGATCGTCGGTGTCGCGGGTGCCGATGCCGTCGGATTCGACCTCGCGATGGTCGAAGTGCTGCGCACCAGCGACGAACACACCGTCATCGGACATCTCGGCCCCGACCTGCTCGCCGACGACTGGGATGAGGCCGAGGCCGTCCGCCGCGTCTCCGCCGACGAACGAGCGGCGCACGTCGCCCTGCTCGACCAGCGCAACGTCGCCGGCTTCGGCAACGTGTACGCGAACGAGCTGCTCTTCGTCCGCGGCATCGCGCCGACCACCCCCGCCACCGAGATCGATGCGCGGGCGACCATCGCCCTCGGCGAGCGCATGATCCGCGCCAACCTTCCGCGGCCCGAGCGCACCTTCACCGGCGACAACCGGCCCGGGCGGCGGTTCTGGGTGTACGGGCGCGAGGGAGCCCCGTGCCGTCGCTGCGGCACCCCCATCCGCGCGACCTCGCTCGGCGCCAACGCCACGAGCGAGCGCAACGTCTACTGGTGCCCCACCTGCCAGCCCGGCTGACCCCCACCACGGCACACCCGGCGCTACCGCGCGTCGCTCGCACCCATCTGACGCCCCGCGGCGCCGCACGAGACCCCCGCAGGAGCGACCCTTTCTTCGGCCCGTGTCAACCCGCCCGGCTCCTTTCTCCCAGCGTGCGAGAACAGGGGGACAACTCCACGCCGCACCCCGCGCGTCGCCCTTTCCTCGACATCGAGGAAACCGATCACGGTAACGGCGACGAAGAAGCATTCCAGGGAATGAACTCCATTCCCGACCCGTTGTGATACATGTCGGCTCAACCCGATGACCGACCGGAGGGGATCGTGGGAAAGAACTACATCGACATCGAAAACGACCACGGTGAGACGCTGCGATACCGCAAGCACGTCAACGGTCGCGGACTCGTCGCGCACGGCGCGAAGGTCCACCCGTCGGCGCTGGTCGAGAACGGCGCCTACGTCGAACCCGGCGTGCAGATCGCCGCGGGTGTTCGTGTCGGCCGCGGCGCCTGGATCGAGTCAGACGCGGTGATCGGACCGGAGGCTCACATCGAGCCGCACGCGCACATCTGCGCCGGAGCGGTCATCGGCGCCGGCGCCCACATCGGCGTCCGCACCCAGGTCGGCCACAACGCTCGCATCGCGGTGGGCTCCCTCATCGGCGACGACGAGATCATCAACGACGGCGAAGCCGTCGCGACGGACCGCCGGGGACTGCGACTGGCAGCCTGACGCAGCCGCGCCCGTCGCGGCATCCACGACCCGCACGCTTCTTCGGAGCGTGCGGGTTTTCGCGTCTCGGGGGACCGCTCGACCTCAGGCGAAGATCGCCAGAACCAGCCCGATCAGGGGCAGAGTCCCCTGGATGCTGGCGGGTCGCAGGTACTTCGCGCCCGACGTGACGAGCACGAGGGCGGCGGCGAGCATCGACCCGAGCGAGAAGATCAGCAGCGTGCGTCCGGCGACGTCGCCGATGCCGTTCACGACCCAGAAGACGACGCCGATGATCGCGCCGACGGCGAGGAACAGGTTGTAGAAGCCCTGGTTGTACGCCATCGGCCGCGTGGCATCCGCCGTCTGCTGGTCGGCGATGCCGAAGACTTTCCACGTCTTCGGCTGCGTCCACCGCACGCTCTCGAGCACGAAGATGTACACGTGGAGCAGGGCTGCGAGTCCCGCGAAGACGAGCGCAAGGATGCCGATCATGCCTTCTACGTTAGCCGCGCGGCTAGCCTGGAACCATGGCGAACGGCAGTGGGTCCCGCGGGCGCGGTGGCGCTCCTCGACGGGCGGGCGGTGCGAAGCCCTCCGCGTCGGGCCGTGCGCGCACGCCGAAGCCGAAGCCCCGGGCCGAGCGCCCCACCCCACCGCCGCGGGAGGCGCCGCGCGACTTCGTCCTCGGCGCCATCCCCGGAGCGACCCCCGGCAAATGGATCGGCCTGTGGCGCGAGCGCATGCCGCACGTGCATCTCGAACTTCGTGAGATCGCCGTCGCCACCCAGATCGAGGCGCTCGCCGGCGTCGACGCGGCCCTCGTCCGCCTGCCCGTCGAGGAGTCCGACGACATCCATGTGATCCCCCTCTACGAGGAAGAGCCCGTCGTGGTCATGTCGACCGACTCCGACCTGACCGCCGCCGACGAGCTCGAGCTCTCCGATCTGCGGGGCGAGGTGGTGATCGTCGCCGCCGACGACGTCCTGCACCTGTCGATACCGGATGCCGTCGCCCCGGCGTTCGCCGCCCCGGCCGACACCGCCGAGGCCATCGCGACGGTGGCCGCGGGGGTCGGTGTCGTGATCGTGCCGATGTCGCTCGCCCGGGCTCACCAGCGCCGCGACGTCGAGTACCGGGTTCTGCGGGACGGTCCACGCTCGACGGTCGCCCTCGCCTGGCTCCGCGACCGCACGACCCCCGACGTCGACGCCTTCGTGGGTGTCGTGCGCGGCCGTACCGTGCGGTCCTCGCGCTGACCGGGTACCCGCGCACCCACGTTTCCCTTCGTGTCACCCCCCGTCTGCGCGCAGGACCACGCGCGTAGAATTCCCTGATGACCGCTTCGTTGCTCTATGTCTGCGTCCGCCCGCAGCGTGAGGCGGCGGTGGCCGAGTGGGCCTCGTTCCGCGATGGCCTGGGCGTGCGAGACGACGACCTCGTCCATCACGATCTCGTGCGTGATCCTCTCCCCGCGGATCTCGACCAGTACGCCGCGGTGGTCGTCGGGGGCAGCCCGTTCAACGTCACCGATCCCCACAAGACCGCAGAGCAGCGACGCCTCGAGCGCGATCTGGAACGCGTGGCCGGCGCCGCCATCGAGGGCCGCACGAATGCGTTGTTCACGTGCTTCGGCATCGGCGTCGTCACACGCCTGCTCGGCGGGCACGTGAGCCTGCGGCACCCCGAGGGCACCGGACCCACCGACATCGTGCTCACCGAGGCGGGCCGTGACGACGAGCTGTTCGGCATCCTGGAACCGCGTTTCGAGGCGCTGACCGCGCACAAGGAGGGCACGGCGACCGTACCCCCGGGTGCGACGCTGCTCGCCGAGAACGACGCGTGTCCTGTGCAGGCCTACCGCGCCGGCTCGGGACTGTGGGCGACGCAGTTCCACCCCGAGCCCACCACCGATGCGTTCGTGGCGCGCATGGTCGTCTACCGCGATGCGGGGTATTTCGAGGCCGATGCCTTCGACGAGGTCTCGGCGCACGTGCGCACCGCCTCGGTCGAGCAGCCCACGCGGCTCCTCCGTTCGTTCGCCGCGCGCTCCGTCGCCGCCTGAGGTCGTCACCCCGACGAGTGCGTCGGGCATCGACCGTTCTCTGCGCGATGTCAAGCCCGATCCCCTCATTTACCTAGCTTTTCTAGTGTTCTCTGTATGAACACCGCAGCACAGCGGCGGGGCAGAGACCTCGCTCGTCAGATCGTCGTCCTCTCCGCCGTGACGTTCATGCTCATCGCGGCCGTGATCGGCGCCGGGGCCTTCGGCGCCTCCGCGGTGCAGGATCAGCAGGGCGGAGCCCTCAACACCGACGGCTCCTACCTCGCCCCCGCGGGTCCGGCCTTCTCGATCTGGTCGGTCATCTACCTCGGACTCATCGCCTACGCGATCTGGCAGGCCCTCCCCGGTCAACGCACGAACCCGCGTCAGCGCGCCCTCGGCTGGCTGATCGCCCTGACGATGACCCTGAACGGTCTCTGGCTCGTCGCAGCGCGTTTCGGCACGCTGTTCCTGACCGTCGTCGTGATCGTCCTCCTGCTCGCGGCGCTCGGCTGGACCTTCCGGATGGCCGTCGCGACCCGCGAGCCGCGCGGGGGCGGTGTCGACGCCGTCCTCATCGACGGCGTCACGGGGCTGCACCTCGGCTGGGTCACCCTCGCGACCGTCGCCAACACGGCCGCCTGGCTGACGACGATCGTGCCCGCGGAGTGGGAGAGAGCCGCGGATGCCATCGGCATCGTCGTCCTGATCGCGGTGGCCCTCATCGGGCTGGCGATCGCGTGGCGCAGCTCATGGCGCCTCGCCCCCGCGCTCGCCCTGGCCTGGGGTCTGAGCTGGCTCGCCATCGAGCGCTTCACCGGCGAGCCCCAGAGCGCACCGATCGGCGTGACCGCACTCATCGTCGCCGTGGTCGTCCTGCTGCCGCCGGCGATCGTTCGCGTGCTGCGCCTCATCCGCCCGAGCGTCGACTGAACGCCTAGACCCCCGGCATCCCTCCCGCAAGAGGGGCGGATGCCAGGGCCTCGGGGAGTTCAATCGTCGCGTGGACTCCCTCCCCTTCGCCCTGCTCGTCGTCATCTTCGTCGCGGCCGCGGCCGTGGTGTGGGTCGCCGGGATTCAGCTGTCCAAGGCGACCGACGTGCTCGATGCGCGGCTTCACCTGGGGAGCGCGCTGGGTGGTCTGATCGTTCTGGCCGTGGCGACGAATCTCCCCGAGATCGCGATCACCGTGTCGGCTGCGGTCTCGGGCAATCTCGAGGTGGCCGTCGGCAACATCCTCGGTGGGATCGCGCTGCAGACGGTGGTGCTGGTCATCCTCGACGCCTTCGGTAAGCGGGGGCGCGGGGTGAAGCCGCTCACCTACCGGGCGGCATCCCTCACCCTCGTTCTGGAGGGGGTGGTCGTGGTGGCGGTCCTCGCCGTCGTGATCGCCGGGAGCCAGTTACCGGACGGGCTGGAGGTGCTGCGGCTGACCCCCGACGTTGTGCTCATCGCGGCGCTGTGGGTCGTCGGGTTGCTCCTGGTGCAGCGCGCCGGGTCACATCTGCCCTGGCACGAGGACGGGCGGGCCCCCGATGCGAGTCCGAAGCCGTCGAAGGCCGACAGCGGCAACCGGATGAGCACGAAGAAGGCGACGATCGTCTTCTCGGTCTCGGCTCTGGCGACGCTTGTCGCCGGCGTCGTCCTCGAGCGCGCGGGAGACGCGGCATCGTCGCAGATCGGCCTGTCCGGGGTGCTGTTCGGCGCGACCGTCCTCGCTCTCGCGACATCGCTCCCCGAGATCTCGACGGGCCTGCAAGCGATCAGACAGGGCGACGACAACCTTGCGATCAGCGACATCTTCGGCGGCAACGCCTTCTTGCCCGTGCTGTTCCTGCTGGCGACCGTCATCTCGGGATCCGCGGTCCTCCCGCGCGCGAACGGTGCCGACATCTACCTCACGGCGCTGGCGGCCCTGCTGACCCTCGTGTACGTGGTGGGTCTGATCTTCCGCCCGCAGCGACGCATTCTCGGCATGGGCGTGGACTCGTTCGTCGTCCTCGTCCTCTACGCCCTGGGTATCGCGGGCCTGTTCGCCGTGTCCGGCTGACCCGGCGGCGGACTACGAGCGGCCGAGGTCGATCTGCCGTTGAATCTCCGCACGAGCGCGGCCGAGTTCGCTGTCGGGACGGTGGCGGGCAGTCCCCCACCCTGCGCGCGGGCGTCGGACCGCGGCGAGGACGATCGCGGCGGCGGCGATCACTACGAGACCGCTGGTGGACAGGGCAGCGACGAGTCCGGCATCCATGTTCCGCTCCTTCGTGAGGTGCACCCACGCTCCCACCCGCCGTGGGGGCCGTCAACCCCGCGAGAACGACGAACGGCCCCACCCCGTCTGCGGGTGGGGCCGTTCGAACAGCGTCAGAGAGCGGGGCCGACGATCGCGCTCGCACCCGCGGGCACCGTCACCTCGGAGCCGTCGAGCACGACACCCTCGGCCGTGGCGAGCAGGACGCGCGAGCCGGACACCACCGACGTCGAGGCCTCGGCATCCGCGAGGTTGACGATCACCACGAGGTCGCCGCGCCGGAGCTCGTAGACCCGGCCGCCCTGCGCTTCGCGCGCCTGCGCCGACAGTCCCTCACGAGAAGGGTCGGTCAACTCGGGACGCTCGCGCCGCAGCTTCGCGAGCTCGCGATACAGACCGAGCAGCTGGGCGTGGTCGCCCTCGCCCACCTCGTCCCAATCGAGCTTCGAGTTCTCGAAGGTCGCGGGGTCCTGCGGGTCGGGAACGGTGGACTCGTCCCAGCCCATCTTCTCGAACTCGGCGATGCGTCCCTCGGCGGTGGCCTTGCCGAGCTCGGGCTCGGGGTGCGACGTGAAGAACTGCCACGGGGTCGTGGCGCCCCACTCCTCACCCATGAACAGCATCGGCGTGCCGGGCGCGGTCAGGGTGAGGACGGCGGCGGCCGCCAGGCGGTCGTAGCCGAGCGTCTGCGACAGTCGGTCGCCGGCGGCACGGTTGCCGATCTGGTCGTGATCCTGCGCGAAGGTGACGAGGCGCCAGTTCGGCACGTCCTCGGGAATGGGGTTGCCGTGCTTCTCCTCGCGGAACGACGAGTACGTCCCATCGTGGAAAAACCCGCCCTCGCTGACCTTGCGGAACGCCTCGAGGTCGGCGAAGTCCTCGTAGTACCCGATCGTCTCGCCGGTGAGGGCGACGTGCGCCGTGTGGTGCCAGTCGTCCGACCACTGCGCGGTCAGGCCGTATCCGCCGGCCTCGCGCGGGAGGATCAGCTTCGGGTCGTTCATGTCGCTCTCGGCGATGGTCGTGAGCGGGATGCCGCGGTGCGCCGACAGCGCGTCCGTGCGCTCGGCGATCTCCTGCAGCACGTGCGGATCGCGGTGGTCGAGCAAGGCGTGGACCGCGTCGAGGCGCAGTCCGTCGACGTGGTAGTCGCTCATCCACATGAGCGCGTTCTCGACGATGTACGCGCGCACGGCGTCCTCATCGAGGTTGACCGAGTCGCCCCAGGTGTTGCGGCTGCCCTCGCGCAGGTACTCGCCGAACTCGGGCAGGTAGTTGCCCGAGGGTCCGAGGTGGTTGTAGACGACGTCCTGGATGACCGCGAGACCGGCCGCGTGGGCGGCGTCGACGAACCGCTGGTACGCCTCGGGTCCGCCGTAGGCCTCGTGCACGGTGTACCAGAGCACCCCGTCGTAGCCCCAGTTCCACGTGCCGTTGAAGCCGTTCACCGGCAGCAGCTCGACGTGCGTCACTCCCAGGTCGACGAGGTGGTCGAGGCGGCCGATCGCGGCATCCAGAGTTCCCTCGGGGGTGAAGGTGCCGAGGTGCAGCTCGTAGATCAGGCCGCCGGCGAGCTGCCGGCCCGTCCACGCGGTGTCGTTCCAGGCGTAGACCGAGGGGTCGAACCACGCCGACGCCTCGTGCACGCCACCCGGCTGGCGCCGCGAGCGCGGGTCGGGGCGCAGGTCGTCGCCGTCGCCGAGCACGAAGCCGTACCGCTCGCCGTCCGCGAGGTCGATCGGCGCCGTCCACCACCCGTCGGCGGCGCTCTCCATCTCGATGTCTTCGACGACCGTGTCGCCGCTGTCGTCCAGCCGGCGCACCCGCACCCGCGAGACTTTCGGCGCCCAAACCTCGATGCTCATGGGGGTTTTCCTTCCGCGTGAGGGGTCAAAAAGTGTCGCCCAACGCCGCGTGAGGCGACAACAAATGGCCCCTCACGCGGCGGAAGACTCAGAAGATCAGCAGAGCCACCGGATAGAACGCCAGCAGGTCGGCCAGGGGCACCGGGCCGCCGGAGAAGGAGCGACCGGTCAGCACGTCGATGACGGGGGTGTCCGGCAGCAGCACCACGGTGTCGCGCCAGCCGCCCGCAGCCGCGAGGCCGTGGGGCAGGCGCGTCGCCACCGCGAACACCCCGCCGCGGTCGAACGCGACGACGTGGTCGGCCGCCACACCCGCTGCCTCCAGCGGACGGTAGATCTTGAGCGGGTGCTCCCGACGAAGACGCAGCGCACGTGAGGTCACGAGCAGCTTGGCCGCTCCCGTGGCATCCACCGCCGGAAAAGTCGCGCCCGGGGCATCGAGCGACGCGAGCAGTCGACGACGCTCCACGAAATCGACGGCGCGACGGTTGTCGGGGTCGACGAGCGACTGCTCCCACAGTTCGGAGCCCTGGTAGACGTCGGGGACGCCCGGGCCCATGATCTGCAGCAGCTTGGCCGACAGACCGTTCGACCAGCCCGCGGGCGAGATCTCGTCGACGAAGGCGCGCACGCGCTCGGCAGCGGGACCCGTGGCCGCATCGACGACCGCGTGCATGCGCTCCTCGAAGGCCTCGTCCTGCTCCCACCACCCGGTGACCTCGCTCGCCTCGCGCGCCGCCTTCTCGGCGTAGGCGTGCAGACGCTCGCGGTAGACCTCCCGTCCCTCGGGAGTGGACTCCGACTCGGGCCACGCCCCCACGATCGCCTGCCACAGCAGCGCGTCGAACGGACCGTGACCGGTCGAGGCGATGCCGCGGAACTCCGCGAGCACCTCGGCCCAGCGCTCGGGGATCTCGGCCAGCACGGCGATGCGGGCGCGGGTGTCTTCTCCGCGCTTGGTGTCGTGCGTCGAGAGGGTGGTCATGGCCGTGGGCCACGACGCGTGGCGCAGGGCCTGCGCGGTGTGGAAGCCGGTGACGTCGAGGGAGAACTCCCCCGGGTCGCCGCCCACCTCGGTGAGCGAACCCAAGCGGGTGTAGCGATAGAACGCCGTGTCTTCGACGCCCTTGGCCATCACGGGTCCGGTCGTCTGCTGGAAGCGCCAGGCGACCTCGAGGCTCGTGTCGCTGAGCACCGGGACGAGCTTCTCGATCACGTCGCCGAGCTCGGGGCGGCGCACCTCGGCCTCGCCGGCAGCGGCGTCGAGGTGGGCGCGACCGGCGGGAAGATACGAGCGGTAGACCGGGAAGCACGCGAGGATCTCGGCGAGCGCATCCTGCAGCGTCTCGGCCCCGAACTCCTCCCGGAGCCCGGAGGGAAGGCCGCGCACCAGGCGACGGATCTCGGACACCTGGATGGAGTCCGCGATCTTGCGCTTGGTGTCGTGGATGAGGTCGTGCCAGCCGGTGAGGGGCTCGAGGTCGCTGTCCGTGCGCAAGCGCGCGTCGAGCGCGTCGAGCGCCGCCTCGCCCGCGGGGTCGGTCAGCACACGGTCGATCTCGGCAAGAGCGTCGTACCCCGTGGTTCCGGCGGTCTTCCACCACGACGGCAACGCTTCGCCGTGTTCGAGGATCTTCTCGCCGAGCACGTAACCGACTTCTCCCTCGCCCGCTTCTTCGAGCGCGACGGCGAGCTGGTCGAGGTACCCGCCCGGGTCGACGAGACCGTCGGGGTGATCCACGCGCAGACCGTCGGCGAGACCCTCGCGTACCCAGCGCAGGATCTCGGCGTGGGTCGCCTGGAACACCTCGGGCAGTTCGACGCGCACGCCCGCGAGGGTGGTCACGGCGAAGAAGCGGCGGTAGTTGAGGTCGTCCGCTTCGTCCTGCCAGAAGCGCAACTCGAAGTTCTGCGCGTCGAGCAGGGCACGGACGTCCGAGGTCCCCGTGCCCGGGGCGACGGGGAAGACGTGGTCGTAGTAGCGGACCAGTCCGTCGGGCGCATCGTCGGCCGGCGTCGGGTCATACGAGATCTCGGCGATGACCGCGTCGAGGTCGTCGCCGAGCACCGGCACGCGCACCTTGCCGCCACCGAACTCCCAGTCGATGTCGAAGGAATCCGCGTAGGCCGACGCCCGACCCCGGCGCAGCACGTCCCACCACCAGGCGTTCGTGCGCGGTTCCGAGACGCCCATGTGGTTGGGCACGATGTCGATCAGGATGCCGAGCTCCTGGGCCCGAGCAGACTCCGCGAATCGTTCGAGTCCGTCGGCGCCACCGCGGGCCGGGTCGACCCGCGTGACGTCGACGACGTCGTACCCGTGGTCCGAACCGGGTGTGGCCTCGAGGATCGGCGAGAGGTACGCCCACGAGACCCCGAGGTCACGGAGATACCCCGTGACCTCGGCGGCGTCGTCGAGGGTGAACGATTCGCGGATCTGCAGGCGATAGGTCGAAAGCGGATGCCGCATGTCGCTCACAGCTCCGGCTTGGGCGCCTGGCCGGGCAGGTCGTCGGTGCCGATCACCTGGATCTGCGCCGTGAGCGAAGCCGCGACGGAGTGGTCGACCTCGGGCTCGGGCAGGTGGTGCTCGCGCAGCACGATGAGCGACTTGGGCTCGAGCGGCAGCGTCTCACCGGGGCTCAGCGGCTCGGTGTTGGCGCGCTCTCCCGCGGTGTCGACGTACGCGTCCCACCTCGGGGCGTACTCGAAGTCGGGCAGCTGGAAGTCGACCTTGTCGTCGCCCGCGTTGAACAGCACGAGGAAGTGGTCGTCGCTGATCGACTCGCCGCGACGGTCACGCTCGCGGATGCCCTGACCATTGAGGAAGACCCCCACCGCCAGGCCGAAGCCGTTGTCCCAGTCCTCGGGCTGCATGAGCGATCCGTCGGGACGCAGCCACACCACGTCGGGGACCGGAGCGCCCTCCTCCATCTTCACGGGGCGGCCGTCGAAGAAGCGGCTGCGGCGGAAGGTGGGGTGCTGCTTGCGCAGACGGGCGAGGGCCGCGGTGAACTCGATGAGGGGGGTGTCGATGTTCGACCAGTCCAGCCACGTGATCTCGTTGTCCTGCGCGTAGCCGTTGTTGTTGCCGCCCTGCGTGCGACCGAGCTCGTCGCCGTGCAGCAGCATCGGCACGCCCTGGCTGAGCAGCAGCGTCGCGATGAAGTTACGCTGCTGCTGCGCACGGCGCTTGAGCACCTCGGGGTCGTCGGTGGGACCTTCGACGCCCATGTTGCTCGAGCGGTTGTGCGATTCGCCGTCGTTGTTGTCTTCGCCGTTGGCCTCGTTGTGCTTCTCGTTGTACGACACGAGGTCGCGCAGCGTGAAGCCGTCGTGGGCGGTGACGAAGTTGATGGATGCCACGGGGAAGCGGCCCGAGTGCTCGTAGAGGTCGGCCGAGCCGGTGAGACGCGAGGCGAACTCGGCGAGCGCCTGCGGCTCACCGCGCCAGAAGTCGCGGACCGTGTCGCGGTATTTGCCGTTCCACTCGGTCCACTGGGGCGGGAAGTTGCCGACCTGGTATCCGCCGGGGCCCACGTCCCACGGTTCGGCGATGAGCTTCACCTGCGAGACGATGGGGTCCTGCTGCACGAGCTCGAAGAAGGCCGCGAGGCGGTCGACCTCGTAGAACTCGCGCGCGAGGGTCGAGGCGAGGTCGAAGCGGAAGCCGTCGACGTGCATCTCGAGCACCCAGTAGCGCAGCGAGTCCATGATGAGCTGCAGCGTGTGGGGGTTGCCCACGTTCATGCTGTTGCCCGTGCCGGTGTAGTCCGTGTAATAGCGCTTGTCGTCGTCTTCGAGGCGGTAGTAGGCCTCGTTGTCGATGCCGCGCATCGAGAGGGTCGGGCCCATGTGGTTGCCCTCGGCGGTGTGGTTGTAGACCACGTCGAGGATGACCTCGATGCCCGCCGCGTGCAGCGCCTTGACCATGGCCTTGAACTCCTGCACCTGCTGGCCGTGGTCACCGGTCGAGGAGTAGGTGTTCTGCGGGGCGAAGAAAGCGATGGTGTTGTAGCCCCAGTAGTTCGACAGCCCCTTCTCTTCGAGGGTGGAGTCGTTGACGAACTGGTGCACCGGCATGAGCTCGATCGCGGTGATGCCGAGCTTCTTCAGGTGGTCGATGACGGCCGGGTGGGCGATGCCGGCATAGGTGCCGCGCAGCTCTTCCGGCACGTCGGGGTGCAGCTGGGTGAGGCCGCGCACGTGCGCCTCGTAGATGAAGGACTCGGCGTACGGGATCTTGGGCTGGCGGTCGCCCGACCAGTCGAAGAACGGGTTGACGACCACGCCCTTCATCATGTGCGCGGCGGAGTCTTCGTCGTTGAACGAGTCGGGATCGCCGAATTCGTAGCTGAAGACGGCCTGGCCCCAGTCGACCTGACCCTCGACGGCCTTGGCGTAGGGGTCGAGGAGGAGCTTCGCGGGGTTGAAGCGCTTGCCGTTCGCGGGGTCGTATTCCCCGTGCACGCGGTAGCCGTACCGCTGGCCCGGGAGGATGTTGGGAAGGTAGGCGTGCCAGACGAACGCGTCGACGTCGATCAGCTCGAAGCACGTCTCCGTTCCGTCCTCATCGAAGAGGCAGAGCTCTACCTTTTCTGCTCCTTCACTGAACAGGGCGAAGTTCGTCCCGTTACCGTCGTAAGTGGCCCCGAGGGGATAACTGGATCCTGGCCATACCTGCTGCACGTCGCTCACGATAGACCAGCGTCGTTTCCGCGAACCGCGACGGTGACGGCTGTTGACAGGTGGTCTACCCCCGACTATGCGCGAGGGTCTTCAGGCCCGCTCCGGCGGGTGGCGCAGAAGCTCGATGCGCTCGTCGAGGTACCGCCCCAACGGCATGTAGCCCCCGGCCGCGCTCCACCGCACGAGGGTCTCGCCGTCGCGGAGTGCTACGGGCGTCGTCGACGCACCGACCGCGGTCGGGTCGATGACCTGCCAACCGATGTGCACGGTCTCCCCCTCGGGCACGCCACCCCTCGCCGCCGCCGCCGACAGTTCCGCGCGGCGACGCTGCGACTCCGCCGCGAACCCGCGCCGCACCTCCGGGCGCGAGCGCACGATGTCGCCCGTTGCGAGCAGAGCATCGTCGGTGAGCAGGAGGGCCCCGAGATGCCAGGCCGTCCCGCGCGGCGTGATGCGGGCAGCCCGCGGGATGCCGAGGAGCCGGCGCCCCTCCTGCAGCTCGCCGAGCCGTTCGCGCGGAGCGTCGGAGAGGCGCCGGCGGGCCTCGTCGAGGAGCGTGGACAGCAGGGATCCGCTCATCGATCGAGCCCTTCGTCACGTGCGGTTTCGGCGCGCTCGACGGCGTCGGCCGCGGCCCGGACGGCATCGCGCGCGCGGGTCTGCTCGCTCGTGCGCTGGGCGAGCGTTGCGTCGGCCTCGGCGGCGTCCTTCTCGGCGCGCTCCAGGTCGGCGCGAAGGCCCTCCACCCGCTCGCGGGCGCGCGTCGCCCGCTCGGTCGCCGCGTCCACGCGTCGATCGGCGGCGGCGCTCTCACGGTCGGCGTCGGCCTTGGCGCGCTCCGCGTCGCGCACAGCCCGCTCCGCCGCCTTGCGCGCTCGGCGGGAGGCGAGGTCGTCGCGCGCGGGCGCCGGCTGCGGCACATCGTTCGGGACGGAACCTGCCACCGCCTCCCCGAGCGCTCCGTCCTGCAGCTCGGCGAGGTCGATCGCCGACACCAGGCGTCCGGTCAGGACGGCCGCCGCCGCCGTCGCGTCGACCACGGCGGCGTTCACCGTCTTCTCGACGGCGTCCGACATCGCCCCGCTCAGCGGGACGCCCGCCTCGGCGGCGAGCTCTCCCGCCCGACGGGCGAGCGCGGAGACCAGCTGCCGGCGCTGGCGGCCCAGCCGCCCGAGCTCGGCGGCATCCAGATCCTCCTGCGCCTCGTGCAGGGCACGCGAGAGCTCGACCGCCTCGCCGAGCTGCCCGTCGCGCACGAGCAGGTTGACCGCCCAGGCGGCGACCGTGGGTTTGCGCAGCTTCGCCACTCTCCGCCCGACGGCTCCCCCCTCGGCGGCGGCCCGTTCGTTACGGGCGGCGGTGAAGCGCGAGGGCGGGAGGACGAGGAGTTCGACGGCGACCTGGTCCACGCGGGGGTCGTCGTCGCTCATCGCTCCATTGTGTCGCCCGCGTCAGAGCGAGACCACTCCGGGATGCGCTCCGCGGATCTCGCGGTGCAATCGCTCCATGCGGGTGTCGAGCTCGGCGGCGGTGTCCGCGGCGTTCTTGAGCTCGGCGAGCAGTTCGTCGGGGACGAGACGGTCGTACTTGTAGTAGATCTTGTGCTCGAGGCTGGCCCAGAAATCCATCGCGATCGTGCGGAACTGCACCTCGACGGGCACGTCGACGCGTCCGGTCGACAGGAAGACCGGCACCTCCACGATCACGTGCAAACTCTTGTAGCCGTTCGCTTTCGGGTGGGCGATGTAGTCCTTCACGTCCCGCACGGTGATGTCGTCCTGCCGGGTCAACAGGTTCGAGAGACGGTACGCGTCGTCGATGAAGCTGCACGTCACCCGGATGCCGGCGATGTCGGTGATCGAGGCGCGGATCGAGTCGAAGTCGGTCTCGATGCCCTTGCGACGGACCTTGTCCACGAGACTGTCCGGCGACTTCACCCGGCTCGAGACGTGCTCGATCGGGTTGTACGCGTGCATCTCCTGGAACTCTTCGCGCAGGATCGAGATCTTCGTCTCCACCTCGGCGAGCCCGAAACGGTACTCCATGAGGAATCGCTGGAACTCGTCGCGCATGGCTCGCAGGGCCGCGCTCGAGACCGTGATCTGCTGTTCGTCCAGCGGGTCCGACATGCCCTCGACCGTAGCCACCCCGACTACGAGGCCGCTGGGAGCATCACCCCCGGGGTGGTTCCGCGGTCGCTCGAGGGACCAGCTCGCCGTCGATGACGTCGATGCCGATCAAGCCCTGGAACACATCCGGGAGATCGTCCGGGTCGTTCCACCATTCGGGATGCCGAGGTGTGGGGGGATTGGTCACGGCGCCCTCCTTCCGTGCAATCTCCCCAGCGTGTCAGGCGTGCCCACCACGCCCGGCGGTCTTGACACCTGGCATCCCGCCGCGTATCCGTGGCGCCCTCTGGCGTATCGTGGGCGTCATGGGGACCATTCACTACGGCGGCAGCGGCACGACCGTCCACATCGAGGACCGCGCCCTGGCTCACCTGAAAGTCGTCATCTCGACCAAGCTCCGCCGCGGCGAGAGCTTCACGTTGTCGTGGCGCCACCGCGACGACGAGGAACGCGGTCGCAGCACGCTCTGGCTGCACCCGGCGATCCCCCTCCGCTTCGTCTTCGACGACAGCGAGCCGACCACGCTGAGCCGCGAGTGGATCGAGCGACTCGCCGACTCCGCGAACTCGTCGGGCGGCATCATGCTCGTGCCCGAGGACATCAGTCCGGCCGAGGAGGCCGAGAAGAGCTGAGGCTCAGCCCTCTTCGACGAGGGCGTCCTCGCTGGGCTCGGGCGTGATCGCCAGACCGTTCGGACCCGATGCCGCGAGCATGAGGTCTTCGACCCAGACGCGGTTGATGCGCGGCTGACGGCTGCCGTAGAAGTGGAACTGGATCGGCACGGAGGGGTGCATCCAGAAGCTGCGCCGACCGCTGCCGTCGCCGACCTCGACGTCGAACATGAACGACTCGGAACGCCGAAGCTTGTTCATCACGACGATGCGCAGGTGCGCAAGCGTGCGGTCATCGATGTCGACCGCGTTGGCAACGGTGTCGTAGATGAATCTACCCATGCCCCCGAGCCTATCCGAGGAACGCACGTCCGGCCGCTTTCCGGGATGCCACGTCCGGGCGTGCGAAATCAACCCCCGTCGAAAGGTGGTTCGCGCACGGCTAACGTGCCGGTGTGGGAACGCTTTACTACGGCGACGTCGCGACGCCGATCGAGATCGAGGATCGCGCTCTGGCGCACGTCAAGGTGGTCATCGCGACCAAGCTGCGCCGCGGCGAGAGCTTCACCCTGTCGTGGACGCACGGTCCCGGTCAGGAAGTGGGGCGCAGCACCGTGTGGCTGCACCCGTCGATTCCGCTGCGGTTCGTCTTCGACGAGCCGGAACCGGCGCTCCTGAGTCGCGCCTGGGTCGAGGCGCTCGCGACGTCGGCGAACTCGTCCGGTGGTCTGCTTCTCGTCGACGAACCGAGTCCGACCGGCTCCTGAGGTGACGGCAGTCCGCGATCTCAGTGGGCGGAGTCGGCGTCGACGGGGTGCGGGTCGACCTGGTCGACGGCATCCTGGAGCCGTCCGAGGCAGGCGATCACCGCGGCACTGTCTTCGGGACTCATGTCGACGACCGCCGCCATCATCCGGCTGTGCATCGATCCGAGCGTCGCGCGGACCTCGTCGTCGCTGGCGGCGGTGGCCATGATGAAGATGCTGCGACGGTCCGTCGGGTGCGGGACGCGGGTCACGTGGCCGGTCTTCTCGAGACGGTCGACGATCGCGGTCGTCGAGGCCGTGGAGACCCCGAGGTACCGGGTGAGCTCGCTCGGCGAGACCTGACGGTTCTGGCCGGCAGCCCGGATGAGGTAGCGCAGGACGAGTAACTCGTTCTCCCCCATCGACATCGACTCGCGCGTGCGACGACGCATCGCGACCTCGGCGGCGCGGTAGACGCGGAAAGCCTGGAGGACCTCCACCGCTCGACGACGACGATCCTCTTCGCTCGCGCCGTACCAGTAGCGCGACTCGGACCCTGATTCCACCTGGGCATCTTATGCCAGTCCGCGCGCAGCCCCCTGCCGGTGCACGTGAGGGACGGGTACCATCGAAGTACAACGGTTACCTACTTGATTGGCGCCGAAGACACTAACCCGCCGAGAGATCTGAGGAGGAAAGATGGCAGACGCGACTTCCGCCGACGACGTCGTCAAGGCTCTCAACGGCCTCACCGACTCCGGTATCGCGTCCGAGCGTCACGCTCTGCACTCTCTCGGCATCGGTCCCAACGACGCCAAGGTCTTGCGGTTCCTGTTGCAGCGTTCGGACGATGACGAGCCCGTGACCCCGCGCATGCTCGCGTCGATGCTGGGCATTTCGTCGGCGGCGACGACGGCACTCATCGACCGGCTCGCAGATGCCGAATGGGTCGAGCGCGTGCCCTATCCGGGTGACCGGCGCTCCATCGTGGTGCGCGAGACGATCCATGCCGATTCCCCCGCTCGACGCATCCTGTCCGTACGCAGCGCCTCGGCAGCCGCCGCGGCAGAACGCCTCGGCCCGGCCGAACGACGAATCGTCGCCGACTTCCTCGACGACATCGCCCGCGGAGAACAGCAGGACATCGACGACATCTCGGCAGACGAAGAGGCGCCCCGCGCGTCCTGACGACCAGGTGGCGGGACGCCTCGAGGTCACTCGGTGGCGCGGCCGGTCTCGTTCTGCAGGCGGTCGATCTGCTCCGAGGCCTCGGCCTTGGTCAGATCGGCGGGGATCTCCTCACCGGCTTCGCGCGCGAGCGTGTCGAGGTAGCTGCGCTGCGGGGCGGTCATGGGCTCGTCGCCGGTCACCCAGTCGGACGGATCCTTCTCGGCGGGGTTGTCGCCCTCGCGGACGGCACCCAGGGTCTCTTCTTCACGGGAGGTATCGCTCATGAGGGAAGGCTAGGCGGGGCATCCGACACGGGGACCGGGATTGACACGCCGCCCGGGCGGGTAGGGCATCCTGGGGCGATGCCCGAAACCGAGCGCCCCGCCGACGTCGACGTCCAGACCTTTCGCCGCGGCCCGGCCCGCACACGCGTGACGCGCGTGTCCACCCAGGCGGATACCGGGCGGTCCTTCGTCCTCATCGCCGGCATCGGTGTCGCCTCGACGTACTTCGAGTTCCTCGCGCCCCTGCTCGCCGAGAAGGGCGAGGTGTACGCCCTCGACCTTCCGGGGTTCGGCGGGGTCCCGGCATCCGGGGAGTCCCCCAGCGCCGCCTTCTTCGCCGACCAGGTCGAAGGGGTGCTCGACCACTACGGTCTGGACGACCCCGTGCTGATCGGCCACTCGATGGGCACGCAGGTGGTCACCGAGGTGCTGGCTCGGCGGCCCGGTCTCTCGCACGCGGTGCTGGTGAGCCCCGTCGTCGACGAGGCGGAGTCGAACGCGATCGTCCAGGGCGTGCGTTTCGTGCAGTCCACGGTGCGGGAGTCCATCCACATCGCCCTGCTCGCGGTGTCGGCCTACCTGCTGTGCGGGTTCCTCTACTTCTTCGAGGCGCTCCCGCACATGCTGCGCTACCGCATCTCGGACCGCATCGGCGCGGGACGAGCGACGCTGCTGCTGATTCGGGGAGAGCACGACCGCCCCTCCCCCCGCCGCCTGCACTCGCGCCTCGTGGCCCGCGCGCACAAGGCTCGGCGGTGGGAGATCGAGGGGGCCGCGCACTGCGTCGTCAACAGCCACGCCGTCGGGGTCGCGCGCCTCGTCCTTCGGCACGTCGATGACGAGCTCGCGCCGAAGGGACGGATGCCAGCGGCCGAGGCCGCGGTACCCCCCGCCGCTCACGCCGACCTGACGATGGTGCTGGGCGCCATGGCCAGCCGTCTCGCCGAGTGGATCAGCGCCGCCCGCCACGATGAGGACGGGGTCGAGCGCGCGAAGGCCCGCCACTCCCGCGTTCTCTGGGACGCGTATCGCCCCGGCCGCTGAGGCCTAACCCGGCCTTCCGATGGGGGCAACCCCCGCGGTGGTTCGGTCGCCGGCACGGAGCATGGGGTGGTGTCGACTCGCCCGCGCACCCTCCGCTCATGACCGTCCCCGCCTCCTTCGATCCCCGCCGATGGTGGTCCGATGCGATCACCGCCGACCGGCTGCTGCTCGCGGCCAAGACCGCCGCCGCTGCGGCGTTGGCCTGGTACCTCGCCCCTTTCGTCCCCTTGGCGCAGAGCGAGTATTCGTATTACGCCCCGCTCGGTGTGCTCGTCAGCATGTACCCGACGGTCGCCCGCTCCGCCTCGAGCGGCGTGCAGGCCGTGGTCGGTCTCGCGCTCGGCATCGGCCTGGGCCTCGCCAGCCTCGCCGTCGTCGGTATGGGCCTGCCCCGCATCGTCGCCGTCGCCGCCGTGATCCTGATCGGAGTGCTGCTCGCGGGCGTGCGCGCCCTCGGCGTGGGGCGGGACTGGGTGGCGATCGCCGGACTCTTCGTGCTGTTGCTCGGCGGCGCCGACCCCGACGGCTACTCGGTGTCGTATCTGGTCACGATGGCGTTCGGCGTGGTGGTGGGGGTCGTGGTGAACCTGCTCGTCGTGCCGCCGCTGCGGGTGAAGAAGGCCGATGACCGGTTGAGCCGGCTCCGCGACGACCTCGGCGAGGCGTTGCGGGCGATGTCGTCGTCGCTCGCGGGTCGCTCCTTCGACCCCGAGGCGGCCGACCGGGCCGCCGCCGACCTCGAGGCCACCCTCGCCGACGTCCGCGAAGAGGTCGACCTCGCTGATGAGAGCCGCCGCTACAACCCGCGCGGCCGCCGCGTGAAGACACCGCGCGATCTCGGTCGGCGACGCCTCGACGCCCTGACCGGCACGGCCGACGCGACCCGCGAACTGGCCGCGGCGCTGGCGCGACTCACCGCCGGTCCCGAGGTCGACACCCGCCTACCCGCCGAGGTGCGACGCGTCCTCGCCGACGCGATCGCTGCGGTCTCGCGGCTGGTCACGACGCCCCCGGAGCCCGAGGCCACCGCCGGTCAGCTGCGCGAAGCGGAGAAGTCCCTCACGCAATACACCGGGAGCCTCCGCTCCATCGACGCACACGAAGAGTCCCTCGACGCGTGGGAGGCCGCGGTGAGCCTTCGCCGTGTGATCGCCGCGTGCGGGCCGTTCTCGGATCCGGATGCCGACACGGCCGCGCGGTGACGGATAGCCGGCGGCGGCGGTTCAGCCGGAGCGACCGCCCACCGCGTCGAGAGCGCGATCCAGAGCCGCCGCGGTCGCGTGGCGGGCGGCGGCCGGAACCGCGGCGAGGAACCCGCCGACGAAGGTGTCGCCCAGGCCGATCGTCGTGGGGTCGGCGGTGTCGACGACGTACGCGGGCACCCCGACCGCCCTCCCGTCCCGTCGCAGGGCGGCGACGACCGCCGCTCCCCCGGGGTGTCGCGGCAGACCCGCGGTGACGTCGAGGTCGGCGGCCGTGCACGCGTCGCCGAGCCGATAGCGCGTCGCCGCGGTGCGCACGGCGCTCTCCAGGCCCGCCTCGTGCTCTGCCGCGGTGGGACCGACGGCGAGCGCCCAGTACTTCGTGTGCACGATCAGAGCCCGCGCCGGGATGAGCTCGTGCACCTCGACCAGGGCCGCCGCGACGTCACCGGGCGAGAGCAGGTCGACGGACCGCCCCAGGTACTCCTGCAGTTCGTCCTCGTTCATGCCGTACACGTCGACGCGATCGAGCAGACGCTCCCGCACGCGCGCCGACAGCTCGCGCCGGTAGAACCCCGCGTCCTCGTAGTAGACGAGAGCCTCGGCGGGAAGACGCCGCATCGCGTCGCCCAGGTCGGCGAGCCGGGTCTCGAGCAGAGCGGCATCCTGCATCGTGTTGAACCCCGAGACGAGGAACGCCGCAGCCGTCTCGAGAGCATCGCCGAGCCCGTCGGCGATCGCCATCTCGCGGTTGGGGGCGTCGTTGGCGAAGATGAGGCGATTGGATGCCGGAGCGGTCACCGCCCCGTCGACCACGCGGACGGTCGTTGCCTCGGGGTACTGCACGATCAGGTGCGGGTCGAGGGTGTCGCGGGTCGCCGACGAGACGATCCTCATCGACGTCGGCAGGAGCCGCCGGACGTGGTCGTCGATGCTGACGAGGTGCTGCACCGTGGGAACGCCGATCCGGTCGAGGGCGATGCCCGCGCGCACCCCCGTCCCGCCCAGGGTGACGGTCTTGTCGAAGTGCGCGGCGAATCGCTCGACGATGTCCGAGGTCAGCACGAAGCGCTCGCCTCCCCCGCCCGTGGCGAGGAAGGCGAGCACCGTCACGACGAGCGCGCGCTCGTCGATGATGGGCGTCGTGGTGGTCAGCTCGTCGAGGCGGATGCCGTGCTCCGCAGCAAGGGCCGTGAGCACCTCGGCATCCCACCGGATCTCGTAGTCGACGGTCCCGCCGAGTCCGAGGACGAGGTCTTCCCCCATGACGCTGGTCTCCGTCCGCTCAGTACAGGTCGGCCTTACCGGCGGCGCCGAACAGGTCGATCTTCTCAGCGGCGGTGACCTTCATCGCCGCGATGCACTCGGGCTGGATCGCGTTGGGTTCGCGCAGGCGCCGGTCGGTGCCGAGCACCTCGCGCATGCGGTCGTGGTACGCGACCTTGATGTCGCTCGAGATGTTGATCTTGTTCACGCCGAGCTCGACCGCGCGGCTCAGCTCGCCGTCGGGGTTGCTCGACCCGCCGTGCAGCACGAGGGGGATGCCGACCGCGGCTTTGATCTGCTCGAGCAGGTCGTGGCGCAACTCGGGGTTCTTCTCGGCCGGGTAGAGCCCGTGCGAGGTGCCGATCGCGATGGCGAGGCTGTCGACACCGGTCTGCTCGACGAAGCGCACGGCGTCGTCGACGTTGGTGTAGATGATCTCGGCCGCGCCGGACTCGCCGTAGCTGTCGTTCGCGCCGATGGTCCCGAGCTCTCCCTCGACCTGCACGCCGACCGCGTGCGCGGCCTCGACGACCTTGCGGGTGAGGGCGACGTTCTGCTCGAAGGGCTCGAGCGACGCATCGATCATGACCGAGGTGAAGCCGGCCTGGATCGCCTGGACGATCTGCTCGTAGGTTCCGCCGTGGTCCCAGTGGATGGCGACGGGGACGCTCGAGCGGTGCGCGCGGGCGTGCATCGCGGGGAGGAGGTCGGTGGTGATGTGCGAGACCTCGTCGGGGTGGATCGCGATGATGACCGGAGCGTTCTTCTCCTCGCTGATGTCCATGATCCCGGTGAACATCGCCCAGTCGCTGATGTTGAAGGCCGGGATGGCGAAGCTGTGGGCGTTCGCCACGTCGAGGATGGACTTGCCGGTGTAGAGCACGGATTTCTCCTTGTTCGGGGTTGGGTGTGCGGGAGTCAGCTCTTCACCGAGCCGGCCGTGAGGCCGCTGATGAAGAAGCGTTGGAAGAAGAGGAAGAGCAGCAGCACCGGAATCGAGCCGAGGATGCTCATCGCCATGATCTGGTTCCACTCGTAGGAGTGCTGGCCCATGAGCAGCTGGATGCCGATCGGCACCGTGCGCATGTCGATGGTGCGCGTGAGGGTGAGCGCGAAGAGGAACTCGTTCCACGCGATCATGAACGTGTAGATGCCCACCGAGACGATCCCGGGGATGGAGATGGGCACGAGCACCCGCCACAGGGCGGTGAAGGAGCCGGCGCCGTCGACCCGGACGGCCTCGTCGAGTTCCTTCGGCAGGGTGTTGAAGTAGCCGGTCATCATGATGATCGCGTAGGGCAGCGTGAACACCATGTAGGTGAAGATGAGGCCCGGGTAGGTGTTGTACAGCCCGAGTCCGACCATCAGACCGAAGTACGGGATCAGCAGCGTGATCGGCGGAACCGCCTGGACGCTGACGATGATGACGTTGACGATGCGCTTGCCCCGGAACTCGAAGCGGCTGAAGGCATATGCCGCCTGGATGGCCACGAGCAGCGTGAGGATCGTCACCGCCCCGGCCACGACGTAACTGTTGATGAAGAAGCGCACGGTCTCGGGGTTGGTGAAGATCGAGATGTACGCGTCGAACGAGAACGTGTCGGTGATCAGGCGCGGGGGCAGCTCGAAGATCTGCGTGTTCGACTTGAACGAGCTCGAGAGCATCCAGAGCACGGGGCCGGCGGCGAAGACGGCGCCGATGAGCAGCCCGATGAGCACGCCGGCCTTCGCGAGGCGGCGACGCGTGGCCGTGCGGGTGGCCCGCCGACGCGGGGTGGTGGTGGTCGAGGCCATGGTCAGTCCCTCGCCTTCTGGTGGCGGACGTAGAGCACCGCGATGATCATCGACATCGCCAGAACCAGCACGGCAGAGGTGGAGGCCATCGAGAAGTCGTACTTCGCGAACGCGAGCTTGTAGGTGAAGGTGCTGAGCATCTCGGTGACGTCGATCGGACCGCCGCCCGTGGTCAGCCAGATCAGGGCGAACTGCTGCGACGTCCAGATGAGGTCGAGCAGCAGCAGGCTCACGATGATCGGTCGCAGCTGCGGGATCGTGACGTTCCAGAAGCGTTGGACGGGGCTCGCGCCGTCGACGGTCGCCGCCTCGTAGAGGTCACTCGGGATGCCCTGGAGGCCGGCGAGCAGGCTCACCATGAAGAAGGGGTAGCCGGCCCAGATGTTGATGAAGGTGACCGTGCCCAGGGCGAGCTGCGGGGAGGCGAGCCATTCGATGTTGGTGTTGAGGAGGAAGTTGACGATGCCGTTGGGGGCGAGCAGCATCCGCCACAGCACCGCGATGACGGCGACCGTGAACAACCACGGGAGCACGTAGAGGCCGCGGAAGACGGCCCGGGGCACGGCGCCGATCAGGCGGCTGTTCAGCAGCAGCGCGAAAGAGAGGCCCAGCACGAGGTGCGCGGCGACGCTCGTGAGGGTGAAGAAGAGGGTGTTGCCCGTCGCCTTCCAGAAGCCCGAGTCGGTGAGGATCGCGACGTAGTTGTCGAGGCCCACGACCTCGGGGCTCTTGTTGAGGATGACGTTGTCCTGGAACGAGTACCCGATCACCATGACGATCGGGACGATCATCAGGACGAACAGCAGGATCAGCGTCGGAGACAGGAACGCGTAGGCCTCACCGGCCTTGCGGAGCTGCCGCGTGCGGCGGGAGGCGGGTCGTCCGGTGACGATCACCTCGGTGTCGGGGGGCGTGAGGGTGCGCATGGTCATGATGTGCGGCTTTCGCTGAGCGGGATGCCGCACCGCGAGCGGTGGCGGTGCGGCATCCCGGTGCGGGGTCGGATCAGAACTCCGACGTCCATTCGTCCTGCGTCTTCGTGAGCGCATCGCTCATCGACTGCTGGCCGTCGAGGGCCGACTGGAGCTGCGTGCCGAACTGGCGCATGAGCTCCTCGGCGACGGGGAGACCCGTGAACTCGTTCGCCGGGTAGCCCTTCTTGTAGATGTCGAAAGCGGTCTTGAACAGCTCGTCGTCCTCGACGAACGTCGGCACGCTCTCGGTGTTGCCGGGGAACGCCTTCGCCATCGTCGACAGCTCGCTGTTCACGTCCTTGCCCATGAGGAACTGCACGAGCTTGAAGGCGGCGTCCTTGTGCTGCGAGTTCTCGGCCACACCGATCCCCCAGGAGGCGTAGGGGATGCCGCGCTCCCCGGTGAAGCCGTCCTCGGCCGGGATGGCCGAGATCGAGAACTTCAGGTCGGGGTTGGACTGGCGGATCAGGTTGATGTGCGCGAGCGAGTCGATCATCATGCCGACACGTCCGTTGGTGAACTCCTCGACCTTGTCCTGCTCCTTCATCGTGAACGACCCCGGGGCGATGACCCCGTCGTCCCACAGCTGCTGGATGTAGTCGGTGGCCGACGTGACGTCGGCGTTGGTCAGATCGGGCTGGCCGTCCTTCAGCATCGACCCGCCCGAGGCCCACACCCACGACATGACGTCGTTCTGCACGCCGTTGGGAGCCTCGAGCGAGAGGGGGAGGACCCATCCCGACACGTCCCCGCCCAGAGCCTTGATCTTCTTGGCCGCGTCGGCGAACTCCGTGCGGGTCGAGGGCGGGGAACTGACCCCGGCCTGCGAGAGGATCCCGTCGTTCGTGAACATGGGGTAGACGAAGTTCACCACCGGGATCATGTACGTGCTGCCGTCGACCTTGATCTGGCTGGCGAGCTGGCTCTCGTCGTAGCCGGAGTCGCTCATCAGCTGCGACAGGTCGGCGATCACCCCCTGCTTGGCGAAGTCGCTCACCCACGCGCCGTCGAGACCGACGACGTCGGGCATGGTGCCCGAAGCCGCTCCGGCGAACAGCTGCTCCTTGGTGGAGGCGTAGGGGCCGCTCACCAGGTCGACCGTGATGCCGGGGTTCTCCTTCTCGAACTCGTCCATGAGTCCGCGGAACTGTCCGTCACCGAGCTCGGGCTCCCACCACTGGGCGAACTCGATCGTGACGTTGCCGTCGGACGAGGCTCCCGAGCTGTTCGACGAGCACCCCGCCATCGCCAGGAGGGTCGTGGCCGCTGCTGCGACACCGACGAGCTTGATGGCGTTCCGACGCCGGCGCCCGCTGTTGTCCATCATTTCTCCTCGTTGAGATCTGCCGCATT
Organism: Microbacterium sp. 1154; assembly: GCF_031455375.1. Lineage (NCBI taxonomy): Bacteria > Bacillati > Actinomycetota > Actinomycetes > Micrococcales > Microbacteriaceae > Microbacterium > Microbacterium sp. 1154. The sequence goes on along the minus strand of NZ_JAVDSN010000001.1, from coordinate 1,024,148 downwards.
TCGCGCTGTTCTGCGCCTTCTTGCGTCTTTCAGCACGAGTATGCGCTGCTCTGCGCCACCTCGCAAGCGTTCGATGCAAATTCGTGACAATTTCGGCAGACAACCGCGTTATTCGCGGCACGGAGCGGGTCATACGTGCTGTTCTCTGCCGTTTTCGCACAAATTCTGCGGCCAGCCATGCGGCCCTGTGCTAGAGATGACGGCATGGACGCATCCCCCGCCACGGTCAAGCGACGCCTCCCGGCGGGTCGCAAGGCCGAGCTCGCCGCCTACGTCGCCGAGTCGGGCCAGGTGACCGTCGTCGACCTCGCCTCGCACTTCGGCGTCTCGATCGACACGGTCCGCCGCGACCTCGACCAGCTCGATCGCGAAGGGATCGTCGTGCGCACCCACGGCGGTGCCGTCAGCGCGATGTCCGTCCCCGGTCGCGACCGGGGCCTCGACGTGCGCCTGCAGATGCAGATCTCCGAGAAGGAGCGCATCGCCGCCCTCGCGGCCGATCTCATCGAGGACGGGTCCGTCCTCATGCTCAACGCGGGCACCACGACGCTGGCCGTCGCCCGCGCCCTGCGCAATCACCGCAACTTGACGATCGCGACCAACAACCTGCGCATCCCCGCCGAGATCTCCCCCAGCGTCTTCCGCGATCTGTACATCTTCGGCGGAGCGGTGCGCACCATCACGCAGGCGACGACCGGGCCGGTGACCCTGTCGATGAACTCGCACACTCCCGAGGTCGACATCCGCTGCGACTACGCCCTGATCGCCGTCGGCGCGGTCGACGGTTCCGGCTTCTCCACGAGCAACCTCGGCGACGCGACCATGATGAGCGAGATGATCCAGCGGGCGGATCGCACCGCGATCCTCGCCGACTCCTCGAAGCTCGACCGACGACTGTTCGCCCAGGTCGCCCCTCTCGAGAAGGCCGACTACCTCATCACCGACGCCGAACCGTCGCCCGAGCTGTCCGCCGCTCTCGCCGAGGCCGGCGTGAGCGTCGTCACTCCCTGATCAGCGCGCTCACATGCGGGCGTACCGCGCCCGGGCGAAACAGAAGAGCCCGTAGACGACCAGCCCCACCCCCACGAGCCACAGGACGACCTGTCCGAACGGCAGACTCGCGAGCGAGCGCAATCCCGAGTCGATGCCACCGGCGGCGTTCGGGTCGTGCGCGAAGGCCGCGACGACGAAGAGGATGCCGGCGACGCCCACCGCGATCCCCTTGGCGATGTAGCCGATCATCCCGAAGGTCCGGATGCCACGACCGGCCGTCCCGCCCGGGCTCGACAGGTTCTTCATGAAGGCCTTCGTGATCCCGCGGACGACGAAGGCGACGCCGATCGCCGCGACCGCGAGACCGATGACGACCAGGAGGACGATGCCCCCGGGCAGAGCGAGCAGCTGCGCGCTCAGGGTGCGCGACGATTCGGAGGAGTCCGAGCGCCCACCCGTGACGATGGTGAAGCCGGTGAAGGCGATCGCGCCGTACGCGACAGCCGTTCCGGCGTACTTCGCGCGGTGCGCCCAGCGCTTCTTGTCGTCGGAGTCGCGCTCGGCGACGGCATCCGCGATCTGCCAGACAGCGAGCGCGATGAGCCCGACGACGACGACCCACAGCAGAGCGACGCCCGCCGGAGCCTCGGCCACCTGTTGGAGGGCTCCGCTCTGATCGGCGCTGTCGCCGCCGCCCCCGGTGGCGATCGACACCGCGATCGCACCGATCAAGAGGTGGAGGAGCCCGAGGACCACGTATCCGATCCGCGCGGCGACGCGGAACGCGGTCGAGTCCTGGGCTTTGTCGGCGGCGGTCGCGGCGCGGGTCATCCGGGAACCCTAGCGCTCAGTCCGACCCCGCGACCAGGCGTTGCGCCCGGCGCACGCGCCACACCTCGACCAGCGCCCAGACGAGCGTGGCCACCGCCACCCCCTCGAGGAAACCGGCAGTGACGTCGCTCAGCCAGTGCGCGTGCAGGTAGGTGCGGCTCCACATCATCAGCAGCACCCACACGACGCCCGCCGCCCAGATCCAGCCGCGGCGCAGGATCAGCGCGAGGGTCACCGCGATCGTCGTCGCGACGGCGGTGTGGCCCGAGGGGAACGAGGTCGCCTGGGTCTCGGCAAGCGAATCCACCGGTCGGGCCCGGGCGATGACGGCCGCGAGCGGCGCCCCGATGAGTACGACGAGGGCGATGGATGCCGCGACGTTCAGCGCGTCCCACGGTCGCTTGACCAGGAGGAAGACGATGGTGGTCGCGACGCCGATGACGATCATGCCGATCGTGCCACCCACGGTGGCGGGGATCCAGGCGACGATGACCGCGACCGGGTCGGCGAGCGAGGCCATCGCGTCGTCCCACCACTGGTCGAGAGCCAGCGGCGCCCCTCCGTCGAGGTCGACGGCCACGCGCAGCGCCACGAACAGCACGGTCGCGACGACCCCCACGATCAGAGCGACCGGGCGGCGCGCGTCTGTGCGCGGCCGGTCGGGGAGGATCGCGGGCTCGTCGGTGGTGGCATCCATTCCGAGATCGTCCCAGGTCGCAATCCCCTCCGGGGAGGACTTGCCTCGAGCGCGGCCGGGGGTTCGGTGTTACCGGGGCCGCGCGGAGGCGATGAGCATGTCGAGTCCCAACTCGAAGGCGCGCGTGGCCACGGGGTCCTCGGGGTCTTCGTCGGCGAGGGTCGCGAAGGCCGCCGAGAACCGCGGGAAGGCCTCTTCTTGCCCGGTCGGGTCGAACACCACGGCCGGCCCCGACATGTCGAGGACGCTGCCGAGGATGAACGACTCGAAGGCGGTCAGCAGCGGGATGACCTCACGCAGGGTCCACCCGGCGGCTTCCGCGGCCGCCGCGAAGTCCTCGTACTGCGCCAGGAGGACGGGGGCCGAGGCTCGCTCCGTCATGAGCAGCGGCACGACGCGCGGGTGCCGGGCGAACGCGCGACGATACGACCGCCCCCACGCGCGGAGCGCGTCCTCCCACGGCAGATCCCGGAGCGGTTGCGAGTCGATGGGCGCCGAGACGAGCGCGCGGACGTCCTCGATCATCGCCGCGCGGTGGGGGACGTGGTTGTACAGCGATGCCGGGTTGACGCCGAGGCGCGCGGCGACACGGCGGATGCTGGCGCCGTCCGGGCCGTGCCGATCGACCAGGGCGAGGGCCGTGCGCGCGATCAGTTCGCGGCTCAACAGCGGCGTGTGCGGTCTCGCGATGGCGGCCTCCCGGGTCGGTGAGAGCCTACGGGTGCAAGCTCGGAACCCACTCTCGCACACGTAAAACAAACGGTGTATGTTTACCGCCATGACCACCGAGGACTTCACCGTCGTCGAAGCCGACGTCGCCGCCCTGCGCGCCGCCCTCGCCTCCGCAACCGTCACGAGCGTCGAGCTCGTGGCCCGCTACCTCAACCGCATCGCGGCGTACGACCGCGCCGGCATCCGCCTCAACGCCGTTCCCGTCCTCAACCCGGGCGCCTTCGCCGAAGCCCGCGACGCCGACCAGCGCCGTGCCCGAGGTCAGGCACGCGGCCCGCTCGACGGCATCCCGTTCACCGCGAAGGACAGCTACCGCGTCACCGGACTGACCGTGGCCGCGGGCTCCCCCGCGTTCGTCGACCTGGTCGCGGGCGACGACGCCTTCGCGATCGAGCGGCTCCGCGCCGCAGGGGCGGTGTTCCTCGGCCTGACCAACATGCCGCCGATGGCCGCCGGCGGCATGCAGCGCGGCGTGTACGGGCGCGCCGAATCGCCGTACAACGCCGCTTTCCTGTCGTCGGCGTTCGGATCGGGCTCCTCGAACGGATCGGGTACCGCCACCGCGGCCAGCTTCGCCGCCTTCGGGCTCGGCGAAGAGACGTGGTCGTCGGGCCGCGCGCCCGCCTCGCACAACGCGCTCGTCGCCTACACCCCGTCGCGCGGGGTCATCTCCGTCCGAGGGAACTGGCCGCTCGTCCCGACGATGGACGTGGTCGTGCCGCACACGCGGTCGATGGACGATCTTCGCGTCGTGCTCGATGCCGTCGTCGCCGACGACCCGGTGACCGAGGGAGACCTGTGGCACTCGCAGCCGTGGATCGAGATGCCCCGCCCGTCCGAGGTGCGCCCCGCGTCCTTCGCCGGGCTCGAAGCGCTGCCCCTCGCGGGACTCCGCCTGGCCGTTCCGCGCATCTACGTCAACGGCGACCCCGACAACGCCTCGCCCATCGTCACGCGTGACAGCATCCTGCGACTCTGGACCGGGCTGCGGGCCGACCTCGAGGCCGCGGGCGCCGAGATCGTCGAGACCGACTTCCCCGTCGTCGACCGCTACGAGAAGCTCCACCCGGGCGACGAGGATTTCGTCGACCGCGGCTTCGTTTCGCGCGAGTTCCTCGACGACGAGGTGGGAGACCTCGCGGTGTGGGCCATGGACGCCTTCCTGCGCCAGAACGGCGATCCCGCGCTGAACCGTCTCGCCGACGTGGAGGCCGCACGCATCTTCCCGCACCCCCCGGGCGCCCTCACCGATCGTTACGGCATCCACCACTACGACATCTCGTACGACATCGGCGAGTACGTGACCCGGGCGCGCGAGTGGGAGCCCGATTGGCGCGCCGTCCCCAGTCTCGAAGCGGGTCTGCGCGGGCTCGAGCACACGCGGAAGGTCGACTTCGAGGACTGGCTCGAGGCCGAGGGCTTCGACGCTGTCCTCTTCCCCACGCAGTCCGACGTGGGTCCCGCCGACGCCGACGTGAACCCCGCCTCGGCCGATGTCGCGTGGCGCAACGGCGTCTGGGTGTCCAACGGCAACCTCATACCCCGCCATCTCGGCATCCCGACCGTCACCGTCCCGATGGGCACGATGGACGACACCGGGATGCCGGTGGGCTTGACCATCGCCGGGCCGGCGTACAGCGATGCGCGGCTCGTGCAGCTGGGCAGCGCCATCACCGCCCTCGGCGAGCGCCGCACAATGCCGCCCCGCACCCCGGCGCTGCCGGACGAGACCGTCTTCGCCGCGCCACGCCCCGTCGGCGCGGGTGAACTGCGCGTGGCCATCGACACCGTCGAGGCTCGGAACGACGGCGACGAGATCGTGGTGCGGTTTGCCGCGACGGTCAGCGGGGGCCCGGCACACGACCATGCCGCGTACGTCGACGGAGTCCGCGTCGAGACCACCGTGAACGGCGACAGCCTCAGCGGCACGGCCCGTGTCGCGAGCGCGCCCCACCGGACCGCGGTGAGCCCGTGGATCGCCCCCTATGGACCCCTCGTCGTCGTGGTCGTCCGCGATGACGACGGTGTGGTCGCCGGAGACCTCGCTACCACCGCCGGCTCCCCGCTCTGAGACCCCACTCCCGAAGGAACACGACATGTGGCGCATGCCCGCAGAATCCGCCCCGCACGAGCGCACCTGGATGGCGTTCCCCCGCGAAGGCATCACCCTCGGCGAGGGCGCGGAGTTCCGCGAGCAGGGATATCAGGCCTGGACCGACGTCGCTCACGCGGTGCAGCAGTTCGAGCCGGTCACGATGGTCGTCGACCCCACCGAGATGACCCGCGCTCGGCGCATGCTCGACTCCGCGATCGACATCGTCGAAGCCCCGCTCGACGAGTTCTGGATGCGCGACGTCGGCCCCACCTTCGTCGTCGACCCCGACCGCCCGGGTGTCCTCGGCGCCGTCGACTGGATCTTCAACGGGTGGGGGGCGCCGGACTGGGCCGAGTGGCAGAAGTCCGCCGGCATCGCCCGCGTCGTCGCGGAACACGCGGGCTCCGAGCGCATCGAGTCGCTCCTGGTCGCCGAGGGCGGCGGCCTGCACGTCGACGGCACCGGCACCGTCTTGCTCACCGAGACCGTGCAGCTCGACCCGCGCCGCAATCCCTTCGCCGACCGCGCCCGCGTCGAGGCCGAGATGACCCGGACGATCGGAGCGACGGATGCCATCTGGCTCTCGCGCGGTCTGACCCGCGACTACGACGACCTCGGCACGAACGGGCACGTCGACATCGTGGCGACTTTCGCCTCACCCGAGCACGTTCTGATCCACGAGCAGACGGACGCCTCCCACCCCGACTTCGAGGTGTCGCGTCTCGTGCGGCGCGAACTCGAGACCGCGTTCGCCGAGCGAGGCCGCAACGTCGCCATCACCGGCATCCCGGCTCCCTCCGCCCTTCGCGACGACGAGGGATGGCTCGACTGGAGTTACATCAACCACCTCGTCACCAACGACGGCGTCGTGCTGTGCGGCTTCGGCGACGACCTGGCCGATGCGCGCGCTCGCGAGCTCATCGCCGACGCCTACCCCGGTCGGCGTGTGGTCACGGTCGACTCGCGCCCCATCTTCGACCGAGGCGGCGGCATCCACTGCATCACGCAGCAGCAGCCGCGGGTGTGATCCGCCCGGGCGGCGGGTTCGCGGTGATCAGCCGCGCGAAGCGCCGCCGTGGCGCGCGCTGCGCAGCGGTGAGAGGGCGATGACCAGCGCAGCGAGCACGAACAGTCCCGCGCCGATGCCGAGCGTCGCCGGAAGACCGAGCGGGGTCATGAGCACGCCCGCCATCAACGCTCCGACGAAGAAGACACTGCGGTTCACGGTACGGATGGTCGCGTTCATCCGCCCCTGGATGCGATCGGGCGCGACGGCCTGCCGGTAGGAGATGTCGTTCGTATCCTCGATTCCCATGGCGAGTCCGTAGACGAACTGCGCGGCCGAGACGACGACGAGGACCACCCCGACGCCGCTTCCGGGGCTGAGCGGGACGAGGGCCAGAGCGGCCCAGGGCAGGACGACGAGAACGCGCCCGAGCAGGATGGCGCGGCCCGCCCCGAACCGAACGCCGAGACGTGGGGCGACCACCGCGCCGGTGAAACCGCCCACTCCCCCGAGGCCCAGAGCGACACCGTACGCCCACGCGGGGAGCGCGAGTTCGCGCAGCACGAAGACGACGAAGGCGGTCGCCACCATGCTGTTGCCCAGGAACCAGACGTGGATCGAGATCGCGAGCGGCCGCAGCGTCGGATGGCGATAGGTGTAGCGCAGGCCCTGCGCGATCTCGTGCCCCACGTGTCGACCGGCGGCCCGGGACGGCGCCTTCGCCTCGGACACCACGATCCGCGACTGCAGCACAGCCGCGATCGCGGCGATGACGGCATCGATCACGAAGAGGATCGGCACCCCGACGAGCGAGAGGAGGGCACCGCCGATGGCCGGTCCCGCCGTCTGCGCGACGGTCTGACTTTGGCCGAGCCGTGCGTTCGCCGCAGGGAGCGACGCTCTCGGCACGAGGCGGGGCAGCAGAGGTTGCGCGGCGGAATCCCCGAACAGGGTGAGCACGCCCAGTACGAGGGTGACGGCCGCCAACGCCCAGAAGTCGAGGACGCCCGTCACCACGAGGATGGGAACGAGCGCGAGCACCAGCGCCCGGCCGATCGTGGTGACCACGAGCGCCCGCTGCCGTCGCCAGCGGTCCATCCACGCCCCGACGACGAGGCCGAGGAACAGGTACGGCACGACGCTGAGGGCATTCAGGATGCCGACCTGCACCGGCGTCGCCTCGACCACCGTGACGATGAGCACCTGGAAGGCGACCCCGGCGATCGTCGAACCGAAGGCGCGGAGCGTCGTCGCGGTCCAGAAGAACGCGAAAGCCGGGTGGCGGAGGATCTCGCGCGACCGCGCGGCCGGGGGCGCGTCGTCGTCCATGGATCGAGCGTAGCCAGGCGGCTGCGTCAGCCTTTCCGCGCCGCACCCTCCGCGGGGACGCGGAACTGTCCGACGGAGCCGCGGTGCCCGCAGCCGCCCCGGTCTTGTTGACACTGCACGGATTCGTCTCCGCGCAGCCCGTCCCGCGGGTCGATGATGCGGCCGAGGGCATGATCGGCGGGTGAGCTCGCCGGCTCGATGATGTCGAGATCGCCGCCGAGCACCACCTCGACGGTGACCTGGACCACGAAGGCGCGTTCGCTCGCGCAGCGTGGGCAACGGAGAGCGGCAGGGTGCGGGGCGACGGCTTCGACGGCCGCGGTGGGCACCGGGGGCGGGACCACCGGTCGTCGGTACACCGTCAGTTCGTCCGCGCAGTCGTAGGTGAAGCGGGTGATCTGTCCTGAGGGGTGACGCTCCGCGATACGGCGCGTCCACGGGGTCTCCGCCTCTATCTCGACGATCTCCGAATCGGTGCCGACCACGACATCACCGGTTCGCAGGTCGAAGACCGGGAGGGTCGAGACCGGGTGCGTCCGGCGCGCGGGGGCGGTCATGCGGAAGCTCCGATCGAACGAGGCGAGGACGTCACGGGTCAGTGGCTCATGCACCACAGGGGCGCGCCCCTACTATCGGGGCGCGGGCGCGGCTGTGTAACGAGCAGCCGGCGACGTGTCTCGCGGCGTCGATCTCCGTCTTCGTCCTCGGCGTCACGGAGCGCCCCCCGGGGGCGCCGTGCGAGGAGCCGCTCAGCGCACCGCCGCGAGGACGAAAGGGTCGGAGCATCCTCTCGCGAAGCCCCGGATGCGCCGGTCCATGTCGCGCTGCAGCACGACGACGCCGATTCGTTCGGCGAGCGGCGCCAGCCACCGCGGGCGGCACGCGAAGTTGTACCGCCACACGGCGAGGGTGCTGCTCGGGTCGTCGGCGACGGGGGTGAACTTCCATCCGCCCGCGAGACGCTCGAAGAACCAGGAACCCTTCGTCATCTTCATGCCGACGTTCGACGGCGGGTTGTACGAGACGTATTCGCTCTCCATCCGAAATCCGAAGCGCTGCACCGTGAAGGTCCGCACACCTTTGCCCGGTGCGGTCGCACCGTCGACGAAATGCTGCCGACGGATGAACGGATCCCAGCGCTTGCGGGCCTCGCCGGTGGTCTGGGACACGGCGAACGCGACGTCGACCTCGACGGGAACGACGCAGCGGGACTCGATGACGGGCATGGACTCATCGTGGCAGGCCGGCGCGGGAGGTGCACCGACAGCTCGGTCAACTCCAACATGCCGTCACCGCAGCTGCTCCCCTACGCTGCGACGAAGGCGGCGATCGCCGACATGACCGCTTCTCTGGCCCCGTTGCTCGGAGAACGGGACATCCGGGCCAACAGCGTGGCGCCGGGTCTGGTGTGGACTCCGCTCATCCCCGCGACGATGCCCGCCGAGAAGGTCGAGAGCTTCGGCGAACAGGTTCCGCTGGGACGACCGGGGCAGCCGGCCGAGCTCGCCCGGTTTACGTTCTGCTCGCCTCGGATGAGGCCAGCTACGTCTCCGGCGCCCGCGTCGCGGTGACCGGCGGCAAGCCGATCCTGTAACCCCGTCCGCCCTGCGCCGGGGAGGGCGTTCATCGCTCGACCGGGATGCGGAACAGCGCGGTCCGAGATAACTATCTGGGTTGGACTGATCCCGCGTGGGTGCGTCGCTGGAGGTAGGCGCAGAGGTGTCCCGCGGCTTCGACTTCGGCCCCGAGCCCGATGAGATCGAGGGAGGTTCCGGTGAAATCGGTGGGGCGCTGAGTGAGTGTGGCAATCCATCGCAGATCGTCGTCGAGCTGCAGATAGACGGCAGCCGCGACGTGCTCGAGGTGGACGATGACGACGAACGCGTCTTCGTCGTCGGCGTCATCCTGCGGCAGGACGCGAGGGCGTCCCAGAGCGGGAATCCCCTGCGCCTCGAAATCTTTGACCCACTCGGCGATCTCGTCGAGTGAGGGGCGCCGTGCGAGGGTCATACACGGACTGTACCGAAAACGAACCGGTTTCACCTGGGCGACGAACGGGCCCGGGGTGTGCGTACCCCGATGCTCTGCACCACGCTCCGGAAACGGAAAAACCCCCGATTTCTCGGGGGCTTCCATGGCGGTGACGGTGGGATTTGAACCCACGGTAGGGGTGAACCTACACAACATTTCGAGTGTTGCACCTTCGGCCGCTCGGACACGTCACCGCCGAATAGCTTACGACAGAACCCCGGATGCCGCGAATCGGCGGCCGTCAGCAGTCGCCGCGGCCGCCACCGGGCGTACCGAACTCCGGAGATCCGGGCGCCTCGCCCTGATCCCTGTCCCGACGCGGGCCACCCCACCCCGGATCTCCGGAGCGCGGCACACCGGCCACCGCACCGCTCCACCCGAGAACTCAGGAGATACGTACGCCCCTCCGCGCACGCCTCTCCGCGCCCGCCGCGAGCCGCGAACCGCGACCCCCGGCATCCGTTCATCCACCGTCGAACGACCCCGCTGGAAGCCGCCCTCCCCCGCTGCCAGGATCGAGCCATGAGCGTGATCGAGAACTCGAAGCTGACGGTCGTGGGCGCAGGCAGCGTGGGCGCGAGCGTCGCGTACGCCGCCCTGATCCGCGGGTCGGCTCGGCACGTCGCGCTCTACGACATCGCTGCCGAGAAGGTCGAGGCCGAGGTGCTCGACCTCGCGCACGGCACGCAGTTCACCGGGTCGAGCGACATCACCGGCGGCAGTGACGTGTCGGTGGCTGAGGGCTCGCACGTGGTCGTCATCACCGCCGGCGCCAAGCAGAACCCGGGTCAGACGCGCACCGAGCTCGCCGCGACGAACGCCGCGATCATCCGCGACATGATGCCGAAGCTGCTCGAGGTCGCCCCGAACGCGGTCTACGTCGTCGTGACGAACCCGTGCGATGTGTTGACGGTGCTCGCGCAAGAGGCGACGGGCCTGCCCAGCCGCCGCATCTTCGCCTCGGGCACGGTGCTCGACACGTCCCGCCTGCGGTGGAAGCTCGCCCAGCGTGCGGGGGTCGCCACCTCGAGCGTGCACGCCTGGATCGTCGGCGAGCACGGCGACACCGAGTTCCCGCTGTGGTCGACCGCGACGATCGGCTCCGTGCCGATCACGGAGTTCGAGCTTCCCGACGGCACGCGCTTCGACCGGGAGCAGTTGGATGCCATCGCCATCGACGTCCGCGACGCCGCGTACAAGGTGATCAAGGGCAAGGGAGCAACGAATTACGCGATCGGCCTCTCGAGCGCCCGCATCGTCGAGGCGATCCTGCGCGACGAGCACGCGATCCTGCCAGTCAGCACCGTGTTGCAGGGCTTCCACGGCATCGACGGCATGGCCCTGTCGGTCCCCTCGATCGTGTCGGCCCGCGGCGCCGTCCCCCTGGCGGGCACGCCCTTCTCCGACGCCGAGCTGTCTCTGCTGCGCCGCTCCGCCGACGCCCTGACGACAGTCACCGAGTCTCTCCGCGACTGAACGGATCCCGGATGCCGGCACCCCGACGCAGCGATGTCGGAGGCCCCGCGTAGCCTGAGCACATGGCATCCCGTCGTCCCGCTGCAGCCCCCGCTCCCTACCGGTGCACCGAGTGCGGGTGGACGACGCTGAAGTGGGTCGGTCGCTGCGGCGAGTGCCAGTCGTGGGGCACGGTGGTCGAGGCCGCGGAGCAGACCGGGATCGTCCGGTCGATCGTTCCCGTCGCTCCCGGGGCCGCGCGGGCGGCACGGCGCATCACCGAGATCGACACGCAAGACGCCCCACGTCGCACGAGCGGCGTCGGCGAATTCGACCGCGTGCTCGGCGGGGGCATCGTGCCCGGCGCGGCGATCCTGCTGAGCGGAGAGCCCGGTGTCGGCAAGTCCACCCTGCTGCTCGAGGTGGCCGCGCAGAGCGCCCGCGCGGGACGACGCGTGCTGTACGCCAGCGGCGAGGAGTCCGCGGCCCAGGTGCGCCTCCGCGCCGAGCGCACCGGCGCCCTGCACGACGAGCTCTTCCTCGCCGCCGAGACCGACCTGGCCACCATCCTCGGACACATCGACCAGGTCGAACCGGGGCTGCTCATCGTCGACTCCGTACAGACGGTGTCGTCCGCCCACAGCGACGGCGCGGCGGGCCAGCCGGCTCAGGTGCGCGAGGTCGCCTCGGCGCTCATCCGGGTGGCCAAAGAACGCGGGCTGCCGGTGATCCTCGTCGGTCATGTCACGAAAGACGGCTCTATCGCAGGACCGCGCATCCTCGAGCACCTGGTCGATGTCGTCTGCCACTTCGAGGGCGACCGACAGACGTCACTCCGGTTCGTGCGGGCCCTCAAGAACCGCTTCGGCCCCACCGACGAAGTCGGCTGCTTCGACATGACGGGCACCGGCATCGCCGAGGTGGCCGACCCGAGCGCCCTGTTCCTCGGCCATGGCGAACCAGAGCCGGGCACGTGCGTGACCATCGCGATGGAGGGCCGCCGCGCCCTCCCCGTCGAGATCCAGGCGCTGGCGGTACGCCAGACGGCACCGAACCCCCGGCGCATCGTGAACGGCGTCGACTCGTCGCGCGTGGCGATGGTGCTCGCCGTCCTCGAGAGCCGCATGGGCCTCACGCTCTCCGACCGCGACGTCTACGTCTCCACCGTCGGCGGTGTGCGCCTGGTCGAGCCGGCCGCCGACCTCGCGATCGCGATCGCCGTGGCCAACGCCGTCAAGAACCGCAAGGTCTCGAAGCGCCTCGCCGCGATCGGCGAACTCACCCTGACGGGCGAGATCCGCAACGTCACGCAGGCCGCGCAGCGCGCGTCCGAGGCCCAGCGACTCGGGTACCACACCGTCCTCGACGCCTCCTCCCGCAAGCTCGCGCAGGCCCTCAACGAACTGCAGGTGCGCGGCATCCCGCGTGACGACAGCGAACCGGGGTTCTGACACAGACTCGTCGGCGTGACGCGACCAGGGCTCGACTACAGCCTCGTCAGTTCGCTCAGAACGGGGGCTCGGCGGCGCACTCATACCGGGGCTCTTCAGCCCGCCCAGAACGGGCGCTCGTGGGCGCACCCGTACCCGGGGCTCTTCAGCCCGCCCAGAACGGACGCCCGCCGGCGCACCCATACCAGGGCTCGTCCGCCCGCTCAGAACCGAGGATCGTCAGCGCATCCATACCGGGGCTCGTCGGCACGGGCCCAGAATGCGGGCGCGAGCGCCTCAGACGTGGAGCGGGGCTCAGCGACCGGGAGGCGCCGACCGGCGACGACGGTGCGGCGACGTCATGCCGAGCACAGCGGGGATGACTAGTCCGGCGGCGCACACGGCACCGGCGATCAGGTACTCCATGGTCCCGAGTCTTGCACGCGTTCTTCACCCGCGCGAGTTCCGCCCCTCACCCCGGGCCATTCGCCCCGCGCGAGCGCCCCATCCGTCGTTCGAGTGTCCAAAACACCCGGACAAAATTCGAAACACTCCGGGTGTTTTGGACACTCGACGACAGACCAGACATCCCGTCTCGGCGTGGGCGGACCGAGCCCGCGCGTGGGGGCGTCTCAGGCGTCGAGAGCGGCGATCAGGTCGGCCGGCGATGCCTGGATCGGGTGGGGCCCGGCGATGTCGATGAACACCGTGGTGATGGCATCCTGGTGCGTTCCGAGGAACGTCCGCAGCCACTGCGGCGATTGCAGGGCCACGTGGGGCGGCAGCGTCTCGGGCTTGTGCGCGGCGTCGCTGAAGAGCAGCAGCGCGACCTGCCCCGTGTTCGGGTCGCGGTAGGTCCACACCTCTCCGACGCTGAGGGGGTTGTCGGCGTCGCCCGGGGTCATGAGCGGCACGACCGTGGGGCCGTGGCGCAGGGCGAAGGCGATCGCCGCCATGTCCTGGGTCTGGAGGGCGTCGGTGAGCGCGGTGTTCTTGAAGTCCACGTCGAGCTTCTTCCCCTTGCGCTTCTTGCCTGCGGCCATCCTCCGAGCCTATCCGCGCGGCGCCGAGCCCGCCCCCGCGGCACTGCGCGACGGGAGGGGATCCGCCGATCGGAGGACGGAAGCCGCGGGACGCATCCTCCGCTCACCGAATCGCCTCCGCTGAGAAGCCCGCGCGAGGCCCTACGCCAAGAACCCCCGCAGCAGCGCCTCCGACCCCGCGAGGTGATCGCGCATGGCCGCGTGGGCGGCATCCGGCCGGCCGGCCAGGATCGCCGAGACCACCGCGGCGTGCTGCGAGGTGGAGTGCTCGATGTTGCGCGGCAGCAGGGGGAAGGTGTCGAGCCACGCATTCACGCGCGCGCGGTTGTCGGCGACGAGGGGGACGAGAGACGGGATGCCGGCAAACTCCGCGATCGTCAGGTGCAGGAGCGTGTCGAGCCGGCGGTAGTCCTCCCCGTCGGCGAGCGCGGCCGCTTCGTGCCGCGCCCACAGCACGTCCCGTTCCTCGGCCGACAGCGATCGCCCCGCCGCCGCCCACGCCGCTCCCGGTTCGAGGACGCCCCGGAGGGCGATGACGTCGGCGAGCTCGGCGGCCGACACGACCGCCGGCTGCGACGGCCGGGGCACGGGGTCGACGACGAACGTGCCGCCGTAGCGACCTCGCCGTGTCTCGAGCCACCCGGCATCCGACAGCTCTTTCAGAGCCTCGCGGACCGTGTCACGGCTCACCCCGTAGAGCGCGGCGAGCTCGCGCTCCGCGGGGAGCGACTCCCCCGGCGCGACGAGCCCGAGCCGCACGGTCTGCACGATGCGCGCCGTGGTGTCCTCGAGCGCGTTGCCGCTGCGCACGGGCCGGTACACGGCCCGGCGCAGGTCGTCGAGCGGCGCGTCTGTCACCCTCTCAGCCTGTCACGTCACCGGTTCACAGGGGCGTGACGTAGGCGTTGGTGATCCCCCCGTCGACCACGAAGGCGGTCGCGGTGATGAAGGAGGCGTCATCGGATGCCAGGAACGCCACGCTCGCGGCCATCTCTTCCGGCTCCGCGAAGCGGCCCATCGGCACGTGCACGAGTCGACGCTGCGCGCGCTCGGGGTCTTTCGCGAACAGTTCCTGCAGGAGCGGGGTGTTCACCGGTCCCGGGCAGAGGGCGTTCACGCGGATGCCCTGACGCGCGAACTGCACGCCGAGCTCGCGGGTCATCGCGAGCACGCCGCCCTTCGACGCGGTGTACGAGATCTGCGAGGTGGCCGAGCCGAGCAGCGCGACGAACGACGCCGTGTTGATGATCGAGCCCCTGCCCGCGGGCACCATGTGCCGCAGGGCCGCGCGCGAGCAGAGGTACACGCTCTTCAGGTTGACGTCCTGCACCCTGTCCCACGCGGGCAGTTCGGTCGTCTCGATTGAATCGTCGTCGGCGGGCGAGATCCCGGCATTGTTGAACGCGATGTCGACGCTGCCGAGGTCGGCGGCGACGCCGTCGAAAAGAGCGTCGACGGATGCCTCGTCGGCGACGTTCACCTGCCGGAAGACACCCCCGACTTCGGCGGCGGCGGCCGTACCGGTGGTCTCGTCGAGGTCGGCGATCACGACGCGCGCTCCCTCGGCGGCGAAGCGGCGGGCGGTGGCGAGGCCGATGCCGCTCGCACCGCCGGTGACGATGGCGACGCGGTCGCGCAGGCGCTGGGTGAGGTCGATGGTCATGGGCGGTGGTTCCTTTCGAGCTGACCCTTGTCCCTCTTATGGCTGGTTCAGAGCCGCTGAAGCAGCCAGAGGTGGGAGAAGGAGCGTCACAACTGGGACAAGGGGTGAAGGGCGGGCGTCACTCGGTGGCGTAGAAGACGTTCTTCGTCTCGGTGAAGTGCTCAGCGGCATCCGGGCCCAGTTCGCGGCCGAGGCCCGAGGCCTTCATGCCGCCGAACGGAGTCGAGTACCGCACCGACGAGTGCGAGTTGACCGATAGCACGCCGCTGCGCACGCCGCGGGAGACCCGGATGCCGCGCCCCAGGCTCTCTGTCCAGATCGAGCCGGCGAGACCGTAGGCGGTGTCGTTGGCGAGGCGGATGGCATCCGCTTCGTCGTCGAACGGCAGCACGGCGAGGACCGGACCGAAGACCTCGTCGCGCGCGATCCGGTCGCCGGGCTGCGCGAGCACGACGGCGGGTGCGAACCAGAAGCCCTCACCCTCGGGCGCCGACCCCCGGAATGCGACGTCGACCCCGTCGAGGAACCCCTGGACGGAGGAGCGGTGGGATGCCGAGATGAGCGGCCCCATCTGCGTGTCCTCGCTCGCGGGGTCGCCGACCTTCCACGCCGCGACGGCGGGTTCGAGCATCTCGAGGAAGCGGTCGAAGACGCTCCGCTGCACGAGCAGGCGGCTGCGCGCGCAGCAGTCCTGCCCGGCGTTGTCGAACACCGAGCCGGGGACGCCCGCGGCGGCCTTCTCGAGGTCGGCGTCGGCGAAGACGATGTTCGCGCTCTTGCCGCCGAGCTCGAGCGTCACGGGTTTGAGCATCCGCGCGCACCCCGCGGCCACCTCGGTGCCGACCTCGGTCGACCCGGTGAACACGACCTTGTGCACGTCGGGGTGCGACACGAACCGCTGGCCGACCACCGACCCCGAGCCGACGACGACCTGGAACAGCCCCTCGGGCAGCCCCGCCTCGAGGGCGAGTTCTCCCAGGCGGATGGCGGTGAGCGGGGTCAGCTCGGCGGGCTTGAGCACCACCGCGTTGCCCGCGGCGAGCGCCGGAGCGAAGCCCCACGCGGCGATCGTCATGGGGAAGTTCCACGGCACGATGATGCCGACCACGCCGTAGGGCTCGTGGTAGGTGACGTCGAGCCCGCCGGCCACGGGGATCTGCGACCCGATCAGGCGTTCGGGGGCACCGGCGTAGTAGTTGAGCACCTGGGCGACGTGTTGCGCCTCCCACCGGGCCGACCCGATCGGGTGGCCGGAGTTCTTCACCTCGAGCGCGGCGAGCTCCTCGACGTGCGCCTCGACGACGCGGGCGAACGCGCGCAGGGCGTCGGCGCGGGCGACGGGGGCTCGTGCCGCCCAGGAGCGCTGCGCGCGCACGGCGTCGGCGACGGCGGCATCCACCTGGTCGATCTCGGCCCGTTCGAGCGTAGTGATGGCCGATCCGGTCGAGGGGTCGATGACGGTGAAGGTGCTCATGCGGGGGCTCCCTGGAACTCGGAGGTGGGGGCCGGCGATT
Organism: Microbacterium sp. 1154; assembly: GCF_031455375.1. Classification (NCBI taxonomy): domain Bacteria; kingdom Bacillati; phylum Actinomycetota; class Actinomycetes; order Micrococcales; family Microbacteriaceae; genus Microbacterium; species Microbacterium sp. 1154. The sequence continues at coordinate 1,007,329 of NZ_JAVDSN010000001.1, read as the reverse complement.
CGGCCACGGAGGCCTCGGCCCCGAAGCGGGTGGCCCGGTAGCGGGCCGCCGCGGCGACGAGCCCGAGGAACAGCCGCCGATCCTCGGCGTTCTCCTCGGGATGCCACTGCACGGCGACGAGGTAGTCGTCGCCCTCGGTCTCGACGGCCTGCACAAGGCCGTCGTCGGTGCGAGCGGTCACGCGAAGCCCGTCACCGACCCGGTCGACGCCCTGGTGGTGGTAGCTGTGAACGGTGAGAGCTCCGGCGCCGACGAGGCCGGCGAGCCGGGTGCCGGCATCCACCTCGACGACGTTCTCGGCGAAGACGCCGCCGCCGATCCGGTAGCGCTCTGTGCCGAGCGCCTCGGGTAGGTGCTGATGCAGCGTGCCGCCGAGGGCGACGTTGAGCAGCTGGAGCCCCCGACAGATGCCGAAGACCGGGATGCCGCGCTCCCGCGCCCCCGCGAGCAGCGCGAGCTCCCACGCGTCGCGGTCGGCGCGCGCGGGGTCGGTGAGTGGGTGGCGCTCGGCGCCGTACAGCTCGGGCTGCACGTCGAGGCCGCCGGTGAGGATGAGACCGTCGAGCCCGTCGAGCACCGCCGCAGCGGCCTGCTCCGGACGCGGCTGCGGGGGCAGCAGCACCGCGCTGGCTCCCGACGCGGTCACCGCGTCGAAGTACTGCTGGGGCAGAAAGGATGCCCGGACGTCCCAGACGCCCTGCTTCGCCCGCTCCAGATAGGTCGTCAGCCCGACGACGGGGGTCCTGCTCGGATCAGAGGCGCTCGAAACCACGCACCCGCTCCCAATCGGTCACGGCGGCGTCGAAGGCTTCCACCTCGATGCGCGCCTGGTTCAGATAGTGCTCGACGACATCGTCGCCGAAGGCTGCGCGGGCGATCGTCGACTCGCTGAAGAGCCGCGCGGCCTCGCGCAGAGTCGTGGGGAGCGTGTCGACGCCGGCGTCGTACGCATTGCCGGTGAGCGGCGCGGGAAGCTCCAGCTCGTTCTCGATGCCGTACAGACCGCCCGCGATGATCGCCGAGATCGCGAGGTAGGGGTTCACGTCTCCCCCGGGCACGCGGTTCTCCACGCGCAGCGACGAGCCGCGGCCGACCACGCGCAGGGCGCACGTGCGGTTGTCGACGCCCCAGGCCACCCCGGTCGGGGCGAAGGAGCCCTTGGCGTACCGCTTGTACGAGTTGATCGTGGGGGCGTACAGCAGCGTGAATTCGCGGAGGGTGGCCAGGATGCCGGCGATCCAGTGCCCCATCAGGGGGCTGAACCCGTGCTCCTGCTCGCCGGCCATCACGGCAGAGCCGTCGTCACCGCGCACGGAGAGGTGGATGTGGCAGCTGTTGCCCTCGCGCTCGTTGAACTTGGCCATGAACGTGAGCGACTTGCCGTGGCGGTCGGCGATCTCTTTCGCGCCGTTCTTGTACAGGGTGTGGTTGTCCGCGGTCTCGAGCGCCTCGGCGTAGCGGAACGCGATCTCCTGCTGGCCGAAGTTGCACTCACCCTTCACGCCCTCGCAGTACATGCCGGCGCCGTCCATGCCGAGACGGATGTCGCGCAGCAGCGGCTCGAGACGCGTCGTGGCGAGCAGGTTGTAGTCGACGTTGTAGTCGGTCGAGGGGGTGAGCCCCGTGTATCCCTTTGCCCAGGCGTCGCGGAACGAGTCGTCGAAGACGATGAACTCCAGCTCCGTCCCGGCGTACGCGGTGAGCCCGCGCTCGGCGAGGCGCGCGCGCTGAGCGTTCAGGATGCCCCGCGGCGACTGCGCCACGTGCGCACGGTCGCCCCACGCGAGGTCGGCGAACACGAGCGCCGTTCCGGGCTGCCACGGGATCGTGCGAAGGGTCTCGAGGTCGGGCACGAGCAGCATGTCGCCGTAGCCCTTCTCCCAGCTCGACATCGCGTACCCGTCGACGGTGTTCAGGTCGACGTCGACCGAGAGCAGGTAGTTGCACGCCTCGGCGCCGTGCCCTCGTACCTCGTCGCGCCAGAAACGCGCGGCGACCCGCTTGCCGACGAGCCGACCCTGCGCGTCGGGGAAGGCCACGACGACGGTGTCGATCTCGCCCGCCTCGATCGCGGCATCCAGTTCTTCGCTGCTGAGATTGCCCGCCATGGTCTCCCTCTCGCGGTGTCGGCGCCTCTTCGTGCGAAGGACGTAACGAGGAACTTACACGTCAAAGGTAGACAGGTCGACCAATAGAAGGCCATGATTTCGGGCAAGGCGACCCCGAAGCCTGTCCGTATCCGTCTGGAGGTCCCATGTCCACCTCGAGCAATTCCCGTAAAAAGGTCGCCGGAGCCACCTATACGGCCACCGACGCCTCGTACTTCGAGAAACGCACGCTGAAACGCTCGGCCGGCGTCTGGGGCCTGTGGGGTCTCGCCGTGGCCGCCGTCATCTCGGGCGACTTCTCGGGCTGGAACTTCGGCATCGGCTTCGCCGGGTTCGGCGGCATGCTCATCGCCTTCGTCATCCTCGTGGTGATGTACTACGGCCTGACGTTCTCGATCGGCGAGATGGCAGCCGCCATGCCGCACACCGGCGGTGCCTACTCGTTCGCCCGGGCGGCGATGGGGCCGTGGGGCGGCCTCGCGACGGGCCTCGCCGAGACCATCGAGTACGTCGCCACGACCGCCGTCGTCGTGTACTTCTCGGGGCAGTACGCCGACTCGGCGCTCGAGCTGTTGACCGGGGTCAGCCTCCCCTCGTTCGTGTGGTGGATCATCCTCTACGCGCTGTTCATCGCCCTGAACGCCGCCGGCGCGAACATCTCGTTCGGCTTCGCGATCGTCGTCTCGGTCATCTCGATCGGCATCATCGTGGTCTTCGGCGCGATGTCGCTGATGACCGGAGCCTTCGACTGGAGCTCGCTCTGGAACATCGCCCCCACCGACGGCAACTCCGAGTTCCTGCCCTTCGGCGTCGGGTCCATCCTGCTGGCACTCCCCTTCGCGATGTGGTTCTTCCTGGGTATCGAAGAGCTCCCCCTCGCGGCCGAGGAGTCGCACGACCCCGCTCGCGACATCCCCCGCGCCGGGCTCTGGGCGCGCGGCACGCTCATCGTGACCGGCCTCATCGTGCTGTTCCTCAACACCGGCGTCCTCGGTGCCGACGCCACCGGAAGCTCGCTCGAACCCCTGCTCGACGGGTTCCGCGCCATGGTCGGAGATCAGGCCGCGGCCCTTCTCTCGCTGCTCGCCCTGGTCGGGCTCCTGGCATCGCTCATGGGCATCATGTTCGCCTACGGCCGCAACATGTACTCGCTCTCGCGGGCCGGATACTACCCGCGCTGGTTGTCGCTCACCGGTGCCCGCAAGACGCCCTGGGTCGCCCTCGTGTTCGGCGCGGCACTGGGTTTCGTGGCGCTCGTCGTCGTGCAGGCGGCCGGTGGCGATGCCAGCCCCGCCGGCGCGATCGTGCTGAACATCGCCGTGTGGGGCGCGGTGGTGGCCTACTTCCTGCAGATGGTGTCGTTCATCATCCTGCGCCGGAAGTTCCCGAACGCGGTGCGCCCCTACAAGAGCCCGTGGGGGCTGTTCGGGGCCTACTCGGCGGCCGTCATCGCCGCGGTCGTGTTCTTCGGCCTGCTCTTCAACCCGACCTACCTGCTCGCGATCGTGGCGATCATCGTCGTGTACGCCGTGATCTTCATCGCCTTCGCGCTCTACGGTCGCCACCGGCTCGTGCTCTCCCCCGAGGAGGAGTACGCCCTGTCCGGAGGTCTGCACGGCGACCCGCAGCGAGAGGGCTATGACGCCATGGAGGACGAGGTGTTCAAGAACAACCCCGGCTCCTGAGCGCGGGAACGACGAGGGGCGGATGCCGACCGGCATCCGCCCCTCGTGATGTTCAGCGCAGGATGAACGACGCCGTGCCGGACGACGGGATGCCGCCGATGGACACGCTCAAGTGGTACGTCGCTCCCCCGCCGGGAGCGTAGGGCCGCTCCCCGCCGCAGGAGTTCACCGAGGAGCGGGTGCGGTCCCAGGTGAGGGGTGCGGAGCTCGTGACGACCTGACCGGCCGCGAGCGTCACCTCCATGTCGCTCGGCTCGGCCTGGCAGTCCGTCGAACGCCACCACACGTCCGAACCGCTCGTCACGGTGAACGATTGCGCGCTCGTCCCGACGTTCATCGTGCAGGGGTTCGCGCTCGTGTTCGTGAGCTTGATCGACAGCTGCGGGTTCTCGCCCTGGCCGTACTCGCTCTTGTCCGACAGCGCCGCGACCGTGATGTCGGCCGCCGTGCACTCCACGGGCCCCGCCGGCGCGGTGGAAGTGGGCGAAGTGGAGGGTGACGCGGAGGGCGCGTCGGATGCCACCGGCGCGGTCGTCGTCGCAGCGGCGGCGGGGGTGCTCGCGGCGGGAGCGGAGGTCGCCTCGGCGGTGGGGGCGGCACGCCACGGGGGAGCCGCGACGAGCCACACGACGAGGCCGATCACGAGCAGAGCGAGAAGCCCTGCGGCGAGACGACGACGACGGTAGACCGCCGGGGACTGCCTCCGCCTACGGGGGGCATCGGTCATGCTTCCAGGGTAGGCGGCGCGGCTGGGCGCTCGCGCCACGGCACGCTCAGGAGTACAGGCTCACAGCTGCTTCAGCATCCGGGTGTTGCCCAGGGTGTTCGGCTTGACGTGTGCGAGGTCGAGGAACTCCGCGACGCCCTCGTCGGGGCTGCGGACGAGCTGCGAGTACACGTCGGGGTCCACGACCTGCTCTCCGATCTCGGCGAAGCCGCGACGGGTGAAGAAGTCCACTTCGAACGTGAGGCAGAACAGCCGCGAGACGCCGAGCTCGCGCGCGCGGTCCTCGAGCGTCTCGACGATGGCGCGACCCACGCCGTGGTGCAGCCAGTCGTCGTGGACGATGAGCGTACGGATCTCGCCGAGGTCCTCCCACATCACGTGCAGCGCGCCGCACCCGATGACGACACCGTCGGCCTCGGCCACGACGAATTGCTGCACCGAGCCGTAGAGCACGACCAGGTCTTTGCCCAGGAGGATGCGCTTCTGCACGAACGGCTCGAGCAGTTCGTGGATGCGTCGGACGTCGGCGGTTCCGGCGGGGCGGACGACGAACGGCGCGGATGAAGTCATCGTCCCAGCGTACGCCGCTCGGCTCGGCATCCCTGCGGGGTGTCCGGACCGTTCGACGCCATAGCCGGGTCACAGCCGCGGCAGGCGAAGTCCACACGCACGGGAGTAGCGTGATTCGTGGTGACGCGCGATCGTCACGAGCGGTCGCGCGATTCGTCCCCATCTCCGATGAAAGGACTGCTTCGTGCCTACTGTTGCCGAAAACATCGTCTCCGTCCTCCGCCACCACGGCGTGCAGCGTGTCTACGGCCTCCCCGGCGATTCGCTCAACGGGTTCACCGACGCCATCCGCCGAGACGGCGACATCCGCTGGATGCACGTGCGACACGAAGAGGCTGCCGCGTTCGCCGCCTCGGCCGAGGCGGAGCTGACGGGAGAGCTGACCGTCTGCGCGGGAAGCTGCGGCCCGGGCAACCTGCACCTCATCAACGGCCTCTACGACGCGAACCGCTCGAGGGTGCCGGTCCTCGCGATCGCCGCCCACATCCCGACCGCCGAGATCGGATCGACGTACTTCCAAGAGACGCACCCGCAGGAGCTGTTCCGCGAGTGCTCCGTGTACGTCGAATACGTCGCCGACCCCGTGCAGATGCCTCGACTGCTCGAGATCGCGATGCGCGAGGCGATCGAGAAGCGCGGCGTCGCCGTGCTCGTGATCCCCGGCGACGTGCTGCTGGCCAAGGCCAAGAACGACCGCGTCGCGACGATCGCGCGCACGACTCCCCGCATCACCCCCTCCGACGACGAGTTGCGGCGCACCGCCGAGGTGCTGAACGCGGCCGAGAAGGTGACCATCCTGGCCGGCGCGGGTGTCGCGGACGCGCACGACGAGGTGGTCGAGCTGGCTCGCCGCCTGCAGGCCCCGGTCGTGCACGCCCTGCGTGGCAAGGAGCACATCGAGTGGGAGAACCCGTTCGACGTCGGAATGACCGGTCTGCTCGGGTTCTCGTCGGGGTACCGGGCGATGGAGGATGCTGATGTCGTCCTCATGCTCGGGACGGACTTCCCGTACCAGCAGTTCTACCCGAGCCGTGCGAAGCACATCCAGGTCGATATCCGGGGCGAGCAGCTCGGACGCCGTCACCCGGTCGACATCGGCCTGGTCGGCACCGTGCGCGACACCGCCCGCGCACTCCTTCCCCTGCTGAACGAGGGACGATCGACGCGGCACGCCGACGACGCGCGTTCGCACTACCGGACAACCCGGTCCAAGCTCGACGATCTCGCGGTGCCGAGCGCCGCCGGCAAGCCGCTGCACCCCCAGTTCGTCGCACGGACGCTCGACCGTCTCGCCGCCGACGACGCGGTCTTCATTCCCGACGTGGGCTCTCCCGTGGTGTGGGCGTCGCGCTACCTCACCATGACGAGAGAGCGCCGTCTCATCGGGTCGTTCGCGCACGGGACCATGGCGAACGCCGTGTCGCACGCGATCGGCGCGCAAGCGGCCTTCCCCGACCGGCAGATCGTGGCTCTGGCCGGCGACGGCGGTCTGGCGATGCTGCTCGGCGAACTGATCACGATCGTCCAGAACGACCTCCCCGTGAAGACCGTCGTCTTCGACAACTCCTCGCTCAACTTCGTCGAGCTCGAGATGAAGGCCGCCGGCTTCGTCACCTACGGCACCGATCTGCGGAACCCCGATTTCGCGGCGGTCGCCGAGGCGATCGGCATCCGGTCGTTCCGTGTCGACGAGTCGGCGGACCTCGAGACCTCGCTCACCGCGGCCCTCGCTCACCCCGGTCCGGCGCTCGTGTCGGTGAAGACGGCCCGGCAGGAGCTGTCGATGCCCCCGTCCGTGACCCTCGAACAGGCCAAGGGCTTCACCCTGTACGCGATTCGGACGATCCTGTCCGGCCGGGGCGATGAGCTCATCGACCTCGCCGCGACCAACGCGCGCCAGCTGTTCTGACCCCGCTGGAGCGAACAGAGAAGGGGCCCGGATGCCATGGCATCCGGGCCCCTTCTTCGTCGCTGTGTCAGTTGCCGGCGAGGGTGTCGGGGGTGGCGGCGATCTCGCCCGCCGTCCCGACGCCGATCGCGACCTTCTCGCCGCGGGGGCTGGTCTCGAACGAGAACTGTCCGTTCTCGACGCCGACCTTGACGTGGTCGCCCGACTCGAGCTCGCCGTGCAGGATCTTCTCGCTGAGGCGGTCCTCGACCTCACGCTGCATGGCGCGGCGGAGGGGACGGGCACCGAGCGTCGGGTCGAAGCCGATCTCGATGAGCTTGTCCTTCGCGTCGTCCGACAGCTCCACTGTCATGTCGCGGTCGAGCAGACGGTCGGCCAGGCGTTTGACGAAGAGGCCGACGATCTGACGGAGCTCTTCCTTGTTCAGCTGCGGGAAGACGATGACGTCGTCGACGCGGTTGAGGAACTCGGGCTTGAAGTGGCGCTTGAGCTCTTCGTCGACCTTGCCCTTCATCCGCTCGTACGAGGTCTGCGCGCTGCCCTCGACCTGGAAGCCGACCGGGCCACCGGCGATCGCCGACGAACCGAGGTTCGTGGTCATGATGATCACGGTGTTCTTGAAGTCGATGACGCGGCCCTGACCATCGGTCAGACGCCCCTCTTCGAGGATCTGCAGCAGCGAGTTGAAGATGTCGGGGTGGGCCTTCTCGATCTCGTCGAAGAGCACGACCGAGAACGGCTTGCGGCGCACCTTCTCGGTGAGCTGGCCGCCCTCTTCGAAGCCGACGAATCCGGGAGGGGCACCGAACAGACGCGAGACGGTGTGCTTCTCACCGAACTCCGACATGTCGAGCGAGATCAGCGCGCCCTCGTCGTCGAAGAGGAACTCGGCGAGCGCCTTGGCGAGCTCGGTCTTTCCGACACCCGTGGGGCCGGCGAAGATGAACGAGCCCGAGGGGCGCTTCGGGTCCTTCAGTCCCGCACGCTGACGACGGATCGTCCGCGAAAGAGCCGCGATCGCCTCTTCCTGGCCGATGACGCGCTGGTGCAGCGCCTTCTCCATGAACATGAGGCGGCTGGACTCTTCTTCGGTGAGCTTGAAGACCGGGATGCCGGTCGCCTGGGCGAGCACCTCGGCGATCAGGCCCTCGTCGACCACCGCGTGCGAGGCGACGTCGCCCGAGCGCCACTGCTTCTCGAGGCGCAGACGCTCCGCGAGGAGGGACTTCTCCTCGTCGCGCAGCGAGGCGGCCTTCTCGAAGTCCTGCTCCTCGGAGGCCAGCTCCTTCTGCTCGCGGACCTTGGCGATCTTCTCGTCGAACTCCCGCAGCTCCGGGGGCGACGACAGAATCGACAGACGCAGGCGAGCGCCGGCCTCGTCGATCAGGTCGATGGCCTTGTCGGGCAGGAACCGATCGCTGATGTAGCGGTCGGCGAGGTTCGCCGCGGCGACGATCGCGCCGTCGGTGATCTGCACCTTGTGGTGCGCCTCGTAGCGGTCGCGCAGCCCCTTCAGGATGTTGATCGCGTGGGGCAGGCTCGGCTCGGCGACCTGGATCGGCTGGAAGCGGCGCTCGAGAGCGGCGTCCTTCTCGAAGTGCTTGCGGTACTCGTCGAGAGTGGTGGCACCGATGGTCTGGAGCTCACCGCGCGCGAGGAGCGGCTTGAGGATGGATGCCGCGTCGATCGCGCCCTCGGCGGCACCCGCACCCACGAGGGTGTGGATCTCGTCGATGAAGACGATGATGTCGCCGCGCGTGCGGATCTCCTTGGTGACCTTCTTCAGGCGCTCCTCGAAGTCACCGCGGTAGCGGGAACCGGCGATGAGCGAGCCGAGGTCGAGCGAGTAGACCTGCTTGTCCTTCAGCGTCTCGGGGACATCGCCCTTGACGATCGCCTGCGCGAGACCCTCGACGACGGCGGTCTTGCCGACGCCGGGCTCACCGATGAGGACCGGGTTGTTCTTCGAACGACGCGAGAGGATCTGCATCACGCGCTCGATCTCTTTCTCGCGCCCGATCACGGGGTCGAGCTTGTTGTCGCGCGCGGCCTGGGTGAGGTTGCGTCCGAACTGGTCGAGGACGGCCGATCCGCCCTGCGCCGCCGAGGACTGCTGCTCGCCGGCGCCGGTGGCGACACCCGCGGGCTCCTTGCCCTGGTAGCCCGACAGCAGCTGGATGACCTGCTGGCGCACCTTGTTGAGGTCGGCGCCGAGCTTGACGAGCACCTGGGCGGCTACGCCCTCGCCCTCGCGGATGAGACCGAGCAGGATGTGCTCGGTTCCGATGTAGTTGTGGCCGAGCTGCAGCGCTTCGCGCAACGACAGCTCGAGGACCTTCTTCGCACGGGGCGTGAAGGGGATGTGGCCGGTCGGCTGCTGCTGACCCTGGCCGATGATGTCCTGCACCTGCTCGCGGACGGCATCGAGCGAGATGCCCAGCGACTCCAGCGCCTTGGCAGCCACGCCCTCACCCTCGTGGATGAGGCCCAGAAGGATGTGCTCCGTGCCGATGTAGTTGTGGTTCAGCATCTTCGCCTCTTCTTGGGCGAGCACGACCACACGACGAGCACGATCGGTGAATCTTTCGAACATCCTCAGTCCCTCCAAAAATGGGCTGACAGGCACGCCTCCGCGCGCCGTACATCGAGAGTAACCAGCGGTCGGATGCCAGAGCCCCGTGTTCGCCGTGGGCATACCGCCCGTTCGCCCGGCGTTGCCAAACCCATCGATATTCGTTAGCGTATCGAAAATCAATAACAACGATCTTCGATAAGGAGCAACCCATGACAGCCCCTCGAGCCCAGGCGCGCGCCCTTTCGCGCGGCGATACCGTCGGCTTCGTGCTCTTCCTCCTGGGAGGCGTGGCCCTCGCGGTCGCTTCCGTCGTGCAGGCGGTGGTCGATATCGCAGCGGTCCTCCCCAACCGCGACATCACCCTGCTCGCGCCCTTCGCGGCGACCGAGGCGCAGGCACCGATCGGCCCCGACGGGGCGTCGGTGACGGTCCAGCTCGATTCCGCGTCGGTGACGGTGGCGAGCTTGCAGCCCGCGGCCTTGACGGCCCTCATCATCAGCCACGTGGTGTTCGCCGCCGCGATGGTGACCGTCGTGACGCTCCTGCTGGCCCTGTGCTTCGGAATCCTTCGCGGGCGGATCTTCTCGCGCCGCCACACCGCCCTCGTCACGGCCGCCGGCATCGTCGCCATCGCGGGGATGTCCCTCGTCCCGTTCTTCCACAACATGGCCGTGAACGGCGCGCTCGCCCGGGTGTCCGACGGCACCTACGACCGCGCGGTCGTCGGCACCGTCGACGTCTTCGCCCTCTTCGCGGTCGCTTTCGTCGTCGCCCTGGCGGGGACGGTGTTCGCGGTCGGCGACCGCCTCCAGCGCGACACCGAAGGCCTTGTATGACCCCGGCCGCCTCCGACGACGGGCCCACCGGCATCCACTGTCGCCTCGACGAACTCCTCGAGGCCCGGGGCATGACGCTGACGCGCCTCAGCGAGCTCGTCGGCGTCTCGGTGGTGAACCTGTCGGTGCTGAAGAACGACCGCGCCCGCGCGATCCGCTACTCGACGCTGTCCGCCATCTGCCGCGTGCTGCAGTGCGAGGTCGGCGACCTGCTCGTCGTGGAGCGGTGACGCCGGTTCCGATCGCCGGTGTCAGCGCGTGCCGAGCACCGGGATGGGCGTGCTCGCCTCGACCCCGCCGCCGGAGAGGACGAGCGACACGGCGCCCGAGCCGGCCTCACGGCCGATGTCGGCGAGAGTCACCCGCGGCGCGATATCCATCGTGCAGATCTGGTCGGCCGGCGGCGTCGCGAATCGGACGGCGACATCGGAGCCCGCGGCGGTGACCGCCTCGACGGAGGGGACGCACGTCGAACTGCCATAGGTGACGATCGCGACCAGGGAATCATCGACCCACCCGGCGGACGGCGAGAACTCAGCCGGGGCGGCGGGTGCGGTCGCGAGTCCCGCCAGGTTCGCCTCCCCCTGTGCCGCCCCCGTCACCGTGACGGCGAGGTTCTTGCTCGGGTCGACACCCGCGGGCAGGGCGACGAGCGTCGCCCGCGGAGCCATGTCGCGGGTGCACTCCTGTTGCGCCGACTCCGCGAGCTGCACCGTGACCGCGTCTCCGGCGACGCTCGGCTGACCGCTGAGCACCGGCGGGCACGAGGAGCTTCCGGTCGTGACGACGGCGATCGAGCGACCGCCGTCGACCCAGGCGGCCCCGACCTCGACGGAGGGCGCCGAGGTCTCGGCATCCGGGCTCGAGGTCATCCCCTCCGACATCGAGGGCGACGACGCACCTGTGGCGCATCCGGCGAGAGCGCCGGCGACGACGAGGCCGGCGCCGACCATTCCGATCAGGGACAAACGATGACGTGACATGAGAACCTCCGGGGCGAGTTCTGACTCATGATGTCGGAGAATCCTGGATCCCGGCGGCGAATGCCGCGGCACGTCACTGCAGCGCGGAGGTGAGACGGGCCAGGTTGTCGAGGATCGTCGAGCGCAGCGGTTGACGGCGCCACTCCTCGATCGTCAGCTGGCGACTCAGGGTGCGGTAGGCGTCCTCGACGCCGCGCATGTCGCGCACGAACTCCTCGCCACGCACGAGGAGCGACACCTCGAGGTTCAGACCGAACGATCGCATGTCCATGTTGCTCGACCCGATGACCGCGACCTCGTCGTCGATCGTGACGCTCTTGCTGTGCAGGATGTAGGGCTTCCGGTACATCCAGATCGTGACGCCGGCGTGCAGCAGGGCCTCGTAGTAGCTGCGCTGCGCGTGATAGACCATCGCCTGGTCCCCCTCCTCAGAGACGAAGAGCTCGACGTGGACGCCGCGCTGACAGGCGGTCGTGATCGCGAGCAGCAGCGCCTCGTCGGGCACGAAGTACGGACTGACGATGATGATGCGTTCCTTCGCCGCGAACAGCAGACCGAGGAACAACTTGAGGTTGTTCTGGAAGTCGAACCCGGGGCCCGAGGGCACGACCTGGCAGTCGAGATCGCCCGGGCCGGACGTCACGCTGAACAGGTCGATCTCGTCACGGAGGGTCTCGTCGGTCTCGCTGTACCAGTCGGAGAGGAAGACCGCGTTGATGCTCGCGACGACGGGCCCTTCGACGCGGACCATGAGGTCGACCCAGTGCAGACCGCGGCGGATGTTCTTGCGCAGGTTGTACGACGAGTCCGTGACGTTCTGCGAGCCCATGTACGCGACGTCGCCGTCGATCACGAGGAGCTTGCGGTGGTTGCGCAGGTCGGGCCGCTGGTACCTGCCGCGCAGCGGCTGGACGGGCAGCATGAGGTGCCAGTGGGCCCCCATCGCGTCGAGGCGGCGAAGCGTCTGCTTGTAGAACGGCTTGCCGCGGTTCGCCCAGTGATCGAGCAGGACCCGCACCACGACGCCGCGCTCCGCGGCTTCCTCGAGGGCGCGGAAGAAGTTGTCGGTCGAGTCGTCGGTCTGCAGGATGTAGAACTCGACGTGGACGTAGCGCTGAGCCCGCCGGATGGCCTCGGCCATGGCATCCAGGCTCCGCTGATAGTCGGAGATCAGGGTGGCGGCGTTGTCGCCCGCGATCGGCATGGCACCCAGATTGCGGTTGAGCTGGACGAGCGCACGGAACCACTGCGGGGCGTTGGGGCGCAGGGTGCCGAACTCGAGAGAGGCACTGGTGTCGTGGATGTAGTGGTTGATCGCCGTCTGCTTGCGGCGACGCTTGCGCGGCAGCCGCGGGTTGCCGATCAGCAGGAAGAGGAAGACACCCACGAACGGGATGAAGTAGATCGCGAGCAACCACGCCATCGCCGCGGTAGGCCGTCGGTTGCGCGGGACGACGATGATCGCCGCGATGCGCACCACCAGGTCGACGACGAAGAGCGTGATGACGAGCCAGCTCGCGTCGAACGTGGCGTTGAGCACGGGTCCTCCTGGACGGGTTGTGGACCCAGCGTAGCGACGGCCTCGGACAGAGCCCGGAGGGTTGTCAGGCGGCGGGACCGTCGCCGGTGCGCGCGACGGGAGGCAGACCGCGCTTGGCGCGCTCCTCCGCTTCGATGCGGGCGTAGGCCTTGCGCTCGGTGCGATCCATCCGGATGACGTTGCGGAGGATGAAGAAGAAGACCACCGACACCACGAGGGTCGGCAGAATCGCCCACAACATCGCGGTCCAGGTCTCGTCCATGGTGTCGAGGATACCCGTGCTGGCTGAGCGCACGGTCTGCGGGGGCTCCTCCCCAGGCCGCCGATGCGGACATTCCTCCACGATCGAGCTATAGAGCCCCGCGCGCGGGCGTCCCGTTTCGCCACCCTCGAGCCATGACATCCACCGTCGTCTCCGTCACCTCGTCCGCGTCGTTCCTCGCCCTCGTCCCGCGCCTGCTCGAATGCACCCCGAGCGAGAGCCTCGTGCTCGTGCCGTTCGCCGAGTCCCGCTCGCTCGGCGCGATGCGCGTCGATCTCCCCACCGCCGCCCGACCGGCATCGGTCGAGAGCATCGCGTCGACGGTCATCGGCATGGCCTGCAAGATCGCGCGGACGGATGCCGTGGCGCTCGTCGTCTACACCGATGACGCCCTCGCCGACGTGCCGGCCCTGCCGCACCGGCCGCTCGTCGACGCTGCCATCGCCCGGGCGGATATCTGCGGGCTTCGCGTCGTCGACGCCCTCGTCGTCGGAACGGACGGATGGGACAGCTACCTGTCCCCCTCGGCCTCCGATCCGCATCCGCTGGACGAGATCACCTCGTCGCCGGCCGCCGAGCCCCGGTCCTCCCTCGACGAAGACCAGTTCGCCGCGGCCCAGCTGCCGCCAATCGATCCCGCGCTCTCGCGACGCGTGCTCTCCGCGCTGCGGAAGGTCGAGCGCGTGCTCGGCGGCGCTCACGAACGGCGCCCGCTCCCCGTGCTCACACGTGCCGCGGCGGCCCATCCCGCTGCCGCTGCGATCGCGGATCCGCCCGTACTCCTCGAAGATGCGCTGGCGACGGCGCCATCCGAGCTCGATATCGCTCAGATCGCGGCCGTCGCCTTCTGCCTCGCCCGCCCGGCACTGCGCGACGTGGCGCTCATGCAGTGGGCGTCCGACCTCGCCACGGGGGACGCCACTCTGCACGCGCAGACGGCGTACCACCGCGGCACGCCGTTTCCCGAGGGCCTCGCCCGTCCGATGTGGGGCGAGGGGGCCCATCCCGACCCCGACCGGCTGCGCCGTGCGCTCGAACTCTGCCGGTTCGTGGCCGCAGCCCTCCCCCGAGAGCGTCGCCCCGGTGCGCTGTCGGCGTGCGCCTGGCTCGCGTGGGCGACGGGTCGCTCGTCTCACGCCGCCCTCTATGCCGAGACGGCCATCGAGATCGACGCGGACCACGGCCTGAGCGCCATCGTGCTCGACATCATCGAGGCCGGACACCTACCGGAGTGGGTGTTCGAGCGTCCTACTTCACCAGCGGGAACAGGATCGTCTCGCGAATGCCCAGTCCGGTGATCGCCATGAGCAGGCGGTCGATGCCCATGCCCATGCCGCCGGTGGGGGGCATGCCGTGCTCGAGGGCTCGCAGGAACTCCTCGTCGATCGGCATGGCCTCCACGTCGCCCCGCGCCGCGAGCTTCGCCTGCTCGGTGAAGCGGTGACGCTGGATCACGGGGTCGACGAGCTCGGAGTAGCCGGTCGCGAGTTCGAAGCCGCGCACGTAGAGGTCCCACTTCTCGACGACCCCCGCGATCGAGCGGTGCTCGCGGACGAGGGGGCTGGTGTCGACGGGGAAGTCCATGACGAAGGTCGGCCGTGTCAGGCCGCCCTTGACGAAGTGCTCCCACAGCTCTTCGACCCACTTGCCGTGGGTGTCCTGGGGCGGGGCGTCGACGCCGGCCTCGTCACCGAGGGCTCGCAGTTCGTCGAGCGAGGTCTCGGGGGTGATCCGACGACCGGATGCCGCCGACAACGAGTCGTACATCGAGATGCGGTCCCACTCGCCGCCCAGGTCGTACTCCGTGCCGTCGGCCCACGTGACCGTGGTCGAACCGGCCACCGCGATGGCGGCATCCTGGATCAGGGTCTGGGTCAGATCGGCGATGCCGTTGTAATCCGTGTAGGCCTGGTACGCCTCGAGCATCGCGAACTCGGGGCTGTGCGTGGTGTCGGCCCCCTCGTTGCGGAAGTTGCGGTTGATCTCGTAGACCCGGTCGATACCGCCCACGACGGCGCGCTTGAGATAGAGCTCGGGCGCGATGCGCAGGAACAGCTCGGTGTCGAAGGCGTTCGAGTGCGTCGTGAACGGACGCGCACTCGCGCCGCCGTGCTGCACCTGCAGCATGGGGGTCTCGACCTCGACGAAATCGCGCTCGGTGAAGGTGCGACGCAGGCTCGCGTTCACCTTCGCGCGCGCCAGTACCGTCTCGCGCGCGCGGTCGCGGACGATCAGGTCGAGGAAGCGACTGCGGACGCGGCTCTCTTCGCTGAGCTCGGTGTGGAGGTTCGGCAGGGGCAGTACGGCCTTCGCCGCGATCGTCCACTCGGAGACCATGATCGACAGCTCGCCGCGGCGGCTCGAGATGACCTCGCCCGAGACGAAGACGTGATCGCCGAGGTCGACGAGCTCCTTCCACGCCTGCAGCGACTCCTCACCCACACTCGCGAGCGAGACCATGGCCTGGATGCGGCTGCCGTCGCCGGACTGCAGAGACGCGAAGCAGAGCTTGCCGGTGTTGCGGCTGAACACCACGCGGCCGGCCACCCCGGCCGTCTCACCGGTCTCGGCGCCGGCTTCGAGTTCGCCGAAACGTGCGCGCAGCTCGGGAATCGTCGTGGTGACGGGGACGGCGACCGGATACGGACCGCCCGCGGCGTCGGAGCGTTCCGCGAGCAGGCGCTCGCGCTTGGCCAGACGCACCGCCTTCTGTTCGAAGACCTCGTCTTCGGTCGGTTCGGCGGCGTCGTTCGCGGGCGCGTCGGTCATCAGGAAGGCTCCTCGGGGTCTCCCCCAGTCTATTCGTCGTCCCCGGCCGCCCCGGAGTCGCCGCCCGTCGGGCCGGCGTCAGCGCAGCGAGATCTCGGCGTTGTCGATGAAGCGGTGGCCGCCCACGGTGGCGGCGATGAGTGCGAACGCGCGACCGCGGTGCCCATCGTCGACGGGCAGGAACGTCTCGGGATCGACCACGCTGAGGTATTCGAGCGTGATGCGCTGCTCCCCCATGAGCGCCGACTGGGCCGCCGCGATGCACGCGTCGACCCCGAGGTCGGAGTTCGATGCCGCCGCCTCCAGCGCACGCGGAAGAGCCGCCGCCGCGCGACGATCCGCTGCGTCGAGCAGAGCCACGCGGCTCGATACGGGCAGGCCGTCGTCGGTGCGCACGGTCGGCACCGTCGCGATGTCGACCGAGAAGTCGAGGTCGCGCACCATCCGACGCACGAGGAAGATCCGCTGGAGGTCGCGCTCGCCGTACACCGCGACGTCAGGGCGAACGAGGTGGAAGAGCTTCGCTTCGACGGTGAGCACCCCGTCGAAGTAGAACGGGCGCACGCGCCCCTCGTAGCGCAGCCCGATGTCCCCCGCCGAGACGCGCGTCGTGGCCGTGCCCGCCGGAAGGAACTCTTCGACCTCGGGCGCGAAGACGACGTCCACGCCGAGGTCGGCGAGCACGCGCGCATCGGACTCCGGCGAGCGGGGATAGGCCGCCGTGTCGGCGGCCGCGCGGAAGCGCAGCGGATTGACGAAGGTCGACACCACGACCACGTCGGCGAGGTCACGGGCTTCGCGGATGAGGTCGACGTGACCGTCGTGCAAGGCGCCCAGGGTCGATACCAGGGCGACGCGCGGGCCGGGGACCGATCGATCTGCGCCTCGGATCTCGCCGAGTCGGGTGCGCAGATCCTCGAGGGTGCGGATCATCCGTCGATCGTAGCGGTGCCGTCGAGGTCGTCACGGCGCCCGCCCTCGACCAGCGCCTGGTCGACGCTCGACCGGACGAGCGCGGACAGGTACGCGCCGGGGTTGTCGACCCCGATGCGAGCGAGCAGAGCAGAAGACTGGCGCACGATCGAGCGCGAGAACTCCGTCGCCGTCGCGATGGCCTCGGCGTACGTCGCCCGATCGTCCTCCGCGACCACGATCGGTTCACACCCGAGTTCGACGGCGAGGGCCTGCGCGATCGGCAACACCGGAGCGGGGGCCGTGACGGCCGCATACGACTGGGCCAGCTGGCGCAGGTCGATCGACGACACCCCCGTGAAGGCCATGGCGGGATGGATGGCCAACGGAATGGCGCCGCTGCGGGCGGCGGGATCCAGCACCCGCGCCCCGTACGCGGCGTCGGTGTGCAGCACCAGTTGGCCGGGCTGCCACGCGCCGACCTCGGCGAGGCCCGCGACCAGACCCGGAAGCTGGTCGTGGGGTACGGCCACGACCACGAGCTCGCTGCGTCGGACGACCTCGTCGGGCGCGAGCACCGGCAGCCCCGGGAGAATGGCCTCGACGCGGTCGTCATCGGACCCCGACGTGATCCCCGTCAGAGCGTGGCCCGCGCCGGCCAGCGCCGCCGCGACGACAGGTCCGACGCGTCCGGCCCCGATCACGCCGACGCCGAGGCGTCCGTCGCGCCCGGCGCTCATCCGGCCCACCGGTGGGTGCGGTCGATCGCCGCCGCGTCGACGCCTGCTCGAGCCGTCCGCTCGAACAGCGTGAGCGCGTCGTCGCGGTCGAGAACGCCGACCGACGTCTGCACGGTGCCGGCGATCACGTGGGCGACGAGGGTGGCGGTGCCCGTGGCGCGGGCGAGCGGCCCTTGGTGCAATCCGATCGACTGCAATCGCGCGAGGGGGACGACGCTCAGCGAACGCCACACCCATCCGCGGCGCAGGAGCAGCGCGTCGGTGGTCAGCAGCGCCCCGTTGCGGCGCCAGGACAGGGGGCGCAGCCACCGGGCGCGCTTCGGGGTCGTCACGTACGGGTCATCGTCCACCGGACCCAGGATGCCGTCGCGGAACAGCAGTGTCCATTCGTCGACCGACAGACCGGGGGCGAGGATGCGCAGAACGCGTTCGACGTCGTCACGCGTGCCGATCGGCAGCACCGCTGCCAGCTGATCGTTGCTCGTGTCGGTCGAGGACCGCCCCGAGAGACGGTTGACCGAGATCGTCCACCATCCGAAGGGACGCCACATCAGGGGCTGTCGCACCTCGATCGCGTGCACGCGGCCCGGCGGCACGACCTCGGACACCGTCGTGAACAAACCGAAGGTCACGCGGACACCGTCGACCGTCGGGGCGATGGAGTACCGCAGTCCCCGGGCGATAGACCGCACGTAGTACGCCCCGAAGGCGAGGAACATCGGAACGACCGTGAACAGCAGCCACAGCGTCGACACCGACGCCGCAACGACGATGCCGACGACGAACGCGATCAGGACAAGCGTCGATCCACTCAGGACACGGGATGCCACGAGCCGACCGAACGGAAGACGCACGATGCTCTCCGGCTCGGCGTCGGAGAGGTCCTCCCCCTCGACGAACCCCTGCAGGCCCGAGCCCACGGCCGCCGCCGCCTGCCGTGCGAGCGAGGAGCGCCCGCCGGAGTCCGCCCGCGCTTCCGCGAGACGCCGACCCGATGCGAGACGGAGGATGTCGCCGCGGATGGCTTCAGCATCCTTGCCGGAGAGGTACTCCAGCTTCACGTTGGCATCGAGCCCCGCACCGACGACCTCGAGTTTGGCGAGCCCCAGCAGGCGCGCGAGCATCGGGCGTGTCAGGTTCACACCCTGCACGCGGTCGAGAGGTGCGCGACGGTGCGTGCGGAACAGCACGCCCGAACGCACCTCGACGTCGTCCTCGCCGATGCGCAGGGTGTGGAAGCGCCACGACAGTCGGAACAGCACGAGCAGCACGATGAGCACGACAAGCGCGGCAGCGGCGGCGATCAGGATCAGATTGTTCGCGAGAAGGAAGTCGACCGGGTCGGGAGGAATCGCCCCCGGGGGCAGATCGGTGAACACCGGGAAGACCCACTCGACGAGCCGCTCCCGCAGGTTCGCCACGATGACGCCGATGATCACGAGGAGCGTCAGTCCGCCGCGCAACAACGGCGTCAGAGGATGGAGCCGATGCCACTCTCCGTCGCTGTACGGCGAGCGGACGACCGTCCGCTGCGGAGGCGGCGGGGCGGGGACAGAGCCCGCGGTGTCCGGATCGGTCACAGTCCGGTCCGGCGGGTTTCCGCGACGGCCACCAGCGTGTCACGCAGGTTCTCGGCCGCCTCCTGGGTGAGCCCGGGGATGGTCACACCCGTCGACGCCGCCGCGGTCACGAGCTTGAGTTGAGCGATGCCGAAGCCCCGGTCGAGGGGACCGTGAGTAATGTCGACGAGCTGCATCCGGCCGTACGGCACGGCGACCACCCGCTGCCAGAGGATGCCTCGCCGGAACACGAGGTCGTCGCGACGCAGTTGATAACCGAAGGAACGCGCTTGGCGCGGGGTGATGACGAGCCCGATCGCGGTGACCAGCAGGATGACCCCCGCGGGGATCCACAGCCACGCGAAACCGGTGAGCGCCTGAACGGCGACCGCTGCAACCAGCACCAGGGCGAACACCGCCCCCTGGGAGATGAGCTGCACCCGGACGTACGCGCGGGCCAGCTGATGCCACGTGCCCTCGCCGAGCGGCAAGCGGCGCGGCGAGCGGGGTTCGAGGATGCGATCGTACGTGCCGTCGACGCGCACGTTCGCATCGATCGCTCGACCGCCGTCTGCCTGAGCAGAAGCATCGGTGGGAGCTGCGTCGGTGGGAGCAGCGTCGGTGGCAGCAGCGTCAGCCGGAGCAATCTCACCCGGAGCGGCGCCGTCCGGAGCGGCGCCGTCCGGAGCGGAGTCAGCCGGAGCAGAGTCACCTGAAGCAGCATTAGCCGGATCGGCCCCATCAGGAAGAGCGGCGGCCGGATGAGCTGCGACGGGGCGACGATCCGCGCGAAGAGCGCCGGAACGCTCCGCTCCGGTTTCCGCCAAAGCCCCCGTCTCGGGCCCCTCAGATCCCGACGGGTCCTGCGGGGGTGTTCCCTGGGGCGTCGTCATCGTCGTCCTTCCGGATGGTGCAGAGCTGCTCGGCCACGAGTCCCGCGACGACGAGGATGACCGCGCACACGAGCGTCGCGATGATCGATCCCATCGAGCCTATCGAGGGCACCACGGGGCGGGTCACCAGGAACGCGATCAACCCCGCCGCGAATCCGGCCGCGGCCGCGCCGAGAAGGGACGACGCCTTCGCCAGCATCGCGACGCGCACCGCCCGGAACGGATCGATCGGCCGCGTGTTCCGGCCCCGCGTCGCCCGGAACACGGGGATGGCGAGCACGACGATGACCGCGGCGAGCAAAGCCAGGATCGTGGGCAGGCTCGCCGCCGGAACGAACGTCGACCGGCCCATCGCCGTGAGCGACGTGTCGAGCAAGAACCCGACGACGAGGCCGACGATGACGGCGATCGTGAGGATGCCGGCTCCCGTGCGCTTCATTCGGCACCTCCCCGCAGCCTGTCGAGCAGGTCGGCGACGCGTCCGCGCCCGGGGATCTCGGCATCCGGATCCACGTCGAGCCACGGCGCGAGCACGAACTCGCGTTCGTGCGCGCGGGGGTGCGGAACGACGAGATCGTCCCGGTCGATGCGCTCGTCCCCATAGGCGATCAGGTCGAGATCGAGGGTGCGGTCACCCCAGCGCTCGCGGCGCACGCGGCCGTGCCGCGCCTCGATCCGGTGGAGGGATGCCAGCAGCTCCTCCGGCGACAGGCGCGTCTCAAGGACAGCCACCGCGTTCAGGTACCGGGGAGCGTCCTCGTCCTCGCCCTGCAGCGTCACGGCCACCGTGTCGATCGGCTCGGACACGCGGACGTCCGTCGTGAGAGTCAATCGCCGCAGCTCCTCCACCGCGGCCTCGAGAGTCTCGCGCCGGTCGCCGAGGTTGGCTCCCAGCGCGACGACCGCGTGCGCGGGCGTGGGGCGCGGGGCCCCGTCGATCCCGTGGGCCAACCGCACGTTCACGACCGCGACCTCGAGATGGTCACGGACACATCGCCGAAGGGCACGGTGATGGGCGCCTGCGGTTTGTGCACGGTGATGGTGACGGCATCCACCCGCTCGTCGGTGAGGACCGCGTCCGCCAACCGCTGCGCCAGTGTCTCGAGCAGGTCGACCGGGTCGCCCTCGACGATCTCGACGAGACGCTCGGCGAGTTCGCCGTAGTGCACCGTGTCGACGACGTCGTCGGTCTCGGCCGCCCGTCGAAGCGAGAGGAACAGGGTCGCGTCGACGACGAACTCCTGCCCGTCGCGCTTCTCGTCAGGGTAGACACCGTGGTGCCCCACGGCACGCACCCCCGTCAGCGTGATCCGATCGGCATCCATCAGGCCTCCCAAGCGCGGGCGACGGCGAGCGCGTCGCGGGTGGTCGGTACATCGTGCACGCGGACGGCCCACGCGCCGGAACGGGCGGACAGCGCGCTCGTGACGGCGGTCGCGAGGTCGCGGCGGGCCAGGTCGGCGTCGTCGCCGATCACCTCGGCGAGGAATCTCTTGCGACTCGTGCCTACGAGCACCCGGATCCCGAGCTCGGCGATCTGCGGCAGCGCGCGCAGCGTCTGCCAGTTCTGCACCCCCCGTTTG
This sequence comes from Microbacterium sp. 1154, assembly GCF_031455375.1. Lineage (NCBI taxonomy): Bacteria > Bacillati > Actinomycetota > Actinomycetes > Micrococcales > Microbacteriaceae > Microbacterium > Microbacterium sp. 1154. The sequence goes on along the minus strand of NZ_JAVDSN010000001.1, from coordinate 985,678 downwards.
CCGAAGCCGATACCCGGATCGAGGATCAGTCGCGACCGGTCAATCCCCGCGGCACGGGCCGCCTCGACCCGTTCGGCGAGTTCGTCCGACACCTCTCGGGCGACGTCCGCGTAGTCGGCTCGGGCGTACATCTCGGTCGACGGGCCACGCCAGTGACCGAGCGCGATCTCCGCCTCGGTCTCGGCGACGGCGGCGAGCATGTCGGGGTCGGCGAGACCTCCCGAGACGTCGTTCACCAGGCGGGCCCCGGCTCGCACCGCGGCGACCGCCGTGGCGGCGTTCATGGTGTCGATGCTCACGAACGAGCCCTCGGATGCCAGCGCCTCGACGACCGGCAGCACGCGCTGCTGCTCCACACGCGGCGCGACCCGCTCCGCGCCCGGCCGGGTCGACTCCCCGCCGACGTCGAGGATCTCGGCGCCCTGCTCGCGGAGGAGCCGGGCATGGGCGAGGGCCGCATCGGGGTCGAGGTAGCGTCCGCCGTCGCTGAAGGAGTCGGGGGTGACATTGACGATCCCCATGATGAGGGTCACGCGCGCGCCCCGATCAGCGCAACGAGCTCGGCCCGGGCCACCGGATCGCCGTACACCCCGCGAGCGGCGATCGTCACGGTCGACGCGTCGAGCTGCCGACCGCCCCGCATCGTGACGCACTCGTGCACGGCATCGAGGACGACGAGCACACCGCGCGCGTCGAGGGCCGAGGCGATCGTGTCGGCGACCTGCTCGCCCAGCCGCTCCTGCACCTGCGGGCGGGCGGCGAGGATGTCGATGACGCGCGGCAGCGCTCCCAGGCCGACCACTTCTTCACCGGGCAGGTAGGCGACGTGTGCGCGGCCGCGGAACGGCAACAGGTGGTGCTCGCACATCGACCGGAAAGCGATGTCGCGCAGCATCACGGCACCCGAGGGGAGGGTATCGGGCGCCGGCCCGCGCGACACCGAGATGGTGTGCTGCAGCGGAGCGCCGGCATCCTGATTCACTCCCCCGAAGAACTCGGCCCAGGAGTCGGCCACGCGGGTCGGGGTCTGGCGGAGCCCGGGGCGATCGGGGTCCTCCCCGATCGCCTCCAGGAGCTCTCGCACCAGGACGGCGACGCGTTCACGATCGACGGCCACGGAGCCTCAGGCGGTAGCCGGGCGCGTCTGTCCGCTCGGACGGGGCTGCGCCTTCGTCGCGGCCTGCGCCTCCGCCTCGGTGGATGCCGCGATGCCGGCGGGCTGCTGACGGCGGGGCACCTCGATGGGAGGCTGGTCCGACACCGGCCGGTCGCCCGACGACAGCCACTGCGGCCGCGGCGTCAGACGCTTGACGTCGGTGAAGATCTCGGCCAGCTCGTTGTGGTCGAGGGTCTCCTTCTCGAGCAGCGCCAACGCGAGACGATCGAGCACCTCGCGGTTGTCGTTGATGACCTGGTAGGCCTCGTTGTGAGCCTGCTCGATGAGCGCGCGCACCTGCGCATCGACACGCTCGGCGATGCGCTCCGAAAAGTCGCGGCCGTGGCCCATGTCGCGGCCCATGAAGACCTCGCCCGAGGAGCCGCCGAGCTTGACCGGGCCGACCTCGTTGGTCATGCCGTACTCGGTGACCATCTTGCGAGCGATGCTCGTCGCCTTCTCGATGTCGTTCGAGGCACCCGTGGTGGGGTCGTGGAAGACGATCTCTTCGGCCACACGGCCGCCCATCGCGTACGTCAGCTGGTCCTGCAGCTCGTTGCGGGTGACGGAGTACTTGTCGTCGAGGGGAAGCACCATCGTGTACCCGAGCGCCTTGCCGCGCGGAAGGATCGTGACCTTCGTGACGGGGTCGGTGTGGTTCATCGCCGCCGCGGCAAGGGCGTGACCGCCCTCGTGGTACGCCGTGATGAGCTTCTCTTTATCCTTCATCACGCGAGTGCGGCGCTGGGGCCCCGCGATCACGCGGTCGATGGCCTCGTCGAGGGCGCGGTTGTCGATGAGCTGCGCGTTCGAGCGGGCGGTGAGCAGCGCCGCCTCGTTCAGCACGTTCGCGAGGTCGGCACCGGTGAAGCCGGGCGTCTTGCGGGCGACGACCTCGAGGTCGACCGAGTCCGAGAGGGGCTTGCCGCGACCGTGCACCTCGAGGATGCGCTGACGACCCTTCAGATCGGGCGCGTCCACCCCGATCTGACGGTCGAAGCGGCCCGGGCGCAGCAGGGCGGGGTCGAGGATGTCGGGGCGGTTGGTCGCCGCGATGACGATGACGTTGACCTTGGGGTCGAAGCCGTCCATCTCGACAAGCATCTGGTTCAGCGTCTGCTCGCGCTCGTCGTGACCGCCGCCCATACCGGCGCCGCGGTGGCGACCGACGGCGTCGATCTCGTCGATGAAGATGATGGCCGGGGAGCTCTCCTTGGCCTGGTTGAAGAGGTCGCGGACGCGGCTCGCGCCGACACCGACGAACATCTCGACGAAGTCAGAGCCCGAGATCGAGTAGAACGGCACGCCCGCCTCACCCGCGACGGCGCGGGCGAGCAGGGTCTTGCCGGTTCCGGGAGGGCCGTAGAGCAGCACGCCCTTCGGGATGCGGGCGCCGACCTCTTCGAACTTCTTCGGGTCCTTGAGGAATTCCTTGATCTCGTCGAGTTCTTCGATCGCCTCGTCGGAGCCGGCGACGTCCTGGAACTTGACGGTGGGGGTCTCCTTCGTCACGAGCTTGGCCCGCGACTTGCCGAACTGCATGACCTTGCTGCCACCGCCCTGAGCGCTGGAGAGCAGCCACCAGAAGAGCAGACCCAGGATCACGAGCGGCAGCATCAGGCCGAGGATGCTGTCGAACCAGCTGGGTTTCGGCACGACGTCGTTGAAGCCGTCGGACGGGTTCGCCGCGTCGATCGCGCTGGCGACCTCGTTCGCACGGGCCTGGCTGAAGTAGAACTGCACGTCGTTCGCGCCCTCGAAGGGCTGCGACAGCTTGAGGTCGACGCGCTGATCAGGATCGTTCGTCACGACCTGGCTCACGGTGCCGCCCTTGAGCAGGTCCAAGCCCTCCTTGGTGGAGACCTGGCGGGCACCGCTCAAGTTGGAGATGAGCGAGAAGCCGATGACCAGGAGCAGACCGACCAGCAGAACGTAGATGATCGGATTTCGCGTGATCTTCTTGAAATTCATGGTGGGCGAGCCCAGCCCTTTCGTGATCCTCCGCAGAAATGCGGTCGCAACAGGCTAACGCCCGCGGACTATGCCGGGCCTGTGCGTTCGTCATGGGCGTACAAGGCTCGGGATGCCACCCGCCCGGCGGCGCGCCGATGCGGCGCTGTCAGGAGTAGACGTGGGGCGCGAGCACCGCGACGTCGCGGAGGTTGCGGTAGCGCTCGGCGTAGTCGAGCCCGTAACCGATGACGAAGTCGTTGGGGATGTCGAAGCCGACGTACCGGCAGTCGACCTCGACCTTCATGGCGTCGGGCTTGCGGAGCAGCGCGAGCACCTCGACGGACTCGGCACCGCGCGAGGCGAAGTTCTCGAGCAGCCAGCTGAGGGTGAGGCCCGAGTCGATGATGTCCTCGACGATCAGCACGTGCTTGCCCGTGATGTCGGTGTCGAGGTCTTTGCGGATCTGCACCACACCGCTCGAGCGCGTGCTCGCGCCGTACGACGACACGGCCATCCAGTCCATCGACACGTGGATGGGGAGGTGACGGGCGAAATCGGCCATGACCATGACCGCGCCCTTCAGAACGCCCACGAGGACGACGTCGCGGCCCTCGTAGTCGGCGGCCACCTGTGTCGCGAGTTCGGCGAGCTTTTCGTGGATCTGCTCCTCGGTGAGGAGGACTTCGCTGATGTCGTCGGAGATGTCGGCGGCGCGCATTGGGAAAGTCTACGTCGGCGGAATCAGGATGCCGTCCGTGCGACGACCTCGATGCGCGCACCGACGCGACGGGCGAGGCATCCGGGAAGATCGATGGGCCCCTGCCCCTTCCAGTCCGTGGCCAGACGGGCGACCTCGAGGGTCTGCGCGCGAGACAGCGAGACACCGAACTCGCTGTCGACGACGTACCGGACGATCCTGTTGCGCAGAGCCGCGGGGTTCGCCGCGAGCGCCGCGACCGAGATGGAGATCCCCGCCTCGGCGTGCTCGACGATGTCCTCGATGGTCTCGTCGATCATGTCCTGGAACGCCTCGGCGTCTTCTCGCAGCTGCTCGGCGGTGCGGGCGAGGGCCTCGGCCACCCCCGGACCGAGCTCGGACTCGAGCAGCGGCATCACCCGGTCGCGCACACGCACGCGGGAGTACGCGGGGTCGGCATTGTGCGGGTCGGTCCACGGCTCCAGCCCCTCGGCGATGCACGCCGCCACGGTGGTGCGCCGACGCACGGACAGGAGGGGGCGCGCCCAGACCGGGCCCTCGGCATCCCTTCTCTCCGCGGGCATTCCGGCGAGGCTCAACCCGCCGGAACCGCGGGCGAGACCGAGCAGGACGGTCTCGGCCTGGTCGTCGAGCGTGTGCCCGAGCAGGACGACGCCGGCTCCGATCTCGGCGGCCGCCGCGGCGAGACCCGCATACCGCGCCTCCCGGGCCGCCGCCTCGGGGCCGTCGGTCGAACCGACCTCGACGCGGACGACGCGGGCGTCGAGACCGAGGTCGCGAGCCTTCTGCGCGGCGGCCGCCGCCACGGCATCCGACCCCTTCTGCAGACCGTGGTCGATCACCACGGCCTCGGCCGGGATGCCGGCACGCGCCGCCTCGAAGGCGGTCGCCGCCGCGAGGGCCAGCGAATCCGGGCCGCCCGACAACGCCACCACGACGGGTCCGTCCGCGCGGCCGAGGGCGGCACGAACGGCGCGGCGCACCTCGGCGACGGACGGGTCGAGTCCTGGGCGATGATCCATCCCTCCACGCTAGCGGGGGTCCGACTCCGGCCCGCGGCGGCCTCGGACTAGGCTGGGCCGCGGAAATCCACAGATCTAAGGAGCACGAGTATGGGCGCGTACGACGCCGTCATCGAGATCCCCCGCGGCAGCCGCGTGAAGTACGAAGTCGACCACGGCACCGGCCGTGTCTACCTCGACCGCATCCTTTACACGGTGTTCGGCTACCCCGCCAACTACGGCTTCTTCGAGAACACGCTCGGCGAAGACGGCGACCCCCTCGACGTGCTCGTCCTGCTCGACCGCGAGCTGCACCCCGGCATCCTCGCGAAGGTGCGCCCCGTCGGCGTGCTGAAGATGAGCGACGAGGCCGGCGGCGACGACAAGGTCGTGGCCGTGCTCGCAAAGGACCCGCGCTGGGACCACATCCAGGACGTCGGCGACATCGACGAGTGGACCAAGAAGGAGATCACCCACTTCTTCGAGCACTACAAGGACCTCGAGCCCAACAAGTGGGTCAAGGTCGACGAGTGGGCGGATGCCGCCGAGGCCGAGCGCCTGGTGGGCGAGGCGTTCACTCGATTCGATGAGCACGACGCGCAGACCAAGACGCAGGGTTCGGGCGAGGCTCCCAACACGCTCTGATCAGCTTCACGCACGAGAAAACCCCCGGTCCGAAGACCGGGGGTTTTCTCGTGCGCCTGATCAGACGTCGACGCCGCGCCAGCGCAGCCAGGGCGCGGGGTCGGTCGTCCCGCCCCACGGCGGGTAGACCTCGAAGTGCAGGTGGCAGCCGAACGAGTTGCCGGTCTGACCGGTCGCGGCGATCTGCTGGCCCGCCTCGACGCGCTGACCGTACGAGACGTAGATCCCGCCGTCGACGATGTGACCGTAACCGGTGCCCGATCCGTCGTCGTGGGCGATGCGGATGTAGTTTCCGAAGCCGCCGTTGCGGCCGGCGTAGGTCACGCGACCGGCCGCTGCCGCGTAGATCGGCGACCAGCAGCTGGCGCCGAAATCGAGCCCGAGGTGCCAGGTGCTCGCGCAGTAGCTCGAGTTGCACTGCCCGGAGCGGGGGCCGTAGCCCGACGAGGTGTACGCCGACGAGGGACGAGCCCAGCCGGAGCCGCCGACGCTTCCGCCTCCGCCGCCGCCACCACCACCGCTGCTGCTGCCGCCACCGCCGCCGCCGCCGCCGCCGCCGCTGTTGTTGTTATTGCTGTTGTTCTGGTTGTTGCGGGCCTCCTGCTCGCGGCGCGCGCGCTCGGCGACGTCACGGGCGGCAGCCTCTTCCCGCGCCTTGCGCTCGCGCTCTTCGCGCGCCTTGCGCTCGGCCTCGACGCCCGCCTGATACTCGGCGACCGTCTTCGCGGTGGTGTCCTGGAGCGCGGCGAGCTGCGCCTCGAGCACGGCCTGGTTGGCCTGCTGCGCGGCGAGGGCCTCCTGAGCGGCCTGGGCCGCCTGCTGGGCCGCGGCCATCTTGTCTTCGGCGATCTTCTGCAGACGGTCGCGCTCGGCGCGGGCGTCGTTGGCCTGGTTGCTGAGGTTCTTCGCGCTGTCGCGCGCCGCCACCGCCGCCGAGTAGACCGACTTGTTGCGCTCGAGGAGCTTGTCCATCGTGCCGAGCTTGGCCAGCAGGTCGTCCGCCGATGCGGCCGAGCCGGAGAAGAACAGGTTGAGGGAGGTGTCGTCACCGCCGGAGCGGTACAGCTGGGCGGCGACCTTGCCGGCCTTGCTGGCGGCATCCGTCGCCTTCGCGGATTCGGCGTCTGCCTGCTGCTGAATGAGCTGAGCGCGGTAGTCCGCGTCCTGGTAGGCCTGCTGCGCGGCGTAGTACTCGTCGGACCGGGCCTGAACCTCGGCCTGCGTCCGGGCGACCTCGGACTGCAGACCCTGGATCAGCCCCTGAATGCGCGAGATCTCGCCGGCCTTCGCGGCCTCGTTCGCCTTGGCGGCCTGCACGTCGTCCCACGAGGGATAGTCGGCGGCCACGGCCGGAGAGCTGAAGCCCGACGTCGCAGCACCGAACGCGCCGAGAGCTGCCGCGCCGATAGCGCCGTACTTCAGCGCACTGCGCCTGTCGAAGGTGGGCCACAAACGCCGCTGCTCACTGGCCGTGGGGGCGCAGCCGCAGTCGTCGGTCTCATTTGGGGGCACGAGCGTCACGGGCTACCTCATCTCACCGGGTCGCAACTCGGCTAACAGTAGCAACACGAGTCACACACACAACAGGGCGAGTTCCCGCTGCAGCAGCTCATCTTGCGCTCCCGACACGCGCGGGCGCGGGATGCCACGCCCCGAATTGGCAATCTCGACGGTTGTGAAGTAGGCTCGGTCGTCGGCAAGCGAGGATGAAATCGCAAGGTTTCAGGCTCATCCGGCCCCATCGTTTAGCGGCCTAGGACGCCGCCCTTTCACGGCGGTAGCACGGGTTCGAATCCCGTTGGGGTCACTCTCCGGTGAAGTACAATTGAAAATGCATGGCCCTGTAGCGCAGTTGGTTAGCGTGCCGCCCTGTCACGGCGGAGGTCGCGGGTTCAAGTCCCGTCAGGGTCGCTCCATAGCGACGGGCCTTCTTTCGAGGAGGCCTTTCGTCTAGGAAGCGGCAGACATGTCGCTCGGCTCTGTAGCTCAGTTGGTAGAGCGCACGACTGAAAATCGTGAGGTCACGGGATCGACGCCCGTCGGAGCCACAAGGATCGTCGTTACAACGGTCCCAGAAACCCTCGCCTAGCTTCTACATGGCGGGGGTTTTGCTTTTCCCTGGTGAAAGCCGGTTTCTTTCGTAGCCTCCGCAGGTTGACAACGACTCCGATTGACGCCTTCGACTCGCGAGCCAGCCACTTCCGAGAACTGATCGGCACGAGCTCGCGAGCTACCTGGGCCGGTCTGGGGCCGGTTGTGTGAACAAGGCAACGCGCTCGAGCTCTATGCGCACACGGCGGCGGGTGATAGCTCGACAGACTTCGCCGTTGCCTCGGGCGGCCCTGAGCCGCCGATCGAGCGTGGTTGCGGAGGGCAAAATAAAAGCGGGATGCGCACATTGCGATCCCGCTGTTTACCCGAACTTTCAAGTGATCCCACCCGCTGCCTCGACTCCCAGAAGTGATCACTCCACTCGCTTGCGCGAGGGGGATATTTTCCGCGGTATCGGCCAACAGTTGCGTCTACCTGAGGTAGCCCGCTTCTCTACTTCGTAGAACGGCCCGGTATGAAGTTCCCTTGGATGATACCACGATCGCCAGCGCGCGCAGCCCCGCCGTAAGTCGCGGCCGACCTGGCGCAACTAAGCTGTCACGTACTCAGAGAGAGGGCGCAAGCATGGAGTCACCCGAGCTGCTCGACGCGATCCGCCGGATCGTCGAGGAGGACTGGCCAACGACCAAGTTCCCGGTCCTGCTCTCCAAGCTCCCCAAGAGGATCGATAGGTTGTGGCCGGGCGAGGATTACAAGGAAGCCCTCGGGGGCAAGAACTTGAAGGGCTTCTTGCAGGAGAACGCGGCTGTAGCCGGTCTGCGTCTGGTGCAAGACCCAGCACACTCTGCTCGCGTGGGCCTGATTCCTCTCAACGAGGAGTACGAGTTCCCCGCGCTCCCTGCCGCGCCCCCCAGTGGCATCACTCCTGACGATGCTCGCGCGTTCGCGAGGGTGATCGAAAGCATGACCGCAGAGGAGCAGCAAGCCGTGACGTTTCCGGCCAGCTTCGTTGCCCGCGTCCTTGCCGCGACGCGGTAATCACGACGAGTGCACCTTCTCGCGGTCCTCCTCGCGACGAACGAGGCTCTCGTCAAGACCCTCGAAAAGCCTCGTACGGACATCAGCGCAGCGGCTCTTCGTAATGCCAGGCTCCCCGGCTCCAATGAGTTGACGATGGTTGCATTCAACCCCGCAAAGCAGCGCACTCCGTTTGTCGATTTCCTGAGTAACGCGATGGGCGTGGTGGAGAACCGGCCAGGGGAAGCCGCCTTCGATGGAGTGGTGGTCCTGTTCGACAGCACCACAGTTCAGGACGTCACCGGGATTCGCGATGGAGTTTTTGCGGGCCAGGTCGACGCGACCTACATCGAGGATCGCGAGAGTTTCCTGATTCGCCACTTCGGGCGTCTCCTCACGAACCTTGCGGTTCTGATGCGCACGATGAGCGACAAGACGCGAATGGAAGCCGCGATTCTGCCGGCGAAGAACTTCGACTCTGAAGTCTTCAGGCGGTTCATGGACTTGTGCCAGACCCAAGCAATGGCGGTGGACTTCCAAGATCGCGTGGTCCCCGCCCTCACAGCTGTGACGAAGCTTCGTGGCCCGCGGCGGCGATCAAAGTACCCCACTAAGTACTTCAAAGACGAACGGCCGTCTTGCTACCAATATGGCCCTGAGAAGCACTCCTGGTTTGAGACAGGCGGCGAGCACTCCTCCGTGTGCACGATTCGCGGCATGTTCCGCTTCGGCGTCCCGCTCGAACCGCAGCGTCACTTCAATGTGACGCATGCAACAGACAACGTCCGGATCTCGGGATCGTTCCGCACGTGCCACGACTCGTGGCTAGTGGCATCGGAGCGGACTCATCTGAATATGTTCAGCAACGATTTCGCGAAGTAGCGACAAGCGCTCGATGTGGGTTGGCACCGAACCGTTTAAGACGGGTGCACGTCGGGACAATCCGCGAGGCAGCAGCCACACATCGGGCAAGCAGCAGATCCGGCATCAGCATCGTTCTCGCACACGCACTCCTTGCACGAGCACCGGGTGCCGCGCGCGGGGAGATTCAATTCGAGGCGTTGCTCGTCGTTCACCTCAGATGCGAACACGATGTTGTACTCGATCCCGCCGAGCACCACAGTGCGGTCTAGATCCTGATTTTTCATAACCTGCCAGGATAGCTTTCCGCCACTGCGGGTAGACGTTGATGGCTGGCCCGGACTGGGACGCCGCGGGCGCGATGCGATCGGAGACCCTCTCAGTCGTTGTCGAGTCGTCGAAGGATGAGTTCGTAGTCGTGCTCGTCAATGAGGCCGACGATGAAGGCGTACTCAATGGCGTCGAAGCTGTTCGGCCGCGCTTCCCAGTCGTCCGCGAGGCCGGTCGTCCTGTACTGCGGCTCGTACGTCCATGAGCGAAGCGTGCTCACCAGTTCTTCGCGCGAGATGCCGCCCCTCGCTGCGGCGCGGACTACATCCATTGCGGTCGCGAACCGCGACTCCGACTCGCTCACATCACCACCTCCAGATCGCGTCGGGGAGCTTGGCTCCAACGATGAGCGAGAGCTTCCGCTTGGTCTTGTCGAGCGTGTTTCCTAGGGTTGCACGACCCTCGGACGGGATCACGAGGCTGGGGTACTCGTCGAGCGTGACCCATCCCGCGAGCACCGTTAAATCCAGATCCCATTCCATGTTCGACAGCTCGCGGTAGCGTTCGCGAGAGCGCTCGATGTCGGCCTCGGCATCCGCTCGGTCCCACCCGTTCACTCGGCACAGGGTCGCGATAACTGACTCCCACCGGTCGTTGAGCTCCGCCAGCCCGGAGTGCTGTGTTTCATGGCAGGCGCCGCACAGCGCGATCACTCCGGCGAGCCGCTGGACATGGTGAGATCCGTCTCCGTCGAACTCCCACATCTCATGACAGTCCGGGTTTCGCGTGCCCTCGCCGTAGAACGACGGCTGATCACACACCTCGCACACTCGACCGGCGCGCTCTGCAGTCCTACGGCTTAGCGCTACCCACCTGGATGTCGGCAGGACCGCTCGCAGGTTGGAGCCCCATACGCTGCCTGGCAGCCTGTCAGCGCCGAGCGTCATTGTGCCGTCTTCGTTCCGGACGATCATGAGTCGCCGCCTCTCTCAGCTTGACCGAGGTCTGAGCCGAACAGCGAGTCGATTGCGGCGGCCGCCCGCTTGGCGACGTCGGAGCGGGCGCGGCTGTATCGCTCGGTCATCTGCATGCTGGAGTGCCCGAGCACGGCCTGGACGTCGTTGGCCGAGGCGCCGGCATCGAACAGCATCGTGGCAAGCGTGTGGCGCAGATCGTGGAGCCGGAGGTCGTTGCGGTGTAGCTTCGCTCGGAGCGTCTTCCAATCGATCGCGCGACGGACATTTGAGGCATTGATCCGTCCCCCGCGAGGACCGGTGAAGACGAGGTCGCCGCGGTGCTTGCCGGCCATGGCCTCGGTCAGCGGCGCGACGAGCGGCGTAGGGATCGGCACGTCCCGTTCCTTGTGGCTCTTCGGCGTCAGCTCTACGCCGCGCCCGTCCGCGCCGATGCTGAATGCCCGTCGTACGTGGATCGTCCGATGCGCAAGATCGACGTCTTCCATGCGCAATGCGGTCGCCTCGTTGGCGCGCATGCCGGTGTAGACGAGAGCGGCGATGTAGCGCCGATAGTGCGCATCATCGATCGCTGAAAGCAGCGTCGGCACCTCCGCGGCCGTGAGCGCGCGCGAGCGCAGGCTCGTCGTCGACTCGGGCTTCGGACGACGAGCGAGACGCGCCTGATTCAGCGGCACGAGATGCGCGCGGACAGCGCCATCGAGCAGGCGACTCAGCACCGAGAGCGCATCAATGCGCGTGGAGGTGCTTCCGTCCCATCCGATGATCGCCTCTTCGATGACGCCCGCCGTGAGCTTCTCGAGCTTCACGTGACCAAGCCACGGCTTCACCCGCAGCCGCCATCCGCGCTCGTATGCACGCGCCGTCGCCGCCCGCACGCTGCCCTCGATGACCGGCCAGTGGCGCGAGTGCCACTGGGTCAGCGTCATGTCGCCATCGGGATACCGGCGAGTGAGCGTCTCCGCGCGGAGCTTCTTGGCTTCGGCGAGCGTCTCAACGTAGGTCGAGCGTTCGCGCTGCTCGCCGTTCAGACCAATCGCCCAGATGCGCACCTGGTACTTGCCGCGGTCCTTGCGGAAACGGATGCCCTCGGGCAGCGGACGCCGGGTCTTCGGGTCGATCCGCTCGCCCCGTTCAGCCGACACCGCGGGTACCGCCGGCCTGGAGGAACGCAGCGACCGTCGACGCCCGCCAGAGCATGTGCTTGCCCATGTGCGCGTCGGGGAACGGGAACCGGTTCTGCCGCCGCAGCGAGTCGAAGGTCGACAGCGGTACGCGGCAGAGCGCGGCCGCCTCGCGGCGAGTCAGGTAGTCGTTGTGCTCGGAATGATCGGCGACGTCGGTCTCGGGGTCGTCGACGGGGGTGTGAGTGTTCACGTCATGCTCCTTTCGCTGGGTGGGGTCTTGGGGTCTCGTGCGCGGTCCTGGCGCCATTGGCGCGCGGCATCCGCTGCCTCTCTCGCGAGTGCTTTGTCGCCGTCGGTGAGCCAGCCCATGCCCGCGTATGACCACGAGCCGATGATGAGTACCTCGTCGGGGCTGATCTCCTCGGTCGGCTTCGTCTTTGCGAGCAGGTGCTTGAGACGCCAGGTCCGTCGTGCGCCACGGAGCGATCCGAGCGTCACCGAGTAGCGCCGTGACTTCGTCGAGAAGTGACCTCGGAAGCCGAGCATCCCGTCCCAGCGATGCAGCTGCTCGTACGGTCCTTCGGGATCGACGACAGTCGCCAACTCGCGAACGGTCGACTTGATGCGCTTGATGTGATCACGGCCGGCGCCCGTCGGCTCGAGGTCTTCGGTCGCTTTGGTGGCGTACTTCGCGATGTAGGCGGCCACAGCACGGTCGGACAGTGCACCGTCAAGACCCTCGCGACGCACGATCGGCCGCACGTCGAACTGCTTGCCCCAGGTGAGCGTGCGAGTTCTGGCGTCGCCAGGAAGTGGAGCCGCAGCGACGCTCGTCTTCCTCACGGCAGACTGGATCGCGGTCACCAAGCGATCGGTCGTCACTGCGGCCGGCGGCGCCGGGAAAGGGAGCTCGGGATGGATGCCGTCGAGCCGGATGATGGCGTGGAAGTGGACGACTCCCCGACGTTGGAACTCGGCGACCTTCGCGAACTGCAGCCGTACGACGCGGGCCGCTGCGCGCTGCGTCATGCCGAGCGATCGAGCCAGCTCGCGGCGCAGCCGGATCGTGAACCGACGCCACAACTCGGGCGCGTGGTACTGCCAGACGACGTGACCGACGTAGTCGTAGCACTCGGCGCACACCGCATCACCGCGCTGCGGATCGTCGTCGTCATGGTGGCAGCGGCATCCTCTCGGCTTGCCGTGCTCGCAGACTCCGGTGCGACGGTCGACGGCGGTCGTGTGAACGGCTCCGAACGACGGGGCGGTGAGTGTGAGGAAGACCATCGGGTGCTCGGCGACCTCCTCTGGCACCTCCTTCATCCCACCCGCAGCGCCGGCCATGATCATGTGCCAGGTGTCGCCCTTGTACTCGTGACTGCAGGACTCGCAGCGTGTGGCGCGTCGATTGCCGCAGCGAGTGAAGGTGACGCCGTCCGGTTCGCTCGTCGACGAGTACTCCGAGAGGATCTCGCCGGATGCCTCGTGGAGCGTCGCCGAGGATCCGACGAGACGCACCGGGTTGAGGCAGTAGCCCGTCGAGGCGACGTTGTGCATCCAACGGTCGTACTCCTCACTGCGGAGCCGCCGCGCGACGGACTCATCGAGACGCATCGGTTACCACCATCACGGGCACCGCGCAGCCGATCGGGTAGGTCAGGCCCATGAACGGGTCGTCGTACCAGGTGATGCGGCAGATCTCGTCGCTCTCGCCGGTCTCGCGGCGCAACTCCTGCCAGTTGACGATCGCTGCGTCCGAGCAGGAGTTGTTCGCGATGGTCGGTCCGAAGTCGTCGAGCAGACTGTCGTCGACGGCGGGCGCGTCGTATCGTGCGACCTTGAGCATGGCGGCGCGGTCCCACTTCTCCCCCAGGTTGCACGGCGCAAGAACGTCAGCGGGGCTTGTCCCGGTCGCCTGGCGGCTTGGGGTGGGTGACGGGCTCCCAGTCGGTGCCGCACAGCCCGACAGGACGAGCGCCGCGACGATGGCGGGCGATGCGAGACCACGGATGCTGTTCATGTTGCGGTTTCCTTTCGTGAGGTGCGGCGCGGGGGTCGCGGCGCACGGTGTGAGCGCGGCTGACGCTCGTCGGAGGCGGGTGCTTCGGGGATGACGACGGGGACCTGCCGCGGTGCGGCAAACCGTGACGAAACGTTGCGGATCATGTCGTCGGTGATCAGTCCCGCGCGGACACGCTCGGGAGGGCGGCCATCTTCGGGCAGGACATATGCGACGCCGGGAGTGGTCGGCGAGATCTCGTGACATCGTGCACCTGCCGCCACGGCTCCGTCGCCGAGAACCATCGCGGTCTCCATGCGGTCACGCAGTCGGAGCCCGACCGTCTGAGTGAAGAGGCCGCGCGCCGGCAACGTCTCCTTGCGCGGATCTTGGAGACAGGCGAACACGATGAACCCGACAGCACGGCCCTGTGAGGCGAGAGTCGCAAGCGCGGAGTTTGCCCGGCGGAGCAGATCTCGATCGGTCTCGTAGGCGGTGAGCGCCGCGAGCTCGTCGATCAGCACAACGATCGTCGGGCTGTCGAGGGTCGCGACATGCTGTCGGGTCTTGCCCGCGAGATCCGTCGCTCGCTGCTGCATCGCGGCGACGGCATCCTCGAGCAGAATCACCGAGCGCTCGGCGTCGGCGGCAAATCTCGTCAGCAGCGAGCGCCCGAGAGCGAGTTCCATGCCGCCCTTGCGGTCGATGCCCCAGACCTCGACGAGGCCGCTGTGGATGGGTTCGGCGAGTCCGAGGAGCAGACCCCACACAAGCGATGCTTTGCCGCTGCCCGATGCGCCGGCCACGAGGGTGTGGGGACCGAGGCGAAGCGACCAAGGTCCGCCTGTTGCGTCTCTGCCCATCGGGACCGTCTTGCCGTCCCACGCCACGGGCAGGTCGAGGGAGAACGCGAACTCAAGCGCATCCACGAACTCGAGCCGCAACGCCATCGCGCCGATGTGCTCACCGTGGACCGTCGCGCGGCGTGCGCCGAAGGCCTGCGCGAGTAAATCTGCCTGCGCCTGCAGGTGCTCACGGCCGAGTCCTTGCGGGAGGACAACGCCGACGGCGCAGGTCCACCCTTCCCACACGGGGGTGCTGATTGCGGGGACCACCATGCCGCGCGTGCCGTAGCCGGGGACACCGAGGCCGACGCGCGACGCTACCCCGGGCCAGTTCGCGAGGATGTTGCGCGAGACATCGCGCCTCCACTTGTCCTCGGCACTGCGCGGCATCCGGAGCGCCGTCACCGTCAGCCAAAGGCCGGCCAGGAGGACAAGCGCCAGGCATCCGGCGTTGAACGCAAGCTGCACGGCCGGCACCGGCGGCAACCATGAGATGACTACGACGATCGCCGCGGCCCACCACCAGCGACGCAGGAGGATGCCGATCTCGTCGCCCCAGCTACGCAGTCCGCGCGGCACGGTGATCCGCATTACTCGGCACCCCGCGGCTTCGGTGCCGGCTTCATCTCACGGGCGCGGAGCGAGTAGGCGACGCGCGGCCGCCCCTGCCCCTCCTTGACGTACGGCGTCACCGTGAGACCCTCGAAGACAGCCGGGCGGAACGGCAGACCGTTCAGCTCCGGCGGCAGTTGCGGCTCCGAGATGCTCGCGATCTTGACGGTGACCTCGCCCTGGCCCTTCTTGGCGTCGGGGTCGGCGTCGATCACGCGCACCTGCCAGAGCGGGTGACCGGAGTTCTTGTCGAGGTCCTGCCCCTGCCGCTCGCCGTCGTCGGACCACTTGACGATCGGCTCGACCTCGCCGACGACGAACGCACCCCGCGGGAAGAACGCGTCGAAGCTGACTGGGATTGCTGACTGGATTGCCATTACTAGTTCCTCTCAACTGGTGAACTTTTTGCTCACAGAAACAGCATCACCCTTTGCGCTGAGGTAGTCAACCTTTTTCTCACTTAAGAGGCTTCGTGTTCTACGAGCAGAAAAACCGCACACGAGTAAGCTCGGAGCCGTGGAGGAGTCACCATGAACGAACTGCCGGCGCTGCCGACGTGGGGCGTCGTTCCCGACCCGGTTCGCAACGTCCTCCAGCGGCTCAAAGAGCGAGCGGCTGCCGGGGTCGAGGCAATGGACACTCAGAAGATCAGCGGCGAGACCCCCCAGAACCACGACGAAGCGTTCTTGCAGATGTCGTGGGCAGCGGAGGCCGCCGATCGCGCCACACGGGACTATCGCAGCGTCTTCAACGCCTACACGCACAAGTTTCACCAGCCGAAGCCGCCGATCGGCGAGCTCGCTGCAATGCAGGGAGCGATCACTCAGTCCTTCGCAAAGCGGTACACACCGAAGACTGTGGAGGCGATCGAGGCGTTGCTCTCACCTGAGCCGGACCTCGACGCGATCCGTGTAGGCATCCGCGCCCTAGGCTTCGAGGATCTTCGCGGCATCTCCGACGCACTCGACCAAGCGATGGCCACCGCGGAGACCGACCGGCACTTCCGACCGTGGCTGCCGTCGGCCGACAAGGCTCGCGCCACGAGCCGAGTGCTGCAAAGCCTCGCGGACGACGAGCTGTGAGAACTTTCTCTACTCGTTCAAGGCCGGCCTAACGGCCGGCGGCTCTCGCCAGCCTGCGGTGCGTCCGGTCCTCGCTTCGCTGCGGTCCGGGCGCTCCTCGGCAAGCGAGCACCGAGTCTAGTCAGCCGATATGATCGCGAAAGTCCGGACCCACCGGGCCGCGCGAAAGGACAGACCTCCATGGCCGATGCCCAGGACTCGGACTTTCTCCTTGAGGAGAGCATCCCTCTCGTCCCGGGCCAGGGCGAGGACGAAGCGGACCTCGACGACCCACCCTCTACCTTCGTCGCATCCGTAAGCAGCAAGGACTGGACAGTTGAAACCCTTGTCTCGCAAATGCGGAAGGGTCGAATCGATCTGGCGCCATCGTTTCAACGACGTAATGCGTGGTTAGGGAGCCGTAAGAGCAAGCTCATCGAGTCCATCATGCTCCAGTTCCCCATCCCGCAGATCGTGCTCGCGGAGGAGCCGCACCGACCCGGTCACTTCTTCGTGCTCGATGGAAAGCAACGACTGCTCGCCCTCCGCCAGTTCTTCGTGCGCAAAGAAGAAGACCGCGACGAGAAGTTCGAAGGCTTACGGCTGACGGGCCTCGAGGTGTTGCCGGAACTCAATCGCCTCACGATCGCCGGGCTCGAAGAGAAGCGCCCAGACCTGATCGCGACTATCGAGAATCACAGTATCCGGACCGTCGTACTCGGAGACTGGAACTCCGAGCGCATGCTCTTGTCACTGTTTCTGCGCCTCAATACGGGAAGCGTACCGCTGTCGCCGCAGGAGCTGCGTCAAGCCCTCATCCACGGCGACTTCATCAAGTGGCTTGATCGCAGCTCGGGCGACTCACTCGCGCTTCAGCAACTGTTGAACAACCGCAACCCGGACCGTCGGATGGTGGACGCAGAGCTCCTCCTTCGTCACCTCGCGTTTTCCAGGTCGCCGGTCACGTACCGCGGAAACCTGAAGTCCTTCCTGGACGACACGTCGCGACTCTTCAATCGCGACTGGGACGTTCAAGAGCGCCAGCTCGACATCGCACTGCAGGAGTTCGAGCACGGCGTCATCGCGGGAATGACGGCATTTGGCGCCGACGCTTTCGCTCGAAAATGGACGACCGGCGATGGAAAACCCCCGCGGTTCGAGCGTGCGCTAAATAGAGCTGTGTTTGATGTGCAGGGTTTCTCGTTCGCTATCCCGCGAGTTCGAGATGCGATCGTGAGTCGTGCGGACGACGTACTTCAGGAGTTCAAGTTGCTCTCTGGAACAAACGATGCATTCATTCGATCGATATCAGCAACCACCAAGACCGCAGACGCGTTCACCACGCGTCACCGCGCGTGGCGCGACGCCGTTCAAAGAGTCACTGGGGTTACGTACGACCTGCCAGCACCGCTCTTGAGGGCCTGAGATGGATGCACGCACGCAGATCTCGACGCTCGAGGTCGCGTTCTTGTCCTCCATCACGACGGAGTTTCCCGGGCGGCTGACCAAGTCCGAGAAGGCCAACCTGCACGCCTACCTCGTCTTGTCACACTCCGTCCTCGAAGAGGACATCGAGAGCGTTTTTGAGGAGTTCTTCGACCTCCTCGGCCCTCAGCTTGCGGGAGAGGTCGTACCGTCGGCGGCCGTTTCGCTTGCGTTCGCCGTCGCGGAGCAGATCCCCGATGAGTTGAAGGTCGCTCACCGAAGGCGTGACACGGCAGCTTTCATACGGGGCCCCGGACGCAAAGTTCTCGAGAAAGCGATCGCAGCCAACAACGGCTTGAAGGAGGAAAACCTAGCGAAGCTGGCGAAGGCCGTCGGTGTGAACTGGGCTGCTTTCGAGCAGGCGCTTGGGACTGCGATCGCCGACCTCTCGACTTTCGGAACGAAGCGGGGCAGCTCTAGTCATCTTTCGCCCTTCTCCACAAAAGTCACCGCAATTGCCGAGGAACTCGATCCTGAAGACGTGAAGCGATGGGTAAGGGATGCGGTCGCGGGCGCGGCGGCGATCCGCGCTCACCTGCTGTCGCAGGCAGTGGGTTCCCGAATCAAGAAGTCAACGGCGCAACGAGACAGAATCAGGCATGGAGCACCACGGCTTCGCGTGTCGCGTTCACTGCGTTCTGCATAGGCGACTCGTAGCTCTAAGCGGACAACGACTCGAACCACCTTTGAAGAGACTCCAGCCGCCCGGAGGCCATGTGACCAATGGCTCGTTCCATACCCCCAGCCCTAGCTCTCGATCCTGAGTTCGGGGCCGCGTATGCTTCTCGCGGACCGTCCGGGTTGACGTGCACTACACGAGTGAAAATCTCGGCATTTCCGCTCCGGTTTTCGCAGGCGGCCGCCAGCCGTGCCGGATCAAACTCATTCGTCACCAGGACGTAGTCGAAGCTCTTACCGCTGCTCTCCAGCTTGGAGTACGCGTCGAAGTCGGTCATGAATTGCTCTTCGCGATCACTTCTCACGCTCCACTTGCAACTCACCAGAACACGATGACCTGTGGCGCGATTCACAAGCGCGAGATCCACCTTCTTCGTCTTGTCACTTCCGCGCGGCGCATAGAAGCCAGGCAAGTCGTGTAACGCTGGCCTGACTCTGATGTCGTAGCTACGAACAGTCGGTTCCCACCGACGGAGTAGTCCAGCGAGAGTATCTTCGAACCCCTCGCCGACAAGATTTTTTCGCTTATTCTCACTGCCGATATGACCCTTGATGCGAACCAGGAGATCGCGAATGAAGTCCTCGGCGGGCGCCGAGCCGAGGTGACTTTCGATCGCATCACTAACTATGGCCTCAAGCTCCAGATCCTCGTCCGGGCGAGGCATGTCTTTGCCCACAAATGGTCGCCGCTGAGAGTCTGCACGTTCAAGCCGTTGGGCCCGCGCTGCCTCGGTAGCAATCGACAGATCTCGTACAGCCGCCGAGAAGAGCCAATCTATTCGTTCGCCCAGGTCTCGTGGCGAGATTTCATACTGCTCACTTAGCCAGCTATGGAACTGCAGTGACCTCGCGTACCACGGACGCCCTGGCTGACACTTGTCACTCTCGTAGCAATGGGCAAGCCCGGTTGTGCGATCGATCCAGAGCAGGAGGCGGTAAACATGCCGCCACGCGCTCTCAGGAGTGACAATTTCCCCGAGTGAATCGCGAAAGTACTGGTCAAGAAGCCGATACCGATTCTCTGCCCCGAAGGCACGCGAGATCGCGTCCGACTCCCGCGGCTCAGGCATGCCTACACCTGAATACGACTTCTTTCATTCACCAGCACCCGCTTGAGGCTTCCCGCCACCGCCGCTGCAAGCAGGGGTGGGACGGCGTTTCCAATCTGACGATAGCGGCTATGCGTCGCGCCGTTGGGCTGCCGGCCCTCCAGTTCGCCGCGGCGGGGATCCGTGGTGACTTCAAAGGCGTCAGGAAAGGACTGCAACCGGCAGAACTCGCGGACGCTCAGCGCCCGCGGCTCGGAGTAGTGGTAAACAGCGTCGGCCTTCGTGTTCAGCGTCCAAGCCCAGAACGCAGGGTGCAGACGGCGATAAGCGTAGTAATGCTTGCGAGACAGCATCTCGGTGCCGTTGGAAGGACCCCACTTTTGGCCAGTCAGGTAACGCCGCTGCAGGTGCTCCGCGAGATCTCGATAATTGCCCCCCGCGGGTATGCCCTCGAGTCGCAGTCGCGTATCGACGTTCATCCGTGGGACCTCAAGGTTGCTGACGCCACGGCGGTTGCGCATGAGCCTCTGATATGCCGAGGCTGGGCGAACGAGAGCGTCGCTGCGGAGGGCACCCTGCTTGTTTCCTGCTTCAAGGAAGTTGAGGTCGCCGATCGCCTGTTCCACAGAGACGACGGATGTGTCTTTCGGATCGCGAAGCCGATCGAGCAACTCCTCCGCAACAACGTCATTCCGCAGGCCAAGCCTGTATCCGCGGTGGGAGACGGAGTCCGGCATAAGAGCGACTGCCGCGGTAGCGCCCGACCCTTCGATCGGCGGCGGCGCCACTCCGAGGTCGCGGTGGACACCGACGAACACAAGCCTCTTCCGCGTCTGAGGTACGCCGAATTCAGCAGCATCGAGGAGCGTCGACGAGACAATGTACTTGCCGCCGAGAGCAAGGTCGGACCGAACCTGCTCACGCACGCCCATTTGATCCATGCCAGGCACGTTTTCCATGACGAATGCCCGCGGTTCAACCATGTCAACGACACGGACAAACTCTCGGTACAGCGAATTGCGAGGGTCATCGATTAGGCGAGAGTGATTGCGAACCTGCGAGAAGGCCTGACACGGCGGGCCGCCGATGATCACGTCAACATCCGAACCCAGAGCGAAAACGCGATCCTTTACGGAGTCATTGCGAATGTCGCCGGTGACCGCGATCGCGTTTGGGAAGTTACGAGCATAGGTTGCCATCGCGTCGGGGTCGTAGTCGGTCCCCGCCACGATCCGGAAGCCCGCCTGCTCGAAACCGAGGGACAGCCCTCCCGCCCCTGAGAACAAGTCGATGACGGTCGGGCCCCGCTGCTCGACGGGCAGTCCGAGGTCATCCATGTATCAACCCTCCCATGTAGCTGGGCCATCCGTTCTCGGACACTCCGCCGACAGCGTAGACCTCACCGTCGCGCCTCAAGAACGACCTCCGCGATCTCGTCGGCGATTGCTTCGACCTCGGTATCAACGGTAGAGCGCGCGACCTTGTCAGCAAGGCTTGGGCTCCTTGACGCGACCTCGGCGTGGTCCACGTCGTGCCAGATCGGAAGCAGCGTTTGCTTGCCCGCGACGTTCAGCGTCACTATGCCGTCCAGCTCGTACTGCGGCCAGCCCTTCGCGAAGTAGGCGGGGCTGAGGACCACGACTGCAAAGCGACTCGCCGAAAGTCCCTGATCGATGCGTCGACGTAGGCTTTGACCAATCCGAAGCTCGGCCTTATCGAGCCAAGCCGAGACCCCCCGGTGCTCAAGCGCCTCCGCCAACGGGATGGCAACCGCTGCCTTGTCCTCGCTGGCGTGCGAGATGAAAACATCCCAAGTGCGGCCGTCAAGCACGTCAGGATCGTCAGGACGATGTGGGGTTCTCACATCGAGCACGTCGCGAAGCGGACGCTCAGAAGGCTCTCGGTAGTCCGGCAAGTTTCCCCGCGGCGGGGGCACCACATTTACCCCGCTGCGGATACGACCCGCTCCACCACCCAGGTCGATCGCGACGTACCAGTGCCCGTCACTTGGTACGGGAATGCGCGCAGGAGAAGTCTTCATCAGGCCACCGAAGTAGCGATACTGTCGGCCGCTCGCGTAGCTCGAATAGTTGCTGCGATCCATCAATTGCACATTCGCCTGCTTATCCAGGGTTACGACAACCGTCGAACCACGTTTGATCTGCCCGAGGTCGTACTTGACATGCTGCATGCCGCGATCATTCCCCATACCTGCGACATCGGCCGACGTCCTCGAGTCAGCGACGTCAGGCGACTCGTGTAGTTACGATCAATGTCCGCTGACCGGCTCATCCTCTGCAAGCTCGACGCTCCACTTGGCCCTCGCGAGCACCTCGTCGTATGTGAGGATCTCGGGGAAGCTCGTAGATCGCCTGAAGAGCTCGAAAGACCGCACCTTGTCCGGGTGTACCTGTTCGCCTCGCGCCAGGCTCGCCAGCGTTCCGACGATCAGGTAGGACCTGACC
Source organism: Microbacterium sp. 1154 (assembly GCF_031455375.1). NCBI lineage: Bacteria > Bacillati > Actinomycetota > Actinomycetes > Micrococcales > Microbacteriaceae > Microbacterium > Microbacterium sp. 1154. Next base: position 963,710 of record NZ_JAVDSN010000001.1, on the reverse strand, counting down.
GCCCCGGAGAAGACCCGCTCGCCTGTGCTGAATCCATCATCGTCACGAGAGTCCAACCACTGGCCGAGGTCCTCGCGAGCGCGGTCGGCTGTTACCAACGCTTGCGCGACACCGCCGGCTAAAGCCCTCGAAGGCGCCCAGGTTCCTGATCGATACTCCGTCGACTCAAGTAGCGCATCTGTATGCAGCTTCACCTCAGCGAACACGAGTGAGGAGACGATGCCCGAGCTGACCAGCAGTGCATCTACTCGCTTTCCTACGTCAGCCACCGACGCACCCGCTACAAGTCGCTCAAGCTTCTTGTCGTCCCACGAAGTGAGCAGACGCCCCGAGAGGCCCGTCCCCAGGAGCCATGGATTCTCCTCGAAGAATCGCTGCCAGACGGCTTCCGCGCTGCCGCCTGCTCGCGCGCTCTCGAACTCAGACTCGTCGGTGAGGAGTTGCTCGAACCGAGAGACGATTCTTCGCCTCGCTGCGACGGCGACAACATCCTTCGCGCTGACATCAGCCTCGATAACAGCTTTGAACCTGTCCGGATCCTGCGAGTAGATGGCCTGAAGCGCACTCGGATCCTGGAGCACCGTCGCCAGAACATCCTCGTCGATCTTGAGGGTGTCCCCATCTGCTGGATCGATTCCACGCAACGCGAAGCAGAGGTCAATCAGACGCTTTGCTGCTTCCTCGTCCAGGCTGACGAGTGTATCGAGGCGGGCGTCCTTCCCGACGTATCCGGTGGACCTCTCGATTCGAATCTCGACGACACGTCCCCGGTCACGGACGATCCTAGCCTTCACCTGTATTCGTCCCGCCGGACTCGCGTGTAAGTTCACGATCTCCTCCTCGTCGGTGGGCAATCCGGCTCGTATTGACTCCGCTGCCCCAACCACCTGCCAGACAGTCCGCGTTGGGGAGCCCAAATCAGCCGTCGAGCCGAATCGCAACGGAAACGACTTGCCGACAGTCGTCCGACCCAAGACTCTGAGGGATGCATAGTCCGCCTCGGTAGTAGGTTCGGGCGGCAAGAGACGTGCCCAGTCGATTGGACGGTTGGCTGCGCTCACACTTCGGAGCATGCTCGATCTACGGTTAGCGAGCAAGTATCGAGATGATCGGACCGTGCCGCCGACGCCGGTGCCGCAGAATCTCCGATCCGCTTCATGCGCAGTACGGCGACCGCGAAAGCGGGCCGGTCTCGGGCCGGGAACTTGGCTGAAACCATCCAACACCAGCCATCACCAACGAGCACGACTTCCTCGGAATCACGCGGCAAACGAGCACTCGTGAGCACCCGCCGACCCCGCGAATACAACTGAAAATCGTGAGGTCACGGGATCGACGCCCGTCGGAGCCACACGGGTGATCATTACAGTCACCCCAGAAACCCTCGCCTAGCTTCTACATGGCGGGGGTTTTGCTTTGCCCGGGTGCCGCTCTGCGTCGGCATCCCGCCCCCTCCCCCGCGGCGCGCCGCGCCGATGCCTACCCGGCACGCGCCGCACCGCGCCACACCGCGCCGAGAACAGGACATGCGCCGAAAACAGGCCGTTTCCCGCGATAGCGCCCTGTTCTCGTGGCATCCCCTGTTCTCGTGACGACGTCACCCGCGCCCGCGACGGACGGCCGCGCGGGGTCCACCCAGCCAGGGGTGGTTTCCGGCGTCGCCAGACAGCGCTACTATTTGTTGACTTTTAGCAAACACCTGGCGCCCGACTGAGCCATCCCGAGCCGTCCGCCAGGCCTTCTCTCGAAGAGGCCCCGATGTCAGACATCACCACGCGAACCAGACGCGCCCATACTCCGCCCACCACCACCGGCGCCGCGAACACGGTCATGACGCACCGCATGATCATGTTCGTGATCTTCGGCCTCATGGCCGGCATGTTCCTCTCCGCCCTCGACCAGACCGTGGTCGGCACCTCGATCCGCACGATCGGCGACGACCTCCAGGGTCTGAGCCTGCAGGCGTGGGTCACCACGGCCTACCTGATCGTCTCGACGATCTCGACGCCGATCTACGGCAAGCTCTCCGACATCTTCGGTCGTCGCCCGCTGTTCCTCATCGCCATCCTGATCTTCATCATCGGCTCGGTGCTGGCGAGCTTCTCGACCTCGATGGTCGAGCTCGCGGCCTTCCGCGCCATCCAGGGTCTCGGCGCCGGCGGCCTCATGTCGATGCCGCTCGCGATCATGGGCGACATCCTCGCCCCGCGCGAACGCGCGAAGTACCAGGGCTACTTCCTCGCGGTCTTCGGCATCTCCAGCGTCATCGGCCCGCTCGTCGGCGGCCTGTTCGCCGGAGCGAGCCAGATCCTCTTCATCACCGGATGGCGCTGGGTCTTCCTCATCAACGTGCCGATCGGCATCGTCGCCCTGGCGATCGTCTGGAAGTTCCTGCACATCCCCCAGCAGCCGCGGCACTCGGTGCGCATCGACTGGTGGGGTGCCACCACGGTCATCGTCGCCCTCGTCCCGCTCCTCCTCGTGGCCGAGCAGGGTCGCGAGTGGGGCTGGGGCTCGCCGATCGCGATCGCCTGCTACGTCATCGGTGCCCTCGGCATCCTGGCCTTCGTCATCGCCGAGACCGCGATGAAGGACGACGCCCTCATCCCGCTCAAGCTGTTCCGCTCGCCGACGTTCTCGATGGCCACGATCATCGGCGTGCTCGTCGGCTTCGGCATGTTCGGCGCGATGCTGACTCTGCCGCTGTACCTGCAGCTCGTGCTGGGTTCGTCGCCCACGCAGAGCGGGTTCGAGATGCTGCCGATGATCCTCGGGCTCATGATCGCGTCGATCGCGAGCGGCCAGATCATCGCGCGCACGGGCCGGTACCGCATGTTCCCGATCCTGGGCACGGCGCTGATGTCGGTGGGCTTCTTCCTGCTGACCTTCTTGAAGTACGACAGCCCGTACTGGCACGTGGCGATCGCGATGCTCGTGATCGGGCTGGGCCTCGGCCAGCTGATGCAGACGCTCACCATCGCCAGCCAGAACTCGGTGGGCCTGCGCGACATGGGTGTGGCCACGAGCGGTTCGACGTTCTTCCGTCAGATCGGCGGAACGCTCGGTACCGCCGTGCTGCTGTCGCTGCTGTTCACGCTCATGCCGTCGAACATCATCGGCTCGTTCGCCGACCGCGCGACGCTCACCGATGCCCTCGATGCCGCCCTCGATCCCACGGTCGCTTCGGCACCGGCGAACGAGAAGATCATGTCGGGCATCTACACCCCGATCGTCTCGAAGATCGTCGACGGCACGACCTCGCAGCTGCAGACGGGGGTGGAACAGGCTCGGGATGCCGCCACCCAGGCGGTCTCGGAGCAGGTCGCCGCCGGTCGCATCCCCGCGTCGGCGCAGGCCACCGCCACCCAGACCGCGGTCGCCCAGGCCATCACCGCCGCCACGGCGCAGATCCAGCAGCAGGTGCCGGTCGCGCGCGTCGGTTCCGACGGCACCGTGACCCTGGACTTCTCGGATGCCACGCAGCGCGCGGCCTTCGTCGACTCCGCGGCCACGACGATCGAGGAACAGTTCTCGGCCGGCGATGAGAACACGTCGGTCGGCGACTCGACGCTCGACGACACCTCGTTCCTGGTGGGTGCCGACGCGCGCCTGACCAAGCCGTTCCTCGTCGGCTTCAACTCCTCGTCGACGACCGTGTACTGGACCGCGATGGGTGTCGTGCTGCTGGCCTTCGTGCTGTCGCTGTTCTTCCGCACCCCGCCGCTGCGGGCGAAGTCGGCCCTGCAGGAGGCCGCCGACGAACGCCGCGGCAAGGACGACGAAGACAAGCGCGCCGAAGAGGCCGCCGCCCAGACCGGCGCACTGATCGCCCCGTAAGGGCATCGCTACCGAAGAAGGGCGGGGTGTCGCAAGACGCCCCGCCCTTCTTCGGTATCCCCGGGGAGCCCGAGACTCAGGCGGCCTCGCGCGCCCGCAGGTCTTTACGCAGGATCTTGCCCGAGGTCGACTTCGGAATGTCGTCGATGAACTCCACGCGGCGCACCTTCTTGTGCGGTGCGACCTCTCCCGCGACGAAGGCCATCACGTCATCGGCGCTCAGTCCGGAGTCGGGGGCGGCCACCACGAAGGCCTTGGGGATCTCCTCGCCGTCGTCGCCGCGCACGCCGATGACCGCGGCATCCTGGATCTTCGGGTGCGAGAGCAGCAGCGCCTCGAGCTCGGCGGGAGCGATCTGGTAGCCGTGGTACTTGATGAGCTCTTTCAGACGGTCGACGATTGTGAAGGATCCGTCGACATGGTGGACGCCGATGTCGCCGGTGTGCAGGAAGCCCTCGTCGTCGAGCGTCTCGGCGGTGGCATCGGGTCGACCGAGGTAGCCGAGCATGACGTTCGGACCGCGGACCCAGATCTCCCCGGGGGCGGTGAAGCCGTCGTCGCCGTGCTCTTCGAGGTCGGCGCCGGTCTCGGGGTCGACGAGCCGCGCCTCGCACCCCGGGATGAGCACTCCCACCGAGCTGACGGGCAGGTCGGAGCCCGCTGGGATCGCGTGCGAGACGGGGCTCAACTCGCTCATGCCGTAGCCCTGGTAGAAGCGGGCGCCGATCCGTCGGCCGGCGGTCTCGGCCGTCTCTCCGTCGAGAGGGGCGGCGCCCGAGAACACGCTGTGCACGCTCGAGAGATCGAACTGATCGACGGCGGGGTGCTTGGCGAGCGCGACCGCGATGGGCGGGGCGATGAACAGGAAGGTGCAGCGGTGGTCCTGCACGGTCCGCAGGAACTCCATCAGATCGAACCGCGGCATGGTGACGAGTGTCGCGCGTTGACGCAGCGCCAGGTTCAGCAGCACCGTCATGCCGTAGATGTGGAAGAAGGGCAGCACCGCGAGCACGCGATCCTCGCGCCCGATCTCGATGACCGGGCGGCACTGGTGCACGTTGGCGACGAGGTTGCGGTGCGAGAGCATGACCCCCTTGGGGACGCCGGTGGTCCCCGACGAGTACGGCAGCACCGCGACGTGGGTGGCGGGGTCGAAGCTCACCTCGGGCGGGGTACGACCCTCGCTGAGCAGCGAGCGCAGGTCGGGGTGCCCCTCCGCCCCGTCGAGCACGATGAGGCGGTCGTCCGGGATCCCCACGGCCTGAGCGGCGAGCAGCGCCTGCGGCAGCAGCGGCGAGACGGTCACGAGCCAGGTGGCCGCGGCATCCCTCAACTGCTTCTCGATCTCGCCCGCCGTGTAGAGCGAGTTGATCGTGGTGATGATCGAGCCCGCGCGCAGGATGCCGTGGAACACGGTCGCGAAGGCGGGGACGTTGGGGCAGAGCATCGCGACGACCGTCTCGGTGTCGGCACCCCGTGCGGCCAGGGCTCCGGCGAAGGCGTCGACCTGCGCGCGCAGGGCGCGGTACGAGGTCTCGGCGCCGGTGCCGGGGTCGATGAGCGCGACGCGATCGAGGTCGGCCTCGTCGAGAGAGGCGGACAGGTAGTCGTAGATGCTCTGGTCGGGAATCTCGATGCTCGGGTACGGACTCTGGAACACGGTTCTCTCCCTCGAAAACTGCTGCGGCGTCAGCGCCGTGCGCTCATCCTGGCATCCGTGGGACGCGGTGTCATCCCGGACGGGACCCGCTCTCGGTCGGCGCTCAGGTGAACGCCAGCACCACACCCCCGGCCGCACCGACGAGCACGACCGCCCACGCGGGCATGCGGAACGCCGTGAGCAGGACGAAACCGACCACCGCGAGCAGCAGCGACCCCGGACCGGTGACCGCCGTCGTGAAGACCGGCGCATAGAGGGCCGCGCCCAGGATGCCGACGACCGCCGCCCCCGTGCCGCGCATCGCGGCCCGTACGCGAGGCCGGTCGCGCACCGCGTCCCAGAAGGGCAGCACACCGGTGAGCAGGAGGAAACCCGGCAGGAAGATCGCGGCGAGGGCGATCGCCGCGCCGGCGACACCGCCGGGGCCCGCCAACGACACCGCCCCGAGGTAGGCGGAGAACGTGAAGAGCGGACCGGGAACCGCTTGGGCTGCCCCGTACCCGGCGAGGAACGCCTCGGGCGAGACCCAGCCCGGCTCGACGACCCCGGCCTGCAGCAGGGGGAGCACGACATGACCGCCCCCGAAGACGAGCGCGCCGGCGCGGAAGAAGGCGTCGACGAACGCGACCGTACCCGACCCGGTCGCCCCCGCGAGGACCGGGAGCCCCACCAGCCCCACCGCGAAGAGGACGAGGCAGACTACGGCGACAGGGCGCGGCACGCCGAACGCGGGCATCGCGGGCGAGGACGCCTCGGACGCACGGCGCAGCAGCGCGAGGCCGCCCACCACCCCCACGGCGAGCGCACCGAGCTGCCCCGGCGCCCCCGGCAGGAGCAGCGCGAGGGCGAGGCCTATGACCGCGATACCCGCCCGCGGGCCGTCGGGGGCGAGGGTGCGCGCCATTCCCCCGACCGCCTGCGCGACGATGGCCACCGCCACGATCTGCAGGCCCGAGATCACGCCCGCGGCGACGGGCCCGCCGAGCAGGGCCGCTCCCCCGGCGAAGGCGACCATAAGAACGGCCGAGGGCAGGGTGAAGGCGAGGAAGGCGGCGAGCGCACCGAGGATGCCGGCGCGTTGCAGGCCCATCGCGAAGCCCACCTGGCTCGACGCGGGCCCGGGGAGGAACTGACAGAGCGCGACCAGGTCGGCGTAGGCGCGATCGTCCATCCACTTCCGCCGCACGACGAGGTCGTCGCGGAAGTAGCCGAGGTGCGCGACCGGCCCGCCGAACGACGTGACCCCCAGACGCAGGAAGGCGAGGAACACCTCGCGCACTCGGCCGGGTCGCTGCATCCGCCCATGCTCACCCGGCGAGGGAAACGACGGGTGAACCGTCACACCGACGCGGAACCGAGGAGCTCGTCGACGAGACGCAGCGTGAGGCCGGTGAGGCGCTGGTCGTCCGCGATGTCGGCGCCGGCCACGGCGTCGCGGAACCGTTCGACCTCGCCCACCATCGGGTTGGCCGGCGCCGCCACCTCGATCAGCTCGACATCGCCCTCGCGCGGGGTGAGCGTCAGGCGTCGGGGCGCATCGATCGCGTCGATGGACAGCGTGGCATCCTCTCCCTGGATCTCGCTCGGCAGGGCGGTGTCGGTGATCTTCGACCACGCGATGTCGGCGACGAAGCCGTCGTAGGCGGCGAGCGCGCTCCCGAGCCCGTCCGTTCCCGAGGCGATGCCCACGCGGACGCCGACGATCGAGCGCGGGGCATCGAAGAGGCGCACCAGCGCGTGCAGCGGGTACACCCCGAGGTCGCGGAGCGCGCTCCCGCCCAAGGCGGGATCGAAGATGTTCGTCTGCTCGCCGGCGAGCACGTGGTCGTAGCGCGCCGACCGCTTCTCGTACCGGAGCGAGACGCGGCGAAGCGTGCCCAGTTGCGGCAGCAGCCCGCGGACCGCTTCCAGCCCCGGGTCGTACGCCGAGCGCATCGCCTCGAGCAGGACGACACCGCGCTCGCGCGCGTGCGACACCGCGGCGTCCCAGTCCTGCGCCGACAGGACGGCGGGCTTCTCGACGAGCGTCGGGATGCCGGCATCCACCGCCTCGCGCACCTGCTCCGCGTGCAGCGCGTTCGGGCTGGCGAGGTAGACGGCGTCGACGTCGGAGGCGGCGAGGAGCTCCGTGAGGCCGACGGCGGTGTGCGGCGCGCCGATCGCGTCGGCGAACCTCCTCGCACGTGCGCCATCGCGAGAGGCCACCCGCACGACCTCGACACCCTCGACGACGGCGACCGCCTCCGCGAAGCGCTCGGAGATGGAACTGGTCCCGACAATGCCGATGCGAATCATGCCTTCATCTTCCCGCGGACGCCGCGCCGGGAGACGCCGTCGTTCACGGAGTCGCCCTTCCGCGTCGATAGGATCGCGCCGTTTCACCTCTCCGAGCCCGAGGCACCATGAACATCACCCGAGCCGAGCACCGCCGCCGTGCCTCCCGCCGCCTTCGTCGAAAGCGCGTGATCAGCGCGGTCATCGCCGTCGCCCTGGTCGGAGCCGGCGTCTGCGCCGTCGCCCTGACCCTCGGCCCCGAAGCGCCCCCCGCCACCGAGGACGCCGTCGCGAGCGCGACGCCCTCGGAGACGCCGACGCCGACGCCCACCCCCCTCACCCCCGCCGAGGCCCTGCTGGCCACCTCGACCGATCCGCAGTCGTGCGCGGTGTCGTTCGCGGGAGACGGGATCGCCCTCGATCCGCAGCTGCAGACGCAGGGCGTGCGCTACCAGAACCTTCCGATCCCCCGCGCCGAGGGGCGCGTCTTCGCCGGGTGGTACGACGCGACGGCGGATGCCGCGGCGATGACGCAGACCGCGCGGGTGAACGGCGCCGACCTCGTGACCTGCACCGACCGGCAGCGGACGCTCCACGCGGGATGGACGACCCCCGAGGTGAACACGGCGGAGGCCGCTGGCATCCCGATCCTCATGTATCACCAGTTCACGCGGAACCCGAAGGGCGAGGACAACTGGCTGCGGCTGAACTACGCCTACATCGGCGACTTCGACGCGCAGATGGCGCACATCCAGCAGTCGAACTTCTACCTGCCGACCTGGGATGAGCTGAGCGCCTTCATCGACGGGAAGCTCTACCTGCCGAAGCACTCGGTGATCATCACCGACGACGACGCCGACAGCACCTGGCTCGAGATGGCGGCCCCCATCGTGAACGACCGGAAGCTGCTCACCACCTCGTTCGTGATCACCTCGGCGCGCACCGAGGGCCCGCCCAATCCCTTCGTCCTCCAGCGATCGCACACCCACGACATGCACCGCGCCGGCCCCAACGGCAAGGGGCGGATGGTCAACGACGACGCCGACACGATCGCCGCCGACCTGAACCGGTCGGCGCAGATCCTCGGCGCGAAGGAAGTGGTGGCCTATCCGTTCGGCCACTACAACGACACGACGAAGGAGGGGCTGCGTCGCGCGGGCTTCGAACTCGGTCGCACCATCGAGCACGGGTACGTGCGGCTCGGTACCGATAAGCTCGCACTGCCCGTCATCCGGATGAATTACGGAATGACGGTCGACGATCTCAAGAAAGAGATCGGCTGACCCTCCGAATGCCGGAGAGCACCGCCGGAAACACCCGCGTCACAGGCTGTTTCCTAGGGCCCGCCGAGGCGGGCATCCGTGATCTCCCAGGTAAGTACGCCAGACTTTCAGACCGGGCACGCGTCGGCAGGTCTGCGCTGTTCACTTCTGTACTACCGAGAAAACGCGAGCATCTATGGACCTTTCCGTCATCGTTCCGACCTTCAACGAAGGTCCGAACGTCGCCGAGCTCGTCCGACGAACGACCCACGCGCTGCTCGGTCGCACCATCGAGGTCATCTTCGTCGACGACTCGACCGACGACACCCCCGACGTCATCCGGGCGGTCGCGGCCGCAGCCGACATCCCCGTCCGTCTGATCCACCGCGACAACCCGGTGGGCGGCCTCGGTGGAGCGGTGGTCGAGGGCATCCGCGCGGCGGAGTCCGACTTCTGCGTCGTCATGGACGGCGACCTCCAGCACCCGCCCGAGGTCATCGCCGACATGCTGGCGCGCGTCGAGGTCGGCGACGCCGACGTGGTCGTCGCGTCGCGGTACGTCGCCGGCGGTACCTCCGACGGCCTCGCCAACGCGGTGCGCACTACGGTGTCGCGCGCATCGACGCTGCTGACCAAGGCGATGTTCCCGCGCAAGCTGAACAACTGCACCGACCCGATGACCGGCTTCTTCCTGGTCGACCGTCGCACGCTCGACATCGAGACGCTGCAGCCCCGCGGCTTCAAGATCCTGCTCGAGATCCTCGCGCGCAAGCAGATGCGGGTCGTCGAGGTTCCGTTCTCGTTCGCTCCCCGCTTCGCCGGCGAGTCGAAGGCGTCGTTCAGCCAGGGCATGCGCTTCCTCGTCCAGCTGACCATGCTGCGTTTCGGCCGCATGTCGGCGTTCGCCGTCGTCGGCGGCCTCGGCGCGCTGGCCAACCTCGCGATCATGTGGGCGCTGCAGGCGTTCGGCGTGCAGTACCTGATCGCTGCGGTGATCGCCAGCATCGTGACGATCGTCGCGAACTTCATCGCGCTCGAGTACCTCGTGTTCGCCGACATGCGCGCGGAGTCGGGGCTCATGCGGCACCGCTTCATCAAGTCGTTCACGTTCAACGGCGTCGAGGCGATCATCCGCATCCCCGTGATCTGGGTCCTGGTCAGCCAGGCGCACATGCCGAGCGTCATCGCCGCGGCCCTCACGCTCATCGCCGCCTTCGTGGTGCGCTTCGTCTTCCACGCGCTCGTGGTCTACGCGCCCAAGAAGAGCCGCGTCGGCAAGGCGGTCCGCGCCATCGAGCCCCTCGAAGACGAAGTCACGGCCTGATCCGCCGCGCCGCTCGCCGCCCCGCGGCGTACGCTGGAGGCATGTCCTCCGACGCATCCATCCGTATGTTCGGCGCCGACTGGTGCCGCGATTGCATCCGCACGAAGAAGCAGCTCGACGAGCTCGGCATCGACTACGAGTACATCGACCTCGTGGCCGACCCCGCCGCCGCCGACGTCGCCAAAGAGATCTCCGGACGCACGAGCATCCCCGTGGTCGTCTACCCCGACTCCAGCCACCACGTCGAGCCGTCGAACGCCGACGTCGAAAGCAAGCTCCGCGAGCTGTCGCTGATCTGATCGCGTCGGCGTGACCCTCTCCGCCGCGTGGCCCGTGCGCCGCGCGCTCACCGTCGAGGCGGGAAGCGCGTTGCCCGCGTTCGTCGATCATCACGTGCACCTGCACCTGATCGACTCCGGGTCTCTGGCTCGGCGCGGGATCGCCGCCGTCGTCGACCTCGGCGGTGATCCCGCCGCTCTCGCTCGCCGACCCGAAGGCCTTCCCCGTATCGCGTTCGCCGGGGCCTTCCTCACCGTCCCCGGCGGGTATCCGGACGGCCGCTCCTGGGCGCCACGGTCCGTCGTGCGGTTCGTGACCGATGCCTCACGGCATCCGGGGGTCCACGGCGGAGCCCGGACCGCGGTGGATGAGCAGGCGGATGCCGGAGCCTCGGTCATTAAGGTCGCGCTCCATGCCGACGCAGGGCCCGTGCTCACCGACGCGGCCCTCGCCGCCGTGGTCGCCTCGGCCACCGAGCGGGGTCTCCCCGTCGTCGCCCACGCGCAGGGCCCGGGCCAGGTGGACCGCGCGATCGCGGCCGGCGTCTCGGTGCTCGCGCACACGCCGTTCGACGCTCCCGTCTCGCGGCGAACGCTGGCTCGGGCGGTCGCTTCGGGACAGGCCTGGATCTCGACGCTCGACATCCATCGCGGCGCCGACCGCGAGCGGGCGGTCGCGAATCTGCGCGCGTTCGCCGCGCGGGGCGGGCGCGTGCTCTACGGGACCGATCTGGGCAACGGCTCCCTCCCCCTCGGGGTGAATCGGCGCGAGCTCCTCGCGCTGATCGAGGCAGACGTGCGCGGCGACGCCCTCGTCGCGGCGCTCACCGACCCGTGGCCCCGCACAGCCCCCATCGACGCCGTATCGACCTTCGTCGCCGGCGACACCCCCACCGACGACGACGAGCTCGCGACATGGCTGAGCCACGCGACCGTCGTCCCGACCGAGGAGCTGACCCGTGTCGACTGACCCCTCACCCGACTTCGGCTCCGTGGACCGACTCGAACTCCCCCACCACTCGTTCGAGGCCGAGGCGCAGCGGCTCGACGCCGCCGACGCCCTGGCACCTCACCGCGACGCGTTCGTCGGCACCGACAGCTCGCTGGTCTACTTCGACGGCAACTCGCTGGGCCGACCGCCGCGCGCCACGGCCGACCGCCTCGCACGCTTCGTCACGGAGGAGTGGGGCGGCCGCCTCATCCGCGGGTGGGATGAAGCGTGGATGGAGCTGCCCTTCGTCATCGGCGATCGGATCGGTGCACTGGCGCTGGGCGCGGCATCCGGTCAGACGGTCATCGGCGACTCGACCACCGTGCTGCTGTACAAGATGTTGCGCGCGGCCCTCGACGCGCAGACGGCCCGCGACCCCGAACGCATCGAGATCGTGGTCGGGCGCGACGACTTCCCCACCGATCGCTACCTCGTCGAGGGGATCGCCGCCGAGCGCGGAGCACGCGTGGTCTGGGTCGAGGTCGACACGACACGGGGCGTGGATGCCGACCTGCTCCGCGCCGCGGTCGGACCCCGCACCGCGGTGGTGCTGCTGAGCCACGTCTCGTACCGCTCGGGCTTCCTCGCCGACGGCGCCGAACTCACCGCCGTCGCGCACCGCGCCGGCGCGCTCGTGCTGTGGGACCTCTGCCACTCCGCGGGTTCGGTTCCGGTCGACCTCGACGCGTGGGGCGCCGACCTCGCGGTCGGCTGCACGTACAAGTACCTCAACGGGGGTCCCGGGTCGCCCGCCTTCGCATACGTCGCCGCGCGTCACCACGCCACGCTCACCCAGCCGGTGCAGGGGTGGATGGGCGCCGCCGACGTCTTCTCGATGGGCCCGCAGTACCGGCCCGCCGAGGGCATGCGGCGCTTCCTCTCCGGCACACCGCCGGTGCTGGGCATGATCGCCATGCAGGACACCCTCGACCTGCTCGAGAGCGCCGGCATCGCCGCGGTGCGGGCGAAGTCGATCGCGCTCACCGAGTTCGCGGTGCGGGTGTCCGACGGCATCCTGAGTCCGCTCGGCGTGCGTCTCGCCTCGCCGCGCGACGCGGCCGAACGCGGCGGGCACGTGACGCTCTCGCACCCGGCGATGCGCGCCGTGACCGCTCGCCTGTGGAAGGGCGACGTCATCCCCGACTACCGCGACCCGCACGGGCTGCGCATCGGTCTCTCGCCGCTGTCGACGAGCTTCGCCGAGACGTGGACGGGCATGCGGGCCGTAGCCGAAGCGGTGCGCGCCGAGAGCTGAGGTTCAGCGGGTTGCTGTCTCACTGATCGGGACCGCGGCGCACGGAGGGCTAGCCTCGAAGGATGATCGATCCCCTCCTCCTCGTCCTCGCCGGGGTGGTGGTCGTCGCTCTCGCCACGGTGATCGGGCCGCGCTTCAACGTCGCGGGCCCCCTCGTCCTTCTCGCGATCGGCGCGGGGGTGAGCCTGCTGCCGTTCGTCGCGCCCTTCTCGGTGAACCCGGAGGTCATCCTCGTCGGGGTGCTTCCTCCCCTGCTCTATTCGGCTGCGGTGCAGCTGCCCGCGATCGAGTTCCGCCGCGATTTCGCCCCCATCGCCGGGCTCTCGGTGCTGCTCGTCGTGTTCAGCTCGCTCGTCCTCGGACTCTTCTTCTGGGCCGTCATCCCCGGTCTCGGTCTCGCTCTCGCGATCGCTCTGGGGGCGATCCTCAGTCCCACGGATGCCGTGGCCACCTCGATCGCCAAGCGCCTGGGCATCTCGCCGCGCGTGGTGACGATGCTCGAGGGCGAGAGCCTGCTGAACGACGCCACCGCGCTCGTCCTGCTGCGCACGGCCGTGGCCGCCGTGGCATCCGGTTTCGCCTTCGGCGACGCCCTCGCCGACTTCGCCTGGGCCGTCGTCATCGCGCTCGTACTCGGCGCGACGATTGGGTGGGTGAACCTGCGCGTGCGCGAACGCGTGTCGAACTCCGCCGCGAACACCGCCCTGAGCTTCACGATCCCGTTCCTCGCCTACCTGCCGACCGAGCACCTGGGCGGGTCGGGCCTGGTCGCGGCGGTGGTCGCGGGCATCGTCACGGGCCAGGGAGCCGCGCGGCGGTTCACGCCCGAGCAGCGCATCAGCGACCGCCTCAACTGGCGGACCGTCGAGCTCATCCTCGAGGGCGGCGTCTTCCTCGTCTTCGGTCTCGAGCTGAAGGACATCGTCATCGCCAACCTCAGAGAGCACGAGGGCCTCTGGCACGGCACCTGGCTGGCACTGTCGGCCCTGGGGATCGTGCTGCTCGTGCGCGCGCTCTACGTGACGGGATTGATCGGGCTCCAGGCCCGGCGCAGCCGCCGTCACACCCGGCACCAGGATCGGATCGAGGGGGCGCAACAGCGCCTCGACCGCTTCGAGGAGGCCTACCGCGAGGCACCCGAGCAGTTCGGCGAGCGCGGCGCCGACCCCGCCCGAACCGAGCGCCGCATCGGGTGGATGCGCTCGCGCATCGCACGCACGATGGCGGATCTCGACTACTACCGCGACTCCCCGTTGACCGCGCGCCACGGAACGGTCATCGTGTGGGCCGGTATGCGGGGCGTCGTGACCCTGGCGGCAGCCCAGACGCTTCCGGAGGACACTCCGCAGCGCCCGCTGCTGATCTTCGTCGCCTTCCTGGTGGCGTTGTTCAGCCTGGTGCTGCAGGGGCTGACGCTGTCGGCCGTCGTGCGATCCGTCGGTCTGACCGGCGACGGCGGCGAAGGCCCGTCGCGCGACGAGCAGCGGGCGCTCAATTCGGAGCTGCGGGATGCCGCGAGCGCGGCCGTGCAATCAGGGTCGCTCGCTCGGCGCGACGGCGAACCCTTCCCCGCCGATCTGATCGAGCGGGCCGGCGCACGCCTCGTGCAACCGCCGGACGACGACGACGATGCGACCGCCCGCCGCCACGACCTGCTCGAGCTGCGGCTCGCCTCGATCGAGGTCATGCGGCGACGGCTCGAGGACCTCAGCCGCGACGGGCGCTTCAGCACCGCGGCCCTGCGGCACTCGCTCGCCGAACTCGATGCCGACCAGCTGAGCCTCGAACTGCGCATGGGCGACGGCGAAGAAGGCTGAGGAGGAATACCGCGATCCCGAGAGCGGTTTCTATTCACGCGCATGCGGTCACCGCGAGAGCCGTGGTGACTCGACGGCGGGAGAGAAGTACCCCATGAGCAGGTTCGCCCAGAAAGTCGCCCTCGTCACCGGCGGAGGAAGCGGAATCGGAGCCGCGATCGCGCGGGAGCTCGGCCGAGAAGGCGCGTCGGTGGTCGTCACCGACATCAACCTCGAGGCCGCGGAGCGCGTCGCTCAGGAGATCACCGTCGCGGGCGGCACCGCCGCCGCCTTTGCCCAGAACACCGCGATCTGGCAGGACTCCCGGTCGGCCGTCGACTTCGCGAAGAGCACCTACGGCGGGCTGCACCTGGCCGTGAACAACGCCGGTATCGGCGCCGCACCGCAGAACATCGGCGACTACGACATCGAGGCCTGGGACCGCGTGCGCGCCGTCGACCTCGACGGCGTCTTCTACGGCCTGAAGTTCCAGCTCCCCGCGATCGTCGCCTCCGGAGGAGGGGCGATCGTCAACATGGCATCCGTGCTGGGTTCCGTGGGCATCGCGCAGAACGCCGCGTACGTCGCGAGCAAGCACGCGCTCGTGGGCCTGACCAAGGTCGCCGCCCTCGAGTACACCGCCCAGGGCGTCCGCACGAACGCCGTCGGCCCCGGTTTCATCGACACCCCTCTGGTGCGTTCTAGCCTGTCGCCCGAGGCGCTGACCCACCTCGAGCGCGAGCACGCGACCGGCCGGCTCGGCACCGATGCCGAAGTCGCCGCGCTCACGCTATTCCTGCTGAGCGACGCGGCCTCGTTCATCTCGGGTAGCTACCACCTCGTCGACGGCGGCTACTCCGCCCACTGAGTCGACCGCGTTCGGGGCCCGTCGCGCGCGTCGCGGCGGGCCCTCGGTGTGTGCCCGTCGCATACGTCGCGGCGCGCCCTCCGTGTGCCCTCGGGCCCATGTCCCACGTGGTGCGGCCTGGAGGGCGGTGGGCTGCACGTCTTGGGACATACCCCCAACCAAGGGCGGGTGCGCGTCGCGGGTCAGCCGCGAGAGGCGAGCGATGTCCCACTTCGTGCTGCCCGGAGGGCGGCGGGCCGCACAATCAGGGACATGCCCCGCGGCCCAAAAAGAGTGCACGTCGCGGGACGGCCCCGACCGGTGAGCCATGTCCCACTTCGTGCTGCCCGGAGGGCAACAGGCTGCACGAAGTGGGACATGCGGCGACGGGAACGGGGCAGTGCGCCTGGGAGCGAGAGGCGGGGTGTTTCGCAGGGTCGTGCGGCACAATGGAGGCGGAGGTTTCCATGAGCGATCCGATCCCGACGATGTCGTCATCTGCGGATGCCGCCGGGACCAGCCCCGTGCCGCTCGCGCACGCGGCGGCCGAGTGCCCGAAGTGCTTCACCGAGCTGCAGAGCGACCGTGACTGGTGGCGTGCGCGCCCCGCGGGTTCCCGCCTGGTCGGACTGGTGGTCTCTCGCCCCGACATGGAGACCGTCAAGCAGCAGCGCGACGACCTCACGCGTTTCGGTGTACCGATCGAGGGCTTCCGCCACCCCGCGCCCGAGACGCTCGAGGGCTGGGCGAACCGGCTCGACCGTTTCTTCGGCACGCTGACCCGCGGCGATGTGCTCGTGGTCGCGAGCGTTCACGCGCTCGGACTGACACGAGAAGACGAAACCCGCGCGGTCGCCGACCTGCGTCGACGCGGCGTCATGGTCAAGGTCCTGTCGCACGGCGACCGGCACCTGCACGACGCGTCGCTTCCCACGCACGGGTAGGTGCGACGCGCCGCCGGGCGACCTCCTCGCAGCGTGGCCCTTACCTGTCCACGCTGACACCGCGCCGCGTGCAGAACCACCGCCCCGGCGCAGCCGATCCTTCGCCCTGAAGCCGGCGGTCGCCCGCCTGTCAGCCGTTCGCGCGGCTCAGCGACCGACGTAGTGCGCCAGATGCTGCCCCGTCAGCGTCGAACCCGCCGCGACCAGGTCGGACGGGGTTCCCTCGAAGACGACGGTGCCGCCGTCTCGGCCCGCACCCGGCCCGAGGTCGATGATCCAATCGGCGTGCGCCATCACCGCCTGGTGGTGTTCGATGACCACGACGGTGTTGCCGGCATCCACCAGCTGATCCAGCAGGCGCAGCAGGGTGTCGACATCGGCGAGGTGAAGACCGGTCGTCGGCTCGTCGAGAACGTAGACGGCGCCGGCTTTGGCCATGGAGATCGCGAGCTTGAGCCGCTGCCGCTCTCCGCCCGACAGGGTGCTCAGCGACTGCCCCAGCGTGAGGTAGCCGAGCCCGACGTCGCGCAGGCGCCCGAGCACGGCGACCGCGGGACCCTTCGTGAGGAACTCGCCCGCTTCTGCGACCGACATCGCCAGGACCTCGGCGATGTTCTTCCCGTCGAGCGTGTACGCGAGGACGTCGTCGGAGAAGCCGGTGCCCGTGCAGAGTTCGCACACCGTCTCGACCGTCGACTGGAACCCGAGCTGCGTCACGATCACGCCGAGCCCCCGGCAGGCGGGACAGGCGCCCTCGCTGTTCGCGCTGAAGAGAGCGGGCTTCACGCCGTTCGCCTTCGCGAAGGCCGCACGAACTGCATCGAGGATGCCGGTGTAGGTCGCCGGGCTGCTCCGGCGCGACCCCTTGATGGCGGTCTGATCGACGACCACGACCTCGTCGAACGCCGGCAGATTGCCGTGGATGAGCGACGACTTGCCGGACCCGGCGACCCCGGTCACCACCGTCAGCACGCCGCGCGGAACATCGACGTCAACGGCGCGCAGGTTGTGCTGCGATGCCCCGCGGATCTGCATGGCCCCCGTCGCCGTGCGCACGGTGTCCTTCAGCCGCGCCCGGTGGTCGAGGAAGCGTCCCGTGAGCGTGTCCGAGGATCGCAGGCCCGCCACATCGCCCTCGAACTGGACCGTGCCGCCATCGCGCCCCGCACGCGGGCCGAGGTCGACCACGTGGTCGGCGATCTCGATCACCTCGGGCTTGTGCTCGACGACCAGCACCGTGTTGCCCTTGTCGCGCAGCTGCAGCAGGGTCTCGTTCATGCGCTGGATGTCATGCGGGTGCAGCCCCGCGGTCGGCTCGTCGAAGACGTAGGTGATGTCGCTGAGGCTCGAGCCGAGGTGGCGGATCATCTTCGTGCGCTGCGCTTCTCCGCCCGACAGTGTGCCGCTCGCGCGATCGAGGGACAGATAGCCCAGGCCGATGTGGACGAAGGCGTCGAGCGTCTCGCGCAGTCCCTGGATGAGAGGGGCGACCGTCGGATCGTCGACCGTGCGCACCCAGGCAGCGAGGTCGGTGATCTGCATGGCCGCGGCATCCGCGATGTTGACGTCGCCGATGCGCGACGAACGCGCTCCGTCGTTCAGGCGCGTGCCCCCGCATGCCGGGCAGGCGATGAAGGTGACGGCGCGGTCGACGAAGGCGCGGACATGCGGCTGGAGCGCGTCGCGGTCTTTCTGCAGCATGCTCTTGGTGACCTTCGGGACCAGACCCTCGTACGTCATGTTGGTGTTCGCGATGCGAACCTTCGTCTGCTCCTTGTAGAGGAAGTCCTGGCGCTCCTGTTCGGTGAACTCCCCCACCGGCTTGTCGGCGTCGACGAACCCCGACTCGCTGTAGACGCGCACCATCCACCCATCGGCGGTGTAGCCCGGCACGAGGATCGCCCCGGCGTTGAGTGAGAGCCTCGGATCGACGAGCTGGTCGAGGTCGATGTCGCTGACCTGGCCGAGCCCCTCGCATTCGGGACACATGCCGCCGGTGATCTCGAACGACCGGCGCTCTCTCTGGCCCTTCCTCGCGCCGGTGGCGATGGTGACGGCCCCCGCTCCCGAGATGGACGGCACATTGAACGAGAACGCCTGGGACGAACCGACGTGCGGCTGGCCGATCCGGCTGAAGAGCACCCGCAGCATGGCGTGCACATCGGTGGCGGTGCCGACGGTGGAGCGGGCGTTGGCCGCCATGCGCTCCTGGTCGACGCGGATGGTGGCACTGAGGTTCTCCAGCGCGTCGACGTCGGGACGCGACAGCTCACCCATGAACTGCTGCACGAAGGTGGGGTAGGTCTCGTTGATCAGACGCTGCGATTCCGCCGCGATCGTCCCGAAGACGAGGGACGATTTACCCGACCCGCTGACCCCCGTGAACACCGTCAAGCGACGCTTCGGAACGTCGAGGTCGACGTTCTTGAGGTTGTTCTCTCGTGCGCCGCGCACACGGATGACGTCGTGGGTGTCGGGACCGTTCATGCGCTGCTCCTCGGGTCGTCCCCCAGTGTGGCGGAGACATCCGACATCCGCGAGGCTCACGCCGCCGCCCGACCACACCGGGCCTTCAGGCGGAGTCCGGGTCGACGCGCCGGGCCCACGGCATCCCGAATTGGCGCGCCGCCGCCGCACTCCGCACGAGTGCGCGCGACCGGGCCAAGTGCGCGACCGCGCCGCAGACGCGACGGTGCCCCCGTGGACGGATCCACGGGGGCACCGGAGAAGAAGCGATCAGCCCTGGGCGCGACGGTTCGTTCGGGGGTTGCGTGCTCCCACGACCATCCCGGTCGTCGGGGTTCCGGAGGCCGAGCGACCTGCGCCCTGCGAACGCGAGGCGCCCGCACCGGCACGCTGTCCGCCCCCGGCACCCGCACCGCGACCGGCGCCGGAACGCTGGCCCTGGCCACGACCGCCCTGGGGCGCGTGACCACCCGCGGCAGGGGCCTCGGCGGACTGACCGCCGGCACCACGGCCACGGCGACGGCGTCCGCCCCCGGCCGACGCGGCGTCTCCGCCCTGCGCGCGCTCCGCGCGCTTGCGCTGAGCGTTTGCGCCTTGCGAGCGGCCCCCGCCCTGCGGCTGCGCGACGATCGGCTCGGGCTTGACGTACGGGGCGACCTCGCCGACGAGGGCGACGACCTCGGGAGAGGTCGGGGTCACCGCGGTGGGCGTGGCCGAGATCTTGGCCTTGCGGAGGATGTCGAGGGTGTCGCGACGCTGCTCGGGAAGCATGATCGTGACCACATCACCGGCGGTGCCGGCGCGAGCGGTACGACCCGAGCGGTGCAGGTACGCCTTGTGCTCGACGGGCGGGTCGACGTGGACGACCAGCTCGACGCCGTCGACGTGCACGCCGCGGGCGGCGACGTCGGTGGCGACGAGGACCTTGGCGCGACCGTCACCGAAGGCGGCGAGGTTGCGGTCGCGCTGCGGCTGCGACAGGTTGCCGTGGAGGTCGACCGAGGGGATGCCGGCGGCGGTGAGCGCCTTGGCGAGCTTCTTGGCCTGGTGCTTCGTGCGCATGAAGAGGATGCGGCGCGCGGTGCCCGAGGCGAGCGTCTGCACGAGCTCCTTCTTCGCGTCGGCGTCGGCGGGGGCGAAGACGTGGTGCGTCATGGCCGCGACGTGCGAGTGCGCCTCGTCGACCGAGTGCAGCACCTCGTTGCGCAGGAAGCGCTTCACCAGCTTGTCGACGCCGTTGTCGAGCGTCGCCGAGAACAGCAGACGCTGTCCGTCGGCCGGAGTGCGCGACAGCAGGCGCGTGACGCCCGGCAGGAAGCCGAGGTCGGCCATGTGGTCGGCCTCGTCGAGCACGGTGATCTCGACGTCGTCGAGGCTCGCGTGGCCCTGACCGATGAGGTCTTCGAGGCGACCGGGGCACGCGACGAGGATGTCGACACCGCCGTGGAACGCGTCGACCTGACGCTTCTGGTTCACGCCGCCGTAGACGGTGGTGGTGACCAGGCCGTACGCGGCCGCGAGGGGCTTGATGACCTCGTCGATCTGGTTGGCGAGCTCACGGGTGGGTGCGAGGACCAGGGCGCGGGGCTTGCGGCCGCGGCGACGGTCGTTCTTGCCGGCGAGACGCGCGACGAGGGGCAGCGAGAAGGCGAGGGTCTTGCCCGAGCCGGTCTTGCCGCGGCCGAGCACGTCGCGCCCGGCGAGGGTGTCGGGCAGGGTGTCGGCCTGGATGGGGAACGCGTCGTTCTTGCCCTGCGAGGCGAGAACGTCGACGAGGGGGGCGGGCACGCCGAGGTCGGCGAAAGTCTGGGACGTCATGAATACTCCAGCCGCGGCGCGGGCGCACACGGCGATTCGGGATGCCGCGATGCTGCGGCTGCAAGGGCGAAGGCGCCGGGTGGCGCATCCGTTCGCCGTGAAGGTCAAAGGCCCGATGAGAAGGGGCCGGTGCGTTCGACGACGCTGGGAGCGAAGGCTCCGCGGTCCAGTCTACCCGGGCGACGCCACTCGCAGCACATCCGCCCCGCGCTGGGGCTCAGACGACAGCGGCGCGCCAGCACCCGGCGACGTGGTCGTCGACCATTCCCGAGGACTGCATGAGCGCGTACATGGTGGTGGGACCGACGAACCGGAAGCCGCGGCGACGCAGCTCTTTGCTCATCGCGGTGGAGTCCGGCGTCACGGCGGGGACGTCGGCGAATGTCGCGGGCGGAGCGTGCTCCGCAGGTGCGAAAGACCACAGGAGGGCGTCGAGCTCGCCCTCGCCCATCTCGGCGACCAGTCCGGCGTTGCCGATCACGGCCTCGATCTTGGCGCGATTGCGTACGATGCCGGCATCCTGCATCAAGCGCTCGACATCGACGGGCCCGAAGGCGGCCACCGCATCGGGCTCGAAATCGAGGAACACCTCGCGAAAGCGCGGGCGCTTGCGCAGGATCGTGATCCAGGCGAGACCCGCTTGGAAGCCCTCGAGGCTCATCTTCTCGAACAGCCGGCGGTCACCGTGCAGCGCAGTACCCCACTCCTCGTCGTGGTAGCGCTGATACTCGGCGTCCGCACCGGCCCACGCGCAGCGAGGAGTGCCGTCGTCACCGATCAGAAGGTCGCTCATGCATCCAGGCTAGAGCGGAGCTCCGACATCTGCGGTGGCACGTCGAAGCGCGAAGCGGACGGCGGCGCCCCCCCTCTTCCCGCCGCCCGCTTCGCGCGTCACCGGGCGGGCTTCTTCTCCGGGATCGGAGCCGTGCCCGCGGCCTTCTGCGCGGCGTAGTACGCCGCGGCTTCGTTCTGACGGTCGTTCTCGGCACCCGACGCGATGGACGCACGGATGTGCTCGGGGCCGTAGCCGAACGCGTCGACGAGGTCCTGCGCGTGCGGGCGGAGCCGTGCGCAGAGTCGGTCGATGTAGCTCGACACGGCCGCGCCGCGCTGGGCCGACAGGCGTCCGTTGACGAGGTACCACGCGAGGTGCTTCTCGATCAGCTGCAGACCGAACAGGTCGCGCAGCCAGGTCAGCACCGTGAGCGTGTCGCGGTCGGTGATGCGGTTGATGGCGTCGGTGAACGCCTCCCACTGCAGCAGCTCGCCGTGCGCCCGCGCGGCCTCGATCAGCTGCGCCTGGTTCTCGTTGAAGAGCGCCGCGGCCTCGTCGCGCGGGAGCTTCGACGCCGGGCGCAGACGGCCGGCGATGTCGGCGATCATCTGCTGCACGCGACCGGCGAGAAGCTCGTGCTGCTGGTCGCCGCGGAGTCCCCGCTCGACCGCGCGCGCGGTGGAGCCGAAGTCGGTGACGGCCTGGCCCAGCTGCCGCATGCCCGCTCCGTGGAAGAGCTTGCCGGCGGTCTGCCCGACCGCGAAGGCGGCGAGCGCCTTGGCATCCTTGCCCTTGAACTGCTTGGCGTAGTCCGCGAGCAGGCGCTTGCCCACGAGCTGCAGGAGGATGTTGTTGTCGCCCTCGAAAGTGACGTAGATGTCGAGGTCGGCGCGCAGACCCACGAGGCGGTTCTCGAAGAGGAAGCCCTGGCCTCCGCACGCTTCGCGCGACTCCTGCAGGGTGTCGAGGGCGTGCCACGTCGACAGGGGCTTGAGCGCTGCGGCGAGCGTCTCGAGGTCTTCGCGATCGGCATCCGTGTCGAGGCGGCCGCTGAAGACGCCGTCGAACTTCTGCAGGAACTCGTCGTGCGCGAAGATCTCGGCGTACGTCGTCGCGAGGCGAGGCAGGAGCCGGCGCTGGTGCTTGCCGTAGTCGAGCAGCGTCACCTCGGGGGTGCCGTTGCCCGAATCGAACTGGCGGCGCTGGTTTCCGTAGGTGATGGCGATGATGAGGCCGATGGCAGAGGCCCACGCGGCGGCTCCGTCGAGCGAGACACGGCCCTGCACGAGCGTGCCGAGCATCGTGAAGAAGCGGCGACCGGGGCTGGCGATGTCGCTGGAATAGGTGCCGTCCGCCGCCACGTCGCCATAACGGTTGAGCAGGTTGGTGCGGGGCACGCGGACCTGGTCGAAGTGCAGCCGGCCGTTGTCGATGCCGTTCAGGCCGCCCTTGAGGCCGTCGTCCTCTCCCCCGATGCCGGGGAGGAAGTTTCCCTCGTCGTCGCGCAGCGGCACGTAGAAGCAGTGCACGCCGTGATTGACGCCCTCGGTGATGAGCTGGGCGAACACCGTCGCCGCCTTGCCGTGGACGGCGGCGTTGCCGAGGTAGTCCTTCCACGCGCCGCGGAAGGGCGTGTGGATGACGAATTCCTCGGTCTCGGGGTCGTACGTCGCGGTCGTGCCGATCGCCGAGACATCGGAGCCGTGGCCGGTCTCGGTCATCGCGAAGGCGCCCGGGATCTCGAGGCTCATGATGCCCGGGAGCCACTTGTCGTGGTGCTCGCGGGTGCCGAGCTGGAGAACGGCCGAGCCGAAGAGGCCCCACTGCACACCGGACTTGATCTGCAGGCTGGGGTCGGCCGCGACGAGCTCCTCGAAGCCGGCGATGTTGGCGCCGTTGTTCTCTTCACCGCCCAGGTGCTTGGGGAAGGCGCGGTGGACCGCCTTGTTCTGCACGAGCAGGTGGAGCTGGCTGAGGGTGCGCTCGCGGTGAGCGTCCATGCCCAGGCTGTCGTCGCGCCACAGCGCGGGGTCCTTGATCATCTCGCGCGCCTGACGGCGGGTGTCGCCCCAGGTGCCGAGCAGCAGGTCGGTGACGCGCTCGGTGTCGATGCGGCCCTCGGCCGCCTCGGCGGCGGTGTGCGGCGCGGTGGGCGCGCCTCCGACGGGAGTACGCGTGCTCGTGGCGGGCGTGGTGGGACGGACGGCGGCGTCGGTCATGTTCGGCACCTTTCGACGTTGCAAAGGACGCTTCCTACGGTAGGTCTCCCACAACGCCCACCCAAACATCCTGTGAGATGCGCACAACGATCCCGCCTCCCGTTTCGACGAGTCGTTGTGGGTGGTCAACATTCCCGTGAGCGCGCTGAGCGCGAGGGACGCCACGGTGCCGACGCGTGCCATACGCCGGGGCCGCAACGTGCAGCCCCGCGAAACTGCATCTCGCTGACAACTCGGTTGCAAGGTGTCGCCGGTTTGTCGGCGAGATGCAGTTTCGGGCGGCTCGCGGCGGACGCAGGCTCCCCGCGAGGACGCGCGACCGCGGTGGGAGCCGAGCATCGGGGGCACCCGGGCGCGGTGCCGTCAGTTCGCGGCGACCACCGTCAGGATGCCGTCGCCGTACGCTTCGCGCTTCTTGGCGCCGATGCCGGTGATGCCGTCGAGGTCGCCGACGGAGCTCGGGCGCGCGGCGGCGATCGCCCGCAGGGTCGCGTCGCCGAACACGATGTACGCCGGAACGCCCTGCTCGCGGGCCTTCTCGGCCCGCCACGCGCGCAGCGCCTCGACCAGGTCGCGGTCGCCCGGGGCGACGTCGTCGGCGCTGCTCTTGCGTGCGCGGCTCGAGCCGCCGCCCCCCGTGCGGCCGAGGGCGTCGCGACGAAGCGGCACCGGGGTCTCGCCGCGCAGGACGCCCGCGGACGCCTCGCTGAGGGCGAGCGTGCCGTAGTCGCCCTGGGCGACGATGATCCCGCGCGCCAGAAGCTGTCGGATCACGCTGCGCCAGTCCTGGTCGGACAGATCGGCCCCCAGCCCGTAGGTGCTGAGCCGGTCGTGCCCCTGCTGTGCGATGCGCTCGGTCTTCGCGCCGCGGAGGATGTCGATCAGATGACCGGCGCCGAAGGCCTGACCGCGCTCGCGCTGGAGGCGCACGATCGTCGACAGCAGCTTCTGCGCCGCGACGAGACCGTCCCACGTGTCGGGCGGGGTGAGGCACATGTCGCAGTTTCCGCACGGCTCGGACCGCTGCCCGAAGTAATCGAGGAGGTTCTGGCGGCGGCATCCGACCGTCTCGCACAGGGCGAGCATGGCGTCGAGGTGCTGCCCGAGGCGCATCTTGTAGGAACGGTCTCCGGGCGACTGGTCGATCATGCGGCGTTGCTGCACGACGTCGCCGAGGCCGTACGCCATCCACACGGTCGACGGGTCGCCGTCGCGGCCCGCGCGGCCGGTCTCTTGGTAGTAGCCCTCGACGGACTTCGGCAGGTCGATGTGGGCGACGAAGCGCACGTCGGGCTTGTCGATCCCCATACCGAAGGCGATCGTGGCGACCATGATCACGCCGTCGTCGCGGAGGAACCGCGACTGGTTGGCGGCGCGCACCGAGGCGTCGAGACCCGCGTGGTACGGCAGGGCGTCGAGGCCCTGCGAACTGAGATACGCCGCCGTCTGCTCGACGCTCTTGCGGCTCAAGGCGTAGACGATGCCCGCCGCCCCCTCGGGCTGAGAACGGATGAACTGCACGAGCTGTCGGCGAGGGTCGACCTTGGCGTCGATGCGGTACTGGATGTTCGGGCGGTCGAAGCTCGCGACGAACCCCCGGGCGTCGCGCAGACGCAGGCGTTCGACGATCTCTTGAGCGGTGGCCGGCGTGGCGGTCGCCGTGAGCGCCATGCGCGGGACGTCGGGGAAACGGTCGGCGAGGTCACCGAGAGCGAGATAGTCGGGCCGGAAGTCGTGGCCCCACTGCGACACGCAGTGAGCTTCGTCGATGGCGATGACGCTGAGGCGACCGCGGGCGAGGAACGCGAGGGTCTGCGCGCCGTTCAGTCGCTCGGGAGCGACGTACAGCAGGTCGAGTTCTCCGGCGAGGTACGCCTGCTCGACGGCCTGCCGCTCGGCGGGCGCCTGCGTCGAGTTGAGGTACCCCGCGCGCACGCCGTTGGCGATGAGGGCCTCGACCTGATCGTGCATGAGCGCGATCAGCGGGCTGACCACGAGGCCGGTGCCGGGCCGCACAAGCGCGGGCACCTGGTACGTGACGCTCTTGCCGCCGCCGGTGGGCATGAGCACGACGGCGTCTCCGCCGCCGACGACGTGCTGCACGATCTCGGCCTGGTCGCCGCGGAACGCGTCGTATCCATAGACCTCGTGCAGGACCTCGCGCGGGTCGCGCCCCGTGAAATCGCGGACGGCGGGAAGCTCTCGCGCCGTACCGGTGACGGCCGCGGCGCGGGCGAACGGCGAAGACGGGTCGACGGGCGGCGGCGGCGCGTCGAAGTCCTCGGGAGGTGCGAATTGATCGGGATTCCAGTCGGCACCGGCGTACGGGTCTTCGGGGAGGTCGTACGGCTCGGGCGGCGCGTCGGCGTACGACTCGGATGCGGCGCCGGGATAAGTCACCCTCCAACGGTAACCCGGGCCACCGACACGCACACCGCCCCGGCATCCATCGGGCGATGCCGGGGCGGTTGTCGTTCCTGGGGAGGAACGTCGCGTCAGTGCGTCGGCGGAGAGAACACCAGCTGCGAGGCGAGCAGGCCCTGCTCCCGGCTGACGATCTGGGCACGGCCCGGCGCCGCCCGCTCGGGCTTGACCCGGCCGATGAGCGCACCCTCTTCCGGGTTGCCGCCGAGCAGGATGCCGGTCACGCCCAGGTCGGTGAAGCGCTGGATGATCGGATCGTACGCGGCGCGGCTCGCCCCGCCCGATCGACGGGTCAGGATGACGTGCAGACCCAGGTCGCCGGCCTGGGCCAGCAGGGGCTGCAGCACCGCGATCGGGTTGCCCTGGCTGGTGGCGACGAGGTCGTAGTCGTCGACGAGGATGAACCCCTCGGCGCCCTTCCACCAACTCCTCTCGCGCAGCTGCGTCGGCGTGACGTCGGGGCCGGGGATGCGGGTCGCGAAGTACTGCGACAGGTCGTTCATCCCGCCCGTGGCCAGATCGTGCGAGGTGAGGTAGGCGCCGAGGTACTCGTCGGGGATCTCGCCGAGGAGGGCTCGACGGTAGTCGACCACGAAGATCTTCGCCTCTGCCGGGGTGTAGAGCCGCTGGATCTCTTTGGCGACACCGCGCAGGAACGACGACTTGCCCATCCCGGAGTCGCCGTAGACGAAGAGGTGCGGCTCGACGCGGGGGTCGATCCCGAAGGGCGAGAGCTGCGCCTCTTCGATGCCGAGGAGCATGCGACGGTCCCCCGGCTCGGTGAGGGCGCGCACCTCGTCGAGCGAGATGTTCTCGGGCAGCAGGCGGAGCTTGGGTCCCGGCTCGCCGTGCCAAGCGTTCGTGATCCTGCCGATCATGTCGGCGACGCCGTCGGCGATGGTCGAGGGGTCGTCCGATCCGTCGATCCGCGGGACCGACGTGAGCATCTGCAGCTTCGACACGGCGAGACCGCGACCCGGCTGACCGACCGGCACGTTCGCGGCCTGCTTGCGGTCGACGTCGGAGTCGGTCGGGTCGCCCAGGCGCAGCTCGAGGCGCGTCTGGATGAGGTCCTTGAGGTTGGCACGGATCTCGAGCCACCGGTTCGCGGTGACGACGACGTGCACGCCGAAGCTCAGGCCGCGCGCCGCGATGGTCTGCACGCGGGCCTCGAGGGGTTCGAACTCGGACCGCAGCGTCGACCAGCCGTCGACGATGAGGAAGACGTCGCCGAAGCCGTCATCGAGACGCCCGTCGCGACGACGCGAGCGATAGGTCTCGATCGAGTCGACGGCATTGCGGCGGAAATACTGCTCGCGGGCGTCGAGCACGGCCTCGACTTCGGCGATCGCCCGGCGGACAGCCTCGGGCTCGGTGCGCGTGGCCACCCCCGAGATGTGGGGGTGCTGCTGCATGGCGGTGAAGCCACCGCCGCCGAAGTCGAGCACGAAGAACTGGAACTCCTGCGGGGTTCCCGTCAGCGCCAGGGCGGACACGAGCGTGCGCGCGAGGGTCGACTTGCCGCTGAGGGGCGAGCCGACGATCGCGACGTGACCCGCCGCACCGCCGAGCGACACCGTGAGGTGGTCGCGACGCTGCTCGAGCGGGATGTCGACGACACCGATGGGAACCGTCAGGGCACCGGCGTCGCGCCAGCGGCGCGAGACGAGACCAAGAGCGGGGTCCTCGGCCAGGTCGGGCATGAGTTCGTCCAGCGGCGCCGGGTCCGCGAGCGGCGGGAGCCACACCTGATGCGCCTCGGGTCCGCGGTCCTTCATGCGGTCGACGGCGATCTGGAAGGTGGAGCGCTTGTCGGTCGCCGGGGTCGCGATGGCCGCGGGAGTGGCGTCCGTCGACTCCTCGACCGGCTCGTCGTCGGGTTGGGCGAGGGCGGTGAAGACCTCGACGCGCGCCGGACCGGTCGAACCCGACTCCGGGTCGTCGACGTTCAGACGGGCGCTGCCCTTCGGACGGCCCGAGACGTAGGCCGCGCGGAACTGCACGAGGTTCTCGGTGTCGCTCTTGAGGAAGCCGACACCGGGCTCCTGCGGGAGCGTGTATGCGTCGGGCGTGCCGATGATCGTGCGCGACTCGGCGGCCGAGAACGTGCGAAGACCGATCCGGTACGACAAGTACGTGTCGAGACCGCGCAGTTTGCCCTCTTCGAGCCGCTGGGATGCCAGCAGCAGGTGCACGTGCAGCGATCGACCGACGCGACCGATGTTGAGGAAGCTGTCGACGAACTCGGGCTTGGCCGTCAACAGTTCAGAGAACTCGTCGACGACGACGAGGAGGGCCGGGAGAGGAGCGAGGTCGGACCGACCGCCGAGACGCGCGGCCTCGTACTCGCCGACGTTCGCGAAGTTGCCCGCGGCGCGCAGCAGCTCCTGGCGACGCACGACTTCGCCCTGCAGGGCGTCCTGGAAGCGGTCGACGAGGGCCAGCTCGCTGCCGAGGTTGGTGATGACCGCCGACACGTGCGGCATCTCGGCCATACCGGCGAACGTCGCACCACCCTTGAAGTCGACGAGCACGAAGTTGAGCTGCTCGGGCGAGTGCGTCATCGCGAGGGCGAGCACGAGGGTGCGCAGCACCTCGGACTTACCCGAACCCGTCGCACCGACCATCACGCCGTGCGGGCCCATACCCTGCGACGCGGACTCCTTCAGGTCGAGGACGAGGGGGGTGCCCGAGGGCTCTTGGCCGATCGGGACGCGCAGGCGGTCGCGCTCGAGACGACGCGTCCACGCCTGGTCGAAGTTCACCGTCCGCACGTCGGGCAGGCCGAGGAGCTCGGTGAGCTCGAGCTGCCCCTGCGTGGTCGGCGCATCGACGACGACCATGGGCGCCGGCCGCAGCGGCATGAGCCGTCGAGCGGTGGCCTCGGCTTCGGCGACGGTCATGGCATCCGGGAGGAAGGTCTGGGCCCGGCCCGCCCCGTCGATGAACTCCGCGGGGGCGACGACGGGCGTGGTCTCGGTGCGCCGGCCTCGAGCGACGACGGGAGCCTCGGCGAGTGCGACGCGTGCCACGTGAGGGTCGTCGAGCTCGTCCCACCGCGGGGGGAGGTCGATCACGGTGACGCCCTGGGCGCCCTCGAGCCCGACGAGCGGGCTGTTGGTGGGGGTCTCGACGCCGTCGACGATGAGCACCACGTGCGGGGTCACGCCCCCGCCCGGCGTGAACCTCGGGCGTGTGGAGAGCTGCGGGGGCAGCATGTCGACGAGTTCGTCGAGGGATGCCGAGATCATGCGTGCCGGTCCGAGTCGGTCCTGCACGCGCGACGACATGGCGTGCGGGAGCCACTTCGCCCAGTCCCAGGCGGGCATCTGCGCGGGACCGGCGAGGATCGCGATGATCACGTCCTCGGGGTCGTGCAGGGTCGCGGCGGAGGCCACGAGCGAGCGAGCGAGGCTGCGGACGGCGTCTTCGTCGGAGCCGACGAGCTCGATGCGCGAGTAGTCGCCGAGGGGGAAGCCGAGCGGCAGATCACGCTGCATCTCGTGGGTGAGCATGAAGCGGTGCGCGGCCGATGCGGCGACCGGGTCGAGCTGGGCGAGGGGCGGAAGCTCCGGCGCTTCGAGCGTGAGACTGAGCGGCTGGTCGGTGACGCCGATGCGGGCGAGAAGGAACGTCTCGTCACCGGGCTGGCGCTCCCACACGCGCGACCGCTCCTCCGCGATGAAGGGCAGCGCGGCCGGAGCCGGCATGATCCACCCGCCGTGACGACGCTGCTTGCGGGCCGCGACGCGCACGGTGTCGCGGAGGTCGGAGAGGTACGCGAGGTACTCGCGACGATTGCCGAGCACCTGCGCGTTGCGCTGCGCGCGCTGCCGCCATCCGTTGACCGCGACGAAACCGAGCGACGACAGCAGGAACATGCCGCCGATGAGGAAGCCGGTGGGCCCGCTGTTCGAGATGGTCACCATCACGATGGCGCCCACACTGCCGAGCATCGGCAGGAGGGAGGTCAGGATGCCGCTGCCGCCCTCGTTCGGCACGAGCTCGGGCGGCGGCTGGAGCACGATCCGCCCGTTGGGCAGGGACGGCGGGGCGATGCGCGGACCCGTGCTCACACCGGACCTCCGATCAGACGACTCAGGGTGAAGACGCGTTCGCTGAGACGCACGCGGGTGCCCTCTTCGAGCAGCGTGCGGGAACCGGGGCGCAGCACGTGGACGGTACCGTCGTCGTCGATCAGCTCGGAGCCGTTGGTGGACCCCGCGTCGGTGACCCACGCCGTCTCGCCGTCGTGCTCGAGGCGCAGGTGCGTCTTCGAGATGAGGCGGTCGGGGTCGTCGACCGAGATGAGCACGTCGTTCGGCTGATCGGCGACGGGGGCGCGACCGAAGTTGACGGCGGCCGGAAGATCGAACTGCTCGCGCTGACCGGTGTCGAAGACGACCAGCAGCTGCGCGCGACCGACGCCCGGCGTGCGCGCGGGGGTGGTCGGCGCCGGAGCAGAGGGCTCGGGTGCGACGGTCGCGGGGCGCTCCCCGGCGACGCTGGGAGCCTCGATGGCGATGATGGGGGCGTCCCATGCCGGTGCGAGGGGCAGGGCCGCCGCCGAGACGTCCATCCGCAGGGGCTCGCGGGATGCGCCCGTGCGCTGCACCGTGGGCTCGGACAGACCGCGGGGCTCATCGGCATCCGGAGTCTTCGTCCCGCGCGGTATCGAGAGCAAAACGGTGCCCGCGGCGCGATCGGCCCAGGAACGCCGACGGCCCGATTTATCGAAAGCCGCTGAGGCGACGACGACCCACGCGCCGGCGAGGAGGACGACGCCGCCCAGCACCACGAGCAGACCCCGCACGAAGGCGCGGCCGGCGCCCGGGACGACGGGCTCGTCGACGCGCGCGGTGCGCAGGCCGAAGAGCAGCGCGCCGGGGGTGAGTCCGTGTCGCGCCTGCAGGATCCACAGACCGAGCAGCGCCTCGGCGGCGACCGCCGCACCCAGCACGGGAGAGGCGAGAAGGGATGCCACGACCGAGACGATGACCACGAGGGCCGCGTCGACACTGAAGGCTCCTACGCGCACCCCCACCGTCGCGGGCGCGCCGAACGGCGTCAGCTGCGTCATGTCGCCATCATCGCACGCGCGATCTCCACCGCTCCGGCGGCGAGCATGCCCGCCGGAAGAGACAAAGCCGTGGCCAGCGCCTCGAAGATGTCGCCCGTTCGAGACCAGCCGAGAGAGCGGAGCCCGCGGCCCACCGGGACGACCAGCAGGGCGGATCCGAGACCGACCACCAGGAGGATGCCGGCGAAGACGACCAGCATGTCGGGTGAGACCCTCGGCAGCAGCGCCATGAGCACCGCGACCACGACGGCGGCGGCCCCCAGGCGTTCCACCCACCGCAGGAACGGCACGGTGCTGCGGCGCGAGCTGAGCAACAGGGCGAGGACGACCGTCGTCGCCAGCCCGATGCGACCTCCGAGCACGACGGGGTTGTCGGTGTCGAACGTCGGAAGAGCGGCGAAGGCGCTGGCGGCTCCGGCGGCGATGAGAAGCATGACGCCGATCGTCAGGCGGGCCGTGGAGCGCTCGACGAGCGCGTCGGCGTCGACGGCTTCGATCGTGCGGACCTCGTCGGGGAGGTTCTGCCGAACGGTCCACCGCGTGCTCTGGAAGCGCCCGTAATCGATGAAGGTTCCGGGGGCCACGTCGACGAGGCTCGATTGCAGCACGCGCTGGGCGACCGGCACGAGGCCGAGGGTCACGGCCGCCGGTGCGGACGGATCGAGGTGCATCAGCAGCGACAGGCCCCAGACCGCCGCCAGAACGGCGAGCACGATCGTCGCGGTACGGCTCTGCGCACGAAGCGTCTCGGTGGCTCCGAGCACGCCCATGACCCCCGCGACGACGGCCGCCGCGAGCAGCCCCGTGAAGACGGCGACGAGAGGAGCGGCGGCGGGCAGTCCCGGGACGACGGCGACACCGCCGCCGAACGCCAGCGTGACAACGCCCACGACCGGAGCGAGGAGCGCCGTCCGCGCATGGGCGCGCAGGGCGAACACCGCGCCCGCCACGAGGGCGGCGGCCAGGGCGAGCACCGCGACGGTCGCCCGCACCGAGGGAGGCAGGTCGCCACCGCCGACCAGACGAAGCAGAGCCAGGATGCCGCCCCCCGCCGCGAGCACCCACCACACGGCCGAGACGCGTCCGGCGTTCGGCGCCGCAGCGGCGCGGGCGACCGCATCGGGGAGCGAAGCACCGGGGTCGACGAGCACGAGGATGACGCCGTCGTCGAGCGAGGTCATAGCCGTCGCCCGATCGATCTCGCGACCGGAGATGCCGACCACACGCGTGCCGCGAGCGGCGTCGGAACCGGCGGCGCGCAGCACGTCGTCGACGCGAGCGCGCAGAGGAACCACCAGATCGAAGCGGGAATCGCCGTCGATCAGCGCCACGCGTCGCCCCTGCATCACTTCCGCGCTCAACGGTCCCCCTCGTTCTCGCGCCCTCCGGCCCACGGGCCGCAACCGCACCAGCGTATCCGCCTCGCGCTGGCACGTGTTGCCCTTTCCGCGCTTCACCGGGGATAAAGATGAGAACTTTGTCATCTTTCAAATTACGCAAGAGGCTTGAACCGGGGAGACCCTTTACGTATGTTCGAAGTCCGGTGGGGGGCTCCGGTTTCTCCATCGACGCCGTGCGCGGGTCCTTCATCCCCGTGCGCGTAACCGATCCGCAACGCCCGGGCGCGCCCGGAGGAACATCGAGGAGACACAGTGGCAGATCTCATCGCAGCCCAGGAGGGTGCGCTTCGTCGAGGGGCCGAAGCGGTCAACACCGCCAAGTCGGGCATCGACGAGCAGGTGCGCAAGGTTCGCACCGAGCTCGACCAGGTGGCCGGTTTCTGGACCGGCGCCGCCGCCGGTTCGTACACGCAGCTCATGCAGCGCTGGAACGAAGAGACCACCAAGCTCAACAACGTGCTCGTCACGCTCGAAGACGCCCTCCGCGGCACCGAGCGCGACCAGGCCGCGTCGGAAGAGTCGCACCAGCAGACCATCGGCAACCTGGGCTCCCTGCTCGGCTGACCCCGCTCGACACGAAAGAAGGAACTCTCATGCAGTCCATGTCCGTTCGTCCCGAGCAGGTCATCGCGCTCTCGGGTCAGATCCGCAACGGTGCCTCCGGCATCCGCACCCGCCTCGACGAGCTCGAGTCGCAGGTCAACGCCCTCCGCTCCTCGTGGGATGGTGACGCCCAGACCGCGTACGACCAGGCTCAGGCCCAGTGGACCCAGTCCATCACTCGCCTGAACGAGCTTCTGCAGCAGATCGCCGGCAAGACCGACGAGATCGCCCAGGGCTACACCTCGACCGACAAGTCCGCCGCCGGCCGCTTCGTCTGAGTCGTCTCGAGCCGGCGGTCGCTGAGGCGGCCGCCGGCTCTTGCGGCCCCTGAGGGCCGCCCCCAGAATTTCGCGGCAACACCGCCGCCTACAAGGTGCTGTCCTGATCGCGAAGGAACGAGTGATCCTGGTGTCCAACTTCATCCGCCTCGACGGCGACCTTGCGAGCTTCAACATCTCGCTCCTGACTCAGGGGCCCGAGGAGATACCGAACACGCAGCAGATCGTGGTCGTCGATGGCAACTCGACGGAGGAAGCCGCGACCGCATTCACCGACCACTTGAAGCAGCGAGCGGAGGAGCTCGCTTCCGAGGTCGACAAAGTTCGGATGCTGGTTGCGAAGCATGCCGAGGACCTCCGGAGCGCCGTCGAGGCGCTGCAAGAGACAGACTCCATCAACTCGACGCAGGCGGATCAGGCTCGGGCCATCATCGACGCCGCATCAGAGGCACCCTCCCCGGGCAGCGCGACGAACGGCACGTCCGGCGGCGCAGCCGGGGTTCGAGCCGCTCTAGGAATTCCGCAGTGATGCGCCGTGGAAGCCACCGATTCGGCCTCTTCGCCACCGCGACGGTCGCTCTCGCAGTCGCGTTCGCCGCGGTCCCCAATGCCGCCCAGGCTGCTGGCGGGAACGCGATGGATTCGTGGTGGCAGCGTTATGGCGTAGATGTCGCGCACTCGGCTGGCATCACGGGGGCTGGGGTGAAGGTCGCGGTCATCGACGAGCAGATAAACCCGGACCTTCCCGTCTTCGCCGGCCGCAATCTCAAGGTCTCCACGACACAGCTCTGCAAGACTCCAACGGATCCGGTATCGAACGACGCCACCAAGAGTTCCCTCCACGGGACGGCCATGGCTGCCCTCATCATCGGTAACGGTGCGGGGGGCGGATCGGTCCGAGGTATCGCTCCTGACGCAGAAGTGACCTTCTACGGATATGGCGCCGATGACAGCGGCCCGATGTGCGACCCGAACACCGCCGATGACATTTCGGTCTTCGGGTACGCGGTGAAGACCGCGGTCGACGACGGCGCCAAGATCATCACGACATCCGTCGGCGCGACCGCATATGCGAACGACGGCCCGGTCATCGCCTATGCCTTGGCTCGCGGAGTCGCCGTCGTCGCAGCGACGCCCAACCCGAGCCAGGGGCTCGTCGATTACAAAAAGGGCTACGACGCGATGAATGGGGTCGTCGCTGCGACAGCCATCGACGAGAACGGCAATCTCCAGTCCGAAGAGGGGCAACCCCTCGCGTTGCCGCAGACCACAGTGGTCGCCGCGGGATTCGACCTTCCGTCCGTAGGTGTCCTCGGCGACTGGAACGGCACGGCCGCCCGCACGGGGTCATCGAACTCGGCCCCGATCGTTGCCGCCATGCTCGCGCTGGCCGCACAGAAATTCCCCGAGGCCACGGGTGATCAGCTCGTTCACTCCTTGATCGCGACGACCAACGGGGAAGTGAAAGAGCCGGTGCAGTCGAGCGACGGCTACGGTTACGGCGCAGCCTGGTTACCCACTCTTCTCGAGAATGATCCGTCGTCCTACCCCGATGAGACGCCGCTCGTGGGGAAAGCCGCCGGCTTCCCCACGCCCGAGCAGATCTCTACGGCACGCACGGACGGCTTCGTTCCCGTCACGCGCGGACGGAGTTTCGATGACACCGAGGGTCAAACGCCCCAACCGGGGTTCGATCTCTCCTCGGCGATCGTCTGGATCGTCGCCGGTATCGTCGGCGTTGTCGTCCTTGCCGCCGTGATCACCGTCATCATCATCGTCGTTCAGCGCCGGAAGGCCCGGAAGGGAGTCGCGTCATGACTGGTCCTTGGGAGCAGCGCCTCACCAATTTCGCAGAGGGCGGGGTGCCATGGGACGTACCCCACCGCTACGAATTGGAGAGCGGGCTCGAGTCTCTTCTGCAGGTCGTGCAGAAGGTGGCGGGCGATCCCGGCCTGATCGGTCAGAGCGGAGACGCCGCGAAGGCAGCCATCAGCGCCACCGCCGCCGGAGTGGCTCGGCAAATCGACTACGTCAAATCTCACCTGCCCTCGCGGCTCGACCAAGCCAACGATGTTCGTTCCCGTGCGAGAAATGACCTTTCTTCGCTTCCGGCAGGGGGCATGTCCGAGACCCAAGAAAACGTCGTACGCGGCGCGGCCGTGGGAACGACGTTCCTTCTCGGTCCCCTCTCGTTCCTCGCGGGCGAGGGCGCTGTCGGAGTCATCAACAACTACCTCGCTTCACAGCGTGAACAGGCTGCTCAGGATATTCTGCGCAAATACTCCGACGAGATGGATTCGGTCGCTGTGGCGCGGCCACCGGTGTTCGACGCCGACTTCTGGGACGATGACGACACCGACGAGCCGCCGCATCCGCCGAGCTGGCCCGCGGATGACGGAAGAGGCGGGCGGTCCGGTGGACGCAGCTTCGAGAAGTACCCCGATTGGGACGCCGCCCCGGGAACCCCGTCCCCCGGCGGGAGTCTTGAAAACGGCTCATCACAGCCGGACCAACATACGATGCCTCAACCCCACATCATCGGGCCTCGTCCAGACGGGCCCGTTCGGGGCGACACCCCCATCATCGACCTCGACAACATCAAGCCGGAGCCGACTCCGGACGGCTCGATCATCGGCACCCCGAACCTGCCCGGGACCATCCCCTCGGCCCCCGGCGGAGGTC
Organism: Microbacterium sp. 1154; assembly: GCF_031455375.1. Taxonomy (NCBI): domain Bacteria; kingdom Bacillati; phylum Actinomycetota; class Actinomycetes; order Micrococcales; family Microbacteriaceae; genus Microbacterium; species Microbacterium sp. 1154. The sequence continues at coordinate 927,497 of NZ_JAVDSN010000001.1, read as the reverse complement.
TGCTCGGCGGTTCGGGTTCGGGTTCCGGTGGCGCGGGAGCGGGCATCGGCTCGGGCCTCGGCGCGGGCCTGATCGCCGGCGGTGGCGGCGCGGCCGCACTCGGCAGCATCGCGCGTGGCGCGGGTGTTCCCGGCGGCAGCCTGTTCAGCGGCGCCGGTGGCACCGCCGCATCCGGCGCAACCGGGCGTTCGGGCGGTCTGCTCGGCAAGACCGCCGCTGCCGGATCTGGTCTCGGTACCCGCGGGGTCGGTGGAATGGGCGGTGCCGCCGGAGGCGGTGCGCCCGCGTCGTCGACGGCCAAGGGTGCCGGTATGCGCGCGGGCGGCGTCGGCGGCGGCTCGACCGGCGGCGGTACAGCGGGCGGCGGAGCCGCCGGTGGCGGAAGCCGCGGAGCCGGCGCGGGCAGCCGTGGCGTCGGCGGAATGGGCGGGCCGGGCTCGCGCTCCGACCGTCGCGACGACGCATCCCGCGGGCTTGGTGGCCCCATCGCCCCTCGCATGGAGGACGATGAAGAGATCGGCCCCCGGTCCGAGAACGCCCAGGCCGGCGGACGCGACGAGTGATCCCGTCTCTCGACACACTGAACGGTTCCGACAGGAGAACACGACATGTCTGACCGCATTTCCGCGGAAGAGGGAGCCCTCGCCCGGGGCTCCGAGGTGGTGAACGGCGCACACGCCGACATCGCCGACAGCACCAGGCGGGTGCTCGCGGAACTCGACGAGCTGCGCGGCAACTGGTCGGGCGACGCGGCGAGCTCCTATGCCGTCCTCGTCCAGGAGTGGACGGCCGGAGCCAACAAGCTGAACGACGTGCTCATCACCCTCAGCGCCGCTCTGCAGGCCACGGCCCGCGACCAGGAAGCCGTCGAAGAAGAGCACCGCACGACCATCCACGGACTCGGCACGATGCTGGGAGGCCAGTCATGAGCGACTTCCGCGTCACACCCGAATCGCTGCACGCCGCAGCCGGTCGACTTCGCTCCGAAAGTGCGCGCATCGACGCCACCCTGGGCGGTCTCGATAGCGAGGTCGCTCGCCTGCGCGGACAGTGGGAAGGTGCCGCGCAAGCGGCCTACAACAATGCCCAGCAGCAGTGGAGCGCCACGCTCGAGCAGATGCGCGACGTGCTCCAGCGCATCTCGAACGCCACCGACTCGATCGCGGACGACTACGTGTCCGCGGATCGTGCGTCGGCGGCGCGTTTCCACTGACATCCGACCCCTGACCCACCGATAGGATTTCGGGGTCTGACCGCAGGGGGCTTCGGTCCGGAAAGAGGGGGCCGCAGATGGCTGACGTCATGAATGCGACACGAGCGCTACTGCGGTTGTCGGTGCAGAGCGAGGGACGCCGGCTCGACATCGCCATCCCCACGCAGGTGCCGGTGATCGAATTCCTCCCGGGCTTCGCCCGGTCTCTCGGCGTGCTCGATCCGTCGATGACCTCGGCGGGCTATGCGCTCCAGCGCTCCGACGGCACCAGCGTCGATCCGTCTCGCGGCGCCGCCGCACAGGGCATCGTCGACGGTGAAGTCCTGACCCTCGTCCGCGGCGGTCTGGTCGCCCAGCCGCGCGTCTACGACGACATCGTCGAAGCCGTCATCGACGCCACCAGCCAGCAGAACCGCCCCTGGACCACCCGCGACAACGCCCGCACGGCCCTCGCGGTCAGCCTGGCCCTGCTCGGCGTGTGCGCCGTCCTCCTGCTCGCCGCCGGCCGCGCCCTCCCCTTCGGCGCCCTCGTCGCCGGTGGCGGCGCAGTGGTGCTGCTCGTAGTCTCAGCGGTCGTCTCACGACTCGGACAGCGTGAAGCAGGTCAGGGCCTGGGGATGGCGGCATCCATCTTCGCCGCCGTCGCCGGCTTCATCGCCGTGCCCGCCTCCCTCGACATGTGGGGACTGCCCATGGCCGCCGCAGGCGGCGGAGCCTTCGTCGTCGCCGGCGTCTCGCTCGCCCTCACCCGTGAGCGGGCCGAACTGCAGCTCGCGCCTCTCGTGGCCGGCGGCGCGCTGGGCGTCACCGGAACCCTCGCAGCCTTCTTCCCCGCGGCGACGGTCTGGACCCTCATGGTCGGTGTCGTGGCGACACTCGCGGGGGCCCTGCCGTGGCTGGCCATCGGGACCACGCGTCTTCGCGTGGTCTCGCCCCAGAGCGACGCCGAGATGTTCGCCGACCCCCAGCCGATCGACGCGGACGACGTGGCCGCCCGCGTCGCACAGGGCAGGCGCGTCCTCATCGGGCTGCGTCTCGCGCTGGCCGCCGCCATCCTCGTGGCCACGCCCCTCGTCGCCGCGCAGAACGCCACCGGCGCTCTCGTGTGCGCCCTCGCGTTCGCGGGCATGATGTTCCCCTCGCGCCAGACCTTCGCCCGCTCCGGCGTGCTCACCGTCATGGCGACCGGCATCATCGGTCTCGTCGTCGCCGGGGTCGTGGCCTCGCTCGCGCAGCCGGGTCTACGCGTCGGCATCCTGGTCGTCCTGGCCGTCGCCACCGTCTGCGTCGTCACCGTCACGCTGCTCGCTCCCAAGACGCGCCTGCGGTTGATCCGCCTCGCCGACACGGCGGAACTGCTCGTCCTGGCCGCCCTCCTGCCTCTCGCGGTCATCTCGTCCGGTCTGGCCTGACGCATGGCCACCAAGGGCGACCTGATCGAGGCGCAGAACTTCTCGCGCCGCCGCCTCCTCACCGCCTTCGTCAGCGGCGCCCCGGGCGGCAAGGAGCTGCAGCCGAGCTCACCGCTGCGCGCCGTGATCGCCGCGATCGCGCTCACCGTGATCGTCGTCCTCGTCGGCGTCTTCTACGGCCTGATCCGCCCGGGCCTGCCGACCGGCTGGGAGAACGGCAAACTGGTCCTCGTGTCCGACACGGGCGCCCGGTTCGTCACCGTCGACGGGGTGCTGCACCCCGTCATCAACACGGCCAGCGCCCGCCTGCTCCTCCCGGCGAACGAGTACGGCGTGATCTCCACCGACTCGTCGACACTCGATGGCACCCCCGTCGGCGACACCCTCGGCATTACCGGGGCTCCCGACGAACTCCCCCCGGTTTCGGGGCTCATCAACACCGGCTGGAGCGCCTGCGTCGCGGACGACGCCGGTCTCGACGTCCGCATCTCCTCGGCCGCAGGCCCCACTCCGGCGACAGACCGTGCGGTCGTCGTATCGGTCGACGGCATCCTCCACGTGGTGCAGGGCGGTCGCAGCTTCGCGGTCTCGAGCGAGGTGGCCGACGCCGTGCTCCGCGCCGCCGGAATCTCGTCCCTCTCCCCCGTGACGGTGCCCGCGTCCTGGCTGGACCTCTTCACGGCGGGCACAGCCCTGACCCCGATCACGCTGCAGAACTACGGCCAGCCCGTGACGAACACCTCGCTGAGCGTCGGCCAGGTCATCCGGCAAGCCGGCGCGCCCGAGGACGAGCGCTTCCTCGTGCAGACCGGCGGCGTGCTCGAGTCGCTCTCCCCCCTCGCGTGGCAGCTGTACCAGCTGGGCAGCGGGGAGGCGTTGAAGGGCAAGGTGATCGAGGTGACCGCTGACGAGATCCGCAGCCTCCCCACCGCCACACAGGGCCTCGGCGACGACTGGCCCCGGGTCGGCTTCGAAACCGTCCCCTCGGGTCAGCGCCCCTGCGCCGTGCTCACCGCCGGCGAGGGCCAAGCCACGACGACCCTGGCCACCCAGCCGACGTCGACCGCCGTCACCGCCGGTGTCCGGGTCGATCCCAGCCACGGCGCCCTCGTGCGCGCCGGCGGGCGCGGAGCCGACAACACGAGCATCCTGACGCTGGTGGATGCCACCGGCACGGCGTTCCCGCTTCCGGGCGCGACCGACGACACCATCGCGCGCCTCGGCTACTCGACGAACGACGTCGGCTCGATCCCCGACGGGTGGACCGCGCTGCTGCGCACCGGTCCCTCGCTGAGCGAGAGCGCGGCGCAGCGCACGCCGGAGACGAAGTGACCCTGCGCTCCCGCGCCGCTCGGCTGACAGCGCTCGCCGCCGCAGCCGGGATCCTGCTGCTCGGCATCCCCACGCCCGCGTCCGCGACGGGTCCCACGACCGGCCTGCGGGCCGCCACGACCCCGAGCCAGTGCACGGCGTCCACGCGCATCCCCGACGCCCCCACGGCGCTCACGTCCCTGCAGAGCTCGTCGGCCTGGCCCCTCACCCGCGGCGCGGGTGTCACGGTCGCCGTCGTCGACTCGGGTGTCGCAGCGAACCCGCACCTCGACGCCTCGGTGATCCCGGGCGTCAACCTCGTCCCCGACGGCACGGACGCGTCGGGACGCACCGACAACTACGCGCACGGCACCGTGATCGCCGGTCAGATCGCCGCCCAGCTCATCTCCGGTTCGGGGGTCGAGGGTCTGGCCCCCGACGCCAAGATCCTGCCCGTGCGCGTCTACGCCGGGATCGAGAAGCAGCTCGTCGAGGCCGGGTTCGGACCGAACACCGAGCGGATGGCCGAGGGCATCCGCTACGCCGCCGACCGGGGCGCGCAGATCATCAACGTCTCGATCAGCACGAGCGAGAAGAACGCGGCCCTGGCGGATGCCGTCGCTTATGCCCAGCAACGCGGCAGCCTCGTCGTCGCCAGTTCCGGGAACCGCACGAACGACGACTCCCCGGAGCAGGACGACACGGACGGGGCGAGATACCCCGCCGGATTCTCCGGCGTGATCGGGGTCGCCGCCGTCGGGTCGGGTGGCGTCGTCACGAAAGCGAGTATCCACGGCCCCCACGTGAGCCTCTCCGCGCCGGGCCAGGCAGTGGCCTCGTCGTGGCCCCTGGGCGGCGACTGCGTCGTGGGAGCAGACGAGCCGGCGACGAGCTGGGCTGCGGCGTACGTGTCGGCGGCGGCGGCGCTCGTGGCATCCGCTCACCCCACCGAGACTCCCGCCCAGTGGGCGTACCGCCTCGAAGCGACCGCCGTCCGCGCTCAGCCCGACGTCCGCTCGAACATCTCCGGGTGGGGCGTCGTGCAGCCCTACGACGCGATCGTGATGGTTCCGGGCACGGGCCTGCGTGGCCCGAAGAGCCCCTTCGTCGCCGCCGACCCCTCCGCCTCACCCACCGCCACCCCCGAGGCCGTGTCGGTGGTCATCGGACCGGGACCGGATGCCGCCGCCATCAGCACCGCGACGGGGATCGGCGTGGCGGGCCTCATCGCCCTCGGCGCGATCGGTGCACTCGCGATCTACGTCAGTCGGCGACGCGAAGAGACCGCCCCTCGGCGCGCGGCTCCGACGGGCCGCGGCCTCTACGGGTCGGAAGACCAGGAGTAGTCCGCCCGCGTCGAGTTCGCCCCTCCGGCCTCGAGGGACCGGCGGGTGCCGCTCGCGTCAGACCGTCGCCGGGCGGAGCTCGACCCGCGCGTCTCCGAGGCGGAAGCGCGACGTCGCGATAGCGGACGCACCGCCCGGAACACGTTCGGTGCGCCCGTCATCGTGGATGAGGGTGACCCCGTTGGTCGAGTCGAGGTCGGTGATGCTCCAGCCGGTGACCGTCCACTCGAGTCGCGCGTGCTGCTTCGACATCGTCCGGGTGTCATCGACCACGGCGACGTACTGCACCGCTTCTTCGCCGTCCCCGGGCTTTCGCCCCAGGATCACCGTTCGGCTGGTGAGTGCGACACGGCTGCCGTCGGGCAGGGCGAGGGTCCACTCGCCGCGCCGGCGCGAGCGCGGACGGGCGGTCTGCGTCAGCTCGTCGAGGGGTGCCGCACCGGCGGAGTCTTCGTCGGGCTGGGGGGCAGCCGTGGTGTCCGTGGTCTCGGCCACGCGGTCGAAGCCGGTGTCGTCGGGCAGGGACGCCGCGGTCGGGGCGGAAGGATCGGGCAGCGCGGGCGCCGTCGCCGGAGACGGCGGCGAGGTCGTGGCCGGAGGAGCCCCGATCGGGGCGGGTGCCGGCTCGGTGGGAGCGACCGCGGGAACCTGCTGCTCCGGAGCGGGTGCCGGCGCCGGGGCCGGAGCCGTCGAAGCGGGCGTGGGAGCCGAAACCCCCGCCGCCCCCGTGTCGAGGGCCGCCGCCGCGATCGGCGTCGCGGGGGCACGGGTCAGGGGCGGTTCCGCTCCCGCGGACGGGGCGGGTGCCGGCGTCTGCGACGCATCGTCGGCGACGACCACCGGCTCCTCCTCCGTCGATGTCGATCGCCGACGCGAGGGGTGGATCGACGTGTGCTCGAACTCCTCGTCGATGTCGACCGGCCCGGGGAGCACGGGCACAGCGACCGGCTCGACGGCGACAGCCGTCGACCGCCGCCGGCCGGCGGTCGCGACCTCGGCCGCGCTCGCCCCGGGAATGGTGGTGATGGGGCCGGATGCCGTCTCGCTCAGAACGATCGGACGTTCGTCGGCGCTGTCGCCGGCAGGCGTGGCATCCGTTCGCGGGCGAGCGGAGAGGATCGTGGCCCACACGGGCGGGAAGATCACGGCCAGCGCGGTCGTGCCTGCTCCACGCCCCGCCGTCTGGCCGATGCGGTGGGCGGCGGTCGCCTTGAGTACGAGGCCGTAGACGTTGACACCGGGAACGGCGAGCAGGACGGCACGGACGGGATCGATCCGCCCGAGTCGGAAGATCTCGGCCTCGTTGAGCAGCGGGATCCAGGCCCGCCAGGGCTCCCCTCCGTGGGTGGCGAAGACCCGCGAGAGTCCGATGGCGTACCAGACGTGCAGCGCGATCACCGGCACGAGGATCGCGCCCGCGATCGCCGCGAAAAGGCTCAGAACAACCATGCGTCCCCCGTCAGCAGTCTGCTTCGACGCTACCGTGCGGTGCGACGCGCCGTCAGCCGATTTCGCGCGTCATCGCGGTCGGGGGAACCACGGGTGCCGCGTCGATGTCCACGCGCCGGGCGCGGCAGCCCGCGCACCGTACGTACCGGAGGAGCCCCTCGCTCGTCCGGTGCACCGATTCCGTGAGCCAGGCGTGCTCGTGGAGGGGTACCGCGGCGGTCGGGGGAAGAGTGCGCGAGGAGGCCATGAGCCCAGCGTGATGTAATGCCGTTATGCATCTCAACCCTTACGGAGAGTACGCCGTCCTGCTCGCCGCCTCGCTCGCGAACGACTGGCCCGCCGACCGCGACGGCATCGAGCACCGCACGATCGAGATGGGGATGACGATGACCTTCCCCGTGGCATCCGACGATCACGAGCGCACCCGTGCCGTCATCGACGACTGGCTGCAGGTCGTCGACGAGACCGACCCCGACGCCCGCGCGGCGCTGCTGAACGCCCAGATGGCGGCCGTGACCGCCTACCCGCGTCTCACCGACCACGACGGCGAGGGGTGGCACCTGCACTACCGAGACAGCGACGAGGCCCTCCCCCGCGTGCTCGCCGCCGTGATCTCGGTCGGCACCTCGCTGCACCTCGTCACGCGCGGCATGAACCGCCTCGGCCGCTGCGCGGCGGATCCCTGCGAGCACGTCGTCGTCGACGTGACGCGCAACGGCCGCCAGCGCTACTGCTCGGTGCGCTGCGCCAACCGCGCCGCCGTGCGGCGGCACCGCGCTCGCGGGTAGTCCTAGCAAACGGCATCCGGGATGCCACGGGGATGGCGGAACACCCGCGCCCGCGCCTACGTTGCTGTGGGTACCGACGACAGGAGAACCCCATGGCCGACGAATTGACCGTCACCCGCAACGACGACGCCCGCCGCTACGAGATCCACGTGGGCGACGAGCTCGGCGGCTTCCTCGAGTTCCGCGCGATCGACGACGACCGCACCGTCCTCCCCCACACCGAGGTCGACCCGGCGTTCAAGGGTCGCGGCCTCGGATCCGCCCTGGCCAGCGAAGCCCTGTCAGACCTCGCCCGCCGCGGGGGCAGCGTGATCCCCTCGTGCCCGTTCGTCGCGCACTACCTGCGCGAGCACGACGTCCCCGGCCTGGTGATCGAGTGGCCGAACGACGACGACGCCGCCGACTCGGCAGGACCCGGCGAACCCTCGTGACCCGGCTCGACGTCGCTCCCCCCGAGGCCGAGGGACCGGTCGACTGCGATGGCCCGCGCGCCCTCGTCGTGACGGCGCGCGAAGTACCCCTGGGCGGCGTCCGCGGCATGGAGGTGCACCGCACCCTCCCCCACCGCGCGCTGCCGATGGTCGGTGCGTGGTGCTTCCTCGACCGATTCGGGCCGCAGGACACGCTCATGCGCGTCGAACCGCACCCCCACATCGGGCTGCAGACGGTGACGTGGCCGATCGTCGGCGAGGTCAGGCATCGGGATGCCGTGGGAAGCGACGTCGTCGTCCGCCCCGGCGCCCTGAACCTCATGACGAGCGGCGCCGGCATCGCCCACTCCGAGTATTCGGTCGGCGAGGGACCGATCCCCCTCGACGCCCTGCAGCTCTGGATCGCGCTCCCCGAGTCGCGCCGTCACGGCGAACCCGCCTTCGAACGGCACGAAGACCTGCCCGTTCTCGATCTCGGCGAGGGTGCCGAAGCCGTCGTCGTCATGGGCGCGCTCGGCGACGTCACCTCGCCGGCGACCGTGCACACCCCGCTCGTCGGCGCCGAACTGCGCCTGCCCGCGGGCGTCGACGTGCGCGTGCCCCTCCGACCCGACTGGGAGTACGCGCTGTCCGGCATGACGGGCACCGTCGAGGCGGTCACGGGAATGGACGCCACCGACGCCGACGCGGCGAGGCGCCCGGTGTCGGCGCCCCAGGCCGGGCCCACGGCATCCGTCGATCACACCCGGCTGGTCTACCTCGGAAAGGGCCGCGACCACCTCGAGCTGCGCAGCGACGACGGAGCGCGCGTGTTCCTGCTGGGCGGGGAGCCGTTCGAGGCCGACATCGTCATGTGGTGGAACTTTGTGGGCCGCTCCCACGAGGAAATCGTCGAGGCGCGCGAAGCCTGGGAGGGGCAGACGGCCCGTTTCGGTCCCGTGGTCGACCACGGCCCCGAACGCATCCCCGCCCCGCCGCTGCCCGCGGTGAAGCTCACCCCACGGCGCCGCCGCGGCTGATGCGTCACGCACAGCGGCGCCCGAGCCGAAGCCCGGGCGCCGCCGTGTCGATCGATGACTAGCGCAGCACGATGAACGCGCTGCTCGAGCGCGACGACTCGACCGTCGCGCTGCCGCCGTAGACCGCCTTCACCAGCTTGACCCCGCGCGTCTGCGGGTCGAGGGCGATGACCGCCTTGCCGTCCTGCAGGGTCGCGACGTAGTCCTTGCCCGCCACGGTGACCGTCACGTCGCCCTGGGGTGCGGGGCCGCTGAGCGGACGCACCTTCACGGTCAGCGTGTACGCGTCGCCGGTACGGCCGACCCAGGGATCGACGGTGACCGTCGTGAACGAACCGACCACGACCGGCACCCCGGCGCTGTCGGCGGTCGCCGTCAGTCCGTTGGCGGGCGAGGTCGCCGTGACCCGGACGGTGAGCACACGGCCCAGGTCGGCGCGCTGCACGCGATACGAGGCCGAGGTGGCGCCGTTCACCGGCTCACCGTCGCGCAGCCACTGGTACGTCGTGGTGACGTCGGCCGGGTTCCACGTGCCGGGGGTCGCCGTGAGGGTGCGCCCGAGCTTGGCCGTGCCCGAGATCGTCGGCGCATCGACGATCGCCGGTGCGGCTTCGCCCGAGTCGACGGTCAGCACCGTCTGCACCTCGGAGTCGCCGTACCGAACGACGCCGAGGTACTGCGTGCGCGGGGCGAGCCCCTGCCACGACAGGTCGTACGAGACCGCGGCACCCTGCTGCACGGGGAGCGGGTTGGGCGTCGCCGTCAGCTGCCCCTCACCGCCGGGGACGACGTTGGCGTACGTCATGTCCCAGGTGAAGGGTCCGGTGAACGAGTAGATGTTCGCCTCGATCAGATACGTGCCCGGGGTGGGGTTGGGCAGCGTCACCCGCTCGTCGGCCGAGGCCGTCGCCGAGGTGAATCGCTCGTAGTACCGCAGGTCGTCGGGGCTGACCACGCGCGAGACGAACAGGTCGAGATCGCTCCCGGTGTCATCCGACGAGTTCAGGTCGAAGCGCGAGAGGGTCGTCCCCTCGGGCACCTCGACGGTCCACCGCACGTAGCCGTCGGCGTCACCGGAGTCCTGGTTCCCGCTGTGACCCTCGACGGGGTTGTCCGAATCGGTCAGCAGCGTCTGAGCGGCAAGGCCCGACACCGTCAGCGGCAGCTCGCCGCCGACACCGGGAAGGATCTCGACCGTCGTCGACCCCGACAGGCCCGTTCCCGAGACCTCGGCCGGAGCCTCGGCGGTCGCGGGACGGATGGCGATCGGCGAGCGCACCTGGTTGCCGTCGCCGGTCCAGGTGAGGAAGCCGCTCGTCCACTGCTCGGCCGCCGCGTCCGTGCGCGAGAACGTCACGGTGAACGTCTTCTGCTCGCCGGCCGCGCCGAACTCGAGCGTCGACGGCTCGACCGTGGCATCCACTCCGGGGACATCGATGGATGCCGAGAACGTTCCCGCCGTCGTCGAGGTCACCGTGCGCGTCACGGTCTGCGGCTTCGCGAGCGAACCGATCGAGATGGACGCGAGGTTGAGGTCGCTGCCGTCGATCGGGGCGACGCCGAAGTCGGCGAGGCCCTTGCCCTGCAGGAACGCCGCCCAGTCGGCCGGTCCGTTCAGGTAGAGGAGACCCGGATCGAAGTACTTCGTCGGGTCCACGTGTCCCGCGCCCTGGGCGAACGGGTCCTGTGCGGGAGCCCCCTCCGCATCGACGGTGTCGTACGCGGTGGTCATCAGCGCCGACTTCACCTCGGCCGGGGTCGCGAGGGGACGCTCGCCCAGGTACAGGGCGCCGAGACCCGCGACGTGCGGAGACGACATCGACGTGCCCGAGAGGAACTCGAACGTCGGGGTGGCACCGGGCGCGTTGGCGGCGGCGGCGAGGATCGCGACACCGGGAGCCGACACGTCGGGCTTGAGGACGTCGCTGCCGTCGGCGAGCATCGGACCACGGCTCGAGAAGCCCGCGACCTGCGGCGTGGGCGTCTCGACGCCCGTGACGTTCTCGCCCACGAGGGTCGCGGTCGCATCCGCCGTGCCGCGCACATAGGCGAGCAGGGCGTCGCGATAGCGGGCGTCGATGTGCACGGTGGGCACCGAGTGGAAGTCGTTGTCGACCGAGGCCGGCGTGACGTTCACGAGGATCATGCCCACGCCACCGGCATCCTTCACCGCTTGCGACTTCTCGACGCGCGCGTTCTGACCGCGGTCGCACACGACGATCTTCCCCGCAGCCTTCGCCGCGTCGAGGGATCCGAGCAGGCACAGCGCGGCACTGGCGGGATCGGTACCGGATGCCGCGATGTCACCCGCGTAGACCACGGGCGCCGTCACGTCTTGGCCCTCGCGGACCGACACCGTGGCACCGGCGGCCTGGAACCCATCGGGCAGCTTCACGGTTCCCTCGTAGGTGGGGATCGTCGAGGCCGCGACCGTCGTGTACCAGGGGGACGCGTGGTCGGCGGTCGATGCGCCGGGGCCGGAGTTGCCCGCGGAGACCGAGACGAAGACTCCGGCCGCGGCGGCGTTGAAGAACGCCTGGTCCTCGAGCGAGAGGGTGGTGGTGGCAGCCCCGCCGCCGATCGAGTAGTTGATGACGTCGACGCCGTCGGACACCGCGGCGTTGATCGCGCCGAGCAGGTCGCTCAGGGCGCAGACGTCGTCGGTGGTGACAAGGGGGTCGGGACCCGCCCAGCAGGCCTTGTACGCGGCGACCTTGGCGGCCGGTGCGACACCCGAGATCGCACCGAAGTCGACGCCCTCGACGCTGGCGTCGACGCCATTGTCGCCCGCCGCCGTGCTCGCGGTGTGGGAGCCGTGCGCGTCGCCGTCGCGCGGAGAGCGGTAGTCGGCTTCGAAGGTGAACCCGGTGGCCGCGGCGCCCTGGTCGAAGTAGCGCGCGCCGACGAGCTTCGTCGAGTAGTCGGAGAGCGACCAGCCGTCGCCCTCGGCCACGCGCGGCGAACGGAAGTCGGTGCCGTCGCCCTTGCGGAAGACCACGTCGTTGCCGTCGAGGTAGGGCTCCGAGCCGGCGGTCGTGCCGAGCTGCTCGCCCGCGAACGCCGGGTTCTCAGGCGCGATGCCGGTGTCGACGACGCCGACGACGACACCCTCACCCGCGGAGCCGATGCCGCCGATGCGGTTCCACACGCCGTTGTCGCCCTCGAGGCCGAGGAACTCGGTGGAGGGAACCGCGACCGGGTGGCGGATCTCGTCGGGGACGACCTTCTGCACGCCCTGGGTCGCGGCGAGCTTGGCGGCCTGGTTCGGGTTCATGCTCGCGCTGAAGCCGTTGACGGCGATCGTGTACGAGTTGTCGGGGCGGACACCGGCCTCGTCCGCGACGTTCTGCTGCCGCTCCTCGAGGAAGGCGGAGTACTTCCGCGCCTGCGGGGAGTCGGTGTCGAGCCGCGCGTCGTCGGACTTGGTGGCATCCAGGCCCGGCTCACCGCCCGCGTACGTGGCGACCGGGGCCTCGTCGAGAACGACGATGTACCGGCCCGTGGCCGATTCGATGGGTGTGGGAGGCGTCACCGCCTCGCCCACGTCGGCAGCCTGAACGGCTGTGGCTCCGGCAACGGTAAACAGTCCGGCCAGGGAAATGGCCGCGACCGAACGCAGGGTTCGACCCATCGTGCGCTCCAAACGGGGGGATGAATTGAGCGATCTGCGCGACGACGGCGGCGCGCGTTGCACAAACATAACTCAGAGCCGTTTCATCACCAACGTTCAGTTTCGAACGGAGTTCGGAAGCGGCCCGGGGCCGAGGCGGCACCGTCGCGCGGAGTCTCCGATCGACGCGCCGCCGGATCGGATCCGTCGACGGCGTGTCGGCCTCGGACTCCGCACGACGGCCCCGTGCGTCGATGCCCGCACCGGCCGAGCTCGCGGCTCGACGTCGCGTCAGTAGGTCGGTGCGGCGGGGAGCCCGAAGAACTCCTCGAGGGTGGTGAAACCGCCCTCGTGGTAGGCACGGGCGAGCTCGGGACCGATGTACCGCAGATGCCACGCCTCGGGCTCGTAACCGCTCACGCTCTCACGCCCCTCGGCATAGCGGGTGATGAAGCCGTACTCCCACGCATGCTCGCGCACCCACGCGCCCTGGGCCGATCCGGCGACGTCGTCCAGCGTGCGGCAGGAGCCGTTGCAGGGGACGATGTCGACGGCCATTCCGGACTGATGCTCGCTGAAGCCGGGTCGCGCACTCTCGCGATCCGCCTCGGCGACTCCTCCGACGGCGACCCGACCCGCGTAGGTCGACTTCTGCGTCGTGTACGAGCGATAGGCGCTCAGGTAGCCGATCTCGCCGGCACCGGCGTCGGAAGCGGCCTTCACGAGCGAGGTGAGGGCGGCTGCGGCGGGGGCCCGGACCGCGGAGTCCTCCAGGGCGCGCACGTTCGCGGGCATGACGAGGTCGCCGGGCTGATAGTCGACCGGGTCGTAGGGGCGCTGCTTGTTGACGACGAGCCATTCGCGGTTCGGATCCGACAGCGAGACGCAGGGGGCGATCCCGGATGCCACCGCTGCGCGGAACGCCTGTCCGCCACCCGCAGCCGCGATGGTGGCGGCGTCGTCACCCGATGCCAGGGCGGCGGTGAAAGCGGGGTCGTCGCAGGGAGTCGCGGTGGCGGCGACGGCGGCGAGCTGAGGGACGGGGATGCCGTCGTCGGCGACGGGCGGCGGGCCGGAGAACTGCGCGACGGCGCCGTCGGACGCGCCGGGTTCTCCCCCGGAAGCCGCGGCCCCGATCGCCACCGCGCACGCAGCCACCACGACGACGCCCGCGACGACGACGGCGAGGCGGCGCCGCAGCAGCACCGGCGCGAGTCGACGGATGCCGCGCAGACCGTGGTCCGCCGCATCGCGCCCGACCATCTCGCGGCGCAGCTCTCGGCGGGTCGGGGTGCCTTCGGCGGACGCCTGCTCGGAGGGGACGACGGGCAGAACGAGCGCCGCGGTCGCGAGTCGCTCCGCCTCGGCGCGCGCGGCGCGGCGAGGCGAGGTCTCGGGATCGTGGTCGGTCATCGGCTCCATTCTCGCGCGCGCTCCCCGAGCGGTCGAACCGGGCCGGGTCGCATCCCCCACGGGTCGACGGCATGATCGATTCGACGGCGCACCACGTTGCCATTTCTTAGAACATGTGTTCGACTGCGAATATGAGATGGCAGGGACAGCAGTTGGGCGTCGACGACACCTCCGCACTCCCGGGCATGGAGCGGATGGACGGTCTCGTCCGGTCGGTGACGCCCCCCGAGTTCGCCGGAATGACGTTCCACGAAGTCCTCTGCAAAAGCGCTTTGAATCGCGTCCCCGGCGCCTCGGCCATGCCCTTCGACTGGACCGTGAATCCTTATCGCGGCTGCAGCCACGCGTGCTCGTACTGCCTCTCTCCCGACACTCTCATCCTGAGGGCCGATGGCCGCCAGGTGCCGCTGTCAGAAATCGGCGTCGGCGACGAAATCATCGGAACAGAACAGCGCGCGAGGTACCGCCACTATGTCCGAACGACCGTTCTGGCCAGGTGGACCACCCGCAAACGCCTCCATCGAGTGACGCTCGCGGATGGTACCGAGATCGAGGCGAGTGGCGACCACCGGTTTCTCACGGAACGGGGCTGGAAGTACGTCACCGACTCTCCCGTGGCGGGCGAGCGGCGCCCTCACCTGACGACGTCGAACCGCCTGCAGGGGTACGGCACGGGAGCGCGCTCCTCCGTTCCTCCGACCAGCTCGGATTGGCGCCAGGGATATCTCACGGGCATGGTGCGCGGGGACGCGATGATCCTCCATAAGACCTACGACGACGGAAAGCGGATTCGGTCTATCCATCGGTTTCGCCTCGCCCTGGCCGACCGAGAGGCACTCGACCTCGCGAAGAATCTTCTGGAGCAGATCGGCATCTCCACGATGGTCCGTCCCTTTTCCGTTCCCGCTCATCGCCGCCCCATGACGGCCATCCACACGGCGAAGAAGCAGGACGTCGCGAGGCTCGAGGAATATGTCGCCATACCGAGCTTGAGAAGCCAAGAGTGGTCGGCAGGCTTCTTGGGGGGCATCTTCGATGCGGAGGGTTCGTGTTCGAACGGCATTGTGCGCATCAGTAACGCGAACGAGGAACTGCTGTCGCTCACGGAGGAAGCTTTGGCTGCCTTCCGCTTCGACGCCGTTCGCGAACCCGTTCGGCCGAACGGGGTGTCCTCCATCCGTCTTCGCGGAGGGCTCTCGTCGAGAAGACGATTCTTCGACGTCGCGCGCCCGGCTATCACTCGCAAACTCGACGTTTCCGGGGCCGCGGTGAAGACCAGCACCGACCTGCGGGTCGTCAAAATCGAAGACATCGGACATGACATCGACATGGTCGACATCACGACCGGCACGGGGGACTTCATCGCGAATGGTGTCGTCAGTCACAACTGCTTTGCCCGCAAGACACACGAATACCTCGACCTGGATTACGGCGCGGACTTCGACTCGCAGATCGTCGTGAAGGTCAACGTCGCCGACGTGCTGCGGACCGAACTGCGCCGTGGCTCGTGGGCGCGCGAGCCCGTCATGCTCGGCACGAACACCGATCCGTATCAGCGGGCGGAGGGGCGTTACCGGCTCATGCCCGACATCGTCGGCGCCCTCACCGACAATGGCACCCCGTTCTCGATCCTCACGAAGGGCACGCTCCTTCGACGGGATCTCCCCCTGCTGTCCGAAGCCGCACAGCACGTGAAGGTGACGCTGGCGATGTCGATCGCGGTCTTCGACGAGACGCTCCAGCACTCGATCGAGCCCGGGACGCCGAGTGCCGAGGCGCGACTCGAGACCGTGCGCGCGGCCACCGCCGCGGGGTTCCGGGTGACGGTGTTCCTCATGCCGATCATGCCGCACCTCACCGACTCGGTCGCCGCTCTCGACGACGCTCTCGCACGCATTCGCGAGGCCGGCGCGGCGCGGGTCGTGTACGGGGCACTGCACCTGCGCCCCGGCGCGAAGCAGTGGTTCTTTGAGTGGCTCGAGCGCGAGCACCCGCACCTGGTCTCGTCGTACCGAGGCCTCTACCCGGGAGTCTCCGTCACGGCCCCGAAGGCCTACCGCACGTGGCTCGGCAAGCGCATGCGCCCCCTGTTGCGGATGCACCGCCTCGACGGGTGGGACGAAGACGATCACCCGCGGGGGCGCCCGCAGCCGGGGTTGGCCGCACGTACGCCGCCCGCCAACAGCCTCGGACCCGTTCGCCGCACCGGGCCCGCGGCATCCGGTCGCCCGCGTGTCGCGCCGGCGAGCGAGCCGACCCTGTTCTGAGGCCGGCCCGTTCTCGCCGCACGGCGGCGGAAGGACGCACGAAGCCCCCGCCGCAAAAGCGACGGGGGCTTCGTAGAAGGGATTTACGCGTCGACGTTCGACAGCTGACGGCCCGACAGCTCCTCGAGCACGTCGTCGCCCAGCTGCGTCTCTTCGAACGGCGCCTCGATCTCGGCGCGATCGAGCAGCTCGGTCATGCGACGACGGCGCTGGCGCGTGATCAGGGTGACCACCGTGCCGCTGCGACCGGCGCGGCCCGTGCGGCCCGAACGGTGGAGGTACGTCTTGTACTCGTCGGGAGCATCGGCCTGGATGACCAGGTCGATGTCATCGACGTGGATGCCGCGGGCGGCGACGTCGGTGGCCACAAGCACGTTGACGCGGCCCGAGGTCAGCTTCTCGAGGTTGCGCGTTCGCTTCTGCTGGTTGAGGTCACCGTGCAGGGCGACCGCGGCGATGCCCGCGTCGTCGAACTGCTCGGCGAGCATCTCGGCGTAGGCGCGCGTGCGGGCGAAGACGAGCGTCTTGCCCTCGCGGTCGACGAGCGAATCGAGGATCTGCGCCTTGTCGCGGTGCTCGATGACGAGGACGCGGTGCTCGATGGTGCTCGAGTCCTGGTCTTCGCCGGCGACCTCGTAGACCGCGGGCTCCACGAGGAACTCGTCGACCAGGGCCGCGACCTCGCGGTCGAGCGTGGCCGAGAAGAGGAGCTTCTGGCTGCCCTTCGCGGTGGCGCGGAGGATGCGCTGCACGGGCTCGAGGAAACCGAGCTCGCACATGTGATCGGCCTCGTCGAGGACGGCCACCTGCACCTGCGAGAGGTCGAGCTTGCCCTGGTTCAGCAGGTCTTCGATACGCCCGGGGGTGCCGATGATGATGTCGACGCCCTTCTTCAGCGCACCGACCTGACGCGCCTGCGGCACGCCGCCGTAGATCTGGGTCGTGAACAGGCCGACGCTGCGGGCGATCGCCTGCACCGTGCGGTCGATCTGCAACGCGAGCTCTCGCGTGGGCGCCAGGATGAGCGCCTTCGGCGAACGGCCGAACTCACGACGCTGACCGGCCTGAGCGCGAAGGATGCTCTCGACGAGAGGAGCACCGAAGGCGATGGTCTTGCCGGAGCCGGTGCGGCCACGGGCGAGGACGTCGCGACCCTCGAGGATCGGGGCGACCGTCGCCGCCTGGATCGGGAAGGGCTTCTCGGCGCCCAGACCGGCGAGAGCGCGGACGATGTTGTCGCCCAGTCCGAGCTCGGCGAAACCGGCACCGGTCACGGTCGCGGCGTCGACGGCCTGCGCCTGCAGACGCTCGTGCACCACGTCGACGCGCTGCTCGTGCTCGGCGGAGCGCTGGGGAGCACCGTTCCAATCGCTGCGGCTCGGGCCGTCGTTGCGGCGCGGGCGGTCGTCGAACGACCGGGCGGGGCGGTCGCTGCGGTCGAAGGAGCGCGCGGGACGCTCACCGGCATCGCGACGCGGACGCTCGTCGCGGTCGAAAGAGCGCGCCGGACGGTCATTGCGGTCGAAAGAGCGAGCCGGACGCTCGTCGCGATCGAACGAACGCGCCGGACGATCATTGCGGTCGAAAGAGCGAGCCGGACGCTCGTCGAACGACCGAGCCGGACGGTCGCTGCGGTCGAAGGAGCGCGCGGGACGCTCACCGGCATCGCGACGCGGACGCTCGTCACGGTCGAATGAACGCGCCGGACGGTCATTGCGGTCGAACGAACGAGCCGGACGCTCGTTGCGGTCGAACGAACGCGCGGGACGGTCGTCGCGGTCGAACGAACGAGCCGGACGGTCATTGCGGTCGAACGAACGCGCGGGGCGATCGTTGCGGTCGAACGAACGCGCGGGACGCTCACCGGCATCGCGACGCGGACGCTCGTCACGGTCGAACGAACGCGCCGGACGATCATTGCGGTCGAACGAACGTGCCGGACGCTCGTCGAACGACCGAGCCGGACGATCGTTACGGTCGAACGAGCGCGCCGGACGGTCACCGGCATCGCGGCGCGGACGCTCATCGCGATCGAACGAACGCCCCGGGCGGTCGCCGAAGTCGCGACGCGGACGCTCGTCACGGTCGAACGAACGCGCCGGGCGGTCGTCGCGCGCCGAGGTGCGGATGTTGCGAGCCTCGGTGCGGCCGGCGCGGTCGGCCGCACTCCAGCGGCCCTTGTCGGCGGTGGCCTCGGACTCGGGACGGTAGCCGCGGTGGCTGGGGCTCTTGCTGCCGGGCTTGGCGGGGGCCTCGGTGCCGGGGCGACGCTTGCGGTCCTGGAACGAGGTCTTGGCGCCGTAGCGGGGCTCGAAGTTCTTGGCGGCGCGACCGCCGGCGGGCTTCTTGTTCTTGGGCATGGGGAAACTTCCTGGGTTCTGTTCGCGCGAAACAGCGGCGCCGCTCGTGGCGGTGCGATACCCGGACTTCCGTCGGCCGGGGGCCATTCACTAGAGATGGTCGAGGCCGCGATCGCGTCCTGTCCATCGGCCCCTTGGACTCACAAACCCATCCGCGCGTCACGCGCGGTGTCCAGAGCCGACCGCACAACGTTACAGCCTGCGCCTGGGAATGGCATCCATGCCCCTGCCCGTCACGAAAACAGGACGTTCGATGAGAACAGGCCGATTCCGCGAAGATTCTCCTGTTCTCGTGACATGCCCTGTTCTGGTCGCGGCCGGCGCCGCCAGACGCGGCCGCCTGGCGGAAGATAGACGCATGGCAGATACCGACGCCCACCCCATCACGGTGGCGATCGAGCGGCGCATCGACCCGACGCGCACCGCCGAAGCGACCTCCTGGATGCAGGCCGGCACCGACCTCGCGACCGCCTTCCCGGGCTTCCTCGGCTCGGGATGGGTGCGGGCGGGAGAAGACAGTGACCTCTGGTACATGCTGTACCGATTCCGCGACATCGCCACGCTCGAGTCGTGGGAGAGTTCGACCCAGCGGCAGTGGTGGCTCGACTCCGGCCGCCCCTTCGCGCGGGAGGAACGCAGCGAACGCCGCACCGGCATCGAGGGCTGGTTCGACGCACCGCACGGCTCCGTCCTCGAGGCGGCGACGGTGACGGATGCCGGAACCCAGCCGGTCCACCCGCCGGTGCCCGTGGCTCCCCCGCGCTGGAAGCAGGCCGTCACGATCTGGGTCGGCTTCTTCCCCACGAACCTCGCGGCGTCCTGGCTGCTGGGGTTCGTCCCCGGGTTCGCCGAGATCCCGTTGATTCTGCGCGTGCTCGCGACGACCCTCATGCTCACCCCCGTCATGACCTACGCGGTGCTCCCGTGGGTCACCCGCATGCTGCGGCCGTGGCTGCAGCGCCCGCCCCGCTCGCGAAAGGCTTCGTCATGACCGCTGACCCCACCGGACACCGCTTCCACCTTCGCGGCGCGCACTCCTCGGCCGAGATCGCGCAGGTGGGTGCGGCGCTGCGCGCGCTGACGGTCGACGGCGTCGACCTGGTTCCGCGCTACGCCGACGACCTCCCCACGCCCGCGGCATCCGGAGTCGTCCTCGTCCCGTGGCCGAACCGCATCCGCGACGGCAAGTACTCGTTCGGCGGCGAGGATCTGCAGCTCGCGATCAGCGAGCCGAAGTTCGGCAACGCCAGCCACGGACTGCTGCGCTTCGGGACCTATCGGGCGATCGAGCACACCGACGAGCGTCTCGTCCTGGGAGCGGATGTCGTGCCGCAGACCGGGTACCCCTTCCACCTGCGCACGCGCGTCACCTTCGTGCTCGAGGCCGACGGCCTGCACGTGACCCACGACATCGAGAACATCGGGGCGAAGGCGGCTCCCCTCGCCCTCGGCGTGCACCCCTACCTGCAGATCGGCGGCGTGCCAACCGAGGACCTCGTGGTCCACTCCATGGGGACGACGACTCTCGTGCTCGACGAGCGCAACATCCCCGTCGACGAAGTGCCGGTCGACGCCACCACCGACCTGCGCGGCGGCCGCCGTCTCGGCGATGCCTCGCTCGACAACGGTTACCGGGGACTGGAACGGGATGCCGACGGCCGCGCACATCACACCCTCACCGCCCCCGACGGTCGCAGCGTCGAGCTCTGGCAGGACGACGGCTTCCGCTGGGCACAGGTCTTCACCACCGACCGCTACCCGGGGCACCCGCTCGCGGTGGCGGTCGAGCCGATGACGGCGCCCGCGAATGCGTTCGCGACCGGCACCGATCTCGAGACGCTCGAGCCGGGCGGGAAATACACCCGGGAATGGGGTATCCGCTTCCATTCCTGATCCGCCTTGTCCCCCAAATGGGGGACAAGAGATTGCCCATATGATCTGGGAATTTCTCAGACAAGCCCTGCCCCGAATGGGCGGCGCGAACGATACCATGTGCCCTGACGGTTTCCGTCGAGGCCGGGGGCGGTAATGGACCGAGATTTCCCCTGGTTCATACCCGAATGAGCCGACGGGGGCCGAGGGTCCCGCGGTGTGGGGGGATTCTCGTTCCGTCCTGAGGAAAGATCCCCCACATGAGCACCGCGCTCCGCTCCGCCGTCCCCTTTTCGCTTCCGGTGCCGCGTCTGGGCGGCCTGGTACGCCGCATCAATGCGATCCCGACGATGCATGTCGGCGCAGCGGCCCTGATCGTGCTGGTGGGCGGGCTGCTCCTGTCGATCGCGACGACGAGCGACCCGCTGTGGTGGCAGCTGCACTTCAGCCAGCTGGGCATCTTCGGCGACATTTCGAGCGCATTCTTCAACACGACACTCAAGGTCAGTGGAATGATCGTCGTGGTGTTCGCCTTCCGCGTCCGGCGGGACGTGCGTCGCGTGGGTCGCGGGCCGGTCCGTCGCGGTGCGGCGACGGTCGCGTTCATCTGCCTCAATGTCGTCGGCGTCAATCTCGCTCTCGTGGGCTGCATTCCTCTGAACACCGACAAAGACCTTCACGATAAGGTCGCAGGCTCCATGGTCCTCGGCTTCCTCGCCCTTCTGCTGAGCGCGCCGTTCCTTTTCCACCGCCTCGGAAAGCGCATGGCCATCGGCACCGGGATCGCCACGGTGTGGCTGATCATCTCGATCGCCTTGTTCGTCTCGGCGACCATCAACCTGGCCCTCTTCGAGACCATCTCGTGCGCGGCGATGTTCGCGTGGTCGGGGATGTTCACGCACATTCTCGCTTCGGCGACGGCGGCCACGTCGAAGCAGACGACGACTCCCCTCGCTTCTGCGCGCCACACGCCCGTCCGTCGCGCGCGGCTGTCGCGCGCGCGGGGCGCCGCCCTCACCCGACCGGCCCCGTCGGCGGCGCGTCCGCGACGCCTCGCCCCCGCCGCACGACCCGTCGTCGACGGGTCACCGGTCGGCAGCGGTCGCGCTCTCTCCCCGGCGGGCGACATCGGGCACCGCCCGGCGGAGCCGGCGCGGAGGTCGCGACGGCGAGTGACGGCGTCGCGACCCCTGCGCGTCAGTGCTTCTCGCGCAGCTCGCGGCGGCTCAGCGGGTGCCCGTCGTCGGTCGTCGATTCGACGTGCTCTGCCTCTCGCGCCGCCCGCCGCTCACGGCGCCGCTCGCTCGCTCCCTCGATGAGGTTGTAGAGCGTCGGCAGCACGAGCAGGGTCAGCAGCGTCGACGACACGAGTCCGCCGATCACGACGACCGCGAGCGGCTGCGAGATGAAGCCCCCGTGGCCGGTGATGCCGAGCGCCATCGGCACCAGGGCGAAGATCGCCGCCAGAGCCGTCATGAGGATCGGGCGCAGGCGTCGTGCGCCACCGACCACCGTGGCCTCGAAGACGCTCAGACCGCGGGCGCGGTACTGGTTGACGAGGTCGATGAGCACGATCGCGTTGGTCACGACGATGCCGACGAGCATCAGCGCCCCGATCATGCCGGCCACCCCGAGGGGCACGCCCGTGATGAGGAGCATGAGGATCGCCCCCGTCGCCGCGAACGGCACCGAGACCAGCAGCTCGAGCGGCTGACGCAGCGACTTGAAGGTCGCCACCATCACCACGTAGACGATGAGGATCGCCGCGAGCAGGGCGAGGCCGAGCTGGCTGAACGCGTCTGCCTGGTCGGTGACCGAACCGCCCACCTTCGCGGTGGCGCCCTGGGGCAGGGCCGTGTCGGCGAGGGCGGCGTTGACGGTCGACGAGGAGCTGCCGAGGTCGTCGGTCGTGGGGGTCACGGTGATCGTGGCGGTCCGCAATCCGCGCGACGTCGAGATCGACGGCGACGTCTGGCTCTGCTCGACCGTGGCAATCTCGTCGAGACGCACGGTGCCGCGCGCGCTCGGGATCTCGAGGGCGCGCAGATCGTCGATCGTCTGCGGCGGGTTCGCCGTGGCGACGTAGACGGTCACCCCGCGCCCGTCGATCTCGACGGTGCCCGCCTGCCGAGGCTGTTGGGTCGCCGAGACGAGGGCCCCCACCGTGCGCTCCGACAGCCCGCGCTCCGAGGCGGCGTCACGGTCGACGCGCACGGAGATGAAGGGAAGGGATGCCGAGAGACTGCTGGTGACCTGTCCGATGCCGTCGCGCCCCTCAAGGCCCGCCACGACCGCGTCGCTCGCCTGCTGCAGGGATTGTCCGTCGGGCGCGGTGACGTCGACGGTGATGCCGGCGGAGCCGAGTCCGCCCCCGGAGGCGGCGACCTCGATCTCGCCCGCGTCGGTGAGTGCCTCGAGTTCGGTGCGCACGCGGTCGCGCAGCTCGACCTGGTCGACACCGGACTCCGAGGTGATCGAGTACGTGATGCCCGACCCTCCGCCCGAGAACGCGTCACGCAGAGCGGAACCGCTCGAGCCGATCGAGGTCTGCACGGTCTGGACGCCGTCGGTGTCGAGCAGCACGGCTTCGACTCTCTGGGCTGCCGCGTCCTCGGCATCCAGGCTCGGAGCCGAGCCGATCTTCTGCGTCACCGTGAAGGTGTTCTGGCCGGAGTCGCCGAGGAAGTCGGTCTTGAGGAGGGGGACCGACGCGAGCGTCCCGCCGAGCACGAGGACGGCGAGGGTCAGCGTGACCCACGAGTGCTTGAGGGTCCAGCTGAGCACCGGCACGTACGCCTTCTGCAGACGCGAGGGCGGCGCGGTCGGCGACTCGGGGTCGACCTGGTTGCCCTCGGCATCCCGGATCACCTTGCCCGGCCGAAGGAACCACGACGCGAGCACGGGCACGATCGTCAGCGACACGAGGAGCGAGGCCGCCATGGCAATGGTCACGGTGAGCGCGAAGGGCCGGAAGAGTTCTCCGGTCACGTCTCCGACGAAGGCGATCGGGAGGAAGACTGCGACCGAGGTGATCGTGGAGGCCGTGATCGCCGCCGCGACCTCGCGCACCGCGCGCACGATGGTCGGGATCTTGTCGGCGTCGCCGACGTAATGGCGCTTGATGTTCTCGATCACGACGATCGAGTCGTCGACGACGCGACCGATCGCGATCGTGAGGGCGCCCAGGGTCAGGATGTTCAGCGAATAGCCGAAGGCCTGGAGCCCCACGAATGTGATGAGGACGCTGGTGGGGATCGAGATCGCCGTCACGAGCGTCGAGCGCACCGACATGAGGAAGATGAGGATCACGACGACCGCGAAGACGAGGCCCAGCAGCCCCTCTTGAGCGAGAGCTTCGATCGACTGCTGGACGAACGGAGCCTGGTCGAAGACGACCGTGAAGGTCGCACCCTGGCCGAGCTGAGACTCGAGGCCGGGGAGCGCCGCGAGGACGCCGCGCGACACGTCGACGGTGTTGGCGGCGGGGAGCTTGGTGACCGCGATCGTGAGGGCCTGCTGCCCGTCGACGCGAGACAGGGTCGTCACGGGATCGGGCTCGAGCGCGACCGTCGCGACGTCGCTGATCTTCGTCTGCCCCGCCTGGAACTGCGCGGCGTCGGTGGGCACGAGCGGAAGGGCCGAGATCTCGTCGACGCTGGTCAGCTTCGATCCCGTCTGCACGGTCAGGGTCTGGTCGCCCTCGGTCAGCGAGCCGCCCGGGAAGAGCACGCCGTTGGCGTCGAGGGCGTCGGTGATCGCCTGCTGGCTGAAGCCGCGTTCGCCGAGCTTGGCGGTGTCGGGGGTGATCGTGACCCGCTGGGCCGTGCCGCCGACGATCTGCGCGCCGTTCACTCCGGCGACGTCTTCGAGGTCGGGCACCACGCTCGTCTGAAGGATCGACTGTGTCGCCTCGGCGTCGGTGAAGCCCGTGACGGCGAGCTGGATGACGGGGAAGTCGTCGATGCTGGCCGAGGCGACGGTGGTGTCGGCGGAGTCGGGCAGCTGGTCCTTGATACGCGCGATGGCGGCGAGGATCTTCTGCTGCGCCCCCGCGAGGTCGGTGCCGTAGGTGAACTTGGCTGAGACGATCGACGAGTTCGTCGTGCTCGTCGCGGTGCTGGATTCGAGCCCCTCCACGCCGCGGATGGCGTTCTCGATGGGCGTCGACACGTCGGTCTCGACGACCTCGGGCGAGGCGCCCGGGTAGGTCGTGACGACGGCGAGCTGCGGGAACTCGATCGAGGGGATGAGCTCCTGCTTGAGGCTGGTCAACGCGAGTCCGCCGAAGATCGCCGCGACGATCGTGACGAGGGCGATGAGGGCGCGGTTCTTCAGGCTCAGGACGGCCAGGTACGACACGGGGGACCCTCCGGGTAAGTCCGATACAGGAATGTATCGAAGCTCAGTATCCCATGCGCGCCCACCCCTCGGACCGCCCGGCGGGCGGCTGCCTCAGAGCGCCGATCCGAGCGACAGACCCAGTGCCGCCGCGACGACGGACCCGACGAACGACACAACCGCGTACGACACCGCCGCGCGGGAGCGCCCCTCTTCGGCGAGCAGCGCCGTGGTCACGGCCACCGCGCTGAAGGTCGTGTATCCGCCGAGCAGGCCCGTCCCGAGGATCCACCGCCATGACTCGTCGGCGGGAAGGGGGGTCAGGATGCCGAGCACGAGTGCCCCGGTGAGATTCACGACCAGGATGCCCCAGGGGAACTGCTCCCCCGTGCGGCGCCGCACAGCCACATCGAGCAGATAGCGCAGCGCCGCCCCCACGCCGCCGGCGAGGGCCACGGCGAGGAAGATGAGCGGCATCACGCCGCCAATCTACCCCTCGCCGTGCGGGCCCCTCACGCCTCGAGCGCCTCGACGCGACGACGCAGTTCGGATGCCTTCTCGGCGCCGATCTGCGCCTCGGCGAGCTTGAGTGCGGCGCTCGCGGTGAGCGTGCGCGCCACGAGGTAGGTGGGGCTCGCTGTGAGGTCGGGGATGACGTCGAGGATGATGCCCTCGGCATCGGGGTCGGTCATGAGCTTGCCGAGCTTGATCTTTGCCAGGTCGTAGCGAGCGGTCATCGGTCCTCCTTGAACGGGGCGCGCCGTCGCGCCCTCGGCAGATTGTTGCACATATGTCCCGCTATGTCATCGATCGCTCGGGATCGCGCGAGAAAGCGCCCACGAGCGCGTAGGCCGCGCGCGCCTCGGGCGTCCAGAACGCCCCGACGTAGACGTGGAACCCCGCCGGAGCGGTCTCCAGACGCACCGACGCCCGCTCGGCGCGCGCCCGTCGGGCGAAGGCGACGGCGTCGTCGAAGAAGATGTCGCGACCCCCCTGGAACACGAGCGTCGGCGGCAGCCCGGCGAGCTCCATCCGCGCGGGATTGAGCAGCGGGTCGTCGAGCCCCCGATCGCCCACCCACGCCTCCGCGCCGGCTCGAAGACCGGGAACGCGTAGCGAGGGATCCCGCGGCACCCGACGCGCGATCCCCGGGTCGGTGAGAGCGAGATCGAGCCACGGCGAGAACAGCACGAGCGCGTCCGGTCGACGCGCGGCGCGCAGGGCGAGCCCCACCGCCACGGCCCCTCCGGCCGAGTCGCCCGCCACGAGGAGGCGGGAGGTCCCCGCCCGTGCGGCAAGACGTTCGTACTGCGCGTCGATCACGGCGAGGGTGTCGTCGGCCCGATGCTCGGGCGCCAGGGGGTAGCAGACCACCGTGATCGCCGCCCCGGTCGCCCGCGCGAGACGCTCGACGATCCACCAGTGCTCGGCGACGAGGGGATTCACCAGTCCCCCACCGGGCAGGTACATCAGCTCGAGGCCCGCGGTGCGCGCCGCCGGCTCGTAGCGGGAGACGGGCAGCCCGCCCTCACGCGAGACGACGACACGGCCCGAGCGTCGCAGGCGCTCCGGCGGATCGGCCGGACGGCGGCCAGGGTCGAGCGTCTCGAGATAGTCGTCACGAGCCAGCGCGAGGCGGATCGGCCGCGCGCTCACCCACATCGCCGCGGTCGTGAGCGTCATCGACAGCGACACCGGCTACTCCCCGCGCGCGTCGGCGGCCATGTCGGCGAGCGCGTTCGTCGTCACCAAGCGGACGACAGCCGGCAGACCCGCGGCGATCTTGCGCCCCACGAGGGGGCCGAACACCAGCGAGAGAGGACCGGAGATCTCGACGGCGTGCGTCACCGACAGCCCGTTCGGCGTCTGGCGCATGCGGTGCGGGAACGACAGCACCGCCCCCGGCAACCCGATGCGGAAGTTCATCACGGCCCCCGGCTGCAGCTCGGTGAAGGTGAAGCGCTGCGCGGGGGTTCCGTGGTTGACCACGCGGCCGGAGTCGCCGACGCGCGGGGGCACGGGGAAGGTGGCCTCGCGCAGGTCGGGATCGTCGACGGCCCAGTCCTCGGGGGTGGTCCACCTCTTCCACACCGCGTCGGCGGTGGCGGTGGTGAGGTGCGTGTACTCGCGGCGCCAGGTCATCGGGCGACTCCCGTCTGTTCGTGGGCGGTCGAGGAGGAGGTCAGGATGCCGCGGGCCTGGAGCGCCGCACGCTCACCGGCGCGGACGGCGCCGTCCATGAATCCCGTCCAGCGATCGGCGGTCTCGGTACCGGCCCAGAGGATCGACCCGACGGGGGTGGCTAGGGCACCGGCATAGGGCACGACCGCTCCCGGCCCCGGGGCAGCGGTGGGGCCACCGCCGACCCAGGGCTCGGCGCCCCAGCGCTGGTCGATGTAGCCGATGGCATCCAGCGCCCGGGGGCCGAACAGGTCGGCGAAGGACGACAGCGCCCGCGCTGTGCGCTCGGCGGGTGCCAGCTCGTCCCACTCACGGGCGTAGACCCCGCCGATGAAGCCGAGGAGCACGCCGGGGGCGTCGGCGCGAGCGGGACCGGCGTCGAACGCGATGAAGACCGGGCCGGTGTCGGAGAGCCCCTGCCCCGACAGGTCGTGGTCGCGCCAGAACGGCCGCTCGTACACGGCGTAGGCCTTCGACAGCACCCCGGCCGGCCAGCGTTGGGCCATCTGGGCGTGAGAGGGGGGAAGGGCCGGCGCGAAGTCGATCCTGCCGCGCAGCGCCGGTGGCACCGCGACGACGACGGCGCGGGCGGTCACCGTCGCGTCGGCCGTCGACACGCGCACCCCCGCGGCGGCGGTCTCGATGCGCCGCACCGGAGCGCTCACCCGCAGAGCCGGCCCGAGCGCGTCGGCGAGACGCACGGCGATCGCGTGCGAGCCCTCGACGAAGTGCTCCTCCTGCGCGCCGCCCTCGGTGTCGAGCATCGACGACAGTCCACCCGCCTGGTGGATGTAGTGCAGAGCGTGCAGGAACGAGATCTCGTCGGGCTCGCACCCCCACGTCGTCCGGCCGGCGATCGCGATGAGCTCTCGCGCCGCGGGAGAGGCGTGCGAGCGGCGCAGCCACGAGCCGAGGCTCTCGGCATCCAGGTTCGCGGCCTGCGGGGCGGCGGCGGGGTTCCCCCGGGGGACGGTGCGCGCCAGGCGGTCGAGAGTGAGTTGGATCCGCCCCACGTCGAGCAGGCTCGCGCCGACCGGGGGCACCGTGCCGCGATAGCGCCGGTGCTCGCCGCGCCACCGAAGGACGTTGCGACCCGCGGCGTAGGTCCGATAGCGCGAGACGCCCACTTCGTCGGCGAGAGCCAGGATGCGATCCTGACCGGGGCCGACGAACGTGCCGCCGAGGTCGACGTGCACCCCCGCCACCTCTGCCGACGACACGCGTCCGCCCACGCGGGGCGCCGCTTCGAACACCGCCACCGTCGCGCCGAACTGGCGAAGCCGGTGAGCGGCGGTCAGGCCCGAGAGACCTGCGCCGACCACGACCACGTCGACGTCGGGGGCCGGGACCCGGTCCGCAGAGGGCGGGGAGGCGGTCATAGGCTTACTCCGTTCCGAAGGCGACACCGACCACCCCGGTCGGCGAGGAGGACAGCGTGAGCGAGACGACGAGCCGGCCGATGCGGGCGCGCGGTCGCGCGCGTCGCGAGCTGCTGCTGGACGCCACGATCGCGATCATCGCCGAGGGGGGCATCGCGGCCGTCACGCACAGGTCGGTGGCCGCCGCGGCGGGGGTGCCGCACTCGTCGACGACGTACTTCTTCGACTCGCTCGACGACATGATCGGCGAGGCCGTGGCGCACGCGATGGCGGCCGAGCTCGAGCGGCTCGAGCAGTTCCGATCCGTCCTCGTCTCGGGCGCGAACAGCCCCGGTGCGGCGATCGACGAGTTCGTCGAGATCGTGCGCAGCCAATCGCAGGACCACACGGTCGCGCAGTTCGAGATCTACCTCTTCGCCTCGCGTCATCCGGCCCTGCGCGTGCACGTCGAGAAGATCCTCGACGAGACGCGGGCGCTCGCGGCGGCCGTGCTGCAGACGAACGGCGTGATCGATCCGCACGCCGCCGCTGCGGTCGTCGCCCTGATCGACGGTTTCGCCCTGCATCGCATCGCCCGTTCCGAGGAGGTCCAGTTCCAGTCGCTGGCGCACGCCCTGCGCGCCGCCATCGTCGGGTTCGTGACCCTCGCCGCGACCTCTTCGCTGGGCGAGGGGGATCACTCCCCCGCTTAGTTGGCACAAACGTACAGGTTTCTCGCGCCGGCCGCTTCCTCACGGAGACGAATTCACATCTTTGTCACACAAAACGGTACGTGTGTGCAATAAAGTGTCCCGATAGTCGATCCCATTGCTGTGATCGACAGAAGGGTTCCGCGATGCTCCGTCCCCGCCCCCAGGACCACCTGCTCCGCTGGGGCGCGCGCGCCCTCGGGTCGCTTCCGCCCACGGCCCTCCGCGCGGTGAACGGCCGCCCCGTCGTGATCGACGGCAACACCCTGCACCCCGCGGTGCAGACGTCTCTCCGCGTGATGAACGGCTCTCCCGGCGCCCACTTCGAGCGGCTCCCCCTCGACGAGGCCCGCGCGCACATCGAGATCGAGGCGTGGACGTTCGCCGGGACGACGAAGCTCGCGCAGAGGGACGACGTCGAGATCCCGACCCGTGCCGGGCGGGTTCCGGGACGCGTATACCGCGCCGACCTCGATCGCGCGGCATCCGGGATCATCGTGTACTTCCACGGCGGCGGCTGGGTGCTCGGATCGGTCGACAGCGCGGATGCCACGTGCCGCACCCTCGCGAAGACCTCGGGCATGACGGTGGTGTCGGTCGGCTACCGACTGGCCCCCGAAGCGCCGTTCCCGGCGGGGCTCCACGACAGCGTCGACGCCTTCCGGTGGGTCCGCGACAACGCCTCGCGGTTCGGCGCGACCGCTGACACGGTCGGTGTCGGCGGCGAGAGCGCGGGCGGCAACCTCTCGGCGGTCGTGGCGTCGGTCACCCGGGACGACGCCGAGGGCGCACCGGTGTTCCAGATCCTGTTCTGTCCCGTCACCGACCTCGCGCGCAAGCGTCGCTCCTACGAGCTGTTCGCCGACGGATTCTTCCTCACGGAGGCGCAGATGGACTGGTACGCCGCGCACTACCTGAGCGGCGGAGGAAGCGCCGATGATCCGCTGGTCTCGCCCCTGCGGGCCGACGACCTCTCGGGCCTGGCCCCGGCGTACGTCGCGGTGTCGGGTTTCGACGTGCTCCGCGACGAGGGCGTCGCCTACGCCGAGCGCCTCGAGGCCGCCGGTGTCGCAACGCACCTCGTGACCCACGCCGGCCAGATCCACGGATTCTTCAACGCCTGCGGAGCGCTGCGCGACGCGCGCGACGCCGTGGCGGATGCCGGCCGGTGGGCCGTGACGACGCTCGCGGCGGCACGGACGGGCGGCACCCGGTGACCGCTGACGCGACGCCCGCCACCCTCACCGCCTACGCCGAACCCACCCGGCCCGTTCGCGCGGGCTGGATCGCGGCCTTCGCCGGGGTGTGGCTCGGACTGTGGATGGCGCAACTCGTCCCGGTGCAGGTGCTGCTGCCCCTGCAGATCGCCGCGCAGCACGCCTCGGACGATTGGCTCGTCTCGCTCGTCACCTACGGCCTGGTCAGCGCCGTGGCCGGGACGTTCGTGGTCATCGCCTACCCGATCGTGGGCGCGCTGAGCGACCGCACCCGATCGCGGTTCGGACGCCGTCGCCCCTGGATCTTCGGCGGTGTCGTACTCGCGGCCGTCGGTCTCGCGCTGCTCGGCGTCCAGACCGAGACGCTCGGCACCGTGACGATGTGGACCGCGGTGATGATGGGCTTCTGCATGGCCTCTGCCGCCCTCACCGCCGTCATGGCCGACCGCGTGCCCGCGGGGCAGCGGGGCCTCGTGTCGGGCTGGATCTCGGCGCCGAACGCGATCGGCATCCTGCTGGGGATCGTGCTGGTCACCGCGGTGTTCACCACGACAGCCTCGGGCTACCTCGCGCTGGCCGTGTGCTGCGTGGCCCTGGCCGTGCCGTTCCTGCTCGTTCTGCGCGACGTTCCGCTGACGGCGCCCGAGGCGGCACTGCGGGGCCCGCTCACCGTCCGCACGATCCTCTCCTCGATCTGGGTCGACCCCCGGCGCCACCACGACTTCGCCTGGACGGTCGCCAGTCGCGTGCTCATCAACCTCGGCAACGCGATCGCCACGACGATGCTGCTGTACTTCTTCACCTTCGCGCTGAGGGTGGCCGACCCGACCGGCTTCCTCGTCTTCACGACGGTGATCTACATGGTCGTGACGATCGTGGCATCCGTCGCCCTCGGCAAACTCAGCGACGTGGTTCAGCGCCGTCGCGTGTTCGTCCTCGCCTCGGGGGTCGCCCAAGCCGTCTCGGCCCTGCTGCTCGCCATCGCCCCGGCCGAGTCGACCGCGGTGATCGGCGCCGTGCTGCTCGGGCTCGGTCAGGGCTGTTTCTTCGCCGTCGACCAGGCCCTCGCCACGCAGGTGCTGCCCTCGGCCGAGACGCGCGGCAAGGACGTCGGGATCATGAACATCGCCCTCGCCGGCCCGCAGGCGTTCGGTCCCCTGCTCGGGGCCGGTGCCGTGGTGCTGTTCGGCGGGTTCTCGGGGCTGTTCCTCGCGAGCGGGCTGGCAGGCCTGCTCGGCTCGGTCATCATCATGCGGGTGCGGTCGGTGCGGTGATCGTCGACGGATGCCGGGAGCCCGCGGCATCCGCGCCGTTCCGGCTCAGCCGTAGAGCAGCCGGATGATGCGCTCGACGAGACGGTCGACCTTCGCGGTGCGCCGCATCGTGGTCAACGTCAGCAGCGGGAAGCGCTGACGGGTCAGCGCCTTCGGGTACGCGAACTCACGCAGGCCGTCCGCCCCGTGGATGCGTCCGAACCCGGAATCGCCCACCCCGCCGAAGGGGAGGGCGGGGACCGCGGCGAACGAGATGACCGAGTTGATCGCGATCATGCCTCCGCGCAGGCGCAGGGCGAGCTCGCTCCCCCGCCTCCGGGAGAACACCGAGCCCGACAGTCCGTACCGCACGGCGTTCGCCTTCTCGACGGCCTCGTCCATGGATGCCACGCGGTTGACGACCAGGGTCGGGCCGAAGGTCTCTTCGCGCACGGCGTCCGCCTCCTCGTCGACGTCGGTGAGGAGGACGGGTTGCAGGGTGGTCCCGGGCGCCGGGGCAGATCCGACGCGCGCCGTCGCGCCCCGCGCGAGCGCGTCGGCGACGTGCGCCCGGACCACGTCGGCCTGGCGCGGCATGGTGAGCGGACCGAGGGTCGCGGCGTC
This sequence comes from Microbacterium sp. 1154, assembly GCF_031455375.1. Taxonomy (NCBI): domain Bacteria; kingdom Bacillati; phylum Actinomycetota; class Actinomycetes; order Micrococcales; family Microbacteriaceae; genus Microbacterium; species Microbacterium sp. 1154. Next base: position 895,325 of record NZ_JAVDSN010000001.1, on the reverse strand, counting down.
GTCGGCGCCGGCGCGGAGCTCGCGCGTGCGCTCGGCGACGGCCTCGACGAAACGGTCGTAGATCTTCGCGTGCGCGTAGACGCGTTCGATGCCAATGCAGGTCTGACCCGCGTTCGAGTACGCGCCCCAGACGGCCGCCTCGGCCGCGGCCGCGAGATCGGCGTCCTCGTCGACGAGGAGGGCGTCTTTGCCGCCCGCCTCGATCACGACCGGGGTGAGGCTCTCGGCGCACGCGGCCATGACGGCCTTGCCCGTCGCGGTGGACCCGGTGAAGGCCACCTTGTCGACACCCGAGCGGCAGAGGGCGGCGCCGGTGGGCCCGAGACCGGTCACCACGGCGAAGACATCGGCAGACCCGCCCGCACGCACGAACGAGCGCTGCAGCCACACACCCACGCCGGGGGTGTATTCGCTGGGCTTGAACACCACGGCGTTGCCCGCGGCGAGCGCGTACGCGACCGAGCCCATGGGCGTGAAGACCGGGTAGTTCCACGGGCCGATGACCCCGACCACGCCGTACGGGGTGTAGCTGACGCTCGCCGACTGGTTGAGCATCAGCACGCCCGCGCCCACGCGATGCCGCCGCAGGACCGGGCGCGCGTGGCTCGCCGCCCAGGCCAGGTGGTCGAGGGCGAGCATGATCTCGAGCCGGGCGTCGCCACGGGGCTTGCCGGTCTCGGCGCGCACTACGGCGATGAGGTCGTCGAGGTGCGCCACGATGTCGCGCCGCCACGCCTGCAGCGCGCGCCGGCGCCCCTCGAAGCCGCGGGACCGCCACTCGTGCGCCGCACGCCGCGCGCGGTCCACCGCCGACACCACCTCGGCGGGGCCCCGCACCGGGAAGGTGTCGACGACGCGCCCATCGAGAGGGCTCAGCGAGTCGAAGGTGTCGGTGGTCACGGCATCCATGTCACGCTCCGTGCTTCTGTCCGTACCCGGTCGAGACCGCGGCGGTGAGCACCGCGGCCTGCTGCTCGGGGCTCAGTTCGGCGGGCACCGCCACCGCCCGCGCGCGCAGGTAGATATCGCACGCCCACTCGAGCAGGGCGGTGTTCGTCACCGCATCGGCGAGGTCCCGGCCCGTGGTGACGGCGCCGTGGTGGGCGAGGATCGCGGCGTTGGCTGCGGCGAGGGCGTCGCCCGTGTCCGCGGCGAGCTGGGCCGAGCCGAAGATCGAGAAGGGCACCACCTCGATCTCGCCGCCGAGGACGAGCTGTTGGTAGTGCACGCAGGGCAGTCGGTCAGAGACGAGTGAGAGGGCGATCGCCGCGGGGGCGTGCGTGTGCACGACGGCCCCGACGGCCTCGTCGGCGTAGGCCGCGCGGTGCAGGTCGAGCTCGGAGCTGGGAGCGAGCGCCCCCTCGACGACCCTCTTGTCGTCGTCGACGATCACGACGTCGTCGGCGACCGCTTCGGCGAAGACCACTCCGGTCGCCGTGATCGCGATGCCCCCGTCCACGCGCACGCTGACGTTGCCCGCGGTCCCCTTGACCAGGCCCTGCGCGGCGAGCGCACGGCAGGCGTCCGCCACGGCTTCTCGCACACCGGTCGCGGTCACAGCGCTCCCGCCGAGAGCAGAGCATCGATGGATGCCGCGTCGTACGCGCCGTGATCGGTACCCACGCCGGCGACGACCTGTGCGGCGGTGGCCGATCCGAAGCGCGCGGCGTCGCGCGAGGACCACCCGCGGAGTTTCGCGAACACGAAGCCGGCCGAGAAGGCGTCTCCGCCGCCGCTGGTGTCGACCGGTTCCGCGGGCACGATGGGGACGAACTCGAGGTCGCCGCCGTCGACCACCACGATGTCGTCACCGCCGTTGGTGACCGCGACGACCGCCGCTCCCGCCGTGTGCAGGGCGCTGGCGGCGGCGGGCAGGTCGTCGGCACCGGTCCAGCCCATGGCCTGTTCGGCGTTGGGGAGCACGTAGTCCGTGTGCGCGAGCAGGGGCTCGATGAGCGCGTAGAACGCGGGGTCGCCGCCGATGAGGAAGTCGAGCGACGTCGTCGCTCCGTGCCGACGGGCGTACTCCAGGATCTCGATGACGTTCTCGGGACCGAGCAGCTCGGGCGCTCCGACGTGGACGTGGTCGGCGGCGGCGAGCGCGTCCCAGGGCACGACGTCGGCGGCGAGCGCGTTGGCCCCGACTACGTGGAGCGCCGGTCGCGACCCGTCGGAGCGGATGGGGAGGACGGATGCCGAGGTCGGCAGTTCGTCGGTGCGCAGGTTCGACACGTCGATGCCGGCGTCGCCGAGCAGACCCACCAGCACGCGTCCGGCGACGTCGTCGCCCACGGCCCCGCTCGTGACCACGCGCGCGCCGAGCTTGTTGAGCACGAGCGCGGTGCCGCCGGCGGGTCCCGCTGCGGACATCACGATCTCGTCGACGAGGAGCGAGCCCTGTCCCTCGGGGATCTCGTCGACGGGCTGGACGATCGTGTCGAGCACGTGGGCTCCGAGCGTGACGATCGAGGGGGCGGCGTTCATCGTCGAACCTCCGGGTCGGGTAACCGGCGCGGCGAACCCACGACGGTAAGTGGCACATTTGTACCACTTTCTCGCCGGGTTCGACAAGCGTCAGCGCGAAGCCCGTCCGCCACGGCCGAGCAGCACGCCGCCCCAGGCCGCCGCCGTCCCGACGACGACCGTTGCCACCCCCCACCAGAGCAAGCCGAGGTCGGCCGACTCGACGGCGAGGGAACTGTAGGTGGTGAACCCGCCCAGGATGCCGGTCCCGATGAACAGCTGCACGCGCTGGGCACGCGAGGACTCCGGCGTCCGCGCTCGCCAGCCGTACAGGATGCCGATCGCGAACGCCCCGACGACGTTGATCAGCGGCACGAGGGCCGGGCCCAGGTCTTCGCCGAGCGCCAGGGTGAGCCCGGCGCGCACGGCCGTACCGATCGCGCCGCCGACGGCGACGAGGCCCACATCCCGCCACATGCTCACCGCGCCACCCTACGCCCGCGGCCCGACGCACCTCAGCGGCGTCACCCGATGTCGGCCCACCGCCGCGGCGTCTTGGCCTCGAGCCACGCCACGAGGTCGGGGAAGTCGTCGTACACGCTCATCGCCTCGAACAATCGGCGACCCCGCGCGTCCGCGCCCCGAAGCCGACCGCCCGACAGCAGCGAGAGTTCCGCGATCTCGGATGCCGCAACCACCCGCGACCGGCGGAGTCCCGGGCGGACGACCAGGTGATCGTCGAAGCCGACGATGCGTGCGCGCCCGGCGGACAGCGCCCAGAGGAAGATGATCGCGCCGAGAACACCGAGGGTGCCCAGCCACACGGTCACCCCGACAGCGGCGAGCGGACCGCCCTCGATGATCTCCCCGATCGCGAGGACGACGGCGCCCGCCAGGAAGACGAGACCGGTGCCGCGCGCGATCAGATGCTGCGAGGGGGCGCGCTCGACGACGAAGAGAGGTCGAGGCACGCCGTCGTCCGTGGGGGGATCGCTGAGGGCGGGGAGCGGATGAGGAGCGGGGGCCGGCCGGTTCTCGGCCCGCCGACGGACGAGCAGATACCCCACCACGGCGAGCACGCCCACGACGCCCACGCCCGCGAGCCACGCCATGTTGAGCAGGAGGGCTGCGGGGATGGCCATCAGCGAGTACGTGAAGACGGCCAGCACCGCCGTCTCCCGCTGGCGGCGCTTCTTCCACGTCGCGCGCCAGTCGACCCGTGCGTTCCGTTTCGACATCGCCCGGGCTGCCGCGAGCAGCTGCGGGTCCTCGGCCGCGCGAGCGACCTCCTCGTCGGACCATTCGTGGCGTTGCCACCCGCGCGGCTCCGCCGTTTCCTGCATCGCCGCCCGGAGCAGGTTGCGGAACGCGTCGTCCTGCCGGAGCCCTCGCCGCAGCACTGAGGACGAGGCCGCGGTCGGTCGGAACAGCTCCTGCGCGCCGGGGACCAGCTCGTACAGGTCACGGGCCTCCGGAGTCAGCAGGGCGTAGAGGCGCGTGGGGGATGCGTCCGGGTCACCGACACCGGCCCTCCGGCGAGACCGGCGGGACGCGTCCGAGGGCGAGAGGTCGTCCGTCACGCGTCGATCCTCTCAGCCCGTCGTCGCGACCGCCCGCGCTCCCGGCCGCCTTGACAGACCGGGAGCGCGAGCGGAAGCTCCCGGCTCAGCCCGCCGCCGTGTTGTACGCGGCGATCTGCGACGCCGCCTTCGTCTCGGCATCCGACATGGTCGAGGTCACGTCGGCACCCTCGGCGACCTGAGTGAACGCCCCGATGACGGTCGATCGCAGCGAGGGGAAAGCGCCCGTGCGGCAGCCCGCCGCGGCTTTCGACGCCGGCGTGTTCGCGAGCTGGTCGACCATGGCCTTGACGTTCGGGTCGGCGAGCGAGGCCGCCCCGGTCGCGGTGGAGGCCGCCCCCGTGTTCGACGCGAGATACCCGGTGGCATTCGCCCACGCCGCCTGCACCTCGGCCGAGTGCAGGAAGCTCACGAAGGCGTAGGCCGCGCGCTGCTGCGCGTCGGAGTGTCCGTCACCCGAGATCCAGAGCGCGTTGCCGCCGATGACCACACCCGCGTCGTCGGACTCGGCGGTGGAAGGGAAGGCAGCGACCGTCGAGGCGGTCTTCTTCGGATCGGCCGTCGTGTAGGCACCCGTCGAGGTGAGCATGATGCCCACCTTGCCGCTCGCGAAGGCCGAGACCATCGCGCTGTTGTCGGTGCCGGGGTTGAGCATCGAGCCGTCCTGGAACAGCTTCTGCAGTCGCTGCATGAAGCTCACCTGCGTCGGCGAAGTGAGCTGCAGTCCGGTGACGCGGTCGGAGCCGCGACCGTTGTCGGGGGTGCAGAAGTCCACCCCGCCCGCGGCCGACATCTGCTCGATCATCCACGAGTCCGACATGTTCATCGTCAGGCCCGAGGCGCCCGTCGCCGCGTGGATCCTCTCGGCCCACGAGGCCACCTCGGCGAGCGTGCGCGGCGGGGAGTCGGGGTTCAGCCCCGAGCGCGTCACGAGGTCGCGGTCGAGGTACATCACCGGCTGCGACACCGCGAACGGCATGGCGGCGAGCCCGCCCGCGCCGTCGCCTTAGTACGCGCTGACCGCCGGGGGGAAGCTGTCGAGAGAGAACGAGGTGTCGGTCGCGGTGAAGGTCGACAGGGGGACGGTCTTCTTCGAATCGACCATGAAGCCCGTCGAGATGTCGTTCATCATCAGCACGTCGGGCGTCGTGCCCGACTGCACGGCGGCGGTGTACTTCGTCTGGGCGTCGGCGTACGACCCCTGGAACGAGGACTCGACGGTGATCTCGCCGTCGTGATCGCTGTTGAACTGCGACACGAGGGCGTCGAGCTCGGTGGCCGCCGGTCCGCTCATCTCGTGCCAGAACTGGAGGGTCACGGGGCCGAACTCGGCTCCGGAGGAGGATCCGGATGCTGTGCACCCGGCGAGGGCGAGAAGGAGGACGGCTCCCGCGGCGGTCGCCGCGATCGTGGTGCGGGGGCGCAGAGACATGGGCTCGGGTTTCTTTCTGTCGGGTCTTATTTGAGAGCGCCGGCGGTGATCCCGCCGGCGAGGAAGCGCTGCGCGAGCAGCACGAGGACGAGAACCGGAAGGGTGACCATGGCCGCGCCGGCGAGCACGACGCCGACGTCGGCCGCCTCGGCACTGGAGAGCTGGGCGATACCGACCTGCACCGTGCGGTTCTCGGGCGAGTTGGTCACCAGCAACGGCCAGAAGAACCCGTTCCACGCGGCGGTCGCGCTCACGAGGGTCACCGAGATGAGCGTCGGCTGCACGATCGGCAGCAGCATCGACCGGATGAAGCGGACGTGCCCCGCACCGTCGAGGAGGGCGGCGTCGCGCAGCTCCCCCGGGAAGCTGAGGAACGCCTGCCGGAACAGGAAGATGCTCAGCGCCGAGGCGAGGAACGGCAGGAACACCGCCGGCAGGGTGTCGATCAGCCGCCACGACGAGATCGTCAGATAGTTCGCGATGAGGATCGTCTCGCCCGGCACCATCATGCTCGACAGGATCAGCAGGAAGAGGGCACGCGTGCCCCGCAGCCCGCAGAAGACGAGAGCGTAGGCGGTGGCGATGCCGATCGCGACCTGGAAGAAGGTCTGCACCAGCGTCACCACGACGCTGTTGAGGAACTGGTGTCCGAGCGGGATGACCTGGGTGGCGCGGATCACATTGTCGAGCGTCAGGTGGATGGGCAGAAGACCCTCGAGGCCCTCGTCGAGCCAGGCGGTCGGCGTGAGCGCGCCCTCGAAGACGTAGTAGAGCGGGAAGCACACCACGATCACCGCCACGACGAGCCAGACGTAGAGAAGGGTGCTCCGCAGACGCGCGCGGACGGACAGCGGCCGCGCCATCAGTAGTTCACTCGCTTCTCGAGGATGCCGAACTGGACGAGCGAGAGGCCGAGCACGAGCAGGAACAGCACGACGCCCACTGCCGCGGCGATGCCGAAGTTGGCGCTCCCCGCCCCGAACGCCGCCTGATAGATCGTGTAGACCAGCGTCGTCGTCGAGTTCGCCGGGCCGCCGCCGGTGAGGATCTGGATCTGCCCGAACGTCGTGAGCGCCTCGACGGCACCGGTGACCACGATGAAGAACAGGGTCGGCGTGATCAGCGGCAGAGAGATCGACCAGAGCGTGCGGAGGGGACCCGCCCCGTCGAGGTGGGCCGCCTCGATCACGTCGGGATCGATCGCGCCGAAGGCCCCAAGCAGCAGCAGCACGGTGAATCCAAGAGATCCCCACACGGTGACGGCGATCACGCTCGGCATGGCCCACTGGGTGCTGGTCAGCCACGGCACCGGCGTGCCCCCGAAGCGCGCGATCACGGAGTTGACCAGCCCGCCGGCCGGAGCGAGCATCGCGGCGAAGGCGACCGAGGCCACCGAGACCGAGGCCACGAGGGGTGAGGTCAGCAAGGCGCGGAAGACGCGGATGCCGCGGAGCTTCGCCGTCAAGGGGATGACGATGAGCAGCCCGACGACGATGCGACCGACCACGACCGCGACGCAGAACACGGCTGTCCGCCACAGCGTGTCGCCGAACTGGGGATCGGTGAAGATCGTCGCGAAGTTCTTCGTCCCCACGAACCCGGCGGCCTGGCCGAAGATGTCGGTTCCCTGGGTGCTGAGCCAGACGACCTTGCCGAGGGGGTAGAAGACGAAGACGGCGAAGACCGCGAGCGCCGGAACCATCAGAGCGGCACCCACGCGTCGGTCGGCTCGCCGCCAGGCCAGGGTCGAAGCCGGCCGACGGCGGTCGGCGAGCGTCGGCCGGCGGTCGAGTGTCGAGAGCGACATCGGCTACCTTTCCGTCATAGGGAACGTTCCCTTTTCTGATGACGGACTCACTCTGCGACACCGCGAGAGACGAGGTCAAGGCGACCGGCGAGCGGTCGCCGAGCGTTCACGCGGCGTTCACGAGCACCTGAATCAATCCCCCTGACCCGAGGAGAACCATGACCACGCACCCCTCCCCCTCCCCCGACGACCTTCGCGCCCTGGCCGAGAGGGCCGCGAGATCCGCCGCTCCGGCACTGCTCGCCGCGTTCCGCTCCGACATGAGCGTGTCGTTCAAGCGCGACGTGCACGACGTCGTGACGATCCACGACAGAGCGGCCGAGGCCACCATCGCCGGGATCCTCCAGGACGGCGCACCCGGCTCGGTGATCCTGGGCGAAGAGACCGGCAGCTCGGGCGACGCGCCCCTGCGATGGATCATCGACCCGATCGACGGCACCGCCAACTTCGCGCGCGGTCTCGCCTACTGGTGCATCTCGATCGCCGCCGAGCTCGACGGCGAGGTCGTCGCGGGCGTCGTGTTCGACCCCGTCGCAGACAACATGTTCTCGGCCGGCATGGAGCACGCCCACGTGAACGGGGCCCCGATGCGATCGGCGTCCGGCCCCGCCGAACTCTCCACCCTGCTCACGAGCTTTCCCGGACAGCACGACGTCGACCTCCTGGGCGAGGGCGCCTTCGACCTGCTGGCCGAGATCACGCGCACGTACCAGCACCACCACAGCACCGGCAGCGGGGCGCTGAACCTCGCGCACGTCGCGGCCGGATGGGCGGACGCCACGATGGGCTTCGATACCCACCCCTGGGACGTGGCCGCCGGAGCCCACATCCTCGAACGGGCCGGTGGCACGTACACGGGCTTCCGCTCCGGCGTCGAGGTCGCTCGCGCCCAGGAGAGCCTCGACTACGTCGCGGAGGGAGCGGGCGGAGAGCACGGAGTGCTCATTCGACGCCTGCGCGCCCTGTCCGGGCAGTGGATGCCGGCCGGGCAGTGAGAGAGTCCGGATGCCGCGACCGTGCGGCATCCGGACACGTCCGAGCGGCCTACGCGCCGGCGAGATTCCAGGTGTGCACGTGCTCCCACGTCATCGTCTGCCACCAGCGTCCCGACCAATCGGGACTCGAGGTGCGGTACATCCCCACCGTGCGTCCCGAGAAGCCGCCGGGGACGGGGACGTCGAGCTCTCGGATGAACTCCCCCACCTCTTCGTACAGGTCGGGACGCACGTACAGGTCGTGCGACGCGAGCGAGAGGTGTCCGCGGTAGAGCTCCGGGACGAAGTCGTTGGGCAGGGGGTTGTTCATCGGCGCGCGGAACGGGGCGACCGTCGCCTCGATGTCGCGAGCCAGACTCACCAGGTCGTCGTTCACCGAGCCGTCGGGGTTCTCACTCACGTCGTAGACGTAGCCCCGACCCTGCGCGCGGACGCCGGCGTTGTGCACGGTGAAGGCCGGGCGACCGTCGAGCAGCTCGGTGAGCGCGTCGACGACAGCGGGCTCCGAGAATCCGAACGGCTGACTGCCCACGAGGGTGGCGTGCGGGGGGAACGCGCCCGCGGAGAGCAAACCGTACTGAGCGCGCAGCTGGTCGGTCACCGCGGTCACCGCGCGGCAGGTCCTCGCGTCGGGACGCAGATAGATGCCGTAGCGGAAGGGATCGCTGTCGTCTCGGGGCAGCTTGTGGGCGATGTGGTCGTTCATGCGGACTCTCCGTGATGCTGATAGGGAACGTTCCCTATTCTCCGCGGAACGGTCGCGCGACGGTCGACGTCACGGCATCCGGTGGGTGAACGGACGGTGACGACGTCAGAGGGCGGCGGCCGTACGCCCGGGAACCAGTTCTCCGTCGATCGCGTGGTGCGTCACCGTGGTCGCGAGTCCATCGATCTGATCGACGACCGCGTCGACCGACAGTCGGCCGATCGTCCGCAGCGGCTGGCGCCACGACGTCAGACCCAGCAGTGACGTCATGAACGGCGTGACGCCGTCGTAACCCGTCACCGACATCTCCGAGGGAACGGCGACCCCGCGCACGCGCAGCGCCTCGAGGGCCGCCACCGCCCACGCGTCGCTCGGCGCCATGAAGGCGGTGACCCCGCCGGCGGCGAGCACGGCCGCGACGATCCCGTCGGCCCCGTGGAACCCAGGTCCGGCATCGTCGCCGCTGAAGGTGACGACGTCCACCCCCCGCTCGCGTAGGCGCTCGGCCATCGCGTGCGTGCGCCTCGATTGGGTGATCGACGAGACCGGGGTGAAGGTCATCACCGCGACCCTGCGATGCCCGAGGTCGGCCACGTGATCGGCGAGGGCGCGGCCACCGCCCACCTCGTCGCAGTACACGCTGCTGATCGTCGGGTCCTCCTCCGGGCGCCCCGCGACGACCGCGGGGATACGCCGCGCGAAGGGCGTGATGTCCTCGACGGGGAGCGCGCCGCTGCAGACGATCAGTCCCTCCACCCGCAGCGCGACGAGTGTCTCGAGGGCGCGGCGCTCGTCGTCCACCGAAAAGGATCCCGCCCCGGTCGCGGTGACGACCCGGTACCCGCGAGCAGCCGCCTGCTCCTGGAACGCGGTCAGCAGGTGGCCGTAGAACGGCGTCGCGGCGTCACGGACGAAGACGCCGAGGGTGTGGCTCCGGTGAGCCGACATCCCCCGCGCGTGCGCGTTGGCGACGTAACCGAGCTCCGTCGCCGCCCGCCGGACGCGGTCGACGGTGTGCGCGGCGACCCCGGACGCCCCGGAGAGCGCCCGCGAGACCACCGACTTCGACACCCCCGCGGCCGCGGCCACATCGTGGATGGTGGGGGCGGCCCCGGTCGGGCGGGGCGTAGCGGCACGGGCCGATCGGCGACCGACATCGGAGGTCTTGTCTCGCACGCCCTCACGCTATCGGTAGAGCCCCCCGTGCCCACTTCGCAACCCCCGCGACGACGACCGGCCGTTGCGGACAGGATTCCGGCGACGAAGGGAGAGCCATGCGAAAGCTGCTGCCGGCCACGATTGCTGCGGCGGTCACCGTGCTGATGCTCGCGGGCTGCGGCATCCGGATCCCCTCCGATCCCGACGGAACGCTCGACGCGGTCGAGGGCGGCGTGCTGCGGGCGGGAGTCTCCCCCAACGGCGAGTGGGTGCGAGGGGACGAGGGCGAACCGACCGGGATCGAGATCGACGCCCTGACGGCGTTCGCGCGATCGCTCGACGCCGACGTCGAGTGGACGGTGGGTTCGGAGGAGTCGCTCGTGCGCGGCCTCGGGGAGGGCGACCTCGACGTCGTCGCCGGGGGCCTCACCGAGAAGACGCCGTGGACGAGCAAGGCCGGCGTGACCCGCCCCTACGCCGAGGCGCCGCTCGAGGACGGGTCGACAGTGAAGCTCGTCATGCTCGTGCCGCTCGGTGAGAACGCCTTCGTGTCGAGGCTCGAGACCTTCCTCATCGACGAGGTCGAGGCCCGGGGGATCGCACCGTGAGCGGCGAAGAAGTCCGCTTCGGCCAGACGCGGCTGCCCGATCGGCAGGCAGATGCGCTCCACCGAGCCGTCCGGCTCGAGTGGGTCACGATCGGCTTCCTCGTCATCACGGCCACGCTCGTGTTCCTCGTTCTGGGCAATTCGCAGGCGATGAAGGCGGCGTGGGCCGAAGACCTGTTGTCGTTCATCCCGCCCCTCGCCTTCCTCGTCGCCGTGCGTCTCGCGCGACGCCGCCCCACCCGCCGCCACCCCTACGGCTTTCACCGTTCCGTGGCCGTCGGCCACCTCGTCGCGGCCGTCGCGTTGACCGGCATGGGGGCTTTCCTCATCGTCGACTCCGGTATCGGCTTGCTCACCGCGGAGCACCCCACCATCGGAACCGTCGAGGTCTTCGGGGCGACGTTGTGGCTCGGGTGGCTCATGATCGCGGTGATGGCCGTGACCGCGATCCCGCCCGTCATCGTCGGTCGGCTCAAGATCGGTCTCGCCCGGGAACTGCACGACAAGGTGCTCTACGCCGACGCCGACATGAACAAGGCCGACTGGATGACGTCCGCCGGAACCATCGTGGGCGTGCTCGGCATCGGGGTCGGCCTGTGGTGGATGGATGCCGCGGCCGCCATCTTCATCTCGCTCAGCATCGTGCACGACGGCGTGAGCAACCTGCGCGCGGCCGTCGTCGATCTCATGGATGCGCGCGCGACGACCTTCGACGACAAGCGCCCCCACCCGCTGGCCGAGCGGGTCGATCAGTACCTCGCGGGACTCCCCTGGGTGTCGGCGGCGGGGACGCGCGTGCGCGATCAGGGCCATGTGTTCCACATCGAGGCCTTCGTCGTGCCGCGCAAAACGCGCCTGTCGCTCGATGACATCGAGCGCGCGCGCGAAGGCTGTGTCGCCCTGGACTGGAAGGTGCAGGACGTGGTGATCGTCCCCGTGCCGGAGCTGCCCTCGGTCGTCGAGCCGGTCACTCACCCAGGATGAGCCGCCTGATGGCGGCATCCTTCGACCCGCCCAGATCCATCGTGCGCCCCCTGCGGTACAGCGAGAACACGCGCGGATCGATATAGCTCGCCTTCGCGACCGCGGGGGTGTTGCCCAGCGCTTCGGCGGTGGCGCGCACCGCCGCGACCTCGGCCTTCTTCCGCTCGTTCTTCCCGCCCGTGGCGCCCACCTGAGCGAGCGACTCGGCCGCGAGGATCGTGCCGCGCAGCGTGCGGAAGTCCTTGGCACTGAACGGACCGCCGGTGAGCGAACGCACGTAGCCGTTCACGTCCCCGGGCGTGAGCGGAACGCGCCGTCGCCCGCGCTTGTAGCTGAGCAGCGCGGCCCGGGAGCGCCCGAGCGCGAGTTCTTCGACGATGGATGCCAGCTCCGCATCGCGGAGCGAGAGCTGGGCGCGCTTGCCGCTCTTCGCGGGGAACGACAGGCGGACCAGGTCGCCCTCGACCGTGGCATCCCGTCTCTGCAGGGTCGTGAGTCCCCGGCTGCCGTTGGTGACGAAGTACCGGGCGTTGCCGACACGCGGAGCGACGAGGTCGAGGAAGCGGAACGACACCGCCAGCACCCGCTCGCGGTCCGCCTCGGGGCGGCGCAGCGATTGGGTCACGCGCGCCCGCGCCCGGGGCAGCGCCTCGGCGAGCTGCAGCGCCCGGGAGAACTTGCCCTTGTCCTGACGCTTCGACCAGTCGGCGTGGTACGTGTATTGGCGACGGCCGGCCTCGTCGGTCCCGACCGCCTGGATGTGCGCGTTCGGCTCCCGAGCGATCCACACCTCGCGCCACGCGGGGGGTATGACCAGACCTCGCGCACGTTCCGCCTCGCGCTCGGGGACGGAGGCCCCCGTGTGATCGACGAAGCGGAACCCCGAACCGGAACGTACCCGGCGGTATCCGGGATCTTCGTAGGGCCGGACGCGGACGAGTCGGGGCATCGCGTCAGTGGGTGCGGAGCATGTCGATGAGCTCCGCCTTCTTCTTGCCGGAGTATCCGGTCAGACCGAGCTCTTTCGCGCGCTTCTTCAGCTCGGCGACGGTGCGGTCCTCGTAGTTCTCGGCATGGCCGCCCTTCTCGCCGACCTTGTCGCGTCCACGAGCTGCGGCGGCGTTCGAGATGCGCGCGGCCTTCTCTTTGGAGTCCCCCTGCTTGCGGAGTTCCTCGTACAGATCGGGGTCTTTGAGGCTGTTCGATCCTCGCCCTTGCGGCATGGCCGTCTCCTTCCGTCGAGATTTCCGACGGTACGACCGAGCGCGTTGCGCCACGCTCGGGGTTGACAACGCGTCCGGGCATCAACCGGCGATCGCCGCTCGATTCCCGGCGCGGCCGCGGTCACGATTCCCGCCCCTCTCCTACCGACATCCACGGATGCGAAGCGCCGCGGCCGAGCGCGGACTGTTCGAGCCCCCACTACGGATTCGCCTCAGTGGTCGACGACGCACACGGAGCAGGTCGCGGAGCAACAGGGCCGACGACTTCCGTATCGCCTACCGATGCGTCGATACCCGGCTCCCCCATAGCGTCCCCCTCGACCCGCAAACTCGCTGACCCGTAGCGGGCTTGCCGACGGGCGAAACAGAGGAAGAGGACACCGATGACCACCCGATCACCCATGTCGTCCGCACGGAAGTGGCGGACGGTGCGCGCAGCGAGCACGGCCGCCATCGTCGCCGCCCTGCTCATCCCCGCCGGCGCCGCTCACGCGGCGGGCGTCGTGTCACAGGGCACCGGGCGTCTCGTAGAGACGTCGCTGCTCGGCACGAACGTGACCGACAATGCTCTCGCCCTGCGTGGAGCTCGCGCCATCAATTCCGACGCGACCGGCGACGTCACGGTCGACCAGCCGCTCGACGCCTCGGCCATCGCCGGTTTGATCGGGGTGTCCGCCGGGTCGACGAATCTCTTCGGCGACAACGGCGTCATTCAGCTCGGCGCTGTCGGGCAATACGCTCAGGCTCGCGACGACGGGAGTTCCTCGGCGTTCGCCGGTGCCGTCTCGGCCGCACCGAGCCTGATCGGCGTCAGCACGGTGACCCCGTCGAACGTGGGTTCGCCCACCGCAAACCAGTCGGCGACGTTCCGTCTCGGTTCGTCGTCAGCGCCCGTCGGACTGAGCATCGACATCGGCGTGCTTGCGTCATCTGCTCAGCAGGCGGCCGACGGCACGCAAACGGGACAGTACGTGCTGTCGGACGCAGACTTCGCCGTCGACGGCACCGTGGTCTCGGGTGTGCTCGCGATCATCAACCCGGCGTTGGACACCCTGATCTCCCTCGCCAACACCAGCGGCGCCGGACTGACCAATCCCTTCTCTTCGGGCAGAGTCGAGCTCACCCTCGACGATCTGACCGCCGCCGCCGGTGTCGCCAGCGTGAACGACCTACCCGCCGGCACAGATCTTCTTTCGTTCGTCCCGCAAGCCGTGGCGAACAAGATCACCACCCAGGTCGACAGCGTGCTCGACTCGGCCAGCGCCCTCGCGGACCGCCTGCGGTCCAACATCTTCACCGCCGCGGCGGGCCTGGCTCTCCAGACAGCGGTCAGCACGGCACAGGCCACGATCTCGCCCGTGCTCAGTGGGATCAGCGGCACCCTGGTGACGCCGCTCAGCGACGCCGTCACCCAGCTCGCGCAGATGCAGGTCAACGTGCAATCGACCGGTAGCGACGGGTCGTTCACCCAGACCGCACTGCGCCTCGGCCTCGGCCCCTCGGGTTCGCTCGCGAGCGTGAACCTCGCAAACGCCACGGTCGGGCCGAACGCGGGTCGACTGGCGGTGCCGGTCGCGGGGCCCGAATCCCTCACCCTCGCCGCCGGATTGGTGGGTATCGGTGCGGCCGCCCTCGCGGGTCTCGCTCTCCGTCGCCGCGCTCGTGTGGGCGCCGTCGGGGTCTGACGCGATGTACCGCTACGGCGCATCGGGCGGCGGAGCCGCGGGGCTCCTCGCGATCACGGGCTACGCGGCTCCGACGGCGACGCTCGTCGTCGTCGGAGCCGGCGCGACACTCGTCGGCGCCCTCCTCGCATGGCGGTCGGTACGGCTCCGACAAGAGATCGCTGAGAACACGGCATCCGGAGAGGAACGACGCCGACCGTGAACCCGCTCGATCTGCTCTTCTCGCTCTCTTTCGTCTTCTTGGTGATGTTCCTCACCTACACGACGCTCATCATCGTCCCCTTCGTGCGCCGAAGGCGCGCGCCCGAAGGCGACCCGCGGGCGTTCGAGTGGCACGCGTTCATCCCCTGCCGAGACGAGGCGACCGTGATCGCGGAGACCCTCAAGAGGACCCGCGAGCTCTCCCCCGACATGCACGTGTGGATCATCGACGATGCCAGCGTCGACGGAACCGGTGACATCGTCTCGGCCGTCGCCGCCACCGATCCTCTGGTGCACGCGGTCATCCGCCGACTCCCCGATGCCCGAACAGGAAAGGGGGCGGCGCTCAACGCCGCGTATCGGGGCCTGCGGGAATGGCGGGCCGCCCGCGAAGACGGCGTAGGGGACGACCGCACCATCGTGATCGTGCTCGACGCCGACGGCTCGATCTCACCGAATGCCCTGCGACAAGCGGTGGGGCCCGAAGCCTTCGGCTCTCCCACTGTGGGGGCCGTGCAGGTGGCGGTGCGTATGAGCAACCGAGACGACCCCGCCCCTCTCGCGAGGCGAGGTCGCCTCGCACAGCGCTGGGCGCGCTACCTCATCCGCATGCAGGACATCGAGTTCCGAACGACGATCGCCGCGATGCAGGTCCTGCGTATGCGCACCGTATCCGTGGGGCTCGGGGGGAATGGCCAGTTCACACGGCTGAGCGCGCTCCAGGACGCGGCGATCGGCCAAGGCACACCGTGGGGTGACGCCCTTCTCGAGGACTACGAAGTGGGGCTGCGCATCATGCTCGCCGGCTACCGGACGGTGTATGCGCACGACGCCTTCGTGTCGCAAGAGGCACTGCCCTCGGCACGACGCCTGCTCACCCAGCGCACGCGGTGGTGCCAGGGCGGGCTGCAGTGCGCGCGCTATCTGCCGCGGATCTACTCGTCTCGCGCGTTCACCAACGCCGGCGCGCTCGAAGCGGCGTACTTCCTCGCGATCCCCTACATCCAGCTGATCGGGTTCGTCCTGTGGCCGGCGGTGGGCATCGCGATGCTGGTGTCCGGGGCGCTCGCGCCGGGCGGCCTTCTCGGGTGGATGGTTGCCTCGGCCTGGATCGTGCCGCTGTGGGTGCTCACCGGCATCCTGCCCTTCGCCTCGTGGCCTCTCGTGTACGTGCTGCGCGAGGAGCGGCAGCCGCTCTGGCGAGCCGCTGGGTGGGGACTCGGCTACTGGCTGTACATGTACCAGAGCTATGTGTGCGTGCTGCGCGCCTTCGGCCGCACGCTCGTCGGGCGGCGTGGGTGGACGAAGACACGGCGCAATGCCGAAGCGGGTCGCCTCCTTCTGGCGGCGGAGTCATGAGCGCGACCGTCGTCAGCACACGAGCGGGCGGGGCATCACGCCTCCTCCTGGCCGCGGCCCTCGCCGGCCTTGCGGGGCTGCTGAGCGTCGTCGAAGCGGACACACGTGCCGCCGAGGCGCAGTTGGCGCGCTTGCTCGTCGGGGCGATCGCTGCCGGTCGCGCGGTGGCCTCCGGTTCCGTCGTCTACTTCGGCATCGGAACGCCCGAGGTCATGGGTTTGTCGATCACGACGATGTGCTCAACGACCGTTCTCGTCGTTCCCCTCGTGCTCCTGGCCGTCGCCGTCATCGGCATCACCCGCGCGCGGCCGGCACGCGTCGGCCTGGGCCTTGCGGTCGGCATCGCGATAGCCGTGGCCTGCAACCTGGTCCGCTTCGGCTCAGCGGCGTGGGCGTACAGCGCCTACGGACGAGACGGCTTCGACCTCGTGCATCGCTACATCGGATCCCTGTTCGTGATCGCCGGGTTCATCGCCGCCATCCTGCTGCTGCTGCGCATCTCGCTCCGAGAGCCGCGGCGCCACCGGGCTGGTGCCGACCCCCTCGACAGGACACGGATGCCGCCCGCCCGGCGTGCCGAGACACCGCCGCCGGACCAGCGGGCACCCCGCGCACTTCTTCCCGCCGACCCCTCGGGCCCCCTGCGCCGAGACCGCCGCCACCCCGGAACCCGACCGGGCAGAAAGGACCGCCGATGACTCTTCCCTGGATCGACGTCGTCTACGGAACACGTCCCGAGGCGGTGAAGTGCGCGCCGCTCGTCGTCGAGCTCCGCCGGCGCGACGGCATTCGGACGACGGTGACGGTGACGGGGCAGCACCGGGAGATGGCCGATGAGGTGAACGCGTCATTCGGCATCCGCCCCGACGCCGACCTCGATGTCCTTCGGCACGGAGCCACCCTCGCGCAGACGTCGTCCGCGATCTTCTCGGCATTGTCGCGGCGCTGGTCAGGCACCGCGCCCGACGCGGTCGTCGTGCAGGGAGACACCGCCAGCGCCGCGTTGGCCGCGGTGGCGGCGTACTACGCCGGGGCACGCGTCATCCACCTCGAGGCGGGCCTGCGCTCGGGCAATCTGCTCTCGCCTTTCCCCGAGGAGGGGAACCGCCGCCTGATCGCCCCCTTGGCCTCTCTCCACCTCGCCCCCACGGAGAGTGCTGCTGCCAACCTTCGCACCGAGGGTGTCGCGACAGAGAACATCGTCGTCACCGGTAATACCGGCATCGATGCACTCCGTCAGCAGGCGGTGTGTTCGCAGCATTTCGACGACCCCGTGGTCGAAGACATCGTCAACGGATGGCACAGGGTCGTCGTGGTGACGGTGCACCGACGCGAGTCATGGGGCGGGCCGCTGTCGCACGTTGTGGAAGCGGTCGCCGAGACGCTCGCCCACCGTCCCGGCGTCATCGCGGTTCTTCCGGCGCATCCGAACCCGCAGGTTCGCGCGGAGGTGCGGGCGGCGGTCGGCGACAACGATCGCGTGGTGGTCTGCGAGCCTCTTCCCCACGCACAGTTCGGACGACTACTCAGCCGCGCGTACTGCGTCGTGACCGACTCGGGCGGCGTTCAGGAAGAGGCGCCCGCACTGGGCGTACCCGTGCTCGTCGTGCGCGAGACGACAGAACGCGACGAGGGCGTCGCCGCGGGAGCTGCCCGCCTCATCGGCACACAGCGCGAGATCGTCGCCGCTGAATTGGCCGCCTTGCTCGACGACGAAGACGCCCGCGAGCGCATGGCGGGGGCTCGCAGTCTCTACGGAGACGGGTATGCCGCTCCGCGTGCCGCCGACGCGATCGAACGCTTGCTCGGTGTAACGGCATCCGCGACCCTGATGGGTCGGGGCGATTCATCCGAGCTCACGAGCACGTCGGTCTCAGCGTGAGGTCCACAACGCGATTCCGCGCAGAGAACGCGAACCAGACGCAGGGTCGCGTGCAAAATCTATCACTGTTAGATTTTCTACCGGAGGTAGATTCATGACGCACCATTGCCCCGCAGACGATGGCGGGCTCCGCCCCGTCGTCGGCGCCACCTCACCCCGACGAGCACGGTCCGAAGACCATGACCGGTCGTAACGAACGGACAGGCGGCGTCAGGGGGGCACAGATGTTCGCCATCGCAGAGGGGATCGTGGCCGCGGACGGCGCGGAGGCCGTGACGATCCGGCGGGTGGCGAGGGAGATCGGCTATACGGCGCCGATCGTCTACCAGCACTACACCGACAAAGCGGCTCTGCTCGATGCCGTCATGCTCGACGCGTACGAGCGTCTGGCCGAACAGATGCGGCAGGCGAGGAGTGGGGACCAGACCCAAGGGCCACGAGAAGTCCTGCACGCGTACCTCGATTTCGCCGCGGCCAACCCCCTGACATTCCTCTTCATGCACGGTCTGAGCGGCGTCGACATCTCGCCGGCTCGTCGCCTCGAGGCTGCGCGCGTCGCCGTCGTGGTGACGCTGGACTCGCTGCAGCAACGCCTGCCCGGCCGCGGCGACGCGTCCGCGGAAGAGTTCGGAGCGCAGGCTGAAGTGCTGTGGGCCGTCGCAACGGGGCTCGCTCTCACCGCCTCGGTCCAGGCGGACGGATTCGATCGAGTGCATGCGCTGGCCGACCTCGCACTCGATCCTCTTCTGGCGGTATGGGAAGACCACGGAGAACCGTCGTGACGGGGCCGATGCCCGGTGCCCGCCCCCTGCTCACGCCGTGAGGACTTGGACCTTCTCACATATCCATCCCCGCCGCGTGGGCGGCGGGGACACACGAAGAGATGGTCGTCGGTGGCCACCTCACCCTTCACTTCATCCCTCTCAGAGGCCCAAGGAGATCCGCATGCGTGAAAGAGAACCCGGTTCGAAAAGCGGCGGAGGGTTCTACCGCCGCTGGGCACGAGCGATCGGCGTCGTTGCTGTCGTGTCGGCGCTCGCGCTTCCCGCGGCTTCGGCTCACGGCGCCGACGCCTACGCGACGAACGTTCGGATTGACTCCCTGTCGTTCACCTCGAACACGGTGCAGTCGGGATCCAGCGCAGAACTGGCCGGGTCCTGGTCCTTGCCCGACCACCCTGCCACTCCGGCAGGATTCACGATCGACCTCCCCTCCGAACTGCAGGGCCGCTCCGACGCTTTTCCCCTCACGGACCCGCAAGGCGAGTCGATGGGCCAGTGCACCGTCACCGCCACCCAGCTCGACTGCACGATGTCCTCCGATTACCTCACAGCGCACCCCGTGAACCTTCGCGGCACTTTCCGCTTCTGGGTGACGGTGACGAAAACGGTGACCTCGGACGAACTCGTGTCCTTCGATGTCGGAGGGACCTCCGTGACGACCACGGTGACGCCGGCGCCTGCACCCGGCGGACCGTGCACCGAGAAGTGCGAATTCACCGGACGTGACAACGCCAAGGGCGGCAGCTACGACCCCGCTACCGGATACATCCGGTGGACGGTCAGTGTCGGTAGCGGTCCGGACGGAATGGTCGGTGGCGAGACCGTGACCGTGACCGACAACCCCGGCCCCGGTCAGCAGCTCGTCACCGCGCTCGGAAACGACTCGATGCCGGCACTCTGGGAAGCGCCCGGCACCTACGTGAACAGCGGAGGAGTCGAAGTCATCGGCCCGTGGGGGCCCGCCGACCGCAGTTCCTACTCCGCCACGCTCGACAGCGTCACCTTCGTCACGCGGGCGGGGCACTTCTACGACGTGCAATTCGCCACCCGGGTGACAGATGGCGGCGCCGCGGGATCGTACGAGAATCGGGCCAGCATCACGGTCGGCGACGCGTCGGCGGACCCCGTCACCGCGATCGTCGTTCGCCAGGGCGGGGACGGAACCGGCGAAGGAACGACTCCGACGCCCACACCGACTCCGACACCCACGACGACGCCCGACTCGACGCCTACGCCGACTCCGACTCCTCCCCCCAGCGCGACGCCCACGCCGAGTCCGACCGCGGTCACCACCGCCAACTCAGAGGTCACTCCGACCCCTGGGGGTGTCCTCGCGGAAACCGGTTCCCGGCCGGTGCGGCTCCTGGTGTTCCTCGGCCTGACGGGCATCGGCGTAGCCGTTCTGCTTCTCGCCGTCGCCCGGTGGCGCGCTCGCCGCGACAAGCGCTCCTGACCGGCCACAATTCGGTCAGATACTTTAGGTCGGCCCGCGTGTGCCCGCAAGGCGCTCGGGGGCCGAGGGGTACTGTGATGCGATCTTGGTCGCCGGGCATATCCGATGCTGGCTGCAGGGCAGCCTGCGCCCGAGCGAAGCCGTCCCGTCGTTCACCGGCGCGCAGAAGGAGATCGATCCTCAGTGACCTCTCGACGAGATCAGTTGCATGCCACGAATCGACATCGGATCTTCCTGGCAGCGCGCGACATCGTCGCGTCCGAGGGGGCCTCGGCAGTGAACATCCGGCGCGTCGCCGCCGAGATCGGCTACACGGCCCCCATCGTCTACCAGCACTTCGCAGACAAGTCCGACCTCCTGGATGCGGTGATGGTGGACGCCTACGACCGCCTTGCGACGACGCTGAGGGAAGCCACCACGCAAGACCCGACGCGATCGCCGCGCACGCTGGTCGACGCCTTCCTCGGGTTCGCGGAAACCCACCGGCGCATGTTTCTCTTCATGCACGGAATGGGAGGAGTGGACGTCCCCGCGGACCGGCGCCTGGCCGCCGCGCACGGTGTGATCGCCGCTGCCGAGGAAGCCCTCGCGGAGTGGACCCACGCCCGCTCGGACCCACCACCCATCGCGGTCATGGATCAGGCCCAGATCTTGTGGGCGATCTCGATGGGATTGGCCGCGAGCGCGTTCGCCCTCCCCGGCGGATTCGATCGCGTCGGGGTTCTTGCCGATCTCGCCGTCGAACCGCTGCTCGCAGCGTGGTCGGGTGAGGATTCTCACGCTCGCTGAACCCCCATGGGCGGCCTCTCGGGCGTCGGATTGCGACTGTCGAGCCAGCGAACGCACCCGACGACAGTGGATTCCGGGGAGCACGTGCCACCGGTGCCGGGTGGACCCTCCTCGCCCCGCCTGGGAGCTCGACGAGACTCGCATTCAACGCCCCCATGGTTGTAACGACGGTCGCGGCTCACGAGAAAACCGTTCATGCCGCTCCATACCCAGCCGCGTCCGGGCGTGGTGCAGATGGGATTCGACGGTCCTCACCGACAGTCGCAGGAGAGCCGCGATCTGCGCATTCGACTGGCCTCCCGCGACGAGTTGGACGATCTCGCGCTCGCGCGTGGTCAGCAGCTCGAGCGGGTGCGAGACGGAGCCGCGGACGCGAACGCGCAGTTCATCGATGAACGCGTTGAGGGGCGCGATGTCGATCTCCGTGGCCAGTGCCTCCGCGCGGTTCAAGACCGTGTCGACGGGTTCGCCTCCCTCGAGCAACACCCTCAGCAGCACGGGAAGAAGGATGGGCATCGTCCGTCGGGCCTGGTCGAAGATCCTCTCGACACGGGCCGCGGCAGCGGCGGGGCGATGGTTGGCCATATCGAAGAGGGCGCAGACGGCGTCGCGGACAGCGCCGAAACCCCCGCGGCCCCACTCGGTGGACACACCGTCGATGCGCTCGATAGCGGAAGCAGCGTGAACGAGATCACCCGTGATGACGAAGGCGGCGGCCCGCACCACGTCGCACCAGATGCGCACGGCTTCGGAGGGATTCACCTCGATGAGCTGCAGGCTCGCGAACACGTCGGCCGGCCGGCCACGGATGAGTTGAATCGAGGCGTCAATGAGAGCCAGTAATGCGACGTCGTCTTGGCGATCCTCCCATCGCGCCGTCAACAGTCGGCGCCGCGCGGCGTTCTGAACGAGATCCAGGTCCTCGCCGATCATCATCAGAGAAAAGGCGTGGAGTCGAAAGACGGTGAAGTTCGACTCCACGTCGAGCCCATGCGTCTCGTGCCGTCGACGCAGCAGACCATGAACGCCGGCACGGTGGCCGCGCGATGCCTCGACTGCTGCGCGGCATGCCTCCGCGAGGACGCGCGTCTCGTCGTCGGCGCTCGCGTCGAGCGCGGCGAGGCTGTCGGGAAGAGTCGGCGTGGTGCCGCTCGCCAGAGACAGCGCAGCGACCGCGTGCTCGATCCGCAGGCGCCAGACGGGGTCGTCCGGCGCCCAGCGCGTCAGCTTCGCCAGTCGCGCGAGGGCGAGGTCGAGTCGCGCACACGTGGCGAAGAGCACCCGCACATGCACCAAGAGCAGGGATTCGCGATCCTCTGCGGCGCGCGGGAGCGGCGCGGCGTCGAGCAGACGCTCGGCCTCCTCGTACTCACCGAGTGCCAGGCGGGCCAGGATCGTCGCGGACGCAGCCGTCGTCTCGCCGCCGTTCTCGCGCACCCGCTCCGCTACCTGCACCGCCACACGCGGCGAGCCCGACCGTGCGAGCGAGATCGCAGCGCGCGGGAGGATCCGTGAGAGCGCCGAGGCGAGCGCCTCGTCGTCGCCGGGCTCGGCCCACCGGGCGCAGAACATCTCCTCGCCACGCGTGAGAACCGGGGCGTGCTGGGCGAGAGACAGCAGTTCGCGTGCCAGTGCTCGTCGCACATCGCCCAGCGCAACCACATCGACGGAATCGGCCACCATGCGTGCAATCACGCCGCTCACCGCAGCAGTGCCCACGTCGGCTCCCGCGGACAACAGGCCACCGTCGTAAAGCCGCGCGAGCACGGTGGGGGCCACGAGTGAGCCGAGGTGCCCCTTCGGCACGGGCCCGAGTTCTGCCAGCGCCGTCAGCACCTGACGCTCACGATCGCCGAGCGGAGCGATCATCTTCGTCACGGAAGCGACGACGTCACTGGGGAGCGCATCTCTCTGGGGCTCAACCGCGAGTAGTGCGTTCAAGCGCCCACGCGCGGCCGCCGCTTCGACGAGCTCGCGGACGAGCGCCGGACTGCCACCGCTGAGATTGTGCAGGGCCATCTGCCATGCATCGTCGGCGCGGTCCGCTCCGTAGCGGGTCGTGCGCAGAGCGTCACCGAGCGTCGCGGTCTCGCTCAACGTGAGAGGTGGCAGCGGCACGACGACGGCGGTGACGGCAGAATGCTCGAAGAGCGGGCGCAGCAGATTCCAGCGTTCCGCATCCCCCGATTGCAGGACATGACGTGGGGAGGTCGCCGCCAAGAACACCGCCCGGTTCAATCGAAAGGCGTCGATGAGCGGCGCGAGCACCGGGAGCGGGAGCAGGTCGAGGTCGTCGACCATGAGCGCGGCGGTACCGCGAAGCGCAACCAAGAGAGCCATGACGTCGTCGCGCCCTGTGACCTCGTGCCGATCCGACGCGTTCGGCCCACACCACGTCACGCCACAGGAGAGCCCTTCGAGGCAGACGATCGGCCGGTCGACATCTTCGCTGATGACGGACAACAGGCGCGACCGGCCACTGCGGCTCGGACCGGTGATGAGTACGCTCCGCCGCCGCTTCACAGCGGCCGCCGCGAGATTCCGTTCCGCTACGCGTCCCACAAACGTCCGACCATCGCTCATCCTGGCAGCCCCTTGCCAACCTGCGGCACCCCGACCACGGGCACCTGCTTTGCTCTTACACCGCGACCTTCGCCCTGTCGTATGACTTGTAGACCTGCGTTTCCTCCCGTCCTGGTGCAAGCAGAGGACGTTGCGACGAAGAACTCGTGCCGAACTCTCGCGAGCCCATCCCCCAAGGACGCGTCTCGGTGTGATGCGCGATCAGCTTTCGTATTCTGTCTACCAATGTTAGGCGAATGCAGTCTTTCCGTAAAAGAAGGACTCGCATCGTCGAGCCGAAGAATGCGCGGGCGTCTCATCGAAGGCATTCCGACCGCACCGCACCCCACACTCGCCCCGGACGACCGGATCCAGATCCGGGTTGACGATCTCGCGATATATCGCGATACTCGGACTAACGCGATATATCGCGAGTGAGGAGAGAAGGCCATGGAGAAATGGATCGTCCACCCCGGCGAAACGCGCGTCATCGACATCGATTCGCTGCGTGAGCTGAAGATCGGCCTCGTCGGCGGACAGGTCGACGTCATCGCGCATGACGCGCCCGACGCCCGCATCGAGGTCCACGGCGTCACCGTGAAAGACCTGCGCATCGAGATGGTCGACGGCCGTCTCGAGATCGACCACCCGCAGCTGCGGTGGGACAACTTCCTCGAGGTGTTCCGCAACTTCGGTGCGGGCGGCCCGAAGGCCGAGATCAGCGTCGCCGTACCCCGCACTGTCGCCCTCACCCTCGGCGTGGTCAGCGCGAGCGCCCTCGTCTCGGGCCTGCGCACCGACGTGCGGCTCAACACCGTGTCGGGCGACATCATCGTCGACGGCCTGCAGGGCGATGTCAGCCTGAACGCCGTCTCGGGCGACGTGCAGGTGCGCGAGCTCGAGGGCGCACTCAGCGCCAACAGCGTGTCGGGCGACGTCGCGGCCACGGGGCGCATCTCGAAGGCCTCGATCGACACCGTCTCGGGCGCGATGCTGGTCGACTCGACCGGTCCCACCCAGTCGATCGCCCTGAATTCCGTCAACGGTGCGGCGACCATCCGCCTCGACCGCTCCCTGCCCGCGAACTACGTCTCGCGTTCGGTGAGCGGCCGCGTGCAGATCGACGGCCAGGTGCGCTCGGGGTCGGGCCCCACCAACTACACCGGCTCCACCGGCGCCCTCGCAGGCCAGTTCGTGGACGTACGGGCCAACACCGTCTCGGGTGAGATCACCGTCCTGCGACGCGGCATCTCGGGCCTGCGTCCCGAGGAGCTCGCCGGAGAGGAGGAGTGGTGATGAGTCCCGTCTTCTCGCACGGCGACCTGCGCCTGTACATCCTCAGCCTGCTCGACGAGGCCCCGCGCCACGGCTACGACCTCATGCAGGCCCTGACCGAACGCACGGGCGGCACGTACTCCCCGTCCGCCGGCACCATCTACCCCCGCCTCTCGAAGCTCGAGGAAGAGGGGCTGGTCACCAAGACCGTCGACGGCCGGAAGACCGTCTACGAGATCACGGATGCCGGCCGCGCCGAGGTCGCGGCACGAACGGGCGACCTCGAGGGGATTCAGGCCGGTCTCGCCGACAGCGTCCGCTTGATCGCCGACGAGGTGCGCGGCAGCGTCCGCGACGCGATGCGCAGCCTCCGCGCCGACCTGGCCGCCGCCTCCCGTGAGGAACGCGACCAGGCCCACGCGGCACCCGCCGACGACGCGCGATCGCGCAGCCGCGAACAGCTGTCGCGCGCCGATGCCGCGATCAACGAGTTCCGCGGGCGCGTGCGCTCCGAGCTGCGGGCGCACGTGGCGCGCGGCGGGGAGCTCGCGGCATCCGGAGTCGACGACATCGAGGCGGCGTTGAGCCGGGCTTCCGAGGCCGTCGCGCGGGCGATGCGCGGCTAGGGCCTCACTCCCACGGCAGGTCGTCCTCAGCGCCGACCGGTTCTTGCTGCGGGATGACGAGAACCGGTCGACGCTGGCGGTGGCTCAGGCGGGCGGCCACGGAGCCGGTGAGGAACTCGCGTAGCGATTCGCCGAGGCCGCGCTTGCGCGTGCCGACCACGATCAGCGACGCGTCGACCTCGTCGGCCAGCCGGATCAGGGCCAGCGCGGGGTCCCCGATGATCTGGCGCACCGTCCACGAGACGCCGCTGTCGGCCAGCGCCTCGGCGGACATCCGGCGCACCTCGTCGAGCGCGGCCTTCGCCGCCGCCCCCGCAACGTCGACGGTGGACGTGTGGACATAGCCGTCGGGGTCCTCGAAGGCCACGAAGCGCGTGGTGTCGACGTGGGCGATGATCAGCTCCGTGTGGGCGAGGGCCGCGTAGTGGGCCGCCTCGCGCACGATCCGGACGGACTGACCGGGTACGACACCCGCGATCACCGCTCCGTTGCCGGCGCTCGGGCGGGGCAGATCGGTCATGACGGCTCCTCTCGACGACGGCGAAGCCCCGCTGGCCGCCGCTCGACGGCTCGGCCGGAATGCGCCGTGATATCCTGGCTGTTACTCTTACCGGCTCGGTCCGGAACCGCAATACGCAGGGCCCATCGTCGGCCCTCGACGTCGATCGTGAGGGGGTCTCGCATGGGGCGTGGCCGTCAGAAGGCGAAGAACACCAAGATCGCCCGTGAGCTGAAGTACGACACCTATTCGGTGAACTACTCGGCTCTCGAGCGCGAACTGGGTGCACCCGCTCCGGGTGAAGACGCGTACGTCGACAAGTGGGCCGACCAGTACAGCGACGAATACGACAACGAGAAGGCCTGACGTCTTCCCGATCGTTCTCGTACCGCCCGTACCTCGGTGCCGCGGTCGTCTGATCGTCGTACCCGCAGAACACAGACGCCGAAGGGCGGCGACGTTTCCGTCGTCGCCCTTCGCTCGTGTTCGCGGACGTCGCTACCAGGCGCGCCCCGTGCGCCGCTCCCACGCTTCTTCGACGCTCTCGCGGCGCACCATGATGATCGCCGCCGGCACGACGAGCAGCAGAGCGACGCCGATCAAAGCCAGGCCCGCGGTCCATCCGCCGGTGAGCTCGTGCGTCACCCCGATCGCCAAGGGCATGAGGGCAGCGAAGCCGTACCCCACGCTCTGCACGAAGCCGCTCAGCGCGACGGTGGTCTCGTGCGAGCGGGTGCGCAGCCCGAACAGCACCAGCGCCAGCGGGAACATGAGCGGCGGGATGCCGATGAGCACCACCCACAGCACCGTCGCCGCCGCGGGCGCCACCAGCAAGCCGATGACCCCCGTCAATCCGCCCGCGACGGCCACCACGTAGAACGGGGTCGTGCGCCCGAGCCGGGCCACGAGCATCGGCACGAGCAGCGACACCGGCAACCCCATGAAGGAGAAGAGGGCGAGCAGTCCGCCCGCTTCTGCGGCATCCACTCCCGCCACGTCGATGAGCAGGGGCGGCATCCACGCGAACATGGCGTAAGCGACCGACGAATTGACGCCGAAGGTGATGACGAGAGCCCACGTCTGCGGCACGCGCACGATCCGTGAGAGAACGGCCGCCCGCGGCTCGTCGACCGCGTCACGACGTGACACCCGCGCCCGCAGGCTCAACGCGACCCACGGCGCGACAGCGGCGAGGGCCACGACGGCCCAGGTCACGAACGAGCCGCGCCACCCCACCGCGTCGGCCAGGGGCACGGCCACGAGCGGGGGCGTGAAGGTGGCGACCGCCATCGCCGTGCTGTAGACGGTCGTCATGAGACCGATGCGCTCGGGGAAGTACTTCTTCACCACGGTCGGGATGAGCACGTTCGCCACACCCACCGCGGCGAACACCCCCGCCGTCGCGCCCAGCAGCGACCACGCGTCGACCGCGGCCGCGCGGAGGCCCAGCATCACCGCGGCGGTGACCGCGGCGATCAGCACGGAACGCTCGAGGCCGAGACGACGCTCGATCGCCGGAGTGACCATGCCGGCGAGCGCGAATGCGACCGGCGGTGCCATACCGATCAGTCCCACGACGGCCGCGGGGAGGGGGAAGTCCTCGCCGATGCGCGTCAGCAGCGGAGAGAGCGACGCGACCGCGATCCGCAGCGTGAGCGCGAGCAGCACGATCGCCGCCGCGGCGAGCGCGATGGTTCCCGCCGAACGGCGGGTCAAGACTCCTGGCTGCCCTCGACCCAGGCGAGGTACTCGTCCGACACGGTGCCCGTGACGTAACGCCCGTCGAAGCAGCTCATGTCGAGGTCGACCAGGTCGGTGCCCTCCATGATGGCCGCCTTGAGATCGTCGACCTCCTGGTACACGAGGTAATCGCAGCCGAGCTCTTCGGCGATCTCGGGGATCGTGCGACCGTGGGCGACGAGCTCGTGACGCGAGGGCATGTTGATGCCGTACACATGGGGATAGCGCACCGGCGGGGCGGCCGAGGCGAACGTGACGCTCTTGGCCCCGGCATCCCGAGCCATCTGGATGATCTCGCGGCTCGTCGTGCCACGCACGATCGAATCGTCGACCAGCAGGACGTTCTTGCCCTGGAACTCCGTCGACATCGCGTTCAGCTTCTGACGCACGCTCTTCTTGCGCACCGCTTGTCCCGGCATGATGAACGTGCGGCCGACATAGCGGTTCTTGTAGAAGCCCTCGCGGTACTCGATGCCGAGCTTGCGGGCCACCTGCATCGCGGCGGGGCGGGCGGAGTCGGGGATCGGCATGACCACGTCGATGGCCCCCGCGGGGGTGTACTTCGCGACGGTGTCGGCCAGGCGCTCGCCCATGCGCAGCCGTGTCTCGTACACCGAGACGCCGTTCATGACCGAGTCGGGGCGGGCGAGGTAGACGTACTCGAACGAGCACGGCGCGAGCACCGTGTTCTGGGCGCACTGCTGGGCGTGGAGCGTGCCGTCGAGCGTGATGAACACGGCCTCGCCGGGCTCGACGTCGCGCACGATCTCGAAGCCGGCGTTCTCGAGCACGAGCGACTCGGACGCCACGATGTACTCGTCGCGCGGCTCACCGCCCGGCACCTGCGCCGCGGGACGCTTGCCGAGGATGAGGGGACGGATGCCGAACGGGTCGCGGAACGCGAGGAGCCCGTACCCCGCGATGAGGGCGATCGAGGCGTACGACCCCTCGACGCGCTCGTGCACGCGGCTGACCGCGCGGAAGACCTGCGCGGGGTCGAGGTCGGGGCCGGTGATCTCGGACTGCAGCTCCGAGCCGAGGATGTTCACGAGCAGTTCGGTGTCGCTGCTGGTGTTGAGGTGACGGCGGTCCTTGTGGAACAGCTCGGTCGTCAGCTCCCGCGTGTTCGTCAGGTTGCCGTTGTGCACGAGCACGATGCCGTAGGGCGCGTTGACGTAGAAGGGCTGCGCCTCTTCTTCGTTCGAGGCGGTGCCCTTGGTGGCGTAGCGGACGTGCCCCAGGCCGATGTCACCGAGCAGGGCGCGCATGTCGCGCGTGCGGAAGGCCTCGCGCACCTGTCCGCGGGCCTTGTGGATGTGGAAGACGCCGCTGGACTCGGCCGTGGCCATGCCCGTGGAGTCCTGCCCCCGGTGCTGGAGGAGGAGGAGCGCGTCGTAGATCTCCTGGTTGACCGGGCCCTGCCCGGCCATGCCGACGATTCCGCACATGGGGTGTCAGACCGCTCCGTTCGCCGGGTGCCCGGCATCCGCGTAGGTTCCGACCAGGCGCACGGCCCCTCCGTCGACGCCCTTCGCTCCCTGTTCGTAATCGCCCTCGGGGCGAGCGCCCTCGCGGACGACGCCGACCTGCCACGTGGCGATGCCATCGGCCTGCAACGCGGCGGTCGCGGCTTCCGCGACCCCGGGCGAGACGACGGCGAGGAAGCCGATGCCGAGGTTCCACGTGCCCTCGGTCGCGGTGAGCTCGAGTCCGCCCATGTCGGCGAGGACACGGAACACCGGCGAGGGGCTCCACGTCGAACGGTCGACGTCGACCCAGGTCTGCTGCGGGAGCACGCGCGCGAGGTTCGCGGCGATGCCGCCGCCGGTCACGTGGCTGAGCGAGTGGATGCCACTGCCCACCGCTGCGTCGTCGAGCAGGCGCAGCAGCGGCGAGGTGTACAGGCGCGTGGGCTCGAGCAGCGCTTCGCCCCAGGTGCCGCCGAGCTCGGCGGAGGCCGCGCCGTAGGCGATCCCCGCGCCGGTGATGATGTGGCGAACGAGCGAGTAGCCGTTGGAGTGCAGACCGCTGGAGGCGAGGGCGAGCACGACGTCGCCCGCGCGGACGCGGTCGGCACCGAGCATGCGGTCGGCCTCGACGACACCGGTCGCCGCACCCGCGACGTCGTAGTCGTCGATGCCGAGCAGGCCCGGGTGCTCCGCGGTCTCGCCACCGACGAGCGCGGTTCCGGTCAGGGAGCAGCCGCGCGCGATGCCCGCGACGATGTCGGCGATGCGTTGGGGTACGACCTTGCCGCACGCGATGTAGTCGGTCATGAACAGCGGACGGGCACCGACCACGACGATGTCGTCGACGACCATGCCGACGAGGTCTTCGCCGATGGTGTCGTGCTTGTCGATGGCCTGGGCGATCGCGACCTTCGTGCCGACGCCGTCGGTACTGGTCGCGAGCAGGGGGCGCGTGTAGTCGCGGAGCGCGGAGGCGTCGAAGAGACCGGCGAAACCGCCCACCCCACCGAGCACCTCGGGCCCATGCGTGCGACGCACGGCCGACTTCATCAATTCGACGGCGAGATCTCCGGCGGCGGTATCGACGCCTGCGGCGGAGTACGGGTTTTCGTGGGGAGCGGAAGCCACCGCAACAGACTACCCGGGGCGGACACGCGCGGGCACCGCGTCCCGACGCAAGGCCCATCCCCCACGTCGCCGCCGCTCCCTACAATGACGCCATGACGGGCGGGCAGCCGGAGTGGGTGATCCGCGAGGACGCGGCACAACCGGTGCTCGTCGCGCTCTATCTGCGCCAGGTTCTCGGCATCCGCTCGCCCGAGGAACTTCCCGCGCTGCGACGCGTCCCGCCTCCCTGGGTGGATCAGCGGACGGATGCCGAGCACGCTCAACTCGAACGCGAATGGCGCGAGTACTGGGCGATGACGGTGGAGCCCCAGGCGCACCCCTCCCCCGTCCCCCTCGAGTTGATCGAGGGGTTCGAGTCGCTCGTCACCCTTCCCGTCGCGGGTGCCGGGACGCTGCGCGCGGCCATCCGGGCGCATGCGGACGACGCCGTCGACTTCGCCCGGCTGGCGCACGACCGTTACGCGCGCGAGGCCGCAGCTCGACCCGGGGTGTCGTACCGCGCGTACGCGAGCGCGATCGCCGCTCACGAGCGGGCCGTGGGCCGGCGGGCGCACTCGTTCGAGCTGAACGTGCAGGTGCTTCCGCTGGCTCAGCGGGGAGTGTGGTGGATCGGCTCGCTCACGGTCGCGGTGACCGACGGTCTCCGCGGCGACGTCGCGGCCTTCGACACCGCCATCCACCCGATCATCGCCGAGCTCGCCTGACGGCGTCTCTTCAGACGCCGTGCTGCTCGTGCTCGACGGCGACCTGGCGGGTGCGACCGCCGACGGTGCGCTCGAAGATCAGCGCCACGACCGCGCCGGCCGCGACGCCCAGCACCACGAAGATGAGTGCCGTGAAGCCGAAGACCTGCATCTGCGAATACACGACCTGCGTGTAGGGGCTGATGTCGGAGCCGTCGATGAAGACGGTGAGCAGAAGAGCGATCAGGATGCCGGCGAACGCCCCGGCCCCCAGGAACACGCCGTACTTCGGGGCGCGACGAACCGTCAGCGTCTGTCGCTCATCGCGCACGGGGGACGATTCTCGGGGGGCGGGCTGCTCGGCCATAGGCCTATTGTCCCACCGCTCGGGGATCCCCGGGGCGAGAAGGCGCGGGCTTCGAGACACCGGGTCAGACGGCGGGGGGAGCGGTGGACCCGCGGACGATGAGCTCGGAGGGCAGTACGGTGTCGGCGATCGGCGCCGACCCGGTCATGGACTGCAGCAGCAGGTCGACGGCGAGGGCTCCGGAGCGGGCGATGGGCATGCGCACCGTCGTCAGGCTGGGAGTCACCGCGCCGGCGAGATCGATGTCGTCGATGCCGACGATGCTGACGTCGTCGGGGCACGCGCGCCCGAGCTCGGCCATGCCGGCCTCGAGGCCCAGAGCCACGAGGTCGTTGTAGGCGATCACGGCGGTGGCCCCGGTCGCGACGGCGGCCGCTGAGGCCGCTCGCCCGCCCTGGATCGACGCGGCGTTGTGGCTGAGCCGCGACAGTCGGATGCCGAAACGCTCGCACGCCCGCTCGACCGCACCGGCACGCTGCTCGTCCGCCCACGAGCCGTGCGGGCCCGAGGCGTAGGCGATGTGGGAGTGACCGAGGGCGGAGAGGTGCTCGACCGCCTGGACGGGTCCGCGCTCCGCGTCCATGACGACGCAGACCGCTCCGTCGAGCACACGGTTGACGACGACGTGCGGGGTGTCGCCGACGAGTGCGAGAACCTCGCGCTCGGGGAGGCGGGGCGAGCAGAGGAGCACTCCGTCGGTACGCGCGGCGAGCTCGATGCTCTCGCGCTCTCGGCGGAGATCTTCGTCGGCGTCGAACAGCACGATCCGGTGACGACCGTGCCACGCCTGCGCCTGGATGGCCTTGAGCAGGGTCGCGTACACGGGGTTGGCGGCATCCGGGACGATCACCGCGATCGTGCGGGTGCCGATGCTCGCCTGCGGCGCGGCGTATCCCAGCTCGACGGCGGCACGGCGGACGCGGTCGAGGGTCGCGGGGGCCAGGCGATCGGGCTCGCCGAACGCGCGCGACGCGGTCGCGATCGAGACGCCCGCGTGCTTGGCCACCTCGGTGAGATTCGCCGCCATGTCCACCCCTGTCCTGACGTCCCATCATCGCGCATCGCCCGATGTAAACGCTTGACAAGTTTGTACAAACCTCGCAAACTGCTTTCATGCCGATCATCGACGATCTCCCCCGGTCGACCGCCGCCGTGCCGACGGGAACCCGCTCGTGAGCGCCCGACTGCAGCGCGGTACCGCGAACGCCACCGTCACCCCGGGTGGGGCCGGCATCCTGCACCTGGGCCTCGGGAGCTTCCACCGCGCCCATCAGGCGGTCTACACCGCGGCCGCCCTCCGTGCCGAAGCCGGGGACTGGGGCATCGTCGGCGTCGCCTCGCGCTCGCGCCGTGTCGTCGACGCCCTGCACGCGCAAGACCACCTGTACGCCGTCGCCACGATCTCGCCCGAGGGCACCTCGCTGGTCGTCCCCGGCGTGCACACCGACTCGTACGTCGCCGCCGACGACCCCGCCCGGGTCGTGGACGACCTCGCCGATCCGCGGATCCGCATCGCGACGCTGACCGTCACCGAGAACGGGTACAGCTACTCCAACGCCACGCAGCACCTCGACGTCGGCGACCCGATCGTGGCGAGCGATCTGCGCGGGGGCGACCCCCGTTCGACCATCGGGCAGCTCGCCCGCGGGCTCCAGCGCCGCGCCGCCGCGGGCGGTGCGCCGATCTCGATCCTCAGCTGCGACAACCTGCTCTCGAACGGATCACACACCGAGAAGCTCGTGCGGGACTTCGTGCGGGAGCTTCCGGATGCCGAGGGCGCCGACGTCCTCGCCTACCTCGACCGGGCCGTCACCTTCCCCTCGAGCATGGTCGACCGCATCGTCCCCTCGACGACGCCGGAGCTCACCGATCGCGTCGCCGCCCTGCTGGGCGTGCGCGACGACATCCCCGTGCCGGCCGAGCCGTTCACGATGTGGGCGATCGAAGACCGCTTCGCCGGGGGGCGCCCCGCCTGGGAGGCCGGCGGCGCCGTCTTCACCGACGAGGTGGGCGCCTACGAGCAGCTGAAGGTGCGGCTGCTCAACGGCACGCACTCCCTCATCGCGTACCTGGGCGCCTTGCGCGGGGCGGCGACCATCCCGGATGCCATCGCCCTGCCCGACGTGGAGTCCGCCGCAGCGGCCATCCTGCGCCTGGAGTACGAGCCCTCGGTGACGGCACCGGCGGGCGTCGACATCGCGCAGTACGAACGCGACCTGTTCTCGCGCTGGGGCAACAGTGCGCTCGGACACCGCACCAGCCAGGTGGGTTCGGACGGCTCGGTCAAGCTCGGCCAGCGCATCCCCGGACCCGTGCTCCACGCCCTCGCGAACGGCTCCTTCCCCCACCTCATCGCCCTCACCGTGGCGGCCTACCTCGCCTGCGTCGCCCCTCCCGCGGGATTCGACCCGGGCCCGCACGCGGCCGCGATGACCGACCCGGCGCGCGCGCGGCTGACCGCCGTTGCGCCCCGCGATGGACGCGACCTCGCCGCTCGGGCGATCGTCGACCTGCAGCTCTTCGGCGAGGAGCTCGCCCACCGCACCGCCTTCGTCGACCGCGTCGGCGACCTCCTCGACACGATCGTCACGCGCGGCGTCGACCGTGCGATCGCCGACAGCCTGTCGGCATCCGACGCTCTGGCATCGACCACCCTCTGACCACCCGGCGCCCCCGGGCGCTTCGACACGAAGGAGACGCGATGAAGCTTCTCGCGATCCACGCAGCGGAGGACATCCGCTGGGAAGACCGACCGGACCCCGAACCCGGCGAGGGCGAGGTGCGTCTCCGCGTGCGCTACGTCGGAATCTGCGGATCCGACCTGCACTACTACTTCCACGGCAAGAACGGCGAGTACGCCGTCCGGGAACCCCTGACCCCCGGCCACGAACTGTCGGCGGTCGTCGATCTCGACCCCTCGGGGCGACTCGCCCCCGGGACGCCCGTGACGGTCCACCCCGCGCGTTTCGGACCCTCGACGCCCGGCCTCGAAGAGCGTCCCCACCTGCGCGCGGGCGGCGACTACCTCGGCAGTGCCGCGGGGTTCCCGCACCGCCAGGGCGGGGCCGCCGAGCTCCTCGTCGTCGAGGAGCACATGATCCGTGTGCTCCCCGAGGGGCTGCCGCTCCAGCGCGCCGCGCTCGCCGAGCCCCTCGCGGTCGCCCTCCACGCGGTGGGCCTCGCAGGTGACCTCTCCGGAAAGCGCGCCCTCGTCATCGGCGCCGGTCCCATCGGGCTGCTCGCGGTCGCGGCCGCCGTCCACGCGGGCGCCTCGGTCGTCGGTGCGAGCGACGTCCGCCCCGAGCCCCTGGATCGTGCCCGGGCGCTCGGCGCGACCGAGACCTTCCTCGTGGGCACCGACGCGATCGATCCCGAGTCCTTCGACGTGGTCTTCGAGTGCTCCGGCGTCGGCGTGGCCCTGACCCAGGCCGTCCGCGCCGCCCGCCGAGCGGGCACCGTCGTCCAGGTCGGCATGCTCCCCGACGCCGAGATCGGCGTGAACCTCGCGCCCATGCTCGGCAAGGAGCTGACCCTGCGCGGCGCGTTCCGCTTCTCGACCGAGATCGACGACGCGATCGCGCTGCTGGCCTCCAGCGCCGCCCTCGACGCGGTCGTCTCGCACGTCGTCCCCGCCGCTGACGCCGTGAGCGCGCTCGCCACGGCGCGGGACTCCTCGGCATCCGCCAAGGTCCTTCTCTCCCTCTGACACCCGACACATCATCACTACGAAGGAGTAATCCGATGAGCAGCTCTTCCGCCCCCGGCGTCGACGCGTCGACGCCGCCGCCCGTCGCCAAACGATCCGTCGGCGACCTCGCCCGCGCCGCGGTATCGGGCTGGCTCGGCACCGCGCTGGAGTTCATGGACTTCCAGCTCTACTCGCTGGCCGCCGCCCTCGTCTTCAGCCAGATCTTCTTCGCCGGCGGCGACGCGGCCATGGCGGTCGTGCTGGCGATGGCGACCTACGGCGTGGGCTACGTCGCCCGCCCGGTCGGCGCGTTCTTCTTCGCCCGCATCGGCGACAAGATCGGCCGCAAGCAGGTGCTCTTCTACACGATCCTGCTCATGGGCGCCGCGACCACGCTCATCGGCGTGCTGCCCACGTACGAGCAGGTCGGCATCCTGGCCCCGATCCTGCTGGTCGTCCTCCGCCTCGCCCAGGGCTTCGGCGCCGGCGCCGAGATCTCGGGCGCGGGCGTCATGCTCGCCGAATACGCACCCGACAACCGTCGCGGAATCGTCGCCTCGCTCGTCGCGCTCG
The DNA here is from genome assembly GCF_031455375.1 of Microbacterium sp. 1154. Taxonomy (NCBI): domain Bacteria; kingdom Bacillati; phylum Actinomycetota; class Actinomycetes; order Micrococcales; family Microbacteriaceae; genus Microbacterium; species Microbacterium sp. 1154. The sequence continues at coordinate 859,609 of NZ_JAVDSN010000001.1, read as the reverse complement.
GCACCAACTGCGGAACGCTCTTCGCCTCGGGTATCTGGGCGATCCTGCTGGCCGTGATGATGGAGAGCGACGTCATCGCGTGGGGCTGGCGCATCCCGTTCATCGGCAGCGCCGTCATCATGCTCTTCGCCCTGTGGGTGCGTTTCAACCTCAAGGAGAGCCCCGTCTTCGAGGAGCGCACCGACGTCGTCGACGGAAAGGCGCTCTCGCGCGCCGAGCTGCAGAAGGTCGCCACCGAGACGAACGACATCCGCACGCTCGAGTCGCTGCAGAAGAAGCCGCTCAAGGCCGTTCTCGTGTCGTTCTTCCTGCGCTTCGGTCAGGCCGGAAACTCCGGCATCGTGCAGACGTACCTCATCTCGTTCATCACGATCACCCTCGCGATCTCGAAGGAGGTCGGTCCCGAGATCGTCATCGTCTCGTCGCTGATCGGGTTCATCACGATCCCCCTCGTCGGCTTCCTCGGCGACAGGTTCGGCCGTCGCCGGATGTACATCGTGATGTCGGCGCTGTCGCTGCTGCTCATCGTTCCGACGCTGCTACTGATCAACTCGCGCGAAGTGGGAGCGATCTTCGTCGGATACGCACTCATCCACAACATCTCGGTGCTGGGGCTGGCCTCGATGGAGAACATCTCGATCCCCGAGATCTTCGGCGCACGCAACCGCTACACGCTCACCGCCGTCGTCCGCGAGATCGCGGCCATCGTCGCCACGGGCATCGGTCCGGTCGTCGCCGCCGCGTGGGTGGCCGCGGCTACCGGCAGCATCGTGCCGATCATGGTGCTCATGGGCGTCTTCACCGCCTCGGCCCTGGTCGCCGCGATCGTCGCCCCCGAGTGGACCGGTCGCGATCTGCGGGATCCCCGTCCCGCGATGTGAACCGCGGGGCGTTTGGCCCCGCACCCCGGGCGGGCTCGTGACGGCGAGTCCGCCCGGCATCCCTCTTCATCGGTGCGTGCGATCCGCCTGTCGCGCGTGACCCCGGGGCCACGCGAGACGCCCCGGGGCCATATTTAGCGCCCCACCCCGCCACGCACCCCCGCCCCGCCTCCCGCTCCGACAGGAAAGACCCCGCATGAGCATCGCCTCGGTCGACGTCATCGTCACCAGCCCCGGCCGCAACTTCGTCACCCTCAAGGTCACCACCAGCGACGGCATCGTCGGCTGGGGTGACGCCACGCTCAACGGCCGCGAGCTGTCGGTGGCGTCGTACCTCTCCGACCACCTCGCCTCGACGCTCGTCGGCCGCGACGAGGACCGCATCGAAGACACCTGGCAGTACCTCTACCGGGGCGCGTACTGGCGGCGCGGACCGGTGACGATGGCCGCCATCGCCGCGGTCGACATGGCCCTGTGGGACATCAAGGCGAAGAAGGCCGGCATGCCGCTGTACCAGCTGCTCGGCGGGGCCAGCCGCGACGGCGTCCGGGTCTACGCGCACGCCTCGGGCACCGACATGGCGGCCCTGTCGAACGCGATCACCGGCTACCGCGAGCTCGGATTCACCGCCGTCCGCGTGCAGACCGGCGTCCCCGGCCTCGGCCAGATCTACGGTGTCTCGGCCGCGGGACCCGGCGTCCGCTACGACTACGAGCCGGCCAAGCGCTCGGGCGACCGCCCGGCCGAGGAGCAGTGGGACACCCGCCAGTACCTCAACCACATGCCCGGGGTGTTCGCGCAGATCCGCGAGGAGTTCGGCACCGACCTGCGCCTTCTGCACGACGGCCACCACCGCATGACGCCGATCGAGGCCGCGCGCTTCGCGAAGGACATCGAGCCCTACGACCTGTTCTGGCTCGAAGACGCCACCCCCGGCGAGGACCAGGCGGCGCTCCGCCTCATCCGCCAGCACTCCACCACCCCGCTCGCGATCGGCGAGGTCTTCAACACCGTGTACGACTATCAGACGCTCATCACCGAGCGCCTGATCGACTACGTGCGCTCCGCCGTGACCCACACCGGCGGCATCACGGCGATGAAGAAGATCCTCGACTTCGCCGCGATCTACGGCATCCGCTCCGGCATCCACGGCCCGACCGACATCTCGCCCGTCGGCATGGCCGCCGCTCTTCACCTCGACCTCGCGATCCACAACTTCGGCATCCAGGAGTACATGCCGCACAACGAGCAGACGCTGGAGGTGTTCCAGACCTCGTTCACCTTCGACAAGGGCTTCCTGCACCCCGGCGACAAGCCCGGACTCGGCGTCGAGCTCGACGAAGAAGCCGCAAGCGCCTTCGCGTACACGAAGGCGTACCTGCCCGTGAACCGCCTGCTCGATGGGACCGTCCATGACTGGTGAGCTGCCCGCCCGCACCCTCTCGTCGAAGCTCGTCGTCGTCGCCCGGGCAGCCTCCGCCGCGGACTACGGGGCGGTGCTCGACGCCCTCGCCGAGGGCGGGGTGCAGAGCGTCGAACTGACGCTGACGACCCCCGGCACCTTCGACGCCTTCTCTGCGCTGCGGTCCTCGTTCGACGGTGATCTCGGCATCGGCACGGTCACGACCCTCGAACAGCTGGAGCGCGCGATCGAGGTGGGCGCCGACTACGTCGTGACGCCGATCACCTCCTCCGCGCTCGTGGAGCGGGCGGTGGATGCCGGCATCCCGATCATCCCCGGCGGTCTCACCCCGACCGAGCTGTTCGCGTCCTGGTCGGCGGGCGCCTCGGCGGTGAAGGTGTTCCCGGCCGGTCAGGTCGGCCCCGGGTATCTGAAAGACCTGCGCGGGCCGTTCCCCGACATCGCCGTCGTCCCCTCGGGAGGAGTGGATGCCGACTCCGCGGCCGCCTGGCTCGCGGCGGGGGCCGTGGCGGTCAGCGTCGGCGGCCCCTTGCTCGGCGACGCGTTCCGTGGCGGCGACCTGGGCGCGCTGCGCGACCGGGCCCAGCGGTTCGTCGCCGTGTGCGCGGGTTCCGACCGCCCCGCGGGGCAGCCCGCATGACCCGCGTCGTCACGCTCGGCGAGACCATGGCGCTCGCCCGCACCACCGAGGTCGGCTCGCTCCGCCACGCGGCGGGACTCGCCCTGGGTATCGGAGGGGCGGAGAGCAACGTCGCCGTCGGCCTGCGCCGGCTCGGGGTCGACGCCTCGTGGCTGGGCCGCGTCGGCGACGATCCCCTCGGCGAGCGCATCGCGCGCGAACTCCGCGCCGAGGGACTCGACGTGCGCGCGACCGTCGACACCGAGGCGCCGACGGGCCTCATGCTCAAGGAGCGTCCGTCCGCGGCATCCACCGCCGTGCACTACTACCGCCGCGGTTCGGCGGGTTCGCGCCTCTCGCCGAGCGACATCCCCCCGGGGTGGGTCGAAGAAGCCGACCTGCTCCACGTGACCGGCATCACGCCGCTGCTGTCCGACACCGCACGCGCCGCGGTGCAAGCGGCCGTGGAGCGTGCTCGCGAGGCCGGCGTCTCGGTGAGTTTCGACGTGAACTACCGCTCAGCCCTCGCGAGCCCCGCCGTCGCGGGACCGATCCTGCGCGAGATCGCCGAGCGCGCGACGATCGTGTTCGGCGGGACCGAGGAGTTCGCGCTGATGACCCCGGATGCCGCCGAGTCGCTCCTCGATGAGGGAGTGGCGCAGGTGGTGGTCAAGCGCGGCCCCGACGGCGCGGCGGTCTTCACCGCCCACGGCGCCACCGAAGCTCCCGGCTTCGCCATCGACCCGCTCGACACCGTCGGCGCGGGCGACGCCTTCGTCGCGGGCTACCTCAGCGCCCACCTCGAGGGCCTGGACATCACCGAGGCGCTCGTGCGCGCCAACGCCTGCGGGGCCATGGCCTGCCTCGTGCCGGGCGACTGGGAAGCGGCGCCCACGCGACGCGAACTGGAGCGGTTCCTCGCCGGCGGGGATCCCGTCCGACGCTGACGCGGGGCGCGGGCGGACGCGGCGGGCGCGGGGCGGCCGCCCGCGGCGACGACCGAAGACGCATCCGTTCGGCGAGGACGCGTTCGTTCGGGAGGAATCGTCGGCGTCCTCGGCAAATGCATGCGGACTCGGCGGACCGCCCCGGAGCGCCCCCGCCTACGGCCGCAGGGGCAGCAGCGCGCTCAGGTCGGCACGGACGCCGGAGGCGACGATGCGGCCGGCGGTCACGGCATCCGCCCAGTGCTCTTCGCCCGTGGCGACGGCGATCCAGGTCGCGGCGTCGGTCTCGACCACGTTCGGGGGCGTCCCGCGCGTGTGCCTTGGCCCCTCGATCACCTGGACGGCACCGAAGGGCGGCACGCGCATCTCGACCGAGTTGCCGGGGGCCTTCTCGACCAGCAGTTGCAGCAGGTACCGCACGGCCGTGGCGGTCGCGGGGCGCGGAGCGTCTCCGGCGGCGACGGCGGCGAGGGCCGCGCGGCCGTCTCCGGTCTCGATACGGCGGGGAGGCATGGCATCCACGGTACCTCCGGAGCCCACGGGCCCGTCGAGTGTCCACGACATGCCGTGCCCGACGGGTCGGTCGCGGCGTGTCCTGGACACTCAACCGGTGCCCCCGCGCTCGGTAGGCTGGCCGCGTGAGAATCCTGGTCCTCGGTTCGGGCGCGCGTGAGCACGCCATCATCCTCGCCCTGCGCTCCGAAGAGGAGTCGCACGCGATCTTCGCCGCCCCCGGCAACGCCGGCATCGCCCGCGAGGCGCACCTGGTCGACCTCGATCCGATGGATCCCACCGCGGTCCTGACCTTCGCGAAGAGCGAGGCGATCGACCTCGTCGTCGTCGGTCCCGAGGCACCCCTGGTCGCCGGTGTCGCCGATCCGCTGCGCGCGCACGGCATCCCGGTGTTCGGCCCGGGCAAGGCCGCCGCCCAGCTCGAGGGCTCGAAGACCTACGCCAAGCGGATCATGGATGCCGCGGGCGTCCCCACCGGCGGATCGGTGCGCGCGCACGACGTCGCCACCGTCGAGGCCGCCCTCGACCGGTTCGGCGCCCCCTACGTCGTCAAGGCCGACGGCCTGGCGGCGGGCAAGGGCGTCATCGTGACCTCCGACCGCGCGGCTGCCCTTGCCCACGCCGAGAGCTACCTGCCGAGCGGTGCCGTGCTGATCGAGGAGTTCCTCTCGGGCCCCGAAGTCTCGCTGTTCTTCCTGAGCGACGGCGACCACGTCGCCCCGCTCAGCCCCGCCCAGGACTTCAAACGCCTGCGCGACGGCGACGAGGGCCCCAACACCGGCGGCATGGGCGCGTACTCCCCGCTGCCCTGGCTGTCGGAGCGTTTCGGCGGAGAGGACGAGTTCGTCGCGCAGGTCACGCGCGACATCGCCGAGCCCGTCATCCGGCAGATGGATGCCGAGGGCACCCCGTTCATCGGACTGCTCTACGCCGGGCTCATCCTCACCGAGCAGGGCGTGAAGGTCATCGAGTTCAACGCCCGCTTCGGCGACCCCGAGACCCAGGTCGTCCTCCCCCGCCTCATCGATCCCCTGTCGCGTCTGCTGCTGGCCGCCGCCTCGGGCACGCTCGAGGACGAACCGCGTCCCGCCTTCGCCGAGGCGACCGCCGTCACCGTCGTGCTCGCGAGCGAGGGCTACCCCGAAGCCCCGCTCACCGGTCGCGTGCTCACGGGTGTCGACGAGGCCGAAGAGGTCGACGGCGTACACGTCGCCCACGCCGCCACCGTGCTGCGCGACGGCGACCTCGTCGCGACGGGCGGTCGCGTGCTCAGCGTCGTCGCCACCGGCACGACGTTCGGTGAAGCACGCGAGGCCGCCTACGCCGGGCTCGAGCGCATCGGCCTCGAGGGCGGGCAGTACCGCACCGACATCGCCGCGCGGGTGGCGCAGGCCTGAGGTCCGCCCCGCGCACTGCGGGAGCGGAGCAGATCGCGGGAGCGGAGGACCGAGTCCGAGGCATCCATCCTCCGTTCCCCGAGTTTCCTCCCGCCGCGGTGAGGATCACCCCGTAGCCTCGAGCGATGAGTTCGACCGCGTACGACGCCCGGGCCGACGAGTACATCGCGGCCCTCGGATCGATGGATGCCGTGCACCCGGTCGACCGCAGCATCGTCGACGCCTGGGCCGCCTCGGTCACGGGCCCGGTGCTCGACGCCGGGTGCGGACCCGGGCACTGGACGGCGCACCTCGCCGGGCAGGGCCTCGACGTGCGGGGTGTCGACCTCGCGCCGCGGTTCGTCGAGCACGCGCGGGCGGTGCATGCCGGCATCCGGTTCGATGTCGACACCATCGACGATCTGCAGGCCGCCGACGGGAAGTTCGGCGGCATCCTGTCGTGGTTCTCGACGATCCACCACGAACCGACGCGCATCGACCTCCCCCTGCGCGAGTTCGCCCGAACGCTGCACCCGGGCGGGCGGCTGCTGCTGGGCTTCTTCGTCGGTGCGGAGGCGGAGGCGTTCGACCACGCCGTCGTCCGCGCCTACCGTTGGCCCGCGGCGGAGCTGGGGCGGAGAGCGGATGCCGCAGGGTTCGACGTCGTCGAGACCCACGTCCGCGAGACGCGGGGCGAGCGGCCGGTCGGGGCGCTGATCTGCGAGCGGCGGGCGTGATCACCGCCCACCTTGCGACGGCCCGCATCGAGGACGCACCCGCCGTCGCCGCGTTTCAGACCCTCGCCTGGCAGCAGACCTACCGCGGGGTGGTCGACGACGCCCTGCTTGACGTGCCCGTCAGCGATCGCGTCGATCGATGGGTGGAGCGGATCCGTTCCGCCTCCCGGACCGTGACGATCGCGCGGGCGGACGGCGTGATCGTCGGAGTCGCCAGCACCTCCATCGACGATCCCCCTCGAGCCGGGCTTCCGCGGCGCGAACTGAACACGCTGTATCTGCGTCAGGATGCACAGGGAGTAGGACTCGGGTCGCGCCTCCTGCGCGCCGCGATCGGCGACGACGCGGCACATCTCCTCGTCTTCGAGGTCAACGAGCGTGCGCAACGGTTCTACGAGCGTCACGGCTTCGCGCCCGTCGGTGGGACACATCTCGACCCCGGCACCGGGCTCGCAGAGCGGCGATGGGTTCGGCCAAGTCGAAGTGCTCCCCCGCACCATCACGAGTGAGTGCACCCACGCACCCGACGTCGCAGGCGGTGCAGCTCACTCCTGCGGAGGTCGCCAGGCGCGCACCTGATCGATCGCGGCGCGCCAGCCCCAGACGTTGACGGTGACGCCGATGCCGTGGTCGACGAAGTTGTTCGGCAGCGCCGTCGGGACGACGGGGGTGTTCGCCACAATCTCGAGCAGACCGTCGGTGAACAGGTTCTTCCCCACGAGGGCCTGAGCGACGACGGCACGCCCCTCCACATCGCTGGCACGCGGCGGTGCCTCCCCGCGCCAGGGGAGCACGCCGGCGACGAACGCCGATCGACTCACGGGACCCGACCGCTTCAGCGCCACGACGTGCAGCGCACCCCACGCGGCGTCGTCGAGGGGCACGGCGATCACATCGCCCTCGTGCATCGTCGCGGTCGTGCGCGGGCGGTGGGGAAGAACGCGCTGCCGGGCCATCCCCTCATCCTGCCGCAGGAGACACTCGTCGCCGGCTCCCCCGGCGGAGCTCGGACGCACCGCGGATGCCGCGGGGTGGGACACCGTCGAAACGCACGTTCCGCGGCGCGGGGTGAGAGGCCCGTCGGGGGCGCCGGGGTGGAGCGGCGACCGGGTTTCACGATCCCGCGTGACGAATCCGTCGGTCGCCCCGTCTCCATGGTGTTCCGCCTCGCGGATCCCCGAGCCGCCCGGCCGGCGCGCCCCCCATTTCCGCGTCGGCCGGGTGTCGCGACGTAGGCTGCGGACGGCGATGCTCACGCACCGCGAACTTCCCGGGGGTGACCGAATGCGGCGCAAGAACGCACACGAACGTCTCGCCGCGGCGCTGTCGCACGGGGAGGTTCCCGTCCTCACGGTCGAAGCCGAGGCGTCTCCTCCTGCCCGCGAAGGGCTGCTCGCGGTCACTCCCACCCGCGTCGTCTACACCTCGACGAGCGACAGCTGGGCGGTGGATCTGCACGGCGTCAGGAGCGTCCTCCTCGAGCAGGAGTACTCCCGCGGCCTCATCCGTATCGAGTCGGCCCAGACGCGGTTCGTCGCCGTGGCGGCGTCCGAGGCGCAGCGGGTCGTCGCGGCGATCCGGGCCGGGCGCCCCTAGGAAACTCCCGCACCGCCGACCCCTCGCGGGTGAGCGGAGGACATCCCGACAGCGGAGGGTCGAGCCCTCGGCATCCATCCTCCGCTCGCCGAATCTCCTCCCGCGCGCACCCGGAAATGCCGAACGCCGCCACCCCTCGACAGGGACGGCGGCGTTCGATTCGGCGGGTTACTCGCCCGCGGTCGCCGGAGCAGCCTGGGCCGGAGCCGCGTCGCGCGGGGCACCGTGCGGGCGGATGACCGACGGCCGCCGCATGAACAGCACCGCCACGAGGCCGAGGGCGATCACGATGATCGGCAGCGTGAGCGACTGACCCATGGCCTGCGAGAAGCCGCCGACGACCTGCGGCGGAAGCGCTCCCCCGCCGAAGCTGGCCGACGCGTCTGCGGCACCGGGCAGGTTCGCCTCGAGACGCGCCTGCATGAAGGCGGCGATGGATGCCGAGCCGATGACCGATCCGACGGTGCGGGTCGTGTTGTAGATGCCGGCGCCGGCACCCGCCTGGCGCGGCGGGAGGTTGCGCGTCGCGGTCGTCGCGAGCGGACCCCACATGCCGGCGTTTCCGATGCCCATGAACACCGAGGGGATGAGGAACATCCAGATCGGCGCGTCGTTCAGGATCAGCGCAACGTAGAGACCGAGCGACCCGCCGACCAGCAGCAGGCCGGGCACGAGCAGGAAGCGCGGGTCGGTGCGGTCGAGGAGCTTGCCCGCGAACGGCGCCAGCACGCCCGACAGGATCGCCAGCGGCACGAGCAGCAGCGCCGACTCGGTCGGAGTCAGGCCGCGAGCCAGCTGCAGGTAGAACATCTGGGGCAGGGCCATGCTCGTCACGGTGAAGCCCACCGCTGCGATCGCGAGGTTCGCGATCGAGAAGTTGCGGTCACGGAACAGGTCGAGAGGAACGAGCGGCTCGCCCGTGCTGCGCGCCTGGGTCCAGACGAAGACCGCCATGACCACGACGCCGGCGGCGACCATCGCCCAGATCCATGCGGCCCACGAGTAGTGCTCGCCCTCTTGCAGACCGAACACGATGAGGAACAGACCCACGGCGCTCAGCACGACGCCGAGGATGTCGAACTTGTGCGCGGTCCGCGGCAGCTGCGGCACGAGGATGACGGCGGCGACGAAACCGATGATGCCGACGGGGATGTTAATGAAGAAGATCCACTCCCAACCGAGGCCGTCCACCAGCAGGCCGCCGGCGAGGGGGCCGACGAGGGTGGCGACACCGGCGGTGGCGCCCCACAGGCCCATCGCCGCACCGCGGTTCTGCGGCGGGAAGGTGCGGGTGATGACGGCCATCGTCTGCGGCGTCATCATCGCCGCTCCGAGACCCTGCACGGCGCGGGCGGCGATCAGCACCTCGAGCGAGGGAGCCAGACCGCACGCGAGCGAGGCGAGGGTGAACAGCGCCAGACCCGTGAGGTAGATGTTCTTCGGACCGAAGCGGTCGCCGAGGCGGCCGGTGATGAGCAGCGGCACGGCGTAGGTCAGCAGGTAGGCGCTGGTGACCCACACGACGTTGTCGAGGTTGTTGGTGTCGGGGTCGAGAGCGGCCTTGATCGCGGGGTTCGCGACCGAGACGATCGTGGTGTCGACGAGGATCATGAAGAACCCGATGACCAGCGCCCAGAGGGCGGGCCAGGGGCTGCGTTCGTGGGTCTGGTGGGACCCGGTACGGGTGGATGCCGCGGAGGCGGCGCGAGAGTCGGTCATGCTGTGGTCTCCTTTGAGACGCGGTGCTTCTTCTTGATGTGTTCGGGGATCTCGGCGATACCCCACGGGAGGGAGCGATCGGCGAGGCGCGCACGCAGGGAGCCCTGCCACGCGAGTTCGGCGTCGAGCAGAGCGGCCTGCCGCTGCAGCTCGACGAGGAATTGCTCGGGGGTTTTCCGCTCGGCCGCGAGTTCGAGGCCCGCTCGGTGCTCCTCGACCGACGCGACGAGCAGGGCTCGACGCCGGTCGAGAAGGTCGATGACCTCGTCGCGATCGAGGTTGTGAGCCTCGGACAGCGCGACGCGGAACTCGGTCGCCCGGTCGATCTGGGGGAGCTCTGCGCGCACCCATTCTTCGACCGCCCGATGGCCGGCATCCCGAAGCGTGTAGGTGGTGCGCTCGGGGCGGTTGCCGTCGCGATCGACGCCGACCTCGGCGAGCAGCCCGTCCCGCTCGAGGCGCGCGACCGTGTGATAGATCGTGCCCTTCTGCAGCGGCACGAGGCGATCGTCACGGCGCTCCTTGAGCAGGCGCACCAGCTCGTACGTGTGCATGTCGGCCTCGCGGAGCGTGGCCAGGATCATGACCGCGACGGGGGTGAGGCGGTTGGTCTCCGGCATCCGTCCTCCTCATGGTCCGTGTCGACTAGTCCACATGGACTATACGCCCATTCTCCGCTCGGCGCGAACGCCCGCGGATGAACGTCGAGTGTCCACGACACGCCGCACCGAGGTGGACGCGTGCGGCGCGTTCTGGACACTCGACGCCCGAGCAGCCCGGAGAGCGGAGCCCGCGACACCACGCGGAACACGCCGCACCCGTCCGGAGGTGCGGCGCGTTCGAGAGCCGGCCCGGATGCCGGGGATCAGGCCTTCGGAGAGTCGCTGGACGACTTCTCGGGCGTCTGCTCCGCCGGACCGGGCACCGGGACGCGAGGCTGACGCCAGCGGATCGGAATGCCGAAGATGCCACGCTGATTGGGTTCCTCGACCTCCAGCCCGTAGTGGGCTCCGATCGAGTCGCGAAGCTGCGCCCGCTCGGCCTTGTCATAGGCGCGCATCTCACGGCGGAAGGCCGTGACGGTCGCCCAGCAGATCGCGAGCAGCACGAGGCTGAACGGCAGAGCGATGCTGATCGCCGCGGTCTGCAGGGCCTGGAGCCCGCCCGCCAAGAGCAGGGCGAAAGCGATGAGCGAGGTCGCGAGGGTGAAGAAGATGCGGACCCAGCGCTTGGGCTCCTCTTCGCCGCCCGTGGCGATCATTCCCATCACCAGGGCGCCCGAGTCGGCCGAGGTGACGAAGAAGATCCCGATGAGGATGAGGAAGCCGATCGACAGGAACACCGTTCCCGGGACGCCCTGGAGCATCTGGAACAGTGCCGTCGAGACGTTCACGGCCCCGTCGGCTCCGACCAGCTGCACCGTGCCGGTCAGCTCGCCGTAGATCGCGGTGCCGCCGAGGACCGTGAACCACAGGATGCCGACGAGCGTGGGCACCAGGATCACTCCGGTGACGAACTCCCGAACCGTGCGGCCGCGCGAGATGCGCGCGATGAAGATGCCGACGAAGGGGGCCCACGAGATCCACCAGCCCCAGTAGAACGCCGTCCACGTGCCCTGCCAGGCCACGCCGTCTTCGCCGGAGTAGGCGCTCGTCGTGAACGACAGGCTCACGAAGTTCTGGATGTAGTTGCCGATCGACTGCACGACGTCGCGCAGCAGGAACTCGGTGGGTCCCGCGAACAGCAGGTACAGCATGAGCAGCCCGGCGAGCACGAGATTGATGTTCGAGAGCCACTTCATGCCCTTGCCGACACCCGAGAGCACCGAGAACAGCACGAACGCCGTGATGACACCGACGATGACGGCCTGGCTGATGACCGAGGGCGTCACGAGGTTCAGGTAGTCGAGCCCGGCGCTGATCTGGATGACGCCCAGACCGAGGGAGGTCGCGACGCCGAACAGCGTGCCGACCAGAGCGGCGACGTCGACCGCGTTGCCCCAACCGCCCTGCACGAGACGCGCCCCGAGCAGCGGCTCGAGCGCCCAGCGGATCGTGCGCGGGCGCCTGCGCCGGTGGAAGGCGTACGCCAGCGCGAGACCGATCACCACGTAGATCGACCACGCGTGCACGCCCCAGTGCAGGAACGTCTGCGACATCGCCTGCTGCGCGAGCTGATTCGGCGTGCCCGCGACACCCGGACGCGGGTCGGCGAAGTGGCTGAGCGGCTCGCTCACGCCGTAGAAGACGAGGCCGATGCCCATGCCCGCCGCGAAGAGCAGCGAGAACCACGACATCGTCGAGAACTCGGGCTCGTCGTCGTCCTGACCGAGCTTGATGTTGCCGAACCGGCTGAAGCCCATCGCGAGCGCGAAGACGACGAAGAACGCCGCGATCAACACGTAGTACCAGTTGAACGACGAGACGATGAAGGTCTGCACGGCACCGAAGGTCGCCTCGGCCGCGGCGGGGAAGATCATCGCGAAGGCGATGAAGGCCCCCGCGATGGCGGCGGCGGGCCAGAAGACCCAGCCGCGGATGGTCTTGTGGCGACTACCCAGATGAGGGTCGATGTTCACCGCGGTATCAGGGGCTGCCTCGGTCATTCCATCGAGGGTAGTCAGGGGGGCCGCCGCGCGCGGGGGGCAGGCGCTCCAGCGAGCGTTGTGACACAATCCGCGCCGGTGCGGGGCGCACACACCCGCAATAATGAGCGGGTGACCACCGCTCCCCCGCTCGAGCTCCCCGGCTTCCGCCACATCTACTCCGGCAAGGTCCGCGACCTCTACGTGCCGGCCGACACGGCCGAGGGCGAGACCCCCGCGCACCTCCTCGTCGTCGCCAGCGACCGCGTGAGCGCTTTCGACCACGTGTTGTCTCCCGGCATCCCGGACAAGGGCGAACTGCTCACGACGCTGAGCCTGTGGTGGTTCGACCAGCTCACGGGCGCCGACGGCGGTCGCTCGATCCCGAACCACCTCGTGGCCGACCACGCTCTGGCGGGCGACGAGACGGTCGCCCTGATCCCGGATGCCGTGCAGGGACGCTCGATGCTCGTCCGGTCCCTCGACATGCAGCCGATCGAGTGCGTCGTGCGCGGCTACCTCACCGGCTCGGGCTGGGCGGAGTACCGGGCCGAGGGCACGGTCTGCGGCATCCCCCTGCCCGAGGGTCTGAACGACGGCGACCGCCTGCCGGAACCGCTGTACACCCCCGCGTTCAAAGCCCCCCTGGGCGAGCACGACGAGAACATCACCTTCGAACGTTCGGTCGAGCTGGTCGGCGCCGAGACGGCGGCGGCCCTGCGCGACCTCTCGCTCGAGATCTACCGCCGCGCGGCCGCAACGGCCGAAGCCCGCGGGCTGATCCTGGCCGACACGAAGTTCGAGTTCGGCTACGACGACGACGGCGTGCTGACCCTGGCCGACGAGGTGCTCACCTCGGACTCGTCTCGATACTGGGATGCCGAAGCCTGGCGCACCGGCTCCACTCCCGCAGAGCGCATGGCGAGCTTCGACAAGCAGATCGTGCGCAACTGGCTCGCGGAGAACTGGGACAAGCAGGGCGAGCCGCCGGCCCTCCCCGCCGAGATCGTCGAGCGCACCCGCGACCGCTACGCCGAGCTGCTGCGCCTGCTGACCGCGGGCTGATCCGCCCCTTCTCGAGACCGCATCCGTTCGCCGACACCGCACCGCATTGTCGACGAACCGGTGCGTTCTCGCCGAGCGGGTACGGTCTCGGCATCCACCCCCACCTGAGGAGACACATGTTCCGTTGGAAGCTGCACGGCAACGGGCGCACCGTCGAACCCGGGGCCGTCGTGGCCCCCGGCGAGCGCCTCAACTGGGGCGCGACGATCGCCATCGGGCTTCAGCACGTGATCGCGATGTTCGGCGCCACCTTCCTGGTGCCGGTGCTCACCGGCTTCCCGGTGTCGACGACGCTGCTGTTCTCGGGCGTGGGCACCCTGCTGTTCCTGCTCGTGACGAAGAACCGACTCCCCAGCTACCTGGGCTCGTCGTTCGCGTTCATCGCGCCGATCACGGCGGCCACGACCACCGCGGGCACCGGTTCGGCGCTGGCGGGCATCGTCGCCGTCGGCGTTCTGCTCGCCGTGATCGGCTTCATCGTGCAGTTCGTGGGTCTCGGCTGGGTCGACAAGGTCATGCCGCCGGTGGTCGCCGGGGCCATCGTGGCCCTGATCGGCTTCAACCTCGCCCCGGTCGCGTGGTCGAACTTCAAGGTGCAGCCCCTGCCCGGCACGATCACCCTGATCGCCGTCATCGTGTTCAGCGTGCTGTTCCGCGGCTTCCTCGGGCGGATCTCGATCTTCCTCGGTGTCATCGTCGGATACGTCGCGACGGTGCTCATCCAGGCCGGCACGGGTGAGAAGCTGATCGATTTCGACGCCGTCGCGGCGGCTCCCTGGGTGGGCCTGCCGACCTTCCAGATCGCGGACTTCACGACGCCGGCGACCTGGTCGGTCATCGCGATGTTCCTGCCCGTGGTGCTCGTGCTCGTGGCCGAGAACGTCGGTCACGTGCGGGGTGTGGCGGCGATGACGGATGCCACGGCCAACCGCTCCACCGGTCGCGCCCTCATCGCCGACGGCGTCGCCACGACCCTCGCCGGCACCTTCGGCGGTTCGGGAACCACCACCTACGGCGAGAACATCGGCGTCATGGCCGCGACCCGCGTCTACTCGACCGCCGTCTACTGGGTCGCCGGTCTCACCGCGATCGTGCTGAGCCTGTCTCCCAAGATCGGCGCCGTGTTCAACACGATCCCGGCGGGCGTCCTGGGCGGGGTCACCACCGCGCTCTACGGCCTGATCGGCATCATCGGCATCAAGATCTGGGTCGACAACCGCGTCGACTTCTCGCGCCCGGTCAACCAGTACACCGGCGCCGTGGCCCTGGTGCTCGCGATAGCCGGCTTCACCATGCAGTGGGGCGACTTCCAGCTCGGCCCGATCGTGCTGGGGTCGGTCGCGGCGCTGGTGATCTACCACCTCGGCAACGCCATCGCGCGGGCACGCAAGACCGGTGCCGACGACGGCGGCCCGATCCCCGCTGTGGGCCCGCTGGGCGGCGACCCGAGCTGAGTCGCCGGGTGTCGGCCGGTCCGACGCAGCAGCGCCGCGCCGTCGTGCAGAGTTCGAGGTCGACACTCCGGTTCAGGGGGCTCCGCCGCGGCGCGCCGCGGCCTGGATCCGCACGACGGCCCGCACCGCGCGAACGGGGAGGGCGAAGCTCAGCACACACGGCGGCACCCGACAAGAGGGGATGCCACGACCCGGCCGCTCGGTACCGTCGGTGCACCGGCGGGGCATCGCACATCGCCTCGTCACCGATGACGAAAGAGGCACGCTCATGGCATCCGAAATCTCCGACCCGTCGCAGGCTGCTGCCGACGAGAACTCGTACGAGGGCGCCGACGTCGAAGTCTCGCCGACCGACGACGGGTCCGGCTCCGACGGTGACGCCAAGCCCGATGGCCTCGGGACCGACGGCACCATCCCCGACGACCCGAACGGCGTCGCCGCGGGACACTCCGAGACCGCTTCGCACTTCAACGCCGAAGAGGACGAAGAGTCGGCCTGACGCGCATTCCGGGCGACCGGCAGTTCGTTGGTCGCCCGGGACGGGGCGGTAAACTGAGGGTGGCGTGTCGGGAAGTCTGGTCGACGATCTGTCGATCGACCCTTCAGGAGGCCTCATGAGCCACGACACCGCCCGCACCCCGCACTGGCCCGGCTACGCCGAGGTCCATCGCGTCACCACGGTGCTGCGCCGCGAATCCGTCGGCGGAATGCTGTTGGTGGTGGCGGCGGTCATCGCCATCGTGTGGGCCAACTCCCCCGCGTCCGAGGCGTATTTCGCGCTGCGCGACGTCCGCTTCGGCTACGAACCCTGGCACCTCGAGCTGAGCGTCGGGTCGTGGGCGGCGGACGGCCTGCTCGCGGTCTTCTTCTTCCTGGTCGGTCTCGAGCTCAAGCGCGAGATCGTGGTCGGGAGCCTCCGCCGGCTGGACACCGCGATCGTGCCGGTGACCGCCGCGTTCGCGGGCGTGGCCGTGCCCGCCCTGATCTACGTCGCGATCGTGCACACGCAGCCGAGCCTGCTGGCCGGCTGGGCCATCCCCACCGCGACCGACATCGCCTTCGCGGTCGCCGTTCTCGCGATCGTGGGTTCGCACCTGCCCGGTCCGCTGCGCATCTTCCTCCTCACGCTCGCCGTCGTCGACGACCTGATCGCCATCGCGATCATCGCCGTCTTCTACACCAGCGACATCGCGGTCGCGCCTTTGGCGATCTTCGCCCTGCTGGTCATCGTCTACGGCGTGATCGCGCACCGCGGCCGCGCGTGGTTCGCCCGAACGCCCTGGGGCGCCTGGGTCGTTCTGCTGCCGATCGGCTTCGCCGCGTGGGCGTTTCTGCACGCCTCGGGCGTGCACGCAACGATCGCGGGCGTCGCGCTCGCCTTCACGATCCCGGTCGCCGCCTCCCGCCGTCAGCCTGAGGTGCGGGGCATGGATCTCGCGGAGCAGTTCGAGCACCGCTTCCGGCCCCTGTCGGCGGGCATCGCCGTGCCGCTGTTCGCGTTCTTCGCAGCCGGCGTCTCGATCGGCGGCGGCGACGGGCTGCTGCGCGCCGTGACGGACCCCGTCACCCTCGGCGTCGCCGCCGGTCTCGTGCTCGGCAAGCCCCTCGGCATCCTGCTCGGCGTGCGCCTGCTCACCCTCGTGACGAAGGTCCGGCTCGACCCCGCCCTGAAGTGGATCGATCTCGCCGGGGTGGGTCTGCTCGCCGGGATCGGCTTCACCGTCTCGCTGCTGATCGCCGAGCTGAGCTTCGGCGACGGCTCCCCCCACACCGATGACGCGAAGATCGCGATCATGGTCGCCTCGCTCCTGGCATCCGTCCTCGCCTCCTCCGTGCTGCTCGTACGCAACCGGCGCTACAAGCAGCTGGCGCTCGCCGAAGAGGTGGATGCCGACGGCGACGACGTCCCCGACGTGTACCAGCAGCCGCGACCCGAGGCCCGCTGAGGCGCCCAGCCGTCACGAGAACAGGCCGAGCGCCCGAGAACAGGGCGATCCGCGCCGCAACGGCCTGTTCTCGTGGCATCCCCTGTTCTGGTGACGAAGCACAGCCGCGCTTCAGCCGAGCCCCATCGCCTGCAGCACGTTCGAGCGCTCGCGGGTGTTCGCCCGCACCTCCGCGTCGCGGTAGCTCTCGTCGGTGAAGGCGGTGAAGTCTTTCGTCGACACGTGGTCGCCGAAGAGCGCCTCGACGGCCGATGACAGGTCGGCGGACCGCCCGTACCCGGCATCGGCGTACCCGGGCACCACGGACAGGTCGACGTGGTGCTGCTCGGCGACAGGGACCGCGGTGACCAGAACCGTGCGCAGAACGTCTTCCGACACGATCGACGTGGTTCCGGACTCGTCCGCCGGCTCGATGCTCACCTCGACGCGCAACTGGCACGCGCCTTCGCAGTTGTCGCTGCCCTCTTCCGCGACCACCCGCCAGAGACCGCCGTCGTCGGCGCCGCTGGCGTCGAGTGCGGCCTGGATCGGGGGAATGGCCTTCTCGATGTCGCTCTTGCTCGAGCCGAAGGGGTCGTCGAAGGGCGACCGACCGTCGACGAGAGGAATCATGAAGCACCCCGAAAGGGCCGCCGCCATCACGCCGACGAGCGCCCACGCGAGGGCTCCTCGGACCGCTGTGCGCGTCGCGTCCACCATTCGATCCCCCTTCGATTGACGGCGATCTGCCCGCCGTCCGCTCGCCCGCGAACAATGTATCCCCCTTGACCCTCACGCGGCGTGAGGGCCGACGCCCGACGATGCGCGACACGTGCGGGGTCGGTTCGAGCTCGGACCGAGCGTCACGAGAACAGGCCGATCACCCGAGAACAGGGCCGTTCACGCCGCGACGGCCTGTTCTCGTGGCATCCCCTGTTCTCGTGACACCGCGCCGCGGCGCCTGCCGACGCGTCAGCGCCCCGCGGCCTCGCGCGGGCGACGCAGCTGCGCGGTGAGCGTCGCGGCCGACCGCAGGGTGAGCCCCGGGATGTAGCAGCGGACCAGGGCGATCGCGATGGCCGGGATCTGCGTGGCATCCGGGTAGATCATCCACAGGGGCGCGAAATCGGGCTGGAACTTCTTCTTGAAGGTCGCCAACGATCGGAACCCATAGGCCGGCTCGAGGAGCGCGCTGATGACGTCGAGCGCGCGGTCCAGGGCGCCGCGGTCGCTGTCGTCACCGGTGGAGTGCCGCGCGAGGGGCGAGCCCGACAGGCTCATCACGATCCGGCCGTCTTCGCGGAGCCGCTCGACGGCCTGGCCGATGAGGAACTCCATGACCCCGGGCATCGCGTCGTCCCGCCGCCGCATGACGTCGAGGGCGTACCCGGCGATCGCCCCGTCACGGTGAATCGGGATCCAGCTGGTGAACGCCGTGATGCGACCCGATCCGTCGCGGGCGACGAGCAGGCGCACCTCGGGGTCGTCGAGCTGGTCGGTCGAGCCGAGGGTGAAGCCCATCTCGGGAATCGTCTTGTCGGACACCCAGGCCTCGGAGATGTCGCGGATCTGGCCGCGATCGAGGAACGACAGCTCGCTCCACCGCGCCCATCGCGCGCTCAGCCCTTCGCGGGCCGCGCGGTTGGTGGCCGTTCGTACGTCCTGCCGCTTCTTGCCGGCCGGAGTCCAGGTGCGCGGGTCGAGGAACGCCTCCTCGGCGACCTGGAGCGACGACCAGCCGAGTGGGGCGAGCCGCTGGAGCTCAGCGTCGTCGACGCTGTAGAACACCGGCGTCCAGCCCTGCTCCTCGCAGAACGCGGCGAACTGCGCGCCGACCGAGGCGTCCTCCCGGTCGGGGCCGAAGGCGCCGCCGAGGGTCACCGCGAACCCGCCGCGCACGCGGTAGGCGATCGCGGCCTCCGCGTCGGCGGCGAACCAGTAGGCGTTTCCCTCCCACAGGGTCATGTGCCCGAGGGTGTCGCCGGAACCCGCCGCCAGCAGCATCCGCGCGCGCTCGCGGTCGGGTGTGACTTCGGCCGCGCCGGACCGCATCACGAAGCGGGCGGTGGCGACGACGACGGTGACCCAGAACAGCAGCGGGGGCAGGTACCACACCGCCTGTGCGGCGCCGGTCATCGGGACGAAGACCAGCGCTTCGGGCGGCAGCAGCGAGGGCGGGACGAGGCGCAGGGGGAGCGTCGCGAGTACGGTCGTCACGTTCGGCCACGGGCGGAAATCGGCGGATGCCAGCAGGATGCCGACGAGCGCCAGCACGAGCGAGCCCACGGCCGCGACGGCGACGGTGCGCACGAAGGCGCGGCGCACCCCCGGGGTCGAGGGGATCTGCACGGCGGCACGGAAGCGCAGGAGCAGCACGGCGACCGTCAGGGGAAGGGCCGCACCGACGACCATGCCGGCGACCGTCTGCCACACGTCGGCGACGTCGTACGCGGTGCGCACGGTCGCGAGCTGCTCGAGCGTGTCGGTCTCGCTCAGCAGGAGCAGGGTGCTCATCGCCACGAACGTGAGCGCGTTCACCGCCACCGCGAGGTGCAGAGCGCCGCGCCGTCCGCGCAGGACACCCCACGCCGCGATCAGCAGGACGAGCTGAGGCAGGGCGGCGATCCATCCCGAGGCGGGCTGGAGCTCGGTGTAGACCAGGGCGAGCGGCGGGCACGGGGCGTTCGTCGCCCCGATCGCGCAGACGACGCCGTCGGCCGAGATCAGCGGATCGTACGACAGCCAGCTGTAGACCGACAGCACCCCGGCGCCCGAGCCCCACAGGGTGGCGACGACCGGCCCGATAGCCGTGACGGCGGTGAGGGCCGCCAGCAGCACGCGCTTCTCGCGCAGCGAACTGCGCGGGATGCCGACGGCTCGCGTCCCCCCGAGCACGAGACCGGCCGCCATGCCGACGGGCAGGGCGATGAGCGTGTAGAGATCGGACGCCGAGGCGGCGTAGAGGAACATCGTCACCGCGAGAGTGACGCCGCCGATGCGGATCCGGCGACGCCACAGCGGCGAGGCGAAACAGCTCGCGGCAATGGCGACGCACAGCAGAGCCGCGATGGGCGGCGCCCCCGTGTACGGGGTGACGTTCAGCGAGACCTCGGGGATGACGTTGTCCTCGAACCAGCCGATGACCTCGCCGATCGTGCAGACGACGAGACCGCCACCCACGAACGCCGCGAGCAGACGACGCGTGCCCAGGAGACCTTCGGCCAGCCCGCACGTCACCAGCGTCAGCACGACCGTGACCGCGAGCACGAGCGGGTCGTCGACGCGCACGAGGGCGAGCAGCATGTCGCGCAGATCGAAGGGTCCCCCCTCGAAGGTGCTCTGCGTCGAGATCGTGACGATGCTGACCACGAGGATCGCCAGCGTCACCCCGAGCGTCCCGGCGCGACGGCGCAGGAACCCGGGGACGTCCCACCGAGCAGCACGGCGCTCGGGCCGCCGCGCCGGCGCCACTTCGGGCGCTGCCTGCGCCGTGTCCATCACCGCGACCATCGGTCCTCCCCGAGCGTGCGTGGGCATGCCGACCACCGGCATCCCGTCCATGCTCGCGAGGGAGCCGCGGAGTGCGCATCAGCCGGTCGGCCCCCTCCTCGAGCCGATCGGGTGGTCCGCGCCCCCGGCGGAGTCCCTAGCCTGGTCGCATGGCATCCCTCGCCGCTCCCCTCATCCGTGTCGCCGTCGTCGACGACGAAGCGCTCATCCGCTCCGGCTTCTCGCACATCCTCAGCGCCGCCGACGACATCGAGGTGGTGGCGACAGCCGACGGCGTCCAGGCGATGGAGGTCCTCGCCGAGGCCCGCCCCGACGTGGTGCTCCTCGATATCCGGATGCCGGGACGAAACGGCCTCGAGGTGCTCCGCGACATCCGCCGGGCGGGGTGGGACATGACGGTGGCGATCCTGACGACCTTCGACTCGGATGATCACATCGCGTCGGCCCTCGACGCGGGCGCCGCCGGGTTCCTCGTCAAGGACACCGACCCGCGTCAGCTCCCCCAGCTCGTGCGCACCCTGCACGGCGGCGGGGTGGTGTTCTCGCCCACCGTCAGCCGCGCCGTGGTGGCCGGGTACCTGCGCCCCGAGCCCGCGGCCGACACGCACCTGGTCGATGCGCTCAGCGCGCGCGAACGCGAGATCCTCGTGCAGCTGGGGCGCGGGCTGTCGAACATCCAGATCGGTGCGGCGATGTTCCTGAGCCCCGCCACCGTGAAAGCGCACATCAGCACGATCCTCGGCAAGCTCGGCGTCGACGGCCGCGTGCAAGCGGCCCTGGTGGCCGAGCGCGCGGGCCTGCTGCGCGACGAGGAGGAACGATGAGACGCCGCGATGTGCTGATCGACCTCGGGCTCGTCGCGGTCGCCGCGCTCGACGGCGTGCTGGGGCTCTACACGACCGACCTGCTCGAGCTGGTGCTGACCCTCGTCGGGGCCGCGGGCCTGCTGCTGCGCCGGAAGATCCCCCTGCTGTCGCTGGCGCTGGCTCTTCCCGCCCTCTTCCTCACCGGAGGGCCGATCGCGTCGGTGATCGCCCTGTACACCGTGGCGAGCGCGGCGACCGGGATGGTGTGGCTCGTCGTCGCGACGGCCGTCACCTTCCTCGGCCTCGGTCTGTCGTGGGACACCTTCACCTCGGTCAACGATCACGTGCTGGCCATCGTCTACGCGACGATGACCTCGGGAGGCGCCGTGGCGCTGGGCCGCCTGCGGCGCAACCAAAGCCGGCTGTCGGCGAGCCTCGACGAGCTGCGTCGTGCCCGCGCCGACGAGAACCGCCGGGTCGCGCGCGAGGCCGTCGCCGAGGAACGCGCCCACCTCGCGCGCGAGATGCACGATGTCGTCTCGCACCAGGTGAGCCTCATCACCGTGCAGGCGGGGGCGCTGATGGTCCGCGCCGACGACCCCGAGGTCGTCGAGACGGCCGACACGATCCGCACCCTCGCCTCCACCACCCTGTCCGAGCTGCGCCAGATGCTCCTCGTGCTCCGCGCCGACGGGCCCGAGGCGGCGCCCCTCGGTCCGCAGCCGACCCTGCGGCACCTCGATGAGATCCTGCATCCGACAGACCTCGAGGTCGACGCCCGCATCGATCTGCGCGAGGGGCTCCCGCCCGCGACGCAGCGCGCGGTCTACCGCACGATCCAGGAGGGGCTCACGAACGTCCGCAAGCACGCGCCCGGGTCAGCCGTCACCGTGTCGGCGACGAGCACCGACACGGGCGGCGTGCGGGTGGTCCTGCGAAACGCCGCCTCCCCCGCCCCGCGCCCCGATCCGGCCCCCACGGCACGCCTCGGCCATCTCGGACTCTCGGAGCGCGCCCACATGCTGGGGGGCTCGTTCCGCGCCGGCCCTCTCGCCGACGGCGGTTACGAGATCGACCTGCGCCTGCCGGCCGGACCCTGACGCCTCAGGCCGAGGCGCGCTCCACGACCTCGATCGGCAGGATCGTCGCGTGGGCCGCGGGACGACCGGCGAGGATGTCGAGCAGAACGGATGCCATGTGGCGCCCCTGCGCAAGGGACGGCTGCCGGACCGTGGTCAGCGACGGAGTGACCGCGGTCGACACCGCCGAGTCGTCGAAGCCCATCACGGCGACGTCGCGCCCCGGCTCGAGGCCCTTGTCGCGGAGCACCGTGTAGACGCCGCGGGCCATGAGGTCGCTCGCGACGAAGACGGCCTCGGGGGTGATCCCGCTCGAGAGAATGCGGTTCATCGCGAGGGCGCCGCCCATCTCGGTGAAGTCCCCGTTCTCGACGGCCACCGGTTCGAGCCCCGCCTCCGCCATCGCATTGCGAAAGCCCTGGAGGCGGTCGATGCCCGCGGGCATGTCCGACGGGCCCGAGACCGTGGCGAGACGCCGGTGCCCCCGCGCCAGCAGGTAGGCGGTGGCGACACGACCACCCTCGACGTTGTCGACGTCGACGTAGTAGTCCTCGGCACGGATGCGCGCGGGACGCCCGCCGTAGACCACGGGGACGACGTCGGCGACGCGGTCGAGGAAGGTGTCGCTCGTGTGGTGCGAGGCGACGATCGCCCCGTCGACGCTGCCGCCGCGGAGGTATCCCAGCGCCTTGGCGCTGGCATCGTCGCTCGCGATCAGCATGTTCATGATGTAGTCGGATTCGCCGATCACCTCGCCGATACCCGCGACGATCGAGGCGAAGAACGGGTCGCCGAAGAAGCGGTCGGTCTGCTCGGGGATCACCAGGGCGATCGCCCGCGTCTGCCGGCTGGCGAGCGAGCGCGCCGCGCGGTTGGGAACGTACTGCAGCTCGTCGATCGCGCGGCGCACGGCCTCGAGGGCCGAGGGCGAGACGGCGGTGGAGCCGTTGACGACTCGCGACACCGTCGATCGCGAGACCCCGGCGCGCGCCGCGACCTCTTCGATCGTGGCGGCACCGCGAACGGATGCGAGATCCATCGCTCCCCTCCTTCGGGACGGCGGCATCGCACCGCGCTTCGGGTGGCCAGGCGCGCTGCGCGCTGATGCGAGCGTACTGCGGCGGCGGCACGGAACGCACCGGTATCCGGACCCGACCAGCGAGACCCACCCGCACCGGAAGACGAAGGCCCGGCCGCACAGCGCGTGCGACCGAGCCTTCGCCGTCGTCGTCAGGCGACGACGACCGACTCCAGCGCGCGATCCTGAATCACCCGGGCGTACGCGAGCCCCGAGTCCTTGATGGTGCGTTCCTGCGTGGCGTAGTCGACGTAGACGATGCCGAAGCGCTTCTCGTAGCCCCAGGCCCACTCGAAGTTGTCCATCAGCGACCAGTAGAAGTAGCCGCGGACGTCGACGCCCTTGTCCACGGCATCCAGGACCGCTCCGAGGTGCGCCTCGACGAACTCCACGCGCTCGGCGTCGTGCACGCGGGGCTCATTGGCGTCGGTGTTCAGCTCGTCGTCGTACGAGGCGCCGTTCTCGGTGACGTAGAGGGCCACGCCGGCCTCGGCCGAATAGTCCTCGCTGACGCGCTCGAGCAGGCGCGTGAGCCCCTCGGGCTGCACCTCCCAGTTCATGTTGGTGCGCGCGAGGCCACGGTCGTGCCAGTACAGGTTCTCGTGGGCCGGGAAGGGCTTGCCGACGGGCCGCACCGTCGGGGCGTCACCCGCGGGCGGGTCGACCTCGGGCGGCGTGCCGCCGACGAACTCGCCGTGGTAGTAGTTCACGCCGAGCGAGTCGATGGGGGTCGAGATGACGTCGAGGTCGCCGGGCTGCACGGCCTCCTGCCAGCGGGCCACCGCTTCGGCATCCGTCTTGCGGAAGTCCTTGATGATGTCGGCCGGGTACTCCCCGCGGAACACTGGATCGAGGAACCAGCGGTTGAACTGCCCGTCGATACGACGTGCGGCGTCGAGGTCGGCGGGGTTCGTCGGGTCGACGGCATCCGCCACCGTGAGGTTGAGCGTGAGCCCCAGGTTGAGCGAGGCGTCGCGGGCGCGGAGCTCGCGTACGGTCTGCCCGTGGCCCAGCAGAAGGTGGTGGGCCGCGAGCATGCCCTCGGCCTGGGAGTAGTGGCCGGGCGCGTGGATGCCGGCGGTGTAGCTGAGGAACGACGAGCACCACGGTTCGTTGAGCGTGGTCCAGACGTTCACGCGGTCGCCGAGAGCGTCGTGCATGTCGAGCGCGTATTCGGTGAACTTCTCGCTGGTCTCGCGGACGGTCCAGCCGCCCTTCTCTTCCAGCGCCTGCGGGAGGTCCCAGTGATACAGGGTGAGCCAGGGCAGGATGCCGGCATCCAGCAGCTCGTCGACGAGGCGCTTGTAGAAGTCGACGCCCTTGGCGTTGAGGGCGCCGCCGTCAGGGCGCACCCGCGACCACGAGGTCGAGAAGCGGTACGTCTGCAGCCCGAGCTTCCTCATGAGCTGCACGTCGCCGGCGTAGCGGTGGTAGTGGTCGCAGGCGACATCGCCGTTGTCGGCGTTGATCACGGCATCGGGCACGCGGCTGAACGCGTCCCAGATCGAGGCCGTGCGGCCGTCTTCGAAAGCCGCCCCCTCGATCTGGTAGGCCGCGGTGGCGGCACCGAAGAGGAAGCCTTCGGGGAACGAGCGGGTGTGGGACATGATTCGGGTTCCTTCCGTGGGCGCGAGGGTCATCCCTTGACCGCCCCTTGCATGATGCCACTGACCAGCTGCTTGCCCGCGAAGACGAACAGCAGCAGGAGCGGGATCGTCGACAGCAGGACGCCCGCGAGGACGATCGAGTAGTCGACGAAGTAGTTGGACTGCAGGAGCGAGAGCGCGACCGGCAGCGTGGGGTTCTGGCGATCGAGCACGATGAACGGCCAGAAGAAGTTGTTCCACGCGCTCACGAACGTGAACAGACCGAGCATCGCGGCGGCGGGCCGGGCGGCGGGAACGCCCACGGTGAGGAAGGTGCGGAACGAGCTCGCCCCGTCCACCCGCGCGGCCTCGATCAGCTCGTCGGGCACGGACTGCCTCAGGTACTGCGTCATCCAGAAGACACCGAAGGCGCTGGTCAACGCCGGGATGATGATGGCTCCGAGCTGTCCGGTCCACCCGAGCTCGCTGAACAGGATGTACAGCGGCACGACGCCCAGCTGCGTCGGCACGGCCATGGTCGCCACGACGAAGACGAGCAGCCAGGGCCCGCCGCGGAACCTCAGCTTCGCGAACGCCCATCCGGCGAGGGTCGAGAAGAAGACGACGGATGCCGCGATCAGACCCGAACTGATGATGGAGTTCACGAGCGCCGGCCAGAAGTTGACCGCCGGGTCGCCGATGACCGACGCCGCGTTCGCGAAGAAGTTGCCGCCGGGGATCCACGACCGGTTGGCGTCGCGGATGGTCGAGGAGTCGCCCGAGCCGATGAGCAACGACCAGTAGAAGGGGAACAGGCTCGCCAGCAGCACCGCGCCGAGGGCGGCGTAGACGATCCAGCCGGGGCGGGAGCCGCGCACCGGGCGCGGGCGGCGGCGGACGGGACCGGTCGTGTCGGGGTCGGCGATCGGGACGGGAGCGGCACTCACGGCGGTCATCGGCGGGACTCCTGTCGTGCGGCGACGCCTCGGGGCGCGTCGGTGTCTCGCGCGGGCGCCGGGGTACCGGCATCCGCCCTCACTCGGGCTCTCGCCGCTCGCGCCTGCGCGCGGATGTCCCGACGGGAACGGGTGTCGCCGCGCCCACCGTCGTCGCGCACGAGCGATCGCGTGATGAACAGGTTGATCGCGCCGATGGCGAGGATGAGCAGGAAGAGGATCCACGCGAGGGCCGCGGCGCGGCCGAAGTTCCACTCGCCCCAACCGACGTTGTAGAGCCACAGGGTCA
Source organism: Microbacterium sp. 1154 (assembly GCF_031455375.1). Lineage (NCBI taxonomy): Bacteria > Bacillati > Actinomycetota > Actinomycetes > Micrococcales > Microbacteriaceae > Microbacterium > Microbacterium sp. 1154. The sequence continues at coordinate 833,466 of NZ_JAVDSN010000001.1, read as the reverse complement.
CGGTGAGCCACTGATTGTCGGCTCCGCCCGTGCCGTACTGGTCGTACATGCGCGGCTCGTCGAAGATCTGCAAGCCCCCGATCGTGGCCGTGATGATCACGAAGACGAGGGTCGGTTTGAGGCTCGGCAGGGTGATCGAGAAGAACTGGCGGATCTTGCCGGCACCGTCCACGGTCGCGGCCTCGTAGTACTCGCGCGGGATGGCCTGCATCGCCGCGAGCAGGATGAGGGTGTTGTACCCGGTCCAGCGGAAGTTGACCATCGTCGCGATCGCGATGTGACTCGCGAAGGCGTCGGAGTGCCACGGCACGGCCGGAAGACCGAGGTTCTGCAGGGTGGTGTTCACGACGCCGTACTGGTCGCCGAACATGTTGCTGAAGATGAGAGCGACGGCGACGGGCGCCATCACGTAGGGCACCAGCACGCTCATGCGCCAGAAGGTCTTGGCGCGGATGTTCTGGTCGAGCATCGCGGCGATGAAGATCGCGAGGATGAGCTGCGGAACGCTCGAGAGCAGGAAGATGCTGAAGGTGTTGCGCAGGGCGATCCAGAACTTGGGCTGCGAGAGCACCCAGGCGTACTGGTCGAAGCCGATGAACTCACCGGAGTTGCGGACCAGATCCCAGTCCATGAACGAGATCACCGCGGTGTACGCGATGGGGAAGAGGCCCGTGATCGCGAACAGGATGAAGAACGGCGAGATGTAGAGGTACGGCGAGAGCTTCAGGTCCCACGCGCTGCGGCGTTGGCCGAAGCCGAGGCGGCGGGGCGGGCGCTCCCCCGCCGGGGGCCGCGCCGGCCGGGTGGGCCGTTCAAGTGTGCTTGTCACGATGTCTTCCTTTCCCCAGCCGCGTGAGGGGCCAGAAAGTGTCGCTTCGGCTTCTGCTGGGCGACATTTCTTGACCCCTCACGCGGAAGGACGGTGGTCAGGACAGGGCGTCGACCTCGGTCGCCCACTGCTTCCAGGAGGTCGCAGCGTCCTGCGTTCCGTCTTCCACTCGCGTGAGCGCCTTCTGCATGGCGTCGTTGATCTGGAAGTAGAACGTCCCCTTGTACGGCGAGACCTTCACGGCCTGCGCGCGCTCGGAGAGCATCTCGCCCACGGGGGCGTTGTTGAAGTACGCGTTCGTGCTGCCGAGCAGGGCGTCCGCCTTCAGGGCGTCGGTCTGGCTCGGGAAGGTGCCGGCGTTCTCGAACGCCTTGACCTGGGTCTCGGGGTCGGTGAGCCAGTCGGCGAGCTGCTGAGCGGCCTCGACGTTCTTGCCGTTGCCGGGCACGGTCAGGTACGAGCCGCCCCAGTTGCCGGCGCCGCCGGGGAAGACGTTGGCGATGTCCCACCCCTTCACCTCGGGGGCGTTGCCCTCGATGACGCCGAGCATCCAGCCCGGGCAGAGCATCGTGGCGAAGGCGCCGTTCGAGAGTCCCGCGAACCAGTCGTCCGACCACTGGCCGAGGTGCGCCGACTGCGTGGCGCTGGCCTTCAGGACCTGGTCGTAGATCTTCTTGACGTCGGTGTTGCTCGTGGCGGTGATCTCGCCGTTGTCGGGGTTCTCGTACGCGGCCTCGACCTGGTTGATCGCGCCCTGGTAGGTGCCGCCGGCGGAGTCGAAGAAGGCCTTGCCGGTCGCGGCGACGTACTTGTCGCCCGCGGCGAAGTAGGTCGACCAGTCGCCCTGCAGCATCGCGGCGACCTCGGCCCGGTCGGTCGGCAGGCCGGCCGCGGCGAAGAGGTCGGAGCGGTAGCAGACGCCCTCGGGGCCGATGTCGGTGCCGTAGCCGACCAACTGGCCTTCGGGGCTCGTGGCGGCCTCGACCTTGTAATCGAGCCAGCGGCTCTTAAGGTCGTCGGGCACGGGGGCCAGCAGGTCGGCGTACTCCATCACCTCGGGCAGCCAGTCGACCTCGATGGCCTCGATGTCGGCGAGGCCGGTCTTGCCCAGCTTCTGGAAGTAGTTCTCGCGGGCCTCGTTGCTGGTCGCGGCCTTGTTGTGCACGATCTTCACGTTCGGGTGCGCGTCCATGTACTCCTGCAGGAGCGCGTCGGTGTAACCGAAGTCGTTGAAGGTGGCGATGGTGAGGGTCACCTCGCCGTCGCCGCCCGAGGCGGACCCGCCGGCGCCGGAGCAACCGGCGAGGACGAGGGCAGAGGTCGATGCGACGGCGGCGACGAGAGCCACCCGGCGCAGGGCACGAGTTTTCACAGATCACTCCTTTGTGGTGGGTGCGGACCGGTGCGGTCGTGGGCTCCTGCGACGTCGCGTGGGAGCGCTCTCACCGATCGGTCACGACCGTATGGGATCGCTCCCACGAGGTCAAGAGGACGCTGTGAGATCGTTATGAAGCCACGCCCCGCGGCTCCCTCGCCGCCGCGGATGACATCACGACGGCTCGCGTAGACTGAAGGTCACAACGCCACCCGACTCTTGGAGCTGCAGTGCCCACCATCGTCGTCGACGTCATGCCCAAGGCCGAGCTCCTCGACCCGCAGGGAAAGGCCGTCGCCGGCGCCCTGTCGCGTCTGGGCGAGCACCGCTTCTCCGACGTGCGCATCGGCAAGCGTTTCGAACTCACCGTCGAGGGTGAGGTCGACGAGGCCACGCTCGCACGAGCCCGGGAGCTCGCCGACGAGATGCTCTCGAACGCCGTCATCGAAGACGTCGTGAACATCGAGGTCGTCGAGTGACCGCTCGCATCGGGGTCATCACCTTCCCCGGCTCCCTCGACGACCGCGACGCGCAGCGCGCGATCCGCCTCGCGGGCGGCGAGCCCGTCGCCCTCTGGCACGGCGAGCACGACCTGAAGGGCGTCGACGCCCTGGTCCTGCCCGGCGGCTTCAGCTACGGCGACTACCTGCGCGCGGGAGCGATCGCGGCGTTCGCGCCGATCATGGCCGAGGTCAAAGACGCCGCCGGCAAGGGCATGCCCGTGCTCGGCATCTGCAACGGCTTCCAGATGCTCGTCGAGGCGCACCTGCTGCCCGGCGGTCTCATCCGCAACGCGCACCAGCAGTTCATCCGCCGCGACCAGCGCCTGCGCGTCGAGAACGCCTCGACCGCCTGGACCAGCAACTTCGCCGAGGGCGACGAGATCGTCATCCCGCTGAAGAACGCCGACGGCGGTTACATCGCGGATGCCGAGACCCTGGCGCGCGTGAACGGCGAGGGCCTCGTGACCTTCCGGTACGTCGGGGTGAACCCCAACGGGTCGCTCGACGACATCGCCGGCCTGACCAACGAGCGCGGCAACGTCGTGGGTCTCATGCCGCACCCCGAGCACGCGGTCGAGCCGGGCTTCGGCCCGGGCACCTCGGCGGCGATGCGTTCGGGCGTCGACGGTCTGGGCTTCTTCACCTCGGCCATCGCCGCCGTGGTCGGCGCCGCGGCCTGATCGCACCGGCGGGGCGAAGGCACCGAACCGAGACCCGCGGCCTCCCGCCCGGCGCGGGGGTGATCGCCGCGGCATCCATCGGGGAAGATGAGTCCGTGCGCGTACCCGATCCCGATCCGATCATCGAGGGCATCCTCGCCCTGTGGAGCAGCGAGGCCGCCGCCCTCCCCTCGGAGCCGCGCCTCGCTGAGATGCTCGGCGCGAGCCGCAACTCGGTGCGCGAGGCCCTGGTGCGCCTCGAAGAGCGCGGATATGTGCACCGCACCCAGGGTGCGCGGACGACGCCGAATCGTCGCCTCGCCGGGGTGGGGCGGCGTATCGACCAGCAGTTCGACCACTCCCTCTCGATCCGCTCCGCCGGCTACGAGCCGTCGCTCGAGCTCGTGTCGTCCGACCGTCTCGAACTGACTCCCGGCTCGCATCGCTTCGACGATCTGCCCGACGGCACCACGGTGCTGCGCACCCGGAAAATGTGGCGGGCGGACGGCGCGCCCTACGCCTTGGCCGAAGACCTCGTCCCCGTGCATCACGAGGCCGCACTCGACGCGCACCGCCCGGTCTTCGACCTCGCCGAAGCCGCCAACGGGGTGCGGGTCGCCTGGGAGACGGTGTGGATGGAGGCGATCGGACTGGATGCCGAGAGGTCCCGGCTCCTGTCGAGCTCGCCGGGCACGCCCGTCATCGAGATGACGTACTGCGGGTACGGGGCCGACGACGCGATCGGCTATTGGTCGCGCGAGGTGCAGTTGCCCGCGCCGGAGGGATTACGCAACGCCCTCATCCGCCGCGTGCGGTCGTGAGCGTTTCGCGGGCGTAACAGAGCGGTGAACATGTCGGACAAGTTCTGGACCAGCTTGTTGGACAAGCGTACGGTCGGAACACCCGATGAAAGCGAGCCGCCATGTCCGACACCCTCACCGTCCACCGCCTCACCGCCGAGACCGTGACCCCCGCGTCGTTCGACGCCTTCGGCGTCGTCCTGACCCCCATGGAGGACGGCACGCCGTTCACCGCAGAAGAAGCGGTGCTGGACGTCTCCAACGGCATCCCGCGCTTCTACCTTATGCACCTCGACGACAAGGCGCCGGAGTTCGTCCGCGTGACCCGCCACCTCGAGACCACGCAGACGCTCATGGCCGTCGGCGATGTCGAGTGGACGATCGCCGTCGCCGCCCCCGGTATCGAGGCCCCGGCGCTCGACGACCTCCGCGCCTTCCGCATCCCGCCGCGCACGGCGATCACGATGCGAAAGGGCACCTGGCACGCCGGCCCCTTCTTCGCCGAGCCGAGCATGGACTTCGTCAACCTCGAACTCGACGACACCAACGTCACCGACCACCACAACCACCGCTTCGACGACACCCTCGGCGTTCGCGTCGTGATCGACGGGGAGTGACCGTGCTCACCCCGCTCCCCGACTCCGACGCCCGCCTCGCGGCGCTCGAACGCGAGGCCGCGCACCAGAGCGCGCTCAGCGCGGGCGACGGACGCTCGTGGGTCGGTGCGCGAGACGGCATCCGTCCCGTCGTGATCGTGGGCGCGGGGCAAGCCGGACTCGTGCTGGCCCGCGGTCTCCGACGCCGCGGGATCGACGACGTCGTGGTGATCGACGCCGCACCCGCCGATGCGGCCGGCCCCTGGACCACCTATGCGCGCATGCACACGCTGCGCACCCCGAAGGACATCGCGTGGCCCACCTGGGGCATCCCCGCCGTGAGCCCCCGCGCCTGGTTCGAGGCCGTGTACGGCCTGGCCGCGTGGGACGCGATCGAGTACTTCCCCACGGTCGCGTGGCAGGGGTTCCTGCGGTGGTACCGGGAGGTTTCCGCCCTCACGGTGGTGCCCTCCACCCGCGTGCGCTCGCTCACGCCGACGAGCGCGGACGGACCGATCGAGATGCACCTCGAGGGGCCCGACGGCGAGTGGATGCTGCCCGCTCAGCACGTCGTGCTCGCCACGGGCATCGAGGGGGCCGGCGGTCGGCACATCCCCGCCTTCCTGCGCGCGCTCCCCGCCGATCGCGTGCACCACACGCACGATGCGATCGATTTCGGGGCGCTCGCGGGGCTGCGCGTCGGCGTCCTGGGCGCGGGTACCGGGGCCTTCGACAACGCTGCCACCGCCCTCGAGCACGGCGCGGCGAGCGTCGACGTGCACATGCGCCGACCGGCGATGCCGCAGGTGAGCCCCTACCGCTGGATGGAGTTCGCCGGGCTCATCGAGAACTACGGGTCCTTCACCGACCAGCAGAAGTGGGCGTTCAACGTCCATTTGTCGGCGGTCGACCAGCCGGCCACGCAGAACGCCCTGTGGCGCGCCCACGCCTTCGACTCGTTCCGCTTCCTCACCTCGTCGCCGTGGCAGAGCGTGGAGTGGACGGGCAGCGAGATCGCCGTGACGACGCCGCACGGCATCCATCACTACGACGTCGTCCTGGCGGCGACGGGGATCGTCTCCGACCTCGCGCAGCGCCCCGAACTGGCGAGCGTCGCCTCGGATGCCGTGCTGTGGAGCGACCGGCTCGACCCCGCCTCCGCAGCCCAGAACCCCGGACTCGCGGCGTTCCCGTACCTCGACGACGACTTCGGTCTCATCAGCCGGAGCGCGCCGGAGGCCTCGGCTCTGTCGCGGATCCACATGTTCAACCACGGCGCGCGTCTGAGTCAGGGCATGCTCAGCCACCAGATTCCCGGCCTCGTCGGCGGGGCCACGAAACTCGCCGCGGCCCTGTCGCGACGGTTGTTCGAGCGCGACGCCGACGCACTGCTGCGCGAGTACCTCGCGTACGACGTGCCGGTCGGTGTGCACATCGGGCGCCGGGCGCAACCTCCCGCGCCCACCGAGACGACGGGGGTAGCGTCTCTGCGGTGACGACCTCGACCCCCCTCCTCGTATCCGTGCCCACCGACGAACTCCGCGCCGACCTGGGCGAACTGCCCGATGGCGTCGAGGTGGTGGTGTGGGACATGACGGGACCGACACCGCACGACCGTTTCGACTTGGTCGTGCCGCCGTACATGTCGATGAAGAACGTCATCGAGCGCCTCTCCGAGATCGAGGTCGGGCTCGTTCAGGGCCAGTCGATCGGGTACGACAACGTCGAGGGGCGCTTGCCCGAAGGGATCGTCTTCGCCAACGCCTCGAGCGTGCACGAGACGGCTACGTCCGAGCTCGCCGTCACGCTGGCGTTGGCGGCGCAGCGACGGCTGCCCGACTTCGTGCGCGCGCAGGACCGCGGCGAGTGGACCGGCGGCGGGGCCCCCGGCCTGGCCGACGCCCGGGTGACGCTGCTCGGCTTCGGCGGGGTCGGTCGTGCGATCGCCGCGCGGCTGAAGCCGTTCGAGGTCGACCTCCGCGCCGTCGCCTCGCACGGCCGCCTGCAGGACGAGGTCGAGGTGTTCCCCCTCGGCAAGCTGTACGAGGTGCTCGCCGAGACCGACATCCTCATCGCCTCCCTCCCGGGCGGCGACGCGACGCGCCACGTCATCGACGACCGCGCCCTCTCGGCCCTGCCCGACGGCGCGCTCGTGGTGAACGTCGGTCGTGGCCCCCTCATCGACACCGACGCCCTCGTCGACCACGTGCGCCGCGGCCGCATCCGGGCCGCCCTCGACGTCACCGACCCGGAGCCCCTCCCCCAGGGCCACCCGCTGTGGAGCCTCGACGGCGTGCTCATCGCCCCGCACGTCGGAGGGGCGACGGATGCCATGCGCCCCCGCATCGCACGCTTGGTGCGTCAGCAGATCGAGCGCCTGCACCGCGGCGAGGAGCCGCTGAACGTGGTGCTCGGGGGCTGACCGTCGCGCTCGGCGTTCGTCGCCGGAGCCGGTATCCACGGTCTGCACTTCGAGGCAGTACGCCCCCGCACCGGCAGTTTGCGGCATCCGTCGTCCACGTCAGCGCGCGCCGGCTGCCCTGGAGACGGGCCAGAATCAGACCATGGAACGTGAACCACTGGCCCCGCCGGCGACGAGTTCGCTCACCATCGCCCTGGTCGCCCCGGCGTCTTCAACCGGACGCGCGGTCCTCAGACGCTTCTACACGGACATCGTCGGGCGTTACTGGGGCCGGGATGCCACTGATCGTGAAGTCGAGCAGGCGATGCTCGACGAGCCCAGCGACGATCTCGAGGGAGATACGGGCTTCCTCGTCGTCCTCCGAGAGGGAGAACGTGTCGTGGGGTGTGGGGGCGCGAGGGTCGTAGAGCCCGGAGTGGCGGAATTGACTCGGGTGTTCGTCGACGCCTCTACTCGCGGACGGGGAGCGGGGAAGACCCTGGTGAGCGGGATCGAAGCGCTGAGCGCCGAGCGTGGAATTCACACCCTTCGGTTGACCGTGCGTGACGATCTCGCAGAGGCGCATGGACTCTATCGCCGCCTCGGGTACGAACCCGTCCCTCCGTTCTCCACCTCGCCCTACGCCGACCATCAGCTTGCGAAGGCGCTGCGCGACGTCCGCTAGAGGATGCGCTCGGCCAGAGGACGTCGACTCATCGCTGTGCGGTGAGGCGGGCGCCTCAGAACGACGGTCCGACTACTGGCGGAGTTGGTCTCGCGCCCTGTTGCACCCCGGGACTTCGTCGAGTGCGAGATGGCCGCGCGGGGGGCTCTCGGTCGACGTCGACGTCGGCCACGAGAAGCGCGATCTCTTCTGGTCGCCATCCGTATTCGTAGGTGAGCGGACCGGTGAGTGCGTGAGTCGCCGTAGCGATGGTGGTCGCGACACCACGGTCGATGTCGACCGAGTGGGGGTCGAGATCGCGGGTCGCCGCTTGGAGATCCTCGACGAGCTGTCCTGCTCGGACGGGACCGTATGCCCTCGCGACGAGTTCCCAATCGCTGATGGTGACCTGGGTCAGGGATCGCGATTTCCGTCGCGCGGCCCGAGTGGCCGGAACCAGCATCATCGCCACGGCGATCGTGATGGTGACGTCCACTGCCACCGAGGCTGTCAGTGCGGCGACGTAGCCGAAGGGCGATCCCGGGCGGGCAGAGTCGGGCCCATACAGGGTCAGGGCGATCCCTCGGGCCGCGGAGTAGAGGCCGTAGAACGCCATCGCCCCCGCGAGGATCCTCGTCGGCCGGCCGGGAAGCTGATCGTTTCGGACAGCGAGCACCGCGCATGCACCGCAGGTCACCGCCAACGCGTACAGCAACACCGCCCGGGCGATCTCAGCGGGCAGCAGTTCGGAGGACACGGCCACGACCAGACCCGCGACGGAGGCGAGCACCGCTGCCGCGCGCGCACGCCGTTCGCAGACCATCGAGACGGCGATGCCCATCAGTCCCACCGACAGGACGAGCGCCGCGTCAGCGGCGGTGTTCGCGAAGATCTCGTCGAGCTGGGGGGTTCCGACGACGTACATGACGCTTGCGCCCAGCGCCATGACGCCCGACGCTGCCGCGACGCGCAAGAACGCGGTTCGTGGGTCCAGAGGTTGACGTTGGGCGAACGAGGCTCCGACGACGACGATGACGGCGCCGACGGCGATCACCATGACTCCCACCGAGAGCAACAACATGAGAGCCTCCTGCATCGTCACGAAGCGGCTGGCGAGAGTAGCCGGAGCGTCATCGGTTCAGCCTCCCGAGTGGTGAGGCCGACAAGGCAATGGGGCGAGGGGAGCATGAACCCGCGCTTGCTTGAGCAGGAATGTACTGCCGGAGGAGCTCACGCGTCGGAAGCGCGAGGGGATTGACAACGTACGCACAGGCTGATCCCGACCAGCGTCAGACAGCGCGAGAGGTGCGTGCCGCGTCGCTGGCTCGTCGCAGGAGTGTCGGCCGTGCACGGCCCGGCCAGGACGACGCACCGACAGGGCAACGGGCCGTCGCGTCAGCCGCGGAAGCCGGCGGGATTGGCCAACAGGTCGCTGAAGGCCAACTCGGCGGGGCCCACGAGCATGAGCCGCGAGCGCAGATGCGCCCGCTCGAGCCGGATGGTGCGACCCTCGGCTCCGAGAGGATGCACGCGCACGGCATCGGCGAGGCGCTCGCGACTCACCGACAGCAGCGCTCCGAGGTAGCCCGAGAGCACGACCGTCTCGGGAGCGAAGGCGTTCACGAAGTTCGTGAGGGCGAGCGAGAGCATCTCGACCTGGCGCGTCACCTCGGTCATCACGCGCGGATCGCGGGCGACGCCGAGTTCGACGTCGAGTTCGTCCTCGTCGAGTTTGCGGCGGCCGAGCAGCGGCTCGAGCAGGTCGAGGCTCACCTCGGCCTCGAGGCACCCCCGGCGTCCGCACACGCACGGGCGTCCGCGAGGGTCGACGACGGTGTGGCCGAGCTCCCCGGCGTAACCCGACGTCCCGCGCAGCAGGGTGCCGTCGATGATGAGACCGCCGCCGATGCTGTGCATCGCGCCGCCGAGGTAGAGCAGGTTGCCGACGCCCACGCCCACGCCGAACCGCGACTCCGCGAGGGCGCCGATGCTGGCGTCGTTGCCGGCGGCCACCGGCATCCCGAGCTCGTCGCTCAAACGCGCCGCGACGGGATCGCGCTTCCACCCGAGGGTGGGCGAGACGAGGACGGAACCGTTGGCGTTGACGAGCCCGGGGACCGCGAGCCCGGCCCCGATCACGCGATAGTGGCGGTCGATGTCGGCACGCATCGCCTCGACCGACGATGCGACGATCTGCACGAAGCGCTTCGGCGCCGGTGCGGTGGCGGTGTCGTGACGGAGACGGGCGTGCACCACCCCGCCCAGGCCGACCAGGGCGACGGTCACCGCGTGCGGCTCGGCACGGACGCTGAGGGCGGCGACGTGGTCTTCGGGCTCGAGGTCGAGAGTGGGGCGGCCGACCTTGCCGGTGCGCTCACCACTCGGTGCCTCGCGGACGAGGCCGAGCTCGGTCAGCTCCATGACGAGCCCCGTGACCGTGGAGCGGTTGAGCCCGGTCGTGGCGCCCAACTGGGCGCGTGAGAGCGCTCCCCGGGAGTGGAGGAGCGACAGGACGGACGAGAGGTTCTGCTGACGGATCAGGTCGTTCGTCGTACGGCCAGCCGGCGGCGCGAGCGGGGTTGCGGGCTCGAACACTGCAGGGGTCATGAGAGGCGCACCTCCCCCATCATCCCATCGAGAGGACCGGTTTCTTCACGCGGCCGACGCGAGGCGACGCGAACGGGACGACGGCCGGTGCCGCCGGGATGGGGAGCCGGCCGCGGGGCCGGGCTCCCCATCCGGTCAGGCACCGCCGTTGCGCCGCTTGTTGAAGATGTCGAACGCGACGGCCAGGAGCAGGACGATGCCCTTGATGGCCATCTGCCACGCGGCGTCGACGCTGAGGATCGACAGACCCATGTTCAGCACGCCCATGACGAGACCGCCGACGACGGCGCCGACGACGGTGCCGATGCCACCCTGGACGGCCGCGCCGCCGATGAACACCGCGGCGATGGCATCCAGCTCGTAGTTCTGACCGGCCGAGGCCACGGCGCCGCCGGCGCGCGCCGTGCTGACCACGGCGGCGAGACCCGCGAGGGCACCCATGTTGACGAAGATGAAGAAGTTGACCCACTTCGTCTTCACACCGCTCATCACGGCGGCGAAGAGGTTGCCGCCCATGGCGTAGATGTGGCGACCGAAGGTCGTGCGGTTGAGCACGAAGGTGTACGCCAGCACCAGCACGGCCAGGATGATCAGCACGATCGGCGTGCCGTTGTAGGCGGCGATCGTGAAGGCGGTGGCCATGATCGCGAGGACCGCGACGACGTTCTTGGCCCAGAACGACCACGCGACCTCGCGGGGCAGCTCGAGACGGCGGAGCGTCGCGCGGGTGCGCAGCTGCTGAACCACGAGCAGGACGCTGGCGATGGCGCCGAGCGCGAGGGTCAGCGCGTCCCAGTTACCGAGGTAGCCGAGGAACGGCGGCAGCCAGCCGGCGCCGATGGCCGTGAAGCCGTCGGGGAGACCGCTGATGGTGCCACCGGTGAGCAGCACGAGCGTGAGGCCGCGGAACAACAGCATGCCCGCCAGGGTGACGATGAACGCGGGAATCCCGACGAAGGCGACCCAGAAGCCCTGCCACGCACCGACGACGGCGCCCACGACGAGCGAGAGCAAGACGGCGACGAACCAGGGCAGACCCCATTGGTTCATCGCTATCGCCGCGATCGCGCCCACCATGGCCACGACCGAGCCCACCGACAGGTCGATGTGGCCGGCGATGATGACCATGACCATGCCGATCGCGAGGATCAGCACGTAGGCGTTCTGCTGGATGAGGTTGTTGACGTTTCCGGGCATCAGCAGGCGACCGCCGGTGAGCACCTGGAACAGCACGATGATGATGACGAGAGCGGCGAGGATGCCGAACTGACGGAAATTGATGCGCGACAGGATGCCGCGACGTCGCGCTCCCGGCTGGGTCGGCGCCTCGACCGTCTGGGTGGATGCGGTGGCCATTGCTGTCAGTTCCTTCCGGCGGTCATGTGCCGCATGAGGTTCTCCTGCGTGGCGTCGTCGCGGCTGACCTCGGCCGTGATGCGCCCCTCGGAGATCGTGTAGATGCGGTCGGAGAGGCCGATGACCTCGGGCAGCTCCGACGAGATGACGATGACGGCCTTCCCCTGGGCCGCGAGTTCGTTGATGATGCCGTAGATCTCGTACTTCGCCCCGACGTCGATGCCTCGGGTGGGCTCGTCGAGGATCAGTACGTCGGGTCCGGTGAACATCCACTTCGACAGGACGACCTTCTGCTGGTTGCCGCCGGAGAGGCGTCCCGTGATCGCGGCGACGCTGGGCGCCTTGATGTTCATCTTGTAGCGGTACGAATCGGCGACCTTGTACTCGCGGTACCGGTCCACCACACCGAGGCGGGCGAGTCGGGCTAGGGCGGATGCCGAGACGTTGACCTGGATGTCGCCGATCAGGTTGAGGCCGTACTTCTTGCGGTCCTCGGTGGCGTAGGCGATGCCGTGCTTGATCGCGGCGTCGACGGTGCGGACGTCGATCTGCTGACCGTTCTTGTAGACCTCGCCCGAGATGCCCGTGCCGTACATGCGCCCGAAGATGCTCATCGCAAGTTCGGTGCGACCGGCACCCATGAGACCGGCGAAGCCGACGATCTCGCCGGCGCGCACCATGAAGGAGGCGTCGTCGATGACCACGCGCTCGGTGTCGACCGGGTGATGGACGGTCCAGTTCTCGACGCGGAAGAGCTCTTCGCCGATGTCGGGTTCGCGCGGCGGGAAGAGGCTGTTCAGATCGCGTCCGACCATCGCCCGGATGATGCGTCCCTCGTCAGTGTCGGCATCGGAGCGGTGCATCGTCTCGATCGTGCGACCGTCGCGGATGATCGTGATGCGGTCCGAGATGCGCAGCACCTCTTTGAGCTTGTGGCTGATGATGATGCAGGTGATGCCCTGCGTCCGCAGCTGGTCGATCAGGTCGAGCAGGTGAGCGGAGTCGTCGTCGTTCAGCGCGGCGGTGGGCTCGTCGAGGATGAGGAGCTTCACCTCTTTCGCGAGGGCTTTGGCGATCTCGACGAGCTGCTGCTTGCCGACGCCGAGTTCGAAGATCTTCGTCGCGGGGTTCTCGCGCAGCCCCACCCGCTTGAGCAGCTCCGCGGCCGCGGAGTTGGTGGCGTTCCAGTCGATCACGCCGCGGCGCGACTTCTCGTTGCCGAGGAAGATGTTCTCGGCGATCGAGAGGTACGGGCTGAGCGCCAGTTCCTGGTGGATGATGACGATGCCGGCGGCCTCGCTGTCGTTGATCGAGCGGAAGGCCATCTGCTCGCCCTCGAGGGTGATGCTGCCCTCGAAGCTGCCTGCGGGATAGACCCCGCTGAGCACCTTCATCAGCGTCGACTTCCCGGCGCCGTTCTCGCCGCAGATGGCGTGGACCTCGCCGCGGTAGACGTCGATCGACACGTCGGCCAGAGCGGGAACCCCGTTGAACGACTTCGAGATCCCCGACATGCGCAGGATCGGTTCGGTCATGGTGTGTGCTGTCCCTCCACCGCCCGGGGGCGGCATATCGGCTCCGCCGCCCGGGGGCGGCACGTGGAGCGGCGGGGCGGGCGAACCCGCCCCGCCGCTGGATGGATCAGAGTCCGACGTCGGACGCCTTCAGGAAGCCCGAATCGATGAGCTTGGACTGCACGTCCTCCTTGGTGACGACCTCGGGGGTCAGCAGGTACGACGGGACGACCTTCTTGCCGTTGTCGTAGGTCTTGGTGTCGTTGACCTCGACCTCCTTGCCGTCCTTCAGCTCCTGGATCATCGTGAAGACGCGGTCGCCGAGCGCACGGGTGTCCTTCCAGACCGTCATCGACTGCGCACCGTCGAGGATCGCCTTGACGTTGGCCTTGTCGGCGTCCTGACCCGTGATGATCGGGTAGTCGGCGCCGGGGGTGTATCCGGCGGACTTCAGCGACGCCTCGATGCCGATGGCGAGGCTGTCGTTGGGCGAGAGCACCACGTTGACCTTCTTGCCGTTGCCGTAGAACGACGAGAGGCGGTTGTCCATCTCGGACTGCGCCTTGTCGGACGCCCAGCCCTGGATGCCGATCGACGCCCACGCGTCGTCGTTGGCGGGCGACTTGCCGCTGGGAACGACCAGCTGACCCTTGTCGACGTAGGGCTTGAGCACGTCCCACGCACCGGCGAAGAAGAACTTCGCGTTGTTGTCGTCGGGGCTGCCGGCGAAGGGCTCGAGGTTGAACGGGCCCTTGCCGTCCTTCAGGCCCAGCTGCGACTCGATGTACTGGCCCTGCAGGGTGCCGACCTTGTAGTTGTCGAAGGTGGCGTAGTAGTCGACGTTCTCGCTGCCGTTGATGAGACGGTCGTACGCGATGACCTTGGCGTTCTGCGACTTGGCCTCCTGCAGCACCGGGCCGAGGGTCGAACCGTCGATCGCGGCGATGACGAGGATCTTCGCGCCACCCGACAGCTGGTTCTGAATCTGGCTGATCTGCTGGTCGGTCTTGTTGTCGGCGTACTGCAGGTCGACGGTGCAGCCGGCATCCTGGAGCTTCTTCTGCAGCTGCTCGCCGTCGTTGATCCACCGCTCGAGGCTGCGGGTGGGCATCGCGATGCCGACGTTGCATTCGACCGAGCCGCCGCCCGCGGCGTCTCCACCACCGTCCGCCGGACGGGTGGAGCTGCAGGCCCCGAGGCCTACGGCGAGTGCGGCGACGGCCGCACCGGTCAGGATTTTCTTCAGCATGTGATCTGCGTTCCTCTCTGAACAGCAGGGATCCTTCGATCCGTACCCGCGCCCTCCCCGGCGTCGGATCGGGTACGTCTTCGTTCCCGGCACTCTGGTCCGTCGAATTATGACGGCTCCGAAAAAATATCCACCGTGGGGAGTTTTGTCTATAGCCGCGTCAAAATTATTCGGCGCCCGTGATCAGACTGTGACGCGGCGCTTCCGAGGCGCCCGTCAGCGCACGTCGTGGTCGGCGCCCGACCACAGATCGCCGCACTCGACGAGCTGCGCCTCTTGAGCGATGAGGTACGCCCGCGCGCCGATATCGCCCCGGATCGAGGCCGCCACCGGCCCCCAGTGATCGCGCCCCAGCAGCACCGGATGACCGGGCGCCCCGTCGTAGGTCGCCTGCACGAGAGCACCTGCGGCTGCTCGGCGCGCGACTCGCGCGATGGCCGCGCCAGGAACCTCGGGAGTATCGACGGGGAGCACGACGACGGAGACGGCGGGACCGGATGCCACGGCCTGCAGCCCCGCGCGCAGAGAGGCGGCGACCCCCGAGACCCAGTCGTCGGCTCGCACGATCGTGACGCCGGTGGGCACGAGCGCGGCCGCGGCGTCCGCCTCGGCGCCGAGCACGACCGTGACGTCGTGGCATCCGCCCGCGGTCAGGGCCCGCGCGGCGAGCGCGATCCAGGGCGTGCCCGCGGCAGTGCGCGCGAGGGCCTTGGGCCCACCGAACCGCCGCCCGGCGCCAGCGGCCAGCACGAGGCCCGACACGGTTCCGACGGGAGCTGCGGGCATGGTCACGACAGCGTAGCGTGCGCGAAACACGCCCCGATTACGGTCGCATCCATGCTCGAATTGGCCGCCGACCTGGTGCCTCTGCTCGACGCGGGAGTGCCCGTGGCGGCCGTCACCGTCACCGCGGTCGTGCGCAGCGCACCCCGTGGGGTCGGCGCGACCCTCGCCGTCACCAGAGATGCCCGGGTCATCGGATCGATCTCGGGCGGCTGCGTCGAGAACGACGCGGTCATGCTCGGCCTCGACGCCCTGCGCACCGGCACGATCCGTCGGGCGCGCTTCGGTTTCGGCGACGACGACGCCGTCACCCCGATCGCCGCGGGTCTCGCGTGCGGCGGGGCCGTCGACGTCGTCGCGTACCGGGTCGAGAACGCTCACCGTCCCGCGCTCGAGGCCGCCCGAGACGGCCGTGAAGCAACGCTTCACCTCGACCTCGGCACCGACGAACCGCTCGTCCTGCATCGCGCCGCTCCCCCTCGGCTGATCATCCTCGGCGCGGGGGAGCACGCGGCCGCCCTCTGCCGCCTCGGAGCTGCCGCCGGTTTTACGGTCACCGTCTGCGACGACTGGGCGCTTCTGGTGACCCGCGACCGCTTCCCCGACGCGACCGAGCTCGTCGTCGGCGCACCCCACGAGGTCCTCGAGGCCCTCCCCTCCCCCGACGCGCGCACGGCCGTGTGCGTGCTCACCCACGACGAGCGTCTCGACGTTCCCGCGATCCGCGCGGCGCTTCGCTTGCCCGTCGGTTTCGTCGGCGCGATGGGGGCTCGGGCCACCGTCTCGCGTCGCGCCGCTCTCCTGCGGGCGTCCGGAGTGACGGATGCCGAGCTCTCGCGCCTCCACTCCCCTCTCGGCCTCGACCTCGGGGGGCGCTCTCCGGAAGAGACGGCTCTGTCGGTGATCGCCGAGATCGTGGCATCCCGGAACGCGGCCGACGCCCGGCCGCTGCGAGAGGCCGCCGGCCCCCGCCTGCACGCGATCGCGAGCGGCGTGGACTCGTGCGCTGCGAGGAGCGCATGAGCGTCGTCGTCGTCCGCGGAGCCGTCGCGGTGGTCGACGGCTCCGGGCGCGTGCGCGAGGGAGACGTCACGATCGTCGACGGGGTCGTCGTCGAGAACGCCGACACGACGGATGCCGAGATCATCGACGCCGCCGGCTGCGTCGTCACGCCCGGGCTGGTCAACGCCCACCACCACCTGCTGCAGACCGCATTCCGTACGCTGCCGGGAACCCGCGGCATCCCGATGCGCGACTGGCTCCCGGCCATGGCGGCGGCGTACACCGCAGCGGGGGTCGATCCGGAGCTGACCGGGCTGGCCGCTCGCGCGGGTCTCGCCGAGGCCCTGCTGTGCGGCGTGACCACCGTCGCCGACCATCACCTGACCTGGCCCGCCGGTGCCGACACCGTCGGGATGGCCCGCGCCGGGGCGAGCGCCGCAGCCGATCTCGGCGCGCGCCTGGTGTTCGTGCGCGGAGCCGCGCGCGACGACCCGCAGACCGCCGCGGCGTCTGCGGAGGCCATCGTGTCATCGCTCGTGCCGGATCGCGCGGGCGGTGTCGCGGCCGATGGGATGCTGCAGGTCGCCGTGGGACCGGCCGGGGTGCATAGCGACCCGCGAGAGACGTTCGAGCTGCTCGGCGAGGTGGCGCAGCGCCACGGCCTGCGCCGACGCACGCAGGCCAACGAGGTCGTCGACGTCGAGATCGCCGTCGCGCGCTACGGGAAGCGTCCCCTCGATCTGCTCGAGGAGTGGGGCTGGCTCGCCCCCGACGTCACCCTCGCCCACCTGTGCGACGTGACGGATGACGAGATCGCGCGGGTCGCGGCATCCGGGGTCTCGGCCACCCACGCTCCCGGGTGCGACGTGCCCATGGGCTGGGGAGTGGCCCCGGTGCGGCGCCTGCTCGACGCCGGCGTCGCCGTGGGCCTCGGCACGAGCGGCGGGGGCAGCAACGACGCGGGGCACCTGCTCGCCGACGCGCGCCTGGCCCTGCAGGTGTCGGCCCTGGTCGGGCCGCAGCTTCCGGCATCCGACGTTCTGACGATGGCGACCGCCGGATCGGCCGACGGGCTCGGGCGCCCCGAGCTCGGGCGACTGACCCCCGGGTCGGCCGCCGACCTCTGCCTGTGGGACGTCTCGGGCGTCGCCGACGCCGGCGTGGCCGATCCCGTCGCCGGGTTGCTCTGGGCCGCGCCCGGTCGACGACCGCGCACCGTGCTCGTGGCCGGGCGGGTGGTCGTCGACGAGGGCCGACTGGTTCGCGCGGACGAGCGCGAGGTCGTCGCCCGACTGTTCGAGAGGGTGAAACGATGACCACCATGGCCCCCGTGATGGATACCCCCAGCAGCGACGAACGCCTCGGCGCCCACCTGCGAGGGCTGCGCAAAGCGCGCGGGTTGACCCTCACCCAGCTCGCCGAGGCGGCGACCCTGTCGCACCCCTTCCTCAGCCAGTTGGAGCGGGGTCTCGCGCGCCCGAGCATGGCGAGCCTCGAACGGCTTGCCCGGGCGCTGGGGACGAGCCGGGTCGAGCTGCTCGCGGGCTCGGAACCGCCGCGCGCCGATTACGAGGCCGAGCCGTCGTTCGTGGCCGCGGACGAGGGGGTCATCGGCCCCTACGCCGAGGGAACCGCCCGGCTGCTGGCCGAGGGCCCGCGGCGATTCGAGCCCCTCGAGTTCACGGGGTCGAATCCGACGCCCGGCGATCACTACGTCCACGAAGAAGACGAATTCCTCACGGTGCTCGAGGGCTCGATCGTCATCTCGTTCGGCGGCTTCGGCGAGCGCACCCTGCGCGTCGGAGACTCGGTCTACTGCCGCTCGGGCACACCGCACCGGTGGCACTCTCCCGACGGCTCGACGTACCGGTTGCTCATCGTGAAAGAACTCGTGCACGGCGGCGGCGCCGACGACGCGGTCGAACAGGAGGACGCGTGAGCGCGGGAGTGACCTTCGACGCTGTTGTTCGAGAGCGTCGGGATGCCGCGGACGGTGTCGTCGTCCTCGACCTCGAGCGTGCGACGGGGACTCTGCCGCACTGGTCGCCCGGAGCGCACATCGACGTGGTCCTGCCCGGTGGGATCGAACGGCAGTACTCGCTCTGCGGCTCGCCCGCCGACCGCGGCACCTGGCGCATCGGCGTGCTGCGCGAGCGCGAAGGCTCGGTGTGGCTGCACGAGAACGCCCGCGTCGGGGCGACCCTGCGCGTCCGCGGACCCGCGAACCACTTCCTCTTCGCGCCCACCGCCGGGCGGTCGTACGTCTTCGTCGCGGGCGGGATCGGCATCACGCCGATCGTGCCGATGATCGAGGCGGCCGCGGCGGCCGGGGCCGAGTGGACGCTGCTCTACGTCGGGCGCTCGCGCACCACGATGGCCTTCGTCGCGGAGCTCGAGGAGCAGTACGGCTCCCGCGTCGAGGTGTTCGCGGCCGACGAGGGCCGGCGACTCGACCTGTCCGCCCGCCTCGGCACGCCCGTGGCTCGCACGGTCGTGTACGCGTGCGGCCCCGCCCGTCTTCTCGAGGCCCTGGATGCCACGATGTCGGTCTGGCCGCGCGGGAGCCTGCACGTCGAGCGTTTCGAGGCCAAGGTGCTCGGCCCACCCGTCTGGACCGAGCCGTTCGAGGTCGACCTGATGATGTCGGGGCTGACGGTGACGGTCCCGCCGGAGCGTTCGGTGCTCGACGTGATCGAAGAACAGGGCATCGTCGTCCCCTCGAGCTGCCGCGTCGGCACCTGCGGGACGTGCGAGGTGGCCGTGGTCGACGGCGACATCGAGCACCGCGACTCCGTCCTCTCCCCGGAGGAGCAGGATGCCAACCGCTCGATGATGCCGTGCGTCTCGCGCGCTGCGTGCGCGCGGATCACGCTCGAGCTGTAACCGCTCGGCGAGTCACGACGACGTCCTTCCTGCCGCCGTCCGCGCGATCCGAAAACTGCCGCCCGAGGCGAAGCGCCGCATTCGGGGCGTCATCGAAGTCTTGGCCGAAGAGCCCCGGCCGCCCGCGGCGAAGAAGCTGACCGCGGCCGGAGTGGCGAGTGCGAACGGGTGACTATCGGGTGCTGTACCGGATCGAAGACGAGGTACTGACGATCGTGGTCGTCCACGCCGGCCACCGTCGAGACGTCGACGAGAAGTAGCCGCCCTCAGCTTTCACCCGCGTGGACACCGCCGCCTGTCGGACAACTTTGTCGAGAGGGTCACGCGGGGGAAATACAGCGGAAACGCGTGGTTCCTAGCATCGGATCATCGCCGGATGTTGGTCACACCAACACTGGCCCAGCCGCCTCGAGCGGCTCGCCCCGCTGCTGTGGCTCCCGTCTCGACGCTTGTCTTCTCGACTCCTCCGGAGGCCCTCGTGTCTGCCGCTCCACCCGTCTCCATCGCCGCCCTGCGCGGTGTGCGCCTGTCCTCGGGCGCGCTCGTCGACATCGCGATCGACGGCGACGAGGTGCTCGCGGTGGTGCCGGCCGGCAGTCCCCTCCCCGAGACCGACGGCGAGATCCTCGACCTCGACGGGTACCTCGTCACCGCCGCGGGGGCCGAGCCGCACGCGCACCTCGACAAGTCCCAGTCGTGGGATGCCATCGACCCCCCGTTCGGCGACCTCGAGCGCGCCATCGAGAGCTGGCACGCCTTCGCCCTGACCCTCGACGAGGACGACACCCTCGAGCGCGCACGGGCCACGGCGCTGCGGATGCTGGCATCCGGGATCACCTCGATCCGCACCCACGTCGACCTGCTGCGTGGCGAGGACGCCCTGACCGGCGTGCGCGCCCTGGTGCGGCTGCGCGCGGAGCTCGAGGGGATCATGGACCTCGAGCTCGTCGCCCTCGGCGGGCCGACCGTTCCCGATGAGGTGTTCGAGGCCGCCCTCGACGCCGGGATCGACCTCGTGGGTGGAGCCCCGCACCTCGCCGACGACCCGATCGCCGACCTCGAGCGGCTCATCGCCCTCGCACGTCGCCGCGACGTGGGCCTCGACCTGCACACCGACGAGAGCCTCGCCGGGGCGGACACCCTCGCCGCATACGCGCACGCCGTCACCGGGTGGCACCGCCCCCGCACCGCGGGCCACTGCGTGCGCCTGAGCATGATGCCCGCAACCGAGCTCGACCACCTCGCCGACGCGGTGCGCGCCGCCGACATCGGCATCATCGCCCTGCCCATCACCAACCTCTACCTGCAGGGATGGGGCGCCGATCACGCCATCCCCCGGGGTATCGCACCGATCGGTCGCCTGAAGCACGCGGGCGTCCGCGTCGCGGCCGGCGCCGACAACGTGCGCGACCCCTTCAATCCCGTGGGGCGATGCGACCACCTCGAGACCGCGTCGCTCCTCGTCAGCGCGGGCCACCTCGCCCCCGCCGACGCCCTGGACGCCGTCACCGTCGGCGCCCGCGACGTGATGGGGCTCCCGGTCGCCGGCCCCATCGCCGGAGCCCGCGCCGACCTGGTCGCGGTGAAGGCCGACTCGCTCGGCGACGCCGTGGCCTTCGCCAGCGCCGACCGCGTCGTGCTGCACCGCGGCCGGCTCGTCAGCCGCACCACCGTCTCGACCCAGACCGCTCTTCCCACCCTTATCCCCGCCCCCGAACGGAAAGTGAGCGCCCCGTGACCCTGGCCTCTCCCGCCCCGGCATCCGTCGCGGATCCCACCGCGCCGCTGCTGGACTTCCGAAACGTCGCCATGACGTTCCCCAACGGCACCACCGCCCTCTCCGGCGTCGACCTCACCGTTCAGCGCGGCGAGTTCGTCAGCGTCGTCGGTCCATCGGGCTGCGGAAAGTCGACCCTGCTGCGCATCGCCTCCGGCCTCGAGAAAGCGAGCGAGGGCACCGCCACCGTCGCCACCGACCGCATCGGCTACGTCTTCCAGGACGCGACCCTGCTGCCCTGGCGCGATGTGCGCTCCAACGTCGAGCTGCTCGCCGAGCTCAACTGGCAGCCCAAGCGCGTGCGCGCACCGAAAGCGCAGTGGGCCATCGACCTCGTCGGCCTGAACGGCTTCGAGAAGCACCTGCCCAAGCAGATGTCGGGCGGCATGAAGATGCGCACCTCGCTCGCGCGGTCGCTGACCCTCGACCCCGAACTGTTCCTGTTCGACGAGCCGTTCGGTGCCCTCGACGAGATCACCCGCGAGCGCCTGAACGACGAGCTGCTCAAGATCTTCGTCGCCCAGAAGTTCGGCGGACTGTTCATCACCCACTCGGTCTCCGAGGCCGTCTACCTCTCCACCAAGGTCGTCGTGATGTCGGGTCGCCCCGGTCACCTCGTCGACACCTTCGAGGTCCCCTTCGACATGCCCCGCGATCCCGAGATCCGCTACACCGGCGAGTTCGCGAAGCTCGTCGGCGAGGTCTCCCACGCCCTCCGGGAAGGACACTCATGAGCACCACATCCGCAGAGCCCGTCGTCTCCGGCGCGGCCGAGTCCGCGGCATCCACCCCGCCCGTCGAGCCGCCCCGCCCCCGCACGGCGAAGACCCGTCGCGGGTTCGGCGCTCGGGCCGCCCTGCTGGGCCCGCCCCTCGGCGTCCTCCTCGTGCTGCTGGCCATCTGGTACGCGATCTCGATCACGCTCAGCGCCTCGGGCAAAGGCTTCCTCATGCCCATGCCGCACGAGATGTTCACCTCGGGCTTCTTCGACCCGCAGGTGAGCAGCGACATCTGGGTCGCCCTCTTCCGCACCACGGGGGTCGCCCTCGCGGGCCTCGGAATCGCGATGATCATCGGCATCGGCTGGGCCATCGCGATGTCGCTCGCCCGCTGGGTCGAGCGCTCCACCTACGCCTACGCGGTGGTGCTGCAGTGCATCCCGATCCTCGCCCTCGTGCCCCTGGTCGGCTTCTGGTTCGGCTACGAGTTCCTCGCCCGCGTCATCGTCTGCGTGCTGATCTCGCTGTTCCCGATGGTGTCGAACACGCTGTTCGGTCTGCAGTCGGTCGACAAGTCGCAGCGCGAGCTCTTCCGCCTGCAGAAGGCCGACAAGTGGACGGTGCTCACCAAGCTCACCCTGCCCGCCGCGCTCCCCTCGATCTTCGTCGGCATGCGCACCTCCGCCGGCCTCTCGGTCATCGGCGCGATCGTCGGTGACTACTTCTTCCGTCGCGGCGAGCCGGGTATCGGCTCGCTGATCGCCAACTACCAGTCGCGCCTGCAGAGCGCCGAGCTGTTCGCGGCGATCCTCGCGGCCTGCCTGCTGGGCGTTGCGATCTTCGCCTTCTTCGGCTGGCTGTCGAAGGTGGCCGTGGGCCGCTGGTACGACAGCACCCTCTGACCCGACTTCTCCGACCTCCGGATGCCACGGCTCCTCCCGCGCCAACGCGCGGGGGCGGCGTCCGGCGTACCCGAAACACCCGCACCCGAGAGCTCCACTCGTCACAGAAAGCGAACCAGCATGCAGCGCTCCACCCTTCTTCGCGGTACCGCCGTCACCGGCGCCTTCGCGATCGCCCTCACCCTGTCCTCGTGCGCCGGCAGTGCCGCGGAGACCGCTCCCTCGTCCGCCGACATGCAGATCGGCTCGGTCGATCTCTCGGCCGACTGCCCCTCCACGGTCGTCATCCAGACGGACTGGAACCCCGAGGCCGAGCACGGTCACCTCTACGAGATGATCAAGGACAACTACACCGTCGACGCGAACACCAAGGCCGTCACCGGTCCTCTGATGTCGGACGGCGAGTACACCGGCGTCAACCTCGAGATCCGCGCGGGCGGCCCCGCGATCGGTTTCCAGACCGTGTCGGCCCAGATGTACCAGGACGACTCCATCACCCTCGGCTACGTCAGCACCGACGAGGCGATCCAGCTCTCGGGGACCACCCCGACCAAGGCCGTGTTCGCCCCGCTCGACATCAGCCCGACGATGGTCATGTGGGACCCGGCGACCTACCCCGACGTCCAGACCATCCAGGACGTCAAGCCCGCGCTCGAGAAGAACAAGGGCGTGTGGCGCTACTTCGACGGCTCGGCGTACATCGAGTACCTCAAGAGCGCCGGTCTCGCCTCGTCCGACATCCTCGACGGCTCGTACGACGGCACGCCCTCGAACTTCGTCGCCGCGGGCGGCAAGGACATGCAGCAGGGCTTCGCGTCGGCTGAGCCGTACGTGTACCAGAACGAGGTCTCGGCCTGGGGCAAGCCCGTCAAGTTCGCGCTCATCCACGACGCCGGCTGGCAGACCTACCAGTCGTCGGTGTCGGTCAAGGCCGACAAGTTCGACGAACTGACCCCGTGCCTGTCGAAGCTGGTCCCGGTGCTCCAGAAGGCGGGCGTCGCGTACTACAAGGACCCGTCGGCGGCGAACGACCTCATCCTCAAGCTCGTCGACGAGTACGCCACCGGCTGGACCTACACCCAGGGCGTGGCCGACTACTCCGTGAAGACGCAGAAGGAGCTCGGCCTGGTCGGCAACGGCACCGACTCCACCTACGGCAACTTCGACGACGGCCGCTTCGAGGACTTCTTCACCAAGGCGAGCAAGGTCTACACCGACCTCGGCACGCCGCCGGCGTCCGGCTACACCGTCGGCGACCTCTACACGAACGAGTTCATCGACAAGAGCATCTCGTTCTGATCGCTCCGGCCCGGTCCGCCTCGCGCGGGCCGGGCCGTGGTCGGTCCGGACTCCCCCACACCCGCACCTCGTTCCACCCGGAGACACCCCATGAGCGACACCGCCACCCGCGTCCTCTCCCTCGAGGACGAACTGCTCGACCTGCTCGGTCCCGCAGCCGTCAGCACCGAACCCCGCGTCCGCGAGCGCGCCAGCGTCGACGGCTCCCCGATGTCGCCGATCATCGCCGCGAAGCTCCCCCTCGGTCTCGCCGACCTCGTCGTGTTCGCCGCCGACGCCGAGCAGATCGCCACGGCCGTGGCCGCGGCATCCCGTCACGGCGTCCCGATCACCGTGCGCGGCAAGGGCACCGGCAACTACGGTCAGGGCATCCCGATGCAGGGCGGCCTGGTCATCGACACGACGCGGGCGAAGGCCATCGTCGATGTCGGCGAGGGCTTCATCACCGCCGAGGCCGGCACCCCGATGGTCATGCTCGAGCAGGCCGCCTGGGCCAGCGGGCAGGCGCTGTGGATGTACCCCTCGACCGCGCAGTCGACCATCGGCGGGTTCCTCTCGGGCGGCTCCGGCGGCACCGGGTCGATCGAGCACGGCTCCAACGACCGCGGGTTCGTCGCCGCTCTCGACGTCGTGCACGCCGACGGAAGCGCCGAGATCCACCACGTCGAGGGCGACGAGGCGCAGAAGTACGTGCACAACTACGGCACCGCCGGCGTCATCGTCCGTGCGACCGTCCGTCTCGAGCCGCTGCGGGAGTGGCGGGGTCTGTGGGCGAGCTTCCCCGACTTCGACGGCACGCTCTCGGTCGTCCAGGTCATCGGCAACCTCACTCCGACCCCGCGCCTGGTCTCGGGCGACGGCGTCGAGATCTCGGCATCCCTCCCCTCCGACGAGGCGATCCCCGAGGGGCGCTCGAGCCTGCGCGCGATCATCGACGCGTCGATCGTCGACGAGGTCACCGCCATCGTCGAGGGCGCGGGCGGCCGCGTCGAGGCGGTCCGCGAGGGCCCGCAGGCCAGCATCCGCCTGTCGATGCTCAGCTACAACCACCCGATCGAGTGGTACCAGAAGAGCCAGGAGCACGAGGTGTTCCACCTCGAGGTCGCCGGCGCTCCCCTGGCCGACGACATCGAGGCCGTCGAGTCGGTGTTCTCGGGCGGCAAGCTTCACATCGAGTCGACGAAGGCGTTCCCGATCGGCATGCTCGCCGCGCCCTACGTGAGCGAAGAGGACGTGTACCGCGGCATCGCCGAGCTCAACGCGATCGGCGTCGGCGTGCACAACCCGCACCAGTGGAACGTCGACTTCAACGTCGAGCAGACCGCCGAGACCGCCGCCCTCACCGACCCGAACGGCCTGCTGAACCCCGGCAAGCTCAACCCCGACTACACCGGCGCGCGCAAGGGAGCGATCATCTCATGACCCGTCTACTGGCCGAGCTGAGCGGCCCCGCGGCCGCCGAAGCCCTGACCGAGGACTCCATCGTCGTGCTGCCCACGGGCGCGATCGAGCACCACGGCCCGCACCTGCCCCTGGCGACGGATGCCATCGTGGCCGAGGCCTCGGCCACGGCCGCCATCGCGCGGGCCGCCGCGCAGGGACTCGACGTCTGGCAGCTGCCGACCCTGTCGATCACGAAGTCCGACGAGCACTCGTGGGCTCCGGGCACCCTGTGGCTCACGCCCGAGACGATGTTGCAGACGATCGTCGACATCGGTCGATCGCTGCTGACCACCCGGGCACGCACGCTCGTGTTCCTCAACGGGCACGGCGGGAACGTCGCGCTGCTCAACGTCGCCAACCGCGAGCTGCGCCGCCGCTTCGGCCTGCGGACGTTCTTCATGCCCGCCGCCCGCGTGCCCTCGTTCGACGGCACCCACGGCACGCCGGACGAGCACGGCACGGGTATTCACGCCGGGTACGGCGAGACGAGCATGATCATGCACCTGCGTCCCGAACTGGTCGATCCGTCGAAGTTCCACGCGACGGTTCCGGCACACATCGGCGATTTCCGCCACATCGGCTTCAACTCCAAGCCCGTGACCTTCGGATGGCTCTCCAACGACTTCGGACCCACCGGCGTGCTGGGCGACCCGACCGGGTCGAACGCCGAGGCGGGGGCTCAGCTGTTCGAGGACAGCGTGTCGTTCGTCGTGGAAGCGCTCGAAGAGATCAGTCGATTCGACTACACCGCGTGAGCCCGTTCCCCCTCCCGCAGATCCGGCGTTTCGGCGCCGGATCTGCGGCGTCGGGCCCGTCCTGTCGGTTGAGTGAACCGGCCGACGCGGACGCGATAGGGGATACCGCGGGCTCGGCGGTGCAGGCGTGAGCGTCGCCGCCGAGCCGGCGCAGGGCGTCCGGGCCTACGGCCAGGTGCTGCGCCTGCCCGGGGCGCGGACCTTCGTCGCCGCCGGCATCCTCGCGCGGTTCCCCCGGGCGACCCTTTCGCTCGGCATCATCCTGCTGGTCTCGGCCACGACCGGCAGTTTCGCCTCGGCCGGGCTCGTCGTCGCACCACTGGTCGTCGGCATGGCGATCGCGGCCCCGCTGTGGTCGTCGCGGATGGATCGGCACGGACAGGCCCGCGTCATCCTGGTGTCCCTCGGATGCCTCGTGCTCGCGGCATCCGGATTCCTCGCCCTCGTGCTGACGGGCGCGCCGTTCTGGACCTGGCTCGTCGCCGCGTTCGTCACGGGAGCGGCGACTCCCGACCTCACCTCGGCCGTGCGGGCGCGGTGGACGGTGCTCGCCCCTCCGTCGCAGCGCACGGCCGCGCTCGCCCTGGAGACCATCGCGGATCAGATGGTGTTCATCTCGGGGCCGCCGGCCATCACCGCGGTCGCCGCGACCCTCGACCCCGCGATCGCGATGCTCGGTTCACTGGGGCTCGGGGTGATCGGCGGGGTGTGGCTCGCCGCGCAGCGGGGCACCCAGCCCGATCCCGCCCCGCACGGTCCCCGGCGCGGGCTGGTGCTCCCGCCCGCGGGGGTGATCCCCATCGCGATCGCCTGCATCGCGCTCGGCGGTGTCTTCGGCGCGTTCGACGTGAGCCTCGTCGGCTGGGCGGAGCTGAGCGAACGCCCCTGGCTCGCGGGCCCGGCCTTCAGCGCGCTGGCCGTCGCGATCGCGATCGGCTCGGTCATCACGGGAGCGCGAACCTGGAAGCTCTCACCCGCCGCGCGGTACATCCTCTTCGCGGCCCTGGCCTGCGCCGTCGCCCTCGCGCTGCCGTTCGCGCAGGGATCCGCGCCGGCGCTGTTCGGGGTGATCCTGCTGCTCGGGCTCGCGGTATCGCCGGTGATGGTGTCGGGCATCCTCGTGGCATCCGCCCGCGCCCCCGAGGGTCGTGTGACTGAGACCCTCGCGTATCCGACCGCGGCGATGTCGCTGGGCGTGCCGATCGGCGGCGTGATCGCCGGAGCGGCCCTGGATGCCACGGGCCCCGCCACGGCCCTGGTCACCATCGCGGTGTCGCTGGCGCTGGCCGCGGCGGTCGCGGCGGCGGGCGAAGGGTTGCTGCGGGTGGCACGGCGTCGCTGACGCGTCGGGGAGTGGGACGCCCGCCCCGCGGGCCGCGGGCCTCGGAGGGAGCGGAACGCCGATCAAGCGGAACGCCGAGCGAGCGCGACGCCGAGGGTCCAGCGGGTTGAGTGTCCAAGAAACCCGGAAGACTGCGGCATAGCGTCCGGGTGTTTCGGACACTCAACGGCAGAGCGCGGTGCCCAGGTGCCGCAGCACCGAGACGTGACCGTCGGTGGGGTGCAGGTCGAGCGTCGCGTGAGGGAGGGCCGCCTTCAACCTGCGTGCGTGAGCGGGAGGAACGACGCGATCGCGCTCCCCCTGCACGAGCAGGACGGATGCCGACACCCCGGCGAGATCGAAACCCCACGGCCGCGTGAACGCGAGGTCGTCGTCGATGAGCCCGTCGGGGCCCTCCGCCTCGGCGGCGCCGGCATCGACTCCGAGCGAGGCCCACTCCCCCTCGAGGGCCGCGAAGTCGGCATCCACGAACTGCTCCGGATCGAACGTGTCGGTCTCGGCGAACCGGCGGCGGGCCGCCTCGCCCTCGACCGCGGCTCGAAGCCCGCCGGGGGCCCGCATGCCCTCGAACCAGGAGTCGTCGCCCGAGAACGGTGCGGGGCTCGCGAACGTGACGACCTCGCCGACGAGACCGGGTATGGCCGCCGCACACGCGAGGGCGTGCGGTCCGCCGCCGGACGCACCCACGGAGACGACGGATGCCACCCCCAGAGCGTCGAGCACGGGAACGAGGCCCGCGGCGACGTCGGCGACGGTCCGGCCGGGGCGACGGTCCGACCCGGCGTAGGCGGGGCGGGCGACGGAGACGACGGCGAGGCCGTGGGCATCGGCGACGGCTTGCACCGGCGCGAGGATGGCACCGGTCTGCGGGGAGCCGTGGTGCCAGAGGAGGACGTCGCGGCCGGCGAGGTCGTCGAGCGAGGTGTGGACGTCGAGACCCGCGATGCGTCGGCGCATGCCCCCAGGGTCGCATGCCCGCCTCGCGAACGCGAGGGTGCGCCCCGCGGACGTCGGGTGTGCGGTACGTCGAGTGTCCAAGAAACCCGGACGACCGCGCCATCGCGTCCGGGTGTTTCGGACACTCAGTGTGCGGCGGAGCGTTGAGTGTCCAAGACACGCCGGGTGGGCCCAGGCCTCTGCGGCATGTTCTGGACACTCGACGGGATAGGCGGGAGAGACCCCGGATGCCGGGGCCCGACGGCCGCGGCCGGGGCGGCCCGTCGCGGGCCGGCGCGGGCCGACGCGGGCCGACGCGAGTCGGCGCGAGCCAGCGCGAGCTAGCGCGGGCCAGCGCGAGCCGGGGCGGGCCGGCGCGGGCCGGCGCGAGTCGGCGCGGGCTAGAGGATGACGCCGAACTCCTCGGCCAGAGCGGGCAGCTCCTCGTGCAGGACGCGCGTGGCCTCTTCGGCAAGCGGGTTCGTCGAGACGCCCCGGTCGTTGACGAGCTTGCCGCCGACGTACACCTGCTGCAGGTTCCGCAGGCCGCAGGCGAGCACGTAGCTGCGCACGGGGTTCCAGAGCGGGCCGATGTCGGGGGTGCGCGGGTCGACGACCACGAAGTCGGCGAACTTGCCCACCTCGAGGCTGCCGACGCGGTCATCGACGCCCATGATCTCCGCGCCGCCGAGGGTGTGCAGGCGCAGGACGCGCTCGGGCATCATCGACAGCGGGTCGTGGGTGCGGGCGCGCTGCATGAACATGCCCATGCGCATGTTCTGCCACGGGTCGGCGACGTCGGTGCAGGCCTGGTCGTCGAGGCCCATGCCGACCTTCATGCCCTGCTCGAGCATCTCGGGAACGTGGGCGATGCCCGACGCCAGGCGCCCGTTCGACGCGGGCTGCCACGACATGCTGGCGCCGCCCGCCGCGGCATCCGCGATGATCTCGGGAGTCGTCTGGATGAAGTGGCCGAACATCATGCCGGGGCGGAGAGCTCCGGCGTTCTTGTACAGCTGGAACTTGGTCTGCTGGTGCTCGATGGCCTCGTACGTCTCGAGGAAGTGCGCCTGGTTGGTGACCCCGAAGCGGTCCATGACGGCGACCTCGATCTCGGCGGCGTCGGGCCGCGTCGACCACTGCACCTGGCCCATGATCGAGGCGCCGAGCGCGATGTCGGGGTCCATGGCGAGAACGTGGTCGAGCGAGGCCTCGAAGCGGGCGAAGATCTCGTCGTCGGTGCCGACGGTGGCATCCAGGGCGATCGAGTCGACGAAGCGGAGGCCGGCGTCGTGGCATCCGTCGGCCTGGCGCGTGTGCCAGGCGTGGTCGCGGAGCTGTCCGCCGCCGTCGGCGCGCTTGCCGTCGACCATCGGCTCCCACGGCAGCAGCGGGTCGGTGAAGTTGTACGCCGTGGTCACGCCGTTGGCGAGGAAGTCGAGCGAGCCGTGCAGCGTCGCCCAGTAGATCTGGTCGGGCGAGGCGTTGTTGAGCACGCTGAACATCGAGGTGCACCAGCCGTAGAGCGTCTGGTCGACGCCGAGTCCGCGCGAACCGCTCGTGAAGAGGTGGCTGTGCGACGAGACGAAGCCCGGGGCGACGAACTTGCCGGCGACGTCGAGCGTCTCGTCGGCGGTGAGGCCGGGGGCGGGGTCGCCCGCGCCGATCGCGGCGATGCGGCCGTCGCGCACGAGCATGTACCCGCGCTCGATGTAGCCGGGGTCGTCGGTGCCCGCGGGGACCGTGATGAGGCGTGCGTTCGTGACCAGGAGCGACATGTTGATCACGGTAACAATGGCGTGTTTCCGCGGTGTTCCAGGCGGGTGGCGGGTTGTTTGCGGGGTCGGGAGCAGCCGGCGACCGCGTCGAGTGTCCAAGACACCCGAACGCATTCTCACGGCGTCCGGGTGTTGTGGACACTCAATCGGACGGGTCGGCACCGTTCGCGGCCCGCCCCGTTCGCGGCCCTCCCGTTCGCGACCCTCCCGTTCGCGACGTTGAGTGTCCAAGAAACCCGGACGAATTTTCAAGGCCTCCGGGTGTTTTGGACACTCAACGTCGTGGGGCGGCGGCGGTAGCGGCGGGGCGGGCGCGGCGCGCGACGCGGGGGCGGGGGCGCGGCAGGGCGCGGGGGGGGGTGCGGCCCCGGGGCCTCAGGCGAACGCGCGGCGCACGGCCGGCGCGATCTGCGCCAGCACCTCGTCGCGCGCGGGCGTCGACGGGAACACGAGGAACAGGTGCGGTACCCCCTCGCGCCGCACGAGGTCGACGGCGACCCCGGATGCCGCGAGCCGGTCGCCGTACTCCTGGGCCTCGTCCGACAGCGGGTCGACCTCGGCCGCGACGATCACCGCCGGCGCGGATCCGACGAGGTCGGCGGCGCGCAGCGGCGCGGCTCCGGCGGGCACCGAGTCCGTGGCATCCGGAACGTACAGCCCCCAGTACCACTGCATCCCCTTCGCGGTGAGCGGCAGATTATCGGTGTGGGCGCGGTAGCTCGGCCGGGTCGGGTCGGGCGCGTCGAGCACCGGGCACAACAGCACCTGGCACCGGATGCCGGGAGCCCGGCCCTCCCGCGAGCGCAGCGCGAGAGCCGCGGCGAGGTTGCCGCCCGCGCTGTGTCCGGCGACGCCGAGGAGGGCGGGGTCGACGAGTCCCTCCGCCCCGGTCGCGGCGAAGTGCAGGGCCCGGTCGAGGTCGTCGAGCCCGGCGGGGAAGGGGTGCTCGGGCGCGAGGCGGTAGTCGACGCTGAGCACCTGGGTTCCGGTGGCGAGTGCGAGGGCGCGGCACAGGGCGTCGTTGTTGTCGAGGTCGCCCGCCACCCATCCGCCTCCGTGGGCGAAGACGAGGGTTCCGCGCTGTCCCGCGCGCGGGCGGTACAGGCGCAGGGCCAGGCCGTCGGCGTCCAGGTCGATCGACTCGAGGGCGTCGTCGTCGGGCAGGCGGACCCACGACGGATTCGCTCGCAGCTCCGCGATGCGCGCGACGTCGTCGCCCTCGGCATCCGTCGCTCCCGAGGGGATCGTGCCCGCTCGAGCCGAGAGTCGCTCGAGGTGCGCGCGCACGGCGGGGTCGGTGATGGCGGGGTGAACGGGCACGGCTCTCCTGAGGCTTGGTCGGGTGATGAGCCGAGCGTAGAACCACGGATGCCGATGACCCGACGCGACCGGCGAAGCGTTACGCCGCGGAAACACGGGCGTCTTCGGACGATGCACCCGCTCGGCGTACCGTGCGGCCAGGGCGACCCGACGCCCCAAGGAAGGAGCGTCATGTCCCAGCGCGTCATCGTCACGGGAGGATCCGGCGGCATCGGCGCCGCGATCGTCGAACGGTTCCTGACGGACGGCGCCCGGGTCGCGGTGCTCGATCGTCGGCCTCCCGCCGGAGACACGGCATCCCTCTTCTTCTCCGTCGACCTGCGCGATCCCCTCGACACGCGGCGGGCGGTCGGCGAGGCGATCGCCGCGCTCGGCGGGGTCGACGTGCTCGTGAACTGCGCCGGGGTGTTCCAGCACGTGTCGCTGCTCGACATCACGGTCGACGACTGGGACCTCGTGCTCGACATCAACGCCCGAGCGACGCTCGTGACCATGCAGGCCGCGGTGCCCGTGATGCTCGAGGCGCGTTCCGGCGCGATCGTCAACATCGCCAGCATGGCCGCCAAACAGGGCGGCGGCGGCGAGGGACATTACGCCGCATCGAAGGCCGCGGTCGTCGCGCTGACGCGCGCGGGGGCCCAGGAGTGGGGATGCCACGGTGTGCGCGTCAACGCCGTGTGCCCCGGTTACGTGCTCACCGACATGGGCGCCGACACCCGCTCCGAAGACGACGTGCGCACGTGGAGCGCGAAGTCGCCGCTCGGGCGACTGGGGGCGCCCGAGGACGTGGCCGGGGTCACCCACTTCCTCGCGTCGCCCGCGGGCGGCTACCTCACCGGTCAGGCGATCAACGTCACCGGCGGCATGATCATGCACTGACGCGGGCGCGTGGCCGCGCCCGAGCCGGGCGGAACTCCTGAGAAACGTCAGCCGCGCCGGCTCGAGCCGCGGGGAATCGGCGCGCCGCGGCACCCGACCGGCGGAATCTCAGGAGTATGGCCCGCCGCGACCCACGGTAGGGCCTCACCGCAGCCGCCGCGCCACCTCCGCCATCGCCTCGGCGAATGATTCCTCGGCGCCGTCACGCCCGCCCGACAGGTTCACCCCGACGACGCCGGGCAGCGCGAGCATCTCCTCAGCGAGAGCGACGGCGAGGGCGATCCCCTCGGCCCGCGGGTCGCGGGCGCCGCGCACGCGTTCGAGGAACCCCTCGGGCAGTACCAGGGTCGTGAACGATTCCAGCAGGTCGGCCGAGGCGTGGTCGACGACCACCGGCACGCACGGGATGAATCGGATGCCGTCTGCGACCTCGTCGATGAACCGGCGCACGGGCTCGGCCCCGCCGGCGTGGTTCACGAAGCAGACGTCGGCCCCGGCACGCACCTTCTCGCGCAGTCGCGCGGCGCGACGGTCGACGGGCGGTGCGGCGGGAGACGCGGCGACCGAGACGACATGCCCCGAGGCGCGGGCGAGGGCCGCGGCCTCGGTGGAGTCGAGGTCGAAGACGGGAGCCGCATCGGGGCGATGGCCGGTGCGCGTGTGGTCGCCGGTGACGCAGTGCACGCCCGCCACCCCCTCGACGGCCAGGGCCGCAAGCTCTCCCTCGATCGCCACGCGGTTGCGGTCGCGCATGTTCAGCCCGGTCCACACGCGCAGTCCGCGTCGCTGCAGCAGGTGCGCGCGATACGCCGGCGGGAACTGCACCCTCGCGCTTCCCGCGTCGCCGGCGAGGACGGCATCCACCTCGCCCGTGAGCACGGCCGCGCACGCGTCGATCGACGGGACACTCAGCGCCCGCGCGGGGAGGTCGGCCACCACCCAGGGACGGGTTCCGAGTGCGGCGAGGGTCTGCTCCCCGGCGATCGTGCGGGCCGCGGGCGAGGGAACCACCGCGCGATCGACGCCCGCCCACGGAACGGTCGGACGAGGGAGGAAGGCGCAGCGACGGGTCGCGTCGATCTCGCACGAACCGTCGAATCCGACCCCGCCGCAGGGGCCGTACTCCATGTGCTTGGGGCACGCGTCGATCACGGGAAGCAGGGTCATGACCGGAGTGTAGGGAGCGCGTGTTTCGACGAATGTTCATAGCGGCAACATCGCCGAAACGCGGGCTGCCTACGCTCGGGCCTACCCGCTGCAGCCCCCGGAGGTGGCCATGATCACGGCCGGCACCACGTTCGGTTCCGACGTCGACGACATCGACGTGCTCGTCGACGACCCTCTTGCGCTGATGCAGCGGTGGCTCCCTCCCCACGACGGGGAGTTGCGGCCGCTCGCGGCCCTCTCGACGGTGGGGCTCGACGGCATCCCGTCTCTCCGCCATGTGCTGATCAGCGACCGGGATGCCGCGGGCGTCTGCTTCCACACCGATTCGGCCAGCGCGAAGGTCGCCGAGATCGCCGCGAACCCGGTCGCCGCGATGGCCGTCGCGTGGCCCGAGATCGGGCGCCAACTCGTCCTGCGCGGGATCGTCGAGCGGGTGAGCACCGCCGAGGCGGCGGCCGTCTATCGCGAACGGTCCCGGTATCTGCAGCTGCTCGCGTGGCTGAACACGCACGAGAACGCCCACCTTCCGGTCGACGCCCGGCACCACCTGTGGGCGGAGTTCTCCGACGCCCACCCCGCGCTCGACCCGCCCGAGCGGTGGGTCGGATTCCGGCTGCGCCCGGTGACGCTGACGTTCTGGCGCGGCGACCCGATCGGTCAGAGCACGCGCCAGCACTACACACTCGCCGACGGCCGTTGGTCGGGCCGGATCCTGGCGGGCTGAGACATGGACATCACGACCGTCACCTCGTACCGCGCCGCCCGCACGCGCGCCGATCTCGCCCTCGCACCGGGAGAGGTCGTCCTCGCCGGCGGCACCTGGATCATGAGCGAGCCGCAGCCCGGCACCACGGGGTTCGTCGACCTGACGACCCTGGACTGGCGCGACCTCGAAGTCACTGACGAGGGCCTTCGCATCGGCGCGACCTGCACGATCGCACGGCTCCTCTCGTGGGTCGAACGCGAAGCTCCTCCGGCCTGGTCCTCGCTCGCCCTGGCGCGCCCCTGCGCCGACGCGCTGCTGGCCTCGTTCAAGATCTGGAACACCGCCACCGTCGGCGGCAACGTCTGCCAGGCGTTCGCGGCCGGAGCCATGATCGCGCTGCTGTCGACCCTCGACGCCACGGCCCTGATCTGGACGCCCGACGGCGGCGAGCGACGGATCGCCGTGGCCGAGCTCGTCGTCGACAACGCGGCGACCTCCCTCGCGCCCGGTGAGGTCGTGCGCGCCCTCGACATCCCCCTGCATGCGCTTACGGCACGAGTCGGCCTGCAGAAGATCGCGCTGGCCGAACTCGGCCGATCCGGCGCCGTCGTCACGGCTCGCGTCGACCCCGACGGCACCGCGGTGTTCGTCGTGACGGCCGCGGTGCGTCGGCCCCGCGTGCTGCGCTTCTCGCACGTGCCTGGAGCGGGAGAGCTGCGGGATGCCGTCGCCGCCGCGAGCGACTTCTACACCGACCCCCTGGGCAGTGCGGACTGGCGTCGGGGCGTCAGCGTCGTGCTCGCGGAACGACTGCGCGCGCGCTTCGCGCGCGAGCTGCAGGAAGGCGTCGCGTGAGGTTCGAGGTCAACGGCTCCCCCGTCGAGGTCGACCCCCGCCCCGGTCAGAGTGCCCGTACGCTGCTGCGCGAGACCGGCCACGTCGAGGTCAAGAAGGGCTGCGACGCGGGCGACTGCGGCGCGTGCTCGGTGCTGCTCGACGGCACGCCCACCCATTCGTGCATCATCCCCGCGATGCGACTCGAGGGCCGCGCGATCACCACGGCCGCAGGCCTGGCGCCCGGCGACGAGCTGCACCCCGTACAAGAAGCCTTGGCGACCGGCTTCGGCTTCCAGTGCGGCTTCTGCACGCCGGGCATGAGCGTCACGGCATCCACTCTCACCGCCGACGACCTGCCCGACCTCGACCGCCGCATGAAGGGCAACCTCTGCCGCTGCACCGGGTACCGCCCGATCCGCGAGGCGATCCGGGAGTCGGTGCTCGGGCCGGTGCGCGAGACGGGGGCGCGAATCCCCGAGCCCTCGTGCGGCGCTTCGTGCGACGGCCACGGCGAGACCGTGGCATCCGGAGCCTCCTTCTCGGCCGGACGCGTCGGAGCCTCGGCCGTTCCCGAGGCCGCTCGGCGCATCGTCCAGGGGCGCGAGCCGTTCACCTTCGACGAACCCGTGCCCGGCGGTCCGCCGCTCGTGCTGCGCGTCGTGACCTCGCCGCACGCGCACGCCCGCGTGGTCTCGATCGACACCGCGGATGCCCTCGCGGTACCCGGGGTCGTGGCCGTGTTCACCCACGAAGACGTCCCCGCCGTGCGGTACTCGACCGGGCGCCACGAGCACCGCACCGACGACCCCGACGACACGCGCATGCTCGACGACGTCGTGCGGCACGTCGGCCAGCGGGTCGTGGCGGTCGTCGCGGAGACGGCGGAAGCCGCGGATGCCGGATGCCGA
Source organism: Microbacterium sp. 1154 (assembly GCF_031455375.1). Taxonomy (NCBI): domain Bacteria; kingdom Bacillati; phylum Actinomycetota; class Actinomycetes; order Micrococcales; family Microbacteriaceae; genus Microbacterium; species Microbacterium sp. 1154. The sequence goes on along the minus strand of NZ_JAVDSN010000001.1, from coordinate 797,477 downwards.
GCGATCACCATCGAGTACGAGGTGCTGCCCGCGGTCTTCGACCCCGAGCAGGCGCGTCAGCCCGGTGCTCCCCTGCTGCATCCCGACCGCACACCCGACGAACGCGTGATGGATGCCGGCCGCAACGTCGTGGCCGGGTTCCACGTGGGCCACGGCGGTGACATCGAGGCTGCCCTGGATGCCAGCCACACCACCGTGACCGGCGAGTGGAGGTCGTCGCGCGTCACGCACGCGGCCCTCGAGACGCACGGCGCGGTCGGCTGGCTCGACGACGAGGGGCGCCTGGTGATCCGCTCATCGACCCAGGTGCCGTTCCTCGCCCGCGACGAACTCGCGCACGTGTTCGGCCTGGAGCGCGACCGTGTGCGCGTGTACGCGACGCGCGTGGGCGGCGGCTTCGGCGGCAAGCAGGAGCTCTTCACCGAGGACCTCACCGCCCTCGCCGTGCTGAAGCTCGGGCGGCCCGTCGCCTACGAGTTCTCGCGCACCGATCAGTTCGTGCGGGCCTCGCTGCGGCATCCGATGCGCGTGAAGACGACGCTGGGAGCGGATGCCGACGGCACCCTCACCGCGATGAAGATCGACGTGCTGAGCGACACCGGGGCCTACGGCAACCACGCGATCGGCGTGCTCTTCCACTCGTGCGCCGAATCGACGACGCTGTACCGGGTTCCGGTGAAGTGGATCGATGCCGAGGCGGTCTACACGAACAACCCGCCGTCGGGAGCGTTCCGCGGGTACGGGCTCGGGCAGGTGGTCTTCGCGGTCGAGTCGGCGATGGACGCCCTCGCGGAAGCGCTCGACATCGACCCCTTCGACCTGCGCCGCATCAACGCCGTCCGAGAGGGCGACTCCCTGCACCCCGACGACGGCGAGGAGCCCCACGAGGAAGACCTCATCTGGGGCAGCTACGGTCTCGACCAGTGCCTCGACCTCGCGCAGGAGGCGCTGCGGCGCGGCAACGGCGCCGAGGCCCCGGCGGGCTGGCTCGTCGGCGAGGGCATGGCCGCCGCGATGATCGCGACCATGGCGCCACGCGGGCACATCGCCCACACGAGCGCGACCCTGCGCCCCGACGGCACCTACCTGTTGCGCGTCGGCACGGCGGAGTTCGGCAACGGCACCTCGACCGTGCACCGGCAGATCGCCGCGACCGTCTTCGATGCGGCCCCCGACCGGCTTGAGCTGTGGGCCGCCGACACCGACGCGGTGCGCCACGACACCGGGGCCTTCGCCTCGGCGGGAACGGTGGTCGCCGGCAAGGCGTTGTACGGCGCCTGCCTCGCGCTGAAGCGGCGGATGCTCGCGATCGCCGCCGACCTCACGCGGAGCGATGCCACGGAGGCTGAGGTCGTGGCATCCGGAATCCGATCCGGAGGCGAGATCGTCTCGTGGGCGCGGATCGTCGAGGCCGGGGGCGCGGGAGAACTCACCGCGGACGGCGCGGAGTTCGGCGATTTCCGGTCGCTCGCGTTCAACGTGCACGCGGTGCGCGTCGCGGTCGACCCCGAAACCGGAACGGTGAAGGTGCTGCAGTCGATCCAGTCGGCCGACGCGGGAGTCGTCATCAACCCGGCCCAGTGCCGCGGGCAGATCGAGGGCGGCGCCGCTCAGGCCCTGGGCGGGGCGCTGTACGAAGAGGTGTACCTCGAGGACGGCGTCGTGCAGAACCCGGTGTTCCGCACCTACCGCGTGCCGCAGTTCGCCGACGTGCCCGACACCGAGGTGTACTTCGCCGAGACCGACGACACCCTGGGTCCGTTCGGCGCGAAGTCGATGAGCGAGTCGCCGTACAACCCCGTGGGAGCCGCGATCGGCAACGCCGTCTCGCGCGCGCTCGGGCGACGCGGGTACGAGCTGCCGTTCTCGCGCGACCGCGTGTGGCGGCTGGCCGGCGGTGACGCCGCCTAGGCTGACCGCTGTGTACGGCATTCCCGCAGACGAGACGTTCGACTTCTTCGAGGGGCGACGCCTGGATGCCGTGACCTTCGGCCGCTACAAGGTGTCGCTGTTCTTCGACGAAGGCGTGGGCCTCGACGTCGAGGGGCCGCTCGCCGTGACCGTCCCGGGCGGCGACGAGAGATCCGCCGAAGACTCCCGCGCTCTCGCGGCGCCGCTGCTCGACCTGCTCGCGCTGACCGTGACGGCAGTGCGGGTCGACGCGCCCTCGAGCCTCGCGTTGACGTTCGAGAACGGCACGGTCGTGAGGGCGATCGACGACCTCGGCCCGTACGAGTGCTTCGACGTGCACCACGGCGAGCGCATCTGGATCATGTGAGCGGAGGCCCCGGCACCGGGTCGGTTCGGTCGCGGTCCGAGTCGCGCCCCATGCGGTTGCAGAGCGTGTCGGCCGTCATGTGAGTGGCAGCCCCGTCCGCGGGGTGGCCCCTGCCGCGCCCTCCCGTTTCCGGGGAGGGCACGACCCGCCGGCGCGGATCAGAGGGGCGTCGCCGAGCCCCGCACGACGACGCCACCGGATGCCGGAACCTCGACGTCCAGCACGCTCGGCCGACCGATGTGTCGACCCTGCCGGACGCTGAATCCGAACGGAGCCGGGAGGCCGACGCGGTCGCGCAGATACGCGCCGAGCGACGCCGCCGCGGATCCCGTCGCGGGGTCCTCGGTGATGTCGGCCACCGGGAAGAGATTCCTCGCCTCGATCACCACGCCGTCGGCGATCGCAGCGTCGACATGGACGACGATGATCGTGCCCTTCCATCCGCGCTCGTCGAGCAGAGCGCGCACGGGTGCGGGCGCGAACGTGAAGGAATCGAACGTGTGCTGCTCCCGCACGGCGACGACCGGGTGCAGGTTGCCTGCGAACGATTGGGCCAGCGGCATCCGCTCGTCGAGGTCCGTGTGAGAGAGCCCGAGAAGGCCGAGCAGGCGGTCGGCGACGTCTGCTTCGAGGTCGACGACGTACGGCTCGACGCTCGTGAATCCGGCCGTCACACGCCCCTCTGCTCCGCGCTCGGTCGTCACTTCGACGACCCCGGCGGCGGTGTCGAACACGAACGACCCCGGCCCCTCGACCTCGGCGAGCGCGACGGCGGTCGCGACGGTCGCGTGCCCGCAGAACGGCACCTCATCGTCAGGCGAGAAGTAGCGCACGGCGACGCGGCGCCCCTCGCGGGCGCCCACGAACGCGGTCTCGGGATGCCCCAGGTCGGCCGCGATCCGCTGCATCTCCGCGTCGCTGAGACCCACGGCATCCAGGACCACACCCGCGGGATTGCCGCCGCCGGGCTCGGCGGCGAAAGCGAGGAGTTCGAGGACGTCAGGGGTGGGGGTCATGACTCGATTCTTCCGCAGGGCGCCCGATGACCGAGGGGGCCACCCGCGTTCTCGTGGCCTGCACCGGGCGCCCGCGCGGCATGCGCACGGGCGGGCTACGACAGCGGTCGCGACCGCCCGGGAATCACGCTCGACGCGGAACTCAGCGCGGCTCGGCCCCGAGGTGCAGCACGGCCTCGGGGCGCTGTGCACCTCGCGGGCCGTCCGGCGGAACGCGCGACGACCCATGATGGCGTCGAGCTCCATCGCTGACCACGGTCACGAGGCACAGCCGGACGTCTCGTCTAGCGATCGGCTATCGAGACCGCTGTAACGCTGACCGCGTCGTCCGATATCCGCCAGAAACGGGACCGCGGCTCGGATGAACTGAGCAGGTGAACGACAGAACCACGCAGGCCGCCGCCTTCCACATGCTGCACCAGAACCCCGCACACCCGCTCCTTCTCGCCAACGCCTGGGACGTAGCAAGCGCCCGACTCGTCGAGAGCGCGGGTGCGCCAGCCATCGCTACCACCAGCGCAGGTGTCGCATGGTCACTCGGTCATGCGGACGGTAACGCGCTCGGGCGCGAGGAGGCCATCGCGGCACTCGCTCGGATCGCAAGCGCGGTCACCGTGCCGGTCACCGCTGACATCGAAGCCGGCTACGCCGATGACGCAGACGGCGTGGAGCAGACGGTCGACGCCGTTCTCGAGGCCGGTGCGGTCGGCATCAACATCGAGGACGGCGCACTGCCCCCAGCAGAGCTGATAGCTCGTATCGGCGCGGCTCGACGCACAGCGGATCGCGCCGGGGTGCCGATGTTCATCAACGCGCGGACGGACGTGTACCTCGCCGGCCTGGTCACGCCGGAGCAGCGCCTCGTTGAGACCCTCCACCGAGCGCACCGGTACCTCGAAGCAGGAGCAGACGGTGTCTTCGTACCCGGAGTTGGCGACGCCGACACGATCAGGGCGCTGGCTGAGGCGATCAACGGCCCGCTGAACGTGATGGTAGGTCCCGGCTCCCCGAACACCGCGCAGCTCTCGGAACTCGGAGTGGCCCGCGTGAGCGTCGGCTCGGGCATGGCACAGGCCGCGTACGAGATTGCTCGATCGGCCGCTACCGAGCTGCTGACTGCTGGCACGTATGGGCCCTTGGCCCCGGCCGTCGCTTACGGCGAGCTGAACTCGCTGTTCTAACGAGGCTAGCGACTCGCGCCTGGCGGGCCCGCCAATTTGCGGCGCCCCGTCGACGGTCCCGCGGAGGCGTGAAACCGATCGGTACTGCAGCACACCTGCCCCGTACAGATGACGTGAGGAAAGCAAGGCGCATGCTGTACGCGACATTTTGATATAAAAGTTTTGGAGGTGTCATGACAGACGCCATGGATGAGGTTTTGAAGGCCTGGGGTGCTCGGTTCCCCGACGCGGACTTGTCGGCGTTGGAGCTGAACCGGCGACTGTTTCTCGCGCACCGCACCCTCGCCGCCTACTCGGCAGTGGTGTTGGCGGGGAGTGAGCTGGACCTTTGGGAGTGGGACGTTCTGTTCGTGCTGTGGAGGTACTCGCCGGTGGACATCGCGATGGGCGACCTTCAGGCACAGCTCTTCATCACGGCGGGGTCGGTAACCCACCGGGTGCGCCACCTCGAAAACCGCGGACTTGTCGAGCGGCGCCCTGACGAGGCGAACAGGCGCCGCGTGCTCGTCCGCCTCACCCCCGCCGGCCTCGAGGCGGCGGAGGCGGTCGCGCCCCGCATTGCCCAAGCGTCTACCGATGGTGCTGCTCAGCTCGCCGCGCGCGGCATCGACCTACCCGCACTGAACAACGCCCTCGCGCATGTCACACCACCCCTTGTTCTCCCGAGCGCTCACGTTCAGGAGGTCTCATGACTGACTACGCCGCACGGATCCGTCGACTGCACGAACTCGGCCCGCGCAACTCCGCCACTAGCGCGCACCACGCGCTCATCGAAGACGTCGCTCAAGACCTCACCGACCTGGGCTACCAGGTGCACCGTGACCCGCACTCCTTCGAACGCTGGGACGTGTCCCCGGAAAACGTCGCGCTCACCGTCGCCGGCCGCGCGGTGAAACTCTCCTCGGCGTGGCCCTACTCCGGCGAGACACCCCCGGAGGGCGTCACGGCGCCCCTCGTCCTCCTGCGCGGACGACGCAAGAAGTGGGCGAACGCTGCGGGGAAGATCGCCCTGGTGGAGATGCGCAACATCGACGTCCCCTCCTCCCTCTTGGTCGACACGTGGGACGGCACCTATCCGTTCGATTCGATCGCCAACCCCGTTGTCGGGTCAGAGCTTGGCGGCACCGATCTGGCGAAGGCGTGCGCAGCCGGGGTGCGAGCGGTGATCGCTGTCTGGCGTGACCTACCCGATGGGGCCGCGCACGCGCAGTACCTGCCGTTCACCCGTGACTACCAGGGCATCCCGGCCGTGTGGGCTCCCGAGTCCGAAGCCGACGCGCTCGTCGCCGCGGCCGAAGCCGGCGCCACCGCCACAGTCGTCCTCGCCGCCGAGCGAGTGCCCGGCGCCACGATGGACACCCTCTGGGCTGTCTCCCCCGGCTCCGGGAGCGACGCCCACGAAGCAATCCTGGTAGTCACCCACAGCGACGGCGGCAACGCCGTCGAAGAGAACGGCCACATCGGACTACTCACCCTCGCGCGTGACGCCGCAGCAGCGCCCCACAACCGCACCATCGTGTTCATCTACACCGCCGGACACCTCCGCATCCCCGCCGTCACCTCCCACGGCCAAGCCACCACCGCCTGGCTGGACGCGCACCCAGAGATGTGGTCAACCGGGAGTCCGCTACACGCCGTCGCTGGCCTGGCGATCGAACACCTCGGCGCGAAGCACTACGACGTCGACCCCGCCACCGGCACCTACGGCCCCACCGGGAAACTCGAACCCGAACTGCTCTACGCCACCACCAAGGAACTCGCGGATCTGGCCCGCGCGACGTGGAACGGCGTCGACCCGACCGGCCATCCCGTCAAGCCCGGCGCCCTCATCCACCTCGGCGAAGGCGAACCGCTCTACGACCACCGCATCCCCGCGATCGCCCTCGTCACCGGCCCCCTCTACCTCCTCGCGGAAACCAACGAAGACGTCGTGGACATCGACCTACTGACACGCCAGATCGACAGCTTCCGCCGCCTGCAAAACCACCTCGCCGGCCCGGTCGCCAGCGACAGCTTCGGCAAAGTCAAACTGCCGAACAAGCTCAACAAGCTCGTCGCCGCAGCCCGAGCACTGCGACACCTCATCAAGACCTGACGCACGGTGGTGCGAAACCGTTCGGTTTCGCACCACAAACGCACCGCGAAGGTACAGCCAGGTGACCACGCCGGTCGATCTTGCTCACCGCACAGCACGGTCACGGCGAAGAGCGATACCGATGTCGACTGCCCGGGCATCTCGCTGATCGACGAGGAACTCAGCGCCGCTCGGCCCCCAAGTGCAGCACCGCCTCGGCCAGCGCGCGGATCCCCGCCGCCACATCCGCTCCGGCCACGGCTTCGTCGGGGTGATGGCTGATGCCGTCGGGGTTGCGAAGGAACAGCATGCCGACCTCGGTGATCGCGCCGATCGACATCGCGTCATGGCCCGCACGGCTGAAGAGGGTCGGTGCTTCGCCGCCGATGCCCGCCCGCACCACGTCCTGCAGCAGGGGTGCGCAGAACACGGCCGGGGCGCTGTGCACCTCGCGCGCGGTCCAGCGGAGCCCGCGACGGCCCATGATGGCGTCAAGTTCGCGTGCGATCTCGTCCCACGCGTGGTCGCGGGAGTCGTCGAACTCTCCGCGCAGGTCGAGAGAGAAGTGCGCCTCGCCCGGCACGACGTTGACGGCTCCGGGGAAGGCCTCGAGCTGGCCTACGGTACCCACGATGTGGTGCTCACCCCGGCAGATGCGCTCGACCGCGAGAGCGGCCTCGCTCGCGCCGAGCAGGGCATCGCGGCGCATGTCGTAGGGCGTGCCGCCCGCGTGCCGGGCCTCCCCCTCGACCGCGAGCTGGAACCGCCGCGCCGACGCGATCGACGACACCGCCGCGAGCGCCTGCCCGCTGCGGTGCAGCTCAGGCCCCTGTTCAATATGCGCCTCGAGATACCCGACGAGCTGCTCGGGGCGCCGCGCGGCCTCGTCTACGCGACCAGGATCGAGCCCGAACTCGCGGAAGGCTTCGCGCAGCGTCGAGCCGTCGGCATCCGTCAACTCCCACCAGGACTCGTCCCACTGCCCGGCCACGGCCGACGACCCCAGCAGGGCCTTGCCGAAGCGCGTGCCCTCCTCGTCGCTGAAGGCGATGACCTCGAGAGCGAAGGGGAAGGGGCTGGATGCCGTCCCCTCGTCGTCGATGCGACGGATCAGCCGCACGACCTCGAGCGCCATCAGCACTCCGACGATGCCGTCGAAGCGTCCGGCGTCCGGGACCGTGTCGAGGTGCGAGCCCATCAGCAGCGCCGGCGCATCGGGGGCTCCGACGGGGGCGAGGCGTCCGACCTGGTTGCCCGCCGCGTCCTGGCGCGTGGTCATGCCGAGCTCGCGCATCCACTCCGCGGCGAGGCGGTTCACACGCGCGTGCTCGGGCGAGAGGTAGACTCGGGTGATCGAGCCGGGGGTCGAGGTGACGCGGGCGAGCTCTTCGCAGCGGCCCATGACGCGGCGCGCGGCCGACGCGATGAGCCCGGGCGCGACCTGCAGGCGGGTGGCGGTGGTCACGCGCGAGCTCCCCGCGCAACGACGGACTTCACGACCGAGCCGCCGCGTAGACGCCCTGGGCCGCCTCGACGCCCCCGCCCGCCGGCACCGCCGCACCGTGGCGCCGCAGCACCGTCTCGAGAGCGGCGAGGGTGGTCAGCACCGCGTCGGTGCGGGCGTTGTAGCCCATCGTCCCGATGCGCCAGACTCGGCCGTGCAACGGACCGAACGAGGTGCCGATCTCGATGCCGAAGTCGCTGAGCAGCTCGCTGCGCACGGCGTCGCCGACCACGGCATCCGGGATCTCCACCGCCACCACGTTGGTCATCTTGTGGGCCACGTCGCCGAAGACGGTGAGCCCCAGGCCCTCCACGCCGGCGAGCATCGCGTCGCCGTGCAGCCGGTGGCGGGCGATCACGGCATCCCGACCCTCGAGGAGCAGCACGCGGGCGCACTCCCGCGCGCCGTAGAGCATGGTCGTCGCCTCGGTGTGGTGGTTGAGGCGGCGCGGCCCCCAGTAGTCGAGGATCATCGCGAGGTCGAAGTAGTTCGAGCGGATGAAATCGGATGCCGAGGCGTCGCCCTCCTCCCGGATCCCGGCCTCGACGCGGGCGCGCGAGCGCACCACTTCGACGGCACGGTCGGACAGGCTCAGCGGTGCCGAACCCGAGGGGCCGCCGAGGCACTTCTGCAGGCCCGCGGTCGCGGCATCCAGGCCCCAGGCGTCCATCTCGAAGGGGTTGCCGCCGAGCGAGGCGGTGGCGTCGGTGTAGAACAGAGCGCCGTGGGCGCGGCAGATCTCACCGATCTCGTCGAGCGGCTGGAGCATCGTGGTCGAGGTGTCGCCCTGCACGCACGCGACGAGGTGCGGCTTCACCCGCTCGATCGCCTCACGGATCGCGGACACCGGGAACACCTGTCCCCACGGCACCTCGATCGTGTGCACCTCGGCGAGCGCGCGCTCGGCGATCTCGGCGAGGAGGTGGCCGAAACGGCCGAACACGGGCACGAGCACACGATCGCCGGGGCGGATGAGCGAAACCAACGCGGCTTCGATGCCCGCTCGGCTCGTCCCGTCGACGAGCACCGTGGCGTCGTTGTCGGTGGCCCAGACCTGCCGGTACAGCTCTTGCGTCTCGGTCATCGTCGCCGTCATGAACGGGTCGTACTGGCCGACGAGGGGTGCCCCCATCGCGCGCAGCACGCTGGGGTACGCCGAGATCGGGCCGGGGCCCATGAGCAGGCGGGCGGGCGGGTCGATCGGGCCGGGGAGGTGGGACATCAGGACTCCGTGGTACGGGAACGGGTGGTGGGAAGGAGGATCGGACCCGGGCCGCCGGTGGGGCGGTGCGTAACTCGTGAGTTTCTGACCGAGGAGGGGACGAATGCCGCCGCCCCCACGGCCTCGGCGAGATTTCTCAGGAGTTTGGCCCGGCCGCGGCGCGACAGGGCGGTCACCGACCGACCCCCGTGCCGGCGGACTCGGCCAGACGGCGGGCCAGGCGCACGAGGGCGATGTCGGAGCCGGCGCGCGCGACGAGGCAGACCCCGACCGGGGCGCCGTCGACGGTGAGCAGCGGCACCGACACGGCGGGAAGACCCGCGATCGCGGCGGGCGCCGTCATCCGCAGGGTCGCGGCACGCACGGCATCGACGTCGGCGGTGCGCTGCGGCGCGGGGCCGGGCACGGTCGGGAAGATCAGCACGGCCCCGTCGACCAGCTCGGCGAGGTGCGCGGCGATCGGCTCGAGGTCCTTCCGCGCGGCGACCTCGTCGGCGGCGGTGATGCGCGAGGCGATGTCGAAGCGCTCGGCGACGGCGGGCCCGACGGCCCCGGGGTGCGCCCGCAGCCACTCGCCGTCGTTACGCCACGCCTCGGCGCCCTGCACCGTGCGGAACGCCGTGAACGCGGCATCCAGGTCTCCGCTCGACACCGCGCGGAAGGGCGGCGGATCGTCGGATGCCGAGAGCCCGGCGAGCAGTCGCGAGAAGGCCTCACGGGTCGCGGGCTCCACGCACGCGAGGATCTCCTCGGGCACGAGGAAGCGCCAGGGGAGATCTTCCCTGGAGGCACCCTGGACGTTCTCGGTCGAGGACGAGCCGTCGTAGCTCAGGCACCAGTCGGCGACGCGCTGCAGCGTCTCGCCGTCGCGCGTGAGCCAGCCGATCGTGTCGAACGATTGCGCGAGGGGGAGCATGCCCTGCCGGGGCACGAGGTCGTGGGTCGTGCGCAAGCCCCAGAGCCCCTGGTACGACGCGGGCACGCGGATCGATCCCGCGGTGTCGGTCGCGAGACCGATGTCGGCGTGACCGAGGGCGACGGCCGAGGCCGGTCCGCTCGACGAGCCGCCCGGCAGCGCCCCGACCACCGCGCCGTTGGGCGGGGTGCCGTAGTGCACGTTGTCTCCGGCGATCGAGTAGGCGAACTCGTCGGTCCGGGCGATCCCGCGCAGCGACGCCCCGGCGCGCAGGAGGTCGGCGACGGCGGGGGCCGTGGCCTTCTCGGGACGCGCCTGCTCGAGGTACGTCGGGTTGCCCGCGCCGATGCGGAAGCCGGCGATCGCGAAGAGGTCTTTCACCGCGACGGTCAGCCCCGCGAGCGGTCCCTCCCACGCGCCCTGCTGGAAGGGGTCGCCGACGCCGCGCCAGATGGTCCGGTCGAGTGGCGGCGTGCGCGGCGCGACGTGGGCCGCGGTGATGAGCCACCGTCCGTCGAGGCGTTGCCACACCTGCGTCTGCAGGCCGCGGCCGCCTCCGCGGAAGCGCGAGACCGACATGAGCAGGGCCACATCGCCGTCCGCCGACAACGGGCGGTAGTGGATCTCGGCGATGTCGCGCGGGGGCACGCCCCCTCGCAGCGAGCGGAACCCGCTGATCGCATCGTGCCCGACGAGCAGGCCCGCCGGGTCGCCGCGCAGGGTGTCGGGCCCGGGCGCGAAGAAGGCGTCGAGCGCGTCGAGGTCGTTCGCGACGATCGCGCGCTCGTACGCGTCGAACGCGGCGCGGAGGTCGGCGGGGATCGGCGCCGTGTCGGGAGCTTCGGGCGCGGGGCCGGTCGGCACCGACCCGGCGGCGGCGGTCTCGGTCGGCGGGGTCATGGCATCCGTCACGAGCGTCGCCCGCCCCTCAGCTGCGTTGAGTGTCCAAGAAACCCGGACAGCCTCGAAAATCGTCCGGGTGTTTTGGACACTCGACCGGAAGGAGCCGACTCAGGGGCGCCCCGCCTGAACGGCGGGTCCGCTGCGTCGGCGGCCTCGGCGCGGGCCAGGGCGGCGGCGAGAACGGGGCTCATGCGGCGTCTCCTTCGGGACCGGATGCCAGGGCCTCGGGCTCCACGGCCGGAACACCCGCGAAGTCGGCTTCGCGGATCCGCGCGTGCACTCCCGAGACGATGTCGACGACCTGCGAGATGTCGAAGTCGGTCGCCGCCGACAGGTAGGCGTAGGCGAGGTGCTCGTCCATGCCCCACCGCCCACCGAGGAGCGCGAGCGACGAACGCACGCAGGCGCGCATCGCGGCGTCGAGGTCGGGGTCCATCCCGGTCGGCACGAGGTAGTCGGGGGTCCGCACCAACGGGCCGGTGACCTCGCCGAAAGCGGCGCGGGCGGCGTCGGCGGGTATGACCTCGAACCGCAGGGTCGCCCGCAGCGATGCCTCGAGAGCGGTGAGCGCGACCTCGCCGTCGCCCTGCGCGAAGTGCGGGTCGCCGATGTAGGCGAGCGCCCCCTCGACCTGCACGGGGAGGAAGAGGGTCGTGCCCTCGACGAGCAGGTTGATGTCGATGTTGCCGCCGTGGGTGCCGGGCGGAACGGAGTGCGGACGCTCCTCGCCCGCGACGGCCACGCCCATCGTGCCGAGGAACGGCGCGAGCGGGAACGACACCACCGGATCCCCACCATCGACGAGTGGAAGGGTCCCGTGCAGGATGCCATCGCGCTCGGCGACCGCGGCGAACACGCTGACGTTGTGCTCGCCTCGGGGCAGCTCGCCGACGAGGGCGCCCTTGCCGTGCCGGTTCGAGATCACGCCGTACGGAACGCGCGGGACGAGCGACTCGACCGTGATCTTGAGCAGGTCGCCGGGATGCGCGTCTTTCACGTGCACCGGGCCGACGACGACGTGCGGTCCGTCGGCGAAGGGATCTCGAGCCACGGATGCCGCGATCTCGATCGCGTCGACGAGCACGGCGTCGGCGGCGACACCGTGCGCGGCGAAGTACGCGGCGGGGTCTTTGCCCTGGTCGTCGAGGATGCCCTCGTGGCTCACGGTGTCGATCGTCACGCTCTCGCCCGAGGAGATCTCGAGCACGGGGGCGTCGGTCGCGCAGGGGAGGCGTCCCCACAGCACGGTGTCGGGCGCGGCGGGGAGGTAGTGGGCGGCGGGGATGGGGCCCTCACCGGGCTGCAGGATCGGCACGGCGGGGACACGGGACCCCCCGGGAATCCGCGGCGCGGTCAGGGCGCCGGACTCGGGCGCCGTGGCGGCGCTCACGCCTGTACCGCCGTCGCCGTGCGCAGGATCTCGCGCCCCTCACGCTCGGTCACCGCGGCCCCGCGACGGTAGACCGGCTCGCCGCGCAGCCACGTCTCGCGGACGACCCCCGTGAGGGTCTGACCGTGCCAGGGCGAGACGGGGTTGCGGTACTCGAGGGCCGCGGCATCCACCGTGAACTCCTCGTCAGGAGCGAACGCCATCAGGTGCGCGGGAGCGCCGGGGGCGATGACGCCCAGCCCCTCGAGGCCCGCGATGCGCGCGGGTCCGGTCGTCATCAGGGGCAGCAACGACTCGAACGCGAGTCCCCGCTCGCGGGCGGTGGTGTGCACGGCCGACAAGCCGGTCTGCAGTCCCGCGATCCCGCCCCACGCGAGACCGAAGTCGGGGTTGCCCTTCAACTCGACGGTCGCGGGCGAGTGGTCGCTGACGATCGCGTCGATCGTGCCGTCGACGACACCCGCCCAGAGCAGGTCGCGGTTGGCGCCGCCGCGGATGGGCGGGCAGCATTTGAACGCTCCCGCGCCGTCCGGCACCGCCGACGCGTCGAGCGTGAGGTAGTGCGGGCACGTCTCGACGGTGAGGCGGACGCCCTCGGCCTTCGCCGCGCGGACGGCGTCGAGCGCTCCCCCGTCGGACACGTGCACGATGTGCGCCCGGGCGCCCGTGCGGCGGGCGGCGTCGATGACGCGGAGGATCGCGGCGCGCTCGCTCATCGGCGGGCGGCTGGCTTCGAAGTCGCTGTAGCGCTGCCCCAGAGGGCCGTCGGCGTGCAGATGTGCGGGGTCTTCGGCATGGACGATCAGAAGCCCGTCGAACTCGGCGAGCTCGGCGAGGCACCGCTCGAGCTGCTCGGCATCGAGATGGCCGAACTCGTCGATCCCGCTGGGAGAGAGGAAGCACTTGAAGCCCACGACCCCGGCGTCGGCGAGAGCACGGAGCGACCCGAGGTTCTCGGGGACCGCGCCGCCCCAGTACGCGACATCGACGGCGAGCTTTCCTGCGGCGGCCCGGCGCTTGGCATCCAGTGCCTCGACGGTCGTGGTCACGGGGAGACTGTTCAGCGGCATGTCGACGACCGTCGTGACGCCGCCCGCGGCCGCCGCGGCGGTGCCCGTGGCGAAACCCTCCCACTCGGTGCGGCCGGGTTCGTCGAGGTGCACGTGCGAATCGACGAGCCCGGGCAGCAGCACCGCGTCGGCGGGAAGGACCGTGTCGGCGGAGGCGTCGAACGGCTCGAGGGAATCGATCACCCCGTCGTCGATGACGACCGTGGCGGGCGTGAAGACCCCGTCGACGAAGACGCGGCGGGCGGCGATCCGGGTGCTCATGGCGTTCACGCTAAGCGCCTCGCGTTTCGCCGATGTAACCGTCATCAACATTCATGCGAACACCTTGGTCGAGACGGCGGCATGCGGCGGCGTCGATGGCCCCGGGGCGTCAGAAGTGGCCCCGGGGCCACCGGCGAACACCCGCGGCGGCACATCGCGCGCGCCCCGCGCCCCCGGACCACCGGCGACGAATGCACGCGGCGGCCGCGCGTACTCGTCGCGCTTGCTCGTGCCGAGGCCCATCCGCACCATCCCGGATGCCATGCCCACCGCCGCCGCAACCCCGTCGACGACCGGCACCCCGACGCGTGCCGTGAGCTCGGCGCAGACATCCGCCATGCCGGCGCAGCCCAGCACGATGACGTCGGCACCGCTCGCGGCCGCCTCGGCACTGGAGGCCGCGATGGTCTCGAACGCCAGCGACCCCGTCTCTTCGAGGTCGAGCACCGGGATCCCCGTCGCCGCGAGCGAGACGCACGCCCGCTCCATGCCATAGCGCGACACGAGGTCCCGCGCCCGCCCGAGCGTCCGGCTGAGGGTCGTGACGACCCCGAAGTGCCGCCCCGACACCGCGGCCAGGTGCATCGCCGCCTCGGCGATGCCGATCACGGGCACCTCGACCAGTTCGCGCGCCGCGTCGAGCCCCGGGTCGCCGAAGCAGGCGATCACGTACGCGTCTGCGGGGTCGGATCCGTCGCGGTCCGCCGCGATCAGCTCGACCACGGCGGCGGCCGCCGCGATCTCGTCGGTGTGGCTTTCGATCGCCGCCGCCCCGACGCTCGGGCACACGGCATCGACGATCACCCCGGGTCCCGCCACCCCCCGGGCGGCGTCCGCGATCTTCGCGGTCATCGCCCGGGAGGTGTTGGGGTTGATGAGCAGGATCCTCACGCGAGCGCCTCGCGCGGGGTTCCGGCCGGGGCCTCGGCATCCTGAGCCGTCTGAGCGAGCACGGGAACCTGCTCGACGACCGGGGCCTCGGCCACCGCGTCGGCCGTGCCGTCGGAGATGCCCTCGGTCTCGCCGTCGAACGTCGGAACGCGGGGGTCGAGGCGCTCGAACAGCAGGAACAGCACGTAGCCGAGGCCGCAGCCGATGAACCAGCTGTAGTCGCTGACCCACGAGACGTTGAACAGGCCGAGATCGGCGAAGAGCTTCGGGAAGATCGCGATCAGCACGGTCGGCACACCCGCCGCGATGACGGCCTTCACCGCGTTCGGGTTGAAACCGTTGCGGTACCAGTAGGGTCCGGCGGCATCCATCGTGAACATCGCATCGACCTTCACGCGCTGGCGGGCCGCGATGTAGTAGCCGGCGATCAGGATGCCGAAGAGCGGGCCGATCAGCGCACCCAGCACGCCGAGCGAGTAGTGGATGGCGTCGGCGTTGGAGTACCAGTTCCAGGGCATGAGGAACGTCGAACCGACCGCGGCGATCATGCCGCCCGCGCGCCACGAGATCTTCTTCGGGGCGACGTTGGAGAAGTCGAATGCGGGCGAGATGAAGTTCGCGACGATGTTGATGCCGACCGTCGCGGTGACGAAGGTCAGCCCGCCGAGCAGGATCGCGAAGGGCGTGTCGATCTGCTCGACCGTCTTGATCGGGTCGGTGATGAGAGAGCCGAACACGGGCACGGTGGCCGAGGCGGTGATGACGGTCAGCAGCGAGAAGAAGAGGAAGTTGATCGGCAGACCCCAGAGGTTGCCCTTCTTCACGGCCGCGAAGCTCTTGCCGTAGCGGGCGAAGTCGCCGAAGTTGAGCATCGGGCCCGAGAAGTACGACACGACCAGCGCGATCGCGGCGAACATCACCGGGATCGAGGCCCAGAAGTCGAGCTGCACCGTCGAGAGGGTGAACGAGATGTTCTGGATGCCGGCCTGCGACACGAGGTACACCGCGAGCACGATCATGACGAGGTAGACGGCGGGGCCTGCCCAGTCGATGAAGCGGCGGATGACCTCCATGCCGTTCCAGAACAGCAGGAACTGCGCGGTCCAGAGGATGGCGTACGAGATCCAGCCGAGCGCCGACAGTCCCGCGAACGAGACGTCGAGCAGGGCCGCAGAGCCCGGGATGAACTTCAGGAACACGATGTTGAGCGACTCGGCCGCGAGGAAGGTCTGCACGCCGTACCAGGCGATGGCGATGAGTCCGCGGATGATCGCGGGGATGTTCGCGCCCCGGATGCCGAAGACCACGCGGTTGATGACCGGGAAGGGGACGCCGGTCTTCTGGCTGGGCTTGGCGACCATGTTGGCGAAGATCTGCACGATCACGATGCCGGCGATGAGGGCGACGAGCACCTGCCACGACTGCAGGCCGAGGGCGAAGAGTGACCCCGCGGTGACGTAGCCGCCGACGGAGTGCACGTCGCTCATCCAGAACGCGAAGATGTTGTAGCTCGACCACTTCTGCTTTCGCAGCGGGGCGAGGTCTTCGTTGGCGAGACGCTCGTCGTAGTAGGGCTTCATGTTGCCTCCCCCGTGGGGGTGGCCGGCGGCCTCCACGAGATCGTGGGGACCGGTGAGCGGGGTGGACGTCATGGGGTTCTCCTCAGGGCGATGGATGCCACGACGTGGAGTCCGCGGCCGGAGTGGAGCATTGATGTGAAGTTATTGGTTCACACGACACGGCTGGTTTCACTCATGTAACAGCTGT
This sequence comes from Microbacterium sp. 1154, assembly GCF_031455375.1. NCBI lineage: Bacteria > Bacillati > Actinomycetota > Actinomycetes > Micrococcales > Microbacteriaceae > Microbacterium > Microbacterium sp. 1154. The sequence goes on along the minus strand of NZ_JAVDSN010000001.1, from coordinate 781,004 downwards.
ATGAAGTCGCTCCTTCACACCGAGCTCGTCCGTAGACTCGGGCCATGTCGCAGTCGCCCGTCGTCGAAGCCGCCGCCGTCGAGCCGGAGCCGACGGGTGTCGGCGCGCGGATCCGCGACCTGCGGCAGGCTCGCGGCATCTCGGCCCGAGCGCTCGCGAAGACCCTCGGCATCTCCCCCAGCGCCGTCTCGCAGATCGAGCGCGGCGTGATGCAGCCGAGCGTCTCGCGCCTCATCGCCATCACCGATGCCCTCGGCGTTCCGCTCGTCGCGGCCTTCGACCCGGCATCCGGTCGTTCCGTCGAACCCGCCGGCCCCTCGGGATTCACCCTGCAGCGCGCGGGCCAGTCGCCCGACATCGTGCTCGACAGCGGGGTGTCGTTCCGCCGACTCACCCCGGGGTCCTCTCCCGGCGTCGACTACTTCGAGTCGATCTACCCGCCCGGAGCGGCCGCGCACGGCGCCGACGGACTGTTCCACCACGAGGGGTACGAGGTCGGCACGGTCGTCGCGGGCGAGCTGACCATCGACTTCGAGGCCGAGCGCGTGATCCTGCGCGCCGGCGACGCGATCAGCTACCCCTGCTCGGTTCCCCACCGCCTGCACAACACGGGCGATGCGGATGCCGTGGCGCACTGGTTGATCGTGCACGCCTGACGCAGGGCGCGGCTCGCCACCCCCGGCGTCTCGCGTCACCAGAACAGGAAAGACAACCAGGACAGGCTGCAACGGCCTGTTCTCATGACATCCCCTGTTCTCGTGACCGCGCACCCCGCCCGGGATGTTGCCCACAGCAACATCGCCGACACATCCCGCTACAGCCGCGTAACGCGCACCGCCTAGCGTGGCGCGTATGCACCTCTCCGACTTCAACGCCGCCGACGATGCCGAAGCAGTCTCCGTCGCCCGCGTCTGGGCCGACGTTCCGGGCTGGGTCGACGCCGTCGTCACGGGCCGCCCCTACGCGAGCGTCGACGCCCTCGCCGCCTACGCCGGAGACCTCGCCGCCGCCTGGTCGCCCGCGGATCTCGAAGCCGCGCTCCACGCCCACCCCCGCATCGGCGCGAGAGTGTCGGGCGAGGGCGCCGAGGCTGCGGCATCCCGTCGCGAACAGGGCTCGATGGCGTCCGCCGCCGATGACGACGTCGCCGCGATCGCCGCCGGCAACATCGCGTACGAGGAGCGGTTCGGCCGGGTCTTCCTCATCCGCGCCGCCGGACGCACGCCCGGCGAGATGCGGGCCGAGCTCGAGCGCCGGCTCGGCAACGACCCCGACGCCGAGACGATCGAGGCCACCCGCCAGCTCGCCGAGATCGCGCTGCTGCGCCTGCGGACCACCTTCGCCGACGACGCTCCCGCCGAACCCGAGGACGCCGAATGACCCACGTCACCACCCACATCCTGGATGCCACAGCTGGCACGCCCGCGCCCGGCGTTACAGTGACGCTGGCCCGTCTCGACGGCACCGCGGTCGCGGAGGGGTCCACCGACGCCGACGGGCGCCTGGCCCTCGGCCCCGACCGGCTCGACGACGGCGACTATTCGCTGACCTTCGCGACGGGCGCGTACTTCCGTGGGCGCGACGTGCCGTCGTTCCACCCCGTGGTCACCGTCGCCTTCACCGTCTCGGGCGAGCAGCACCTGCACGTGCCGTTGCTGTTGAGCCCCTTCGCCTACTCGACCTACCGCGGCAGCTGAGGAGCGTCATGAAGGTCATCGTCATCGGAGCCGGAGTCGGCGGAACCTCCGCCGCCCTCGCCCTGCAGAAACTCGGCCACGAGGTCGTCGTCTACGACCGCATGCGCGAGAACCGGCCGGTCGGAGCCGCACTGTCGCTGTGGTCGAACGGCGTGAAGGTGCTCAACTGGCTCGGCCTCGGCCCGCAGGTCGCCGCCCTCGGCGGGCGCATGGACGACATGGCCTACTACGACGGCCACACCGGCGACGAGATGTGCCGCTTCAGTCTCGCCCCGGTCACCGAACAGACCGGCCAGCGCCCGTACCCCGTCGCCCGCGCCGACCTGCAGCAGCTGATGATGGATGCCGTCGGCTCCGACAACATCCACCTCGGCAAACAGCTGACCGGGGTCTACGAGGCCGACGGCATCGTGACCGCCACGTTCGCCGACGGCTCCACCGACTTCGCCGAGCTGTTGATCGGAGCCGACGGCGCCCGGTCGCTCGTGCGGGATTACGTCACCGAGCCCACCGGCATCCGTCCCGAGCGCTCCTACTCGGGGTACGTGAACTACAACGGCCTGGTGGCGGCCGACGAGCGGATCGGGCCGCTCGACCAGTGGACGACGTACGTGGGCGACGGAAAGCGCTGCGCCGTGATGCCCGTCGCGGGCGACCGCTTCTACTTCTTCGTCGATGTGCCCGGGCCCTCGGGCGTGGTCGAAGACCGCATGGCGGCGCTGGAGCACGCCTTTGGGTCGTGGGGCGCACCGGGCGTGCGGGCACTGCTCGACGGCATCGACCCCGACGAGTCGCTCAACCGCGTGGAGATCTGGGACATCGACCCCTTCGACACGTGGGTGCGGGGCCGCGTGGCGATCCTCGGCGACGCGGCGCACAACACCGCCCCCGACATCGGGCAGGGCGCCTGCTCGGCCCTGGAAGACAGCTTCGCCCTGGGCATCGTGTTCGCCACCTCCACCCTCGGCGTCGAGGATTCGCTCAAGCGGTACGAGCGCATCCGCACCGAACGCGCGGGCGACCTCGTGCTGCGCGCCCGTAAGCGCGCCCACGAGACACACGCCTTCGACGTCGCCGCGACCCAGGCCTGGTACGACGGCCTGCGCCGGGAGGACGGCACGGGCGTGATCCGCGGGATCGTCGGCAACATCGAGGGCAGTCCGGTCGAGCTCGGTGCGAGCGTGATGCGCTGAGGACCGCCGGCTCCCCGCTGCCACAGGGAACGATCCCGGGCGAGTGCGGGGAATTCACGTTTCACCCGGGTGAATCCTCCTAGGAGAAGTCGAAGGAAAACAGCGCTCGCGCCATCAAAGCATTACCCTCGTCGGCGAGAGGGGGCTCTCGTGCCAAGATTCTCCGTCGATCCTGAGGCTCTCCGCTCGACCGCCGCGCACATCGAGGGTGTGCGCGACTCCGCGGGTTCATTCGTCGAGACGTGTCCGGCCGATATCGGCCACGCCGCCGCGGCGAAGGCTATTTCGCTTATTGCGGTCGACACGGCTGAAGCGTGGAGAAGCGCGATCGAGGACCTCGGTCACCTCGTCGAGCGGCTCCGGCAGAGTGCCGACTTGTACGAGAGCACCGATCAAGACCTCGTGGTGCCCGGCGGGACGGTCGAGAGGTGAGCGAACTCGGGCAGACGTCCGACCCGGTCGACCTCATCCCCGGGTCGGTGAGCGGTCTGGACGAATTCGTATCGCGGTGGCGAGAGAATGCACGTACTGCGGGGGACATCGCCGCTCAGCTAACGAACCTTCCCTCGCCGGAGGGCTGGGAAGGGGCAGCCGCGGACGGCTTCGCTGCCCGTCTCCCCGACGTGGGGACGCAATGGCAACAGCTGGGGGAGTCACTGACCACGGCAGCCGACGCGCTAGACGAATACGCAACCGTACTCGGGTAGGCACAGCAGAAGGCGGGCGATGCCATCGCCATGTGGCAGGTTGCGCAGGCGCAAACGGCCGCAGGGGTCGAGAGCTACCGGCAGGCGGAACGCCAGGCGGGCGCGACAGGCATCGTCCCCTTCTACACAGACGCCGGCGCAGCAACTCGAAGTGACGCGCAAAGTTTGCTCGCCTATGCCCGGTCCGAGGTCCGAGACGCGGGCGACACCGCCGCACATGCGGTGACCGCGATCACGCCGCCGGAAGCACTCACGTGGGAAGGGGCCGGCGCGCTCTTCTTGGGAGCGCTCGTCGTGCAAGGCCAGATTCACTGGGACACCCTGGCGAACCTGGTGAACGGTACCGCCTCGGTCGGTAATGCCATCTTGCGCAATCCAGACGCACTCCTCGCTCTCCTGGGTGGCGGGGCGATGATGATCGGCGGCGGCGCGACAGCTCTCGGTGGTGGAGGGCTGGCCGCGACCGGGGTGGGAAGCGTTCCGGGCGGGGCCGCGGTCGTCGGTGGCGTCGCCGTCGCGGGGACCGGCGGCGCGTTGGCGGCCGCGGGCGCCTCGAAGCTGGCCGGTGAGGCAACCGGCAGCGCGGGTGTCATGCTGATGGAGAAGCAGCATGGGGCCGATCGAGGAGATGGCCGTGACGACTACGGGCAGTTTGCGCATGGGCAAACGAACAAGCCGTGGGTAGATAAGGAAAAAATCGGTCTCGATGAAGTCGAAGCTGAACTGAAGGTCCCGGTGGAGCGCCAGAGGGCTCGGTCTTCGATCGAGGGCTCCACCCAGCAACGCTACTTCGACGGATATGTAAAAAACGACGACGGCACTTATACAGCCATCGAGGTGAAGAGTGGAACGGGTTACGAGAAATACATGAAGAACGCAGAGAACCAGAAATCGTTCGATGATTCCATCTCCCCCGACAACCCTGCAACCGTTACGATCAGGGGGCAGAAAATGACAATCACCGACGTGCTGATATCGGTTGTACCATGACGGCAAAGCGGCACTATTACACGGTCGATGGCTCTCGTTCGACTGAGCTCAAGCCGCGAATACGACCGGCCCGAGAGTTGCTGGAAAACTTGCTCACCCTGATGCAACCCGGCAAACGGTCCACCCTGATGCTCGCGCCAATTCCCGATGCCAAAAACTTTGTCGACTACCTCCATGAGGGCGGAAGCCCGGTCTTCTTGCAGTGCGCCGGCACCTCCGACGCGATGACGATTGAATGGCACAAGATCGACGACGACGGTCAAGACCGGCATTACATCGTCGGCCACGGCGGCGACCACTCCGGAGAGCCCTCCGTCGACATCCCCTTCTTCGACGGCACACGGAAGGCCACCGTTTATCCCGACGAGGTCTTCGCACTCGACGAAGCGACCGACATCTTCTTCCACTACTACGAGACCGGCGAGATCCCGTCCGCGTACGAGTTGCGCTGGTACGACCTCGCCTGGCCGAAACCGCAGCCGTGACCATCCGTTTCGACGGCGACCGCCATGCAGAGCTCATCGATGCGCTCCGCGACGCAACCGTGTCCATCGAGCGACATCTCGACGACCTCGATGCCGCCGTCGCCGCCGGCCGAGCCGAATGGACAGGAGACCCGAGAAACGCCTACGACGCGGCCCAGCGACAGTGGTCGGACGCTCTCGAGCGCATGAACACGAGTTTGGCTGACGCGGCATCGGGGATGGATGCGGCGCGCTCGGCATTCGAGACCGCTGAGGCGCTGGTAACTCGCCTCTGGACCTGAGTCCACATCAACGTCAGCAATAGTGAGAGGGAGGATGCAGTGGCCCAGCGCTATTACTACACGATGGATGGCAGCTCCATGGAATTCGGCTCCGACTTTCGCGGCCCGCGTGATCAAGTCGCCCATCTTCTTGGCCTCCTCCGGCCGGGGGAGAGGTCCACATTCATACTCGGCGCCATTCCCGAAGGCATTCACTTCGCGCATCACATCCACGAAGGCGAGAAGTCTCGGTACCTGCAATGCGCCGGCACCTCCGACGCGATGACGATTGAATGGCACAAGATCGACGACGACGGTCAAGACCGGCATTACATCGTCGGCCACGGCGGCGACCACTCCGGAGAGCCCTCCGTCGACATCCCCTTCTTCGACGGCACCCGCAATGCCACCGTGTACCCCGACGAGGTCTTCGCACTCGACGAAGCGACCGATATCTTCTTCCACTATTACGAGACCGGCGAGATCCCGTCCGCGTACGAGCTGCGCTGGTACGACCTCACCTGGCCTAAGCCGCAGCCCTGATCGCACCGGTGTGTCACCGTATGACGCACGACCGCCGGTCGGGGCGGCCCCGCGTGGCACCGTGGATGCGACATATCCGCACCGCTCACGCCGCCGGGAGACCCCATGTCCGAATACTTCGATCGCACCGCTGACAAGACGTACACCAAGGTCTACAAGGCCGAGACGCCCGACATCCTCGCCGCGTTCGCCGCGTTCGATCAGGCCGTGTTCGCGCCCGAGGGCCGCGCGATCCCGCTGAAGTACCGCGAGCTCATCGCCCTGGCCGTCGGCATCACGACCCAGTGCGTGTACTGCATCGACGGTCACTCGCAGAACGCCGTGAAGGCCGGCGCCACCGAGGCCGAGCTCGCCGAGGCCGCCTGGGTCGCGACCGCCATCCGCGCGGGCGGTGGCTACGCGCACGGACGCCTGGCGTTCAAGCTCGCCGACGACGCCCGCCCCCACCAGCACTGACCCGTGACCGACGCGCCCTCGCCCCGGCCCGACGGGCACGAACCGCCAGAGCCGGGCCCGCTCGAGACCGAAGCGCTCGAGCACATCCGCGCGCTCATCCGAATCGACAGCGTCAACACGGGCGACGCAGCCACGATCGGCGACGGCGAGACCCGCGCCGCGCTCTACGTGAAGAAGCATCTCGACGAGGTCGGGTACGAGACGGCCCTGGTCGAACCCCGGCCGGGGCGAGCGAGCGTCATCGCACGGTTGCCCGGTTCGGATCCGGATGCCGGATCCCTCGTCGCCCACGCCCACCTCGACGTCGTGCCGGTAGACGCCGGGGACTGGACGTACCCGCCGTTCGGGGCCGAGATCCACGACGGCATCCTGTACGGCCGCGGGGCGGTCGACATGAAGGATTTCGCGGGGATGCTGCTCGCGATCGCGCGCGCGTTCCGGCGCGACGGCGTCGTTCCGCGGCGCGACCTCATCTTCGCGTTCTTCGCCGACGAGGAGGCCGGCGGCGTGTGGGGCGCCCGGTGGATCGTCGAGAACCGCCCGGAGCTCTTCGACGGCGCGACCGAGGCGCTGAGCGAGGTGGGCGGCTTCTCGATCCCGCTCCCCGACGACCGCCGCGCCTACCTCGTCGCCACGGCCGAAAAGGGCGTGACGGTCGCCACATTGACCGCGCGCGGGGCTGCGGCGCACGGTTCTCGACCCACCGCCGACAACGCGGTGGTGCGCGTCGCGCGGGCCGTCGCGGCGATCGGCGAGCACCGCTTCCCGGTCGTGTGGACCGCGACGCTCGAGCGCTTCCTCGAGGTCTACGGACGCGCCAGCGGCGAGCACCTCGACGGCGACGACCTGTCGCGCCTGGGGTTCTCGGCATCCGTCATCGATGCGGGAGCACGCAACACGGTCTCGCCGACCGTGCTCGCGGCCGGGGGTAAGATCAACGTCATCCCCGCCTCGGCGAGCGCGACGCTCGACGTGCGCGTCGTGCCCGGGCAGGCCGAGGCGGTGCGGGCGCAACTCGCGGCCGTCGTCGGCGACGACATCCAAGTCACGTGGGCGCGCGACATCCCGGCGATCGAGGCTCCGGCAGAGGGGCGGCTGATCGACGTGCTGCAGGATGCCGTGACCGCCGAAGACCCCGACGGCACCGTCGTGCCGTACCTGCTGCCCGCCAGCACCGACAACAAGCACCTCAGTCGTCTCGGCATCCGGGGCTACGGCTTCGTGCCGCTGCGCGTTCCCGCCGACTTCGACGTCTTCGGGCAGTTCCACACGGCCGACGAGTGCGTGCCGGTGGAGGCGCTGTATTTCGGCACGCGGGTGACCGCGCGGATCCTGCGCGACGCGTAGCGGCGGGCGGGCGTGCCGAACTCCTGAGAATCCGGGCGAAAAGGCTCGTTCCGTCGTCGAAAGCCGCCGCAGCGCGCCACTTCTCCGGAGTTCGGCACGCCGCCTTGACGGCTCCCCGGCGGTCGCGTCCCGTCCCGGCCCGGCCCCGTCGCGCGCGCAACTCCTGAGAATCCACGCGAGCACGCCGGCATCCGCCCCGAAAGTCGCCTCAGCGCGCCACTTCTCCGGAATTGGACACGGCGGCTCGCCGCCAAACCGGCGACGGTAACGCCCCGACCGCCCGCGCGTCCAACGTGTTACCCCGCATGGCCCAGGGTTTCGGCCCGTGGCGGGGCGTTTCGACGTGTGAAACGCCCGCTCGGCGACGCGCACGGCCCGTCATAGCGTTTCGGTCACCCACCGGCATCCCGCCGATCCGGAAGCCCAGGAGCACGCCATGACCACCACCGCGCCGGCCCCCGCCGACCGCCCGACCACCGGTCCCACCGCCGCGCGAGACACCGCGCCCACGACAGCCCGCGACAAGGTCGACCTCGGCACCATCGCCGTCGTCCCCACCCGCCACTGGTGGCGTTGGATCCTCAGCGGCCTGCTGCTGTTCGTCGTGGCGCAGTTCGCGTGGAGTCTCGTCACCAACGACCGCTACCTCTGGGGCACCTTCGCGCAGTACTTCTTCTCGGAGCCCGTGCTGATCGGCATCGGCTACACGCTGTCGCTCACGGCGATCTCGGCCGTCGTCGGCTTCTCGCTCGGCACGCTGCTGGCCCTCGGCCGGCTGTCGGCGTCTCCGCTGCTGAGCGGGGTGGCGTGGGGCTACATCTGGTTCTTCCGGTCGGTGCCCCTCGTCGTGCAGATCATCGTCTGGTACAACCTGGGGTACCTGTACCCGACCCTGGGCCTGGGCACCCCGTTCACGACCGATTTCTGGATCGTGGAGTTCCCGACGGTCCAGCTGGTCAGCGCTTTCGCCGCCGCGATCCTCGGACTCGGCCTGCACCAGGCGGCGTATTCGGCCGAGATCATCCGCGGTGGCCTCGTCTCGGTCGACCCCGGTCAGCACGAGGCGGCTGCGGCGCTCGGCATCCCGGCATCCCGTCGTCTGTTCCGGATCATCCTGCCGCAGGCCATGCGTTCGATCGTGCCCAACGCGACGAACGAGATCATCGGCCTGGTCAAGGGCGCGTCGGTCGTGTTCGTCATCGCGATCCCCGAGCTGTTCTATGCGGTGCAGGTCATCTACAACCGAAACAGCCGCGTGATCCCGCTGCTGCTCGTCGCGGTCGTCTGGTACACGCTGATCACGACGATCCTGAGCATCGCGCAGTACTACATCGAGCGGTACTACGCCCGCGGGTCGGCCCGGGCTCTGCCGCGGACTCCCGTGCAGCGCGCCCGCACCTGGGTGAGCACGCAGTGGGCGCGTCTCGGCGACTCCCCCGTTCCACCGGGGGGAACGGATGCCGAGACCCCCACCGCCGCGAAGGAAGTCCGGGCATGACCGCGGTCACGGCGACGAGCGGGCTCGTCGAGGTGCACAACGTGCACAAGAGCTTCCACGGGGTCGAGGTGCTGAAGGGCATCGACCTGACCGTGCAGCCCGGAGAGGTCGTGGCCCTGCTCGGCCCGAGCGGTTCGGGCAAGTCGACGCTGCTGCGCACCATCAACCACCTCGAGACGGTGGATGCCGGCTCGGTCACTGTCGACGGCGAGTTCATCGGTTACGAGCTGCGACACGGCAAACTGCACGAGCTGCGCGAGCGCGAGATCCTCCAGCGTCGCACGCAGGTGGGAATCGTGTTCCAGAATTTCCACCTCTTCCCGCACCTCACCGCCCTCGAGAACATCACCGAGGCACCTCTCGCACTCAAACGCCTGGGCAGAGGTGAGGCGCGTGAGCTCGCTCTCGGCCTGCTCGAGCGGGTGGGCCTGGCCGAGAAGGCCGACGCCTATCCGCGGCAGCTGTCCGGCGGCCAGCAGCAGCGCGTCGCGATCGCCCGCGCCCTCGCCCTGCAGCCCAAGGTGCTCCTGTTCGATGAGCCGACGAGCGCTCTCGACCCCGAGCTCGTGGGCGAGGTGCTCGATGTCATCCGCGACCTCGCGAAGCTCGGCACGACCCTCGTGATCGTCACGCACGAGATCGGCTTCGCCCGCGAGGTCGCCGACCGGGTGGTCTTCCTCGACCAGGGCCGTCTCGTCGAGCAGGGCACCCCCGATGCGGTGCTCTCGCGACCGCAGCATCCGCGCACGCGCGAGTTCCTCGCGAAGGTTCTCGGCTGACCCCACCCCTGTCGGGCCCCGCCACGCGCGGGCCCGCTCCCACCCGTACCCGAAACCGCGGCGCGACACCGCCGCCGCGGCATCCATCCCGCACCACCACAGGAGACACAGCATGGCACTCAGTAAGAAGCAGGGCATCGCGATCGGCGTGATCGCCGCAGCGGTCGTCGCCGTCGTCGGCGTCGGCGTCACCATCGGCCTCACCCGCCCGGCCGACGCGGTCGCGGCGCCCGAGCCCTCGGCATCCGCCTCGAACGCCCCGGCGGAGTGGGTGCACACCGACGCCGTTCCCGAGGCCGTCGCCGCGCTCAAGGCGAGCGGGTTCACGCCCATCGAACCGGGCAAGCTGACGGTCGCCGTCGGCGCGTTCGTGCCGCCGCTGAGCTACGTGCCCGAGGGAGAGACGCTGCCCTCGGGCACCGAGCCCAACATCGGCTCGCTCATCGCCGAGGGTCTCGGCCTCGAGTACAACCCCGTCGTGGTGGCGTGGGCGGACTGGCCGCTCGGCATCCAGTCGGGAAAGTACGACCTCATCACCGCCAACGTCACGGTGACCGAGGAACGGAAAGAGCTGTACGACTTCGCCAGCTACCGCCAGGATCTGCTGGGCTTCGCCGTCCGCGCCGACAGCTCGATCGCGAAGATCGAGACCGCCGACGACATCTCGGGCCTGAAGATCGTGGTCGGCTCGGGCACCAACCAAGAGAAGGTGCTGCTGAACTGGAACGAAGAACTCGTCGCGGCCGGCAAGGCTCCCGCCGATCTGCAGTACTACGACGACACCGCCGCCGCGACTCTCGCCCTGCTGTCGGGTCGCGTCGACGCGACCTTCGGCCCGAACGCCACGGCCGCGTGGGCCGCGCGCGACACGGGTGAGACCAAGATCGTAGGCGTCGTCCCGGGCGGCTACCCGCTGCAGGCCGACATCGCCGCCGGGACCAAGAAGGGCAACGGACTCGTCGAGCCCGTGCAGATCGTGCTGAACGACCTGATCGCGAACGGAAAGTACGCCGAGGTGCTGAAGGCGTGGAACCTCACGTCCGAGGGAATCGAGACCTCGCAGATCAACCCCCCGGGACTCCCGAAGTCCTGAACCCTCGAGGGGCCCGCTCTTCCGAGACCGGGCCCCTCGCACGCCTGATGGAATGGATGCCATGACCACCTCGCCCGTCTCGTCACTGACCATCCGGCTCGTCGCCCCGCACGAGCACACCGAGGCCGGCCGCGTCACCGCGGAGGCGTACCGGCAGAGCTACGACGGGCTCACTGACAGCTACCTCTCCTCGCTCGCCGACGTCGACGGGCGCGTCGCGCTGGGCGAGGTCTGGGTCGCGCTCGACGGTGAGGAGATCGTCGGCACGGTGTGGACACCGCGCCCTGGCGAGCGCCTCTCCGAGCTCGCCGAGGAGGGCGAGCTCGACTTCCGTCAGCTCGCGGTCGCCCCCCCGGCGCGCGGGCGCGGCGTCGGAGAGGCGCTCACCCGGCACGTGATCGGGCTCGCTCGAGAGAGAGGGGCGCACCGCGTGGTCATGAACAGCGGCCCCGAGATGCTCGGCGCGCACGCGCTCTACCTGAAGCTCGGCTTCCGACGCCTCACCGAGCGCGAGCACCCGGTCGAGGTGGAACCGGGCCGGTTCCTCGATCTGCGCGCGTTCGGCCTCGACCTCTGACGGGCGCGGCCGCCGCTCGGTCGAATCCGACCGAGGCCGGGGCGCGCAAGCCTCACCCGCCCTTGTCACGGCGGGCATACGGTGGCATCCGTGACGAGGAAATCGGTTCGCGACCATGCGGTGCACGGGCTCGCGTTCCGGTCGTTCTCCAGCCCCCGCGAAGGACGCCCGGTCTTCGTGCTCATCCACGGCATCGGAATGTCGCACCGCTATCTGACCCGCCTGCACGACGAACTGGCGCGGGATGCCGAGGTGCACACCATCGATCTACCGGGCTTCGGCGGGCTGCCCAAACCGCGTCGGGCCGCCGACATCGCCGACGTCGCGAGGGCGCTGGGCCGCGTGCTCGACGATCTCGGCGTCCGATCAGCGGTGCTCGTGGGCCACTCGATGGGAGCGCAGTGGGTCGTGGAGCTGGGGGTGCAGCGTCCCGACCTCGCGGGCGCGGTCGTCGCGATCGGGCCCGTCACCGATGATCGTCGACGCGGCGCGCTCACGCAGGCACTGCTGTTGGCTCGCGACTCCGCTCTCGAACCGCCCCGATCGAACGCGATCGTCTTCACGGACTATCTACGCTGCGGCCTCGTCTGGTACGCCCGCCAGGCGGTCCACATGCTGCGCTACCCGATCGAGGACCGCGTCGCCGGGCTGATGGTTCCGCTTCTGGTCGTCCGCGGAAGCGACGATCCCATCGCCTCGCAGTCCTGGGCGCAGCGACTCGCCGCCCGCGCGCCCGCCGCGACCGTGGCGGTGATCGCCGGCCACCGCCACCTCGCGCAGTTCACCGCTGCGCCCGCGGTCGCCCGGCGGATACTCGCGTTCCTGGCGCGCCACCCCCGCACCCACTGAGACTGGGCCCTCGGAGGTGGGATGCCGCGACGCATGGCATCCATCGATCTGCTGTCGTGAACGACAGCCGTCGGCGGTCACCGCCTGAATGCCGCCCGGACAGGGGCCGTGAGCGAGTCGCCGGGGGTCGGCAGAGCCGCGCTGCCGCCGGCCCGCGCACGGTCACCCGGCGGGAGGGAAGCCGCTTACGAGGAGAGCGACTTTGCGAAGCAGCGCGACGCGGGGAAGCGGACGTACGGCGGGAAGGTCTCGATCGCGTGGTAGCCGATGCGCTCGTACAACGCGATGGCCTCGGGCTGACGATCGCCGGTCTGCAGGATCAGTCGCGACACCCCGCGCGCGAGGGCGAGACGCTCGAGCTCCGACATGAGCGCGCGGCCGGCGCCCTGCCCCCGGGCACGCCGATCGACGAAGACGCGCTTGACCTCGAGATCGTTCCCCAGCGCACGCAGGGCCGCGTGCCCCACCGGCTCCCCGGTGGCATCGTGCACGAGGATCACGTCGACGATCGTCGCCGGATCGACCGCGAAGTCGTCCGCCAGGATCACCTGAGTCTCTTCGTCGAACGCGGCGAAGACCGGGGCGTAGCGGGGGCCGATCTCTTCGTCCATCGCTTCGCGCAAAGCGATGGCGCGTTCGTCGTGCCAGTCGACGCGTTCGATCGTCCACGTGGGGTGCGCCGCCGTCATGACGTCAGTATCGCGGGGGTCACGCGCGTGCCGAGAGCACGCGGAAACGTCGGGTAATACGGGGCGTGCGCCGCTCAGCGATCCATGCGGGCGAGCCACTCGCGGAAGAGCGCCCCGGTGACGTCGGGCTGCTCGAGATGCACGTTGTGACCGGCCCCGTCGAGCACGGCGAAGCTTGCGCGGGGGTAGTGATTCCGCAGGGCGAGACCGTCCTCGTACCCGACGACATCGTCCTGACGACCGAACACGTGCAGGGTCGGCGCAGTGAACGGTTCAGGATGCCGCTCCTCCGGCGCGCCATCGAGCGCGTAGTCGGCGGCGATGCGGTCCATGACCGCGGCGTCGGCCCCGCGCAGACCCGGCAGGACGTACCGCTGGAAGGCGGCGAACGACGCGGCATCCTGAATGACGCTGATCTCTTCGAAGGCCTCGCGAGCGTCGCCCGCAGCGTCGAGGACCGGCGACTCGACGTGGACCACGGTGCGTTCGGGGACGTTCCGCTCGTGATGCGCCGGGCGGAACACGCCCGCCAGGGTGGCCAGGCCCCGCACACGCGGACGACGTTCGTGCGCGACGTGGCGGGCGAGCATCGCGCCGTAGGAGTTGCCGATGACGGCGAAGGGCTCATCGCCCAGATGATCGTCGATCTCGGCGAGGACGTCGTGCGCCACCTCCCGGGTACTCGACGCCGTCGCTCCCCGCGCTGCTGACTCCGCCCAGGGGAGGTCGACCAGCACCAAGCGCCACGGCGCGTTCCCGATCCACTCGGCGAGCGGCAGCATGATTCGATGGTCCACACCGAATCCGTGCAAAGCGACGAGGGGGCGACCCGAACCGATTTCACGCGCGATCACGAAGGGGATCGTACGCGAGCGTAGCTGCGCTCCCACCGATGAGCGCACCACAAGCGCCTGTTCAGGCGCGCGCGAGTCCCGCCAGCAGTTCGACGAGAGCGTCCGCATCCTCCGCGCGCGTCCGCCACGACGACACCGAGATGCGGAACGCCGGTTCCCCCCGCCAGACGGTCGCGCCGAACCATGTGTGGCCGCTGGCCTGGGCCGCGGCCACGATGCGCGCCGTCTCCTCGGCGGACCCGGCTCGTGCCAGCACCTGGTTCAGCACGACGCGATTGAGCACGGTGTAGCCGGCCCCGCGGAGACCGTCGGCGATCCGCGTGGCCGTCGCGGTCGAGTTCTCGACGAGTTCGGCGACGCCGTCGCGACCCAGCGTGCGCAGGGCCGCCCAGATCGGGATGCCGCGTGCCCGTCGCGAGAACTCCAGGGTCAGGTTCTTCTGCGCGTCATCGGTCGACGGGGCATATGTCGCATCGGAGTGCAGAGCCGCGTTCGCCGCGTCGCGATTCCGCACGATGCTGACGGCGCTGTCGTAGGGCGTGTTCAACCATTTGTGCCCGTCGACGGTCCACGAATCGGCCCGGTCGATGCCGTCGGTGAGCGGTCGAAGACGCGAGGCACGCGCCCACAGAACGAACGCTCCGTCGACGTGGATCCACCCGGCGCTCGCCCGCACCTTCTGCATGATCGGTTCGAACGGGTCGAACTCGCCCGTGTTGACCTCACCGGCCTGCAGGATCACGATCGTGCTTGCGTCGACCGCGGGGAGGGCGTCGGGGTCGATGCGTCCGTACTCGTCGGTGCGAACCCACTCGACGAGGTCCGAGCCGAAACCGAGGACGCGCAGAGCCTTGCGCACGACGACGTGCGCGAGCTCGCTCGCGACGACCCGCACCGGGGGTGCACCGGTCAGCCCGCGACGCGCGACGTCCCAGCCGAGCTGTGCCAGCACGTGCTGCCGAGCCGTGGCGAGGATCGCGACCGTCCCGGCTCCCGCGCTGGTAGAGAACCCGACGGCGCTGTCGCGCGGCAGATCGAGCACCTCGACGACCCAGCGAGCGGCGATCGCTTCGATCGCGCTGGTCGCGGGCGAGCCGAGTGGGGTGGATGCCGTGTTGTCCCACGCCAGGGCGAGGCGATCGGCCGCCGCCGCGACGGGGAGCGTCGCGCCGACGACGAAACCGAAGTAGCGCGCCCCGTTCGACTCGACGGCGGCTGCCGAGCCGACTTTATCGAGCAGGGCGATGGTCGAGCGCTCATCGTGACCGGCCGCGGACAACTCCTCATCGAATCCGCTGAGCGCCTCCCGCGCATGAACCGACGGGTAGACCGGTCGTGAGCCGATGGCCGCGACGTAGTCCTGGGCGCGACGGTCGGCGTCTGCGAGGACGGCGAGTTCGGCCGGACGGTCGTGAGGGTCTCGGGAGGTCAGCATGGATCCGATTCTGACCGCCCCCGGGCGCGCGGCGGAGCGGCCAATCGGGACTCCGTGGACACGCCGAGGGTGCGCACGCTGGCCTGACCCCCTCCTTGCTCCGAAGCCCGAACAGCGGCGAGAACCACCGGGGCCGGCTGCGCTAGCTGATGGTGATCGGCGTTCCCAGCGGAAGGAGTCCCGCAAGCTCGGTGATGTCGGCGTTCGAAAGGCGGATGCAGCCGTGGCTGGCGGATTGCCCGATGCTCGCCTCGTCATCCGTGCCGTGCAAGCCGATCTGTCCGGGCCCGCCACCGAAATCGGAGAGCACGTCCGAGAACGCGGACAGACCGAAGGCGTAAGGCCCATATCCCTCGTTCGTCGGCTCGAGGAGTTCGGTGAGGTAGAAGGACCCGTGGGGCGTGGGGGTTCCGCCGGTACCCGTGGCGGCCGGGTAGGTCTTCACGGGTCGCCCGTTCTCACGCAGAGTCAGGGTGTTCTGCGTCGTGGACGCTTCCAGGCTGTAGACGAGGCTGTGCAGGACCACGGAGTCCGACCTGACCCACCCTGTGCTCCCGTTAGGGCGCTGAGCGAGGGCAACCTGCAGCCAGTCGCCCTGGGTCTCGACGACGAGGAGCGTCAGAGGCGCCCCGGATGCTTGCGGGTTCGCCAGTGTCTGGGTCACACCGCCACCGGGTGCGGCATGGACGTCCAGCTGGCTTCCCATCGCGGTCGCAGAAGTGCCGATCGTTGCGGGAGCCGACAGGCTCGGTGTGGCAGCGGGCGTCGCCTGCTCGGTCGGCCTCGCCGCCGGCGGGCCGTCGGCGGTGCAGCCGACCAACAGCACAGTCAGTGCCAGGGCCGATGCTCCGAGGACGGCGGATGCGGTGGGACGGCTGATCACATGCTTCTTTCGAGAACGGTGCGGGGGACAGGAGCACGCCGGGCCGGAACGTCCGTTCCAGCCCGGCGCACGAGTGAAGAAGGTAATCAGCCGGTGAAGGTCGCGGCGCGCTTGACCGGAGTGGCCGGACCCGCGACGGGGGCAGGGGCGGCAGTCGAGGCCTGGTCGGCGGTCACCGTGAACTCGGCGGGCTCGGACACGAAGCTGAAGTCCTGCGACGCAGCGGTCAGTCGGTAGGAACCGACGTTGGCGTAATTACCGCCCGCCTGCGGCACATACCGGAATGTCACGTCACCCGTGGGACCGGCGACAGCGTCCGATCCGACCTTGTCACCCGATCCCTCATTGGCGATCCCGAGCGAAACGGTGGCACCGGGTTCGAATCCCGAGAAGGTCGCCGTGACACCGTTCGTGAGGTAGTCCGAGAGCGCGAGCGACGACGGGGTCACCGAAGAGGTGGGCTGCGGGACGACCGTCACCACGGTCGACGCGGTGTTCGACCCGCTGGAGTCAGTGACGGAGATGGAGTGGGAGCCGACGGCCGCATCGCGTGGAAGGGTCGCGTTGCCGACGTAGTCGCCATTTGCATCAGTGGATTCGGCGCCGCCGTTGTCGGCGTATGTCCGGAGCGGGGTCGTGTCATCGAGCGTGAAGGAAAGGGTCTCTTCGGGAGAGAATCCCTCGACCGTCAGTGTGACGAATCCGCCGGGGGTGACCGTGGTGGTGCTGGGGGTGACGGTGCCCGACGCGGCCTGAGCGACGGCGGCGCCACCGAGCGCGGCGGCCGCGGCGATCAGGCCGGTGGCCACGACGGCCGCGGAGCGTCTCAGCACCGAACGGGAAGAGGATGACTGGATCGACATGCGAGGTGTCCCTTTCGAGGAAACGGGCAGCGACGCGATGGCGGGGGAGGTTCGTCGCCGGCAGGTGGGCACCCCCTCAGAAATGCGCAGAGCGCATGAGGTGAGCGGCTTCCATTAAGCACACGGATCAGAGGGCGATGAGCGGCATTTCACCCGTTGCGGGCGAAAAGCCACCCGATGCGACGGTGACCGCGCGTGACGATTGCGCGCGGTGATCGGTCGGTCGACGACTACCGTGACCGGCATGACCCGACCGATCTGCTCCCTCGGCTTCCTCACCATCGGCCTCTTCGATCGCGAGAACCCGCGCGCCGGGCACGAGACCACGCTGTCGATCATCGAGCGCGGCGAACGCCTCGGGTTCGACAGCGCGTGGCTGCGCGACCGGCACCTGCAGTACGGCATCTCCTCGCCCGTGGCCGTGCTCGCTGCGGCGTCCCAGCGCACGAGCCGCATCCGCCTGGGTACCGCTGTCATCCCGCTCGGGTGGGAGAACCCGCTGCGCCTCGCCGAAGACCTCGCCACCGTGGATGTGCTGACGGGCGGGCGCCTCGAACCCGGCTTCTCCGTGGGGCCGCCCCGCCGCCTCGACGAGATCGCGCCGGCGCTGTACCCCGACACGGCCGACGACGAGGACTTCGGCTACGAGCGCCTCTCACGCCTGCGCCGCTTCCTCGCCGGCGAGCGGGTCAGCCCGTTCTCGGGCACCGAGGGGATCGAGGAGTACTCGGAGCGCGTCGAGCCCCACTCCCCCGGTCTCTCGGACCGGCTCTGGTACGGCGCCGGCAGCCCGACGTCGACGACCTGGGCGGCCGAGAACGGCTTCCACCTGCTCACCAGCAGCGTGATCCAGTCAGTGCACTCGACCGACTTCGATGTCGAGCAGGACGCGCAGATCCAGCTCTATCGCGAGACGCACCCCGACGGCGAGACCGCCCGGGTGTCGCAGGGGCTCGTCGTCGTGCCGACCGACTCGGCGACGCCCGAGCAGCGTCGGCGGTACGAGGCGTACGCCGAGTCGCGGCGCGGGCGCGTCGGCATCCCCCAGGGTCCGAAGGGGCTGCTGTTCGCCGAAGATCTCGTGGGCACGTCCGAGCAGATCGCCGACCGGCTGCTGTCGTCGCGGTCGTTCCCGCGGGTCGACGAGGTGGCCTTCGCGCTGCCCTTCGCCTTCGAGCCCGACGACTACGTGCAGATCCTCGAGGACATCGCGGGGCGCCTCGGGCCGCTGCTCGGGTGGGCGGTGTCAGCCTGACGCCCAGAGCTCACTGCCGCGCGCGCGGCAGGTTGAGTGTCCGAAAAACCCGGACCATTTTCCGAGACGTCCGGATTCCTTGGACACTCGACGCCGTGGGAAAGCGGCGACGTCAGGCGAACTCCCGCAGCTCGGCGGTCATCTCGCCGCCCGCATCGCCCGTGTTGACGGTGCCCTGGGGCTCGAACAGAAGGGCGTGTACCTCTTCGGTGGCCCTGGGGCAGTGCTCCACACCGCGGGGCACGACGAAGACGTCGTTCGGCCCCAGGACGACGTCGCGGTCGCGCAGCTGGACGGTCAGCTCGCCACTGACCACCAGGAACAGTTCGTCGGTGTCGGGGTGCGTGTGCCAGACGAACTCGCCCTGCAGCTTGACGACCTTCACGTCGTAGTCGTTGATGCTCGTCAGCCGGTGGGGCTGCCAGTGCGCGCTGATCGAGGAAAGAGCCTGCTCGATGTTTCGCACGTCATCCGCCATGCGGCGAGCATATCGACCTCGACTCAGGGAGACTCGCGTCCGCTCCGCCTGAGCGACCACCCTGACGCCCGCGGCACCGCCCGCGTTATCGTCGAGCAATGGAGATCTGGGTACCGCAGTGGACCGTTCGCCAGCCGGAGCACCCCGTGGCGGGGTCGACCTGGTTCGGCGGTCTTCCCGCCGGCCTCGACCCGGCCGCGTGGCCCGTCTGCGGGCAGTGCGATACCGCGTTGACCCCGCTTCTGCAGCTGTCCGCCGGGCCGTGGCTCCGGCGCATCCCCGCCGGGCACGTCCTCCTCGTCTTCAAATGCGAGAGCGACGACGTGTGCGAGTTCTGGGATCCGGACGACGTAGCCAACCGGTGCCTGCTCGTCCCGGTGACGGAGCTCTCTTCCGGGGCGGGGGTGCCCGACGACGTGGCCACGGGAAAGACTCGCATCCTCCCCCGCCTGTGGGTCGGCGAGTGGCAGCGGGGCGACGACGGGCTGACCCCCGAGCAGGCCGTTCAGGTCGACCGGGACGAGGTCTGGAACCTCCCCGACGACACCCGCGCGATCGTCGAAGCCGCCGAGACCTATACCAAGGCCGGCGGTGCCCCGGTCTGGACGGGCAACGGACCGGCCCCCGAACCCGCGCGACCCCGGCAGCTGCTGTTCCAGCTCGACAACTGGATCACCACCGTCGACAGCGCCGACGACGTCGCCACCGCCTTGGCCGATCGGCCCGACCGGTCCGTCCACGTCCGGGACAGCACCGTCAGCGCCGCGAACTTCATGAGCGACGGGGTCGCTTACGTCTTCGACGTCGCTCCCGACGCTCCCGTGCCCGACGCAAAGCTCGTCATCTCGCGCTGAGAACCCGCGCCTCGGGACCCCCTCGCGCCCCGACCAGGTTGAGTGTCCAAAACACGCGGACGAATTCTCGAGACGTCCGGGTGTTTTGGACACTCAACGTCAGCAGGAGAGCGACGTAGCGCGTCAGCGCTGCCGCGCCACGGCCCGCGCCAGCCGCGCCGCCGCCTCCACCAGCAGCTCCTCCGACGTGTCGCCGTAGGCCAGCCGCAGGTGCCGGTCGGCACCGGTGCCGGGCCCGGAGGGGAAGAACGATCCACGCTGGTACTCGACCCCCTCGGCGCTCGCGTCGGCGGCGAGCCGGTCGGCATCCACGGTGTCGTCGGTCAGGCGCGGCCAGAGGAACAGGCCTCCGTCCGGGACGGTGACGTCGAAGAAGCCGGATGCCGAGAGCGCGTCTGCCAGCGCGTGCGCCCGCGTCCGATACAGGGCTCGAGCACCGCCGAGAACGCGATCGAAGACGCCCGCGTCGCCGGTCAGCAGCTCGGCTACGACCGCCTGCACGAAGGTCGACGAGTGCGAGTCCTGGCGGCTGCGGAGGGCGACGGCATCCGGGATCAGACGCTCCGGAAGAACGACCCAGCCGAGCCGCAGGCCCGGGCCCAGCGTCTTCGTGAAGGTGTTGACGTGTATCACGTGGTCGGAGTCGTGGAACGGTGTGAGCGACTCGGGCTCGCCGTGGAAGCGCAGTTCGCGATACGGGTCGTCGGCGAACACGACGAAGCCGTACTTCTCGGCCAGTTCCACGAGCTCGCGACGCCGGGCGGTCGGCAGCGACGACTGCGAGGGGTTGTGGAACTCGGGCACCGTGTACACCGCGGACGGGCGGGCGCCGGCGCGCAGCTCGGCGGCGAGGGCGTCGATGTCGAGCCCCTCGGCCCCGACGCGGATGGGCAGCACGCGGGCATCGGCGAGCTCGAGCCCGCGCAGGAACAGCGGGAACACGGGGTTGTCGACGGCCACGAGGTCTCCGCGCTCGATCACCGTCTGCACCGCGATCGCGAGGCCGTGGAACCCGCCGTTGGTGATGAGCACGCGCTCGACGGCGACGCCCTCGCGCGCGGCGATCCACTCGCGCAGCGCCGGGATGCCCTCGGTGCGCGAGTACTGCAGCGACGGCGCCCCCGGCCGGGCGAGCACGCGCGCGGTCGCCTCGGCGAGCTCCGCGGTGGGCAGGACGGAGGGATCCGGGATGCCGCCGAGCAACTCGATCGCGTCGGGCCGGCGGTCCCGCAGGGTCTGGTCGCCGAAGCCCTTCGGGGCGGTGAACGCCTCGATGAGGGTGGGGCGCGATCGCGGCGGGGAGAGGAGGGTCATGAGGGACTCCGGAGGTCGGGGGTGGGGATGGCGTCGACGAGGGCACGCGTGTACTCCTCGCGCGGGCGTGAGAGCACGTCGGCGACGCGGCCGGCCTCGATGACGCGGCCGTTCTTCAGCACCGAGACGGTGTCGGCGATCTGACGGACGAGGGCGAGGTCGTGCGAGACGAAGAGATAGGTGAGTCCGCGTTCGCGCTGGAGACGCAGCAGGACCTCGAACACGCCGGCCTGCACGGTCACGTCGAGGGCGGAGGTCGGCTCGTCGAGCACGATCACGTCGGGCTCGAGCACGAGGGCTCGCGCGATGGCGACGCGCTGACGCTGGCCGCCCGACAGCGCGTCGGGGCGACGGCGGGCGAGCTGCGGCGACAGGCCCACGGCATCCAGGGCCTCGGCGACCTTCGCCGAACGCTCGGCGCGCGTGCCGACCCGGTACTGGTCGAGCGGTTCGCGGACGATGCGTCCGACCGTCCACGTGGGATCGAGCGAGGTGAAGGGGTTCTGATACACGAGCTGCAGGTGGCGGCGGATGCCGCGCAGCTCCGCCTCGGACCGGCCGGTCACGGTCTCGCCGTCGACGACGATGTCGCCCGCGTCGGGGCTCTCGAGTCCGAGCAGCAGCCGCACCGTCGTGGTCTTTCCCGAACCCGACTCGCCCACGAGCGCGTGGGTCGTGCCCGGCGGCACGCGGAACGACACCCCCGAGACCGCCGGACGCGCGGTGCCGTCGACCACGAAGCTCTTCGACACATCGCGCACGTCGATGCGGGTGGAGGTGGTGTCCGTCGTCCACGCGTCGACACCGCGCTCGTCGGGGCGGCGGTAGCGGTCGGGGTTCAGCGCGGGCGCGTCGGCCTGCAGCTGCACCGTGTAGGGCGACGTCGGCGCCGCGAAGACCTCGCGCGTGGCGCCGGCCTCTTGCACGCGCCCGTCCTTCAGCACGACGATCTCGTCGGTGCGCTCGGCCGCGATCGCCAGGTCGTGCGTGATGAGCAGCAGACCGATACCGAGCTCGTCGCGCAGGTCGCCGAGCAGGTCGAGGATGCGCTTCTGGATCGTGACGTCGAGGGCGCTCGTCGGCTCGTCGGCGACGAGCAGCTCGGGCCGCGGCAGCACCGCGAGCCCGATGAGCACGCGCTGCAGCATGCCGCCCGAGAGCTGGTGCGGGTACGAGCCGTAGACCCGGCGCGGGTCGGGCAGGCCCACGCGGGCGAAGACGTCGAGGATCGCGTCGCGCTGGGCGCCGGCATCCGTGATTCCCGACAACGCGGCGGCCTCGTGCGCCTGCGAGCCGATGGTGCGCACCGGGTTCAGCGCGTTCGACGGATCCTGGGGGACGAAGCCGAGGCGCCGGCCGCGGAACGGCCGGAACCGCGCCTCGCTCAGCCCGAGCAGGTCGTCGCCGGCGAACTCCACACGTCCGTTCGCCCGGCCGGCACCCCGCGGCAGCAGGCGCAGCACGGAACGCGCGATCGTCGACTTGCCCGAGCCCGACTCCCCGATGAGGGCGAGACTGCCGCCGCGCGCGATCGAGAACGACACGTCGTGCACCACGGTGGTGCGTCCGTAGGCTACAGAGAGATCCTGCACGCTCAGGAGGGGTGCCGCCTCGGCGGGTGTCTGTTCACGCGGGGGGAGAGTGAGGGTCATGACGTCCTCCGGAGCCAGCGGCTGATGCGGTTGATCGACAGCACGGTCGCGACCGTGACCAGCGCCGGCCACACGACGAGCCACGGCGCGCGCGGGTAGTCCTTGCCGGCCGAGATGAGCAGACCCCAGTCGGATGCCGGGGGCGGATCGCCGTAGCCGAGGAAGGCGAGCCCCGCGATGACGAGGATCGACAGCCCGAACTGCAGCACCGCGAGGGGCACGAGCGAGCGCGAGGCATTCGGCAGCACGTGCCGGAACAGCACGTGCAGGCTCGAGCCGCCCTGCAACCGCGCCGCCTCGACGAACACCGACGAGCGCACGCGCAGCACCTCGGAGCGCATGACCCGGGCGAAGACCGCCACGGCCGAGACGCCGGTGGCGATCGCCGCGTTGATGGTCTGGAAACCGAGCGAGCTGACGATGACGACGGCGAGCAGGAACGCCGGGATCGCCAGCAGCACGTCGACAAGGCGCGCAAGCACGGTGTCGGTCCACGACCCCAGGAACCCCGCGAGTAGGCCGATGAGCCCGCCCACCACCACGCCGATCACCACGGCGACGAGGGCGCTCGTCACCGACGACTGCGCACCGAAGACGATGCGCGCGAACAGGTCGCGGCCCAGGTGATCGGTGCCGAGCAGGTGCGCGGCGCTGGGCGGTTGCAGCTTGTCGGCGGGTACGCCCTGCGCGGGGTTCTGCGACGTGAACAAGGTCGGCGCGAGCGAGAACGCCAGCACCACGGCCACGACGAGGAACGACACGATCACGCCGAGCGGAACGGCGAGACGGATGCCGCGGGCCCGGGCGAGGACGGAGCGCGGCGGTGCCGCGACGACGGCGGTCATACGACGCTCACCTCCTCGCGCAGCAGCGGTGCGGGGTCTTCGCGCGGGGCCGCCGTGACCGCGCGCCCGCGCGACCCGATGGACACGCGGGGGTCGAGCAGCGGATAGGCGAGGTCGGCGAGCAGGTTGACGACGACGAAGACGATGGCGGCGAGCGACACCACGGCCTGCAGGACGGGGAGGTCCTGACTGGCCACCGATGACTCGACCAGGGTGCCGATGCCGACGCGGACGAAGATTGCCTCGGTGATGAGCGCGCCGCCGAGGAGCTCCCCGACGATGAGCGCGAGAACGGTGACCGTCGGCAGCGCCGAGGGCTTCACGAGGTGGCGCAGGAACAACGCCCCCTGGCGGAGGCCCCGCGAGCGGGCGACCGCGACGTACTCCTGCCGCGACTCGTGATCGAGCGAGGCGATGAGCACCTCGGCGAGCTGTGCCGAGACCGGGATGCCGAGTGCCACCGCCGCGAAGAACGTGCCCCAGGGCGTCTCGGTGTCGATCATGCTGAACAATCCGAGACCGAACGCGAACACGTGGATCAGCAGCAGGCCGATCACGAAGTTCGGGACCGAGAGGAACAGCGACGGCAGCGAGCGCAGCACGCCCTGGCCGAAGCGCGCGGGCAGGAACTGCGTGCCGTACGCGATCGCGACGGCGAGCGCGACGGCGACCAGCAGAGCGGCCGCCGCGAGGCTCAGCGTCGATCCGAGGGCGTCGAGCACGAGGGTGCTGACGGGCAGGTTCGATCGCAGCGAGACACCGAGGTCGCCGACCACGAAGCGCCCGAGCGACGATCCGAGCTGCACCCACCAGGGCTGGTCGAGGCCGTAGTACGCCACGATCCGGGCGATGTCGTCCTCGGTGAAGCCGTTGTCGGGGTTGCGCAGGGTGCTCGTGACGGGGTCGCCCGGCAGGATGCTGATCACGAAGAACGTGAACAGGTACGCCAGCAGGACGACGACGATCGCCTGGCCCGTGCGGCGCAGCGCGAAGCGGCCGTAGGTGCGGAGCATGCTCTCCTCCTTTCGTCTCGGTGGAACGGATCACGGGAGACGGATGCCGCGGCATCCGTCTCCCGTCCGGTGTCAGCTGTTGAGCCAGGCATCCAGGTAGTACGCGTAGGCGAGGCCGTTGTAGGTCACGCCGCTGACTTCGGGGGCCTGCACGTACACGCGCTGGACGATCTGCGTCAGCGGCACGAAGTAGCCCTGGTCGAGCACGTAGCCCTGTAGCTCGTCGGCGACCTTCGCGCGGGCGTCGCGGTCGGTGGCCGTGGCGATGCGCGTCGACAGGTCGTTGAGCGTGGCATCCGAGGTGCCGAGCTTGAACCAGTCCTCGTCGCCCTTCTTCTGCGAGGTGAGCACGCCCGCGACGGTGCCGACGTCGACGAAGCTGCGCGTAATCTCGGTCGCCGGCACCGTGGCGTTGCCGATGACCTTCTGGCCGTAGGTCGGCACGTCGTAGGTCTCGAGGTTCACCTCGAAACCGAGGCCGGTCAGCTGCTGGTCGACGAGCTCGTCGACCGACTGGGAGGCCTGCAGGTACGGGTTGGGGTAGAGCGTGAACGACAGCTTCTGGCCGTTCTTCGTGCGGACGCCGTCGGCACCCTTCGCCCAGCCCGCCTCGTCGAGAAGCGCCGCGGCCTTGTCGGGGTCGTAGGCGAAATCGGCGGTGTGGTCGGTGGCCTCGGGCACCGTGCTCTGGAAGAGCGACTCGGCCGCGAACCAGTCGGGGGTGTACACGGTCGAGAGGATCTCGTCGCGGTCGATGCCGTACTGGACGGCCTGGCGCACCTTGACGTCGTCGAAGGGGGCGACCGAGGTGTTCAGCGCGTAGCCGTTGACGAAGCCGAGGTAGCGGGGCGTCTCGACGGTCAGGCCCTCCTGCTTCAGGGCCTCGAGGTCCTGCGGACTGGCGTTGTACGCCACCTGCGCCTGGCCCGACTCCACCGAAGCGGTCCGGAGCGTGGGCTCGGCGACCTGCTTGTACGTGATGGTGTCGAGGTACGCCGCGCCCTCGTGGCCGAGGGCCTCGGGACCCCAGTCGTAGTCGTCGCGCTTCTTCAGCACGACACTGTCGCCCTCGGCGACCTTCTCGACGACGAACGGGCCGCTGCCGATGTCCTTCGTCAGGTCGGCCTGCTGAGCGGCGGGCAGGGCGAGGGTGGCCGGCGAGATGAGGATCGAGCCGTGGTACGCCAGCGTCGGGATAAAGCTCAGGGTGGGAGCGGAGAACGACACCTTCACCGTCGTGGCATCCACCGCTTCGGCGCCCGCGTAGTTGGCCGAGGGGAACAGACCGATGCGGTTGATGCCGTCGTCGGGTCGCCCCTTCGCCCAGATGTCGATGTTCGCCACGACCGCGGCGGCATCCAGAGGCGTGCCGTCCGAGAAGGTGACGCCCTCCTTCAGGTGCAGGGTGAACTCGGTCTTGTCGGCGTTCTCGTCCCAGCTCTCGGCGATCCACGGGCTGAGGTTCCCCTCGGCGTCGACGTAGACGAGCTTGTCGGTGAGGTTGCCCCAGATCTGACCCTGGTAGCTCGAGATCGCGCTGTTGTTGGGAATCCAGGTCGCGCCGAGCGAATCGATGAGGAAGACGAGGTCACCGCCGGGCTTCGGCGTGGAGCCCTCCGCCGGAGCGGCAGAGCTACCGGCGCCGCACCCGCTGAGCAGGACGGCGCCGACGGTGAGGGCGGAGGCGACGCCGAGCAGGCGTCGGAGGCGAATGGTCATGGGGGTCCTTGTGCAGAGCGGAACGGGTTAGAGGGCTTTTCCGGGGTTGAACAGTCCGGCCGGGTCGAGCGCGTCCTTGATCGCGAGCTGCGCGACGCGCACGCGCTCGGCGAGCTCTTCGGCGGCGAGGTCGCGCTTGACCGTGCCGATGCCGTGCTCGCCGCTGACCGTGCCGCCGACGGCGAGCGCGGCGCGCACGAGGGCGTCGGCCGCGTCGTGCAGCACCGCGGGCGCCACAGACGGGTCGGCGCCGGCGGGGATGGGCAGGGTGATGACGGGGTGGAGATTGCCGTCGCCGGCGTGCGAGACCGCGCTCACCGCGACGCCGTAGCGGGCCTCGATGGCGGGGAATCCGGCGAACACCTCCGCGATCCGTGACTTCGGCACGGCGACGTCGCCGCCGACGAACCACGAGCCGTCGCCGAGGCGTCGGCCCGAGCGGCGCAGTTCCCACAGCGTCTCGGCATCCGCCTCGCTCTCGATCTCGACGCGGGCGCCGATGGCCTCCAGCGCGGTCGTCAGCTCGGCGGTCTGCTCGTCGAGGCCGAAGCCGTCGAGCTCGATGAGCAGCAGGGCCGCGCCGCGAGCGCGCAGGCCTGAGGCGTTGGCGGCGTCGATCCCGTCGAGCGTGGGTTCGTCGAGGAATTCGATGACGCTCGGACGCACGCGCGACGCCGTGATCGCCCCGATTCCCGCGGCACCCTCGGCCGTCGACGCGAAGAACGCGGTCACCGTGCGGCGCGCGACCGGAAGCGGACGGATGCGCACCGTCGCGCGCACCACGATGCCGAGGACACCCTCCGAACCGACGAACAGCGAGACCAGGTCGAGACCCGTCACGCCCTTGATCGAGCGGTGGCCCACCGACACCAGGCTGCCGTCGGCGAGCACGACGTCGAGAGCGAGGACCGATTCGCGCGTGACGCCGTACTTGGCGCAGCGCAGCCCCCCGGCGTTGGTGGCGATGTTGCCGCCGATCGTCGAGATGCGCCAGCTGGCGGGGTCGGGGGCGTAGAACAGGCCGAAGGGGGCGAGGTGCTCGTTGAGCGCGGCATTGAGAACGCCCGGTTCGACGACCGCGACCTCGTCGGCGGGCGAGACCTCCACGATGCGGTCGAGGCGTTCGGTCGAGATGACGAGCTGGTCGGCCCGGGCCGATGCGCCGCCGGAGAGGCCCGTACCCGCCCCACGCGGCACGACGCTGACGTCGTGACGGGCGGCGAGACGCACCAGCTGCTGCACTTCACCCACGGTCGCGGGGAAGGCCACCGTCGGCCCGTCGAGCGCCGGACCGCCGCGTCGCGGGGCGGTCCCCGCGTCGAACGCGAACACGGCCGTCTCGGACGACGATTCCCGCACCTCGACCTCGGGCGCCTCGCGGCGCAGGTCGTCGAGAAGGGCGGACACCCCCGTGAACGGGGCGATGGCGGAGGGTGCGCTCATGGGGAGACCTCTCTCGACGGGAACGGGAATGACGCCGAACGTAGGCGCGCGAGGCGGCGCTCTCATCTCGAGCGACACCGACCGTCGCGAGACGTCACCGTCCGACACCGTGCGTCGCTGGGCGTCACAGTCGAGCGACCGCCGAGCGCGCGCGCTAGATTCCGCCCCTTTCGTCGGTTCGTGACGCCGCAAGACGTTGCGTTACGTCACGCATTGAGACCCGCCTCGCTCCCGGGCGACAGTCGTCAGCACGTCGCCTGATCGAAGGAGCCCCGATGCCCGACCGCATCCACCTGGCCGTCGCCCTGGACGGAGCCGGCTGGCACCCGGCCGCCTGGCGCGAGCCCGGGGCACGGCCCACCGAGCTGACCTCCGCCCGCTACTGGCGCGACCTCGCCCGTGCGGCCGACGCCGCGGGTCTCGTGCTCGCGACGATCGAAGACGCGCTCAGCCTGGGCGGACGATCGTTCGAACCGGATGCCGAGACCCGCCGCGACCGCGTCCGCGGGCGCCTCGACGCGGTGCTGCTGGCGTCGTTCCTGGCCCCGGCCACGCGGCGGATCGGTCTCGTCCCGACCGCGACGACGACCCATCCCGAGCCCTTCCACCTCGCCACCGGCCTGCAGACCCTCGATCACGTCAGCCGCGGGCGCGCGGGCGTCCGGCTCGTCGCGGGTTCGACCGCGCAGGAGCGGAAGAACTTCGGTCGCCGCGCCGACGGACCGACCGGGTTGCCGGCATCCGGTCGCGTCGAAGACGACCCCGCGCTGCTCGCCGCCTTCCGCGAGGCGGGCGAGGTCGCCGACGTCATCCGGCGTCTGGCCGACTCGTGGGAGGACGACGCGATCGTGCGCGACCTCGAGTCGGGGAAGTTCCTCGACCGCGAACGCGTGCACAACGTCGCGTTCGAGGGCGAGTTCTTCTCGATCACCGGGGCGTCGATCGTGCCGCGGTCTCCCCAGGGTCAGCCGCTCATCACGGCACTCGCACACCAGACGATCCCCTATCGCTTCGCCGCGGAGCACGCCGACCTCGTCTTCATCACTCCCTCCGATGCGAGTGCCGTCGGCGGCATCCTGGGCGAACTCGACGGGGGCGACGACCTGCGCGTCTTCGCCGACCTGCTCGTGCTCGTCGACGAGACGCGCGCCGGGGCCGAGGCCGTGTGGAGCCGTCTGCAGGACCGCGCTCCGCTCACCACCGACGCCCGGATCGTGGTCGGCACCGCGGACGACGTGGTGGACGAGATCCGCGCGCTCGCCGATGCGGGAGTCGACGGCATCCGTCTGCGCCCCGCCCGTCTGCCCGCCGACCTCGACGCCATCGCCGACCGGGTCGTACCGCGGGCGGCGGCCGCCGGCATCCTGCTCCCCGACGACGGCTCCCCCACGCTGCGCGAGCGTCTCGGACTCCCCCGCCTCGCCAGCAGCTACGCCCGTCAGGAGGTCGGCGCATGACCCGCCGTCAGGTCCATCTCGCCGCGCACTTCCCGGGCGTCAACAACACCACCGTGTGGACCGACCCCAGGGCGGGCAGCCAGATCGACTTCTCGTCGTTCGAGCACTTCGCCCGCACGGCCGAGCGCGGCTTCTTCGACTACCTGTTCCTCGCCGAGGGCCTGCGGCTGCGCGAGCACCGCGGGCAGCTGCACGACCTCGACGTCTCCGGGCGTCCGAACACCCTCGCCATCCTCACCGCGCTGGCCGCCGTCACCGAGCACATCGGGCTCGTCGGCACGCTCAACACGACGTTCAACGAGCCGTTCGAGCTCGCGCGCCAGCTCGGCACCCTCGACCTGCTGTCGAACGGCCGGGCAGGGTGGAACGCCGTGACGAGCTCGGACGCGTTCCACGGGGCGAACTTCCGCCGCGGCGGCTACCTCGACCACGCCGACCGGTACGTCCGGGCGTCGGAGTTCGCGGCGCTGTCGAAGGCGCTGTGGTCGTCGTGGCGCGACGACGCGGTCGTTGCCGATGCCGAGACGGGCGCGTTCCTGCGCGACGACGCCATCGCGCGGGTGCGGCACGAATCACGCCTGTTCGACGTCGACGCGGTGTTCGACGTCCCCCGCTCCCCCCAGGGACGGCCCGTCATCGTGCAGGCCGGGGACTCCCCCGACGGCCGTGACTTCGCCTCGACCCACGCCGACGTGATCTTCTCGCTGCACACCGAGTTCGCCGACGCGCAGCAGTTCTACCGCGACGTGAAGGGGCGCCTCGCCGCGCACGGCCGCGACGAGGACTCGCTGAAGATCCTCCCCGCCGCCACCTTCGTCCTCGGCGACACCGCCGACGAGGCCCGCGAGCGCTCGCGCGAGATCGCGCTGGCTCAGGTACGTCCGCAGACCGCGATCACCTATCTCGAGCAGATCTGGAACCGCGACCTCAGCGGGTACGACGCCGACGGACCGCTGCCCGACCTCGAGCCCGACACGGGGGTCGAGACCGCGCAGGGGTTCGCCGGGCGTCACGCCGCGATCCGTGCTCGCGTGGGACAGCTGCGCGAGCAGGCGACCGCCGAGAAACTGAGCATCCGCGAGCTCGTCATCCGCCTGACCGCGAAGCACACCTTCGTCGGGACGCCGGAGCACGTGGCATCCGAGATCGACCGCTATGTGCAGGAGCGCGCGACCGACGGGTTCACCGTCGTCGGGCACGTCACCCCGCACGGCCTCGACGAGTTCACCGAGAAGGTCGTGCCGCTGCTGCAGGAGCGCGGGTCGTACCGCCGCTCCTACGACGAGGGGGCGACGCTGCACGACCTGCTGGGTCTGCCGCCGGTCGCGGTGAGCGCCGGGGTGCGATGACCGAGCTCGTGATCGTCGGGGCGGGGCCGCGCGCGGTCATGCTCGTCGAGCGTCTGCTCGCTCGGCGCTCCCCGGTTCCGCTGCGCATCACCCTCGTCGACCCGTTCCCGCCGGGGGCGGGGCGCATCTGGCGACGCGAGCAGTCGCCGCTGCTCAAGCTGAATTCGATGGCGCGCGACGTAACCGTCTTCACCGACGAGTCCTGCACGATCGCGGGGCCCATCCGTTCCGGGCCCTCACTGATCGAGTGGGCCGAGCGGGTGCGCGCGGGCACGCTCCCCGACGTCGCGATCGACGATGTCGAGCTGGATGCCGAGCTGCGGGGCCTGCGTCCAGACTCCTTCCCGTCGCGACGCCTGCAGAGCGCGTACCTCGACTGGTTCTGGCGCCGCACGGTGGCGATCGCGCCGCCGGGCGTCGAGGTGCGGTGGCACGAGGGCACCGTGCAGTGGGTCGACGACACGGCCGACGGGTACGAGATCGCCCTCGCCGACGGCATCCGTCTGCCCGCCGACGTTCTCGTGTACGCGATGGGGCACAACGCCCGCGAGCCCCAGGGCGAGGCGATCTCGTTGGGCGAGGCCGCCGCGGGCGCCGGGCTGACCTACGTTCCACCGGCGTTCACGGCCGACGCCGATTTGAGCGTCTTCGCGCCCGGCGACGACGTGATCGTCCGGGGTATGGGCCTGGCGGCCGTCGATACCGTGGTGCTGCTCACCGCCGGTCGCGGCGGTCGCTTCGTCACCGACGCGGGCTGGGGTCTGCGCTACGAACCGTCCGGCCGTGAGCCGCGACTGCACCTCGGATCCCGCCGCGGTGTGCCCTACCGCTCGAAAGTGTCGTCGCAGCTGCAGGGAGACCCGCCCGTACGCGAGGTGCTGACCCCCGCGGCGGTCGCCGCGCTGCTCGCGCGCCCCGGCACGATCGACTTCCTCGACGACGTGTGGCCGCTCATCGCCCGCGAACTCGTGTGGGGCCACTACCGCGAGCTCTTCACGGGCCACCCCGACCGCGTGACCACGACGTGGGAAGCCTTCCGCGAAACCCTTCGAGAGGTGGATGCCGACACCTCGGCCCTCCGCGGAGCCGCCGCCGCGGTGGTGCCCGACCCCCTCGACCGCTTCGACGTGCGCACGCTCGACGTCCCGCTGGGAGACGAGACGTTCGCCGACGCCGTCGAGGTGCACGAGCGGGTCAGCCGGCACATTGTCGACGATCTGCACCTGCGCACGAACCAGGAGCGCAGCACCGCTCAGGCGCTGTTCCTCACGATCCTGTCCTCGTTCCTGGCACTGGCGGACATCCCGACCGAGCGGTGGAGCGCACGCTCCCGGGCCGTCGACCTGCCCGTGACCTGGCACGCGTTCTTCAGCTACGTCGCCTCGGGTCCGCCCGCGCACCGTCTGCACGAGTTCCTCGCGCTGGCCGATGCGGGGATCGTCCGCTTCCTCGGGCCCGACGTCGTAGTGCGGGTCGATACCGAACAGGGTTTCGTCGCCTCGTCACCGCGGACCGACGCCGAGGTGAGCGCGCGAGGGCTCATCGACGCGTGGCTTCCCGCCGCGACCGCGTCGTCGAGCGAGAACCCCGTGCTGCGCGAGCTCGCCCGTCGCCACGGGCGCGAGGTGCGGGTCTCCGACGAGACGTTCACCGGCTCGCTCGGGCGCATCGACGTCGACGCCGACGGTCGCGTGATCGCGAGCGACGGGCAGCCGCGCCCGGCGATGTTCGCGATCGGGCCCTTCACCTCGTCGATGGAGGCCGGCGCTTTCACCCGCCCGCGCTCCGATTCGCTGTCGCTGCGCCAGACCGACCGAGTCGCCGGGGCGGTCGCCGCCGCCCTCGCGGCCCGCACCACGGCCGGGGTGCGCTGACCCCCGCGGAATGCAGGACTCCCGCCGCTGTTGTCTTACGTGCGCCTCGCCGCACCTCGCCCAGAACGGATGCCATGACCACCACCACCACCGCCCTCCCGCTTCCCGTTCCGCACGCCGACGCCACCGTGCTCGACAACGCCGCCTGGCACTCGCTCGCCGGTCCGCACGCGCGCTTCGCGATCGGCGGCGACCTAGTCAAGCGCTACCCCGAAGACGTCGCCCCCTTCGTGGCCGTGCGCACGTGGGACGACCCGAACGTGTGGGACGCGCTGCGCGAGCTCGTCGGCCCCGGCGCCGACGTGGGCCTGTCGGGTTTCGAGGGCGAGGTACCCGCGGACTGGCAGTGGGTCGGCGGCGGCGAGGGTGTACAGCTCGTCGAGACCGATGCCCTGCAGACCCGCCCCGACGACGAGGCCATCGAGCTGAGCGCCGATGACGCGGCCGAGATGATCGACATCGTCGCGCGCAATCAGCCCGGCCCCTTCCGTCCCCGTACCTACGAGCTCGGCCGGTACATCGGCATCCGCCGTGAGGGGCGTCTCGTGGCGATGGCCGGCGAGCGCCTGCACCCCACCGGGTGGACCGAGATCAGCGCGGTGGCGGTGGATGCCGACCACCGCCGTCAGGGTCTCGCCTCACGACTCGTGCTCGACGTGGCCTTCCACATCCAGCAGCGCGGCGACCGAGCGCTGCTGCACGCTGCGGCGACGAACGTCGGCGCGATCGCCGCGTACGAGCGCCTGGGCTTCGCGCTGCGGCGCCGCAACACGTTCGCGGCGGTGCGCACGCCCGCGTGAGTCGACGCGCGGTCGCCGTTCCGCGGCCCCGGCTTCCCGGGCTGGCGGTCACGCCTCGGTTTTGATCGACGCGGGTGCGTCACGAAGTCGGACGTTCGCGGCCGACGCCGCCTGCGTCATGCGCCCGAGGAAGGCGCGGATCACGCGCAGCTCGGCATCCGGTGTCTCGCGGACGGCGGCGGCGATCTCGGCGCCCGCGAACCCGAGGAAGCGCTCCGTCCCGTCGAGGGCGGCGTCGGTGGGGCGCACGACGACGCGGCGCCGGTCATCGCCCTCGCGGTGTCGGGTGACGTACCCGGCGCGCTCGAGCCGATCGATGAGCACCGACACCGCTCCCGAGGTCATGCCGATCTGCCGGGCCAGCAGGGCGGGCGACACCGGGCTGCCGGATTGCGCGGCCCAGACGATCTGGCCGAGGGCTTCGGCATCCGAGACGGGAAGACCCATCCAGGTCGACAGGTGCCGGTTGAGCTCGTCGGAGGCCATCGTCCAGTCGCGAAGGCCGTGCATCACCCCGACCTCGTCGTCGGACCAGGACATCGAGAGGGAGTTCACCGCGGTCATGCAATGACTTTACAGTCAAGTGACTTTGCCGTAAAGCTATACGCACCGACTTCGGAGGAGACCCCATGACCGCACCGCACGCCCTCATCACCGGCGCCAGCATCGCCGGCCTGTCCGCCGCCTGGTGGCTGCGCACGATCGGGTGGGAGGTCACCGTCATCGAGAGGGCCTCGGCCTTCCGCGACGGCGGCCAGAACGTCGACGTCCGCGGAGTCGCGCGCGAGGTCCTCGACCGCATGGGTCTGACCGACGCGATCCGCGCGAAGAACACCACCGAGACCGGCACCGTCATCGTCGACGCCGACGACGAGGTCATCGCCGAACTCCCCTCCGACGGCCCCGACGGGGCCACAGCCGAGCTCGAGGTGCTGCGCGGCGACTTCGCGCGCGCCGTTCTCGAGTCCCTCCCGAAGGGCGTGCGTTTCGTCTACGGCGCGACCGTGACCGAGGTCGACGAGTCGCGGGCCGACCGGATCGTCGCCGTGACGACCGACGGCGAGCGCCTCGAGGCCGACCTCCTCATCGTGGCCGAGGGCGTGCGCTCAGCCACGCGCGACCTGCTCTTCGCGGAATCGGAGGTGGATGCCGACCCCCTCGGCATCACGATGGCGTTCGGAACGATCCCCCGAACCGACGGCGACGACGACCGGTGGCGCTGGTACAACGCGGTCGGCGGGCGACAGGTGCACCTGCGCCCCGACCCCTACGGCACCATCCGCGCGATCCTGTCGTACGCGGGTCAGGACGAGCTGGTCGGACGCGATCGCGACGACGCCCTGCGCGTGCTGCGCGAGCGCTACGCCGACGCCGGGTGGCAGGCGCAGCGCGTGCTCGACGGCTTCGACGCCTCCGACGACGTGTACATCGACGAACTCACGCAGATCCGGATGCCGGGATGGCACCGCGGACGCGTGTGCGTCATGGGCGACGCGGCCTGGTGCGTGACGCCGATGGGCGGGGGCGGCGCCTCTCTCGCGCTGACCGGCGGGTACGTCCTCGCAGCTTTCCTGTCGGAGATCGAGGGCCGCCCCGACCGCGACCGGCTCGACGACGCGCTCTCCTCGTTCGACGCGTGGATGCGGCCGCTGGTCGACGAGATCCAAGGGTTCCCCCGCGGGATGCTGAAGCTCGCGTACCCGCACTCGCGACTCGGGCTCGCTGTGCGAGGCGTGCTCATGAAAGTCATGACCGCACCGCCCCTTTCGCATTTCACGGCGAAACTGACGCAGGTCGCCGACACCGACCGGCCGCTGCCGGCGCTGCGAGCGTCGAGCGACCACACGTAGAACGTCGTCGCGGCGGGAGAGCGGATGCCGGACTCCGGAAGATCCCGGCATCCGCTCTCCCGCCGCCTCGCGGTTATCGCACCCGGATCACCCGGAGCGAGGCATGGGGTGGTCGACGCGCGTCAGACGTGGAAGACCGAGTGCAGGTCGCCGCCGAGCGCCTCGCGGCCACCCAGGCCGTCGATCTCGAGCAGCGTCGCGATGCCGACGACATCGCTGCCCACGGCCTCGAGCAGTTCGCGGCCCGCACCGAGGGTTCCGCCGGTAGCGAGAACGTCGTCGAGCAGCAGCACACGGGCACCGGCTGCGGCGTCGTCGTGCATCTCGATCCGCGCCGAGCCGTACTCGAGGTCGTACGAGACGCTCGCCGCGGGCCGGGGCAGCTTGCCGGCCTTGCGGATCGGCATGAGCCCCACGTCGGCGGCGATGGCCGCCGCCCCCGCGAGCAGGAAGCCGCGGGCCTCGACCCCGGCGACGGCGTCGAAGCGTCCGGCGAACGGCTCGATCAGCGCGTCGACCACGACCCGCAGCGCCGCGGCATCGGCGAGCAGCGGCGTGATGTCGCGGAACACGATCCCAGGCTTCGGGTAGTCAGGGATGCTCGTGATGAGCGATTCAGCGCGGGCGAGGGCGGAGGCGTCGGGCACCGATCCAGCCTAATCGCGGCACCCGCGCGGCGGGACGCCGGAGCCCTCTCACTCTCTCTCCCCCCCCACGCGTTGAGTGTCCAAAACACCCGGAGGTTTTTCGATTTCGTCCGGGTGTTTTGGACACTCAACGGGTAGCGCCGCCCGCGGGCCCGGGGAGACCCGCCCCGCAGCGCACACACTTCACCCGTCGCCCGCTTGACCACCCTGCAAGCGCTTGCACTAACGTGGTCGCCATGACTTTCACGCAGGAAGACGCGCGCGCCGATCTCGTCGCCGCTCCCGGCTCCGAATGGTGGCGCACCGCCGTCATCTACCAGATCTACCCCCGCTCCTTCGCCGACGCATCGGGCGACGGCCTCGGCGATCTGCCCGGCGTCACCGCTCACCTCGACGATTTGAAAGACCTGGGGGTGGATGCCATCTGGCTCAGCCCCTTCCAGACCTCGCCGCAGAAGGACGCGGGCTACGACGTCGCCGACTACCGCGACGTCGACCCGATCTTCGGCACCCTCGCCGACTTCGACGCAATGCTCGCGGGCGCGCACGAGCGCGGCATCCGGGTCATCGTCGACCTCGTCCCCAATCACTCCAGCGATCAGCACGTGTGGTTCCAGGAGGCGCTGAAAGCGGCTCCCGGCAGCCCCGAGCGAGCGCGGTACATCTTCCGCGACGGCAAGGGTGAGAACGGGGAGCTGCCGCCCAACAATTGGGAGAGCGTCTTCGGCGGCGGCATGTGGAAGCGCATCACCGAGGCAGACGGCACCCCCGGCCAGTGGTACCTGCACATCTTCGACGAGAGCCAGCCCGACTTCGACTGGACCAATGAAGAGGTGCGTGCGGAGTTCCGCGACATCCTGCGCTTCTGGCTCGATCGCGGAGTCGACGGCTTCCGCGTCGACGTCGCGCACGGCCTCATCAAGGCCGAGGGCCTGCCCGACTTCACGCCCGACCCCGAGGGCGGCTCGATGGGCGGCGACGCCGAAGAAGTGCCCTACTGGGGTCAGCCCGGCGTGCACGATGTGTGGCGCGAGTGGCACGAGGTGCTCGCCGCGTACGACGGCGACCGCGCATTGTGCGCCGAGGCGTGGCTGCCGACCGTCGAGCAGACCGCCCTGTGGGTGCGCCCCGACGAGATGCACCAGGCGTTCAACTTCCACTACCTCGAGACCAAGTGGGATGCCGCCGCCCTCCGCGACGTCATCTCGGAGTCGCTGAAGGAGTACTCCGCCGTCGGTGCTCCGAGCACCTGGGTCCTGTCGAATCACGACGTCGTGCGCCACGCCTCGCGACTCGCGTTGACGGCCGAGAACCCGCAGGGCGCCGGCATCGGCCCGAAGTCCCCCGGCCAGCCCGACCCGGTGAAGGGTCTGCGTCGTGCCCGCGCGGCGACGTCGATGATGCTCGCGCTCCCCGGCTCGTCGTACCTCTACCAGGGTGAAGAGCTCGGTCTTCCCGAAGTCATCGACCTTCCCAACGACGCACGTCAGGACCCCACGTGGTTCCGCACCAACGGCGAACGTTACGGTCGCGACGGCTGCCGCGTGCCCATCCCCTGGGCCGCCGACGCCCCCGCCTACGGCTTCAACACCACGGGCGAGTCGTGGCTGCCCCAGCCGGCCGAGTGGGCCGAGCTCGCGCGCGACGTGCAGGTCGACGACCCGGCCTCGACGCTGACGCTGTACCGGTCGCTCCTCGCCGAACGTCGTGACCGCAATCTCGGCGCGGGTCACCTGGAGTGGCTCGACGAGTACGGCGACGACGCCGTGGCGTTCCGCAACGGCTCGCTGCTCGTGATCGCGAACCTCGGCGACGAGCCGGCGGACCTCCCCGCGGGCGAGGTGCTCATCGCGAGCGGCCCCCTCGACGGCGAGCGCCTGCCGACCGATACGACCGTCTGGATCGCGGCGGCGTAGGCCGCGGCATCCATCGATCGATCGCGAGACCGTGGCCGGTATCGACGACGTCGCCCGCGCGGCGGGGGTGTCGACGGCCACGGTCTCGCGTGCGTTGAGCGGGCGCGGACCCGTCTCGACCGCGACCCGCGACCGGGTGCTGGCTGCGGCCGACCAGCTCGGTTACGTCGTCTCGGCGGCCGCGTCGAGCCTGGCGACCGGACGGGCACGCGCGGTGGGCGTGGTCGTACCGTTCCTCGACCGCTGGTTCTTCAGCACGGTACTCGCGGGCATCTCCGACGCTCTCGTGCGCGAGGGGTACGACATCACGCTGTACAGCGTCAGCGGCGACCCGGTCGAGCGTCACCGCGTCTTCGACGACCACCTGCGTCGCCGCCGCATCGACGCGGTCATCACGATCGCCTTGGAATTGGATGCCGAGGAATCGGCGTCCCTGCGCGGGCTCGGCGTTCCGATCGTCGCGATCGCCGGGCCCAACCCGCTCCTGACCACCCTGACGGTCGACGATCTCGCCGTGGGACGCCTGGCGACGGATCACTTGCTCGCACTCGGTCATCGACGTCTCGTGCACATCGGAGCGGATGCCGCGACCGCCGCGGGTTCGACCGTGCCGGGGCTGCGACGTCGAGGCTTCGTGGAGCAACTGGCGTCAGCGGGTATCACGGACGCCGTGGTGGAGCCGGCAGACTTCACGATCGAGGGCGGCTCCGCCGCGGCAACCCGCGCCCTGACCGCTGAGAACCCGCCGACCGCGCTCTTCGCCGCCTCGGACGAGATGGCGATCGGGGCGATCCTCGCCGCGCGCGAACTCGGTCTACGCGTACCCGAGGACGTGTCGATCGTCGGCGTCGACGGACACGAGCTCGGCCGGTGGTTCTCGCTCACCACCGTGGATCAGTTCGCGCGCGGTCAGGGAGAACGCGCGGCCGAGGCCGTGCTCGCGGCGCTCGAGGGCGCCGAGCCCGGCCGGGGCCTGGGCACTCTGCCGTTCGAGCTGGTCGACCGCGGGTCGACAGCGGCGCCGGCGCGCTGAGGCGCCGACTTGGATCTGCGAGTACCGGGCGAAGGTCAGATAACTCGGGCAAGAGCGGAGCGAGGTGACCCAGCCCGCCGAGTTCCGACTGGCAGACGAGTACATGCCGGGTCGGGTGCGGAGTGCGGGGTCACCCAGACGAGACGTCAGCGGCTCTGGTGCGCGCGGGCTGCTCTCCGTGACACGGCATCGATGCGGGCACGGAGCTCACGGATGCGGAAAGGCTTCGTGACGTAGTCGTCTGCGCCAGTCGTGAACCCGAGGAGCGTGGCCGGCTCGTCGTCTTGAGCCGAGACGACGATGATGTGCGTCGCCAGGCCGGCGGCACGGACTCTGCGCACCACCTCGAGCCCGTCGATGCCCGGGAGGTCGACGTCCACCGTGACGAGGTCCGGCGATGTCGCCAGGATGGTCTCGATCCCCTCGACTCCATTCGGGCATGCATCCGTCGCGTATCCGGCGGCCTCGAGCGTCTGGGTGAGAAGAGCGCGAACCTGAGCGTCGTCCTCGATGACCACCGCTGTGGGGCAGCTGCGGAACGCCACTGCGTGAAGTTGTTCGTTAGCGGTCACGTGATCTCCCGGAGAATGGGGGTTTGGAGGGCGAGGGGCGGGCGTTCGTTGGCGCTCCGCGGGGAATCACCCCTGCTGACGGGCGCGGCGGGAATGGGGCGGTGCGGGAACGACGGCATCACCGTCGCGTGAGGCTGCTGGCACCACCGGTAGGAAGATGTCCAGGTCGTCCGAAGACGAGGCGTGGTCGTCAGGTGTGTCCGCCTCCGCGTCAGCCGGGGTCGTTGCGTCGTGATCGCCCTCGTCGTCTGCCGATCGGCGGTGACGGCTCAGGGGGAGCATGATCAGCGCGACAACGAGGACGGCGAGGCTGACACGGGCGGGCAGGGTCTGGGCGTATGCCAGGATGCCGGCGAGAGGGCCGCCGATATGTCCTCTCACTGCGCCGACCAGCTGATCGTACGTAACCGTGTCGGGATCTTCGGCGGTGTTGCCGTCGCCCTTGAGTTGCGCTTTACCGTCGGTGATGCTGACGATCCGGTGGGTGTACATGTCGCCGTTGGGCATCCCGACGGTCACCACGTGGCCGGGGGCGAAGTCGTCGGGGTGGGGCGCGCCGAGGAGGACGATGTCGCCGAATTCGTAGGTAGGCGTCATGGACTTTCCATCGACGACGACGAGCTGCGTCCCGGTGACGAGGGCGACGGCCGCCGGGGCGACGAGCAGGGCCAGCACCGCGGCGACGGCGCTCCAACGAAGGTAGGAGAGGATGCGCATGATAGGCCTCCTGGGCAAGTACGTGTTAGTCAGACAGGGCGTCGCCGGCCCGAAGACGGGCGGGCGACCGCGCCCAGCGCCAATGGGGGCGCCGAGGGGTCGGATTCAGCTCGTTATGAAGGACGGTGGTGTCCACGCTCAATCCCAGGGCGCTCGACCCGTCATGCGTCAGGTGGCCGGAGAGACGCACACGCAGAAGAAAGCTGTGCAGCGCCCCGGGTGAGAGCATCGGCGGTGCGCAGAAGGCAGGATTCTTGGCGTCGTCCATCGACACCGGCGGTGACCATGTGGCGCCGCCAGTGGTACTGATGGAGAGCGACACATGTTTCGAGGGGTAGCCGTGTGATGCCACGTCGAACCCGGCGTGCCAATCGACGGAGCCCAGGCCGATATTGCGAACATCGATCGCGAGTGTGTGAACCGACTCCGAATCACTCAGAGCTTCTCGAAGTACGCGCCGTGGTGGCGCGGCGGCCGCTCGAAGGGCCGGGTCTCCGAGGAAGACGGTGCCCGCGCAGAAAGGCGCGAAGCTGCGACTCGCCTCGCTGTCGAGGTGCATGGGAGCGACGACCACACCGAGGCTGATCATCACGAAGGCCGCGATAGCTGCTCGTGTCTCCCCCAGTGAGGGATCAATGTCGTGCATCAGTGTCATCTGGTTCGCTCGATCGCACGGAATGCTGATGGGGTCCGCCTCTCGGTCGCGGCCGATGTCAGTGCTCACGGCCGGGAGGCGACCCGAGAGGGTGCCGGTCGGTTTGGGGCTCGACCGGCACCCGGTCTGGGTCAGGACCAGGGAGCGCCCGCCTGGATGGCGTTGACGGTGAGGGTGAACGTCAGACTCTTACCCTGCGCGCTGTTGTCGGTAGAGGCCGGCAGCCAGGCGCGGAACTGGATGGGCAGCGATTCGCCGGCCGCAAGGGAGCTCGAACTGTTGATAGCGACACCATTGAGGTTGTCTGCAAGGGTCGGCGTGGACCAGGTCGCGCCACTATCGGTGCTGTACGACACCATCACCTGCTTGGCGAAGGCGCTGGTGGTCAGGGAGATCGTCGACTTCCAGTCGATGTCCGCGGTGCCGTTGTTGCGGATGTGGACGTTGAAGGTCTTCGCCTTGGCCGCGATCTTGGCGGGGGTGGAGTCGTCGATCGGGAGCACGTTGGTGAAGACGACCGGCGCCGTGGAATTCGCGTCATCGGCGATGTTGCCGAGGGTGACGGTCCCGGCGGTGAGCTGGTTGCCGGTGACGACCTTCTGATCGGTGAAGTAGGCGCCGGTGGCGAGCGAACCGGTCAGACCGATGCTCAGCAGCGCCGCGGAGGCGATGAACAGCTTCTTCTTGTTGGGACGGGACGTGGAGTTCATGAGCGGTGCACTTTCGAGTGATGGGAATGGACGTCGCCTTCAACCGAGCGGCTTCGGTACGACGGTGACCGGTATGCACCGGACGGGTTGCTCGTGCTTCAGCACCGGTGCCGGGCCTTGCGGGCACGACGACCGGTCGCCTTGACACGCAAGACGGGCTCGGACGAACCTATCGCTCCGTAAACACCCGAAATGGGTCTTTACAGCTTGAAACACGTCATGCGGGTTGAAACGGAGTGAGATGGAACGTCGTTACCATAACAGCAAATGAGGAATCTCTCGCAACCCCGTTTGAGGGCACGACGCGAAGTCCCGACATCGCTCGTCGATGACGACGGCGCCGGCTCGAGGCGGCGCTCCGGTGCGGCCCGCTACCCGCGAGCAGATGGGAACCGTCTCGTCGCGCGCATCGGCGCGGCGAGAAACACGCGGGTTACGTGTAACGATGCAAGACCTGCGCGGTCCCCATGGTCCAGCTGGCAGAGATCATGTGACAAGACTCCACGTGCACGATGGGCAGGTCATCGAGAGGCGCCATGACGTGACCGAAGAGAGCCACACGAGCGGGGGATCGGTAGGCCTCGGAGATCACGAGGTCCGTCGGCTCCAAGCCGAAGAGGGTAGGACGGGTGGGCTCCCCGAGCCATGGAGTGCCGAGGATCTTCAGGAAGAACTTCGGCCGGCCGAACAGCTCGAGGGCGTCATCATGGGCGATGGCTTCGGTCTTGTAGCCGGCACTGCCGCGCACGGCTTCGACGTCGTTGATTCTGAGGGAGAAGTCGGTGACGGCGTTCCGGTGCGAGATCGAAACCGCGCCGAAAAGACTGGGCTGGAGGAAACTCTCTCTATTGCCCACCAGAGCCGGCACACTCTCCGTGTATACCGCCTGAACGAAGTCACCCACGCGGCCATCCGTGCCGACAGCTTCGATCGCCTGGGCCAACTCGATGACCGGATCCGTGGAGAAGGTATCGAAGTATTGCGTCACGTACACGCTCGCGCGCGCGATGGGCGGCACCTCGAGAGGCTCGGGCAGGAGCATCCGGGCCGCCTCGGGGTGTGTGATGTAGTCCACACGCAGGGTCTCACGGCGGTGCGAGAACATCGCACGCATCGACAGAGCCGGAACGTTGGCAGGCGTCGTCAGAAGTCGGGATACGTCACCAGCGAGCACGGCGCAATGGTATTACGCCTTGCAAACCCTATGAAAACCCGAGGGAACGGGAAGGGGCCTCACGGGCCGACGCTGACCGCCGGGCGATCGGCGACGTTGGATGCGCGGGAGATGAAATCCACGACCTCGTCACGGATGATGACCCACTTCGTACCGATGTGGTAGCCGGGCAGAGTGCCACTCTGCAGGTACTCATAAACGGTCTTGTTGTTCAGCCCGAGCACCTCGGCGACATCCTTCGCGGACAGGATCGCCGGGTACCCAGCAAACAGGTGCTCTACGTGATTCGCCATGTGCTCATTCCGGGGTAACAGGTCACTCCATTCTACGGCCCCCCGCGTCAAACCGCCTGATGATGCTCGAAAAACGAATGACGGTTGACAGTGGGCGAA
Source organism: Microbacterium sp. 1154 (assembly GCF_031455375.1). NCBI lineage: Bacteria > Bacillati > Actinomycetota > Actinomycetes > Micrococcales > Microbacteriaceae > Microbacterium > Microbacterium sp. 1154. The sequence goes on along the minus strand of NZ_JAVDSN010000001.1, from coordinate 738,087 downwards.
AACGGTACGTAACGGGTTCAAATCGCAAAAATTGACTACCCGATTGCGATGGGATAGGTTCAGCAAGAACCGCTTAGACCCGTTTTGTACCAGAGGACACCATTTTGGACTGCTCCGTACCCGTGACGCCCGACGTGCAGATTCCCGGCGGCGTGCCCTCCGTGACCGGGGTCGTACCTTCCGCAGGCGGTGGGGGCAACGGTGCAAGCGGTGGTCTGGCCATCACGGGCCTCAACATCGACGTCGCTCTCCTGTGCATCATCGCTGCGATTCTTCTCGGAACGGGCATCGCAGTTGCCGTTCGAGCTCGCCGGCACCGCCGGCCCCAACGCGCGTCGCGGTCGTTGGGTCGCAGTTCGGCGACGGCCATCGCCCTCGGGTTTATCCTCATGCTCGGCTTCGCTGCCCCTACGCCCGGGGCGCAGGCTGCCGTCAGGTCGGGCTGCGACGCGGTTCAGGTGACGGTGGTCTCCATCGATCCGGCACCTTCGGCAGGCGGTTCGATCGTCCTGCTCCCCGGAGCCGCGCCGACCGTGGTCACCGCGAAAGTCACCAACACCACGAACGTTCCCGTATCGCTTTTCGCGTTGTCGAGCACCGATCCGTCGGCACCGCTGGCGAGCCAGGTGGCGTGGACCGCTCAGCGCGGCGGCGTGACCGTCACGAGCATTCTCACGAACACCGATGCTCATGCTCTGGGGACATTGGCAGCGGGGGAGACGGCAGACGTGACGTTCACGCTGTCCCTCCCGGCCGGGGTGGGCAATGAGTACCAGGGGCAGACCGCATCCGCCTCACTGTTCGTCCGGGTTGTGGAGAGCCCGTAACTCAGGCTGGCGACCTCTCGGGGGTAACGGGTGGGTCGCCGTGCGGCGCCGTCTCGAGTTCAGACCGAGGCGGCGCCGTAACCCCTCTGTCCATCCCGAGAACCGCGCGCTCGCTCATCTGTCCGAACAGAATTTCGCGGGCCCGACGGCACAGGGGGCGGTTCGCGCCAGAACAGCCGCGGATAGACACCTCACCTCTTTTCTCCTCCCCGAAAGGCCGAACCGCCATGCACCTTCCCACCCGTAAGCTCGCCCGCCTCGGCACGCTGGCTGCCATACCGCTCGCGTTACTCGGCGCCGGTGTCCTCGTCTCCACGGCGTCGTACTCGGCGTTCTCTGCGACGACGTCGAACAGCACCAACAACTGGACGGCGGGCACTGTCGCGCTGAAGAACGACCTCCCCAACAGCGCAGCCTTCACGGCAGACAACCTCAAGCCCGGCTCGGCCGGTAGCAACTGCATCGTCGTCACCTCGAGCGGATCGCTGCCGGCATCGGTCAAGCTCTACGCCACGACCGCCACTCAGACGAACTCTCTCGGTTCGTGGGTCAATCTCCATGTGACTCAGGGAACGGGGGGCGGAAACGGCACCTGCAATGGCTTCACCGCTATCTCCAACAGCGCGACCTACAACAACACCCTCGACGCGTTCATCACCAACAGCACAAGCTTCGGCACCGGCTTCGGCGACTGGGTGACCTCGGGAGCGAACTCCGAGCCGCGCACCTACCGCATCAGCTTCGATGTCGCCGGCAACGCGCCCTCCTCCGCCATGGGCGGCACCGTCAAGCTCAATTTCACTTGGGAAGCGCAGAACCAGTAATCGGCGCCGACCCCGGCCACCCGCGATACAGCGACGGAACGGCTGAGGCGTTGCGTCTCTGGGCGCGATTTTGTGGCGTCCTGACGGCTCGCGTCGTCCTGGCCCTGATTCTCGGGATGACATTCTGGGCGATAGCACCCCTCGTGCTGGGTTGGACGACGACGACGGTGATGACGGGCTCCATGCAGCCGGCCATCGCACCCGGCGACCTCGTCGTCAGCCGCCCGATGTCGCCAGGAGATCTGCGATCAGGGTACGTACTCCTCAGTTGGGACCCTGACCATCCCGGGCGATTACGACTTCATCGGATCGTCCGTCGCGACGGCGAGGTTTTCATCACGAAAGGCGATGCGAACCCGAACGCCGACTCGAGCCCTCTGCACGGCTCGGCGGTCATCGGGGTCGGGTACATGAGAGTGCCGTACCTGGGAACGCCGATCCTCCTGGCCTCGACGGGCGACTTCGGCAAGCTGATCCCCCTCCTGGCCGGCACGGGCCTCCTCGTGTGGCTTGCGCTGGTACCGGCCGTGCGCCCGGACGAGCGAGGGAGAGGCCCGTCCTCTCCATCTCACAGCCATGCTCCGCCCGCAGAAGAAAGTCCGAGAGACGGATCGTCGATCGCTCGTGCCCGAGCCAAGTCGGAATACATGAGTCGCCGCTACGTGCCTGTGACGGCGGGAGCTCTCAGCCTGGCCCTCATCGCTCTCCCCGGCGCTGCGTTCGGGGGATCATTCTGGGCCTCGTCGCGCACGTCGGGCTGGTTCACGGCGGCTACGGCACGCCCCGTCGACTCGCTGGCTTGTCGGAACAACGCAGACGGTACGGCCACCGTGTCCTGGTCGTACGCGGGGGAGCGGCCTCTGGACTTCGACGTTCTCGTGGACGGTCGGGGATCGCTCGCTCGCCCGGGCCCTGACGCCCGAGAGTTCGTCATCTCGCCGAACGCCCTCTCGTTCGGGCGGACGTCCGTCGTTCGCATCCGAACGAACCTCACCCGGGAATGGACCGCGACCACCGCATCGTCTGTGCAGGTCACGACCACCTCGTTCCTCTGGTTCGGCGTGACACGCTGCACGTAGGGCCTCGGAACCGCGTACGAGACTATGCAGGCGAACGCGCCTGGCTGCACACCCGCCTATCGCCGCCCAGAGGAGCTCCCCCGCCAGTAATGAACCCGGCGGTCCCGCGTGGCGTCTCAGACGATCAGAAGGACCATTTCTGTGTCCATGACCCGTTGCACGTGTCGATGATCTGCCGGGTTCCGGCTTCCGCGGAACCAGCGGGGTCGGTCAGACAGAGGCCGGAATTGGGGTTGTACACCGTACCGTCGTCTCTGACCGTCCACCACTGAAAACCCAAACCGTTGCAATCCCAGAGCTGAACCTTGCTGCCGGGGACACTGCCGTCAGCGTCCAGACACATTCCGCCCGATCGGAACGTGCCGTCGGACCATGCACTCCACTTCTGGCTGGCAGACGAGTCGCAGGTTGCCAGCACAACGGCTGTCCCCCTGGCCGATGCACCATTCTGAGGCCCGAGGCACAACGTGGTCGAACCGGGGGCACCGAATACGAGAGAACCGGTCTGAGTTGCGGACGATGATGCATCCGTCTCCGCCGCCGCGGCCTTCCACCCGTAGTACGCGTACGTCACCGAGTAGGTGATGGTGCCGGAAGGCGCACAATACGCGGCCTTGTTCGGGGTAGCTCCGTTGGAGCAGGTGAGCCTGTTCGACCCGTCGTCGACGGTGAGATTGGTGGCAGCGGAGCGGGGCGACGTCCACACATTATTGGATGTGTCGTTGACCCCCAGAGTCGGTGATCCATTGACGAGGTTGGTACCCCAGCCCCAGACCGCACCGCTACTGGTGACTCCATAGGTCTGAGAGGCGCCGTCCGTGATGTCGCTGAAAGCGGGAACGTTGTTCCGTGTAGCGATCACGGGTGTGGTGCTGGAGGTCGTCGTTCCATTGCCGAGCTGCCCCGAGCTGTTCTGCCCCGCACTCGAGACGGATCCGTCTCGAGCTAAGGCGCTGATGTGGGATCCTCCGACAGCGACCTTGATGAAATCCAGCGCTCCCTCACCCTTGAATTGCACGGGCGTGTTCACCGTGCTGCCGGTGGAGCCGTTACCGAGTTGTCCCGAACTGTTGTCGCCCCATCCCCAGACGGCGTTGTTGCTCAGGACGACCGCTACGGTCGAACCGTTCGACGCGATCTGGGAGGCTTGCAGATCGGACCGCAGCGGGACCTGAACGAAGTCGGACGAGGAGCTGGCGGTCGACCCGTTACCGAGTTGACCGTGATTGTTCGAACCTCGGCACCATACGGTGCCATCGGTGGCGAGGACGCAGAAGCCCTTCGAGATCTGCTTGATCTTGCGGCCGCCAGGCAGGGATGCCGTGTCGAACCCGTTGCCGAGATAGGTGAACAGCCGTCCGTCCGAGGAGAGCAAGATGCTCCCGCAGTCCGGCAACACCGATACAGACGTGATCGTGACGCCCGACGGAACGGTGATCTGCATGGGCCGGGTGGAGGCTGTATTGCAGTCGGTGGAGATCTTCGATCCCCAGGCCCAGACGGTGTTGTCGGAGGCGAGGGCGACAGCCCCCGTGCTTCCCATCGAAAGGTCTGTGATTTGACGGCTGCCCGAGATGGTCACAGCGGTGGGGGTCGCGGCCGCGCTGCTGCCCGTGCCGAGCTGTCCGTATCCTCCGGTGTCTTTGCCCCAGGTGTAGACCTTCCCCCCGCTGATGGCTCCAGACACCCCCTGACCAGAGGAGATGGTGGAGTGCCCGAGGGACAGCGCGGCATGCGGGAACGGGTCGGCTGCGGTGGTCGCTCGACCCGTGTAGAAGGTTGTCGGGGAGCCTCCGTCGATGCTGCGGGTCACCGTGTACACGGGATCGGTCGTGATCTGGTTCGCAGTCGCCCAGGTCTGGCTGAGCGCGCTATTCCAGGTGACATTGACGCCCTGAAGGCGAGTACCCGCGGCGGTTCCCGTCACCGAGCTGATCGAGCCTGACGCCAGCGAGCCGTCCCGAGAGGCTGTGGCCGTGAACCACGCCCCCGTGGTGCCGCCTGCCCCCGCACTCAACACGATGACGACCGCCGCGGCAATGGACAGCGACACCCGCCCGCTGAAACGCGCGCGCCTCCGTGAAGCACTGACGGGGGAACGGCCCAGCGGCATGAGGTCTCCTGATTCACACCGCGACGTAGGCCCGGATCTAGGGGGATTGAACGGTGCGTAAATGCATCATCGCATCGAAACGGGTCGTAACGGAACAATTCGCCTGAATAAATTGCGACGAGCGGCGCGGAGAGCCCGATCGCAGCCTGTCGGGTCGCCCAAGCGATCCGGGTCACCAGCAACGGCATCGACGCGAGCCTCGGAACGACCGCAGCCAGAGCTCGGCTCGGCGTCAAAGCAAGACGCCGTCCGATGCGGACATCACCGGTCGGTCGTGTGACCGCTGACGTTCCTGCCGGCGAGCCCGTGCTGCCGAGAGTCAGCAGCTTTCGGAGTGAATTCCGGAAGGCTGAATCCGACCAGCCCGTCGAAGGACGGCGCGTCCGCCGCCGTCCCCGACCGTCGTCAGCGCGCCGAACCCGCCAACGACCCGGTCGTCTCCTGCACGGCGGGGTCGTAGAGCAGGCACGAGATCTCGCGGTCGCCGTCGGTCCAGGTGTCCTCGGTGGGGGCGACGTACTGGTAGTTCAGAGCGGACTGCTCGTACGGGATGCCGACGAAGGACGGGAACGCCGCATCGCAGCCCTGTTGAGCGGCGGAGGCGATGGCGTCGTCGCCGGGGAATGCCCCCTCGGGGAGGAGGAAACTGCTGAACACCTCGTAGGTGTGCGCGGTGGCGCACTCGACGATGTTGGACGAGCTGATGAATCCGCTCGGGACGTCGTCGAGGCAGACCCCGACGGGCAGGGTGAAGGTGTCTTCGTCGCCCGGAGCAGCCTCGCTGGGACCGACGGTGACGCCACCGTCCTGCGGGAACGTGGGGACATCGAACGGGTCGGCGGAGGACGCCTTCGAACCGACGGTGAACGAGAAGATCAACAGGCCGATGACGGCGAGGATCGCCAGGACGCTGATGACCGCGCCCGCCACGATGCCGGTGATCGCGAGGCCGCGCCCCTTCTCGCCCGTGCGCTTGATCTGGGCGAGGGCGACCGCACCGGCGATGATGCCGCCGAGGGGGAAGACGAAGCCGAGGATGATCGCGAGGATCGAGATGCCGTTGGTGCGGTCCGATGCGGCTGACGCGGTGCCGTAAGGGGATGCCGCGTAAGCGGGGGGCCCGGTTTGAGCGTCGCCGCTGGGAGCGCTGTAGGCCGGAGCGGCGGGCGAGCCGGTGCCTGTGGAAGAGACGCCCGGGTACCCGGGAGGGGCGGGCGGTACCGGGGGCGCCCAGGTGCCGCCGGTCGCGGCCGGCTGCTCGCCAGCGCCCACGTCGGAGAGGGAGTCGGGCACGTCGCCGACGAGCAGGCCCTGCTGGGCGAGACGGGCCCCCGCGCGGTGGGCCGCCTCGCGCACCACATCTCCGACCTTGGCGGCGCCGATCGCCCCGCCCTTGAAGAAGCCGCCCAGAGTGGAGTGCTCGAACGACACGAGCGTCCCTTCGGCGATCTCCGAGAAATGCACGTCGAAGCGGACGTGCATGTCCTGCCCCGCGAAGGCCCCTGCCACGAGAGTGGTGCCCATGCTCCCGCGCGAGACGTCGAGGGATCCGGATGCCGTGGGCTGCGCCGTGAAGCCCTGCTCGGCGAGCGCATAGCCGACGGCGTCTCGTGCGGAGTCGACGGGGACGGAGAGGCGAAGTTCGGCGGTGGCCATCGGATGCTCCTGGGGGATCGCGGGCTGAAGACACTCAGCGCGCGTCCAGGTTAGTCCTGCGGCGTCGTCCGCACGACCTGCCCGCCATCCGCACGGCGCCGCACGAGACCGCTCTCGCGCCGCGCCGCCCGGCCGCGTCAGCGGATGCGGCCCACCAGGTCGTCACGCGTCAGGGTGTCGGCCTCGGCAAGCACCGAGCGGGCGGCATCCCGAGCCTCCTCCACGTTCCACAGCAGAACGCCGACGACGCGGTCGTCGTCGAGGTAGTAGACGACCCCGCGGTCGGTGTCGATCCAGTCCTCGACCGTCTCGAGCGAGGAGTCGAGCGTGCCGACCGCCTCGTACCGGATGCCGAAGACCGCCGAGTAGTAATAGGGGGTGTGCGTGTAGGGCTCGGCAGCCCCCGCGAGGTTGCGACCGGCGGCCTTGCCCTGCTCGTTCGCGTTGTCGACGTGCTCGACGCGACGGCGCCCGAGCAGACGGTCGGGGTAGCTCGCGACATCGCCCGCGGCGTAGACGTCGTCGGCCGATGTGCGCAACTGCGCGTCGACGTGCACACCGTCGTCGACCTGAAGACCCGCCTTCTCGGCCAGGTCGACGGCCACTTCGATGCCGAGGCCGCTCACGACGGCGTCCGCACGCACCTCATCGCCGTTCTCGAGTTCGAGGCGGGCGCCCGTGGCATCCACTTCTCCTCCTGCGACCTTGGAGCCCGAGACGATCTCGACGCCGGCGTCGCGGAAGAGCTTCTCGAAGCGCTCCGCCAGCGCGGCCGGGAACACCGCATCGCCAAGCACAGAACCCGTGTGGATGAGCACCGTCTCGACGCCGTTCTGCACGAGGGCGGCGGCGAGCTCGGAGCCGATGTAACCGCCGCCGACGACGACGATGCGGTCGAGGTCCTTCGCGAGGGCGCGGAGGTGTCGGTAATCCTCGGCGGTGCGGAAGGTCAGCGCCCGCTCGCCGTTCGAGTGGTCCTCGACGGGCAGGGACACGGGCTTGCCGCCGGTGGCGATGAGGAGTTTGCCGTACGAGAACGTGTCGCCGTCGGCATCCACTTCGTGATCGTTCGGGCGGATCCCCGTGGCGCGCGTCTGCAGCCGGATATCGGCGCCCGTATCGTCGGACGTTCCGAGGGGCACCTTGTCCCACGTGAACTCGTCGTCGGTCCACAGCTTCTTGCTCAGAGCGGGGCGCGTGTAGGGCTCGTCGACGTCATCGCTCAGGATGCCGATCGAGCCGTCGGGGTCGATCTCGCGGATGCCGCGGGCGGCGGTGTCGGCGACCATCCCGCCGCCGACGATGAGGTAGTCGAAGTGTGTGGTGGTCATGGCGAAAGCGTGACCGCTCGACCTGAGCGGAGCGGATGGGTTGCGGGGGTGTGCGGCATCCGGTAGCGATGCGGCGGGCGCGCCGACGCTCTCTCGTCGAGTGTCCACGACACTCCGTCCCTGCGCCGCTCGGTACGGCGTTTCCTGGACACTCGACGGGGAGGAGGCCGACCGCGCGCGGGCGTGGAGAACTAGGCTCAGGGGCATGAGCGTCGACCTCGAAAGCCTCTACACCGACCTGCACGCCCACCCGGAACTGTCGTTCCAAGAGACGCGGACGGCGGGTGTCATCGCCCGGCATCTCGCGGACCTGGGGCTCGAGGTCGAGGAGGGCGTGGGCCGCACCGGCCTCGTCACGAGCATCGTCAACGGCGACGGCCCCGTCGTGTGGCTGCGCGCCGACATGGACGGCCTGCCCGTCGAGGAGCAGACGGGCCTCGCCTACGCCAGCACCGCGCGCGGCACCGACCCCGCCGGCAACGTCGTCCCCGTCATGCACGCGTGCGGCCACGACATGCACGTGACCGCGCTCATCGGCGCCCTGGAGCGCCTCGTCACCACGCGCGAGGAGTGGTCGGGAACCGTCGTCGCGGTCTTCCAACCCGCCGAGGAGTACGGCGCGGGGTCGAAGGCGATGATCGCCGACGGCGTGCTCGAGCGGTACCCGAAGCCCGACATCGTGCTCGGCCAGCACGTCACGCCCCTTCCCACCGGAATGATCGGCGTGCGCCCGGGCACTCAGATGGCGGCATCCGACGGCCTCACCGTCGTGCTGCACGGCCGCGGCGGTCACGGCTCGCGCCCGCACTCCACGATCGACCCGGTCGTCATGGCCGCCGCCACCGTCATGCGCCTGCAGACCGTCGTCTCGCGCGAGGTCGACCCGCGCGACGTCGCCGTCGTCACCGTCGGCTCGATCCACGCCGGACTGAAGAACAACATCATCCCCGCCGAGGCGAAGCTCGAGCTCAGCCTGCGCTACCCCGACGATGCCGCGCGCGAACGGGTCATGACCAAGGTCGAGCGCATCATCCGTGCCGAGGCGGAGGCCTCGGGCGCAGAGCAGACGCCGACCATCACGACCGACCACACCCTGCCGCCGACCATCAACGACGCGGATGCCACAACCCGCCTGACCGCGGCGTTCCAGCGCTCGTTCGGCGAGGGTTCGGTCGTCGACCCGGGCATGTTCACCGGCAGCGAGGACGTGTCGTGGTTCGCGCGCGAATCGGGCGCACCCCTGGTGTTCTGGTTCTGGGGCGGGGTCGATCCCGAAACGTTCCAGAAGGCCTTCGCGGGCGGCACGATCGAGCGCGACATCCCGACGAACCACTCCCCGTACTTCGCGCCGGTCATGCAGCCGACGATCGATCGCGGCGTCGAGAACCTCGTGGTCGCGGCGCGGGAGTTCTTGGGCTGAACGCGTTCCGCCTCTCCGCGGTGTCCGACGTCGTCGGACCGACCTCGAGAGAGGTGAGAGGCGAAACGACGAGACGGCACCCCGAGCGGGGTGCCGTCTCGCGTTGAGCGTCTTTCTCTCGCCGAACCTCAGGCGCGGCGAGCGCGCGAGCGGCTGAGGACGGAGAACACGAGGCCCGCAGCGACCAGGAACGCAGCGAGCGCAAGTGCCGGCTCCGGGTCATCCGTCCCCGTCGCCGCGAGGTGCCCTGCCGAGACAGCCGGGCCGACAGCGGAGGTCGGCGTACCGGGCGTCGCCGACGACGTGCCCGAGGGCGGGATCACCGTTTGCGAGGGAATCTGAGTCGCATTGGTGACGGTGATGGACTGCTCCACCGAGCGGGCGTCGTCTCCCGCGGGCGCGACCGTCAAGATGAGGGTGTGCGCCCCCGCGACCGTGTCCGCGGGGACGGTACCGGTGAGCGTGAACGTGCCGTCACTGGCGACCACTCCGGTGGCGAGGGTGACCGGGGTGGAGTGCAGCACCAGACTCAGGGCCGCGCCGGGCGGCAGGGCGCTCCCGGTCGCCGTCACGGAATGCCCCGCTTCGACCGTGCCGTCCGATGCGAGGGTCGCCCCGCCGGTCGTGTAGGCCACGTCCAGCGCGAACGGGGTTGCCGTGACACTGTCGGAGTAGTCGCTCTCACCGGCGCTGTTCGAGGCGCTGACGACGAACTCGGCGGACGTCCCGTTCTTGAGCCCCGTCACCGTCGCGGTGGTGGTTGTCGTCCCCATGACAGGTTCGAAGTCGTCATCGTCGCTGTTGTAGATGAGGACGGTGTACTCGGTCACGTCGGCGCCGCCGTCGTTCTCGGGGGCCTTCCAGCTCAGCGTGACCTCGCCATCACCCGTCGTCGCCGTGAGTCCGGTCGGCGCATCGGGGACGTCGACAGGAGCTTCTTGGAAGGTCCGCTTCGTGCCAGAGGTGCTGTAGAAGGTGCCGTCGTCGAAAGCGGCGAAGCCGTTCCCGCGCATACCCGTGGTGAGAACCGTAAGTGCGGAGGGCTCGACAGACCCCGATGCGAGTTGCGCCGCGGACACTTCCCAGATGACTCCGTTCTCGTCCAGCGCACCGAGACCCCCGTCGGGCAGCAACGAGAAGCCGACGAACGGGGAGGTCGCCGCCGAGGTGAGCAAGGACGTGGAGTCCCCGTCACGGAGGACGTTGATCTGGCGGTCCTGGAACGTCGAGTAATAGATCGTGCCGTCGGGCGTCTCCGCCAGAGAGTAGAGGAAGGAGCTGGAGGGGGACGTGTAGACAACCGCCGCCCGCTCCTTCCACATCCCCGATTGCTGGTAGACCTCGGGGTTCTTCGCGACGTCCGCCATGTCGATGCGGTAGATGTTGGGCTTGCTGTCGACGGTGAGGAGAAGGTCGCCGTTGGCCTCGGTGGCGACGGCCATGAAGTCGTCGGGCGACGTGATGATCTCGCTCACGACGCCGGACGATGTCACCGCAGCGACCCCCTTCTCTCGCTGCGCGACGTACAGCATGGAACCGTCCTGACTGAATGCCATCCCGTACGCGCCGGGGACGGAGATCTCCGCCGGCCAGTCTGAGGAGTTGGGTGCGGCTGACGCGGCAGCGGCGGGTCCGCCGAGGACCAGCAGAGCGGCTGCTGCCGCACCGAGGAGTTTGGGGGTGAAGAGCTGGTGACGCATGGGACCTTTCCGGGTCGTTCGGTGGCAGGAGCGAAGACCGGTACTTACGGCACTTCTCGCGGATACACCGAAATTAGCCTAAAAAGCATGATATGGACCGAAACGGGTCAAAACGGTTTAAACATCCGACATTCGGCAGCTCGACGTCCGGCCGAGAACCGCGACGTAGCGCGGAGACGGCGAGTACCCCGCGAACCGTTCGCGCGCCCGAAGTCCAGCCCCTTCGGCACTCTTGCGGGGACGCATACGGTGAACGTCGTGACGTTCAACGACAACGCCCGCGTGGGCGGCAACTCGGCCAAGCGCCGCGGAGGAACCGTGGCGGCCGTCGGCGGCGGGACCGTTGGTCTCGGCGCGGTGGTCGTGCTGCTCATCTCGATGTTCACGGGCACCGACCTCACGGGCCTGCTCGGCTCGGGCGGCGGCGCTGCCGCCCCCCGGTAGCGGCGGCGAACGGATCGCGAGCTGCGAGACGGGCCAGGACGCCAACGAGAACGACTCCTGTCGTCTCGCGGCGGCCTCACTCGACATCGACCAGTTCTGGGCCGAACGCCTCGACGGGTACCGCCCGCCGCAGCTCGTCATCGTCGACGGGCAGACGGGGAGCTCGTGCGGCACCGCCTCGAACGCGACGGGTCCGTTCTACTGCCCGCCGGATGAGACGGTGTTCGTCGACCCGACCTTCTTCTCGATCCTGCGCGCCCAGTACGACACCACAGCGGGGCCCCTCGCCCAGCTCTACGTTCTCGCCCACGAGTACGGCCACCACGTGCAGAACCTCACCGGCGTGATGCAGCAGCACCCGAACAACGGCACGGGCGCCGACAGCAACGGTGTGCGCACCGAGCTGCAGGCCGATTGCTACGCGGGCGCCTGGGTTGCCGCCGCAAGCGAGCAGGTCGACGAGAACGGCACCCCGTACTTGGAGCCACCCACCGAGCAGCAGATCCTCGACGCCCTCTCCGCCGCATCGGCCGTCGGCGATGACCACATCCAGGCCGAAGCGGGCCAGATCTCCAACCCCGACAGCTTCACGCACGGCTCGAGTGCGCAGCGCACGCGCTGGTTCGACGAAGGGCGTCAGGGCGGCGTCAACGCCTGCGACACGTTCTCGGTGCCCGGCGGGAGCCTGTAGGTCCGACCGGCCGCCCTGCGGACTCGAGGGCGGACGACCTCGTCCCGGATGCCGAAACCCGGCGCGTCCGGCCCCGACTCCGCGGAACGGGAGGTGGGGCGGACGCGCCGGGTGCTGGCATCCGGAATCACTCGGTGTCGGACGGCTCCTCGTCGTCGCGCGGGCGGCGGCTGAGGATCACGACGACGATCACGCCGACCAGCACGACCGCTCCGCCGCCGATCAGCAGGCCGACGGTCAGGCCCGACATCCCGCCCGAAGGGGAGGGGTCTGCGACCGGGGTCTCGGCCGGGGCCGCCCCCTGGGCGCTGGCGCACGGTGAGGAGTCCGCTCCGGCCGACGTGCTCTCGCCGGTGTACGTGAACGGGATCTCGCCCGAGACGGGGTGCCCGTCGGACGAGACCGCGCGCCACTCGACCGTGTACGCGCCCGGCGCCCCCAGGGCGACCGGGAGGGTCAAGGTGGGACCCGCGAGGGTGACGCACTCGCTCTCGTAGTGCTTGCCGTCGGGACCGATCACGATGACGATGTTGCCGCCGTCGTACCCGAGCAGGTTGGCACTGAAGTCGAGCCTGACCTCCGAAAGCGTCGCGACGCTTGCGCGCTCCGTGGGCGTCGACGACACGAGGCTGTCGTGCGCCGACGCCGCCGACGCCCCGCCGAGGGCGGTGGTCATCGCCGCAGCGACGACCACCGCCCCGACCAGGGCCCGGCGCAGAGCGTTCCGGGTGCCCATCATCAGCTGCGCTTCGGGCGACGAGCCACGGCGAAGGCGCCGAGCAGGGCGCCCGCGACCGCGATCACGAGGGCCGCGATGCTGAGGCCGAGGGACAGACCGGAGGAGTCGCTGGTCTGAGCCGAAGCCTCCATGGAGTGGTCGTCCATCGTCGGCGCGGCCGAGGCGCTGCTGTGACCGCTGTGACCACCATGGCCGCTCGTGGGCGGGGTGTCGTTGATGTAGAGCACCGGCGCGGGCTCGAGGGTGTCGTCAGCCGCGACCTGCTCGGGGGTGTTCGTCCAATCGACGACCGAGCCGTCGGAGTAGGTCTGCACGGCGGGGAGCACGAGGTGCCCCGTGTCGGGGATGGGACCGAGCACCGCCGAGAAGATCTGGAATTGGTCCTGACCGATGCCCACGCCGGGGTCGGCCTGCCACACGATCTTGAGCGGGCCGTCGGAGATGGTGTTGCCGTCGACCTCGACGGGAGCGGGCAACGCCCCCTTCTCGACCGTGGCGGTCCAGCCCGGGACGGGCTCGACGAGCACCGAGGTCAGCGGGGTGTCGGTGGGCAGCGTGACCTCCAGCTTGACGGTGGAGGCCGTCTCGGACTCGGTGGGAACGCGGAAGTTGACCGTGGCGTAGCTGCCGGGGGTGGCCGTGTTGGGGTTGACGGTGACGTGGGCCGAGGCCGCGAGCGGAACGGCGATCGCCAGGGCCGCGCCGGCGGCGAGGCCGGCGAGGGCACGGCGAAGAGTGGTCTTTCGAGACATGGTGCTGCTTTCTGCGAAATGCGCACGCCGAAGAGGCGTTGGGTACGCGCGAAGGATGAGGGGTCGAGGTCAGGCCGCGAGCGGCGGACCCCGGTGCCTCATCGACGACAGCACGGTCATCGCCGTCGTCAGCAGCAGCGGCTCGGGCGCCGAGGGAACGGCATCCGTCCGCGGGGGAAGACCTTGGAAGGGCCGCAGCGCCGACAGCACCGCGACGAAGAACCGGGCGATCGCCTGCACCGCGCGCTCGCCCCGACCGAGGGCGACGATCGTCACGAGAGCGGCGACGGCGTGCGCGGCCCACATCCACGGGGACTCCGAGGCATGCGCCGAGGCGCTGTGTCCGCCGGCGGCGCTGAACAGCGACGTCGCGGAGTGGTGACCGGCCGGCACGAATTCGCCGCTCAGGTCGAGCACGAGAAGCGCGTGGAAGAGCGCCTGGCTGAGGACGACCGCGAGCGAGAGCCGCGTCCACGACATCGCACGACCCGCGAGCAGCACGCACACGGGAGCGGCGAGGCACAGGGCCAGCACGATGTTGCCGAGCGACGGCCGCTCCGCCGACACGGCGGAGTGCGACAGGGTCGCCACAAACGTGGCGACCGCGGCTGCGGCCATGCCGCGCCCCACCCGCTGCGCGCGCCCTGCTCTCGACGACATCTCACTCCCTTGCGTCCAGCCTAGGCGGCGGGGGCGGCTCCGATGGCGGGCGTTGTCCCGTCGTCGAGACACTACGGAGCCCCGCCGGCACACGGGACACGGGTGCCGCAGAAGGAGGCCGCCGCACTCACGGCCCGTCGACGTGCGGGCGGCGGCCTCCTACAGTGAAGGGGTGAAGAAGGCGACGGTGATCACGACGGGCATCTCGGCCCTGGTGGTCGGCGGTCTCGTCGCTCTCGCCGCGCCAGCCGTGGCGGGCGTCTACACGCTGGTGTCGTAGTGGCAGACCGTCTCAGGGTCGCCCTCCCCCGAGGCCGGCGCCGACGCTTCGACGACGGCTCCCGAAGCGTCCCCGACCCCGCTGCCCGGTGACGATGCACATGCCGGCGGCTCATCGATCCCCGTGAATGATCCTGACGGCTGCGACAAACCGGCGTTGCTGCAGCTCGGACGGGCGAGCGCCAGCCTGAACCGAGACCTCATCGACAGCGGCCCCCGCGAGTATGCGGCGGGTACCGCTGGCCTCGATGACCAGGGGCGCGTCGTGACGTACACCGTCGCGGCGGGCGATGCCCTCGACGCCATCGGCGATCGATTCTGCTTGGCAAACCCCGGATCCGTCTCGACCTTGAACCACACGCGCGTCATTCAGCCCGGCGAACTGCTGCTGCTGCGGCCGGACAGCACTCTCCCCTGGATTCCGTACTTCAATCCGAACAGCGCGACGGAGGGGTACCGTCAGATCCCCTACCAGCGCGCGGTCGAGGCGATGAGCGCCGCCGCCCACGCGAACGATCTCGATGCGCTCCGCTCGATCTTCGCGAACGACCTCGAGGCGCTCTTCCCCGACCCCGCCGAGGCCGATGTCATTCGCCACGCCCTTGCGGCCGGTGATCTCGTGGCGCTGCGCCAGATGTTCGCCTGAGCCCATCCTCGGTGCCGGACCGGGCTCTCTGCGACACGCGTCGCCGCCTCGTTCATGTCGTCCCGGTAGCGTCCCAGATCGAATTGGGTAGCGTCGGACCATGGCCGATGACGCGATCCACGACACCGACACCGCCCTGGCGTACGGCTCCGCCCTGCTGCGCGGCGAGCGCGTGCGGTTACGCGGGCTGACCGACGCCGACCTCGACCCTCTCGTCGACTGGTGGCAGCGCAGCGACAGCGCCGTGCTGCAACAGAACAGCGTGAGCCTGCGCCCCGCGGCATCCGTCCGCGAGATGTTCCAGGCGTGGAGCCGCAACGACTCCTCCGGCGGCGCGGGGTTCAGCATCGACGACGAGACCGGTCAGCTCATCGGTCACGCGACGCTCTGGGGAGCCGCCCTCCCGGCGCGCATCGCGACGTTCGCGATCATCCTCAGCCCCGACGCCGTCGGTCGTGGATACGGCGCGGATGCCACGCGCACCATGCTGCGATTCGCGTTCGACGAACTCGCGGTGCACAAGGTCGAGCTGCGCGTCTGGGCCTTCAACGACCGGGCCATCCGCGCCTATGAGAAGGCCGGTTTCGTGCGCGAGGGCGTGCGACGCGCGGTGGCGTTCCACGGCGGACGGTTCCACGACGAGGTGCTGATGGGCGTGCTGGCCGAGGAGTTCGGCGCGGGGTGACAGCGCCTCAGTCGGCGAAAGCGCCCTCGACGTCGCGGCGCGCGTGCAGTACGCGGTGAACGCGGACGACGTCGTCATCGGCTGTGTAGAGGACCTGGTACGGAAACTTCTCGACAGCCAGGCTACGTAGTCCCGGAATCCCGGTGAGAAGTTCGGCGGTCAACGATCCCGTCGAGGGGAAGATGGCGATGCGGCGGGTGCACTGCGCGACCGCATCGACGAACCGCGCAGCGGTCTCCGCGTCGGCGGTCTTCCGATAGACCTCGATGGCGCCGATGAGATCCTCGTCGGCGGCGTTCGAGGGCACGACGCGATGCGTCATCGGGCGTCGATGGCACGCACCCGCAGACGATCGAAGTACGCGGCGTCCATCTCAGAGCCGTCACCCGAGCGGATACCGTCGAGAACGGCTTCCCGGAGACGCGCGTTGTCACGGTCGCGCCGGATGAGTTCGCGCACGTACTCGCTGCTCGAGGAGTAAAGGTGCGAGGCGACCTGGTGGTCGGCGAACGCCCGCAGCTCGTCGGGGAGCGAGATGTTCATCGTGGCCATGCGAGAAGAATACCCGCGATGGCAAAGCTTGTCATCGTACTCGTAGGCCCCGGTCGACCGACGGGCTCACCACTCCCGCGCGGTCGTCGACCAAGCGGCGCCGGCCGATCCACCCGGTGAGGCCGCGACCGTCGGGCCACACCAGCAGAAGCGCCGCGGTCGTCAACGCCAGGAAGAAGGCCAGCAGCGACCACGGCGCCGGCAGCGCCTCGAGGACCGCGTACGCCCCCGCCCCGGTCGCGAAACGCACGGGGCGCGCCACCCACGCGGGCAGGACGCCGTTCGTGAAGCGCACGCGCGTGGCGAGGTCGCCGATCGAGCGGCCGGTCGCCAGCACCACCCCGAGCCAGAGCCCCGCCGAGGCGATCGTCCCCGCGAGCGAGGCGACCTGGTCGGTCGAGAACGACGACCTCTCACCGACGAGCAGCACGAGCACGGCCCGCACCACCACGGCCACGGCGAAGCCCACCAGCCAGACGCCCACGACGTCGCACACCAGTCCCAGCAGGCGGCGGCGACGCGTCACGGGGCGCGGGGTGTCGGCATCCGCAGCTCTCTCCACACCCCGGTGCTGCGCCGGGACGACGAACGCGAGGACCGACCCGATCAGAGCGCCGCTGGTGTTCAAGATGAGATCGTCGACATCGAAGACGCGGTAGGCGCAGGGGAACAGACCCCAGACGCCCGTCAGCTGCGTCGTCTCGATGATCCCCGAGGTCGCGAAGCCGACGAGACCCGCGATCAGGATGCCGCGACCCCCGAGCACCCGTAAGAAGAAGCCGAGCGGGGCGAACAGCAGCACGTTCAGCGCCACCTGCAGAACGACGGGGTCGGTCAGGTACCGGCCCGAGGCGGCGACGGCCGCGCGGACCTCGTCGACGAACGCGAAGGGGTGCAGGTTCACGCCCGCGCAGCGGTAGACCTCGGAGTCGGGCAGGGGGATGAGCGTGTACGTCCAGATCGCCCAGAAGTACACGGCCGCCCCCGCCCACAGGAGCGAGCGCCACACCGTGAGCCGACCGCGACGCCGATAGCTGACCGCGACGAACGGTACGAAGGCGAGGATCGCGACCACGGCGCCCGCGACGACAGCGAGTACGCCCGAGCCCACGATGTTGTCCACCCCGAGAGCCTAGGCAGAATCACTCGGGCCCGTAGCCTGGGCGCATGACCCGCGCCGCCGACCTCTGCGACGCGCTCGTCGCTCATATCGACGACACCGGCTTCGCCGCGCACGGCGTGCACGTGCGCGTGGGCGACGACGTCGCGATGCACCGGTGGACGCCGGATGTGCGGGAAGAGATCCACTCCGTCGCGAAGGCCGTCGCGGTGCTGGCCGCCGGAATCGCCGCCGACGAGGGGCTCGTGTCGCTCGACGACCCGGTTCGCTCGATGCTTCCCGCCGCAACGCCTGTCACTCTGCGAGAGCTGCTCTCGATGTCGAGCGGCATCGATCTGCCCTGGTCCGAGACGATGATGACCGACTGGCCCGATCTCGCCGCGGAGTTCTTGTCCCGCCCCTCGAGCGGCCGGGTGTTCCAATACTCGAACGCCAGCACCTACACGGCGATGGCCGCGTTGTCGCAGCGGACCGGCGACATCGAGGACTTCCTGCGCCCACGCCTGTTCACCCCGCTGGGATGGACCGATGTGTCGTGGCGCCGCTGCCCGAACGGTCGCGTCCTCGGCGGCGAGGGCCTCGAGCTGCGCACCGCCGAACTGGCGCGTCTCGGTCTGCTCATCCGCGACCGCGGCGTCATCGACGGCCATCGGGTGGTCTCGGAGGGGATCGTGGATGCCATGCACTCGGGGTGGATCGACACCGGCAGCCCCGGCGCCGGGTACCGCCGCTACGCCCTCGCGGGATGGGACGGACCGGGCGACGCCTGGCGCCTGCACGGTGCCCACGGGCAGCTCGTCGTCTTCACCGGCGATGCCGTCGTCACGGTGACCGCGCGCGATCACGGCGGCGCCGACGCGGTCGCGGAATTCATCGGGAATACGGCCGCGAAGTGAGCGTTTCTTGAATTGCAAGAATGCACCGATAGGTCACGGTCTGGCGACCATGCATTGAACAGCGTGCGCGTCAGATTGCGCATGGCCTCCAGTGCGCGTAGTGTCGCGCGCCGTGACTGACGAAAGTCGCGTTGACGGCGAAGAGACGCCGATCGCGAAACGCATCCTGATCGGCGAGCCCCTCACCTCCGAGAAACTCGACGAGCAGCTCCTCCCGAAGAAGATGGCGCTGCCGATCTTCGCCTCCGACGCGCTGTCCTCCGTGGCCTATGCGCCACAGGAGCTGCTGATGATCCTGCTCATCGGCGGAACGGCCCTGCTGACCCTGAGTCCATGGGTCGCCGTCGCCGTGGTGACGCTGCTCGTCGTGGTCGTGTTGAGCTACCGGCAGCTCATCAAGGCCTACCCCTCGGGCGGCGGCGACTACGAGGTGGCGAGCAAGAACCTGGGCGAGGTGCCGGGCGTGATCGTGGCCGCGGCGCTCCTGGTCGACTACGTGCTCACGGTCGCCGTGTCGGTGGCATCCGGTGTCGACAACATCATCTCGGCGCTGCCCGAACTCAACCCGTTCCGGGTCGAGATCGCCGTCGGCTTCGTCATCCTCATCGTGATCGTGAACCTTCGCGGCGTGCGCGAGGCATCGAGCGTCTTCGCGATTCCGACCTACCTGTTCATCGGGTCGGTCGGCGTGATGATCGTCGTGGGTCTGGCCCGCACCCTGCTGGGCGACGCACCCGTGGCCGAGAGCGCGCAGTATGCCGTGCAGGCCGAATCCCTCACGCAGGCGGCTCTCATCCTGCTCGTGCTGCGGGCCTTCTCGAGCGGCTGTTCGGCGCTGACGGGCGTCGAGGCCGTGTCGAACGGTGTGCCCGCGTTCCGCATGCCGAAGATCCGCAACGCCCAGACGACGCTGACCCTCATGGGCGGCATCGCGATCGTGCTGTTCGCGGGGCTCACGATCCTCGCGCTCATCTCGGGCGTGCACTACGCCGAGAACCCCTGCCATCTGATCGGTTTCGACTGCGCCAACAACCCGCAGCCGAGCCTTATGGCGCAGGTCGCCGCCGCCACGTTCGGCATGGGGAGCATTCCGTTCTTCATCATCCAGGCCGCCACCGCGTGCGTGCTGCTGCTCGCGGCCAACACCGCGTTCAACGGTTTCCCGTTGCTGGGCGCCGTGCTCGCGCGCGACGGCTACGCCCCGAAGGCCCTGAACACCCGCGGCGACCGCTTGGTCTACTCCAACGGCATGATCATCCTGGGCATCGTCGCCATCGGCGTGCTGATCGTCTACCAGGCGAACCTCACGACGCTGATCCAGCTGTACATCATCGGTGTGTTCGTCTCGTTCTCGCTGGGCCAGATCGGCATGGTCAAACACTGGCGTCGCGTGCTGCGCGGGTTGAAGGACCTCACTCCCGAGGCGGCGAAGCAGCAGTCCGCCGCGATCGAGCGGCGCTCCGCCATCTCGGGCCTCTGGATCAACTCCGTCGGCGCGGCGATGACCGTGCTCGTGCTGCTGATCGTCACGATCACCAAGTTCACGCACGGTGCGTGGCTGGTGTTCATCGCGATCCCGATCCTCGCGGTACTGATGATCGGCGTGAACCGGTACTACCGCGACGTCGAGCACGAGATCCGCATGGACGAGACCGTCCACTTCGGCTCGTCGGGAGACGTGGCGATCGTGCTGGTGAACCGTCTGCAGAAGCCCGTGATGAAGGCGATCGACTACGCCCTGGCAGCGAACCACCAGAAGACGCTCGCGGTGCACGTCGCCATCACCGACGAAGACGCGTCGAAGCTGCAGAAGGAGTGGGCCGAGCACGACATGCCCATCCCCCTGGTCATCATCGACTCGCCGTACCGCACGTACACCTCGCCGGTGTCGACGTTCATCAAGAAGTACCGCGAGAACAACGGCTCGGCCGTGGTCACGGTGTACCTGCCGCAGTTCATCGTCGGCCACTGGTGGGAGTCGATCCTGCACAACCGCCGCTCGCGCCGCCTGGCGCACCAGCTCATGCTCGTGCACGGTGTCTCGATCACGCTCGTGCCGTGGTTGCTCGACTCGTCCGAGGTCATCTACGGTCGCCGCTCCCGGCCCCTCCCGGGTCAGCAGCGCGGTGGACAGCCGGTGGCCCAGGTCACGTCGCACAAGCCGAAGAAGACGCCGCCCGGCTCGGCATCCTGAGTCCCGTCCGACGCCCCCGCCCGCGTGGTGGGGGCGTCGGCGTTTGCAGGGCGTCCACCCGAGCCGGGCGGAGGGCCGTGCCGGGCTCCGGAAAAATCCCACCCTGGCCGCACGAACCAGCCCCACCGGCCCGGCCGCGCGCGTCGTCTCCGGAGTGCGGCACACCTCTCCCGCCCACTGCTCCCGCACACGTGACGGCATCGCCGGGCACTGGACGCCGCCGCGCGTCTCCGACAGGGTGGATGCCATGCCAGTCCTCGCCCTGCTGACACTCACCGTCATGGTGGTCGCCCTCATCGACGCCATCACCCGGCGCGAGGACCAGGTGAAGCACCTGCCGAAGTTCGCGTGGATCTTCTTCATCGTGCTGCTCCCGCTGATCGGGTCGATCCTGTGGTTCACCCTCGGCCGCGAGTACGAGGCGCGATCGACACCGATGACCTTCGGCGACCCGCGGCGCTGGCAGAAGGATGCCGAGGCCACTCCCCCGCCGGCTGCCGCTCGCGACACCCGCACCACCGAGCAGCAGATCGCCGACCTCGAGCGCGAGATGCACCTCGCGGACCTCGAGGAACAGGTGCGCCGCCGCCGGGCCGAGGGCGGCGCCGCGAGCTGACGCCCGCGCCGTCCCGACCCTCCCCGCGGTCTCGCTGCCCCCCTCCCCCTGGCCTCGCTGCCCCTTCCCCCTGTTGAGTGTCCAAAACACCCGGACGGTTTTCGAAAGCGTCCGGGTGTTTTGGACACTCAACGTCGGGCACGGGGGCGCGGGGCGTAGGGCGGGCGGGAGGGCGGGCGCGGGGCGGGTCAGTCCGTCGGCCGCCGGCGCATGCGCTTCACGTCGGTGCGGCGCTGCTTGGCCTGCAGGCGACGCTCGGTCGACCCGCGGGTCGGCTTCGTCGCCCGGCGCGGCGGGGCGGGCGCACGCACGGCCTCGGCGACGAGGGCAGCGAGCCGGGCGCGCGCGGCGTCGCGGTTGCGCAGCTGCGCCCGATGCTCGGATGCCGCGATCGTCAGCACCCCGCCGACGAGCCGGTCACCGAGTCGCTCGATGAGCCGCTCACGCTGCACGCGTGACAGCACGCTCGACGCCGCGGCATCCCACATCAACTCGACCCGCGAGTCGGCGGTGTTCACGCCCTGACCGCCCGGGCCCGAGGAGCGCGAGAACCGCCACGACAGCTCCGCCGCCGGGATCACGAGCGACGCGCTGACGCGCACGTCGGATCCGTCGGAGAAGAGCATGCCTCCATCATGCGTCGCCCGGGTGGCGTGCCGCACTCCGGAACGCACCTTTCTCATGGCCCGAACGGGCTGACCTCCGTGCACACGAGACCGAGCGCTCCGGAGCCCGGCACCCCCGTAAGCGCGCCGTATGCGTCCGCCGCCGCCCCGTAGGGAAAACGTAAGGACGCCCGGATGCCGTGTGCCCGGGGAGTTGTATCGACAGATGTGCCGCCCCGCGGTGCCCGCGGATCTCCGCGGTGTGTTCACCCGAATCTGGAGTCGTCGTGCTCGATGCCGTCTTCCTCGCCGCGACCGTCGCGATCTTCGCGCTGATCGCCCTCGTCGCGAAGGGGGTCGAGAAGCTGGGCCCCGGGGCTCGCCCCTCGTCCGCTCGCCCCACCTCGCGAGGGGGAGAACAGTCGTGATCTTCTTCTCGATCCTGGCCGCGGTCCTCGCGGTCGCCGCCGTCGTCTACCTCGTGGTGGCGCTCGTCCGACCGGAGAAGTTCTGACCCATGGAGAGCGGAACCATCTGGTCCATCGTCCTGACCAGCGTCACCCTCGTCCTCGCCCTGGGCCTGGCCTACCGCCCCCTCGGTGACTACATCGCCCGCATCTACACCGGCGAACGCGACCTCGCCGTCGAGCGCGGCATCTACCGCCTGATCGGCGTCGACCCCCGCAGCGCCCAGACCTGGCAGGCCTACCTGCGCTCGGTGCTGCTGTTCTCGTTCGTCGGTGTCGTGTTCGTCTACGCGATCATGCGCCTGCAAGCGGTGCTGCCGCTCTCGCTGGGCTTCGACGCCCCGAGCGAAGCGCTGTCGTTCAACACGGCCGTCTCGTTCGTCACCAACACGAACTGGCAGTCCTACGGCGGAGAGACCACCCTCGGCTACACCGTGCAGTTCGCCGCGCTCACGGTGCAGAACTTCGTCAGCGCCGCCGTGGGCATCGCCATCGCGATCGCCCTCGTGCGCGGTTTCGCGTACCGCCGCAGCGGCGTTATCGGCAACTTCTGGGTCGACCTGGTGCGCGGCACCTCCCGTCTGCTCCTGCCGTTCTCGGTCGTCGCGGCGGTCGTGCTGCTCGCCGGCGGCGTCATCCAGAACCTCTCGGGCTTCACGGATGCCACGACGGTGGCGGGCGCGGCCCAGTCCATCCCCGGCGGGCCGGTGGCCTCCCAGGAGGCGATCAAGCTCCTCGGCACCAACGGCGGCGGCTTCTTCAACACGAACTCCGCCCACCCGTTCGAGAACCCCACCCCGTGGACGAACCTCTTCGAGATCTTCCTCATGCTGGTCATCCCGTTCTCGCTCCCCCGCGCGTTCGGGCGCATGGTCGGTGACAACCGCCAGGGCTACACGATCCTGGGTGTGATGGGCGCGATCTTCGTGGCATCCACCGCTCTGCTCACCTGGGCCGAGACGGCGGGCAACGGCACCGCGCCGATGCTCGCGGGCGGCGCCATGGAGGGCAAGGAGGTGCGGTTCGGCATCTTCGGCTCGACGCTGTTCGGCACGACCAGCACGCTGACCTCGACCGGTGCGGTCAACTCGATGCACGACAGCTACACGGCGCTCGGCGGCATGATGCCGATGATCAACATGATGCTCGGCGAGATCGCCCCCGGCGGCGTCGGTTCGGGCCTGTACGGCATGCTCATCCTCGCCGTGATCGCGGTGTTCGTCGGCGGTCTGCTGATCGGCCGCACACCCGAGTACCTGGGAAAGAAGATCGGGCCGAAGGAGATCAAGCTCGCGAGCCTGTACATCCTCGTCACACCCACGCTCGTGCTCGCCGGAACCGCGCTGAGCTTCGGGGTTCCCGGCATCCGCGACGACGTCGAGACCACCTCGATCCTGAACCCGGGCGTCCACGGCCTGAGCGAGGTGCTCTACGCCTTCACGTCCGCGGCGAACAACAACGGTTCCGCCTTCGCCGGTCTCACGGCCAACACCCCGTGGTTCAACACGGCACTGGGGGTGGCGATGCTCCTCGGACGGTTCCTGCCAATCGTGTTCGTGCTGGCCCTGGCCGGTTCCCTCGCGGCCCAGGATGCCGTGCCCTCCACCGCCGGAACCCTGCCGACGCACCGCCCGCAGTTCGCGGGTCTGCTCGCCGGCGTCGTCGTGATCGTCACGGCCCTCACCTACTTCCCGGTCCTCACCCTCGGACCCCTCGCCGAAGGACTTACCCGCTGATGTCCACCCTCACCCACGCGCCGGCCGCCGAGGCCCCCGCCGCCGCGTCTCCGCGTCGCGCGTTCAGCGCCGCCCAGGTCGTCGCCGCCCTTCCGGGCGCGGCCAAGAAGCTCAACCCCGCCGCCCAGTGGCGCAACCCCGTGATGTTCCTCGTCTGGGTCGGTGCGGCGTTGACGACGCTCATCGCGATCGCCGAACCGTTCCTCGGCGGCGGCGACTCCGGTCTCCCGTTCGGTTTCACCTGGGGCATCGCCGTCTGGTTGTGGCTCACGGTGTTCTTCGCGAACATCGCCGAGTCGGTGGCCGAGGGCCGCGGCAAGGCGCAGGCCGCGACCCTGCGCAAGACCCGCACCACGACCTCGGCCCGTCGCGTGGTCGCGTACTCCCCCGACGACCCCGCCGCCTCGAACGTCGCGGTCGAGGACGTCCCCTCGGGCGACCTGCGCGTCGGCGACATCGTGCTCGTCGAGACGGGCGAGCTCATCCCCGGCGACGGCGACATCGTCAACGGCATCGCGACGGTCGACGAGTCGGCGATTACGGGCGAGTCGGCCCCGGTCGTGCGCGAATCGGGCGGCGACCGCAGCGCCGTCACCGGCGGCACGCGCGTGCTCAGCGACCGCATCGTGGTGAGGATCACGTCGAAGCCCGGCGAGACCTTCGTCGACCGCATGATCGCCCTGGTCGAGGGCGCCTCGCGTCAGCGCACGCCCAACGAGATCGCGCTGAACATCCTTCTCGCGAGCCTGTCGATCGTGTTCGTCGTCGTGGTTCTCGTGCTGAACCCGATCGCCTCGTACGCGGCATCCCCCGTCTCGATCCCCGTGCTCGTGGCGCTGCTCGTCTGCCTCATCCCGACCACGATCGGGGCGCTCCTCAGCGCCATCGGCATCGCCGGCATGGACCGCCTCGTGCAGCGGAACGTCCTGGCGATGTCGGGCCGCGCCGTCGAGGCCGCGGGAGACGTCACGACCCTGCTGCTCGACAAGACCGGCACGATCACCTACGGCAACCGCCGCGCGTCGGCCTTCGTGCCGCTGGACGGTGTCGGCGGCCCGATGCTGGCCGAGTACGCCTCGCTGTCGTCGCAGGCCGATCCCACGCCCGAGGGCGTCTCGGTCGTCGAGCTCGCCGCAGCCCAGGGGATCGTCGCCGAGATGCCTCGGGGCGCGGAGCCCGTGCCCTTCACCGCGCAGACCCGCATGAGCGGCCTCGACCTGGTCGACGGCACGCAGGTGCGAAAGGGCGCCGCATCCGCCGTGGTGGCCTGGCTCGACGGCTCGGGCTCGACGGTTCCGGACGCCACCCGTGCCGAACTCCTGAGATTCACCAACGGAATCGCGGAGTCCGGCGGAACCCCGCTGGTGGTTGCCACCCTGGCCCCCGATTCCTCAGGAGTTTCGCACGACCGCGGCCGCGTTCTCGGCGTCATCCACTTGAAGGATGTCGTGAAGGACGGACTGCGCGAGCGCTTCGAGGAACTGCGCGCGATGGGCATCCGCACCGTGATGATCACGGGCGACAACCCGCTCACCGCGAAGGCGATCGCCGCCGAGGCCGGGGTCGACGACTTCCTCGCCGAGGCGACGCCCGAGGACAAGCTCGCCCTCATCCAGCGCGAGCAGGAGGGCGGCAACCTCGTCGCGATGACCGGCGACGGCACGAACGACGCTCCCGCCCTGGCGCAGGCCGACGTGGGCGTCGCGATGAACACGGGCACCTCGGCGGCGAAAGAGGCCGGCAACATGGTCGACCTCGATTCCGATCCGACCAAGCTCATCGACATCGTGCGCATCGGCAAGCAGCTGCTCATCACGCGCGGCGCGCTCACGACGTTCTCGCTCGCCAACGACATCGCGAAGTACTTTGCGATCATCCCGGCGATGTTCATGGGCGTCTTCCCCGGTCTCGCGGCCCTGAACGTCATGGGTCTGCACTCCCCGGCATCCGCCGTCACGAGCGCGATCATCTTCAACGCGATCGTCATCATCGTGCTGATCCCGCTGGCCCTGCGCGGCGTGAAATACCGCGCGGCGAGCGCGTCGAGCATCCTCAGCCGCAACCTGCTCGTCTACGGGCTCGGCGGCGTCATCGTCCCCTTCATCGGCATCAAGCTCATCGACCTCGTCGTGAGCCTGCTCCCCGGTTTCTGAAAGGTCCCGTCATGCGCACCACCCTGCGTACCACCGCCGTCGCCGTCCGCGCGATGGTCGTCTTCACCCTGCTGCTCGGCGTGGCCTACATGCTGCTGATCACCGGAATCGGCCAGGTCGCCCTGCCGTTCCAGGCCAACGGATCCCTCGTCAAGACCGCCGACGGCACCGTCACCGGCTCGCAGCTGATCGGGCAGTCGTTCCAGGATGCCGATGGCACCGCGCTCCCGCAGTACTTCCAGTCGCGGCCGTCCGCCGCGGGCTACGACTCCTCGGCCTCGACCGGATCGAACCTGGGGCCCGAGAACCCCGACCTGATCGCCTCGATCGAAGAGGGCCGTGCGGCGTTCGGCGAGCTGAACGGCGCGGGTTCGATCCCCGCCGACGCGGTGACCGCCTCGGGCTCGGGCCTCGACCCCGACATCTCGGTCGAGAACGCCGAACGCCAGGTCGCGCGCATCGCGCAAGCCCGCGGCATCCCGTCATCCGAGGTCTCCGCCCTCGTCGCCGAGCACACGCTGCCCCGCGATCTCGGGTACCTCGGCGACCCGCGCGTGAACGTCGTGGAGCTCAACCGCGCGCTCGACGCCCGCTGAGAGACGAGAATCACTGTCATGACCCTGTCGCCCGTCGCCGCCGTCGCACCCTCCGTGCGGCGGCGGCGCCGTGTGCGGGAACGCCGGTCGAGTGTCCACAACATGCCGCTGGCCGTTCGCGGGCGCGGCGTGTTCTGGACACTCGACGGAACGCGCACGGGGGACGCCTCGTGAAGCGCGGGCGCCTGCGCGTGCTGCTGGGCATGGCCCCCGGCGTCGGCAAGACGTACGAGATGCTCGAGGAGGGGCGCCGGCTCCGCTCCGAGGGCCACGACGTCGTCATCGCGATCGTCGAGACGCACGGCCGCGCCGCCACCGCCGCTCAAGCCGAAGGCCTCGAGGTGGTTCCGCGCCGTGCCGTGGCGCACCGCGGCGTCGCGCTCGACGAGATGGACCTGGATGCCGTGCTCGAACGGCTCCCGAGAATCGCGCTCGTCGACGAACTGGCGCACACCAACGTCCCCGGCTCTCGCAACGACAAGCGCTGGACCGACGTCGAGGAGCTGCTCGACGCGGGCATCGACGTGATCACGACCGTGAACGTGCAGCACATCGAATCGCTCAACGACGTCGTCGAGAAGATCACCGGCGTGGTGCAGCGCGAGACGGTCCCGGATGCCGTGGTCCGGGCGGCCGATCAGATCGAGGTCGTCGACCTGGCACCGCAGTCCCTGCGCGATCGCCTCGCGGCGGGCTCGGTGTACCCGGCCGAGCGGATCGACGCCGCCCTCTCGAACTACTTCCGTCTCGGCAACCTCACGGCGCTGCGCGAACTCGCCCTGCTGTGGCTCGCCGACGAGGTCGACTCCGCCCTGCAGCGGTACCGCACCGAGCACGGCATCGAGGGCTCGTGGCAAGCGCGCGAACGCGTCGTGGTGGCCCTGACCGGGGGCCCCGAGGGCGAGACGCTGCTGCGCCGCGGCGCCCGGATCGCGGCACGCTCCGCCGGCGGCGAGCTGCTCGCCGTGCACGTGTCGACGCAGGACGGCCTGCGCGCGAGCGCCCCCGGCGCCCTCGCCGCACAACGCGCCCTCGTGGAGACCCTGGGTGGGACGTACCACCAGGTCGTCGGCGACGACGTGGCCACCGCCCTGGTCGATTTCGCGCGATCGGTCAACGCCTCTCAGCTGGTCATCGGGGTGAGCCGTCGCGGGCGTCTCGGCGCGGCCCTGACAGGACCGGGCATCGGGGCGACCGTGATCCGCGCCTCGGGCGACATCGACGTGCACATCGTCAACCACGCGCGTGCGGGGGGCCGGTTCACGCTCCCCCGGCTCGCGGGCCCGGCGCTGAGCGCGAAGCGGCGCATCCTCGGCTTCGTGACGGCTCTGGTCGGCGGGCCCCTTCTGTCGCTGCTCATGATCGCGACCGGTTCCGACGAGTCGATCACCGCCGACGTGCTGGCCTATCAGCTGCTGGTCGTGGTCGTCGCGCTCGTCGGCGGCATCTGGCCGGCGGTGTTCGCGGCCGTGCTGTCGGGCGTCACGCTCGACTTCCTGTTCATCGCCCCCATCTACACGATCACCATCAGCGACCCTGCGCACGCGCTGTCGCTGACGCTCTACGTCGTCATCGCCGTGCTCGTCAGCGTCGTCGTCGACCAGGCCGCCCGCCGCGCGCGGGCGGCCCGACGAGCCGCGGCGGAGTCCGAGATGCTCGCCACGATCGCCGGCAGCGTGCTGCGGGGAGAGAGCGCCGTGCCCGCGCTCATCAGCCGCGCGCGCGAGGCGTTCGGCCTCGCCGGTGTCCGCCTGATCGCGACCGACGGCACGGTGCTCGCCACCGACGGGGAGCCGGTGCGCGACGATCGCGCGGTCATCGTGCCCGTGGGCGACGGCCGCGCGACCCTCGAGCTGCACGGCGGCGACCTCGATGCCTCGGAACGGCGCCTGCTCGACGTGGTCGTGGCGCAGCTCGCCGCCGCCCTCGAGCGCACCGACCTTGCCGAGACCGCCGCCGAAGCCGGCGCCCTCGCCGAGACCGACCAGGTGCGCACCGCCCTGCTGTCGGCCGTCAGTCACGACCTGCGCCGGCCGCTCGCGGCCGCCGTCGCCTCGCTCGGGGGCCTGCGCGCCGCCGGCGACCAGCTCTCCGACGCCGACCGCCGCGAGCTGCTCGAGACCGCCGACGAGAGCCTCGCAACCCTCTCGGTGCTGGTCACCGACCTGCTCGACGTCAGCCGCGTGCAGGCCGGTGTGCTGGCCGTTTCGCTGACGGCGACGGATGCCGCGGGCGTCGTGCTCTCGGCCCTCGACGAGCTCGACCTGGGCCCCGACGACGTCGAGCTCGCCCTCGACCCCGACCTGCCGCTGCTGCACGCCGACCCCGTGCTGCTGCAGCGCGTGCTGGTCAATGTGCTCACCAACGCCCAGCGTTACTCGCCCGACGGCGAGCGCGTCCGCATCGCCACCAGCCGCCTCGGCGGCACCGCCGAGATCCGCGTGATCGACCACGGCCCCGGCATCGCCGCCGAGCGCCGCGAAGACATGTTCTCGCCGTTCCAGCGCCTCGGCGACACCGACAACACCGCGGGCCTGGGCCTCGGCCTCGCCCTCTCCCGCGGCTTCGCCGAGGGCATGGGCGGCACGCTCACCCCGGAGGACACCCCCGGTGGCGGCCTCACCATGGTCGTGGCGCTGCCCGTGGCCGATGCGGAAGCCATGGCATCCGGAATCTCGAGGAGGATGCCGTGAAGGTACTCATCGCCGACGACGACCCGCAGTTGGTGCGGGCCCTTCGCATCACGCTCGCCGCGCACGGCTACGACGTGGTGGCGGCGGCCGACGGTGCCGCGGCGGTCACCCTCGCCGCGCAATCGCACCCCGACATCGTCCTTCTCGACCTCGGGATGCCGCACCTCGACGGGGTGCAGGTGATCCACGCCCTGCGCGGGTGGACGACGGCCCCGATCATCGTCGTCTCGGGCCGCACGGGCTCGGCCGACAAGGTCGAGGCGCTCGACGCCGGGGCCGACGACTTCGTCACCAAGCCGTTCCAGATCGACGAGCTGCTGGCGCGGCTGCGCGTGCACGCGCGACGCTCGGTGCCGTCGGCGGGCGATGCCGTGGTGCGCTTCGGCGACGTCGAGGTCGACCTGTCGGCGAAAGCCGTGCTGCGCGGCGGCACCCGGGTGCATCTCACCCCGACCGAGTGGCGCATGCTCGAGTTCCTCGCCCGCAACCCCGGTTCTCTCGTGACGCGACAGACGCTGCTGAAGGAGATCTGGGCGAGCGAGCAGGTCGCCGATTCCGGCTATTTGCGGCTGTACATGTCGCAACTGCGCAAGAAGCTCGAGGTCGACCCCTCGGCGCCCGCGCACCTGCTCACCGAACAGGGGATGGGGTACCGGCTCGTCGTGTGACGGGGCGGTTCCCGCGGCGGGTCCGGTCTCGGGCTGCGGGGTCGGGCGGGTGCCGGGCTGTTAGTCGGGGGCGGCGCGCCGAACTCCTGAGATCCGGCGCTGCGCCGACTCGTCCGCCGGCCGGAAGCACGCACCGACCCCCGAAACACCGGAGGCCGGAACGGCCGCGGCCCCCGAAACTCAGGAGTTACGCACGTCGGCCGGCTCGTCCTCGGCCTCCGCGGCGAGGAATTCCGCCTGCACCCGGGCGCAGCGGGAGGCGAAGACGATCGAGTGCAGCAGCATCAGCGGACCTCGCCGACGGTGTGGCATCCGGGACAGGGGAAGGCGATGCGGTCTCCCGCGCGGACATCGCCGGGCAGCACGACCGTGCCGCACGGTTCCTCGCCGTGCGCGTCGACCACGGCGAAGGGTTCGTCGTACGCGTGGGACACGCGGCCGATCAGCCGCGCCTCGCGCCAGACGGCCTCGAGCCCCGCGACGCAGGCGTCGAGGCGCAGCGTGTCGGGCGTGGCATCCGTCACCGTCGCCACCACCACGGTCGTCGACAGCGTCGCGGATGCCACCCCGCCCGACGCCGGGATCACGGCGGGGCCCGTGCAGAGGCAGGGCGTGCCGCAGATGTCGGCGTAGCGGCCGACCGACATGGCCCGCACGGTGACGTCGTCGAGCGTGGGAGTCGAGCCGGCGGGCCAGGCCGCGGCGTCGAAGGGCGCGGGGATGCTGGAGCGGAGGGTGGGGAGCAGGGCCGTGAGCGTCATGGCATCCGGTCTACGCCCGCGGCGGGCGCGATCAGCGTGTGCTCACGGTTCCCGAACGGGACGGTCCGGCTTCCTCACTCTTCGCGCACGACACCGCGTCTCATCGACTCGTCCATGAGGAGACGGTGAGACGCGGTGTCGAACGATCGAACGGCTCAGACCGACGTCCCCGCGATCTCGCGGAGCGTGTCGAGGTGGCTCCTCCACGCCGCTCGCCCCTCCTTCGTCAGGGTGAGCGAGGTGCGGGGCATCTTGCCCGCGAACGACTTCCCCACAGCGATGTAGCCGGCGCCCTCGAGCGTCGAGACCTGCTTGCTCAGCGCGGAGTCGGTGACCTCGACGGCATCCCGAACCTCCTTGAAGCTCAGCGTGGTCGCCCGGTCGAGGGCCGCGAGGATCGAGAACCGCACGGAGTTCTGGAGCAGCTCGTCGAGCCGGTGCCGAGGATGCGGGGTCGACGTGGTCACGACCGAGCCTCGCGCGCCGCGCAGACCAGGGAGACGACGAGCACGAGGCCCGAGGCCAGCGCCGCGAGCAGCACGTTGCCGTGCGCCCAGATGACGACTGCCAGGGCGAGCGCGTAGGACGCGAACCAGCTCGCGATGTAGGCGGTCCAGCGGCGGCCGCGGGCGAAGGCGGCGCGGCCCTGGATGCTGACGACGAAGAAGATGATGAGGGCGAATACGACGGCCAGCAAGCTCACGTAGGCGAGGCCGAACGTATCTCCGGTCGTGACGGCCATCGCGAAGGTGCCCATCGAGGTCGCCACCCCGAGCGCGAGGATGAAGCTGATGTACGGCCACCGCGTTGCGTTGTGTGCGGCGTGGCTGAGGCGGTCGGCGCGATCGAGCAGCAGTTGGGCTTCCGACGCGGTCATCGCGGGCGTGTGGTCCATGGCGATCCTTTCGTTAGTTCGATCATCGCAACTACTTTCCGCTTTGGCAAGTACTTTCTCCTTTTCTTCGCCTCGCGGCACCCCGCCCCACAACGCGACGTAGCCTGGAGGGGTGACCCTCCCCTTCGATGTCGACGCCGTACGCGCCGATTTCCCGATCCTCGAGACCGAGATCGACGGTCGCCCCCTCGTCTACCTCGACTCGGGCGCGACGAGCCAGAAGCCGCGCGCCGTTCTCGACGCCGAGCGCGCCTTCCTCGAGACGGCCAATTCCGCCGTGCACCGCGGAGCACACACCCTCGCAGCCGAGGCCACCGAGCTGTTCGAAGACGCGCGCGTCTCCGTCGCCGAGTTCGTGGGCGCCGAGCCCGAGCAACTCGTCTGGACGAGCGGCGCCACCGCGGGCCTCAACCTCGTGGCCGGCTCGCTGGGGTACGCCGGGCGTCTGCGCGAGGGCGACGAGATCGTCGTCACCGAGGCCGAGCACCACGCCAACCTCATCCCATGGCAAGAGCTGGCCGCCCGCACGGGGGCGCGTCTGCGCCACATCCCCGTGCTCGACGACGGCATGCTCGACCTGCACGCCGCTGCCGACCTCATCGGTGCGCGCACGAAGGTCTTCGCCTTCCCGCACGTGTCGAACGTGCTCGGCATCGTGAACCCCGTCGCGAAGCTCGTGACGCTGGCTCGCGGCGTCGGCGCACTGACAGTGCTCGACGCGTGCCAGTCGGCACCCCATCTGCGCCTCGACCTGCCGGCATCCGGGGTCGATCTCGCCGTGTTCTCGGGGCACAAGATCTACGGACCGTATGGCATCGGGGCGCTCTGGGGTCGCGACGAGGTGCTCGACGGCCTTCCGCCCTTCACCACCGGCGGGTCGATGATCACGACCGTCACCCTCGACAAGGCCGAGTACCTGCCCGCGCCGCAGCGCTTCGAGGCGGGAACGCAGCCGGTGTCGCAGGCGGTCGCCCTCGCCGCCGCCGTCCGATGGCTTGGCGAGCACGACCTCGACGCCGCCCACGCCCACGAAGCGAGACTCGAGACACGCCTGCGCGAGGGCCTCCGCTCGATCGACGGCATCCGTCTTCTCGGAGACACGGATGCCGCGGAGCGCGTCGCCCTGCAGGCCTTCGAGGTCGAAGGGGTGCACGCACACGACGTGGGTCAGTTCCTCGACTCGCGCGGGGTCGCCGTCCGCGTCGGCCATCACTGCGCGCAGCCGCTGCACCGCCGCTTCGGCATGACGGCGTCGGTCCGCGCGAGTGCCGCGATCCACACCACGGAGGACGAGATCGACACCCTCCTCGACGCCGTCTCAGGCGTGCGCGGCTTCTTCGGGGTGGGCGCGTGAGCGGCCTCGAGTCCCTGTACCAGGAGCTGATCCTCGACCACGCGAAGAACCGACGCGGGTTCGGTCTCGCCGAGCCCGGCGCTCACAGCGCCACCGTGCACCAGCGCAACCCGATCTGCGGCGACGAGATCACCCTGCGGGTCAACGTCGAGGGTGACCGCATCACCTCGGTGACCTGGGAGGGCGCCGGCTGCTCGATCTCGCAGGCCTCCGCCTCGATGCTCGTCGCCCTGCTGCAGGAAGACGGCGGAGACGAAGGGATGCCGCGCGCCGATGCCCAAGCGCTGATCGCGTCGTTCCGTGAGTCGCTGCGCTCCCGCGGCAAGATCCCCCTCGACGAGGAGACCTTCGCCGACGCCGCCGCCCTCTCGGGTGTTTCGAAGTTCACGGCGCGCGTGAAGTGCGCGATGCTCGCGTGGGTCGCGTTGGAAGAGGGGCTGCGGCAGGCCTGAGCGTCACGCGGTGACGCGCACACCCGTCCGCGCCCGTCGAGCGTCCACAACACCCGGACCTCACGCACTATCGCCCGGGTGTTCTGGACAGTCGAGTTGAAATCCCGGTGGCGCACGACGCTGAAAACGCCCTCCTGCGGCGATATCCTGCGTCCACACCAATGAGGGGACGGATGCCATGGCCACGGGCGGAGCGGGATTCAGCGACGAAGAACGCGCGGCGATGAAGCAGCGCGCCGAGGAGCTCAAGGCCATGAAGGGCTTGAAGGGCCTGGCGAAGTTGCAGAAGGAGAACGAGGCCTGCCTCGAGGCGATCGACAAGCTCGAGGGAACCGACCGGTCCATCGCCGAGCGGGTGCACGTGATCGTGCTCGAAGAGGCGCCGCATCTGAACCCCAAGACGTACTACGGCTTCCCGGCCTACGCGAAAGACGGCAAGGTCGTCGTCTTCTATCAGCCGGCATCGAAGTTCAAGACGCGCTACGGCACCGTCAGCTTCGACGAGACCGCCCAGCTCGACGACGGCCCGATGTGGCCGGTGTCGTTCGCGGTGCTCGAGGTGACCCCCGAGGTCGAGGAGCACATCCGCGCGCAGGTGCGGCGGGCGGCGCCGGCGGCCTGAGTTCCGGATCCCGACCGCGCGCCCGGAATCGGACGAACGCAGCAGAATCGGACCGAGCGAGACCCAGCATCCGATTCCGGTGCGGTTCTCCGATTCCGCGACGACCGGCCAGCGGGAACCGAATGCCGCGTCTCCGGGCCGCGGCGTTCGACGCGCTCGATGCATCCTTTCACTCTGATGCGGGGTGTGGATGCCGGAGGTCATGGCGCCGTTTGTCGAACCAGTGCGCGGAGAGAATCTCGTGCCCAGCCGTCAGTGCGCCGAACCGCCGGGGTAGATTCTGTTACGAAACGGTATTAAACGGGTCATAACCGACCTGTACGGTAGATTCGGCACCGGCCGGCTGCCGTGCCGGACATAGCCTCTGCCCCTTCACCTAAGGAAGCTCCGTATGCGCTCTCCCTCGTCCCTATCGGTTCGTCGTCTGGTCGCGGGAGGTGTCGGCGTCGCCATGACCGCCGCCCTGACCTTCGCGGGAGCAGTCTCCGCGCAGGCAGCCGATACCTCGTGTGTGTCCGGCGTCTGCACCGTCACGTTCGCCTATTCGGGGGCCGCCGAACAATGGGTAGTTCCCAGCGGTGTGACAAGTGTCACGGCGACCATCTCGGCTGGATCCGGCGGCGCGAGCGCGCCTAACAGCTACCAGGCCGAGACGGGTGCCGGCGGCCTCGGCGGCTCCGTACGGGCAACGCTGACTGTAGAGCCAGGCGAGAAGCTCACCGCTGTCGTCGGAGGGGCTGGGAAAAGGGGCGTCCCGGACTCGCTCGCTCCCGCTGCGGGCGGTTTCGGCGGCGGCGGCTCAGCCGGCACCAAGGACGCTGCACTACAGCACTCGAGCGGCGGTGGAGGTGGCGGCGGGAGTTTCTTGTTCAGTTCAGGCTCGCTCCTCCTGGCAACCGGCGGCGGAGGCGGCGGCTCGAACGCGGGTTCCCAGGCGGTGATCGGAGGCGCAGGCGGATCTACCGGCGCAGGTGACCCGGGAAACGCACCGGAAAACGCCTCCTCGTGGGTATATTCCGGCGGGGGTGCGACGAGCTCGAGCCCCGGCAACGGCGGAGGCGGAGACTATCCGGGAGCAGCCGGCAGTAACAGCCCCGCCTCGAGTTCGACGGCCTTCGGACAGGGCGGCGCCGGCTCCGACAACAAGACCGCTTACAACTACGGCACCGCCGGTGGTGGCGGCGGCGGCTTCTACGGCGGTGGCGGTGGTGGGTCTGACTCACCGGGAGGGCAGACCGGCTCAGGTGGCGGCGGGTCCGGTTTCGTCGCGAAGTCTGCTACGAACGTCCGCGCTCTGGACGGCAACTCCGGCAACGGCAGCATCGTCATCACCTACGACGATCCGAAGGACGCCACCACGATCGAGCTGAAAGCGAGCGACAACCCCAACGACGCCACCGCGACGGAACTGACCGCGACGGTATCGCCCGCCACCGCAACGGGGAGCGTGACGTTCACGGAAGGCAGCACCGAGCTCGGGTCGATCACCCTCATCGATGGGACCGTTACCCTCCTGAACTTCCTCTCTGCCGGTACTCACACGATCACCGCCTCATACTCCGGTGACACCTCGCACGGCCCCTCCACCACCAGCACCACGGTGACGGTCACCGCCTACACGGCCCCCTCCTTCAGCACCGACTCCTCCACGGCAGAACCGATCGAGAAGAGCGCCGCCGCCGGAGAAACGTTCTCGTTCGATCTGAAAGCGACCGGCACCCCCACCCCCATCTACATGGTCGAAAACGACGACACCGACAGCACGATCCTGCCCGACGGTGTCACCTTCGCCGACGGCATCCTTTCCGGGTCAACGACCCGCGCCGGAACCTGGAAGATCAAGGTCACCGCGACCAACAGCGTCGGCACTGCCACCGAGTACGTGAAGCTCACCATCGCCCCCGGCACCGCCACCGCTCTTGAAGCCCTCGTGTCTCCCGGCGACAGCAGCAGCACCACGCTGTGGGCCGTCGCCCCGGACGGGACCGTCGCCACGACGATCACCGCCAACCAGGGCGACTCGATCGTGTTCGACACGATGCCGGTCGATCAGTATGGCAACCCCACCACCCGAGGAAACGTGCAGCCGGTGACCACCTCCAGCGTCGACACCGACACCATCACCTACGACCCGGTCACGAACCTCACCACCGTGACGTTCAACCACGCCAGCCCCCACACCATCACCTTCAAGGTCGGGAACCTCACCAACTCCTTCACCGTCCAGGTCACCCCCACCCCTACCGTGACTCCCTCACCGACCCCCACCCCGAGCGCGGGCATCACCCCGAGCACGAGCGGCGCCAGCGCCTCGAGCCAGCTCGCCACCACGGGATCCGCACCCCTCGCACCGATCGGCTGGGCACTCGGCATCCTCGCCGCCGGCATCGCCGTGACGCTTGTTCAGCGCCGCCGCACGACGCGACGGGTCGACTGACCGAAAGCGCCAGAACCCCAGGGGCCTGCGCCGCAAGGTGCACCCTGGGGTTCTGCACATCACGGCATCTCGACGCCTCTCGCCACCCCCTGGCAGGCCTTCCCTCCACGTGGGCTCCACTGGCCCGGCATCCGGCCGCCCCCGTCACCCCAGAACCACGCGCTCCATCCGCCGGAAGCTCTGCTCCATCCCCTCGACCATGCCGGTGGCGAGCACGGCGTCGCGGGTGGCGGCATCCGGGTACTCGATCAACAGCGTCACCAGGGTGGCTCCGTCCTCCTCGTAGAGCGACAGGTCGTTGATCGTCGCGGGGTAGTCGGTGCCCGTCATGTGCTCGGTCTGCACCATGCGGCGGGGTTCGTCGAGCAGCAGGATCTCGCCGTCGAACCCGAACGCCTCGCCCTCGGTGCCGGGCTCGGGCTCCCACGCGATGCGGTAGGTCCCGCCCTCGGTGCGATCGACCTCGCGCTCGGTCATGCGCCAGCCGTCGGGGCCGAGCATCCACTGTCGCATCAGCTCGGGGTCGACGTGCGCGCGCCAGACGAGCTCGCGCGGTTCGTCGATGAGCCGCGTGATGCGCACGTGCTGGTCGTCGAGGACCTCGAGCCGCGTGCCCTTGCCCTGCGCGAAGTCGCGCAGACCCGGAAGCACCGCGTCCAGCTGGTTCATCGCGAGCGTCGAGCCCTCGACCGCGCCCATCGCGACAACCTGCTCCAGCGCTTCGACGGAGGCGAAGTGACTGACGTTGGTGAGCCGCGAGCCCTCGGGCGTGGCCTCGAAGGTGAAGACCATCCGCATCGACGGCATCCCCTCGATGGGGGTGCCGTCCTCGTCGGCGAACGAGTCGATCACCTCGAACCCGCGCGGTTCATCGATCGAGGTGAACTCCCACGCGCCACCGGCTCGTTGCCCCTGCGGCGAGGTCATGTGGTACTTCGCCTGGCCGCCGACACGGAAGTCGAACGCGTCGAAGGTCGCCGGCCACCCGGGAGGGCCCCAGAAGCGCTCGAGCTGGCGCGGGTCGGTGAAGACCGCCCAGAGGCGTTCGGGGCCGACCGGAAAGTCGGCGACCAGGGTCATGGTGAGAGATTCGGTGTCGCTCTCGACGGATGTGACGGGCATGACGACTCCTTCGTCGGTTCAGTTTTCGGTGGGTTCGGAGAGAGGATCGGATGCCGGCATCCCGGCGTCTTCGAGCAGGATCGCGTCGAGTCGGTCGACGCGGCCGCGCCAGAGGTCTTCGTAGGAGCGCAGCAGCGCTTGAGCGTTCGCCAGAGCGGCGGGGTCGGCGGACACGAGTCGCACCCTCCCCTCCGCGCGCTTGGTGATGAGCCGCGCCTCGGCGAGCACGGCGATGTGCTTCGACACGGCGGCGAACGACATCGCGTAGGCCGCGGCGAGCTCTGATACCGACTGCTCGGCGACGAGTGTGCGCCGCACGATGTCGCGACGGGTCGCATCGGCCAAGGCGTGGAAGACCCGGTCGATGTCCGCATCGCTCATTTGTTCAACCATTTGGTTGCACGTTAGCGCGGTGACCACACGCCTGCAAGAGCGCCCCGAAACAGCACCGTTCGCTCGGCATCCCGTGTCAACTGACTGCAATCCCGACTGTTCGGTGATTTCGTCGCCCTCCGGACGTCACGGCATCCGGACCGCGCTCCCGAGCTCTCCCAGACCGTTCAGGACGATGTCCGCCACGACGCGCGCGTGAGAGCCGTCGGGGTCCAGGTCGGGATCAAAGACGGTGACGGAGGCGCCGCGAGCGAACGGCGCGAGTTCGACGAGGAGCCGGGTCAGCTGCGAGGCGTCGAGGCCGCCCGGATCCGGGCTGTCGACAGCGGGCATGACGGCGGGGTCGAGGACATCGACGTCGACCTGGACCCAGTATCCGCGTCCGACGACGCGTCGGATCTCGGCGGCAACGGGGGCGGCACCTCGCGCCAGAAGGTCCCCGGCGGGCACCACACGCCCCAGCACGCGACGAGCCTCGGCGACGTGCGGTCGTCGCCCCGGTGCCCGATGTGCGCAACACGAGACGGGTCGAAGTAGGGCGACAGGCCGCCGATGTCCGCAATCGCCGGCCAATGAAGACCGACAGCCGCGGCGAGATCCTCCCCGGCAACGCTCGCGCAGTCGTCGCTGTTGCCCGGGTGCCGGAAGTCGGTGTGCCCGTCGATGTGCACCAGACCGCCGCCACCTCCACGCGCGTTGGCAATTCCCGCCCCGATGAGGACGCTGCAGTCGCCACCGATGACAAGGGGCGACCGGCCCGACGCCCACACGCCATCGATGCGATCAGCGAGCCGCCGCGCATGGTCGACGAGCTGAGCCTGATTGCGAACGAGACCCGGGGCGCGCGTGTCGTCGTCGTCGACATACCGGCCGGCGAGCACGACTCCGCCGTCTCGGGCCCCCCGATGAGCGAGGCGTTCGAAAAGACCGGCCTCACGCAATGCGTCCGGCGCCTTGGACGCCCCCGGCACGCTCCCCCGCCGCGGCGGCCTCAAGCCGAGATTGGTCGGGGACGAAACGACGGTGATCATGTCTCGATCTTGCCCTGCGTGCCGTCGAGCGAGCTCAGCCCCGCAATGCCTGCAGCAACGCCCCCACGGGGTGATCGCTCTCGATCGGGTGACGCAACGGCAGGTCCTCGACGCACTCGTATCGGTTGCGTCGGCCCTCCTTCTCACGCTTGAGATACCCGGCGTCGACGAGGTCGGCCAGGATGCCGTGCGCGGTGCGCTCCGTGATGCCGACGGCATCCGCGATCTCACGCACGCGGGCACCGGGGTCGCGGGCGACGTAGATGAACACATGGGCGTGGTTGGTGAGGAACGTCCATGTCGTCATCGCCACAGCATACTGACCTGCTGTACCGGAATCAAAGCACCGGTTATTTGTTACCTGTTTTTTGACACCAGCAATTTTTTGCAGGTAACGTGCTGCGCATGTCGCTTCTCGTCCCGCTCACGATCGCCGCGCTGCTCGCCGCGGTCGTCGCCGCCCTCCTCCCGGATGTCGCGCGTCGCCACACCCCGGGCTCCCTCGCCGTCTGGCCTGCAGCCGTCGCCGCGGCGTTCGCCGCGGCGGGCCTCGCGTCGGCCTTCGCCGCCGACGTCGACATCGCCGGTGCCGCTCTGGCGCTGCTGGTCGTCGGCCTCACCGTGGTCGTGCAGGCCTACGCCAGCCGCAACCTGCGCGGCGACCCCCGTTCGCGCAGCTTCTTCGCGCTGTCGTCTCTCGCGGCCGTGGGATCGACCACCGCGATCGCCGCGAACGACGTCGTCCTGCTCGCCGCCGGATGGACCATCGGAACGGTCAGCATGATCGCCCTCATCTCGACCGGCGGCGCCGGGCCGCAGACCCGGATCGCGGTGTCGCGCAGCACGGTCGCCCTGCTGCTCGGAGACACGGCCCTCTGGGCGGCCGTCTTCGTGGCGGTGGCATCCACCGGCTCCGTCTCGCTGGCCGCGCTCGGGAGTCTCGACGCCACCTCGGCGACGGTGGTGAGCGTGCTCGTGGCGGTCGCGGCCGTGGCCCGTGCGGGCTCCTTCCCCCTGCACGGATGGCTCCCCGCGACCGCCGCGACGACCACCCCGGTCTCGGCGCTTCTGCACGCGGGCTTCGTGAACGCGGGCGCTCTGCTGCTGCTCCGCTACGCAGCGGTGCCCTCCACCGTCGGCCCATGGGTGGTGGCCGCCGCCGGCGGGATCACGATGATCGTCGCGACCCTCGCCATGCTCACCCGCCCCGACGTGAAGGGCCGCCTCGTGCAGTCCACCGCCGCGCAGATGGGCTTCCTGCTCCTGGCCTGCGGGCTCGGGGCCTTCGGGGTCGCCGTGGTCCACGCCATCGGCCACGCGCTCTACAAGGCGAGCCTGTTCCTCGGTGCCGGATCCGCGGTCGAGCACGCGCTGAAGGGCCGGGCGATCGCGCTCCCGGCGCCGTCCCGCGGCGGCGCCGTCGTCGGCGGCGCGGTCGTGCTCCTGACCGGGGCGGCGGCGCTGGCGGCATCCGGTGCGATGACTCACAGCGCGGCGGCGCTCCTCCTGTTCACCTGGGCCACCGCGGTGATCGCCGGGGCGCGGATCGGCGGGGGGTCATCGCCGGCCGCGACCCGTGCGGCCCTGCTCGCCGGTCTGGCCGCGGTCACCGCCGCCTATCTCGCGGTGGTCTTCCCCGCCGCCGAAGCCCTCGCCCCGATCACCGCTGCCGCCCCCGTGCCTCCAGGATTCGCCGTCGCGGTCTTCGTGATCGCCGCCGCCTCGGGCTTCGCCGCGCGAGGCTCGGGCCGATCGGCCGACCGCCTCTTCGCCTTCGCCTTCTCGTGGGGACGACCACCCCTGCCCCCGACCGCGCCCCGCATCGACACGCCCTGGACCCCGGCGCCCGCCGACGGCCCCCTCGAGTACCGGAGATTCTGATGACCACGCTCACCTCCCCTCCCTCGCCCGCCGTCATCCGGGGCTGGATCATCGCCGCCGGCCGCCGCATCTCGCCGCACTTCCCCCTCGAGACCTTCATCGCCCGCAACCCCGTCGCCGGCTACGAGAACCTCGATTGGGAAGAGGCGATCGGGCGGATCGCGCGAGACCACGGCATCCTGTTGTCTCTTCCGGAACAACGGTTCCGCGACCTGCACGCGCAGGGGCGGATCTCGAGCGACGACCTGCAAGCGGCTCTGCGCTTCACCGTGCCCGAGGCGGGCTCGCCCCGCGTCCTGCGCGTCGGCGGCCTCGCCACCACCGTC
The DNA here is from genome assembly GCF_031455375.1 of Microbacterium sp. 1154. NCBI lineage: Bacteria > Bacillati > Actinomycetota > Actinomycetes > Micrococcales > Microbacteriaceae > Microbacterium > Microbacterium sp. 1154. The sequence continues at coordinate 696,671 of NZ_JAVDSN010000001.1, read as the reverse complement.
GGCGAGGTGCTCGGGCACGACCTGCTCATTGCTCCCCCGATGACGGCGGCGTCCCCGCAGCCGACGCCGGCGGCACGGATCTCGCCGCGGGTCCACGCGCGGGTCGACGACCTCACCGCGCGGTGGGCCGCCGCCGCGCTGGGCTCGGCGCCCTGGTCGCGGACGAACGGCGAGAGCATGTGGACGGCCTGGCGGCGCCTGGCCGCGCTCGACCCGACCCTGTCGCGGCGGGTGCGCAGCGGCATCCGGAGCTCTCCCGACGACCCGGCCGCGGCTGTCGGCGAAGCGCTGACCCGCTGGGAGCTCGACGGGGCCGCCGCGGAGTCCTTCCTGTGTGCGCACGTGCTCGCGCTGCCGGGGTGGGCGGCGCTCGTCCGGCACGGCGGCACGATGGGTGTCGACCTCACTTCGCTGGTCGCGATCCGCGTGACGCTCGAGCGGTTGCTCCTGCCCGCCGACGCCGCCCTTCCCGCGCGGGCTGCGAGCGAAGAGGTTCGGGCCGACGACACCGCCCGGGTCGGCGCCGTCGCTCTCGCCCTCGGCGTCGACGCCACCGACGGCGAGGTGCGCGCCGCATTGCGGCCCGTCCTCTCGCTCATCGACCCCGCGGCGCGGCTCGCCGTCTGGCAGGAGGCGTTCGAGAGGGGCATCGCGCGCGAGCTCGCCCCGTCGACCGCGCCGGTGCTGCGCCCGAGCGCACCGGTCGAGCGGCCCCTCGCGCAGGCGGTGTTCTGCATCGACACGCGGTCCGAGAGCTTCCGCCGGCACCTCGAAGCCGCGGGCGGGGTCGAGACCCTCGGCTTCGCCGGCTTCTTCGCCGCTCCCATCTCGTTCCGGCCCGCCGACGGCTCCGCGGAGGTCGCGTCGTGCCCGGTGCTGCTGACCCCCCGTGTCGCGATCACCGAGTCGTCCGTGCAGCGCGACGCGATCGCCCGCTGGAGGCGGCAGCACGCGGCGAGCGTGGAGCGGGATGCCACGATCGACGCGCTCAAGGAGTCCGCCGTCGCGCCCTACGCCTTCGCCGAGACCGCCGGATGGGTGCTCGGCGCGGCGAGCGCGGCGCGGACGCTGGCTCCCGAGGCCTGGCGGGCACTGGTGTCGCGGATGCGCCCTGCGAAGCCGTCGACGCACGTCGACGCGAACGTCGTCTTCACCCTCGAAGAGCGCGTGCTCTACGCCGAGACGGCGCTGCGCATGATGGGCCTCGTCGACGGCTTCGCGCCCATCGTTCTGCTGACGGGGCACGGCGCCTCGGTGACGAACAACCCCTTCGCCTCATCGCTGCAGTGCGGCGCGTGCGGCGGACACGAGGGCGAGCCGAACGCCCGGGCGGCGGCCATGATCTTCAACGACCCCGAGACGCGCGCCGCCCTCGCCGGTCGCGGCGTCTCGATACCGGCCGACACGCTCTTCGTCGCGGCGCAGATGGACACCGTGACCGACGAGGTCACCGTGCTCGAGCCCTGGGCCATCCCGGCCACGCACGAGACCATCGTGCTGGAGCTGACCCGGCGGCTCGAGGCCGCACGCGCCGCCAACACGGCCGACCGCAGCGCCGGCCTGCCCGGCGCGGGCGGGCGGCACGGCGCGATTCGCGACACCGAGCGCCGGTCCGCGGACTGGGCCGAGGCGTACCCCGAGTGGGGCCTGGTGGGCAACGCCGCCTTCATCGTGGGGCCGCGCTCGATCACCGCGGGCACCGACCTGGGGCGTCGCGCCTTCTTGCACAGCTACGACGCGGCGGCCGACCCCGACGGCGCGGGCCTCGAGACGATCCTGACCGCACCGATGATCGTGGCGCAGTGGATCAATGCCCAGTACTCCGCATCGACCGTCGCCCCCGACCGTTTCGGCGCGGGGCCCAAGCCCCTGCACAACGTCGTCGGCGCCGTCGGCGTGCTCTCGGGCTACGGCGGCGACCTGCGTCTCGGCCTGCCCTGGCAGTCGGTGGGGGTCGGCCGCGCGGCCCGACACGAACCGATCCGGCTGCAGGTGTTCGTCGAGGCCCCGCTCGCCCGGGTGAACGCCATCATCGACGCCTCCGAGGCCGTCCGCACCCTGGTGACCAACCGCTGGATCACCCTGCGCGTCCGCGAGCACGACAGCGCCCGCTGGATGCGGTGGGGCCGCTACGGCTGGCAGGCCGACGACCTCGACGCCCCCGCCCCCTTCGGCATCCCCGCCGCCACCGAAGAATCCACCACGAAGGAGACCCGCTGATGAGCCTGTCCGAATTGACCCCGATGACCAAGATCGAGGTGGTCGTCGCAAGCGACGACGTCGCCGAGGTGTCCGCGCTGATGCAGTCGCTCGGCGCGCGCGGCTACACCGCGATCACCGGTGTGGCCGGCGTGGGCCACCACGGCCCGCGCGGTGGCCGCCTGCTCTTCAACGACCACGACACCCTCACGCTGCTCGTCACGGTCGTGGCGCCCGAGAAGGCGGACGCCATCGTCGCCGGCATCCGGCCCCTCCTCGACCAGGCTTCCGGCGTGATGTTCGTCTCGCCGACGTCGGTCAGCCGCGCGGATTACTTCGCCTGATGTGCCCCGCGACCAGTCACCCGCGCTCTGCGTACTCGGGCGAGACGATCGCCGTGGGCACCTTGCACGGGAAGGAGGCTGCTTTCGCCCCGGCCTTCTCCCGGTGGCTCGGGGCGGGCGTCGTTCCGACAGCGCAACTCGACACAGACTCCCTCGGCACGTTCACCCGAGACGTGCCGAGGGCGGGCACCCCCGAACAGGCGGCCACGTCTAAGGCGCGGGCCGCCGCTCTCGAGCTCGGTACCTCCACGGGGCTCGCGACCGAGGCGTCGTACGCCCCGGCACTCGGGGGCTTCGGCCCCATGGTGCACGAGGAGCTCGCCGTCTTCGTCGACCTCGAACGCGGCATCCGCGTGCGTCACGGCATCCGCCAGTACACGCACGTCGCACCCGCGCGGACCGTCCGCACCGAGAGCGAAGCACGGCGCTACCTCGCCCGCGCGGGCTTCCCGCACCAGGCCGTCGTCGCGCACACCGACACCGGGATGCAGAAGGGGATCCAGGATGCCGCGATCATCGACGCCCTGCTCCGCCGCGGCCCCGTCGAGCTCGAGCCCGACCTCCGCGCCCACATGAACCCCACTCGGCGGCGGGTGCTGCGTCGTTTGTCGTGGCTGCTCGCGGCCCGGCTCGCCGAGCCGTGCCCGGGGTGCGGCTGCCCGGGCTTCGGACCGGTGGGCGTCGTGCGCGGACTCCGCTGCGGCGCGTGCGGCAACGCCACCTCGCAGGTGCGCATCGACGTCGACGGCTGCCCGGCCTGCGACGAGCAGCGCGAGCGCCGGCGGCCCCAGCGCCGCGCAGACCCGGCGACGTGCGATGCCTGCAACCCGTGAGAGAGCGCCGATGGGACATCGCCTATATCGCTCCGCGACTCGCCGCACAATGTCCCCCATTCGGGGGACCTGGCCCCGGTTATGCTGACCCCGTATCGAGCGGCGATCGGCGAAGGCGCCGCGTCGTTGTATGACACCTCCTCCTCTACGAGCGACCCGAAGGCGAGGCACCGTGCGAACCGATCTGAACCAGAGGCCGTTCGGGCAGCCCGTGTGGACGAGTGCCGTGGCGGTGTTCCTTCTGTGGGCGTCCGTGTTCGTCCTTGGCCTGTCGGGTCTTGCGATGCTCACCGTTCGCGGCGATACCGGCGCCCTGCTCCTCATCGCCGCGCTCATCGCGGCGGCTCCGGCTGCCGCTCTGAGTCAGCAGCGCAATTCGATCTGAGCAACGCAACGGCCCCTGCGAGACGACCGCAAGAGGCCGGCCGCACCATCACGCGGCCGGTCGCCTCACAGGTGCCGCAGGTTCCCCTCTTCGTCCGCGGTGACGAGCACCAGGAAGTCGACGACGAGCTGTGCGACCGCGCCCGTCTCGTCGATCCCCCAGTACACCGGGTACTGACCGTCGCCGTACCCGGACTCCGCGACGATGCCCACGTCGGACGGCCCGAGAGCGACCTCCTGGACGCTCGGCGAGGGCGCGTACATGTACTCGGTGAAGGCCGCGGCCTTGGCTCGACGGCTCATGGTCGCGTACGCGGGAAGATCGACGATGCACGCGCAGCCCGCGTCGACGCCGAAGAAGTGCCCCGGGCCGGACGGCAGATCGGCGGGATGCCAGGTCACCGGCATTCGATCGCTGAAACGCACCCGCAGGGCGGCGTTGCGGCCGAAACCGGTCACTCTTTCGACCGGGTACGCCCCCGGGGCCACGCTGCGGGCCAGGGGTCGCGCGTCGTCGTTGTCGTATCCGAAGTCGAGCACGGCGAGCACACCCGACGTCGTCACCAGGGTTCCCGCGGGCGAGACGCGTACCTCCGACTCCTCTCCGCTGCGCCGGTGCACGACCGAGCGCTCGGTGAAGTTGCGCACCTCGTCGAGGGTTCGCTGTTCGTCGGGCACCTCGTCGAGAGAGGCGTCCGGTGCCGCGTCGGCGGCGAGCGCCCGGGCCTGTGCCGCATCGGCGAAGGGAGTGCGGGGGTCGTCGAAGTGCTGTTCGATGGCGCTGATCTTCCACCCGCGCCCTTCGCGCTCGAGAACGTACTCGTGCTTCTGACGCGTCGGCGAGTCGATCATCTCGGTCAGGACGAACGCGCGATCGCCCTCGACCTCGGAACGCACGATCCGTTCCACCGCGACCCCGTAGCCCGGCGGCGTACCGAAAGAGGAGTCCAAGCGGACGTGCTCCCCCACCACGTGATCACGTGTCAGCGGGACGACGAGTTCTCGCCACTGCGAGAACGCGTCCCGCCGCGTGGAACGATCCGCGAAGACGGGCGCTACACGCCGCCACTGCATGTCGTAATCCTCGAGGAAGCGCTGCACGCGCTTCTCCGCCGCTTTCGCCCCGCGATCGCCCCACATGGCGCCAGCCTATGTCGCCGCCAGCGTCTCGAGGGGCCCGTCCGGCAGCACGACCCACCCCTCGCGCCGAACGATGGGGAGCATTCCGGACGCCGGGCGCTCGAACGATCCGAGGGCTCCAGCGCGCGTGGCCAGAGCGGCGATGACGGCGTCGAAGGCGTCGGCCTTCGCGATCGCCAGGGGAGCGAACCCGCCGACGTCGAGCCACGGTACCCGCTCGGTCAGGGCGTCGAACAGGAGCGCCCGGCGGGTGGCATCCACTCGATACCCGCTCGTGTCGAAGCCCCAGAGGCGCAGCGAACCGCCGGGATACACCTCGAACAGGCGCCCCTCGGCCGCGCGATCGACCGGGAATCCGGCCTCGGCCAACCGCCGCAGCAGTCCCGCGCCGCGCAGCGCCGTCACGCCCAGTCGGTCGGTCGAGACGCTCAGCGGCCAGCGCCCGATGCGTTCGCGTACGACGTGGTCGGTGTGGCGATAGACGAGCGAGCGGCGCCACTCCGCCCCTCCGTCGACCGGGCCGAGCGCGGGGTCCGCCTCGGCGTGGTGCGCCTGCACGAAGTCGACGAACGCGTCGGGCCAGCCGAGCGGGCAGTCCACCCCGAGCCACGCGTTGCCAGAAGCGACGGATGCCACGATGTCGGCATCCTGGATCCCGATCTCGAGCCGGGTGAGCCGCGCCGTACCGTTCATCCACACCATCTCGGCGAGGGCGGTGCCGGGGGCTCCGGCCGCCAGGTCGACTCCCACGGTTCTCATCGCGTCGAGCCTAAGCGCGCTCGCACGCCCCGAGGCCGTCAAGACCTCCCCCGGATGAGCGCCCGACCTGGGAGGATCGACGCATGGCAGACGACGACCTCCCCGATTCGCTGGAACCGGCCGTCGACATCCCCCCGCGGGACGAGCCGCCCGCCCCTCCCGCACCGAAGGGCGACCTGCGGATCGCGTCCGTCATCGCGATCGTGACCGGCGCCATCGTCATCGCCTGGTACCTCTTCGTCGCCACGGCGAGCGCGATCGCCGACGTCGACAACCTGATGTGGATCCAGATCGGCATGTGGGTGCTGGCTCTGATCTCGTTCGTGTGCGGCATCCTGAGCCTGAACGCGCGCATGGCGCGCGAACTCGCCGCGGCGGGGTTCATCGCGGGCGTGGCGGCGGGTCTGCTCTCGGTGACGATCGGGCTGTTCAGCGGCCTCGAGCTGTTGGGCTGACGACGCGCGGAATAGCGCCGAGACGAGCGGGGTTGCCGCTCTCATGACGTCCCGTGCCGCGCTCGAGAGCGCTCTGTCGAACATCGACGTCCACCCCGGGCAGGCCTGGCGGCAGTCGCTGTCTACGGGTGAGAGGGTGACGCTGGCCCGCGGCGAGGCGGCGATCGTGTACGTCCGCTCCGGCGAGCTCACCGGCGTCAGCGCCGCGGGAGCCGGATGCTCCGTGAACGCGCCCTCCGGAGCCGCGATGGCGGTCGAGGGCGGGCGCACCCTGCTCACCGGAGACGCGTTCGTCTCGCTCGGATGCCACCCGCTCCAGCTGGCGTCGCAGTCGGGCGCCGAGGTGACCGTCGTGCCGCTCGAGGTGGTTCCGACCGTTCACACGCGCGCTCTGCCGCCGGTCGTGTTCGTGAGCGGCTTCGCTCGCGCCGAGCCCGCGGCCGCCGGTCTCGCCGCCCATCTCGGCGTCCCCGCGCCGGGGGCCGCCCTCGACCGCCACGGCGACGAGACGATCTGCAAGCTCATGGTGACGACTGTTCTGCTGTCGGCGCTGCGCGCGTGGGCCGCGTCCGAGCAGGACGCGTCGTGGCCGCCGCGGACCGCCGACCCGTTCCTCGCCCGCGTGGCGGCCGCCGTCGATGACGACCCCGGTCGCGAGTGGACGATCGATCAGCTCGCGGCGCTCGGAGCGATGTCGCGCTCGGTGTTCGCTGCCCGGTTCCGCGAGGTGTTCGGCACCTCACCCGCGTCGTACGTGACGGCGGTGCGGATGCGCCGCGCGGAAGACCTTCTCGACGCGGGGACGCCCGTCTCGGAGACCTCGCGGGCTCTGGGCTACGCCTCCGACGAGGGATTCCGCCGCGCGTTCCGGCGTCACGCCGGGGTCGCCCCGTCGGAGTGGCGCAGCGCTCGTAGATCGCTCACCGCCTGAGACCCCGCCGCCCCCTCGGTAGCGACGGGGTCGTCATCGTCAGCCCGCGAGGGAACGCCGGCGCAGGGAGAGACCGAACAGCACGGCGCCGATCACGAGCAGCAGGATGCCGATGGCATCCACCGTCACGACTCCCGCGGCGTCCACGAGCAGGCCGCCGAGGCCGGCCGCGATGGTGATCGCGAGCTGGAAGCCGGTGACGATGAGGCTGCCGCCCGCCTCGAGACGGTCGGGCATGCGGTGCCCGACCCAGGTGTTCACGATGATGAGCCACGACGAGAAGAAGAAGCCCCAGACCAGGACGGCGGCCGCGACCGCGCCCACCGCCGAGGGGAGCAGGACGACGGTGGCCACGGCGAGGGCGATGACCAGCGGACCGACGACGGCCAGACGCGCGAAGGCGCGGTCGACGATGATCCCGACGAAGATGTTCCCCACGAACCCGCCGACTCCGAACAGGGCCAAGAGCAGCACGATGGTGCCCGCGTCGACGTCGGGGATGCGCTCGAGCGACAGGCGCACGTAGGTGTAGGCGAGGAAGTGGCCGAGGACGACGAGCACGTGCCCGACCATGCCGCCGGCCACTCCCCGGCGACGGAGGGTGTCGACCAGGATGCCGAGGCTCGACGCCGCGGCCGCCGGGACGGGCGGCAGCACGAGGCGCACCGCGATGCCGACCGCCGTGGTCGCCACGGCCACGAGCAGAAACGCGAGCCGCCAGTCGAGCGCCTCGCTCAGCGCGACGCCGAGGGGGACGCCCGCCACGGTGGCCAGCGACAGCCCCGCGGAGCCGAACATGACGGCGCGGCCGATGCGTTCGGGGCTCGACAGGCGTGCCGCCACGGTGATCGACATCGACCAGAACGAGCTGATCGCAGCCCCCAGCAGGAACCGCGCGACGAGGATGGCGACAAGGCTCGGCACGATCGCGACGACGAGGCTCGAGAGCGCGGCCGCGGCCGCCGCCAGCACGAGCAGGGTGCGACGGTCGAGTCGGGGCAGCAGCAGGCCCACCGTCGGGGCGACGAGCAGACCCGCCAGGGCCGTGACCGTGACGGTCTGACCGGCTTGTCCCGGGGTGATGCCGAGCGAGGCTGCCATCTCGGTGAGCACGCCATTGGGGAGGAACTCCGCCGTGACGAGCAGGAAGCTGAGCAGCATCACGACGATGAGGCCGCCGTACCGCAGCGAGGGCGGGGCGGGGAGTGAGGTCGGAACGGGAGCGGTCGTGGTCATGTTCCGATGCTCATCCGGTGTCGCCCTCCGCGCCCGACCGATCGTCCGCGGCATCCGACCATTCGTCCGGTCATCCCGGCGGGCCGTCAGCGCCCGTACGCGCGCCCCACGTACCGCGCCGCCGGCCGGATGATCTTCGGGTCCCGCGCTTGCTCGAGCACGTGCGCGGTCCATCCGATCGTGCGGGCGAGGGCGAAGGTGGGGGTGAACATCGCGCGCGGGATACCGCACTGCTCCATCACCACCGCGGCGTAGAACTCGACGTTGGCGTGCAGCGGGCGCTCGGGCCGGCGCTGTGCGAGCTGACGCTCGGCCTCTTCTTGGAAGGCCAGCGCCTGGGTCACGCGGTCGCCGCCGAGGCCGCGCGCGACCTCGCGCAGCAGCTCGGAGCGCGGATCGGCCGTGCGGTACACCGCGTGCCCGAAGCCCATCAGTCTGCGTCCCGCATCGAGCTCTCCCGCGATCCAGGCGGCGGGGTCGTCGTCCGCGCGGTCGAGACTGTCGAGGGCGCGGGCCGGGGCTCCGCCGTGCAGCGGCCCCGAGAGCGCGCCGAGCGCGCCGGAGAGGCAGGATGCCATGTCGGCCCCCGTCGACGCGATGACCCGGGCCGTGAAGGTCGAGGCGTTGAAGCCGTGGTCCATCGCCGCGACCAGGTAGGCCGACAGCGCCCGGACGTGGGCGTCGTCGGGAGCCGTCCCGGTCACGCGCTCGAGGTAGTCGGCCACCACGCCGCGACCGCCCGCCGCCCCGGGCGCGAGAGCGAGCGGGGCCAGGGCGGCGAAGGCGATCGCCTCGTCGAGCCGCGCATCGGAATCGAGGTCGTACAGCGCCGCGGACGAGCGGGCGGATGCCGCGAGCGTCCACACCGCGCGGAGCGCCGCGAGCGGCTGATCGGTGCGGGCCGTGACCGCGGCGATCAGCCCGGGCAGGGCGGGGTCGGCCTGGACATTCGCGACGCGCGCGGCGAAGGCGGCTCGGGTCGTAGCATCCGGGAGTTCCCCCACCACCAGTAGCTGCCAGACGTCCTCGAAGGAACGCGTGCGCGCCAGCTCCACCGCGGAGGAGCCCCGGTAGTGGTAGACGCCGGCGTCGCCGTCGACATCGCTGATGGTCGTCTCGGCCGCGACGACGCCGTTCAGTCCGCGGGGCACATCGATCAGGTCGCTCATGCGCTCAGTGTGCGAACATGACGATCTCAGCGTCAACGTTGATCGGATCAAGATGACCGCATCCCTCCCCCGTCTTTCCGCAGCCCAGGTCGCCGCGCGCCTCGGCGTGAAAGCCGAGACCGTGTACGCGTATGTCTCGCGCGGACTGCTCCACCGCGAGCGCGACGCCCGCGGCTCGACGTTCGACGCGCTCGAGGTGGAGGCCTTCGCCTCGGGCCGCCGTCGCACGGCGCCGCGAACGCCGACGCACCCCACGACCGGCATGCCCCTCGGCATCGTGCAGACCGACATCGCCGACATCGAAGACGATGAGCTGCTGTACCGCGGCCGCCGCGCCCGCGACCTGATGACCGAGCCCTTCGCCGAGATCGTCGCCTGGCTGTGGGATGCGCCCCGCGTCGACGCCCCCGACCCCGCGATCGGCAGCGCCCGCGCGATGGTCGAGGCCCTGCCCCTGCACGCGGGATCGATGGACCGCCTGCGCGCCGCGGTGACCGGCTTCGCCTCCGACGACCCGCTGCGCTACGACGCGTCGACCGCGTCGGCCCACCGCATCGGGTGGACGCTCCTCACGGGTCTTCCCGTCGCGCTCGGCGGCCACCCCGACGCCGACATCGCGCGGTCGTTGGTCAGCGTCTGGAACGCGCCGACCGGCCCGGCGACCATCGCCGCCGTCAACGCCGCGCTCGTGCTGCTGATCGACCACGACCTCGCGGTGTCGACCTTCGCCGCACGCGTTGCGGCCTCGGCACGCGCCGACGGATACGCCGCCGTCAGCGCCGCCCTCGGCGCGGCCGATTCGCCGCTGCACATCTCCGCGGCCACCCGGACCGCCCGCCTGCTCACGCGCGTGCGGCGGGGCCAGGAACCCGAGCGGGCGCTGACCGACACGCTGCACGAGGGCAACGGCATCCCGGGCTTCGGGCACCCCCTCTATTCCGGGGGCGACGACCGGGCCGAAGCCCTCTTCCCGCTCCTCGCCGAGCTGCCCGACGGGGAACGGACGATGGATGCCGTGCGGCGGCTGTCCGACGTCGTCGCCGACCGGGCGGGGTTGCGGCCCAACGTGGACCTGGCGCTCGCGGCCCTGGCATCCGGAGCCCGCCTCCCCGAGGACGCGGCGAGCACGATCTTCGTGCTCGGGCGGATAGCCGGATGGATCGCGCACATCGCCGCGGAGTACGCCGAGCCGGCGATGCGGCTGCGCCCCCGCGGGGAGTACGTGGGGCCGTGACCGGTCGCCTCCGCCCGTTTCGCCACCGAACGAAGGTCGATAGATGATGCGTCGATATCTGGCGATCGCTCTTCTCGCGGTCGCGATCGCGAGCACGACGGGCTGCGCGCCCACCTCACCACACCCCAGGGGGAACGACATGACGAGCGACCCGGCGGCGAAGCAGGGGGACGGCACCCTGCGCACCGACCTCGCGCCGATCGCGACGCGCTACCCGCAGCTCGCATCGGCGGAGTCGATCGAGTGGATGGGCGGCACGACCGGCACCTCCGACGTGGGGCCGACGACGTACTGGGTCGACGTCGTGGCGGTCGTCCCACAGTCCGAGGTCGACGCCCTGCAGGCGGCGGGAGACCTCGACTCCGTGCAGCCGCCCGAGCTCGTGTCGGGGATGCGCGCGAAACTGCCGGCCGGGCCCTTCGAGGGCAGCCCCGCGCTCGACGAGCTGTTCTCGGCGTCCGGTCACAGCGCGACCGTCGCCCTGGATCCTCGCGCGCGCACGATCGTGCTGTCGGGCCTCTTCGAGTGACACCGGCAGGCGACGCGCGCCGGGGTCACGCTGCTGGGTATCCGACCTCAGCGGTTCTCCCACTCGCGCGCCATCTGCACCACCGCCGCCACGGCGGCCTCGGTGTCGGCGGGTGAGCCGCCCGCCCGGCCGGCGACGAGACCGGCGACGAAGGCGCTGAGCGGGGCCGCGGGCCGGGCGACATCGTTCGCGACGTCGCGCGCGAGGTCGAGGATCAGAGAGATGGGGATGTCGCCCTCGGCGAGGCCGAAGCGCTCCGCCAGAGCGGCGCTCCAGTCGTTCAGCGCTTCGGGGGGCAGCGTGCGGGACTCGGTCATGGTTCCTCCTCGGGCCGTGGGGAGATCGTCCCACGAGGACGGCCGGAGAAGGTGGCATCCGGCCGCCGTCCATCCGATCGCTCCGTCGCTATCCGACGACGCCGACTCCCGCGCGGGACGCCACGATGCCGCGGCTCGTCACCTGGCGATGCGCGCGCATCACGAGGAGGAGCCCGATCGCCCAGAAGGGCACCTGCACGAGCTCCGCCAGACGGAACGCGGCGAGCGAGAACTCTCCCCCACCGGCCTGCAGGGTGAGCACGGCGCCGATCGCCAGGATCACGAGGATGCTCGAGAGGAAACCCGCGCCGTTCACCACCCCCGTCGCCGTGCTCAGCCGCTCGGGCGGGTTGTGGTCGCGCACGATGTCGAACGCGATCATCGACGCGGGCCCCCCAACGCACATAGCGATGGCGAGCACGACGAGAAGGGGCAGCGGCGCCCGGTCGGGAAACACCAGAACCGCCGCCCACGACGCCGCTTGCGCGGCGACGAGAGCCATCACGAGGGCGGTCCGAGCACGGGGGAACCTCCCGGAGACGGCACCCACGAGCGGCCCGAAGACGATACCGCCGACGACATAGACCGTGAACAGTCCGCCCGCGGTCGCGGCATCCAGGCCCTGTCCGGCCACGAGGAAGGGGAAGCCCCAGAGGATCGCGAAGGCGTTGCCCGATAACGAGGTGACGAAGTGCACCCAGAACGCCAGCCGGGTGCCCGCCGCACGCCAGGCCGCGCGCACGGACCGGCCGATCGGCTCCCGTGCGCCGGCGGCCGACCCGCGCTCGTGGACGACGACCACGACCAACACGCCCACCAAAGCCGTGACCGCGGCCACCGCGAGGAAGGCCGACGTCCACCCCGACAGACCGACGAGGGCCGCGAGCGGAACGACGCTGATGATCTGACCGAATTGCCCCAGGAGTCCGGTCACCTGCACGGCCGTCGGTGCGAGGCGTCGGGGGAAGCGCATCCCGATGACCCTCAGCAGGCCGGGGAAGATCGCGGCCTCGCCGGCACCCATGAGCAGACGCGCGGCGATCGCGAGGCCCACGCTCGGGGCGACCGCGAGAAGCACCTGCGCCGCCGCCATCACGAACATGCCGACCGTGAGCACGGTACGCGCCCCGAATCGGTCGAGGAGCAGCCCGACCGGCAGCTGCAGCGCGCCGTAGATGGCGAGCTGCACGACGGCCAGAAGCGACAGCGTCGCCGCGGTGATCGCGAACCGGTCCGCCGCCTCGAGCCCGAGGGCCGAGAGGGAGGTGCGGTTGACGATCGAGACCACGTACGCGACGACCCCGACGAGCCACACGGCGAGCACGCCGATGCGCTGTCGCCAGGGGGCCGTCGGGGTCGTGCTGAGGCTCATCCGCGGGTCAACCGCAGCGTCACGACCTGGAACGGCCGCAGCTCGAGCTGGAGCTCGTCGCCCTCGTGCGCGAGGTGGCGCGAACGCGCCATGTCGGCGCCGAGCGGGCGCTCGAGCAGGTCGACCTCGTCGACGGATGCCACGGCGAAGCCGGGCACGAGAGTCGTCGCCGCGCGGCGACCCAGCGCCTCGTACGCACGCACGATCACATCACCCGAGCGGTCGTCGGCGAGCTTCACGGCCTCGATCCGGACGCCCTCGTTGGTCGAGCGCAGCACGCTCCACGACTCGACGCCGCCCTCGGCGGCGGGCCGGCGCAGCGGCAGGTTCTGCTCGTAACCCGATGCCACGACCGCCGCGATGTCGGCTCCCGGGTGCACCGCGTACGCGAACGTGTGGTGGCCGGCATCCTGGATCGGGTCGGGAGAATTCGCGGCGCGCACGAGGCTCAGGCGCACCTCGGTCTCGACCTCGCCCGACGCACCGACGGTGCGGGTGATGTCGTGACCGTAGGTGGCCGCGTTGGTCACGCCGATGCCGTAACCGGGCTCCTCGACGTGTACCCAGCGGTGGGCCATGACCTCGAACTTCGCGTCTTCCCACGAGGTGTTCGTGTGGGTCGCGCGTCGAACGTGCCCGTACTGGATCTCGGCGCTGTGGTGGTGGGCGTGCACGACGAACGGCAGCGACGCCTTCAGCAGCTTCTCGCGCTCGTTCCAGTCGAGGTCGACGGCGAAGTGCACGCGCACGTCGTCGGCCTGCACCGCGATGGTCTGCGTCACCCGCGACGTGCCGAACGCGCGGGTCACGACCACCCGGGCTCGCAGATCGCCGTCGACGAGCAGCTCGACCGCGTCGGCGGCATCCAGATCGTCGAAGGTGTGGCGGTAGTGCGCGTCGATGTCCCACGCGTCCCACGCGTTCGGCAGGTCCTGGTGCAGCTGCAGCAGGTTGGCGACGCGGCCGGCGGGCACGAGCTCGCGCTGCTCGACGAGGTCAATGATCGAGGTGACGAGACCGCGGGCGTCCACCGTCACGCGGACGAGGCCGTTCTCGAGCACGATGGTCTCGCCGTCGCGCTGCGCGGAGACCGGGTGCGCGGGGACGACGGGAACGAGGGATGCCACGCCCAGCGCCGGCGCCTCCACCAGTGCGAGCGGCGTGCCCTCGGCATCCAGGGCCAGAGACCGGCGCGCGTGATCGGCCGAGTTCACGACCGCGGCCGAGAGACCCGCAGCCTCGAGAGCCTCCGCGATCAAGCGCTCCAGCTCGGCGAGCGCGATCGCGTAGTCCTCTTCGTTCTGCTCGTGCACCCACTGGATGGAGGAGCCGGGCAGGATGTCGTGGAACTGCTGCAGCAGCACGCCCTGCCACAGGCGGTCGAGCGCCCCGTAGGGGTACTCGGCGCCCTTGAGCGCGGCGGCGGTCCACCACAGCTCGGCCTCGCGCAGGCGGTTCTCGGCCTCGCGGTTGCCCCGCTTCTCGCGGGCGTGCGAGGTGAACGTGCCGCGGTGGAGCTCGAGGTACAGCTCGCCGACCCACACGGGAGCGTCGGGGTACTCGGCTCGGGCGGCGGCGAAGAAGTCGTCGGGGTGCTCGATCTCGACGCGGGGAGAGCCCTCGAGCGACTCGACGCGGCGCTGGCGCTCCATCATCTCGCGGATGGGTCCGCCGCCGCCGTCGCCGTAGCCGAAGGGCACGAGCGAGGTCGTCGCCTTGCCCTTGTCGCGGAACTGCCGCACGGCGTGGTGCAGCTCCTCGCCCTCGAGCGTGGAGTTGTAGGTATCGATCGGCGGGAAGTGCGTGAAGATGCGCGAACCGTCGATGCCCTCCCACCAGAAGGTGTGGTGCGGGAATTTGTTGGTCTGGCTCCACGAGATCTTCTGCGTGAGGAACCAGTCGAGCCCCGCGAGCTTCGCGATCTGCGGGAACGCGGCGGTGTAGCCGAACGAGTCGGGTAGCCAGATGCCGTGCGTCTCGACGCCGAGCTCGTCGCGGAAGAAGCGCATACCCTGCGTGATCTGGCGCACCATCGCCTCACCGCTGGGCAGGTTGCCGTCGGGCTCGACCCACTGCGAGCCCACGACGATCCACTGGCCTTTCGCGATCGCGGCCTTGATCCCCTCCCAGACGTGCGGGTAGCGCTCCTTGACCCACGCGTACTGCTGGGCCGACGACGCGGCGAAACGGAAGTCGGGGTACTGCTCGGCGAGGGCGAGGACGTTCGAGAACGTGCGGGCGGTCTTGCGCTTGGTCTCGCGGATGGGCCAGAGCCACGCGGTGTCGATGTGCGCGTGACCGATCCCCGAGAGGCGGTGAGCGGAGGCGGATGCCGGGCGCGAGAGCACGTCGACCAGCTCGGCGCGGGCGGCGGCTGCGGTGCCGACGATGTCGTCGAGGCGCAGCACGTTGAGCGCCCGCTCGAGCGCCCGCATGACCTCGTGGCGGCGGGGCTCGGTCTCGGGCAGCTCCTTCAGGAGCTGGTACAGCACCTCGACGTCGAACTGCAGCGCCCACACCTCGGGCTCGAACACCGCGAGCTCGGCGGTGCGGAAGGTGTAGATCGGCTTCTCGGGAGCGGTCTTCTTCGAGCCGAAGGCCGTGGGGACGAAATCGTTCACGAGGATGTCGGGGTTGGCCGCGGCCTCGACGAAGAAGTGCACCGGCTCGCCGCCCGCCGCTTCATCGGCGAGGCGCACGTAGTGGTTGCGGGGGTGGATGCCCTTCACCTGCACGCCGTCGGGGGTGTGCACGAGCGCCTCGGCCTGGTTGCCGGGCCAGTCGCCCTGAAAGCCGGGGTCGAGCAGCAGCTCGACCGTACGACCGGCCCAGTCGGTGGGGATCTCACCGGTGACCTCGAACCACCACGTCGACCATGCGCGACCCCAGCTGTCACCGACGGCGAAGGGCGTGTACTCGGCAGCCAGGGCCTCGGATGCCGGGACCGGCTCGTCGGGGACCATCCAGGCTTTGAGGGAGACGGGGACGCGGGCCGAGTAGACGGCGGGAACGATGCGCTCGGTGAGGACGCGGTGGATGCGCTCTTCGACGAGCGTGAGGTTCTGGTGCACGGTGGTCTCCGATTCGGGGCTGCGCGGGGTTCGGGGCCGCGCGGTTCGGGGTTCGCGGTTCTTCGGGTGGGAGCGAGGACGTGGTGCGGGGGTGCGGCGCCTCGGGTCGGCACCGCACCCCCGGGTCAGCGGAGGTACGACAGGTCGGCGAAGCTGGAGCCGGCGTCGTCGAGCAGCGCCCGGGCGACCCGCACCGAGTCGATGAGCGGGTGGTGCGCGAGCGCGCGCAGGGCGGCGGCGCGCGAGCCGTGGAGAGCTGCCTCGATGGTCTGGCGCTCGACGTACTTCACGGTCGTGACGAGCCCGAGACCGAAGTCGGGAACGGCCGCGCTCGCGATCGGGCGGGGGCCGTCGGCGCCGACGACGCACGGCACCTCGACCACGGCCTCATCGTCGAGGCCGGCGAGCACACCGCCACCGGGCACGTTGAGGATGAGGCGCGCCGACTGGTCGTAGGCGATCGCGCGCATGAGGGCGATCGCGACGTTCTCGTAACCGCCCGAGACCAGGTCTTCCTCATCGCGGTCGCCCATGCCGGCCGAGTCGCGGTTGGTCGCCATATAGGTGACTTCGCGCTCGTGTCGGCAGGCCTCCCACGCGGCGTGCGGGCGCGGAGCCGTCGCGGCTTCGTCCCAGAAGCCCGCTTGCTGGTCGAGCAGGTAACGCCCGCGGGTGGTCGCGGCGTACTGGTCGGCCTGCAGCACATCGCGACGGTACGAGTAGTAGTGCAGGTACTCGTTGGGCAGGGCGCCGAGGGTGCGGATCCAGTCGGCACCGAACAGGGCGCCCTCTTCGAACGACTCGATGCGCTCGGGCGAGGCGAGCAGTTCGGGCAGCAGGTCGACGCCGTCGCGGCGCAGGGCGGTGAGCCACCCCAGGTGGTTGAGGCCGGCGTACTCGATCTCGACATCGGCGGAATCGCGGATGCCGAGGGCCCCGAGCGCGCGGCGGGCCAGGCCGATCGGTGAGTCGCAGATGCCGATGACGCGCTTTCCGAGCACGCGCCCCATGGCCTCGGTGACGACACCCGCGGGGTTGGTGAAATTGATCACCCACGCGTCGGGAGCGACGCGTTGGATGAGCTCGGCGAGCTGCATCGCCACCGGCAGGGTGCGCAGCGCGTACGAGATGCCACCGAATCCCACGGTCTCCTGGCCGATGACCCCGTGCGACAGGCCGATGCGCTCATCGGCCGCCCGACCCGCCATACCACCGACGCGGATGGCCGAGAACACGAAGTCGGCGCCGCGCAGACCCTCTTCGGCATCCGTGTGCACGCTCACCCGAGGGGCGTCGGCGAATTCTCGCGCCTGGTCTTCGAGGATGCGGGCCATGGTCCGCAGGCGGGTGCCGTCGGTGTCGATGAGGGCGACCTCGTCGACACGGCCCGGATCACGGTCCAGGAGGAGGGCGCGGTAGACCAGAGGGGTGCGGAATCCTCCGCCACCGATCATGGCAAGCTTCATGCGGTCACAATCTCGACATTCCGTCGGCCCAGGGACTCGACGATCGGGCCCTCGAGCGGCGCATCGGTGATGAGCCGCCGCAGGGCGAGGGGCAGGGCGATACGTCCGGCGCCGCTGCCGGGGAACTTGCTGTGGTCGGCGAGCACCGTCGCTGCGTCGCACGCCGCGAGCATGGCCTGCTTGATCGGCACCTGCGCCAGCGTGGTGTCGCGGAGGTCGCCCTCGGGCGACATGCCACTGACCCCGAGGAAGGCGTGGTCGGCGCGGATCAGGCGCAACGACTCGGTCGTGAGGTGACCGGCGACGCTGCGATAGACCGGGTCGTAGTCGCCCGGGAGCAGCACGAGGTGCGTGTCGCGCTCGTCGCGCAGCACGTCGTAGATCGCGAGGTTGTTCGTGATGACGGTGACCGCGCGGCCGCGGAGCAGACGGGCGAGCTGCAGCGTCGTCGTGCCGACGTCGAGGATGACGGCCTGACCGTCGCGGATGGTCGCTGCCGCGGCCTGCGCGATGCGCTCCTTGCCTTCGCGGTTGACGGGCTCGACGGTCGCGAAGGGGGCGTCGCCCTCGCTCATCACCGCGCCGCCGTGGGTGCGCCGGAGGAGCCCGGCGTCGTCGAGGCGCTGCAGATCGCGGCGGATCGTGGCGATGCTCGAACCGGTGGCTTCGGCGAGCTCCGCGACCGTGGCCGCACGGGCGGAACGGAGGTGCTGGAGGATCTCGCGATCTCTGACGTCTTTCATGGTGCGATCACCATACCGCTCAAAATCGCTCAGTAACAAAATGTTTACACGCAAAAATTTGCGCGCTCCTGAGCGCTCGATGCTATAAACGGTGCAACGCCCCCGGTCGTCACCGAAGAGAGGAGGGGCCGATGACAGTCGCATCCGGTCCCACCCCTCGCCTCCTGACGGCGGGGCAGCTCTTCCTCGATCTCGTCTTCGCCGACCTCGCTTCGGCGCCCCGTCTCGGCGAGGAGCACTGGACCCCCGCATTCGGCTGGGGGCCCGGCGGCATCGCCAACTATGCGATCGCGGCTGCGCGCCTCGGCGTCACCACGGTGCTGAGCGCCGATGCGGGCGCCGACCCGCTCTCGCGCCTCGTGCGCGACCGTCTCGCCGCCGAGGGCATCGTCGACGGCGTCCGCGAGGTGCCGGACTGGGCGCTGCCGGTCACGGCCGCCATGAACTACGACGGCGACCGCGCCCTCGTCACCGGCGGACGACCCGCCGCAGCCCTGGCATCCCTCCTCCGCGAGGCGCCCGTCACCCCCGTCGCCGCCCTGCACATCGACGAGTCGGTGTCCGCCTGGGTGCGTGAGCGTGCCGCGCGCGGCACGAAAGTGTTCGCCGACATCGGTTGGGATGCCGACGAGCAGTGGGATGCCACCGCCCTCGATGTGCTCGACGGATGCCACGCCTTCCTCCCCAACGAGGCCGAGGCCCGCGCCTACACCCGCACCAGCGACGCCCGCTCCGCCGCGCGGGCCCTCGCCGAGCGTGTGCCGCTCGCCGTCGTCACCCGCGGCGGCCGAGGCGCGATCGCCGTGGACTCCGCCGCGGGCGAAGAGGTGGAGGTCGACGCCGTCGCGATCGACTTCATCGATGCCACGGGCGCCGGCGACGTGTTCGGCGGCGCACTGGCCGCCGCAGAACTCACGGCCTGGTCGCTCCGCGAGCGTGTGGAATTCGCCACGCTCGTGGCCGCGATCACCGTGTCGCGCCCCGGCGGCGCTGCTGCCGCACCCCGTCTCGACGAGCTGCTCCCCTGGCTCGACGCCCACCCGGCGGCCGCCGACCCCGCGCGCTTCGCCTTCCTCCGCACCGCGCTGCACGACGGCGCGTCGCCCTTCGCCAGCTCCACGGCATCCCGCACCGCCTCTTCTTCGCACCCCACCCGATTCAAGGAGTGACCCGCCCATGATGACCCTCACCCCGCGCCACCGACGCGCGCTCGGCACCGTCGCCGTCGCCGCCATCGCCGCCGTGTCCCTGTCCGCCTGCTCCGGTGGTGCCGGATCGTCCGACGGCCCGATGACGCTCTGGACCTGGCCCGGCGGGCTCGGCGAGAGCGTGGTCGACTCGGCCAAGACCGAGTTCCCCGACGCCAAGCTCGAAGTCACCACGATCGGCGACGACGTGAAGCAGAAGCTCGTCACGGTCTTCACCGGTCGCAGCGGCATCCCCTCCATCACCGGGATCAAGGGCGAGGACATGCCCTACTTCTTGCAGCAGGCCGACCTGTTCACCGACTTCAAGACGCTCGGAATCGACGACAAACTCGCTGACTTCCCCGCCTGGAAGCTGGCCGAGGCGACCACCGCGGATGGCAAGCTCATCGGCCTGCCCACCGACATCGGCCCCACCGCGCTGTACTACCGCACCGACGTGCTCGCCGCGGCCGGCCTGCCGACCGACCCTGCTGCGGTTGCCGCCGCCACCTCGACGTGGGACGACTACTTCGCCTTCGGCGAGAAGCTCAAGGCCGCCACCGGCGCCTATCTCGAAGTCTCGATGGAAGACGTCTTCACCAAGGTCATGGGCCAGGGCGAGACCAAGATGGCTTCACAGGACGGACAATTCCTCGGCGACAGCGCCCAGGTCAAGAAGGCGTGGGACACCGCGATCGAAGCGAACCAGCGCGGTCTCGTCGCCGGCATCCAGGACGGCAGCCCCGACTGGGCCGCCGCGGTCAACAACGGCTCGCTTCCGACACTGCTCGGCGCCGCCTGGTATCAGGGCGACATGAAGAGCAACGCCCCCGACACCTCGGGCAAATGGAACGTCACGGCCATGCCGGGCGGCCCGGCCAACATCGGCGGATCGTTCCTGACCATCCCCGCCTCCACCGGCAACAAGGAGGAGGCCGTGAAGATCATCGATTACCTCCTGGATGCCGAGAACCAGGCCACGACCTACACCGAGGTCGGCAACTTCCCCTCCTCGACCGCGGCGCTGAGCCAGCCCGCTCTGCAGCAGCCCGACGCTTTCTTCGGCGGTCAGGTCACGACCGACGTCTTCAAGACCGCGTCCGAGAACATGCCCATCAGCTACACCAGCCCGATCGACAACGAGCTGCAGGCTCCCTTCATCACGGAGCTGACGAACGTGCAGTCGCAGGGCAAGGACCCGAAGCAGGCGTGGAACGACGCCCTGGCTGCCGCCCAGCAGGTGTGGGAGCGCTCTAAGTGACATCCGCCACGCGCGTCATGACGGCTTCGGGGGTGCGCCCCAGCGCGCGCCCCCGAGGCCGGGGCCTCATTCGGCACTGGCCGATGTACGTGGCCATCGCCCCGTTCTTCCTGCTCTTCCTGGGCTTCGGCCTCTTCCCCACGGCCTATTCCCTCGTGCTGTCGTTCCAGGACTGGAACGGCCTGGGAGCGGCGAAGTGGACGGGCATCGACAACTACACCCGCCTGTTCACCGACCCCACGTTCTGGCTCTCGGTGCGCAACACGTTCGTCATCTTCGTGCTGTCGACGTTCCCGATGCTCATCGTCGCCGTGGCCGTCGCCGCCATGCTGAACAACGCCGTGCGCTTCAGCACGGCCTTCCGCATCGCGTACTTCGTGCCGAACATCACCTCGGTCGTCGCGATGGCGGTGCTGTTCGGCTCGATCTTCGGCGAGAACTTCGGCCTCGCCAATTCCTTCCTGCACGCTCTGGGACTCCCCGGCGTGCAATGGCTGTCGACGCCCTTCGGCATCCAATTGACGGTCTCGATCCTCATCACGTACCAGTGGACCGGATACAACGCGATCATCTTCCTCGCCGGGATGCAGTCCATCGGCGGCGAGGTCTACGAGGCCGCCAAGCTCGACGGCGCCGGACCCATCCGCAGCTTCTTCTCGATCACGCTGCCGCTTCTGCGCCCGACGATCATCTTCGTGCTGGTCGTCTCGACCGTGACCGGCATGCAGAGCTTCACCGAGGCCCAGGTGCTGACGGCCAGCTCGAGCACCACCAACCCCAACAGCGGCGGTGCCGGCCAGGGCGGTCTGACGATGGTCCTGTACTTCTACCAGCAGGCCTTCAGCTACAACCGCTTCGGCTACGGCGCCGCGATCGCCTGGGGCGTGTTCCTCATCGTCGTGATCTTCACCATCATCAGCTGGCGCTTCACCGCCGGCAAGAAGGAAGACCAGGCCCGCGCATGACCGTCACCACCCCTCCGCCCGCGACGATCACCGAGCACATCACAACCGCGGGCGTGCCACTCCGCCGTCGTCGCAAAGTGACCCCGAGCCGCGTGCTCCTGTACGGCGTGCTCAGCGCCGGCGCGTTCATCTCGCTCTTCCCGCTGTACTGGCTGGTCGTCATGGCCAGCAACTCCACGAGCGACATCTACACGACGCCGCCCACCTTCGTCCCCGGACCCCGCCTCTTCGACAACATCGAGGCGGTGTTCACGCGGATCGACTTCGCGGGCTCGCTGCTGAACACGGTGATCGTGGCGTGCAGCGTGACGTTCCTCGTGCTGGTGTTCGACTCCCTCGCCGCCTTCGCGTTCGCCAAATTCGAGTTCCCGCTGCGGCGCACGCTGTTCACGATCACCCTCGTGACGTTCATGCTGCCGATGCAGCTCGCCGTCATCCCGCAGTTCATCACCATGACCAACCTCGGCTGGACCGGACAGCTGCAGGCGCTGGTCGTGCCCGCCGCCGCCAACGCGTTCGGCATCTTCTGGCTGCGCCAGTACATGGTGTCGTCCATCCCCGACGAGTTGATGGATGCCTCGGTGCTCGACGGAGCGGGCTTCTTCCGCCAGTGGTTCACGGTGTGCCTGCCGCTCATCCGCCCGGGCCTGGGCTTCCTCGGCATCTTCACGTTCATCGCTGCGTGGAACGACTACCTCTGGCCGCTGGTCGTGCTGACCAACCCCAACCAGGTGACGCTGCAGGTGGCCATGGCCCAACTGAACACCGCGTTCGGCCAGGACTACGGCATGGTCATGGCGGGAGCCCTGCTCGCGGTGCTGCCGCTGCTCGTCGTGTTCCTCATCGGTGCCCGGCAGTTCATCGGCGACATCGCCAAGGGCGCGATCAAGTGAGCGTGACCCTTCCGCCCACCCTGGTCCCCGTCTCCTCGACCACTCGCGTCATCGCCTGCGCGACCGACGAGATCGGCGAGGTCGCCGCCGACGTCGTCGCGAGCGTCGCCCCCGACGGCGTGCTGGGGGTCGCCACGGGCTCCTCGCCGCTCGCGCTCTACGCGGCATTGATCCGCCGCCGAGCCGAGGGCCTCCGCACCGAGGGGCTGCGCCTGTTCGCCCTCGACGAGTACGTGGGGCTGCGAACCGACGACCCCCGCTCGTACGCGGCGTACGTGCGTTCCGTGATCGCCGAGCCGCTCGGCATCCCGGTCGAGAACGTGCGCGTACCTCACGGCTCGACCGACACCGACGGCGCGGCCTACGAGCGCTTGATCGCCGACGCCGGCGGGGTCGACGTGCAGATCGTCGGTATCGGCCGCAACGGTCACATCGGCTTCAACGAGCCGGGTTCGGATGCCGAGACCCGCACGCGCGTCGTGGCGCTCGACGAGAGCACGCGCCGGGCCAACGCCGAGCACTTCGACGACGATCTGACCCAGGTGCCGACGCACGCTCTCACCCAGGGGGTCGCGACGATCCTCTCGGCCCGGCGGATCGTGCTCGTGGCCGCGGGCTCCGCGAAAGCCGCGGCCCTTCGCGCCGCCCTCACCTGCCCCGTCACCGCCGACAATCCCGCCTCCTTCCTGCAACGGCATCCCGACGTCACCGTCGTGGCCGATCACGACGCCCTCCGAGAGGACCGATGACCCACCTCGGCGATCCCACCCCCGGATCCGACACTCGCCTGCCCCCGCGCGCCTGGCTGCGATCCGATGCACCGGTCCAGAGCCTCGACGGCGACTGGGCCTTTCTTCTGCACGACGCGGACCCCGGCGACGACCTCGACGGACCGCCCCCGTTCGCGGCGGTCGACGCCGACGTCGCGGCGTGGGAACGCATCCCCGTGCCCTCGCACTGGGGGCTGCACGGCCACGGGCACCCGACGTACACGAACATCCGGTACCCGTTCCCCCTAGATCCTCCGCACGTGCCCGACGCGAACCCCACGGGCGATCACCGCCGCACTTTCGAGTGGCATCCGTCGTTCTGCCCCGGCGGCCGCACGCTGCTGCGCTTCGAGGGCGTCGAATCGCTCGCGACGGTGTGGCTGAACGGCACCGAGATCGGCTGGTTCACCGGAAGCCGTCTCATGACCGAGTTCGACGTGACCGACCACCTGGTCGAGGGCGAGAACGTCCTCGCCGTCCGCGTGCACCAGTGGTCGGCCGCCAGCTACCTCGAAGACCAGGACCAGTGGTGGCTCCCCGGTATCTTTCGCAGCGTCTCGCTCCAGGGCCGGCCCGCGAACGGCCTCGACGACGTCTTCGTGCGCGGTGACCGCGACCCCGCGACCGGCGCCGGCATCCTCGACGTGCGCCCCCGCGGCGGCTGGCCCGTGAGCGTGCGGGTGCCCGAGCTCGGCGTCGATGAGACGTGGGCCTCGGAGGGCGCGGTGGCCCCCCTCCCGATCCCCGCGGTCGACGCGTGGACGGCCGAGACTCCCCGCCTGTACGACGTCGAGGTGTCAACGGATGCCGAGACGGTGCGCCTGCGCGTCGGCTTCCGCCGCGTCGAGATCGTCGGCGACCGGCTGCTCGCCGACGGTCGCCCGCTGATCTTCCGCGGCGTGAACCGTCATGAGACCGACCCCGATCGCGGGCGCGTGTTCGACGAGGACTACGTGCGCGGTGAGCTCGCGCTCATGCGGCAGCACAACATCACCGCGATCCGCACCGCGCATCAGCCGCCGCACCCGCGGGTGCTGGAACTCGCGGACGAGCTGGGCTTCTGGGTCGTCCTGGAGTGCGACCTCGAGACGCACGGCTTCTGGGACGTCGAGTGGACGGGCAACCCCGCCGACGACCCCGCCTGGCGCGCGGCGTGCCTCGACCGCGTGCGCCGCACCGTCGAACGCGATAAGAACCACGCGAGCGTCGTGATGTGGTCGCTCGGCAACGAGTCGGGCACCGGGCGCAACCTCGCCGAGATGGCCGGGTGGATCCGCGAGCGCGACGACTCGCGCCCCATCCACTACGAGGGCGACTACGGCGGGGCCTACACCGACGTGTACTCGCGCATGTATCCGACTCTGGAGGAGATTGCCTCGGTCTGCGGAGAGCAGACCATGCCCGTGCATGAGATCGGCCCCGCCGAGGGCGCCCGCCAGCGGGCGAAGCCCTTCGTGCTGTGCGAGTTCGCGCACGCGATGGGCAACGGCCCCGGTTCGCTCGCCGACTACGAGTCGCTCGTGGAGCTGTACCCGCGGCTGCACGGCGGGTTCGTGTGGGAGTGGCGCGACCACGGCATCCGCACGCGCACCGCCGACGGCACGGAGTTCTTCGCCTACGGCGGCGACTTCGGCGAGCCCGTGCACGACGGCGTCTACCTGATGGACGGTCTCGTGCTCTCCGACGGCACGCCCTCTCCCGGCCTCGGCGAGCTGGCCGCGGTGTGGGCCCCCGTCACGCTCGAGCACCTCGGCGAGCGCTCCTGGCGCGTACGGAACCGGCAGCACACGCTCGGCACCGGCCACCTCGAGCTGCGGTGGCGCGTCGAGGACGACGGCATCCCGGTCGCCTCGGGCGCCCTCGACCTGCCGACGCTGGCCCCCGGCGCCGAGAGCATCATCGAAGCGCCCGAGATTCCGGATGCCACGACAGAGCGCTGGATGACCCTCGAGGTCGCGCTGCGCGAGGAACGCGCATGGGCCCCGGCGGGGCACAGCGTCTCGCGCGCGCAGGCGCGAATGCATGCCGCTCCCCTGCGCCTGGCACAGGCGTCGAACGGCGGCTGGCGCGGCGACGCGCTCGGCGACGCGGTCTTCGACCGCCGCGGCGGCCTCGTGCGCTGGCGCGACCTGGAGGTGTCGGGGCCGCTGCCCGAACTGTGGCGCGCCCCCACCGAGAACGACCAGCTCGACGGTCAGGGCTCGTACGAGACCGCCGACCCGGCGCTCACCGACGGTCGCGGCGATGAGAGCACCCCGGCGTCGTCGGTGCGGTGGCTCGAACGCGGCCTCGACCGTCTGCAGCATCGCGTGTTGTCGGTCGAGCGCACTGATCAGGGTCTCGTGCAGCGCGTGCGGTCGATGGCCGCGCACAGCGCGCAAGGCATCGAGACGACGTTCGCGTGGCGCCTCGACGGCGACGGGCTGCGGCTGCACACCGACATCCGCCCGTTCGGCCCGTGGGACTGCACCTGGCCGCGCGTCGGCGCACGCATCGGCCTGCCGGGCGCCCTTGCTGACGAGCGGGTGCGCTGGTTCGGCACGGGACCGGCGGAGTCGTACAGCGATAGCGCCGAGGCCGCGTACGTCGGCCGCTTCGAGGCCGCCGTCGACGAGCTCGGCGTCGCGTACGGCCGCCCGCAGGAGACCGGGCACCGCCCCGGCCTGCGCGCGCTCGATCTCGGTCCCCTGCGCCTGCGCGCGGTCGCGTCGGGCTCGACCAGCCTGCCCGGGTTCCAGCTCGACCGCCACACCGCCCAGGAGCGCACCGGCGTCGCGCACGCGCACGAACTGCCGCCGTCGAGGGGGCTCTGGTTGTACCTCGACGCCGCCCAGCACGGTCTCGGCTCGCGGGCGTGCGGTCCCGACGTGCTCCCGCGCCACGCCCTGTGGCCGCGCGCGGTGTCGTGGACGGTGGTACTCGAGTAGCCCGGCAGGGGCGCCGTGGTGCGCGTTTCTCGTCCCCGGCAGTGCACCAGCGGGTGGCCGACGGCCTGCTGCCGGGGGTGATGACGACCGGTCGGGGCCCGGGCCACGCTCCACAGCACAGCCCGGGCCGGCCGGCGTTACGCCGCGAGCACCTTCGAGAGGAAGGCGACGGCCTGAGCGACCGCCGCCTGCGCCGCATACGTGTCGTGGAGCGCGTTCACCATGACGAAGTCGTGCACGATGCCCTGGTAGCGGACGGCGGTGGTGGGCACGCCCGCCTGACGGAGCTTCGCGGCGTAAGCCTCGCCCTCGTCGCGCAGAACGTCGGCCTCAGCGGTGATGACGAGCGCCTGCGGGAGTCCCGCGAGCTGATCGAGCGTGGCGCGCAACGGCGAAGCGGTGATCTGGGCGCGGTCGTCTTCGCTGGTCGTGTACTGGTCCCAGAACCACTTCATGCCGTCGCGAGAGAGGAAGTAGCCCTCCGCGAAGCGGTGGTACGACTCGGTGTCGAAGGCCGCGTCGGTCACCGGGTAGAACAGCACCTGCGCGGCGAGGTCGACGCCGCCGCGCTCCTTGGCGAGCAGGGTCAGGGCGGCCGACATGTTGCCTCCCACCGAGTCGCCCGCGACGGCGATGCGCGCCGCGTCGAGGCCCTTCGACTCCCCTTCGGCGACGATCCACTGGGCGGTCGCCCACACCTGCTCGATCGCGTGCGGGTAGCGCACCTCGGGCGAACGGTCGTACTCGGGGAAGACGACCGCGGCCCGGGTGCCCACCGCGAGGTCGCGCACGAGACGGTCGTGCGTGTGCGCGTCGCCGAAGACCCATCCCGCGCCGTGGATGTAGACCACGACGGGCAGCACTCCGGTCGCGCCCTTCGGGCGGACGATGCGGACCTTCACCGAGCCGCTCGGACCACCCGGCACCTCGATCCACTCCTCGTCGATCTCGGGCTTGAAGATGGGGTCATCCTGGACGCCGTCGACCGCCGCACGCCCGTCGGCCGGGGGCAGCTGGTAGAGGAAGGGCGGTTCGCTGGTGGCATCCACGAACTGCTGCGCGGCGGGTTCGAGGGCGATTCCGTGCGGGTTTCCGGACATGATCGGGGCTCCTTCGTGACGATGGCCTGGAGGGCGAGTCGGCGAGAACGGTCGTTCTCGCTCGCTAGCTCGACCATAGAGAACGATCGTTCTCACGTCAAGTAGACTCGAGTCATGACCGAGACCCGCGACCGCATCGTCGACGCCGCCGACGCCCTGTTCTACAGCCGCGGCATCGGTCAGGTGGGGATGGATGCCGTGCGCGATGCCGCCGGTGTCTCACTCCGGGCGCTCTACAAAGAATTCCCCGCCAAAGACGACCTCATCGTCGCGGTGCTCGACAAGCGTCACGCCATGTGGACCGACGGGGTATCCGAAGCCGTCGAGCGCATCGACGACCCCCGCGGACGACTGCTGGCGGTCTACGACTACCTCGCGCACTGGTTCGACGAGGCGGACTTCCGAGGCTGCGGTTTCATCAATGCCTTCGGTGAACTGGGAGCCGCCAACCCCGGCGTCGCCCGCGCCGTGCGCGCGCACAAGGCCGATTTCCAGCGATATGTCGCGGAGCTGGTCGCGGCGGCGGGAGCCCCGGCCTTCCTCGCTCCCCAGCTCGCCATCCTCGCGGAGGGCGCCCAGACCACCGCCGCGATCGCCGGGACACCCGATGCCGCCGCGTCCGCGCGCGCCGCCGCGTCGACCCTCATCGACGTCGCCTTCGCACGCGAAATGCGCTGACGCTCCGTCGTCAGGTCCGCGGCGGACCTTCCGGCGCCGCTTCTCGCAGGTCTTCCCAGGTATCGATGTCGCGGGTCAGCGCGGGGTCGGCCGCCACCGGCTCGACCCTCAGCCCGCCCAGCAACGCCCGCACCGACGCGTCGCGGCCGCCCTCGGGGACACCGGATGCCGCAGCGCGAAGCGCCGCGGTCCGGTACCGGCCGATGAGCCACTGGCGTCGACCGTCGTCGAGGCACGCCCCGTCCGCGCCTTCGGGTACCGGGTCAGCGAGAAGCGCCATCGCCGGACCGGCCGTCGGAAGATCGCAGGCGAGGACGAAGACCTCGTCGGCATCCACGTGGACGAGGGCGGCGACGATCGCGGCGACCGGCCCGCCGAAGGGCGGATCTTCTCTCGCCCAGGTCACCTCGAGCGTCTCGTCGAGCACCGGCGCGACGACGACGACACGTCGGGCACCGACCGCTCGCACCGCGTCCACCCCCGTGCGCAGCAACGTGCGCCCTCTCACCCGCAGGAGCGGCTTCGTCGCCCCGCCCAGTCGGGAGGCCCTCCCCCCGGCCAGCAGGATCGCGTCGACGCTCACCATCGCGTGACCGAGACGAGCTCCCCGGCCGCGACGTCGCGCTCGCTCGGCGGGATGACGGCGAGACCGTCCGCCTCACCGAGTCCGCGGGTCCCGTGCGCGGTCGGTACCGCCGTCCAGCGGGCGGGGTCGGAGCGATCGAGGCGCACCGGGACGTACTGCACGCGGTCCGGCCGGGCCCGCCGTCCCTCGGCGAGCGCGACGCGCAGCGTTTCGCGACCCAGGTCGGCGTCCCCCTCGAGGGCCCGCAGCGCCGGGCGCACGAACAGCTCGAACGACACCGCGGCGCTCACCGGGTTTCCGGGCAGTCCGAACAGCAGCGTGCCCGCGGGAGTAATGCCGAAGCCCTGCGGCTTACCCGGCTGCATGCGCACGCGGTCGAAGCGCATGAGGTCACCCAGGGTGTTCTTGACGACCTCGTAGGCGCCCGCGCTCACCCCTCCCGAGAACACCACGATGTCGGCTTCCGCCGCTTCGGCATCCGTGATGGCCTGACGCGGCCCGTCGCCCTCGTCGCCGACGCTTGTGCGCAGGACGATCTCGGCGCCGGCCTCTTCGGCCAGACCGGCCAGCAGCACGCTGTTCGATTCGGGGATCTGACCGCGACGAAGCGGATGCCCCGCGGGCTGCAGTTCGGATCCCGTCGACACGACTGCGATCCGCGGCGGGCGCGACACCGATACCGTCCCCACCCCCGCCGCCGCGATCGCACCGAGCCGAGAGGCGGTCAGTCGGGCACCCTCCGGGACGACGAGCTCACCCTCACGGACATCCGAGCCCCGCCGGCGGATATGGGCTCCGGGCCCGCGCGGCGCGGCGAGCACCGTGACCGCCTCGAGCCCGCCGGCGAGTCCGCTCTCGGTGTCCTCGAACGGAACGATCGCCGTGGCGTCGGTCGGCACGGGCGCACCCGTCATGATGCGCGCGGCTTCGCCGGCATCCATCCGCGGATCGAGGTCTGTGCCCGCGGGCAGATCGGCGACCACGCGCAGGGTGGCGGGCGCGCTGAGGTCACGCACGGCGAACCCGTCCATCGCGGAGCTGTCGAAGCCCGGAACGTCGACGGCGGCGAAAACGGGACGCCGCAGCACTCGCCCACGGGCCGCGGCCACCGCCCGCGCTTCGGCGGCGAGCGGAACCACCTGCCCCAGGACCGCGGCGAGGTGCTCGGCGACGTCGATCACGCGGTCGATCCGCGGGGGATGAGGGGCATGACCTCAGCGTAAGCGCCGGTCAGAGGTCGAAGCGGTGCGGGATCGCGTCCTCGCCGTCGCGATAGGGCACGAAACCCATCGCGGCGTAATAGGCCAGTGCGGGAGCGCTGTCGGCACCGATGGTTGCGTCGATGTGGCGGAGACCCGCCGCTTCGGCGGCGGCGCGGGTCCTCGCGAAGAGGCTGCGGCCGATTCCGCTGCGTCCGACCTCGGGGTGGATGTGCGTGCCGATGATGCCCCAGCCCTCTTCGACGCCGTAGGGGTTGCCGAGCCACGCACGCTTCAGGGATTGGAAGCCGACCACCACCCCGTCACGGTCGGCAACGGTGCAGGCGATCGAGTGCGCGGCGTCGAAGTAGCGCTCCTCGACGAGAGCGGCGTCGGACGCCGACGCTCGCAGTCCTGCGCGATGGATCGCGTTCTGCACCTCCACCATCGCGTCGATGTCGGCCGGGCGCGCGTCGCGGAACTCGATCATGCCGCCATCCTCGCATCGCCGTCGAGACGTCCTCGGCCGCCCGCGCGGCGGGCGAAACGCATTCCATCCGAGGATCCTTCTGTGCATTCACGCGCATGGGTATCCTCGACGCCAGAGATTCGTGGTTTCCCTCGTCGGCCCGTGTGGAGGAGCACAGAAAACGTGGTGGAGGCGTACGTCGTGCGAGCAGTGCACAGAATTCTCCAAGAGCGACCCGAGGTCGATGTCCGCTTCACGACGGCCATTCATCCGTCGTGTCATTTCGAGGGGCGATCAGCTCTCTACCTCCATCCCGAACACAGGGACATGATCGTCGGGATCCGCCGCAAGCCGTCACCCCGCTGACCGCCGCCGGTTAGCATCGCCGTATGCACGAGCTGACCTACGAAGAGGTCGGCGCGACCGCCGGTCGGATGCCCCATGGATATCACCACGTGCGCGCCCGGCGGGTCATCGGGCGCGGCCCGGGGGTCTTCGCGACGGCGGCCGATGCGCTGCTGGCCGGCGAAGCGCAGAGGCGGGCGGGTGCCCGGGTCGAGGCGTCCGATACACCGATGCGGGAGGGCACACGCGTCACGATGCGGTTGGGCATCGGCATCCTGAGCTTTCGCATCCCCTGCCTCGTCGTCTGGGCCGACCGCACCGACACCGTCGCCGGTTTCGCCTACGGGACGCTGCCGGGGCATCCGGAGCGCGGCGAAGAACGCTTCACCGTGACGCTCACCCCGTCCGGGGATGTCGTCTTCGACATCGTCGCCTTCTCGGCACCCGGACGCTGGTTCACGCGCGTCGGCGCACCGCTGGGTCGCGCGGTCCAGGCATGGATGACGAAGCGTTACCTGCGCGCGCTCGACCCGCGCTGAACCGCTCGAGGGTCGCCGCGGAGTCCTCCGAGAGGCGCGTGCCCCGCAGGGGTCGTCAGGGAAACCGGCCGGGTCTACTGTGAGCTGTGATGAGCGAGTTGCATCAGGCGTCGGACCGGGCCGCTGACGCCGCCCAGCGGGGCGTCGACCGGCTCACGTTCTTCAGCGATGCGGTGTGCGCGATCGCCATCACCCTCGTCGTGCTGCCCCTGGTCGATGCGGCGAGAGATCTGCCCGGCAGGAGCGCGGTCGACTTCTTCACCGAGAACTCCACGGCGCTGTCGGCGGCGTGCATCAGCTTCATCACGATCTCCCTCTTCTGGCGCGACCATCACGAGCATTTCGCGCGAGCGAGATCGTGGTCGAGGGCTCTCGTGAACGTCAATATGTTCTGGCTCGCCGGCGTGTGCGTGATTCCGCTGACGACGGCGATCGAGGTGGCGACCGGCAGCGCTGATACGCTCGCCCGCCTCGTCTACGTCGGCTCGATTCTCGTGACGATGATCCTGGCGCGTCTGGAGGGACACCTCCTCGTCCGCTCCGGGGCGGTGGATCCTGCGGACGCGCCGGACGCCTTCACGTTGCATCTCCAGTGGATAGCGGTCGGCCTCATGGTCATCGCTCTGGCGCTCTCGGTTGCCGTGCCCGAGGTAGGTCTGTGGAGCCTGCTGATCGTCGTCCTCGCGCGACCGATCGCAGCGCTCGCCCGCCGCCTTCGGGCCCGGCGCCCCGGCCTCCCGGGCTGAACGAACCACGGTCGACCGTCCCGGCTGATCGGGCCCGATTCCCCGATCGAGGTCACGACGCGTCCGATCGAACGCGCGCGACAATGCGGCGAATCGCTCGACGGTGTCCGCTCATGGCACTTCGCAACGCGGTTGGCAATGCCCTGGACTTCTCCGGAGCACTTCTCGACTCTGGCGAAGCGCTTCTCGATGTCGAGGGCGCCCGCGAGAGGAGACCCCCATGAGCAGTGCGCACGCCATCCCCGTCCGGTCCTCCCGGTGACCTTCTCCCCCTCCTCTGACCTCGACGTCGAGACCCCCGCCGTTCCCCGGAAGCACGGTCGCCCGTCGCGCCAGAGGATCAAGTACAACCGTCGCGAGGCCATCGCGGGCTATCTGTTCATCTCGCCGTGGATCCTCGGGTTCGTGATCTTCACGGCCGGCGCGATGATCTACAGCCTCGTCATCTCGTTCTCGAGCTACAACCTCGCCACGGGCGCCGCGCGACCGGTCGGCACCGCCAACTACGCGCAGCTCTTCGAAGACCCCCGGGTCGCCGTCTCGCTCGGCAACACGCTCTTCTACGCCGTGATGGCCGTTCCGCTCGAGATCGCCTTCGCGCTCGTGCTCGCGCTGCTCCTGAGTCGCGTGGGCCGGGGCGCCGGGATCTTCCGCACGCTCTACTACCTCCCGAAGATGACACCCGCCGTGGCGACCGCGGCGGTGTTCTTCCTGCTGCTCAACGGCAACTCGGGGGCGATCAACCAGGCGCTCGGGGCCATCGGCATCCAGGGGCCGCAATGGCTCGTCGATCCCGCATGGGTGAAGCCGAGCATCGTCATCATGGCCCTCTGGACCGTCAGCGGCACGATGGTGATCTTCCTCGCGGCGATCAAGAACGTGCCGGTCGACCTCTACGAGGTCGCGCAGATCGACGGCGCGGGGCCCGTCCGCCGCTTCTTCTCGATCACGCTCCCGATGATCTCGGGCGCGATGTTCTTCAACGTCATCGTGCTGACGATCGCGGCCTTCCAGGTGTTCGATCAGGCCTACCTGCTGTTCTGGCGCGATCAGAGCAACGCCTCACCCGAGGCATCCCTCTTCTATGCGATCTACCTGTTCCAGCAGGCGTTCCGGCAGTTCAACTTCGGGTTCGCCGCGGCCATGGCGTGGCTGCTGTTCGTGATCATCCTGCTCATCACCCTCGTGCAGGTGCGGCTCGGCAACCGCTTCGTCTACTACGAGGGGGATCGCTGATGGCCGACACCCTGCAGACTCCCGGGGTCGCGCAGGCGCGTCCCGAACTGGTCGCCCCGCCGCGCAGAGGGTGGCGGCGCGCGCTGAAGCAGCCGAAGACCCTCGCCGGCCGCGTCATCCTCGCCGCCGTGCTGGTGCTCTTCGCGCTGCTGTTCCTCTATCCCTTCGCGTGGCTGCTCGCGGCGAGTCTCAAACCGCGCGGGGAGGTGTTCGACAACGCGCTCATCCCGAAGACCTTCCAACCCGGCAACTACGCCGACGTGTGGAACCAGCTCCCGCTGCTGAACTGGATGTTCAACAGCGTCGCGATCGCCCTGCTGGCGGCCACGACCGTCGCGGTGATGAGCTCGATCGTCGCCTTCGGCTTCGCGTATTTCCGCTTCCCCGGTCGCGGCTTGCTGTTCGGCCTCGTGCTCGCGACGATGATGCTGCCCGGCGCCGTGACGATGATCCCGATCTACCTGATCTGGAAGGAGACGGGGCTGCTCGGCACGTGGGTACCGCTCTGGGGCATGAACCTGTTCGGCAGCGCCTTCTACATCTTCTTGCAGCGGCAGTTCTTCCTCGGCGTTCCGCGGGAGCTGTTCGAGGCCGCGCGCCTCGACGGGTGCAGCGCCTGGGGCCTGTTCTGGCGGATCGCCATGCCCCTGTCGATCCCCTCGTTCATCATCGTCTTCCTCTTCGAATTCCAGGCGAGCTGGAACAACCTGCAGGCGGCGCTCATCTACCTCAACGCCGGCAGCGTCGACGAGTTCACCGCGCCCCTCGGCATCGCCTACGCAATGACGAAGTACAGCCCCAGCGCGGGCGGACAGGGCGACTACCAGTACGTGATGGTCGCCTCCCTGCTGGTCACCCTTCCGATGCTCCTCATCTTCGCGTTCGGCCAGCGCTACTTCGTCGAGGGCGTCGCCACCCAGGGCCGAAAAGGCTGACCATCCCCCTGTCCCGAAAGGACCTCTCATGCGCAAGCGCTCTCTCGTCGGCGTCGTCGCCGGCGTGGCATCCCTCGCCCTTCTCACCTCGTGCAGCGGAGGCGGCGACGATCCGGCCGCCGACGTCGATTTCGGTGCCACCCCGAGCGGCACCCTCGCCGCGTGGGGTTTCGAGAACGCCGACGACGTGGGCCAGTCCCGTCTCGATTACGCGGCGGGTCAGCTGGACGGTGTGGACGTGACCCTGGATGCCACGGCCTTCGATGCGCAGAAGTTCACCACCCGCATCGCGAGCGGTGACGTGCCCGACGTCGTGCAGATGGACCGCCGCTACGTCACGACATACGCCGCCCAGGGGCTGCTCGTGCCGCTCGATGCGTGCTTCGCAGCGAAGGGCGTGGATCCCACGGAGCGGTGGTACCAGAACGTCGTCGACGACGTGACGTATCAGGAAGCCGTCTACGCGGTGTCGCAGTTCTACCAGCCGCCCGCGATCCTGCTGAACATGAACGTGTTGAACGAAGCGGGCGTGACGCCGGAGGAGTTCGACACGTCGAACATGGACGGCCTCATCGCGGCCATCGGCAAGATCTACCAGGCGTCGGGCGCGAACCCGACGCGTCTGGGCCTCGACCCGGTCGCCACCGGACAGGGCGGTCTGTGGGTGCTCGGCATGGGCGGACAGCTCACCGACGCCGAAGGAAAGCCGACGCTCGACGACCCCGCGAACGCGGCGGGTATCGACGCGCTCAAGCGGATCACCGACGCGCAGGGCGGATACGCCGCGGTCAAGAGCTTCACCGACTCGTTCGACACCTTCGGCGACGCCAACCAGTTCGTACAGAACCAGGTCGGCGCGCAGGTCGCGAATCAGTGGTACCCCAATGTGCTCGGCGCGTACCGCGACAAGCTCTCGCTCCAGGCGGTTCCGTTCCGGGATGCCGAGGGCCAGCCGTTCTCGCTCGCCTCGGGAACCGCGTTCGTGATCCCGGCCGGGGCGAAGAACCCCGCCGCGGCGTGCGCGTGGATGACCGATCTCACCTCGACGGACGCGTGGATGGCCGCGGGCGCGGCCCGCGCCTCCACCATCGAGAGCAAGGGCGGTCTGAACACCGGCCTGTTCACCGGCTCACCCGAGGCCGACACGATGATCCGCGACCAGTTCGTCGTGCCGACCGGCGACGCCGGTTTCGACCAGGTCATCTCGACGTACTACGACGTGGTCGAGACCGGGAAGTCGTTCGGTTCGTCGCCCGCGGGGCAGGACATCCAGAACGAACTGAACAATGCCATCACGGCGGTGCTCCTCGGTGACAAGACGACCGAGCAGGCCCTGACGGACGCCCAGCAGGCCGCGCAGCGCGCCTACGACAACGCCACGGCGCGGTAGTCCAGCCGGCTGACCAGAAGGGCATCCGGTCTTGGCCGGACGCCCTTCTGTGTGCTCAGACGGCTGCCGGCTGCATCACTTTCAACCCTTTATGTTCCGTTTTATGGTTAAATACGGGTTTGAGTGCTGAATTCCCCATTCCATCCGCCGTGCGAGATTCAGCTCCGCATAGTCCCGGAGACCACATGTCGAACGACAGATCACTGACGCGTACCGCCAGCCCACTTGCCCGCGCGAGGAGAAGCGTGCTCCTCGCGCTCGCCATCGTCGCGATCGCGACGTCGACGATCGGGGCGGGTCAGCACACGCAGGCATGGTTCACATCCGCGAAGTCGCTGACGGACAACAGCTTCTCTGCGGCCTCGATCCAACCGGTCGCCTCGGTCCGCGCCACCACTCGGCTCGACGGAGCCAACATCAGTTGGGACGGCGTCCTGGGGCAGACCTGGGCGACCGCGAACGCGATCACGCAAGAGCCGACCTTCACCGTCACGCGGACGATCGACGGCGGACAACCGACAACGGTGTACACCGGCTCCGCAACCTCGGCGAGCGATTCTTTTCCGCGCGCCTCCGTCACTCGAGGACGCTCTACGGTCTCGGCAGGCACCTCCGTCTCCGGCGCGATCTCGCAGGGCCGGGTCTACACCTGGGGCAAGGATCCGGGTACCGGGCAGCTGGGAACGGGGGGTTCTTCCGCCTCTACCCCGACCCTCATCAACATCGCCGCGAGCCACACGGTCGTCGACCTGTCCATCGGCGATACGAGCGCCGTCGCCGTCGCGTCGGACAACACCGTGTGGGCGTGGGGATCCGGCGTGGCGACGAACTGCGATTCGGCGACGAACACCCCGACGCAGATTCCCGTGCCGGGCGGTAAGACCATCGTCGCGGTGGCGGCCCAACGATGCCAGAGCCTCCTCCTCGCCTCCGACGGCATCGTCTACAGCTACTCCGGCAGCACCGGCCTTCAGACCGCAGCAGCCTTGCCCGGCGGCCGCAAGATCGTCCAGATCACCAAGGGGAACTGCGTCCTGGCATCCGACGGCACGGTCTGGTGCCGCGGGTCGAACAACTACGGCCAGCTCGGGACCGGCTCCTCGAACTCCTCGTCCGACGACTTCGTGCAAGTCACCTTCCGCACGGGCCTGTACGCGACACAACTGGCGTCCAACGGGACGACCGTCGTGGCTCTGCTCAACAACAACTCGGTAGTGGGCTGGGGAAGAAACAGCAACGGGCAGCTCGGCAACGGCTCGACGAGCGATGCGGTGTCCACGCCGGTCTCCTTCAAGGGATTGGGCTCGCAGGAGTTCATCAAGGTGTCGGTCGGCGGATCGCATGTCAGCGCGGTGGCCGCCGACGGCACCCTATCCAGCGCCGGCCTGAACGCATCCGGGCAGCTCGGCAACGGAAGCACGACCTCCAGCAGCTCCGCCGTCCTCGCGTCGGGAAGCGACATCCCGAACTTCGCAGACGTCGTCGACGGCGGCTCTCAGACGTACGGCGTGACGTCGAGCGGCGCGCTGTGGGGATGGGGAGCCAACCTCGTGAACGGTGTCTCCACCATCGGAAACGGCAACACATCGACCACGTCTTACACATCACCGGTCCGTACCGCGACGAACATCACGATCGACGACGGTGCGAACAAGCTCACGTGCGCCAATGGCGCGACAGCGAACAAGATCGCGCGCTGCGCTCCCTCGGGTACCCTCACCTACTCGGTGACGTACGCGGTGCAGTCGTGGGTGTCGGGAGCCGTGAGCAAACAGGCGTCGACGACAGCGACACAGCTGGGTTCGGTCACGTTCGGGGGCCCGGGTTCGCTGGCCCTGTGCTTGGGGCTCCGAGGCGGATCCAGTGCCGACTACACGCCCGTCGAGCTCCAGGCCTGCGACTCGTCGGCGAATCAGACATGGAGCTCCTGGTCCGACGGCACGTTCCGCTCGAACGGGAAGTGCCTCGACGTGAAGGGCAACAGTCCCGGCAGCGTGGTGCAACTCTGGCCCTGCAACGATCTGGGCTACCAGTGGTGGGTCCTGCGTGACGACAAGACGGTCTACAACCCGAGCTCGGGCCTCTGCCTGACCGATCCGAACGGGTCGTCGAGTCCGGGGACCCAGCAGGTGATCGACACCTGCACCGGTGCAACGAACCAGCAATGGTCGTTCTAGAGGCTGGCGATTGATGCGCGAAGGGCGACTCGGCCGAAACCGGGTCGCCCTTCGTTTTGCGTATCGTCAGCGCCCAGGACGCTCGCCCTCCACAACCGACTGCACGTCGTCGACCGCCGGGGTCTTGTCGTCGGCGCGCACCTCGTCAGCGGCGATCGCGATGTCGATCGCCGCGTCCTCGAGCGCCTCGGCGACGACGTCACTCACGTCGGCGCGATCGTCGCCCGCCTCGTCGACAGAGGCGTGCGGACGCTCGGGCTCGAGGCCGTCGGTCAGGCGATCCGCGGCCGCGACGTCCGACTCCGCGTCGGCCGAGGACACACGCTCACGCGCTTGGCGGATGGTCTCGTCCACGGCGGCCGCGGCCCCGGCGGCGACGTCCTTCGTCTTTGCGACGGCGGCATCGACGGTCTCCGAGGCACTGGCCGCGAGGTCCTTCGACCTCTCGCGCGCATCATCGACGGCGGTCGACGTGCGATCCGCGACATCCTTCGCCCTGGTTTTGACCTCGTCGGCCACGTCCGACGCGCGGGCGGCGACGGCATCCGCCTTCTGCTCGGCATCGGCGACCACGTCGCGATCGAAGGGCCCGAAGACGCCGGTCACGACGACGTCGACCTCGATCGTGCCGCGGCCGAGGGGCTCGAGCGCCGACGTCACGGCGGCGCGCACCGCGTCCGCGACGTCGTGCAGCTTGTGCGGGTAGTCGACGACCAGCGAGATGGTCGCGGTGACCGAGTCGGCACGGTCAGTGTCGATCTTGACGCCGGGTGCGGTGCTCGCCAGACCGACGCGTTCACGGACGGCGTCCGACGCTCGCCCGATCAAGCTACCGAGAGCGTGGACGCCCGGAACGGAACCGGCGGCGGTCGCCGCGAGCGTCGCCGCCGCGTCGAGGTCGGGCGGGTCGATGGTCGCATCGGTGATGGACATCACGTCTCCTCGTGGGTGTCAGTGAACACGGGTGTTGTCGCGCGCGAGTTTCGCGCGCAGACCCGAGTGGATGGAGATGTAGGCGCGCAGATTCTGGCCCGTGAGCGCGGCAAGGTTCGTCACCAGCGTGTCGATGTGCTCGGCGACCTCACGGGGCGAGGTGTTCTGACGCGGGGTGACCGCCACGTGCAGCACGGACTGCTTTCCGACCTCACCGGCGGTGATGCGAGACGAGAGGATCTCGTCACGCTCGCCCAGCGCGTTCTTCAGCGCCTCGGAGGCGAACCCGTCGGTGACCGTGATGCGCCCCTCGTCGCTCGCGCTGCCGGTGGACTGCAGGGGAGCCTGACGACGACCGCGCACGGCGGCCGCGGCGATCAGGATGAGGATGATCGCCAGCACCACGATCGCGGCGACAGCGCCCCAGCCGGCGGACTCGCGGCCCAACGACTCGAGCCAGCCCTGGAAGCCGCCCATGACGGAGGTCCACGTGGCGGTGCCGCCCGGAAGGAGCCCCACGGCCAGGGCAAGACCGCCCAGCCCGAGCAGCGCCACGGCGACCAGGAAGAGGAGGAAGCGGTTCAGACCGCGTCGCGTCGCGTTCATCAGGACTCCTTGGTGTCGGGACGCTGCACGCGCACGTGCGTGCGCACGGCGGGCGAAAGCTTGTACGAGGTGACTTCCTCCTCGACGATTCGGCGCAGCTGCGCTTCATCGACGGGGATGCCGACCGGGGGCCGCACCGTCACGTCGACGTCGCGGTGGGCGACACCGACGACGATGTCATCGCGCGCAATGCCCGACTCGTTGCTCAGGTGCTGAGCGAGGGCGGATGCCACGACGCCGTTGTCGACGACGACGGCACGCTCCCCCCACTGCATCTCGTGGCGCGAGAGACGCCCGGGCTTGAGAGCCAGGACGAGCACGACGAGGCCGAGGATCGCCAGCACGACCCCGCCGATGACGAAGGCGACCGGCATGAGCGCGGTGGGGGCCGCCACGACGGCGTTGAGCGCTTCACCCGGAGCGATCAGCAGGGGCTGGGCGCCGGAGAGGTCGAGGATGATCTCGACCGCGGCGTACGCCAGGGCGAGGATCAGCAGCACGACGACGACGAGCATGGCCGTGGTGCGCGGCGAGTGGGTCTCGCGTCGCACGACGGTACGGAGCACGGTGTCCGTCATCACAGCACTCGCTTTCGCTGGGGGGCGGAGGCGCCCGAGATGGTGAGGTCGACTCGCGAGATCTCGCGTCCGAACAGGTGGGCCAGACGAGAGCGCAGCTCGCTCTGCGCGGCGCGCGCGGCCTCCAGTACGGGGGTCGCAGCGTGGACGGCCTCGGTGTCGTCGAGGCGGGGGACGGGGAACGGCGTGGTCACGCGGACCGCGGCGGTGTCGCGGGCCGAGACGATCTCGACGCGGACGTTCTTGGCATCCACGCCGACGATGTCCGCGGCGGCCCGTTCGGCCGTCTTCTGCAGCACGCGGTCGGAGATGGTCACCCGACCGCCGGGGAGGCCGGGGTCGGCAACCGTGGTGCGGTTGCCGACCCCGGGCGAAGCGGTGACGGTGGTCACGATGTGCTCCGCCCCTTGAAGGCATTGACGATGTTGCCGAAGTCGAGTTCACCCGCCGTGATGCGAGCGACGACCACGCCGATCGCCATGAAGAGAGCGACGAGGATGAAGCCCCAGAAGCCGAAGATCAGAGCGCTGAGGGCCAGCACGAGGCCGGCGAGAGCGCCCTTGGTGGAGGCGCTCACTGGACGCGCTTTTCGTTGCTGTCGTCGTCGTTGTTGTCGTCGCCCGGGATGTGGACGTCGTTCACGTCGACGTTGACTTCGACGACCTCGAGGCCGACGAGGCGGGTGATGGCACCGGCGACGCGGGTACGGACCTGGTCGGCGACCTCCTGGATCGGGGCGCCGTACTCGACGACGATCGTGATGTCGGCGGCGGCCTGCGTCTCGCCCACCTCGACCTTGACGCCCTGCGTCAGGTCGGTGGCGTTGATCGCGTCACGGATGGCGCCGAGCGCGCGGGCTCCGCCGCCGCCCAGGGCGTACACGCCCGCGACCTCACGGGTGGCGATGCCGGCGACCTTCGCGACGACGCCCTCGGCGATCGACGTCTTGCCGTCCACGGGGGTGTCCTGGCCGCGGCCGTTGAGGGGGCGGTTCACGCGGGACGCCGACTGGGGGACGTTCTGCGCAGCGGGGGTGGTGGGGGCGTTCTCAGCCATGTCCGTGCCTTTCGAATGTCTGGACCCGGGTGTCCGGGGTGGGCGCTTCGGCCTACACGACTAAGACGTACCGGGTACAGGAATCGTCACGCCGGACTTGAAAAAGTTCGGAGAATCTGTATTCGCATGAATGCGGATGGCCGTTTCCCGCAGGATTCTGCGGCGGGAACGCGCCCCAGCGACGTGGTCGGCCCGGCGTCCCCCGTCCGCAGAACTCGGTCGACATCGCGCCTCGATGACCCGCCCGCGACGTCGGAGGCCCGGCGTACGCTCGACCCATGACCCCCTTCTGCTCCTCGGCACGGCCCTGACATGGGCCGCCTCACCGCCTCGCGTCGAGTGACGCGCATCACTCTCGACGGCGCGAACCGACAGCGGCCGGATGCCGTCGCGGTCGAGGAACCGCTCGAGATCCGCGTCGCAGGCGCGCCGTTGGCCGTCACGATGCGCACGCCCGGTCACGACGTCGAGCTCGCGGCGGGTTTCCTCGTCTCCGAGGGCGTGATCAGCCGGGGCGAGGACTTCGCCCGCGCGATCCACTGCGGCGGGCCGGGTACGGGCGGCGCCGATGGCAACACCTACAACGTGCTCGACCTCACCCTGGCCCCGGGCGTGGCTCTCCCCTCCCCCGACATCGCGCGCTCGTTCTATACGACGAGCTCGTGCGGGGTCTGCGGCACGGCCTCGATCGAGGCGGTCGAGAAGGTGTCGACGTACGACGTCTCCACCGACCCCCTCTCGGTGTCGGCCCACCAAGTCGCGGCGTTCCCCGATCGCCTCCGCGAACAGCAGAAGACCTTCGACAAGACCGGCGGCCTGCACGGCGCCGCCCTGTTCGACGCCGCGACCGGCGAGATGCTCGTCGCCCGTGAAGACGTCGGGCGGCACAACGCCGTCGACAAGGTCGTGGGCTGGGCCCTGCTGAACGACCGACTCCCCCTCCGCGACACGGTGCTGCAGGTCTCGGGCCGCGTCAGTTTCGAGCTCGTGCAGAAGGCCGTCATGGCCGGCATCCCGATGCTTTCCGCCGTTTCGGCGCCGTCGTCGCTCGCCATCGAGCTCGCGGAGCGCGCCGGGCTCACCCTCGCCGCCTTCGTGCGCGGCAACAGCATGAACCTGTACACGCGGGCCGACCGCATCCGCGTACCCGAGCCCGCGGCATCCACAAGCCCCTCCGTCGAAAAGGTGGCGAGCGTACGCTGACGCCAGGCGAGCGGTGTGTGGATGCCACCGACTCCGCGCCGGAATCCACGGAGGGTGAACATGGGTGAATCGTTCGGGCTGATGACCGAAGAACCGCGCCAGGGAGGCCTCGGCCCGCAGGTCGACGGGGAATGGTCGAGCACGGGCCCCTACGAGCACCCCGCCGCCGGGTGGGGTGCCGCGCTGACCGTCGGCAAGGTGCTGCTCGAGCAGCGTCAGCCGGTCGCCGGCACCAAGGCGATGTTCACGATGAACCACCCCAAGAGCGGCTTCGACTGCCCCGGGTGCGCGTGGCCCGACGACAAGGGCGTCACGCTCGACATCTGCGAGAACGGCATCAAGCACGTCACGTGGGAGATGACGCACAAGCGCGTCGGCAAGGAGTTCTTCGCCGAGCACTCCGTGAGCGAGCTGTCGCAGTGGAGTGACTTCGAACTCGAGGACGCCGGTCGTCTGGTGGGACCCATGGTCTATGACGCCGAGACCGATCACTACGTGCCGATCTCGTGGAACGACGCGTTCCGCCTGATCGCCCAGGAACTCACGGCGATGGATTCGCCCGACCAGGCCGCGTTCTACACCTCGGGTCGCCTGAGCAACGAGGCGTCCTTCCTCTACCAACTGTTCGCGCGCGAACTCGGGACGAACAACCTCCCCGACTGCTCGAACATGTGCCACGAGGGCTCGGGGCGCGGGCTCACGGCATCCCTCGCCACGGGCAAGGGCACCGCCGACCTCGAGGACTGGGAGAGCGCCGACGCCCTCTTCATCCTCGGCGTGAACGCCGCCTCCAACGCGCCGCGCATGCTCACGAGCCTCGCCGAAGCGATCGACCGCGGCGCCCAGATCGTGCACGTCAACCCCCTGCGCGAGGTCGCCGGCACCCGCACGATCGTTCCGCACGAGATCGTCGACATGGCGACCTTCCACTCGACCCCGACCAGCACGATAAACCTGCAGGTACGCCCGGGCGGCGACCTCGCCCTGATCCGCGGCATGGCCAAGGTCGTCTTCGAAGCATCCGAAACCGACCCGACCGCCCTCGACCAGGCGTTCCTCGACACGTACACGAGCGGACTCGACACTTACCGCGCGCTCGTCGAGGCCACGACCTGGGACGAACTGGTCGAGCAGGCCGGTCTCACCGAGGCCGAGATCCGCGCGGCCGCCGCCGTCTACCTCGCCTCGAAGGCGTGCGTCATCAGCTGGTGCCTGGGCGTGAGCCAGCACCAGCACGGCGTCGACACCGTCCGCGAGATCGTCAACCTGCTGCTACTGCGCGGCAACATCGGACGCAAGGGCACCGGCCCCTCGCCCGTGCGCGGACACAGCAACGTGCAAGGCAACCGCACGTGCGGCATCAACCACAAACCCACCGAGGAATGGCTGGCTAAGCTCGACGAGGTCTGCGGCATCACCTCGCCCCGCGAGCCCGGTCTCGACACCGTGCACACGGTGGCGGCCCTGCACCGCGGCGATCTGAAGGTCTTCCTCGGCATGGGTGGGAACTTCGTGCGCGCCGCTCCCGACACCGCGCTCACCGCCGAGGGAATGAGCCGCGTCGAGCTGACGGCGCACGTGAGCACCAAGCTCAATCGCAGCCATCTCACCCACGGCAAGAAAGCGCTGATCCTCCCGTGCCTCGGTCGCACCGAGCGCGACGAGCAGGAGAGCGGCCCCCAGTCGATCTCGACCGAGGACGCCATGAGTTCGGTCATGCTCTCGCTCGGCTCCCGCAAGCCCGCGTCACCGCACCTGCTCAGCGAGCCCGAGATCATCGCGCGCATCGCGCGGGCGACCATGCCCGACTCGGCGACGCCGTGGGAATGGTACGTCGGCGACTACGACCGCATCCGCGACACGATGGCGAAGGCACTGCCCGGGTTCGAGCGGTTCAACGAACTCGTGCGCCAGCAGTACGGCTTCCGCATCCCCCAGCCCGCCCGCGAGCGCGACTTCCGGACGCCGTCCGGCAAGGCCGAGTTCTCGGATGCCGAGTTGCCCAACGTCATCCCCGAAGAGGCCGACGTGCTGGTGCTGCAGACCATGCGCTCGCACGACCAGTGGAACACCACGATCTACTCGGCCGACGACCGCTACCGCGGCGTCCGCAACATCCGCGAGCTGGTGTTCATGAACCGGCGCGACATGAAGGAGCGCGGCATCGGCGAGGGCGACCTCGTCGACATCGTCGCCACCTCGCGCGACGGCTCGGTCCGCAGCGTCACCGCGTTCCGCGCGCTGGAGTACGACACCCCGCGCGGCAGCGCCGCCGGGTACTTCCCCGAATTGAACGTGCTGCTCGGCCCCGACGACTACAGCCGTCAGAGCGATCAGCCGTTGATGAAGGACATCCGGGTGAGGATCGCGAAGACGGCCTGAGGGTAGGGCGCCGGCGGGCGACGCGCACGGTCCGAGTCAGTTCACCATTGCGGTCTCGGATAGGCGGCCCGCGGCCGATCGGCGTCCACGTCACTGGGGAACGCGCTGGCAGGGCCGCGCAGGGCGCTGGGTGGGGGTGACCCCGCCCAGCGCCCTGCCAGATTGTCGCCGTTCCGTTCCTGTCGCGGCCCCGGTGCCTCCGGATGCGCGGCCCGGCCCGTGGTCTTCAGCTATATGGGCCGTGGAGACGCCGGCGGCGACCAGCACACCGGCGTCATCGAACCGCCGTGACGACGTCTCCGAGGCGAGTCGGCGCAATGACGACATAGTCGACGTCCGGTGCATAGTGATCGTTGCTGCCGAAAGTCAGGGCGCCGTCCGCGGTGGAAAGAGTCACCGGGATCGTGCGCTCCCAGAAGCTGTCCCACGAGTACGTGTAGCGGAAGTACCCCTCGCCTACCTGTCCGTTGCCGGCCTCCGATACGTGGAGCGGTCGATCGACCACCTGCGGGTTGTAGTCGTGTCGGCCGGAGACCTCGGCATTCGCGTACTTCACGACGACGTCGTAGTCACCCGGTGCCTGGAAGCCCGCGGCGCGGGGAATAGTCAGGGTGTTCCCGACGCCGTTGCCCAGAAAGCCCACGAGTCGGCCATCC
The DNA here is from genome assembly GCF_031455375.1 of Microbacterium sp. 1154. Lineage (NCBI taxonomy): Bacteria > Bacillati > Actinomycetota > Actinomycetes > Micrococcales > Microbacteriaceae > Microbacterium > Microbacterium sp. 1154. The sequence goes on along the minus strand of NZ_JAVDSN010000001.1, from coordinate 651,672 downwards.
GAGACGTTGGAGCCCGTCGAGACATCCAGGCTCCGAATATTCGCCGCTCCCGCGAGCACCCCGGACTCGGCCTCGACTTTGATCGCCGCCGCGTCCGCGTCCGGCGTGCGCGTCGTCGAGACCGAGCGGAGCGACAGGCCGTTCGCTGACGTCACTTCGATCTCGTTGATGCCCTCCGACAGATGCAGGCGGACGACGCTCGACCAGGTGCCCGCACCGGCGGTGGATGCCGCGGCGACCTTCCGTCCGTTGAGCGTGAGGTTCACGTCGGACGCGGCCGTCGTGGAGTAATCCACCGCGACGTCGTAGTAGCCCGACTCGAAGGCCGACGCGTAGACGTCAGCGCGTCCGGCGCCCCGGATGACGGCGGAGCCACGGGCGCCCTCGCGGTCGTAGGCGAGCTGTGCGCCGCCGGCGAGACGGGTCGCCGACGCGGGGTAGACGATCTTCTCGCCGTCGGTGACGTCGGTGAGCAGGAATTTGTCGAGGGTGATGTCGGCGTTCGGCAGCACCGACGACCCGTCGGCACTTGCGCGAAGCGACAGCACATGCGTTCCCGCGGTCAGGGCGATCTCCACCTCGGCGCTGCCGCGGTACTTCCAGCGGCTGGTGTCGTTGAGGGCGAGATCGGCCGTGTACTGAACGGTCGTGGGGTTCGCGCCGTCGGTGAACAACACGTGCCGCCCGGGGACGCCGGGGGTGGCCCCGATGACCTGGAAGCGGTAGATGCCGTCACGGGGCACCTCGACGCTCCAGTCGGCCTTCGAGGACGCGTTGTTGAACGCCCCGACGTCACGGCCGTGCGAAGCGAGGAACATCCATCCTCCGTTGCCGGTGGGCGACTGGTTGAAGACCTGGGCGCCGGTGATGGCGGTGTCCTCTGCTTCGATCGAGGTCGACCAGGGCTGCACGGTCGAGGGCACGGCATCCCGCTTCGGGGTCACCACGAGCTGATATCCGGCGTATCGGTCGTAGGTGGGAACGCTGACCTGCAGGGAGCCGTCGTTCACGGCAACGCCCGACAGGGTGGAGACGACGCGCGGCGTCGCGGCCAAACCCTCGGCCCCGGAGAGCGGCACTTCACGCACCTCCACGTCGACACTGTCACCGAACGTGTCGGCATCCAGTCCGGTCAACGAGAGGGCGACGGTGTCGGCGCTCGAGCCCCCGAACAGGACGGTGGCCTTCTTGTTCGCGCTGTCGATGGCGCCGATGCCCTGCAGCGTGTCGGCGACGTTGAGGCTCGGGGGCGTTACCTTGACGGTCTTGCTGCCGGCCAGGTCGCCGTACCACTTGAACATCCACCAGCCGGCGTTGGCGCCGTTGGGGCGGGCGGAGTTGTCGGAGAAGTTGCCCGCGTAGTTCCAGTAGGCCGTCTGCGCGTCGACCTTGGTGTCTTCGAACATCGAGAACCACTGGATCAACTGGCCCGGCACGCCCATGTCGCGCAGCAGGCCGTACTCGGTGATGTTGATCTCGCGCGGGCTGATGCCGCGGTCGGCTTCCAGCTTGCGGTACTCGTCGTAGTGCGAGCGGTAGGTGGCCAGATTGTCGATGCCGAGCTCGTGCCAGATCATGTATTGCGGCAGTGTGCCGGTCTGCTTGGCGTAATCGAGCCAGACGGCTGTGCGGTCGGCGTGCCAGGAGGCGTCACCGGGGCCGCCGATGACCGGTGTGAGCCCGTGGCGCGTGTAGACCTCGCGGATCTTGTCGACCGCGGCCTTCCAGTCCGGCAGGAACTGCTGGTTGAAGAAGTTCCAGTCGGCGTACCAGTTGCCCGCGTCGGGCTCGTTGAAGGGGATGAAGACGTACTGGTCGGGGTGCTCCGACTTCGTCGCGACCGCCTCGGTGACGAACTCGACGACCTCGAGGTAGTCCCAGATGCCGTTGGGTTGGTTCGTGTACGTTCCGTCGGCCTGGTTGTAGGTGCGGTCGTCGCCGGGGCGGCGGCCGCCGTTGTACGCCCAGTCGGGGTAGTAGTCCTGAACGTAGATGTCGAGCTGCGTGCCGTTCTTGGCGAAGAAGCCAGCCTCGACCTTCAGCGCGTCGCCGCTCGGGTGCTGTGTGCCGTACGGCGCCTTCTGCGAGGTGTTCGTGATGTGGGCGCCGTTGATCAACGCCTGGGTGGGTGCCCCTTCGTCGCCCAGGCCGTACAGGGTGCCTGAAGCGCCGCCGCGGAAATCGCCGGTCGTGGTGGCGAAGTCAACGGACAGGGTGTCGGTCGTTGCTGCCGTCGCGGGGGCCGCGGCGGCCGCGAGTGCGCCGAGAGCGAGGGCTCCGGCTGCACCCACTGCGATCCATCGGGGGTGTCTCATCGGGGTCGTGTCTCCATCGATCAGAGGGCGCGGCGTTGCGCCCGGGAGCAACGTATCCCGAGTTTGATAGCGGTTTCAAGAGCGACTTGATAACGCTTTCACAATGGGCTAGCGTCCTCGACAGTTCGACACGACGGAGAGACGAATGACGACGATGCAGCCCGCAGCCACCGGTGCGGTTCCCACCCCGACCCTGGGTTGGGGCAACGACCTCGTGACCCTGACGTTCACGTGGGATGCCGAGGAGCCCGTCAGCTGCACAGCCGTCGAGGTCTCGGGACGAACGGTGCCCGTGCACCGCGTGCCGTTCGTGGAGGTGCTCACCGCCGACGCCGGCCACCGCCCCGCGTCGGGGCGCCTCGCCCACACCGAGCACGGCGCCCGCATGCGCTACGTGTCGCACGACGAGAACGTCGCCAACGGCATCCACACCCTCACGATCCTCCAGCGCTCGGGCGATCTCGAGGCTCGCATCGAGCTGACCGCGCGCGACGGGGTCGCGGCCGTGTCCAGCCGGATCGTCATCGGAAACGTCGGCGAGGGACGCCTCGTCCTGCGCGCCGTGGCCTCCTGGGTCGCCGGGTTCACTGCGCGCGGTGACGAAGGCGACGCTCTCGCCGGCTGGGAGCGCCTCACCGGTGTCAGCGACTGGCTTGGCGAGGGGCGCTGGACGCGCACTCCCCTGCGCGGACCGGACTTCGTTCCACTCGCGGAGCATCTGACCGGCCACAACCCGCGCGGAACCTTCGCGGCCGTCTCCACGGGGACATGGTCGACCGCACATGAACTGCCCACCGGCATCCTCGAATCCCGTAGGGCGCACCTCGCCCTCGCCTGGCAGATCGAGCACAACGGCGCGTGGCGCTGGGAGCTGGGTGAAGACACCCCCGGCGGCTACCTCGCCCTCTCGGGCCCGACCGACGCCGACGCCGGGTGGTCGCACGTCCTCGCCCCCGCCGACCGTTTCGAGAGCGTCCCCGCCACGGTGGCCTTCGGCTCCACGGCCCCGGCAGCCGTCGACGCGCTGACCGACCACCGACGCGCGATCCGGCGCCCGCACCCCGACAACGCGGCGATGCCCGTCGTCTTCAACGACTACATGAACACCCTCGACGGCGACCCGACCACCGAGAAACTGCTTCCGCTGATCACGGCCGCCTCCGAAGTGGGCGCCGAGGTGTTCTGCATCGACGCCGGCTGGTACGACGACTCGGGTCACTGGTGGGACACCGTGGGCGAGTGGCTGCCCTCCACGACCCGCTTCCCGGGCGGCCTGGGCGAGGTGATCGACGCCATCCGCGCCGCGGGCATGGTGTCGGGGCTCTGGCTCGAGCCGGAGGTGGTCGGCATCCGGAGCCCCCTCGCCGACCGTCTGCCCGCGGAGGCCTTCCTGCAGCGCAACGGCGAGCGCGTCGTGGAGCACGACCGCTTCCACCTCGACCTCCGCCACCCCGCGGCCCGCGCGCACCTCGATGCGGTCGTCGATCGTCTGATCGCCGACTTCGGCGTCGGGTTCTTCAAGATGGACTACAACATCAACCCGGGCCCGGGCACCGACCACGACGCCGACAGCGTGGGCGACGGACTGCTCCGGCACAACCGCGCGGTCCTCGACTGGCTCGACGGGGTGCTGGATCGGCATCCCTCGCTCGTCGTCGAGAACTGCAGCTCGGGCGCGATGCGCATGGACTATGCGATGCTCTCGCGCTTGGCGATGCAGTCGACCTCCGACCAGCAGGACTTCCGCAAGTACCCCGCGATCGCGGTCAGCGCGCCGCTGTCGATCCTTCCCGAGCAGGCCGCGAGCTGGGCCTATCCGCAGCCCGAGATGGATGCCGAGGAGTCGGCGTTCTGCCTCGTCACGGGACTGCTCGGCCGCTTCTATGTCTCCGGGCACCTGAACCGCATGGATGCCGCGCAGCGCGACCGCGTCGCGACCGCGATCACCGTCGCGCAGGGTCTGCGCACCGAGATCGCCACGTCGCACCCGCACTGGCCCCTCGGTCTGCCGCGCTGGGACGACCCGTGGCTCGCTCTCGGCCTGCGCGGTGCGAACAGCGACCTCGTCTCCATCTGGCGACGCGGCGGTGCCGCGGATGTCGCCCTGGACTTTCCCCATCTCGTCGGCGTGGCCGTCGAGGTGACCCCGGTCTTCCCCCTGGACCTCCCCTCCTGGCAGACCCACTGGGATGCCGCGACGGGAACCCTCCACGTGCGCGGCGTCGACACCCGACTCGCCGCGCGCACTCTGCGTCTGACGGCACGGCCCGCCGAGTCGACACCGACGCCCGCACCAGATCACACTGATCACATCGAAGGAGCAATTCAATGAAGAAGCGGTTCATCGCTGCCGCGGCGGTCACCACCGTCGCGGCCCTCGCCCTCGCCGGTTGCTCGGACCCCGGCGCCGGAGGAGGCGCTGCGGCCGGGCCGGCCGACTGGCCCGCGCAGGACACCAAGCTCGACGGCACCACGCTGACGATCTGGGCGGCGCAGAACTCGAACAAGGTGCCCGACAGCGTCGTCAAGGGCTTCGAGGCGGCAACCGGCGCCAAGGTCGACGTCGTGACGATCCCCGACCCCTACGAGCAGAGCGTCCAGACCAAGGTCGCCACGGGCGACAAGCCCGACCTGGCGTTCTGGCAGCCGACCGCGTCGCAGCTGACCGCGCTGAACGCGTCGACCAACCTGCAGTCGCTCGACGGCGCGCCGTTCATCGACAAGTACACGCCGGAGCTGAAGGACATCACCGGCATCCTCGACAACACCCGCTACGCGGCGCTCATCACGACGCCGGCCGTGGAAGGCGTCTACTACAACAAGGAGGTGTTCGCGAAGGCGGGCATCACCAAGACGCCCGGCAACTGGGAAGAGTTCCTCGCCGACGCACGCCAGCTGAAGGCCGCGGGCGTCACGCCGTTCTTCGACTTCGGCGGCGGAACGCCGTGGGCCACGCAGTGGTGGGTGCAGGTGCAGCTCGCAGACGCCGCCAAGGACGGCCTGTGGGAGCGCGTGAACGAGAACAAGGAGAAGTTCACCGACCCGACGATCCAGGGCGCCATCGACACCTACCAGGGTCTGATCCAGGAGGGGCTGTTCAACAGCAACCTCAAGACCGCCACGTTCGAGGACCAGGGCCCGGCCCTGCTGTCGGGCGAGGCCGCCATGGCCATCCAGGTGAACTCGTTCTTCGGCCAGCTGCAGTCGCTGGCCGACACGTCGGAGCTCAACCAGAAGATCGGCTTCTTCCCCATCTCGCCCACCGGCAACGTCGGCACCTTCATCCCCGACCAGGCGAACGCTCTCGTTGCCTTCAAGACGGGGGATGCCAAGCGCGAGGCCGCTGCGCGTCAGCTTCTGTCGTACTGGCTCGGTGACGGGTACCCGGACTTCGTCACCACTCAGAAGACGGTGTCGCTGCAGGCAGACGTCGCGTCCTCGTCGGAGGTCCCGCAGGCGCTGCTCGACGTGAGCACATCCCTGGGCGACTCCGTCGGCTCGATGCAGGCGCTCGCGGTCGCAAATCCCGACCTGTACCTCAATCTCGGCGACATGATCCAGGGCACCAAGACGCCTGTCCAGGTCGCCGAAGCCACCCAGGCGCAGTTCGCTGAACTCGCCAAGGCCATCGGAACACCCGGCTTCTGACCCACCCGGGGCGCCGGAACCCGATCCGGCGCCCCCTTCCCCGGGAGGAACCCCTCATGACTTCGACCCTCGAGCGTCCTCGTACGGTGACGCCACCGCCACGGTCGGCCAGGATCGCCCCGCGAGGGCGACACGCGAAGGACCATCCCCTGTGGTTCCTCATCCCGGCACTCGCGGTGCTGGTTGTGTTCTTCGCCATTCCCACCGTCTTCAACTTCGTTTACGCCTTTACGAACTGGTCGAGCTTCAAGAGCTCGATCGACTTCATCGGCCCTGGCAACTTCGTCTCGCTGTTCTCGAACGGCTCCCTCGTGAACGCGCTCACGGTGACCCTCGTCTACGCCGTGCTCGTCGCGATCTTCCAGAACCTCTTCGGCCTCGCGCTCGCACTCCTCCTCGAACGCGACACCCGCGTCAACCGGGCGCTGCGCGTCGCCTTCTTCGTGCCGGTGATCATGTCGGCCCTCGCCGTCGGCTATATCTTCCAGGCCATGCTCAAGCCGGACGGCGCGCTCAACGGCATCCTGAGCGTTCTCACCGGACAGATCATCGACGTCGCGTGGCTCGGCAGCACGACCTGGACGATCGTCGTGGTCGCCCTGATCCACGCGTGGAAGTGGATGGGGCTGTCGATGCTCATCTACCTGGCCGGGCTCAAGACCATCAGCGACGACGTCATCGAGGCCGCGTGCCTGGACGGCGCCGGCTGGTGGACGACATTCCGTTCTATCCGCTTCCCGCTGCTCGCCCCCGCGGTGACCTTCAACGTCGCCACCGCTCTGCTCGGCTCGATGAACGGCTTCGACATCGTGCAGGCGACCACCGCAGGGGGCCCCGGCGGCACCACCGAGCTGCTCAACATCTTCATCTTCCGGACCTTCGGTCAGGGCCTGTTCGCCCAGGCGACGACGATGAGCCTCGTGCTCTTCCTCGTCGTGGCGATCCTCGCCTTCCCCGTCATCCGGATTCTGCGCAAGCGGGAGGACGTGCTGTGACCGAGACCATGACCCTGACCACGGGACGCACCCGCCGGTCGCCGCGCCGACGCCGCCCGCTCGCCCGCATCGCGCAGCCCGTCGCCGCCGTCATCGTGGCCGTCGCCCTGCTCGGCGTCCCGTTCCTCCTGACCGTGCTCACGGCCTCGAAGACACAGGCCGAGGCGTTCGTGCCCACGCTCGCGCTGCCCACCGAGTGGCACCTGCTCGACAACTTCGCCACCGTCATCGGCGATGGTCGCATGATCGCGGCCTTCGGTGGCAGCGTGCTCGTGATGGTGCCCGCTGTGCTGGGTGTGCTGATCCTCGGCTCGATGGCGGCCTGGATCCTCGGGCGCCGGAAGTCGAAGGGGCTCGCCTTCGTCTACGCCGTCGCCATCAGCGGAATCGTCCTCCCTCCCGCGGTGGTCACGATCGTGCTGCTGCTGCGCCAGCTCGGTCTCGCCGGCACCCCGGTCGGAATGATCGGCGTCTACATGGGCATGTACATGTCGACCGTGATCTTCTTCGTCACCGGTTTCGTCCGGACGATCCCGATCGAACTCGAGGAGGCCGCTCGGGTCGATGGCGCGTCCCCCGTGAAGGTCTTCGTGAAGATCATCCTTCCGCTGCTCATGCCGGTGCTCGCGACCGCGACGATCCTCATCTGCCTCTACATCTGGAACGACGTGTTCTACGCGTTGTTCGTGGTGGGCGGTCGACTCGATACGCTTCCGCTGAACCTGTACCAAGTGGCGAGCGCGGGTCTGTACCTTCAGAATTGGCAGCTCATCTTCGCGTACATCATCCTGATGAGCCTGCCCCTGCTGATCACCTTCATGGTGGCCCAGCGCAAGATCATCTCGGGCATCACCAGCGGCGCCGTCAAATGACCATCGCCGCTCCCCACCGACGGAGCACGATGGAAAACCCCCGCACCAAGCCGGCGACGATCGCCGACGTGGCCGCGCGGGCGGGGGTTTCCGTTCCGACGGTGTCGAGGGTGCTCACGGGAGCGGCCAAGGTCAGCGCGGCCAAGCGGGAAGCGGTCGAGGCGGCGATCGCGGCGCTCGACTTCCGTCCGAGCGCGGCGGCGCGCGTGCTCGCCTCGCGCAAGGCCCAGGTCATCGCGGTCATCGCGGGTGACACCTCGCAGTACGGGTATGCCGAGACCATCCGTGGCATCGAAGAGGCCGCTCGCGCCGAGGACTACACGGTCATGATCACCGTGGTCGAGAGCACCGACGAGGCGGAGATCGACCGCGCGATCGCGGCGACACTGGCCCAGCCCCTCGCCGGGGTGTGCGTGCTCAAGTTCGACCCGCCCGGAGTGGCCGCTCTGCACCGCATCCCGTCGTCACTGCCGCTCGTCGCCCTCTCGGGTGTGCGCGAGCCGGGCCTGCGCCAAGCGGTCCTCGACGAGGCGCGCGCATCGGAGGAACTCACCGATCACCTGCTCGATCTCGGTCATGCGACCGTGCATCACGTACGCGTTCCCCCCTCCCGCCGTGAGGACGGCCGTACCACCGGCTGGCGGCGCGCGCTCAAGCGGCGAGGTGCGGTCGTCCCTCCGCTGAGCGACGCGTCGTGGGATCCGCGGTCGGGAATCGAGATCGGACGACATCTCGCCGAGGACCCGGCGGTGACCGCGGTGTTCTGCGGGAACGACGAGATCGCCATGGGGGTCATCCGCGGCATCGTGGCATCCGGGCGCTCCGTTCCCGGTGATATCTCGGTGGCGGGTTTCGACGACCACCCCCTGGCTGCGCTCTGGACGCCGCCGCTCACCACGGTGGACCAGGACTTCGCCGGTCTCGGCCGCCGTGGTCTCCAACTGCTGCTGAACGAGATCGCCGGCGAGACCGGTCGCCGCTTCTCATCGGAGCGGCCGCAACTCGTCGTGCGCGAGAGCACGGCGCCGCCACGGCCCGGTGCCGTGGTGCGACGGATCGGGTGAAACAGCCGAGGCACGCCCGGGGCTATGGCTCTTGCGGGCTTCTTCCGGCCGTCCGAGCCCCGGCGTGACGCGGGGGTCGTCGTCTCCGCTCGGTCGCCATGCATCTCGCGAGGGTCCTTCCGCCTGCTCGGTAGACCTCAGCGACGCGCCCACCGCGGTGCCCGCTCCGGCCGCGGGCCCACGCCGACCAGAAACGCCGGGACGACGCTGAGCCACGGCGCACGGCGCAACAGGACTCCGACACCCCGCGGCAGCACGACAGCGCGGTGTCCCGCGACGACCGGCGCGATCACCCGGGCGTGCACGAGACGCTGCAGCGACTGGATGACGAACGTCGGCAACCGACGCCGCCGCTGCACGCGCCAGAGAAGGCGACCCGCCCGCGGTCCGGCCAGCGCCCCGCGGCGTAACGGCTCGGCGAGCAGTCGCGCCGTGGCCACGGCATCCTGAATCGCGAGGTTGATGCCCACCCCGCCCGCGGGCGACATCGCATGGGCGACATCGCCGATGCACAGCACGCCGTTCGCATGCCACCGGCGCAGGCGATTGACGCGGACGTCGAGATGCTTCACGTCGTCCATCGATGCGATCGTGTGCACGTCGTCGGCCAGCTCGGGAAGCAGTTCGGCGACCTGCGCCCGCAGGGCGTCGATGCCGGCGGCACGGAGCGCGGCATCCGCCCCCTTCGGGCCGATCCACGCGACCTGGACGTATCCGCGACGCGGGATGGCGATGCCGATGCGACCGCGCCGGATGCGCGGAAGCAGTGCCTCGGCGAGAGGACGATCGGTCGTGATGCGGAACCACCACACGTCGAAGGGCACCGGGAACTCCCGCAGCGGAAGGTCGAGCGCACGGCGCACGACGGACCGACGCCCGTCGGCCGCGACGGTGAGGGGGGCCCGCACCTCGCCCTCGCCGTCCGGCGAACGGAAAGCCACCCCGTTCACACGGCCACCGCCACGCAGCACACCCGTGACCTCGTGCTCACGCAGCAGGGTGAACGTCGGCTCGGCCTGAGCGGCCTCGGCGAGCAGGTCGAGCAGGTCCCACTGCGGGACCATCGCGATGTAGGGGTGCGGAGTCCGCAGGCGCGAGAGGTCGGCGAAGACGATATCCGTCCCCGCCGCAGTCGGCAGGCGGAACTGGCGCACGTGAGCGTGCGGGAGCCGATCGAAGCGGTCGAACAGGCCGAGGTCGTCGAGCAGACGCAGCGTCGAGGGGTGCACGGTGTCGCCGCGGAAGTCGCGCAAGAAGTCGCGATGCTTCTCGAGCACGGCGACCCGGATGCCACGCCGCGCGAGCAGCAGACCGAGGACCATGCCGGCCGGACCCCCGCCGGAGATCACACACTCGGCGTGGATGGTCGGTGCGGCTCCCATGTGGTCATTGTCGTCCCGTGGCGCGGGCGGGGCCAGGGGTGTCGCGCCACACGACCGGTCGCGCGGGGCTGAGATCGGACCGCGGGCGTGCAGCCGTAGCCGACCCGGGGCTCGCGCGGTCCGACTCAGTCCCCCAGCCGCGCGAGCGCCGCCGCGGTCGTGCGTCGCACCGCCGTCGCCGGGTCGGCCCACGCCTGTTCCGCACCGACCGTCTCGGTGATGGAGAAGACCGCGGCGCCCTCACGGGTGACGCCCGCCGCGACGATCCCCGCGACCACCACGGCCGGTACGCCCCACTCCGCGGCGAGCGCCAGCACGTGACCCGGACCCTTGCCCGCGAGGGTCGTAGCGTCGAAAGCCCCCTCTCCGGTCACGACGAGGTCGGCCGAGGCGATCGCTCCGGCGAGTCCCATCGCCTCGGCCACGAACGCGGCACCGTCCACAAGCTCGGCTCCCGCGGCTGCCAGCGCCCCCGACAGTCCCCCTGCGGCACCGGAGCGTGGCATCCCACGGACGTCCATTCCGTATCGCACGGCCCAGTCCGCGGCATCCTGCGCCAGCCGACTCGTGAGGCGAGCGACCATCGCCGGGTCGGCGCCCTTCTGCGGGCCGAAGACACGAGCCGCCTCCTCGAAGGCGACGGTGGTGTCGGTGAGCACGACGACCTGGCCCTCGCGAAAAGGCGTCCACCCGGCGAGGGCCTCGAGCGCCCCACGGCCCCCGTCGGTCGTTGCGACCCCGCCCGTTCCCACGACCACGCGCGTCGCGCCCGCGTCGAGGGCGAGCGCGATCAGTTCGCCGACACCGCGGGTCGTCGCACGCCACGGATCGTTGCCCGAGGCGCCTCCGGCGAGGACGAGCCCGGATGCCGCGGCCGACTCGATCACGGCCGTGTCCCCGTCGAGGCGCCAGGCGGCGGCGACCGCGGCACCGCGCGGCCCCGTTACCGCGGTCGAGCGGGTGGCGCCGCCGAGCGCCGCGAGCGTGCCGTCGCCGCCGTCGGCCATCGGCACGACCGTGACCAGCGCGGCCGGCCACCGTTCCCGCACCGCTGCGGTCATGGCATCCGCCGCTTGTTGCGCCGTCAACGTGCCCTTGAACTTGTCGGGGGCGATCACGACGCGCACGGGCCACCTTCGGTCGGAGGACGGGTGCTCGCACCCTACCCCGGGCGGCACGCGCCGAGCCGTCGCGCGGATCCGGATGCCGACTTGCCTGGGTCGCGGCATCCCCGACGACGACGGATTCATGGATGCCGACCTCGTGGAGCGCCTGCGGAAAGTGGTGCCGCGGCACCTGCCGTGAGGTCCCCAGCGATCCGCGAAACCTCAGCCCGGATGCCGGGAACCCGGCCGAGGATGCGCAGATCACTGACCCGGCGCTCGGCGCACCACCCGCCGCCGGGGCAATGTCGGCGCGCCCAACTAGACTGACTCCCGTCCGGCCCCTGCGATCTTGGAGCTCAGCCGCGTGACCACCCCGAACCCCGCCGCCCGTACTGCTCTCGCCGACACGGTCGAGAACGCGATCGCCACGCCCGAGAAGGACCAGCCGTACGGCGCCCTCGGCCTCAAGAGCGACGAGTACGCCCAGATTCGCGAGATCCTGGGCCGCCGCCCGACCAGCGGTGAGCTGGCGATGTACTCGGTCATGTGGAGCGAGCACTGCTCCTACAAGTCGAGCAAGATCTACCTGCGCCAGTTCGGCCAGAAGGTCAGCGACGAGATGAAGACCCGCCTCATGGTGGGCATGGGTCAGAACGCCGGCGTCGTCGACGTGGGCGACGGCTGGGCGGTCACCTTCAAGGTCGAGTCGCACAACCACCCCAGTTACATCGAGCCGTTCCAGGGGGCCGCCACCGGCGTCGGCGGCATCGTGCGCGACATCATCTCGATGGGCGCACGCCCGGTCGCCGTCATGGACCAGCTGCGCTTCGGCGCCATCGACCACCCCGACACCCCGCGCGTCGTGCACGGCGTGACCAGCGGCATCTCGTTCTACGGCAACTGCCTGGGCCTGCCCAACATCGGCGGCGAGACGGTCTTCGACGCCGTCTACCAGGGCAACCCGCTCGTCAACGCCCTCGCGGTCGGCGTCATGCGTCACGAAGACATCAAGCTCGCCAACGCCACGGGCGTCGGCAACAAGGTCGTGCTGTTCGGTGCCCGCACGGGCGGCGACGGGATCGGCGGCGCCAGCATCCTGGCATCCGACACCTTCGCCGACGGCGGACCCACCAAACGCCCCGCGGTGCAGGTGGGCGACCCGTTCGCCGAGAAGGTCCTCATCGAGTGCTGCCTCGAGCTGTACAAGGACAACCTGGTCGAAGCCATCCAAGACCTGGGCGCCGCGGGCATCTCGTGCGCCACGAGCGAGCTCGCCGCCAACGGCGACAGCGGCATGAAGGTCGAGCTCTCGAAGGTGCTGCTGCGCGACCCGTCGCTCACGCCCGAAGAGATCCTCATGTCGGAGTCGCAGGAGCGCATGATGGCGATCGTCGCGCCCGAGAAGCTCGACGACTTCCTCGCCGTCGTCGGCAAGTGGGACGTCGAGACGAGCGTCCTCGGCGAGGTCACCGGTGACGGCCGCCTCGTCATCGACTGGTACGGCGAGCGCATCGTCGACGTCGACCCCTCCACCGTCGCCGTCGACGGCCCCGTCTACGAGCGCCCGGTCGCCTACCCGACGTGGATCGACGCGCTGCAGGCCGATTCCGCCGTGAAGCTGCCCCGGGCGACGGATGCCGACACCCTCCGCGACCAGTTCACGACCCTCGTCGCGAGCCCCAACCTCGCCGACACCTCGTGGATCACCAACCAGTACGACTACTACGTGCTCGGCAACACGGCGCTGAGCTTCCCCGACGACGCCGGCATGATCCGCGTCGACGAAGAGACCGGCCTCGGCTTCGCGATCGCGACCGACTGCAACGGCCGCTACAACCAGCTCGACCCCTACAACGGCGCGAAGCTGGCGCTGGCCGAGGCGTACCGCAACGTCGCCGTCACGGGCGCCGTGCCCACCGCCGTCACCGACTGCCTCAACTTCGGCAGCCCCGAGAACCCCGAGGTCATGTGGCAGTTCAGCCAGGCCGTCGAGGGCCTGAGCGACGGCTGCCTCGAGCTCGGCATCCCGGTCACGGGCGGCAACGTCTCGTTCTACAACCAGACCGGTGACCAGCCCATCCACCCGACCCCCGTGGTGGGCGTTCTGGGCATCATCGACGACGTCGCCGCCCGCATCCCGAGCGGCTGGCAGGATGCCGGCGAGAACCTCTACCTGCTCGGCGTCACCGCCGACGAGCTCGACGGCTCGCAGTGGGCCGGCACGATCCACGACCACCTCGGCGGTCGCCCGCCGAAGGTCGACCTGGCACAGGAGCGCAAGCTCGCCGAGCTGCTGCAGGCCGCGGGCTCGCAGTCGCTCGTCTCAAGCGCACACGACCTGTCGTCGGGCGGTCTCGCCCAGGCTCTCGCCGAGGGCGTGATGCGCTTCGGCGTCGGCGCGCGCGTCTGGCTCACCGAGCTCATGGAGCGCGACGGCGTGGATGCCACGGCCGCCCTGTTCAGCGAGTCCACCGGCCGCGTGCTGGTGAGCGTCCCCCGCGAAGAGGACGTGAAGTTCCGCGGCCTGTGCGACGGCCGCGGCTACCCCGTGCTGCGCATCGGCGTGACCGACGTCGAGCCGGGCACCGAAGCGGCGCTCGAGATCCAGGACGTCTTCACCGTCCCCGTATCGGAGCTGCGCCGCCTGTCGAACGAGACCCTGCCCGCCGTGTTTGGCCCGACCGTCTCGGAGCCGGTGGCCTGAGCTGGCCGATTCCCCGCACGACGCACTCTGGAGAGGAGACGCGCGATGACCGATGACGACGACGACATGACCGTGTTCAGCGACAAGCGGCAGAAGCGCGTCAAGATCACCGCGTGGGTCGTGATCGGCGCGCTGGTGCTCACCGGCGGCGGCGCCACGGTGATCTCGCTGATCCTCGGCTGAGGCCGCCCGATCCTCGCGTGAGGAGCCACTTCCTGCCGCGGGAAGCCGCCGGGACGACGGAGCAGCCCCGCACGGTGGTGCACCCGGGCTGACCGCTGCGGATTTCGGCCCGACGCCCAGCCCGCTGTCGGAGGCCCGGCATAGCATGGGGACCGTGGAACCGCTGATGGCCCTTCTGGTCGACTGGTGGTGGATCGGCCCGGCAGCGGCCGGTGCGGGCACCGTCGGCTGGCTCGGCGTGCGCCGTTCGCGCCAGCACGCGCTTCCCGCCGGTGCGACGACCACGACCGGTCGAGCCGTCCGCGCCTGGTCGACGCGTCCCCTCGGCAAAGCCGCCGCGCGCCGCCTCGAACTCGACGCCGCCGTGCTCGACCTCCAGGTCGCGCGCACCGCCGTCACCCGCGGACGCGCCGACGTCAAGGTCGCCGACGCCGAGGTTGTCCGCGCCCAGGCCGAGCGGGCGGCATCCCGGGTCTCGTCCGACGCCGTCTCCGCGGCTCGCGGCCGCCTCACCGACGCGCAGCGCGACTTGCGGGCCGCGATGGCCGAAGTGCGCGCCCGCCGCGCCGGGGTGAAGGCCGCCAAGGCGATGCTGCCGGCGATCCGCTCGGGCAGCGCGCCGCTGCCCGTCGCCCGTCTGCTGGCCGAGCACGACGCGATCCTCGCGCGGTGGATGGCGTACGAGACCGACCCGGGTCTCGCCATCGACTATCCGCAGATGAGCGACTCCCGCTGGCCCCTTCTCGCCGACTTCCTGCGCGCGCACGAGAAGGCGCAGTGGCTGCGCCCCGCGTCGGTGCAGACGCGGCTCGAGCCGGCCGACTTCCTCGCCTATCGCGACGCCGTGCGCCGCGCCTCCCACGCCTTCGACCGCGCCGAGCGGGCGGCGCGCCGCAACGAGGGCGAGCAGCCGAGCGTCGAGGGCAACGACGCATGGAGTCGCATGGCATCCGATCTGGCCGAGACGGCCCAGCGCGCCCTCGCCCGCTCGATGGAGTCGATGGGCCGCGCGGCCGCCCGCAACTGGAGCGAGCGCGGTGCTAGACGCGCGCAGAAGAAGACTCCGGATGCCGGCGGCCCCCCGCCGCGGTCCGGTCCGGTGTGGCCTCCTCCCGCACGCGATCGGCCGCCCACGTCGTCTTCCTGAGAACCGCTGGGAGGAGCGGCGTAGCATGACGCTGTGGAGCACTTCTGGACCTTCGCCGGTAGCTACTGGTGGCTCGTCTTCCCCCTCTTCGGGATGACGATGGGAGCCGTCAACGCGCGCGTGAAGCACCGCGAAGTCACCGCCCGCCGCCGCCACCGGGAACAGCTCGAGCTGATCCGCGCACAGGGTGGCGCGGTCGCCGTCGCACCCACGAGCACCGTCGCCGCCGATGGACAGCAGCGCATCATCGCGGCACAGGATGCCGTCACCCACCGCTGGCTCGAGTACGAGCTCGACGCGTCCAAGCTCATCTCCTACCCCGCGATGAGCGACGGGCGTCAGCCGCTGACCGCCGCGTTCCTCCGGGCCAAGAAGGCGGCCGACAATCTGCGTCCCGACGACGGCGAGACGCTCACGCCCGAACGGCTGCGCGAATACCGCGACGCCGTCACCGACTACGAGGTCGCGTTCGAGGTGGCCGAGCGCGACGCGCGCCGCGTGAAGGACGCGGCCTTCACCCCCGACGAACGCAAACGCCTCGACACCGCGAAGCAGTTGCTCACCGTCGCGACCGACCAGGCCGCCACCCCGAACGAACGCCAGCTCGCCTACAAGCGCGTCCGCGAAGAGCTCGACGGACTGATCCTGCTGTCCGACGAGGCCGTCGACGTGCTCGAGAAGAAGGTGGCCCTCGAACTCCCGCGAACAGCGACCGCGCCCCCGGCATCCGCGCCCCCGGCCGAGACCGCGCCCGGCTCGGCCGCCTGACCGCGCTCGCGTCCGGGGGCTGATGCGCCCCGAAATCGGAGAACCGCAGCAGAATCGGATGCCGAGACCCCTGGCATCCGATTCCGGTGCGAATCTCCGATTCTGCGATGGGTGGGCGCCCCGCAATCGGGCCCATCCTGACTCAGCCCCGCCTCAAGCTGCCGAAATCCCGCGCTCAGCGAGCACCCGCACCGACCGCACCGCCCCCCCCCCGAAATCGGAACACCGTAGCAGAATCGGATGCCGCGCCCTCTGGCATCCGATTCCGGCGACAATCTCCGATTCCACGACCGTCGGCCCGCCCGCGGAGACCTCACCGCCTCACGAAAGCGCCGCGATCTGCGACACCCGCGCGCTCAGCGAGCACCCGCCCCGACCGACGGCGCCCCGAAATCGGAGAACCGCAGCAGAATCGGATGCCGACGCCCCTAGCATCCGATTTCAATGCGAATCTCCGATTCCACGAAAGCCGCAGCACACGCCTCAGCGCGCGCGACGGATCCGCACCGGCCCCCGGGCGGTGGTGACGTCGACGACCTCGCCCCTCTGGGTCACCTCGACCTCGCCCCGCTCGACCAGCGAGTGCGCAGCGTCGCGCGCGGGCTGCATGAGCTCGCGCCAGTCCTCGCCGCCCACCGCGCGCGCGGCCTCGGACGGGCAGATCGTCTTGTCGGCATCGCGCGCCGCGAGCAGTTCGCGGATGGATGCCACGAGCCGGGGGTCCGCACCAGACGACGGGGTCATCTGTCCAGTCTCCCTCCCCGGCAGGAGCCCGGGGTCAGAATGAGCCGGTGATCACCGAGCGCCATGCCCCCGACCTGCCCGGACGCGCCGTCATCGCGCAGCGCTGGAACCGCGCGGTCTTCGTGCACTGGCGCGTCGATCCGGCCGAGGTCGCGCCGCTGCTGCCGCCCGGGACGCGCCCCGACGTGCACGACGGCTCCGCGTGGATCGGGCTCGTGCCGTTCGTGCTCAGCGAGTTCCGGTTCCTGCCGCTGCCGCCCGTGCCGCTGCTCGGCACGTTCACCGAGATCAACGTGCGCACCTACGCCGTCGATGACGAGGGCCGCCGCGGGGTGGTCTTCCGCACGCTCGAGGCCGAGCACCTCGCCCCCGTCCTCGCCGCTCGCGCCCTGTTCGGCCTCCCGTACCGCTGGGCGCGCGCGGGGGTGCGCGCCGAGGGCTCGCGCATCGAGTTCCGGTCGCGGCGCCACGGGGGTCGGCACCCGGGAACCCGGGTGCGGGCGACGCTCGGCACCGACACGGTCGACACTCCCCTCTCGCGCTTCCTCACCGCTCGCTGGGGGTTTCACGAACGTCACCTCGGCCGCACGATCTGGGCCGCGAACGCGCACGAGCCCTGGCCGCTGGTCTCCGCCGAGCTCGAGGCCCTCGACGACGACCTCGTCGCCGACTCGGGCTTCCCGCAGCTCGCCGGCCGCGCGCCCGACTCGGTCCTCGCGATGCCCGCCGACCACCCCGGCTTCATCACGCGCTTCACGGGGGCGCGCGCGATCAGCTGACACGACGCCGCCCCCTCCACCGCGGGGGGTGAAGGGGGCGGCGTGATGCCGAAGGTCAGTCGCGCTGCGTCGAGAACGCCGAGGGGTTCTTCTCGAGCCAGGCGTCCACGGCCTCGGCCTCGCGGCCCTCGCCGTACTCGTTGACCACGAGGTCTTCGAGCGAGCCGTACTGCTCGTCATCCAGCCGGATACCGGCGATGAGCTCGGCGGCATCCGGGTACTTCTGCTTGAAGCCCGAGGTGCCGAGGAAGTGCAGCGCCTCGGGATCGCCCATCAGGCCCTGCGGGTCGGCCAGGTCCTTCACGTCGTAGGCGTCGTTGGCCCAGAACGGGCGCCACAGCGTCACGGCGATGTCCTTCTTCGCCGCGATCGCGTTGTCGAGCTCGGTGAGCATGGCCGCCGTCGACGAGGTGATCAGCTCGAAGTCGCCGTCGAGACCGTAGCCGGGCAGCATGGTCTCCTGCGTCTGCGTGGTGAGGCCGGCGCCCGGCTCGATGCCGTAGATGCGACCGTCGAAGCGCGCGGCGTTGTCCTTCAGCTGGTCGATCGAGTCGATGTCGACGTAGCTGGGCACCGCGATCGTGAGCTTGGCGTCATCGTAGTAAGCACCCAGGTCTTCGATCTTGTCGCCGTAACGGTCCATGTACGACTTGTGCGTGAGCTCGGGCCAGGCCGACGGGTAGATGTCGACGTCGCCCTGGGCGAGACCGGTGTAGAGCGGGCCCGCCTCGGTGAGGGTCTGCATCTCGACCTTGTAGCCGAGCTTGCCGAGCTGGTCTTCCAGCAGGTACGCCGTGCTGAGACCGTCGGTCCACGAGGGCAGGAAGCCGAGCGTGATCGTGCCCTTCTCTCCGCCGTCGCCCGAGCCGCCTTCGGCCATGTTCCCGCTGGCGCAGCCGCCGAGCAGCAGGGCGCCCGCGGCGCCGAGGGCGAGGGCCGAGGTGAGGTGTCGCTTGTTCATTGCTGTGTTCTCTTCCGTTTCGTATGTGATTTCCGTGGGTGCTTCCCCGGGTGAGGGGTCGTTCGCTGTCGCCGAAAGCTCGCCTGTGCGACGGAAATCGACCCCTCGCGCCGGAGAGCGAGGGAGGGATGCCGGGACTCAACGCCCCGACGACACGGGCGCGCGACGCGGCGAGGCCTTCTCGCGCTCGGCCTCGCTCGCGGCATCCGCCGAGGTGGTGTCGACGTGCGACGCCGCGGTGGCTCCGGCGGTGACGGCTGCGGCGGAACGCGCGGCCCGGCGCCGAGCCAGCACGCCGAGCAACGAACCGCGGTTGTCGGCCCGGTTGCCGAGGGCCGCGGTGAGCCGGTCGAGGTACACGGCGAGGACGACGACGCTCAGGCCGGCCTCGACGCCCTTGGGCAGGTTGACCGTCGAGATCGACTGCACGACCTCTTTACCCAGGCCGTCGGCCCCGACGATGCCGGCGACGACCGCCATCGACAGGGCGAGCATGATGACCTGGTTGACGCCCGCCATGATCGTGGGCATCGCGAGCGGCAGCTGGATGCCGCGGAGGATCTGGCCGGGGGTCGCGCCGAACGCGTGCCCCGCCTCGACGGTCTCGGAGTCGACCCCGCGGATGCCGAGCTCGGTCAGACGCACGCCCGGGGGCAGCGCGAAGATGACGGTCGAGACGACTCCGGGCACGACGCCGATGCTGAAGAACGTGATCGCCGGGATCAGGTAGACGAAGGCTGGCATGGTCTGCATGAAGTCGAGGATCGGCTTGAGCACCGCGCGGACGGTGGCGTTGCGGGCCGACCAGATGCCCAGGGGCACCGAGATCGCGACGGCCACGATGGTGGCCACGAGCACGAGCGCGAGCGTCTGCATCGCGGTGACCCACTGGCCCATCGCCAGGATGAGCGCGAAGCCGATCACCGTGCCGAGCGCGAGCTTCCACGAGCGCAGCAGCCACGCGAGGGCCGCCGCCACGAGGATGACCACGATGATGGGAGCGGCGAGCAGCACGTCGCTGAGCCCGCCGACGAGGAAGCGCACGACGAGGGAGACGACGTCGAACACGCCCGAGAGGTTGTCGCGGACCCAGTCCACGCCGGCATCCACCCAGGAACCGACCGGAAGACGGAAGCCTTCCATCAGCGCACCCCCTCGGTCTCGGATGCCGCGACCCCGGCGTCGGCGGGGGTCCCGTCGAGCGCCGCGTCGATCTCGGCGGAGGGAAGGGGCTGGGGCAGCACGGTGATCTCCTCGGTGGCGGTGGGGCCCGGGCCGAGCGCCGCGAGCAGGGTCACGCGCGGGATGACTCCGGCGAGACGCCCGTCGGCGTCGAGGACGGCGAGCGGGAGGGGCGATTCGACCGACGGGACGAAGAGGTTCATCAGCACGTCGTCGACGCCGACGCTCTGCGGCAGCGGCTTGAGTTTGCCGAGCAGCGAGTTCTCACCCGCACGCACGAGCTTGATGGCATCCCGATCCGTGATGATGCCGAGCGGCTTCCGGTCGCGATCGGTCACGTACACGGCCGACATGTACGCGTCGCGCATCTGCCGGAGTGCCGTGCGCGGTCCGGCAGATGCGTCGACGCGGGGACGCGCACGCTCCATGACGTTGCCCGCGGTGAGCACGCGAGCGCGGTCGACGTCCTGCACGAACTGCTCGACGTAGTCGTTCGCCGGGTCGGTGAGGATGTCTTCGGGCGTGCCGATCTGCACGATGCGTCCGTCTCGCATGACGGCGATGCGGTCGCCGAGGAACATCGCCTCGTTGAGATCGTGGGTGATGAAGACGATGGTCTTCTTCAGCGTCCGCTGCAGTTCGAGCAGCTGCTCCTGCATCTCGCGGCGGATGAGGGGATCCAGGGCGCTGAACGCTTCGTCCATCAGCAAGATGTCGGTGTCAGCGGCGAGAGCACGGGCGATGCCGACGCGCTGCTGCATTCCGCCCGAGAGCGCGGAGGGGAGCTTGTCACCCCAGCCATCGAGTCCGACGAGCGCGAGGATCTCGTTCGCCTTCGCGAGTCGCTCGGTCTTGCCGACGCCACGGAGTTCGAGGGGGTACGCGACGTTCGCCGCGACCGTACGGTGCGGCAGCAGCGCGAAGTGCTGGAAGACCATCGCGAGGCGATCGCGTCGGAGGGACCGCAGGCGCGAGGCACCGACGCCGGTGAGGGCATCGCCCTTCACCTCGACGGTTCCGGCGGTGGCCTCGTGCAGGCCGTTCAGCATGCGGATGATCGTGGACTTGCCGGAGCCCGAGAGGCCCATGATGACGAAGATCTCGCCGGACTGCACCTCGAAGCTGGCGTCGATGACCGCGGCCGTCCCGTCGTCGGCGACGTCTTCGCGTCGGGAACCGGAGCGGAGCTTGTCGACGGCGGCTTGAGGCGAGCGGCCGAAGACCTTGAAGAGATTTCTGGCGGCGAGAGCGGGCGTCGCGGATGCGGGCGCCGCGGAGGCAGGCGGATAGGTCACTGTGTGCACCTCAGCGGCCTCGGGTGGCCGCAGCGGTCACGCCCGGGTGGCAGCCGTCGGCACTCTCCGGGGGTGGAGCGCGTCAGCGCGGAATATCGGATCCCGCGCCCAGGCCGCCGACCGTACGCTCGCCGGGTCGACTCCCCCGAGTCGTCACCGGCGACCGCGGACTGGTCGGGTGGGCGGCCCGTGATCGGGCCTCTACCAACGTTTCACGCTGAGGGAATTGCTGGCAAATCGCCCACGACCTTGCGATCCCTGATGCCGTGTGGCACGCGTGCGCGTGTAGGCGAGATGCGTCCGCGCCTTCCGGCGGGGCCGCCCGCGATGTCAGCCCGGGCGTGTCGCGGAGCTGAGACGCGGGACCTCGGCGATACGACAGCGCGTCAGTCGGCTCCCGGCTGCGCGGCGGCCGACCGGTGGTGACGGATGACCTCGGCCACGACGAAGTTGAACCACTTCTCGGCGAAGGCGGGATCGAGGTCGGCCTGCTCGGCCAACTGCATGAGCCGCGCGATCTGCTGCTCTTCCCGAGCGGGATCGGATGCCGGCATCCCGTGCTTCGCCTTCAGCACGCCGACCTGCTTGGTGCAGCGAAAGCGCTCCGCCAGCAGGAAGATCAGCGCGGCGTCGATGTTGTCGATGCTGCCGCGGAGCCCCTGCAGAATCGTCGAAGGATCGGCCTCGGTCATGTGTCCTCCTCAATCGCTCCGACCCTACCGGTCGGCGCCAGCCCCCGAGGACGACTCTCAGGGAGTCCTACAGTGTGAGCATGAGCCGATCCACGCGTCCCGACCCCACCGCCGAAGGCGCAGACGCCGGGGCCACGACGTCGCGCGACAAGCCGGTCTGGTCGGCCCTCTCGCGCCCCTACGCGGCCGGGTTCTTCCTGACGCTGGGCGGGCTGACCGCCATCCTCCTCGGCCTCGCGCTCTCGAACCTGTCGACCGTGCTCGTCTACATCGCGATCGCACTGTTCGTTGCACTCGCCCTCGACCCGCTCGTGCGCTTTCTGGTGCGCCGCGGACTCGCGCGCGCGTGGTCGATCGTGATCGTGTTCGGCGGTCTCGCCATCATCCTCGCCGGCGCCCTGTGGCTGCTGATCCCGCCGGTCGTCCGACAGGTCGAGCAGTTCGTCGGCGACATCCCCACCTTCGTGAACGACCTGATCGACAGCGACGCCGTGCGGTGGGTCGAGAACAACTTCGGCGACAGTTTGGGCGACGTGCTGAAAGAGGTGCAGGGCTTCGTCACGAACCCCGCCAACATCGCCGCGATCGGCGGGGGCCTTCTGCAGGTCGGTGTCAGCATCGGCACGTTCATCTCGGGCGCGATCATCGTGCTGGTGCTGAGCCTGTACTTCTTGGCATCCCTGCCGAAGATGAAGAACTCTCTCGTGCGCCTGACCCCCGCCCGCAGCCGCGAGACGGTCGCCGACATGACAGGCCAGATCACCGACTCCGTCGGCGGCTACCTCGCCGGAATGGTCGTGTTGGCGCTGTGCAACGCCGTCTTCGCCTTCATCGTCCTCACGATCCTCGGGCAGCCCTTCGCGGCGCTGCTCGCCGCTCTCGCCTTCGGGATCACGCTCATCCCCCTCGTGGGCTCCGTCCTGTTCTGGGCGACGGCGACGGTCTTCACTCTGATCGTCAGCCCGACCGCGGGCCTCGTCTTCGCCATCGTCTACCTGGTTTATATGCAGATCGAGGCATATTTGCTCACGCCTCGCGTGATGAACCGGACGATCTCGATCCCGGGGGCTCTCGTCGTGATCGGAGCCCTCGTCGGCGGCACGCTGCTGGGCCTACTGGGGGCACTCGTCGCGATCCCCGTGACCGCCTCGGTGCTGCTGATCATCAAACAGGTCGTCATCCCGCGACAGGATGCCAAGAAGTAGAGCTGCGTCGCGACACTGCGCGGGGATGCCGGGCCCGCGCCACGCGGCGATGCCCCCCCACGCATAAACGCTCCCCGCGCCCATAAACGCGGTGTCCTCGCGTTTCCGCTCGTGGATGGCGTTTATGCGTGGTCGGTCGGCGAGATACCCGGCACGCCTCGGATGCCGGGGTCGCGCCCCCCGTTGATGGCGCCCCCCACGCATAAACGCTCCCCGCGCCCATAAACGCGCTGCCCTCGCGTTTCCGCGCGTGGATCGCGTTTACGCGTGGTCCGTGGGCGCGCGAGGAGCACCGCCGCCGAACCTTCCCGCGGCGACGCGCCAGGCGTTAGCGCCTTGAGCGAGCTCGCCCGTCTCGCGGAGAAGGCCGCAGGTCGTATCGCCGTATGGCCCCTACGTGCCGGGCTCAGCGCATCGGCAGCAGCCGCGTCGGCGACGGAGACGGCGTGCGGTGGCGCACGCGGCCCGGTACGCCGGTGCGGGTGTCGAGCGGCAGGGACACGATCTCGTGCGCCAGCTGGCCCGCGACGAGCAGGGTGTCGTCGACGACGAGGTGATGCCGGGGCCAGTGCGTGCCCGTCTCGGCGAGAGCGAGCAGTTGCAGCTCCTCGCCGTGGCCGCGAACCGAAAGCACGCCCACCGTGTCGCTGCCGCGGACGCCGGCGTACACCGTGCTTCCGTCGCGGCTGGTCGAGAGTTCGGCGGCCGTGTCGGTGTCGAGGGTGCCGAGGAGCGGCTGGCCCGAGATCACGTGCCAGCGCCCCGCGCGGTCCGGCGCCAGGACGAAGACCTCGCAGCTCAGCTCGGTCACGACGTAGAGGTGACCCGAGGGATGCCAGAGCCCGTGCCGCGGGCCGCTGCCCTTCGGCAGCGAAACGTCTTGCACGAGACGTAGGCCGCCGTCGTTCGGGCGCCAGAAGCGGACGAGGTCGAAGCCCATGTCGGTCGTCGCGACGAGCCCCCCGGGCAGGAATACCGCCTGATGGGCCCGCGAGACGCGCGCACCGACCGCAGCTTCTTCTGACTCCGCGTCGGTCAGCGGCACGTCGTCGTAGTCAGGGACCAGGTGCGAGTACTCATCGCCCGCGGCCTCGCGGAGCGCGCGCGCTGCCGCGGCGAGGTCGGGCACGACGGCGCCCGAGACCCGGGCGCCGGTGGAGACGCCGTCGGCCTCCGACGCCGATCCGTGGGGGTCGGCGGCGTCGGCGGCGATCACCGGACGCGACGGCCGGCCCTGGGCGTCGAGCGCCATACGGACGATGCGCCCGTCACCCCAGCAGCTCGCGACGAGGAACGACGCGTCGGGCGAGACCGCGACGTGGCAGACCGCACCGCCGGCCTCGACGGGCGGGCCGAGGGGGGTCAGCCGCGTCTCGCTCGTTCGGCGGAACGCCTGGACGGTGCCGTCGAACTCGACCGCGGCGTACAGGATGTCGTCGTTCGCGGGGTGAGCAGCCAGCCACGACGCAGACCCGGGCACCGCGGCCGCGGTGGCCACCATGCCGAGAGGCCCGCCGGCGCCGAGAGCGTCGTGCTCCCCCGCCTGCAGGATGCCGATGCCCTCCGCCGACCCGGTGTCGGGGGCGTAGGCGCCGACCCAGAAACGCATCAGTCGATCAGGTCGTGGCGCACGATCACCTGGTCGCGGGCCGGGCCCACGCCGATGACGGAGATGCGCGTGCCGCTCATCTTCTCGAGCGCCAGCACGTAGTCCTGGGCGTTCTGCGGCAGGTCGTCGAACGTGCGCGCCGTGGAGATGTCTTCGCTCCAGCCCGGGTAGTACTCGAGGATCGGCTTCGCGTGGTGGAAGTCGGTCTGGTTCACCGGCAGATCGTCGAACCGCTCGCCGTCGACGTCGTACGCGACACACACGGGGATCTGCTCGAGACCACCGAGGATGTCGAGCTTGGTCAGCACGAGGTCGGTGATGCCGTTGATGCGCGTCGCGTAGCGCGTGATCGGGGCGTCGTACCAACCGACGCGGCGCGGACGCCCGGTGGTCGTGCCGAACTCGAAGCCGCGCGAGCGCAGCCAGTCGCCGCTCTCGTCGAACAGCTCGGTGGGGAAGGGACCCGATCCGACGCGGGTCGTGTACGCCTTGACGATGCCGACGATCCGGTCGAGCCGGTTGGGGCCGACTCCCGAGCCCGTCGATGCGCCGCCGGCCGTCGCCGACGACGAGGTGACGAAGGGGTAGGTGCCGTGATCGACGTCGAGCATGGTGGCCTGGCCACCCTCGAAGACGACGACGTCGCCGGCTTCGAGCGCGTCGTTGAGCAGGAGCGACGTGTCGGCCACCATGGGGCGCACGCGCTCGGCGTACGACAGCAGGTCGTCGACGATCTCGTCGGCCGTGATCGAGCGGCGGTTGAAGATCTTCACCAGCAGGTGGTTCTTCTGGTCGAGAGCACCCTCGACCTTCTGCCGCAGGATGTTCTCGTCGAACAGGTCCTGCACGCGGATCCCGACGCGGTTGATCTTGTCGGCGTAGGCCGGACCGATCCCGCGCCCCGTGGTGCCGATCATGCGCTTGCCGAGGAAGCGCTCGGTGACCTTGTCGAGAGTGCGGTGGTACTGCGTGATGATGTGCGCGTTGGCGCTGATCTTGAGGCGGCTCGTGTCGAGGCCGCGCGCGTTGAGGGCCTCGAGCTCATTGAAGAGCACCTCGAGGTCGACGACGACGCCGTTGCCGATCACGGGGGTGACCCCCGGAGACAGGATGCCGCTGGGCAGCAGATGCAGCGCGTACTTCTCGTCACCGATGACGACGGTGTGTCCGGCGTTGTTCCCGCCGTTGAACTTCACCACCCAGTCGGTTCGTTCACCGAGCAGATCGGTGGCCTTGCCCTTGCCTTCGTCGCCCCACTGGACGCCGACGATCACGATTCCGGGCATGTGCGCTCCTCGCGTCTGATTCCGGCGGTACACCCCATCCTATCGAGCGGGTGCGACACGCCGGAGCCGCCGGGAGCGGGCGCGGCGCTTCATCAGCGGACGACGAGGGGGCACTCCGGTGGCTGGCACCGGGGAAGGCGCAGTGTGACCGTCGTCTTCGGCGCACGCAACGGGGGCCCGCAACACGAAGAGCGCGGGATACCTTGCCCGGCATGTCGCAGTCGATTGAACGGTTATTCGTCACCGTCGCCGAAGTGACGTATACGCTCGCCCCCATCGAGCACGCCGACGCGCTCAAAACGGAGATCGCACGCCAGGTGCGATCCGGCGGCGGGTTCGTCGATGTGACCGCGGACGACGGACAACGACTGAGCTTCCTCGTGACGCCCACATCGGTCATCACGATCGCGGCGCGAACGGTCCACCTCGATACAGGAGAAGCGGACGGCCACAGTCCGGCCTGGGATCCGGGCGCACCTGCGGCCTACGACGAGCAAGCACCGTGGGACACCATCTGACGGTCGAGAACGTACATAGAAGAGCACGCCGACCAGCCGATGACGGTCCTCGCCGTCGCCCAAGCGGTACGAATGTCACCTCGGGGGCTGCAACAATTCTTCCGCCGCGTGTACGACACCACCCCCATGGCCTACCTGCATACGGTCCGACTCGCGGGCGCCCGACAAGACCTCACCGCCGCGAATCCCACCCGGGGAACCACGGTGCGAGACGTCGCCGCACGGTGGGGATTCCCACACGCCAGCCGCTTCTCCGCCCGGTACAAAAAAGCTTTCGCCGAGTCGCCCAGCGCCACGCTGCGTCGCTGACCGATCCGAAAATCCGAGAGATTTCGCCCCTCGCACAGCGGGCGCATCACCTCGCAGACGTCACCACGCGC
The DNA here is from genome assembly GCF_031455375.1 of Microbacterium sp. 1154. Lineage (NCBI taxonomy): Bacteria > Bacillati > Actinomycetota > Actinomycetes > Micrococcales > Microbacteriaceae > Microbacterium > Microbacterium sp. 1154. The sequence continues at coordinate 624,837 of NZ_JAVDSN010000001.1, read as the reverse complement.
GCCCGGGGATGTCGCGTACGGAGCGCGAGGAGCAGAGCGAGGGGGACGAGGACGCCCGTGCAGACGAACATCGTCGGTTGCGAGACGTGCGCCAGCAGGAGGCTCGCGCACGCGAAGCCGGCATTCTGTGCGGCGAAGGCCCAGGACAGATAGCCAGCACGCTGCGGCGGGGACACGTGGACGTCGATGCGGTGGGAGCGCAGACCGAGCAGAGTGGCGACTGGCAACCCGGTCAGAAGCAATCCGATCACGGCCCAGGCGAGCGGCGGGGTGAACGCCAAGAGAAGGCAGCCGGCACTCATAGATGCGGCACCGACGAGTGCCCACCGGTCCTCGGAAGTGCTCTGCGGTCGGGACGCGTCCACCCACCCGCCGAACACGCTGGTCGCGGAAAGGACGAGGAAGATCATCCAGGCGAGGCTCACCTCGAAGCCGTAGGTGACGACGAGACCAGGAGCTCCGACCTCCATCGCCCCGAAGTAGAGCCCGATCACTGCGCTGAACAGAATCCACGACACACCCTGTGCATCCCACCGGAGGCGCCCCCCGCGCCGGTGGGGATGCTCTCGCCCCTGGTCGCCATGGGCCACGATCCGGCGCGACGTCAGCGACACCGCGGCGGCCGCGGCGAACCCCACCACGGCCACGGTCGCGACCGGTGCGACCGGGTGGATGAGGGAGGCGAGGGCGGCTGCGAGCGGCGCCAGAAAAATGAGGATGTCGAGGAAGGTGACATCGACCGTGGATGCGGATCGTGCGGCCTCCGCGGGCACTGTCCCCGACATCAACGCTCGCACCGCGCCTCCGTTGCCCGCGATGATCGCGCCCGCGCCGGCGGCGAGCATCGCGGAAATCCACGGAGCGCTACCCGTGAGCCAACACGCGGCGATTCCCACCCAGAGGACAGCGTGGGCGAACATCTGCCATCGCAGCACCCGCCGCAGCGGCAGGAGGCCCACCACATGCACCATGACCGGCGTGGCGACGACCGTGCCTCCGACATACCACGCCGCCAACACCGCACCGGCGGCCAGAGTCCCCGTCATCAGGATGCTCGTCGTAGTGAGAGCGACCGCCGCCATGAGAACGGGGGCGCGCATGAGAGAAGCCGTTGCGGAGTAGCGCCAGAACGCGCTGGATCCGAGGACGGCATTCAGCGGGGAGGAGCGAGACATCTCTCGACTGTAACGGACACTGGCGTTTGCTTCCGTTACCTGAGACCATGTAACCATGGTTATTCGTCATGCCGCCCGTGATGAGCTCGAGCGCGTCATTGCGCTCATCGCGACGCGGAAGGTGGGCCCCTGGCCTGAAGAGCTTCGCGGCTGGGAGGATCTCGAGCGCATCCTTCCCGGTAGCACCGCGCACTCCGCACGACGGGACGCGAGTCTCGCGGAGTTACAAGAGATCCGACTGCTCCGCGACAAGGTGGCGACAGTGCTCCTCGACCCCGCGGCGCCCCACGCGCCGTCTCACCTGGGCGATCTCGTGGACACCTACGGCCTCACCCCTCGCATCACCGCTCTGGGCGAACCCATCGGCTTCCTCAGCTTCCGCGCCGGAATGGTCGGACACGTGGCCGAACGCGTCATCGGCGCCGCACTCGCCGCGTTCTCCAGCGGCGAAGCCCAGTACATCCACGAGTGCGAAGCCGAGGGGTGCATCACACCTTTCCTGGATGCCTCCCCACGTCACAACCGCGCGTACTGCTCAGACCGGTGCTCTACGAAGATGCGGGTGCGCCGCCACCGTCAGAATCAGGCGGATGACATCGCAGGCTCCTGAACCGCCGGCGCGTGTGGCGCTCCCGCGTGTCGACGGAGTTGCCGGTTCTCCTGCGTGACCGAAACCTCGACAGCGCGTCACGGCGCAAGGGGGCGGCCTCACGTGGCCAGACTGTCGAGGTGGCGGGCAAGCACCCTATCGGCGTGGTCCTCTGGGTCGCCGGACACGTTCCACAACAGATGAAGGGCGAGCCCGTCGAGGAGGGCGTGGAGGCGGACTGCTTCAAGGTCCAGATCGATGTCGGTTGCCAGTAGGCCCGCCTCGAACAAGTCGTCCAGCAATGCCGCGCACACACCACCCACTCCGTCATGAAGGTCTTCGGCATTCACCCGCATGGCGTCATCACCCGCAGCCAGCCGGCTCAGCTGAAGCTGCACAACGAGCTCGGTCCGCCGGGGGTCGTCGAGAGGGAGGAACTCCTTCAACGCCTGCAGAGCGCGCTCTCGGGCATCGCCTGTCACGGCGTTCAGCCGCGTTGCCACCGCAACGCGGATCCGTTCGAAGCAGAACTGGCGCAGAGCGTCTTGCGTCGGGAACGCGCGCCGCAATGATGCAGCGGCGATCCCTGCTTCTTCCGCGACCTTCCGTACCGATAGCCCGGTCAGCCCCTCACGTTCCAGCACCCGGAAGGAGGCAGCCGCGATCTCGTCGTTGCGGGCGTCATGGTCGATAAGGCGGGGCATAGTTCATTTTGCCTCCGCCGGACGTGCGCGTTTCGGCCAGAGGGAGTAGCTGATGGCCCAGAGCACGTCGATGACGACAACGATGCCCAGGACGGGAAAGATGCCGAGCAACGCCGTCGTGCGAGCGGGGTCGGCGACGACAAGGACGAGGCCGCCGAGGATGGCGGTCGTGATGGCGGCAGCGAGCAGCGTGCGGGCCACGTCTTTCCAGCAGGCGACCGCGTACGCCACGCCGGACAACGGCGTCGGCCGCGGTGCCCCCCGGAAACGCGCAGCGAATCTGGCATCCATCCAGGCGATCATGCGGTGCCCGTAGGCGATCGATATTCCGATGTAGAGACCGGCCAGACCGTGATGCCAGGAGGCCGTCCCCCCACGGAGGAGGTCGACCGTCACGAGAACCAGCAGGACCGCGTCGATGATCGGAGCCACGACGAGCAGCAGCCCGCCCAGCTTCGGGCGGTTCAGCACGTACCGAGCACTGAGGCCGGCGAGGATCGCAACCCAGAAACCCACCTCGCAGACGAGAATCGCAACCAGGATCATGAGCGCCCTTCCGATGGTTCCGGTGTTAGTACGAGCGTACTCACAAAAGCGTGCGGGCGACCAACCCGATCGATGAGACGTCAGGTCACGCGGCCGGAGGCACGGCATCTACCGCAACCCCTCCGTCGGCATCGGAGCCCTCGTTAGCCTGAGTCGATGCAGAGATCGCACGGATGGGCGACCGGGTGGAACGCGGCGCGCGTGGCCGTGGCGGTGATGGTCCTCGTCGCGGTGGGGGCGCAGCTCGCGTCGTCGACGGCCGAGGCCGTCGGGCAGGGCCGAGATGTCGCGACGGTGGTCGCCAACTTCTTCAGCTTCTTCACGATCCTCTCCAACGTCTCGTCGGCGATCGTCATCGCGTGGCTCGGCGTCCGTTTCTTCGCGCGCGGCCGACGTGTCGAGGTCGATCCTCCTGCCCTGGCGACGGCCCTCGCATTCGTGTCGACCTACATGATCGTCACCGGCGTCGTCTACAACCTGCTGCTGCGCGGCATCCCCCTGCAGCCGGAGACGCTCGGCTGGTCGAACGAGATCATGCACGTGTGGGGCCCGCTGTTCCTGCTGCTCGATGTGCTCCTTGGACCCGCGCGACGACGCCTGCCCTGGTCGGCGGCGTTCGCGGCGGCGATCTTCCCGATCGCCTGGATCGTGTACACGCTCCTGCGCGCGCCGCTCATCACCAACCCCACGACGGGCGCCCCCTTCTGGTACCCCTACCCCTTCCTCGATCCGAGCACCGGCGGGTGGAGCAGCGTCGCGGTCTACATCGTCGTCATCGCCGCGGCCATCGTCGCCCTCGCGTGCGGTGTCATCGCGATCGGTCGGGCACGCGGCATCCGGATGCCGATCGACCCGGCGCCCGGGGAACGAGACGCGCGCTGACGGGTCGGGGGCGACGCCCTACCCTGGAGGCGTGCGTACTCGACTGATGTCCGCGGCCGTCGCCGCCTCCGCCCTGCTTCTGCTCGCCGGCTGCGCCGGGAGCACCACGTCCACGTCCGCGCCCGCCCCCGCGTCGAGCACGTCGAGCGCGAGCGCCGCCTCGGGCGACTGCTCGTACCCGACGTCGGGGCAGCCGTCGGCGGACGTCACCCCGCCGGCCGCGGGTACCGAGCGTCCCACGGGGAAGATCGAAGCGACGCTCGAGACCTCCGCCGGAGCCATCCCGATCACTCTGAACGGCGAGCGCACGCCCTGCACGGTCGAGAGCTTCGTCTCGCTCGCGCAGCAGCAGTACTTCACCAACACCGAGTGCCACCGCCTGACCACGCAGGGCATCTTCGTGCTGCAGTGCGGCGACCCGACCGGCACGGGCCTCGGCGGCCCCGGCTACCGGTTCGACGACGAGCTGGACGGCACCGAGACGTACCCGGCGGGCACCGTCGCCATGGCGAACGCCGGCCCCGGGACGAACGGCTCGCAGTTCTTCCTCGTCTACGCCGACACGAAGCTCCAGCCTGACTACACGGTCTTCGGCACCATGTCGCCGGAGGGACTCGAGGTCGTCAAGAAGATCGCCGCAGCGGGCACGGCCGGTGGCGCGTCCGACGGCGCTCCCGCGACTCCGGTCACGATCACCGGCGTCACGATCGGCTGATCGCCGCGTCAGTGCGGGCCTCCGGCGCCGCCCCGGCGAGAGCCCGCGACCACAACGCGGACATCTCATCGGCCACGGTCTCGGATGCCACGAGCACACCGCCGCGGCGGGGGAAGAGCGAGGGGCGGCCGTCTTCGTCGCGCACCTCGGCCCCGGCCTCGTGGGCGATGAGCACCGCGGCGAGGTGATCGATCGGGCTGAAGCGGTGCACCAGCGCGGCGCATCCGCGACCGGCGGCCGGCCCGAGGAGCGTCAGCGTTCCCGAACCCATGACGCGCAGCGTGCAGAACGCCGCGGTGAGCGAGAGCGCGACGTCGTCCATCCCGGGCCAGGGCTCGTGGCCCGCGAGCTCGGTGCCGACTACTCCCCCGCGCAGCCGCGCGTGTTCCGGCAGGTGCAGGGGGATGCCGTCGCGTCGTGCGCCCTGTCCGGCGACCGCCTCGAAAACGGCGTTCTGCCAGGGCTCCGCCACGACGCCGACGAGGGGCTGATCGTCGACGGCGAGCGCGAGCGAGAAGGCGGTCCAGGGAACGCCGTTCGCGAGATTGGTGGTTCCATCGACGGGATCGAGGTACCAGGTCGGTACGCCGATTCTCGCACTGCCCCCGTACTCCTCCCCGACGAACGCGTGATCGGGGAACCGGTCGATCACGACCTCGCGCACTCTTCTCTCGATGGCGCGATCGAGCTCGGTGACGAGGTCGGCCGGGTGGGCCTTGGTGTGCACCGAGGTCACCCGATACGCGCGCGTCTCGTCGATAGCCCATCGCGCGAGTTTCACGGCCAGTTCGTGGGCGGCCGACAGCTCCGAGGGTGTCATCGGTTCAGTTCCTTCTCGATGGATGCCGATCGCGCGGCGATCATCGCCTGCAGGCGATCGAGGCGGTTGGTGGTGATGGTGTCGATCCCGAGGTCGAGCGCCCGGGTGAGATCGCCCTCGTCATCGATCGTCCATGCCGTGACCGGCAGGCCCAGGTCGTGCACGGTATGGACGAACCGGTGATCGACGACCGGGAACGGCGCGTTGATCAGCACCGGTGACAGGTCCTCGAGGTCTGCAGCGGCGGGCGGCTCCTCCCGCCCCCAGGGCAGCCAGATACGCGCGTCGGCATCGATCTCGCGCAGGACGCGCATAGCGGCGAGGTGACCGCACCAGTCGACGGTGACGCCTGATGCCGCGACGACCGCGTGGGCGGGCGCGGCCGGGCGGGCGGCATCCATGTCGATCACCAGCCGACTGGTGCCGGCGGCGAACAGGGGCAGCACCTCGGCGAGCAGGGGCGGACGGTGGTCGGGCCCGCCGAGGGCGAGGAGCTCGGCGGTGCGGACGCTCTCGATCTCGCGCGGATCGCCCCACAGCCGTTCGAGCGTGGGGTCGTGCAGCACGACCACGTCGCCGTCGGCGGTGAGACGCACGTCGATCTCGACGACCGCCGCGCCCTTGACGAGCGCCGACCGCACCGCCGGCAGGGTGTTCTCGCACAGGATGCCCGAGTCCCCGCGGTGGGCGCAGGCGCGCGCCGTCACCGTGACACCCTGTCGACGAGCAGACCGTCGCGGTACACCAGGGCGGAGGCGACCGAGGCGTACCCGACCGCCCCGACCGCGGGCGGCGTGCCGGGCACGAAGGCGTCGAGGGTCGCATCGTCCCGGCGCACGCGCACGCGGTGGAAGGGGCCGTGCGGCACGACGCGCTCCACGCGTGCCAGCAGAGCGCCGGGCCGGGGATCGATCGTGAAGACCACGTCTTCCGGACGGATCCCCACGACGTCGGAGCCGTGCACGAGGCGCGTCCCGTCGAAGCCGCCCTCGACTCGGTTCAACGAGCCGATGAACGTCGCCACGAACTCGGTCGCGGGTCGCTGATAGAGCTCGCCGGGCGCACTGAACTGCTCGACGCGGCCCGCGTTCATCACCGCAACCCGGTCGGAGATCGACAGCGCCTCCTCCTGATCGTGCGTCACGACCACCGTGGTGATGCCGAGTCTCTGCTGCAGGTCGCGGATCTCTTCGCGCACCTTCACCCGCAGCTTCGCGTCGAGGTTGCTGAGCGGCTCGTCGAGCAGCAGCACCTCGGGCTCCTGCACGAGCGCGCGGGCCAGGGCCACGCGCTGCTGCTCACCGCCCGAGATGCGCGGGGGGCGGGAGTCGCGGTGGTGCAGCAGATTCACCAGGTGCAGCACCGCCTCGACCCGCTCGGCGATCTCGGTGCGCGAGAGCCGGCGCAGACGCAGCGGGTAGGCCACATTCTTGGCGACGGTCATGTGCGGCCACAGGGCGTAGTTCTGGAACACCATCGCGCTCGGTCGCTTGTCGGGGCCGAGCCGGGTCACATCCCGCCCGGCCATCTCGATGGCGCCCTCGTCGGGGGCGAGGAACCCGGCGATCATGCGCAGCGTCGTCGTCTTTCCGCACCCCGAGGGTCCGAGCAGCGAGACGAGCTCCCCGCTCTGCACGGTGAGGTCGAGGTCGTCGATGATGGTCCGCCCGCCCAGTGTCTTGCGCAGCGAGCGAAGGCGCAGCCCCGGGGAGGGGTCGGAGGCCCCCGACGGCGCGGGGGCGAGGGAGGTCGGGTCGGCCGCGATGGTCACAGCGGGCTCCTTCATTTGAGCTGGAAGCCTTCGGCGAGCTGACCGCCCATGACGTGCTTGCGCACGGCGAGCAGCAGCACCACCGAAGGGATGGCGAGCAGGATCGAGAACACGGCGGCGACCTGCTTGGGGAAGTTGAGGACGAGGGAGTACATCTCGGTCGGCATCGTCACGATGTCGGGCGCGCCGACGAGGTACGTCCCTTGGGCTTCGTCGAAGGCGGCGAGGAAAGCCATCACGCAGCCCACGAGGATGCCGGGCAGCGCCATGCGCAGCGTGACGGTGAGGAACACACGGACGCGCGAGGCGCCCGCGTCGCGCGCCGCCTCTTCGAGCGACCGGGGGACCGACGCGAACGCGGCGGCAGGAATCCACGTCATGAAGACGATGGTGCCGAGCAGCTGCACGATCACGACCCCCGCGACCGTGTTCATCAGACCGAGCGCGTAGTAGAGCGAGGCGAGTGTGGCGAACAGCCCCATCTTCGGAAAGGCGTTCGTGGCGAACAGGCCGATCAGGAACAACCGCCGCCCGGGGAACTCGAACCGCGCGAACGCGTACGCCGCCGGCAGGCAGACGACCGCCGCGACCACGACCACGATGGGCGTGATGGCGAGCGAGCTCTGGATCGACGATGCGAGCTGCGGGTCGGTCAGCACGGTCGACCACCAGCGCAGCGTCCATGAGTCCGGCAGCAGGTGCGGGTACGTCCACGTGTCGGCGAAGGCGTGAGTGCCGAGCCAGACGAGCGGCCCCAGCACGAAGACCACCAGGACGACGGCAAACAGCACGGCAGCCGAGGTGCGCAGGGCCGCGGCGAGCGAGCGGGGCATCAGACCCTCCCCTCACGACGAGCGCTGCGGAAGTTGGCCCACACGTACAGGGCGCCGATTCCGGATGCCGCGACGAAGACGACGAAGGCCATGACGATCGACTGCTGCGGCTCGTTGTAGGACGTGAACGAGTTCGCCAGCGCCACCCCGAGCATCGTGGGAGCATTCGGCCCGGTGAAGTACGGCACCGTGTACGAGCCGATCACCCCGATCGCGGTGAACGTCACCGCGATGACGATGGGCACCGCGCTCATGGGCACGAGGATGGTCCGCACGATGCGGACGGTGCCGGCACCGGCATCGCGCGCGGCCTCGATCAGGGCGTCGGGGATCGCCTGCAGACCCGACGTGATCATGAGCACGGCGAAGGGCAGAGACGTCCACGCCGAGCCGATGATGATCGCGACGGGGGTGAAGGCCCACACCGGCGCATCGAGGCCGACCGCGGCGAACAGGCTGCTGACGAAGCCGTCGGCGGAGTAGAAGGTCAGGATCGCCCACGACGCGATGACGACGGGGATGAACAGCGGCACGATCGCGACCGCCGAGAGCACGCGCGCCAGTCGCCCGCCGTGCAGGCGGAGGAACAGCCCGATGCCACCGGCGAGCGCGAGGACGATGAGCGTGCTGGCCGCGGTCACACCGAGCGTCAGACCGAGGTTCTGCCAGAAGTCGTCGGCGCCGAACACGTCGCCGTACGCCGCGAGGGTGGGGACGAGACCGTCCGCGCGGTGCACGTTCTGTCCGACCGCGGCGATGACGCTGTTGAGGCCACCGGTGAACCCCACGCTGAAAGCGAGGGCGGTCACGACGGGAACCCCCACGAACACGGCGATCACCACGACCGGCGGGAGCGCGAGCAGGAAGCCGGCCACCGCCGTCCGCCGAGCCGGGTGGGCTCGACGGACCGCGGTGCGCGCCTCCCGCTGTGCGGTGGAGGCGCTCATCACTTCCCGGGGACCTTCTGGGCCCAGGCCTTGTTCATGTCGGCGGCGTTGGCCGAGAAGTAGCCGGGCCGCAGGTTGGCGATGTCGGCGTTCGGGAACAGCGCCTGTACCGATGCGGGCAGCTTGTCGAGCGAGATCACCGGGTAGCCCGAGATGCTGTCGGCGATGAGGGCCTGCGCGGTGGGCGAGAGCACCCAGGAGAGCAGCTTCTGGGCGCCGGCCTGGCGGGGTGAGGCCGAGGGAATGCCGAGGTAGCTGGCGCCGCCGGTGAACGAGGGGTCGGAGATCTGCGTCGAGGCGATGTTCGCGGGGATCTGGCCGTTCTTCACGCCGGTCACGAACTGGTCGCTCCACACGGGTGCCATCGAGATCTGCCCGCTCGCGAGCAGGTCGAGCACCTGGCTGTTGCCGTTCGGGTACACGCCGTTCTGGAACACCGAGGCGTTCAGACCGGCCAGCGTTGCGAACCCCGCGTCCCACCCGCTCTCCAGCTGAGGGGCCGCCTCGGTCGCGAGCGTGGTGCGATCGTCCGCGGACAGGCTCTGGTCGAGCACCGTGGTGACGAACGAGGCGCCGCTGCCGCCCGTGCTCGGCGCGCAGTACGTGAAGCGCCCAGGGTGGGTCTTGATCCAGCTCAAGAGATCGGCGAGGGTCTTCGGAGGGGTGGGGACGGTCGTGGTGTCATAGGCCAGCACGACGCTCGACCCGCGATAGGGCACTCCGCCGTTGCCGCCCGCCTGCAACAGGGTCTGGGGCACGTCGGCGAGGGCGGGCACCTGATCGGCGGTCACGGGGGTGAGCAGCCCGGATGCCGCGACCTGCGTCACGAACCCCGCATCGACCAAGTCGTAGCCGGGGTCCTTCTGCTGCACCGTGGCCGCGGTGAGCTTGGCCACGGTCTGCTGGTCGTGGGCCCCGTGCAGGTCGAAATCGACCTTCACGGTGTAACCGGGGTTGTCGTTCTCGAAAGCGGGGATGAGCGTCTTCTGCCAGAGGTCCTGGATGTTCGTGTCAGCGCTGAGGAAGACGGTGAGGGTCTTGTCGGAGCCGTCGGACGACGAGGCGCTCGCGCCACTCGGGCTGCAGCCGGCCAGGGTGACCCCGACAGCCGCGACGGCGGCGAGGGTGGCGATCAGGCGAGGACTTTTCACGGAGTTCTCCTGTGGGAGGAAGGGGGTTCGGGTGCGTCGTCCCATGGGCCACGGTGACGAACGGTGTCACGCTAACCCGCGCGCTCATTTGTGACGACGCTTCACGGGAAGGTTTCAAATGAGCGCCGGTAGCCGTTCAACGGGGGTTAATCTGAGCGAAAATGAGCATCGGGAGAGTGATGCCCAACCCGTGAAGGAGTGGATGTGCTGACCCATCAACGCGAGGCGGCGATCCTCGAACGGCTCGAAGCCGTCGGAAGCGTGACCGTCGACGAGCTATCACGCCTGCTCGACGTGAGCGGCACGACCGTCCGTCGCGATCTGGAACGCCTCGAGCTGGGTGCGCGCCTGCGCCGCGTTCACGGCGGGGCGACCGTCGCCCGCACCCGCGAACCGGGCGCGGGCGGCGAGCTCGATGACGACACCCGCGAGAAAGAGGCCATCGCGCGCGCCACGGCGGGACTGATCGGCGATGGCCAGGTGGTGCTGCTCGACATCGGGATCACCACGATGCGATTGGCGCGGCACCTGCGTGGGCGATCGGTCACGGTCATCACGAACAGCCTCGCCGTGCTCGACGCCCTGCGCGACGACGACGTCGTGACACTGATCCTGCTGGGCGGCATGCTCGGCGCCAAGACACGGACACTGATCGGCCCGCTCACCGAAGAGGCGCTCGCCCGGGTGCACGCCGACGTCGCCGTGATCAGTAGCGCCGGGGTGAAGCCCGAAGGCGCCGTCGTGACCGATCTGACGCACGAAGCCAGCATCAAGGGCCGCATGCGCGAGGCGGCCGATCGATCGATCCTCGTCGCGAACGCGACGAAGTTCCCCGGCACCGGCTCCTACCGAATCGCCTCGATCGCCGACTTCGACACCGTCGTGACGACCGGTCGAGCCGATTCGAGGGCGCTGGCGACAGCGGCACGCGCCGGGGTCGAGGTCGTGCGGGTCTGACCCGCCGGTGTCGCACCCGCCCGGGGGGGGCGCCCCGGACGGCCGAGCCCCGTCACTGTGCTCCCCCGGACGGGCGCCACGATTCATCGGGCCCCACAGGAGCGGCGCCGGCTCGGCCGCGCCGCTCTCACGCGTCGGCCGTGTCAGCCGTCGTAGCGCTGCAGCCAGTAGAGCGCGAGCTGCCGACTCGCATCGGCGGCGGCGGTCAGGGTGCCATTGGTGTCGCCGGCGCCGTGCTCCAAGCCCGGGTACTCGACGTAACGGTTCACGATGCCGCGTTCGCTCAGGAGGTCGGCGAAGTCGCGGGTGCGATCGGCGAGCACGAGATGGTCTCGGGTGCCCTGGTAGATGAGGGTGGGCGGAGAGTCCGCCGTGATGTGGCTCGCCGAGTCGGTGAAGCGGTAGCGGTCGGGGTATTGCGCGGGAGTGCCTCCGATGTACCACTGCTCGACCTGGCGGGCGATCGCGGTGGCATCCCCGATTCCCGTCAGATCGACCGCGGGGTACCCCGCGATCACGGCGCGCACGGTGGGCAGCGGGGTTCCCGACGGAGAGCAACTCGACGTGAGGGTGCGGTCCGCCGACATGTACGCCGCGTTGACGGCGAGGTTGCCGCCCGACGACAGTCCCAGCGTGGCGATGCGGTCGGGATCGAGGTTCTCCGCTCGTCCGTCGTCGGCGATCCAGGCGAGAGAGCATCCGATGTCGGTGACCTGCGTATCCCACGCGTGAAAGGTCGACGATGCGAGACGGTAGTCGACATCGAGGACGGCGTAACCGTGCTCGGGAAGGAAGCCCGTGTACGCGTTCGGCCCGCGGGTACCGGTCGAGAACCCGCCACCGTGGATCGAGACCACGACGGGCCACCCCGCCTGCGGGGCTGTGCCCGAGGGCAGGTACAGATCGGCCTGGAGCGTGGTCGTATCCGCTGTGCCGAGCGTGACCGTGCGGCTCGGGCCGCTGCCGAGACCGGTGAACGGCAGCGAGGGAAGCAGCGGACTCACCCCGACCCCGAGCGAGCCGATCGAGGCGACCAGCAGCGCCGTGCTGGTGACGACGCCGAGCGTGCCCGCTGCTCCGCTGACGGTCAGCCAGAACGGGAGGTGCCGGATGCCGCGCCGCGACCTCCAGAGAATGACCGCGCAGGCGAGCCCGACGACCGCGACCACGAGGTTCCAGACGCCGAGCGTATCGCGCAACAGCCCGATCAGGAGCACCACGAACTGCGTCACCTCCGTCTGGAGGATCCACATGGTCCACGACACCGGGATGATCGCGAGCAGTTGCGCCAGGACCGTGTAGCCGATCGTGAGGACGGCGAGAGAGGTCAGGATGACCCGGGCCGCGCGGGACCGCACTCCCGGGTCTCGGGGGGTCTTCACGGTCACACCGTACCGGCGGCGCGCGGTGAGACGCCATGACCTGACCGACGACGACGTCGCACGGCCGGACGTCGGGGCTCGGCATCCGTCCCCAATAGAATCGAGGGCATGTCCAAGGTCTTGCAGTCCCTTCCCGTCGGCGAGCGCGTCGGCATCGCCTTCTCGGGTGGTCTCGACACCTCGGTGGCCGTCGCCTGGATGCGCGACAAGGGCGCCATCCCCTGCACGTACACCGGCGACCTCGGTCAGTACGACGAAGACGACATCGCGTCGATCCCCGGCCGCGCCACGCAGTACGGCGCCGAGGTCTCGCGCCTCGTCGACTGCAAGACGGCGCTCGTCGAAGAGGGCTTCGTCGCCCTGGCCTGCGGCGCCTTCCACATCCGTTCGGGCGGACGCACGTACTTCAACACCACGCCGCTCGGCCGCGCCGTCACGGGCACGCTCCTCGTGCGCGCGATGAAAGAAGACGGCGTCGACATCTGGGGCGACGGCTCCACCTACAAGGGCAACGACATCGAGCGGTTCTACCGCTACGGCCTGCTCGCCAACCCCGCCCTGCGCATTTACAAGCCGTGGCTCGACGCCGACTTCGTCACCGAGCTCGGCGGGCGCAAAGAGATGAGCGAGTGGCTCGTCGCCCACGACTTCCCGTACCGCGACAGCGTCGAGAAGGCCTACTCGACGGATGCCAACATCTGGGGCGCCACGCACGAGGCGAAGACCCTCGAGCACCTCGACGTCTCGCTCGAGATCGTCGAGCCCATCATGGGCGTGCGCTTCTGGGACCCCGCGGTCGAGATCGAGACCGAAGACGTCACCGTCGAGTTCGAGGCCGGTCGTCCCGTCGCCATCAACGGCACGCGCTTCGCCGACCCCGTGGAGCTCGTGCGCGAGGCCAACACGATCGGCGGCCGCCACGGTCTGGGCATGAGCGACCAGATCGAGAACCGCATCATCGAGGCCAAGTCCCGCGGCGTCTACGAAGCCCCGGGCATGGCGTTGCTGTTCCTGACCTACGAGCGTCTGGTCAACAGCATTCTGAACGAAGACACCCTCGCGACGTACCACGAGCAGGGTCGCCGCCTCGGTCGCCTCATGTACGAGGGCCGCTGGCTCGAGCCGCAGTCGCTCATGCTGCGCGAGTCGATCCAGAAGTGGGTCGGTTCGACCATCACCGGTTCGGTCACCGTGCGCCTGCGTCGCGGTGAGGACTATACGATCCTCGACACCGTGGCATCCGGCATGTCGTACTCGCCCGAGAAGCTGTCGATGGAGCGCGTCGGCGATGCCGCGTTCGGCCCCGTCGACCGCATCGGCCAGTTGACCATGCGCAACCTCGACATCGCCGACTCGCGCGCGCGTCTCGAGCAGTACGCCGCGATGGGCCTGCTCGGCGGCCCCACCGGCGAGCTCGTGGGCGACGTCGCGGCGGGTGGCGCACACGACATCATCGAGTCGGCCTCCCCGCTCGACGCGGCGGGCGAGCGACTGGCCGAGGCGACGGATGCCGCGGGCGAAGCCGCCGCATTCGACTCCGGCACCGACTGAGAACCGCTCCGAAGAGCCCGCGGCGCCCCTCCGGCACCGCGGGCTCTTCGGCGTTCCGGGGCGTGAGGGGCCAGAAACTGTCGCCGAGAACCCTGTCAGGCGACAACAGATGGCCTCTCACACGAATAAAGTTGCACACGTGCGTGCACTTTCGGCGTACACTGGTGACCCGTGAGCACCCCCACCCGCCGCGACGCCGTCGAGAACCGCGCCGGCATCCTCGACGCCGCCACCGCGGCCATCGGCCACGACCCGCGCGCTTCGATCGACACGATCGCGCGCCGCGCCGGGCTCTCGCGCCGCGCCCTGTACGGCCACTTCGACGACCGCAACGCGATCGTGCGCGAGGTCATCGCCGCCGGCGCCGTTCGCTTCAACGACATCGCCGCGCGCGTCGACGACGCCGACTCCCGCGTCGCGCTCGCTCGCCTGGCGTCGGAACTGTGGCGCGAGGCCGCCCACGTGCAGGCCGCCGCCGCCCTCGCCCTCGACGACGCCCACCTCGCCGAGACCTCCGAAGCCCTCGCGCCGCTGCGCCGCCGCATCGACGGCATCGTGCGCCGCGGGCAAGAGGCCGGGGAGCTGCGAACGGATCTGCCCGCCCCGACCCTCGCACGCCTCCTCGAAGAGACCGGCCGCATGGTGGTCGCCCGAGTGGATGCCGGCTCGGCGACGGCCCGCTCGATCGCCGTGTGCGCGGTCCTGAGCATCGCCGGTCTGTCGTGGACCGAAGCCCGCGCCCTGCTGGAACAGCACCCCGATCTGGAGACCCCGTGAAGATCGTCCTGAACGCCGTCACGAAGGGCCGCGCGCAGAGCGCCCTGCCCGAGACCTCGACCGCGTACGAGACCGGACGCGCGACACTCGTCGTCGCCGAGACCGAGCAGCGACCCACGGTGCTGGGCCTCGTGGCATCCGGTCGCATGAAGATCGACAGCGGCAGCGTCACCATCGACGGTCGGGCCGACTCCTCGGCCCTTCGCCGCCGCGTCGCGCTCGTCGACGCCCCGGTGGTCTCGGAGCCCGAGTCGAACGTCACCGTCACGGGCGTGGTCGCCGAGGAGCTGATGTTCGCCGGGCACGCTCCGAACCCCTTCGCCGCCGCACGCTGGCTCGAGGGCATCGGACTCGACTCGCTCGCGAACGTGGCCATCGGCAACGTCGAGCCCGCGGCGCGCGTGCGCCTGCTGCTCGAGCTCGCGGCGATCCGGAAAGACGTCGAGGGGCTCGTCCTGGTCGCCCCCGACCGCCACGGCGGCGAACCGCTCGCCTGGTGGCGCATCGCGCAGGAGTTCGCCGAGCGCGGGTACGCCGTGCTCGTGATCGCGGGCCACGCCTCGAAGACCACGATCGACGCCCTCGACGAGACGGTGGAGGTCGCCCGATGAAGATCCCGCAGATGATCACGGCGGAGCTCCGCCGCCTCACCTCGACCCGCATGTCGGTGATCGCCCTCATCGCGCTGCTCGCGGTTCCGATCCTGTATGGCGGCCTGTACCTGTGGGCCAACCAGGACCCCTACGGCAACCTGTCGAACGTCCCCGTCGCCCTCGTGGTCGACGACCAGGGCGCCGAGGTGAACGGCCAGCAACGCAACCTCGGTGACGAGGCCGCCGAGCAGCTGCTCGACAGCGACACCTTCGAGTGGCACCGCGTCTCGTCCGACCAGGCCGACGCGGGTCTGCAGGCGGGCGATTTCGACTTCGTCGTCACGCTGCCGGCCGACTTCTCCGAGGCCGTCGCGTCGCTCTCGAGCTCGTCGCCCCGTCAGGCCGACATCGAGCTGCGCACGAACGACGCCAACAACTACCTCGCCTCCACGATCGGCACGCAGGCCGTGGCCCGCATCCAGTCGTCGGTGGCGAAGAAGGTCGTCGACGAGGCGGGTCTCTCGCTGCTCGACGCTCTGAACACCATTCGCGTCAAGCTCGTGGATGCCACGAACGGGGCGACCCAACTCGTCGACGGTCTCGCGAGCGCGAAGGACGGGTCGTCGCAGCTCGCGACCGGTTCGGCCACCCTCGCAGACGGGGCCGCGAAGCTGGCCGACGGCAACGCCCAGCTGTCGTCGGGGGCGAATCAGTTGCGCGACGGAACCGCCCAGCTCCGCGACGGCTCCGCTCGCGTCGCCGATGGCGCCGCACAGGTGGCGGGAGGTGTCGACCGCCTCGACGCCGTGGCCCGCCAGGTCGGCTCGGTCGCCGGCGACGCCGCCTCCCAGCTGCCCCAGGCGCGGACCGACATCGCGAAGGCCCTCGCCGACACGGGTCTCGACCAGGCCCGCATCGACCAGATCCTCACGCGCCTCGACCCCGTCGGCGAGCGTCTCACCACCGCGAACTCACGGGTGCAGGACACCGTGCAGCAGATCGACCAGCTCGACGACGGGGCCCGCCAGGTCGCCTCGGGGAGCGCCGCCCTGGCCACGGGTGCCTCCAGCGCCGCCGACGGCGCCTCGACGCTCGCCGACGGCGCCGCCACCGCGGCATCCGGGGCCTCTCAGCTGCGCGACGGTTCGGCGCAGCTGCGCGATGGCTCGACCCGGCTCGACGACGGCATCGCTCAGCTCTCGAGCGGAGCGACGCAGCTGCGCGACGGTCTCGCCGCCGGCGTGAACCAGATCCCCGACTCCGACCAGGCCACCCGGCAGGCGCAGGCGGCGGCGATCTCCGACCCCGTCGCGGTCGGCTCGACCTCGGTCACGAAGGCGCAGAACTACGGCGCGGGCCTGGCCCCGTTCTTCGCGGCCCTGGCCGGATGGATCGGCATCTACGCTCTGTTCCTCATCGTGAAGCCGGTGTCGAAGCGCGCGGTGACGGCTTTGCGCTCGCCCTTCCGCGTGACCCTCGCCGGCTGGCTCACCCCCGCGGGACTCGGTGCCCTGCAGATGGTCGGACTGTTCACGGTCCTCGCCTTCGCCCTGCAGTTCTCGTTCGCGAACCCCTGGGCGGCCCTCGGCATCCTGCTGTTCGCCTCGGCGACGTACGCGGCGATCGTCCTCGCCCTGAACGTCTGGCTCGGGTCGGTGGGGCAGTTCCTCGGCCTCGTGCTGATGGTGCTGCAGCTCGTCACCGCCGGGGGCACGTTCCCGTGGCAGACCCTGCCCGGGCCCCTCGCGGCCCTGCACCACGTGCTGCCGATGGGATACGTCGTGGATGCCATGCGCCAGGTCATGTACGGCGGAGACATCTCGCGGGTCGGCCCCGACCTGCTGGTGCTCGGTGCGTGGATGGTCGGCGGTGTGCTGGTCGCGGCGATCGGCGTCACGCGGATGACGCACCACCGCACGCTGCGCGACCTGCAGCCGAGCCTGATCGGCTGAGCCACCGCGGCGGGTCCGCTGCGAGTCCGTACGTGAGTGGCCCCGGGGCGCGGAAAGTGGCCCCGGGGCCACCGGCGCACAGCACCCCGGCACGCCCCGGCCGCGACCTCACACCGGCAGCCGCACCTCGAACACCGTCCGCCCCGGCCGGCTCCGCACTGAGATCGACCCGCCGTGCGCCGCCGTGATGGCCTGGGCGATCGACAGGCCGAGCCCCGTGCTCCCGGCATCGCGGTTGCGGGAGTCGTCGCCGCGCGCGAAGCGGTCGAAGAGCCGCTCGGCGATGCTCGGGTCGACCCCGGGGCCCGTGTCCGTCACCCTCAGCACGGCTTGCGCGCCCTCGCGCCCGAGCGACAGCGTCACCGTCGTCCCCGCGGGCGTGTGCGTCTGCGCGTTGCGCAGCAGGTTCGCCACCACCTGCCGAAGACGATTCTCATCGCCCGTGATCGAGATCAGGTCGTCGTCGGCGACGTCCAGGCGCCACTCGTGCGTCGCATCCGACGCCTGCGCGTCGCTCACGGCGTCGACGGCGAGGAGCGTCAGCTCGACCTCGTCGCGTCTCAGGGGCTGGCCGGCATCCAGTCTCGCGAGCAGCAGAAGGTCGTCGACGAGGGATGCCATCCGCCGGGCCTCCGACTCGATCCGGTCGAACGAGCGGGCCTGGGTCGGCGTCATCGCGGCGTCTTCGCCGAGCGAGAGTTGCGCGTATCCGCGGATGCTCGCCAGGGGTGTGCGCAGCTCGTGGCTCGCGTCAGCGATGAAGCGTCGCAGCTGGTCCTCGCTGTGCTGCCGCGCCGCGAGCGAGGACTGCACGTGCCCGAGCAGGTCGTTGAGCGAGGAGCCGACCCTCCCCACCTCCGTGTCGGCGCGGGTGTCCGCCGCCGCCACCCGGTCGGGGATGTCCACCGCTCCCGCACTGAGCGACAGGGTCGACACGCGCTGCGCGACCGCGGCGACCCGATCGAGGGGTCGCAGGCTGCGCCGGACGAACAGAGAGAGCCCCAGGATCGCGACGATCAGGGTGACGGCTGAGACCGCCAGGAGGATGACGGTCAACGCCGAGGTCGTCGCGGTGACATCCGCTTGCGAGCTGCCGACGAACACCGTCGCGCCGTCGTTCTCGGCCGCGGCGACACGGAACTCGCCGAGGTCTCCCCCGAAGTCGATGGTCGTCGGGGTGCGGTCGGTGGGCACCTCCGCACGCAGTCGAGCGACCTCCTGGTCGCTCAACGTCAGCTCGGTGCCGTCCGAGCGCGTGTAGGCCGACGCCTGCACGGAGCCGTCGCTGTCGACCACCGCCTGCAGGCTGCCGATGCGCGGGGCCGGAGTGCCGGCATCCCGCTGTGGGGGACGCTCCCCGCCGAACGGCCCGCCCGATCCGTCGTGCCCGACCGCGAACGACAGGCCCTCGCGCACCTGCTGATCGAGGCGGTCGAGGGTGAACGAGCGCAGCGCGATGACGGTCGCGAGACTCATGACGAGGAACGCGAGAGCGACGAGCGCGCTCGTGCCGACGACGAGGGTGCGCCGGAGCGTCCACCGACCACGCATCAGACGGTCTTGATCGAGTACCCCACACCGCGCACGGTGTGGATCAGCGGGTCGCCGAGGGTGTCGATCTTCTTGCGCAGGTACGAGATGTAGATCTCGACGACGCTGCCGTTGCCGCCGAAGTCGTAGTCCCACACCTGATCGAGGATCTGCGCCTTGCTCAGCACGCGACGCGGGTTCTGCATGAGGTAGCGCAGCAGCTCGAACTCCTTCGCGGTGAGCTTGATCGGGATGCCGCCGCGCTCGACCTCGTACGACTCCTCGTCGAGCGTGAGGTCGCCGACGCGCAACCGCGGGTCAGCGTCGGCGATGACCGCGACGTGGCGTCGCGCCATCCCCCGCAACCGCACCACGACCTCTTCGAGGTTGAACGGCTTGGTGACGTAGTCGTCGGCGCCGGCCGAGATGCCCGCGATCCGGTCTTCGACGGCGTCCTTCGCCGTGAGGAACAGGACGGGCGCGTCGTTGCCCGCGGCCCGGATGCGCGTCAGCAGTTCCATGCCGTCGAGCCCCGGCATCATGATGTCGAGCACGAGCAGGTCGGGGCCGAACTCCCGGATCGCGCCGAGTGCTTCCTGCCCGTTCGCGGCGGTGCGGGCCTCCCACCCCTCGTTCTCGAGCGCCATGCGCAGCAGGTCGCTGAGATTGGCCTCGTCGTCGACGATGAGGGCGCGGACGGGGGAGCCGTCGGGGCGGGCGAGGGGTGCGGGCCGGGATGCCATGACAGCCAGCATGCACTCCCGGCGGGGCCGGCGTCACGCGACATACCTGCTTCATAGAAACGCTGAGGGAGCGGTGAGGGTGCCGTTCCTACGGTCGACGCGACGGCCGCACCCCGCGTCCGGAAGGAGAAGCATGTACGGCACCTACCTGCGGCGCGAACTCGCCGGCCGCACCAAACAGACCGTCATCGTCGCGGTCGGGCTCGCGATCGCGATCGCCCTCGTCATCGTCGTGAACGCCCTATCGGCGGGCGTGCGTGACGCGCAGTCGCAGGCGCTGTCGACGGTGTACGGGGTCGGCACCGACCTGACCGTGACCGGCGCGCAGTCCGAGCCGGGTCAGGGCGGCGGCTCGCGCTTCGACTTCGGCGCCGGAGAAGGAGCGAGCGCCGACGGCACCACCACTCTCAGCCAATCGCGGCTCATGACCGACATGCGGCGCGGCACGCTCGATGCCGCCGCCGTCTCCACGGTCTCGGGCCTCGACGGGGTATCGGCCGCGACCGGCGCGCTCGCGCTGACCAACACCACCTTCTCGGGTCAGGTGCCCGATCGCAGCGCCGCATCGGGAACGGAGTCGGGGCAGGGTGCCGGCGAGATGGGTGCTCCCCCCGCGGGCGGACCCGGTGGCGACGGAGGCAGCGCCTTCGGTGTGGACTCCTTCAGCGTGCTCGGCGTCGACCCCGCGGCATCCGTCGGTCCGCTCTCGTCGGTCACCGTGACCGAGGGCCGCGCGCTCACCTCGGCCGACGCCGGAACCGACGTCGCGGTCGTCGACGCGACCTACGCGGCGAGCGCGGGGCTCGCGGTCGGCGGCACGGTAGAGGTGGCCGGCACGGCGCTGCAGGTCGTCGGCGTCGTCGCCTCGGCCTCGGCCGACGCCGACACCGCCGCGAACGTCTACCTCCCCCTCGATGTCGCACAGACTCTCGCCGGCACGGGAGACGTCGTCTCGACGGTGTACGTGCAGGCCTCGTCGGCGGATGCCATCGACGCGGTGCAGAGCGAGATCTCGGCCGCGCTCCCCGACGCCACCGTCAGCTCGCAGTCGGAGCTCGCCTCGAGCGTCTCGGGCTCGCTCTCGAGCGCATCGACCATGATCACGAACCTCGGCACCTGGTTGTCGGCCGTCGTGCTGCTGGTCGCTCTCGCCCTGGCCGTGCTCTTCACCATCTCGGGCGTCGCGCGGCGCACCCGTGAGTTCGGCACCCTCAAGGCGATCGGGTGGTCGAACGGACGCATCGTGCGCCAGGTCGCGGGCGAGTCGCTCGTCCAGGGACTCATCGGCGGCGCCGCGGGTCTGCTGCTGGGCCTCGGCGGCATCCTGCTCGTCAACGTCATCTCGCCCACCGTCTCGGTGGGTGCCGAGGCGACGGGCCCCGGTGGCCAGGGCGGGCCCGGAGGCGGAGGCCCCGGCGGCTTCGGCCAGGCCGCCGCCCAGGCCACCGACATCGTGCTGAGTGCTCCCGTCACTCCGCTGGTCGTGGTCGCCGCGGTGGGCATCGCCGTTCTCGGTGGAGTCCTCGCCGGTGCCTTCGGCGGGTGGCGCGCCGCGCGCCTCAGCCCCGCCGCCGCCCTCCGGTCCGTCGCGTGAGCGGCATCCCCCATTCCCTCGAAGGAGACCTCATGATCGTCACCGCTCCCCCGTCCGTTGCCACCGCATACCGCCTCACGGGCGTCACCCGCACCTACCGCCAGCGCGATCGCACGGTGCAGGCGCTGGCCGGCGTCGACCTCGAGATCGCCGTGGGCGACTTCGTCACCATCCAGGGCCCGACCGGCGGCGGCAAGTCGACCCTTCTGCAGATGCTCGGGGCCCTCGACCGGCCCTCGACCGGGTCGGTCGTGCTGGGCGAGCTGGATATTGCCCGGGCGTCGAACAGCCAGCTCGCGAAGCTGCGCGCCGAAGAGATCGGATTCGTTTTCCAGGGCTTCAACCTCATTCCGACGCTGACCGCCGCCGAGAACGTCGACATGGGCCTCGAACCCCTCGGGCTCGACCGCGACGAACGCCGCCGCCGCGTGACCGGAGCCCTCACCCGCGTGGGTCTCGCCGACCGCGCCGATCACCGCCCCGGCGAGCTCTCGGGCGGTCAGCAGCAGCGCGTCGCGATCGCCCGGGCCGTCGCGAAGCAGCCCCGCGTGCTGCTCGCCGACGAGCCCACCGGCAATCTCGACGAACGCATGCGCGACGAGATCCTCGACGTGCTCGAGGAGCTCAACGCCGAGGGCCTGACCCTGGTCGTGGTCACGCACGACTCGGCCGTCGCCCGCCGGGCCCGCCGACGGCTGCGCCTGGCCCAGGGTGCCGTGACCGACATCACGCGCGGCTGAGAGCCCCGTACCGCTCGGATGAGGGTTCGGCGGACATGCACGGGGGCGAGCAAGGGCCGCAGGCCCTTCTGGGGGTGTTCGAGGGGCACACGCCCCTCGTCTCAAGTGGGGACTGTGGGGGTGTCATCCACATTGGGTGCGGGCGAGCCGGCGGGAGCTCGGCCGTGCCAATTGTGGGCGCACACCGGCGCCATGGCCTGGGGTCCGTCCATTATGGCGTTGACGGTCAGCGGCAGCTGGAGAGGAACCCGGCGGGCGGTCGAGTTGTGAAGTGGTCCGACGCGTACGTCGCGACTGCCAACGCAGCGGTTGGGGCGAGTCGGACTAAAGTTTCGTTTTGTGAACAGAGTCTGGATCGTCTTCGATGACGAGGGACCCACAGCTGGAATCTTCGGCGTCTTTGACAACGCCGTTGATGCGGAAGAGTACGCCGAAAAAGTGAGCGAGATGTCGCCGACCGGATTGAAGTTCTCCGAGTTTGAAGTCCCGTGGAGAATCACTGACCGTTCAACCACTATTGCGATGTGAGGCAGGTGTCTGCTGCCGATACCAGTGTCGGCAGCAGACACCCTAAGTCAGCTGCAGCTCAAGGTGTATGAACCTGTGGAATCCCTTCCCACGGAGGTCTGGCCGCGCGAGTTCGTTCCCGTCCCGATGATGATGACCTGGAAAGCGTTCTGGTCGAGCCCCTTGCAGATGTACTGAACGGAAAGCTGCTGCATGTTTCCCGTCCCGCGGCTCACAAACGGTCCGGCGACCTGAGGCCACTGCGCCCAGCCAATCCTCTTGTAAACATAGCTTTCGAGCTTGGTGGATCTGACGCCGCTGGTGCAGTTGGCCATGCGAGGCTTCCCACCAACGGTGCCGAACCGGTACCCGCTGCCCGAGGTTCGCTTCCACATCTGCCCCGGAACGATGTTGCAGAAGTCGCCAGCGGCCATCGCACGAAACCCGCTGCCCCCGTATGCGCTGATTTCCTGATCGGACATGGTCTTCGGAACGACAGTTGTCGTTGCAGAGGCCGTGCCGAACACGAGTTCGTCCGTTTCAGCGTCGTCCGCATGCGCGGCTCCGGCTGTCAATGAGATGAGCAACGAGACCGTGCAGGCGATCACAGCCAGTTTCTTCTTCACGCTTCCCCCTTGATGAGGTGCGACTCTATGCCGCACATGGACAGACAAGCGCAATGAGGTTCTGTTTCGTAATCTGTCCAGTAGACCCCAAGAGCGCAAAATCGTGACGTCCGGTCGGCAGTAACGAGCGGCCGAAATGACCGCCAGGCGCGGCGTCAGCGCATGGGAGCGAAGACTCCAATCGTGATGCTGCGCGAGAAGACGCAGTCGGTGTCGAAGAGTTCTCGCACCTGGCGGTGACGGTGGGGGGCTGCTGGCATATGCCCGAACGCGCCCAGCACCACCGATGAAGAACGAGGGGCCGGCGCGTTCCTCCCCACCGGAACGAACCGACGTGCTGAGGCCACGTAGCGTGCGGGAGGGTGCCATGCCGGCACGGTTTCTCACCTGGTCGTCGTCGGTGCCGTGGCGGGTGAGGGCTTCGTAGAGACGGCGGGCTGTGGGTCCGAGCCCGCCGCGGGTGAAGACATCGTGTCGGCCGGCTTCGAGGCGGCTCTCTTGGTCGTTGAGCACGGCGGCTCTGGCATCGAGAAGCTGGGCCGGAGGGCGGGCGGTCATGTCGTGAAGTGGCCCGACTTGTTTACCGCTTGTGGAGAACTTCTCCGAGACCCGCCAGACTGCTCCGTCGGCGCCGTCTGCTTCACGGACGCGGGTAATCCATCCGGCGGCCTTGAGGCGACGGACGGAGCGGTCGACGGTGGTGGAGGGGATGCCGGTGACGCCGGCGAGGGAGCGCAGCGGGGCGGCGACGTCGCGGGCTCCGGAGCGCTGGGATAGCCAGCCGATCGCGATGAGGGTGGTGGAGTCGTGGAGGTCGGCTTCGGTGTGCGTCCACCGGCGCGAGAGGCCGAGAATCGTGGCCGGGACAGTGCCCCGGCAATGATTTCCGGCCCCTCCCGCGGGCGCAGCACGTCAAGGGGCGCGGGGTAGAATCCCGCGGCGGCCTACAGTCGGATGCACGCCGACCGGAGGATGCCATGGCCGCCCGCAACACGCGCCTGATGCGCTGCACGCCCGACGACCTGTTCGCCGTCCTCTCCGACGGGTGGCTGTATCCCGTCTGGGTCGTGGGAGCCGCGCGCATGCGCGACGTGGACGAACAGTGGCCGCGCGAGGGATCGCGCATCCACCACTCGCTGGGAGTCTGGCCCGTGCTGATCCACGACCAGACCGAGATCGTCGAGTGGGACCCCCCGCGTCGACTGCGGTTGCGGCCGGAGGCCGGCATCCTGGGTCGAGGGGTCATCCGCATCGACGCCCGCCCCCACGGCGACGGCACGGCGGTAACCATCGTCGAAGAACCGGTGTCCGGGGCCGCGGCGTACCTGCCCGGCCTGTTGTGGAAGCCGATGCTCGTCGCGCGCAACCACGAGTGCCTGAACCGCCTCGCCTTCCTGGCCGAGGGGCGCCGCGCAGAGCGCGAAGCGCGCGAGCTCGACCACCGCACCGAGACGCCGGAACCCGCCGAGGGTACGGCCTCGCCGCAGGCGCAAGAAGACGTCCGCGAAGCGGGGATCTGAGCGGGACTCAGCTCTCGGGGCGGGACTCCGCCCCGGTCGAGCCGGGCTGCTCCGTGCTGTGGTGCAGTTCGTCGATGTAGAGGTTCTCTTCATCGGTCGTCCGGTTGCGGTAGGCCGCCCGACCGACCATGTGCGCGGCGAGGGGTGCCGTCGCGAACTGGATGAGCACGATCGGGATGCCGAAAGCGAGCGCCTCCCACGTGCCCGTCGCCAGCGCGACCGCAGAGACGATGAGAAGCACGCCGAGCACCTGCGGCTTAGTCGCCGCGTGCAGGCGCGTGGGCACATCGCGCCACCGCAGGAGGCCGATGGTCGCGGTGAGGCAGAGGATCGCACCGAGGAGCACGAGCACGAGCGCCACGGTGTCGAGAACGCCGTCGAGGGTCATCTCGGGTTCTCCTTCCGCGCGACGAAGCGGGCCACGGCGATCGAGCCGAACACCCCCACGGCCGCGATGATCAGCATCGCGGGCAGCGAGCGCGTGTGGTGATTGATGACCATGTCGGCGCCCAGGATGCAGAGCACCTCGGTGAGCAGCACGTCGGCGGCGACCGCGCGGTCGAGGATCGACGGACCGATCACGAGGCGGATCAGCGCCAGCACCGCGGCGACGGCGAAGACGACGAGGATGACCACGACGAGGATGTTCACAGCAGCGTCCTCCCATCGCGCGGCGTCTCGGCCCCGTGGCGGGCGTCGACGTCCGCCTCGGCGATCTTGGCGCGCAGCTCCTGCAGCTCTTCCTTCGAGCCCACGGCGCGCGTGATGCGGGCTTCCCACCCGAGCACGACGCGGCGCTGGTGCTCGGCATCCGCGTCGCTGCGCACCCCGATGGTGTGCAGGAACAGCGTGCGGTTCTCGCGATCGACGTCGACGATGAGCGAGCCCGGGATGAGCGATGCCGTGACGGCGGTGTGCGCCATGATCACATCGTCGTCCACCCGAAGGGGCACGGCGATGATGGCCGCACCGGGCTGCCGCCGAAAATCGAGCACCTGCCACGCGACGATGAGGGAGCCCTTGATGACGGCGCCGAGGAAGGTGAAGACGAAGACGAGGCCGTACCAGAGGTTGATACGACCCGACAGCTCGACGGGAGGAAGGCGGAACACGCGGGTGACGAAGACCGCCATGACGAGCCCCGTGAGGAAGGCGAGCCAGGTGAACTGGCCCCACAGCAGCATCCACAGTGCGACCAGCCAGACCAGGAACGGAAGCTGGTGCAGGAAGAGCGACACCTGCGAACGGCGGGACGGGTTCATCTTTGACCCGCCTGTTCCTGGACCTGGACGAGGCTGACCCCGTCGGTGATGTCGACGCCCGCCCGCAAGCACATGTCGAGCAGGGGTCCGGCGAACACGGTGAGCGACACGGTGACCGCCACCATGCCGACGGTGGCGAGCGTCATGATCTTCGGCGTCGTGCGCCGCTCGGTCGAGATGGCGGCCGCGGGCGCGTTGCCGAGGTACGCGATGCGCTCGGTCGTCTCGGCCGAGTCGTCGTCTTCGCGCCAGAACGAGAGGTTCCACGCGCGCATGAGCGCGTACAGCGTGAGGATCGAGGTCACGATACCGCCGACGATCAGGACCATCATCACGGGTGTTCCCACCTGAGCCGCGGCGTCGAACAGCGCGTACTTGCCGATGAAGCCCGAGAACGGAGGCAGGCCGCCCAGGTTGATCGCCGGGATGAAGTAGAGCACCGCCAGCAGTGGCGCCGCGCGCATCAGGCCCTTCACCTTCAGGATCGAGGTACTCCCCGCCCGGCGCTCGATGAGGCCCACCGCGAGGAACAGCGTCGTCTGCACGATGATGTGGTGGACGATGTAGTAGATCGTGGCCCCCACCGCGAGCGGCGTGTTGATCGCCAGACCGAAGATCATGTACCCGATGTGGCTCACCAGCGTGAACGACAGGATGCGCTTGAGCTCGGCCTGCGCGACCGCCCCCAGGATGCCGACGATCATCGTCGACAGCGCGACCATCATCAGCAGGAAGTTGAGGTCGTTCGCGACGAACAGCTGGGTCTCGGTGCGGATGATCGCGTAGACGCCGACTTTGGTCAGCAGGCCCGCGAACACCGCCGTCACCGGCGCGGGAGCCGTCGGGTACGAGTCGGGCAGCCAGAACGACAGCGGGAAGACCGCCGCCTTGATCGCGAAGGCGAGCAGCAGCATAAGGTGCAGGATCGTCTGCGTGTCCTGGGGCAGCAGCGACATCCGCTCGCTGATCTGGACCATGTTGACCGTGCCGAGCGCGCCGTAGACCATCGCGATCGCGGCGAGGAAGAGGATCGACGACACCAGCGACACGACGATGTAGACGACGCCTGTGCGGATGCGCGACTCGGTGCCGCCCAGGGTGATGAGCACGTACGACGCGACGAGAAGGATCTCGAAACCGACGTACAGGTTGAACAGGTCTCCGGCGATGAAGGCGTTGAAGATGCCCGCGCCGAGGATCAGGTACGCCGGGTAGAAGATCGAGACCGGGGTGTCCTCGTCGTTGTCGGCCGCGCCCTGGCCGATCGAGAACAGCAGGACCGCGAGGAGGACGATGCTCGTGACGACCACCAGCAGGGCCGCGAGCACGTCGACGTAGAGCACGATGCCGAACGGGATGTCCCACGCGGCGATCGCCACCGCGATGGGCCCGCTCGTGTCGACGGTGACGAGCAGGACCGCACCCAGCACGAGGACGGCCGCGAGGGAGGCGACCGACACGACGATCTGCGTCTTCTTGCGTCGTCCGAAGATGAGGTTGATCGCGGCACCGATGAGCGGAATGCCGACGAGCAGGGGCACGAGGGCGCTCACGAGCGATCACCGTCCTGGGGGTCGCGGGGGGCGTCGGCGGGGGCGTCGGTGCGCGATGGCTCCGGGTCGCGCGACACGGCGACCCGGTCGACCGGGGCGTCGTCGACGAGCTGCGAGAGATCGCCCTGGTGCAGCACGCGGATGGGCGACGCCACATCGCCGACGAAGTCGGTGGTGACGTCGTCGTCGTCGGAGCGCGACTCCTCGTCCATCGCGTCTTCGGGCTCGTTGGCCGTGCGGGCGCGCAGAGCCACGTCGTCGGCGTCGTCGATGACCGTGTCGGCCTGACCGAGCTGCCAGGACCGGTAGATGAGGGCCAGCAGGAAAGCCGAGATGCCGAAGGTGATGACGATCGCGGTGAGCGTCAGGGCCTGGGGCAGAGCGTCGGACATGTCCGCGGCATCCGTCTGCCCTCCGTCGTAGAAGGGGGCCCGGCCGGGCGCGCCCATGACGATGAGGAGCAGCAGGTTGGCGGCGTTGCCGAGCAGGAGGAAGCCGATCAGCACGCGGGTGAGACTGCGCTCGAGCATCGCGTACACACCGCACGCGAAGAGCACGGCCATGACGATGACGAGAACGAAGGAGATGGTCATGAGGGCGCCATCTCCGCATCTTCCGGGTGCTGCGACTGCCGGTCGACCTCGGCGCCGAGGCTGCGGAGCACGTCGAGCACCAGACCGATCACCACGAGGTAGACGCCGACGTCGAAGATCGTGCTGGTGACGAACTCCCAGTGCCCGATGATCGGCAGCTCGC
The DNA here is from genome assembly GCF_031455375.1 of Microbacterium sp. 1154. Classification (NCBI taxonomy): domain Bacteria; kingdom Bacillati; phylum Actinomycetota; class Actinomycetes; order Micrococcales; family Microbacteriaceae; genus Microbacterium; species Microbacterium sp. 1154. The sequence goes on along the minus strand of NZ_JAVDSN010000001.1, from coordinate 596,661 downwards.
CCTCGAAGGTGAAGCTCTGCAGCGGCGCGAACCCGAACACCATCGGCACCAGGGCGCACAGCACGGCGATCGCCATGCCCGCACCGAGCAGGCGTCCCGCGTCGGTCGGCGCGGCGGCGCCGAGCTCCCAACGGCCGCCGGCGATGTAGCGCATGACCAGGCCCATTCCCGCGACCAGGCCTCCGGCGAAGCCACCGCCGGGCAGGTTGTGGCCGGCGAAGAGCAGGTACAGCGACACGATCATGATCGAGTGGAACAGCACCCGGATGATGATCTCGAGCAGGATCGAACGGTTCTCGGGCTGCACCTTCGAGCCCGAGATCAGCCAGGCGCGCGGGGCGCCGGTCTCGCCCACGCGTCGAGCGCGCACGCCGCTGTCGGTCTCGACGAGGGGGCGACGGCGGCCCAGCCCTACGCGAGAGCGCGCGGTGCCCGATCGGCGCGCGAGGTTGTCGCTGCGGTTGGTGATGAAGACGAGGGATGCCACGCCGGTGGCGGCGAGGACCAGCACCGAGAGCTCGCCCATCGTGTCCCAGCCGCGCAGGTCGACCAACGCGACGTTGACGACGTTGCGTCCGTGGCCGATCTCGTAGGCGAGGGGCGGCCACTCGAGGGAGATGGGGAGGTCTTGACGTGCTCCGGTCGCCACGATCGCGACGAGGGCCATGGTGAGCCCCACGCCCGCGCCGAGGATCGCTCGGGCGATCGGGGCCACCGACTCGTTCTGCTCCCCCATGCGGGCGGGGAGGCGCCGCAGCACCAGCGCGAACACGACAAGGGTCACGGTTTCGATGAGCACCTGGGTCAGCGCGAGATCGGGGGCGCCGCTGGTCGCGAAGAGCACCACCATTCCGAGCCCCGTCACCGAGACGAGCGCGACCCCGGTGTAGCGCTTTCGGGCGCGAACGGCCAAGATACCGGCGGCGATCATGACAGGTGCCGAGATCAGCTGCGCGGGCGACTGCCAGGCGTCGAGCTGCGCGCGCCACTCCCGCGACGCCAGCAGGGCGGTGCCCTCGGCGACCACCAGCACGACGAAGATCGTGCCGACGTAGAACGGCAGCGAACCGCGCTGGAAGCGGGCGGTGACCCATTCGGACGTGTGGTCGATCGCACGGAGAGTGCCGTTGTAGGCGTCGTTCGCCGTGAAGGCCAGAACGCGGCGCCGCTTGTGCAGCTGCGTCTTGCGGACGACCCAGAAGATCCCGGCACCCAGTGCGAGGGTCCCCAGCGAGATGAACAGCGCCGGTTCCAGGCCGTGCCAGAGCGCCAGGTGGTACGGGTAGGCGGGGGCCGAGACGCCGGCGGTCGCCTCGGGCAGACCGTCGGCGTAGGGCGCGAGCCAGTGGTCGACGATCGGCGCGAGGAATCCGAGGGCCAGCGTGGTCGCCGACAGCAGCACGGGGGCCGACAGGAAGCCGATGGGCGGGTCGGGCCATTCGGTCGTCTCGACATCGCGCTTGGTCCCGTACGCACCCCACAGGAAGCGGATGCCGTAGGCCGCCGTGAGCGCCGAGCCCAAGACGACGCCGATCAGGGCGACGAGCCCCCACCCGGCGCCCCCCTCGGCCTCGTGCAGAAGAGCGGTCAGTGCCGTCTCTTTCGCCACGAACCCGAGGGTGGGGATCACTCCGGCCATCGAGAAGATCGCGATGAACGACGCCGTCGCCATGACCGGCGCCTGTCGACCCAGGCCGGACAGCTTGCCGATGTCGCGGGTGTTCAGCTGACGGTCGATGACGCCGACGACGAGGAACAGGCACGACTTGAACAGAGCGTGGCTGAGCAGGAGCGCGACGCCCGCGAGGGCGGCATCCCTCGTTCCGTACCCGAGCATCACGGTCAGGAAGCCGAGTTGGCTCACCGTGCCGAAGGCGAGGATGCGCTTGAGGTCGCGCTCGCGCAGCGCCTGGAAGCCGCCGAGGAGCATGGTGAAGACACCGAGCGCGATCAGGGTCGGACGCCAGAACGGGGTGTCGGCGAAGCCGGGGGCGAGACGGGCGACGAGGTAGATGCCGGCCTTCACCATGGCGGCGGCGTGCAGGTACGCGCTGACCGGGGTCGGAGCGGCCATGGCTCCGGGTAGCCAGAAGTGGAACGGGAAGATCGCCGACTTGCTGAGGGCACCGACGAGCAGCAGCAGGACGGCGATGTCGACCACGGTGCCCGTCGGCGGGTCGGCGAGGATCGCCGACAGGCTCGAAGTGCCCGACTGCACCACCATCAGCACCACGCCGATGAGCATCACGAGCCCGCCGAGGGTCGTGACGAGCAGGGCCTGAAGCGCGGCGCGGCGACTCGCGGCACGACCGTGGTAGTAACCGATCAGCAGGTAGGACAGGACGCTCGTCACTTCCCACAACATCACCAGGACGACGATGTCGTCGGTGAGCACCAGGCCGTACATCGCTCCGGCGAAACCGAGCAGGACCGCCGAGAACTGACCCACCCCGTGCGTCTTGCCGCGGAAATACCAACGGCAATAGAGCATGACGAGGGCTCCGACCCCGGTGACCACCAGGGTCAGAAGCCACCCGAGCACGTCCATGCGCATCGAGAGCGAGACGTTCAGCGCGGGGATCCACCTGTATTCCTCGAAAGGAATGTCGCCCGAGAAGACCGCCGGGGCCAGAGCGATCGCGTGCGCGAAAGCGACGGCGGGGAGCACGGCCGCGACATAGAACGCGCGGGCGCCGATCCGCGAGACGAGCCACGGCAGAAGCAGGGGGACGGCCGCGAAGGCGCCGAGGAAGATCAGCACGGTCGGGCCTCCTCGGGGTCGACGGGCAGGTGCCCGGGCTCTCGGGGTGTCGTGACTATTCTATGCGGAGCATGAGAGCCCCAGAAGCCCGTCGCCTCATGTGCTACGTGGGGGACCGGTCGTCGTTCCCTCGCGGAAGGTGCACGTCAGATCCAGCCCCGAGGGCGTCTCGTCCTGGAGCATCGCCGCGACGGCTTCGCCCGCGGCGCGCCCCTTCGCGGTGGCGGGTTGCACCAGGGTGGTCAGCACCTGCGGAGCCAGACCGTCGACCACGACCCCGTCGAAGCCGGTCACGCTCACGTCGTCGGGCACTCGAAGGCCTGCCTCCTCGGCAGCGCGGATCACTCCCGCGGCCAGCAGATCGCTCTGCGCGATGACCGCCGTCGGGCGGCGATCGGGGTCGGCGAAGATGGCGCGACCGGCGATGGTGCCCTCGTCGATCGAGCTGGTGGCCGCGGCGACCGCGGGGGCCGCGGGGAACACGGCGCGGGCGCCGGCGAGGCGATCGGCGGTGACGTCGACCCGCACGGTCGTGTCGTCCGAGAGCCAGCCACGGCGGCGAGCAGTGTCGACGGGAAGCGTGACGATCACGACGTCCCTGTGGCCGAGCGCCTCGAGGTGGGCCGCGGCCGCGCGCTGCGCCTCGGCGTTGTCGAGCAGCACCTGCGGCACGCCCTCGCCCGCATCGCCCTCGACCACCACGACCGGGATGCCGCGGCCTCGAACGATCTCGAGCGAGTCGCGCATACGCGGGCTGCAGCCGATCAGCACCGCGGCGTCGATGGGGGCGGTGTGCAGCGAGGGTTCGCTCACCGTCTCGCCGTCGTCGCGCAGAAGGAGCAGCGCCGCGCCCAGCCGCGAGACGCCGTCGGCCAGGCCGTCCATCATGTGCGTGGTGACCGGGTCGAGGAACGCCGTCCCGAGGTGCTGGTCGAAGACCACGCCGACGATGCCGGAGCGACCCCGACGCAGGGACGCCGCGCGCGGGTCGGGTCCGGTGTAGCCGAGGCTCTCGGCCGCGGCGAGCACACGAGCGCGCGTCGCCTGCGAGGTGGGCGTCTTGCCACTGAAGACCACGGAGGCGGTCGACGCCGAGACGCCGGCCTCTCGGGCGACGTCGCTGATGGTCGCACGGCGGTTGCTCACGGGGCGATCGTACCCGTCGATACGCGCGCCGCCGAATCGATTCGATCTCGGTCGAATCGATTCGGTACAGTGGCGGCATGCACTCGACGCTCACCCGGTCCCAGCTCGTCCGCTGGCACATCGCGATCTGCGCCATCTTCCTTGCCAGCGGGCTGAGCATCTCGACGTGGGCGTCGCGGGTGCCCGCCATCCGCGAATCGCTCGGCATCGAGAACTCCGGCGTCGGGCTGCTGCTGCTGGGCATGGGCGTGGCATCCATCATCGGTCTGTCGATCGCTCCCGCCGTCATGGCCCGCCTCGGTGCGCGCACGGGCATGCTCGTCGCCCTGGTGCTCGTGGGCGTCGGCCTCATGATCGTCGGTTTCGGGGCCGACTCCCTGCAGCTGTTCGCGGTCGCCCTGGTCGGCCTCGCGCTCTTCGGCTTCGGCAACGGCGCGGTCGACGTGATGATGAACGTCGAAGGTGCCGCCCTCGAAAAGGCCACCGGGCGCACGATCATGCCGCTCCTGCACGCCTTCTTCAGCTTCGGCACCGTCATCGGCGCCGGTCTCGGCTTCGTCGCCGTCAGCCTCGGCATCCCCGTGATCGCGCACTGCGTGGCGATGGGGGTGGTGATCCTCGTGGTGGCCTTCGTCTCGGTGGCCAATGTGCCGCGGGCCGAGGTCGCGATGGACGCCCCCGCCGCCGAAGAGCGCGCCCACTGGCGCGAGCGCCTCGCGGTGTCGATGCAGGCCTGGCGCGAACCGCGCACCTACACGCTCGGCGTGATCATGCTGGGCATGGCGTTCGCCGAGGGCAGCGCGAACGACTGGCTCCCCTCGGCCGTGGTCTACGGCCACGGCGCGCCCGAAGAGGCGGGACCCGCCGTGCTCGCGGTGTTCTCGGTCGCCATGACCGTCGGCCGCATCGCCGGGGGCCCGGTCGTCGACCGCCTCGGCCGTGTGCTCGTGCTGCGCGTTCTCGCCGGCACCGCCGCCGCGGGTCTGCTCCTGTTCATCCTCGCGCCCTACGGCCCGCTCGTCTTCGTGGGGGCCGCCCTGTGGGGCCTCGGTGCATCGCTCGGTTTCCCGATCGGCATGTCGGCCGCCGCCGACGACCCCGCCAAGGCCGCCTCCCGCGTGGCGGCCGCGGCAACCATCGGCTACGTGGCCTTCCTCTGCGGCCCCCCGATCCTCGGGTGGATCGGCGACCACATCGGTCTGCTGAACACCCTGCTCATCGTGGTCGGGCTGATCGTGGCATCCGGTCTCTTCTCGGGAGCCGCCAAGCCCCTCGCCGTCGAGAAGGAGCAGACCGCCGAGCCCGCGCGACGCGATTAGGCTGCACGGGTGCGTCTCGTCATCGCCCGTTGCTCCGTCGATTACACCGGCCGTCTCAACGCGCATCTCCCCCTGGCCACCCGCCTGCTCGTGCACAAGGGCGACGGCAGTCTGCTCGTGCACTCCGACGGCGGCTCGTACAAGCCGCTGAACTGGATGAGCCCGCCGTGCTCGCTCACCCTCGAGCAGCCCGACGAGGTCGACGTCGAAGACGGGGTGATCGAGCGCTGGCGCGTGACCCACGCGAAGACCGGAGACGCCCTGCTGGTGCGCATCCACGAGATCATCCACGACACCGCCCACGACCTCGGCGTCGACCCCGGCCTCATCAAGGACGGCGTCGAAGCCGACCTGCAGCGCCTGCTTGCCGAGCAGGTGTCGGTCGTCGGCGAGAACCTCACCCTGGTGCGCCGCGAGTACCCCACCGCCATCGGCCCCGTCGACCTGCTGCTGCGCAACGACGACGGCACGGGCACCGTCGCGATCGAGGTCAAGCGTCGCGGCGACATCGACGGCGTCGAGCAGCTCACGCGCTACCTCGAACTCCTGAACCGCGACCCCCTACTCGCCCCGGTCACGGGCGTCTACGCCGCGCAAGAGATCAAACCTCAAGCGCGCGTGCTCGCCACCGACCGCGGCATCCGGTGCCTCGTCCTCGACTACGACGAGATGAAGGGCGTGCAGTCCGGGGCCCCGCGGCTCTTCTGACGCGGCGAGCGCCCCGCCGGCCTCCGGGCGCGGACAGCGCCGGTAGCGTGGACGCATGTCTGCACGCTCTCCCTTCTCCTGCGTCCTGTGGGACGTCGACGGAACCCTCGTCGACGCATCGGAGGGCATCCTCCGCCGGTTGACGATCACGCTCGAGCACTTCGGGCGCACACCCCCGGTGCGCGGCGAGCTGTCGCGCTGGATCGGTCCGCCCATGTTCGAGTCGTTCCAGGTGAACGTGGGCATGACGCCCGAGCAGGCCACCGAAGCCGTGACGTTCTACCGCGGGCTGAACAAGAGCGAGGGCTACACGGTCAGCGCGCGCCTGTACCCGGGAGTCGAACAGCTGGTGCACGACCTGCACGCGGCGGGCGTGCCGCAGTCGACGGCGAGCTCGAAGCCCGAGGTGCAGGTGGTCGCCCTCATGGACCACTTCGGTCTCGCGCCCTCGCTCGAGGCCATGGTCGGCGCGACCCTCGACGAGCGCACTCTGAGCACCAAGGCCGACGTCGTGCGCGAGGCCCTGCGCCGGCTCGAAGCCGCCGGGGCCGACACGTCGCGACCCGTCCTGATCGGCGATCGACACCACGACGTCGAGGGCGGGGCGGATGCCGGGGTGCCGGTGATCTTCGTCCGGTGGGGTTTCAGCTGGCCCCACGAGGCGGACGGCGCCCAGGCCGCCGTCGATGGCATCGACGAACTGCGTGCTCTTCTGCTGATCGACGAGTCGTCGGGTTCGGACGCCGCCGCCGGTGTCTGATCTCGGCTGGGTCGCGCCCGCAGCGGTCGCCGTCCTGGTGGCGGCGGTCCTCGCTGCGGCGATCGTCGTCGCCGTGCGATTCTCGCGCCGGTCGCCCCGCGCCCGCGCCGCGGCCTCCCAGGGCATGGAAGAGGCCGCCGACGCGCTTCTGCGCCTCGACGACGCCGTCCGCGAGCTCGACCTGGCCGCCCGCGCGGCGGACGCGGTGGATGCGGCCGACGAACCCACCGAGCTCCGTCGCGCCCGCGCCGCCGCGCTCCGTGCCCGAGACCGCGGGTTCGCCGAGATCTCCCGCCTCCGTGCCGACACCGGCCTCGCCGCACGGCGACGCGACGAGGCGCGGCGGTTGCGCACCCAGCTCGACGCGCAGACGGAACGCGTCACCCACACCCGTACCCAGCTCGACGAGTGGGCGCTCACGCATCGCACGACACACGAGCTCCTCGCCGCCGCGCGCCGCCGGCGTGACGACCTGCTCGAGACGGCGGGCGACCCCGAGCCGCTTCTCGCCGTCCTGCGCGACCGCTTCGCGCCCGAAGACCGCGACGACGCCGAGACGGCCGCGCGGGCGGCATCCGACGCTCTCCACGACGCCGACGTCGCCCTCGAGCGCGCCGCCGCCGATCCCGAGGGCGATCACCTCTTCGACGCGACTGCGGCCCTCGCCCGCGCCGAGCGCCAAGTGCGCGCCGTCGAAGACGCGCATCGCGTCGCCCTGCAGGCCGCCGAGAACGCGGCGGCCGAGATCACAGCCGCGCGAGCCGAGATCGACGCGGCGACCGAGCTCGCGTCGCGGCGGCCGTCGGAGGCGGCACCCGATGCCGCCTCGCTCCTGACCGCCGCCGCTCAAGAGCTCGAGACCGCGGCCTCCGATGCGGACCGGCGACCGCGGCGGGCCATCGCCATCGTGGCCCGGGTGCGAGAGCGACGAGACGAAGCGTTGAGCGACGCGATGACCCCGCGGCAACGCCTCGAAGCGGCCCGAGCCGCCCTTCCGGGCACCCTGGCGTGCGCCCGAGCGGCCCTGGCCGTCGCCGACGCGCGCGAGACCGGCCCGGCCATCGCGGATCGGATCCGGCTCGAGGACGCCCGCCGAGAGCTCGCCGACGCCCGCGCGGCGACCGATGCGGAGCGAGCTCTCGCCCACGCGCGCGCCGCGTGGCACGCGGTGTCTGACGCGACCTGACCGGCGGCCCAGAACGCCCCTGGCGTATCGCCCGGGGTGCACGGCATCCAACGACGCTCGGAACTCGTCCCCGTCGATGCGGGGCTCGATCACCGCCGTGGAGAGCCTCCTCGCGCGCCGGAACGTCGAAGGCCCCGGTCGACGCTCACTGTGCGAGACCGGGGCCGACCGACCGAAGCCGGTGGAAGATCAGAGGGGGCGGATGTTCTCCGCCTGCAGGCCCTTGGGACCCTGGGCGACCTCGAACTCGACGCGTTGGTTCTCTTCGAGCGAGCGGTAGCCGCCGGACTGGATGGCGCTGTAGTGCGCGAAGACGTCCTGGCTACCGTCATCGGGGGCGATGAAGCCGAAGCCCTTTTCGGAGTTGAACCACTTGACCGTGCCCTGCGTGCTCATTCGTTCTGCCGTTTTCCGCTTGAGCCGGCGCCGAGCGCGCCGGTCTGTGCCCCCACGGTAACGGCCGCCGTGCGTTCACGCACGGGTCCGTGACACAAACGTTGCGCGCCGCGGAACACGACGACATACGCCGTAAGCCCATACGACGCCCGGGCTGAGCAAGCTCGAAGCCCGGGCGTCGACGGATCCCCCCGGATATGTCACGCGAGGCGTGACGGCGATCACTTTACCGGCGCGGACGCCCGCGCGCGACACGAAAACGAAGAATCAGTGAGTTCTGGCCATGTGCTGTGCGAACCGGAGGCTCTAAAATCCGGCTGATGGATAGTCGTCGGCGTGCTTCCGCCCTCGTCGACGAGGCCTACCGGGCCCTCGGCGAGGCGATCGTCGATGGTCGACTCCAGGCCGGCGACCGTCTGCGCGACGTCGAATTGGCGACCCTCATGGGTATCTCGCGCACCCCCGTTCGCGAAGCGCTCCAGCGTTTGGAACGCATCGGACTCGTCGAGGTCGCGGCCAACCGGTACACACGGGTCGCGGCGCTCACCGACCGCGCCCGTAATGACATGCGCGAATACGCCGCGCACACCATCGCGGCCGTCATGCACGTCGCCCTGCCCCGCTGCACCGACGAAGAACTGCTCGAGACCGCCCGCATCGTCGAAGAAATGCGTTCCGCCGATTCTTCGAACGAATACGTGCACGCGATCATGGCTTTGGCCACACATCTCGTAGCCGTTTCGCGCAATGTGGTCTTCCAGAAGACCTTCGTCCAGATCGACCTCGTTCTCCGCCGCAATCTCGAGGGGTGGACGAGCGTGACCGACAGCACGCGCGCGACGTTGTTCCGCCACCTGCACGACCAGATCGGGCGTCGAGACACGAACGGCGCCACCTGGACGTTCCTCGCCCTGCACGGTTTCGCCTGACCGCACAAGAGCCGTGCCTCACTCCCCCCGCTCCCGTTAGCGTGACGCCATGCCCCATATCGAGCTGCGCGACCTTCGACACGACGACCGGGATGCCGCATTCCAGGCGGTGTCGACGAGCACGTCCGCGTGGCCTCGCGCCACGTTCGGCGATGGCGACGCCTTCGACGCGTGGGTCGCGGACGACACGGTCGACGCGCACGTCATCGTCGAGGACGACGCCGTGGTGGGGGTGGCCGCGGCCGTCGACATCGACGGCGACCGTGAGATCCTGCTCGCCGTCTCCCCCTCCGCCCACGCCGATGCGGCGACCGAGGCGCTGCGCCTGCTCACCTCCCACGAGGCGGAACGCCCCTTGTACGCGTGCGTCTCGGCGGACGACGAGCCCTCCCACGCGGTCCTCGCGCGGATCGGTTTCGTCGAGCACGGGCGGGACGGAGACGACGTGGTCTACGTGCTGCCGCCGACGCTAGAGTGACGCGGTGCCGACGCGTGACGAAGAATCGAACCCCCGGGTGGTGGATGCCGAGGCCTTCACCCGCATCCTGAACCGGCCCCGCGTGATGGTGGCCTTCGTCGTCATCGTGTTCCTCGTCACCGTCGTCCAGGTGCTGTCCGACCCTCTCTCCGCCGTCCTTCAGGGCGACGTCGTCTGGGACTACCGCATCCCGTTCGGTGTGGTGATCGCGCTCGTGATCGTCGGCTGCGCTGCGCAGAGCGCCTTCCTGCTCCTCTCCCCCCGGTTTCCTTTGATCGCCGTCCTGGGGACGGCCGCGTGCTATCTCGCGCTCGTCTCCGGCCTCGAGATCCCCCGGTGGCTCGCCGCCCTCCCGCTCGTGGTCGGCGTGGCCGTCTTCTTCCTGGCGGCGCAGAGGCGCGCTGCGACAGCCGTTCTCTGGACGGTGGTGGTGATCGGCGCAGCGGTCGGCATCCTGTCGATCTGGTCGACGTCCACGGGAGCGCCGGCTGCCGTCGCCTGGAGCTTCGTCCTCAGCTCGGGGCTTGCCTTCGCAGCTCCCGTCGCCGGTGCGGCCGCCCTGGGGATCTGGTGGGCGCGGCGCATGAGCGGCCTGCGGCGAGCGCGCGCGCAGCTGGCCGCCGCAGCGGCCGAGCACGAAGCCGAGCTCGAGCGGGCGAAGACGCGCGAGCGGGCGCGCATCGCCCAAGAATTGCACGATGTCGCGGGGCAGCACCTCGCCGGTCTGCTCTCCCTCGCCGACGCTGCGGTGGACATCGACGTCCTCGGCGCCGATCAGGCCGCCGCGCTGATCGCCGAGATGCGCGCCGAGGGCCGCTTCGCCTCCGCCAGCCTCTACGCGGCCCTGCGCGACCTGCGCGCCGAGAGCGACGCGCGCGCCGAACCGACCCTCGACCTCCGATCCCTCGACGAATTGCTCGACTACTGGTCCTCGCGGGGAATGGATGTGGTCACCCGCGTCCACGCGCCCGTGGACGACCTCCCGGCCATGGTCTCCACGACCGCGTATCGGGTGATCCAAGAGGCCCTGACCAACGCGTGCAAACACGCCCCGGGAGCGCACGTATCGGTCGACGTGCGCGTTTCGCCGACGTCGATCCGCGTGGCCGTGGGCAACGAGGTCGGTCGGGCACCCGCGGCATCCGATCTCCCCACCGGACTCGGATGGGGTCTGACGGGAATGGCCGAGCGCGTGGACCTGCTGCACGGCTCGCTCACGGCCGGCCCGGTCTCGTCCGGGGGATGGGTGGTGGTCATGGAGGCGCCTCTGACCGCGTACGACCCTTCGACCCCGGTGCTCACGACATGACGGCGACAGACGCCGACATCCGCGTCCTGATCGTCGACGACAACCGCACCGTGCGCCGTGGCATCCGGCTCCGGCTCGAGAACGCGACGGGCATCCGCGTCGCAGGCGAAGCGTCGAACGGCCACGACGCCGTAGTCCTGGCCCATGCGGAGCGCGCCGACGTCGTGCTCATGGACCTGCACATGCCCGGCATGAACGGCATCGAGGCGACGCGCCTGATCACCGCAGACGAGCAGGGTGGATGCCGCGTGATCCTGCTCACGAGCGAGGTCTCGGACGCGTTCGTCGTCGACGCCATCGAGGCCGGTGCGAGCGGCTACCTGCTCAAGGGGCACGACAGCGACGAACTGCTGCCCGTGATCCGAGGGGCGGCGGCCGGCACCGCCACGATCTCACCCCGGGTCGCCCCGCGGCTGATCCGCGAGCTGCGCGAGGCGCGCAGCTCTTCTGCGGAGCCGGAGCAAGTGGCCCTGCTGACCGCCGCAGAACGCAGGGTCGTGGGGCTTCTCAGCAGTGGTGTCACCTCGACCGAGGACATCGCCAAGAGACTCAGCGTTTCGGTCAACACCGTCCGCAGCCAGACCGCCTCGGCGTTGCGCAAGCTCGATCTCGACGATCGCACGCAACTCGCCCTCTGGGGAGCGCGCAACGGTCTCCCGCACGTCGGCGTGTCATCCGATCGGATGAAATCGACGGGTGCCGATCCGCGCGCGCATCGCTGACGCGCACTTGCCGCACGGCGATTGCGCCACACTGGTGCCACGGCGTGAGACATCTCCGCCACTGCGTCCGCGCGGGGTCGGAGTATTGGGGGCGGCCCCGCGCGGCGGCAGGCACCATTGACCTCGCGCTCCGGCTGTGTTGGGCTGGGGCGATGACGGGCGAATGGGCGTGGAGCATCCTCATCGTCGTCGGGGCGGCGCTGTGGTTCTGGTCGATCCGGCTGACGCTGCGGGCCTACCCCGGCGAACGGCTGTCGATGTGGGCGACCCCTCGCAAGGCCCCGGGTCGCGCCGTCGCGGCCCGTGCGTTCGGTGCCGGCCTCGCCGTGTTCGGGGTCAGCATGACCTCGGGTGCCATCGACGCCGAACCGTGGATCCCCGCGGTTCTCGCGGGCGCGTTCTTCGGCCTGATCTTCCTCGCGCCGTACGCGATCTCGGTCGCCCTCCACAACTCCCGCGCGGCCTGAGCCGTCACTTCCGCGTCAGCGTCGCGACGATCGGACGGTGGTCGCTGCCCGCGTCGTCGAAACCGGCGAGGACCTCGAAGCCGTCGACACGCCACGCGGTGCCCGCCAGCACGTGATCGATGGGTGCCGCCAGCCCGATCGGCAGTCGCACGGGCCATGTGCCCGCGGCGGCCGAGCCCGCTTCGACGGCGGCATCACGGCATCCACCGATCGTCCCTCCGTCGACGCCGAGACCGGCGAAGTGATCGGCCGTGGAGTTGAGGTCGCCCGCGACGATGACGTCGCTCTCGGTGCACCTGTCCGCGATCCAGTGGAGGCCGAGCTCCCAGCGATCGGTCACACCGGGCAGAGGAGGCATGGGGTGGGCCGCGACGAGCATCGGGCCCGAGCCGTCGACGGAGCGCCACACCCCACTCGGCAGGCCGACCGTGGAACCCGCATCGGTGTCGCGCTCGTACTCACCGAGGGCGCGCGAGATCAGTATCGAAGTGGGGATCTTCTCGCCGTCCGGCGCCGCCGCGATCGTGTCGGAGGTCATCGAGATGCCTTCTCGTTCCAGGATGCCGACCACCTCGGCCGCCGCGACCGCGTCGGTCTCCGGAAGGCTGACGACATCGGCACCGGTGTCCCGCACCATCCGAGCGATGGTCGCAGGGGTCACCGACCCGCCGTAGGTGTTCCATGCCGCCACCGTGAGCTCGCCCGGCTGCAGAGGCCCTCCCCCGCCGCGCGCGGCCAGCACCGCCCCGTTGCCGAGGGACGCCACGGCGAGGGCGATCGCGAGGGCGGCCGCCACCCCCCACCGCCGACGCTGGAGAGCGACCCCCGCGACCAGCAGCGCGGCGACCCCGAACCCCAGGGCCAGCAGCGCACGCAGCGAGATCGCGTTGGCGACGAAGGGCAGTCGATGGATGCCGACCCCTTGCGGCCACACCACGAGAAACGCCGCCACCGATCCCCCCGCGAGGACGAGGAGGAAAAGGAGGCGGCGGGGCTTCGGCATCCTGCCCAGTAAAGCGGACGGACGGCCGAAGACGTGGAAGAGCCCGGGACGCGGTCCAATCGCCCCGGGCTCTTCGGTCGAGCGTCAGCGCGCGGCGCGACGACCGACGATCAGGCCGTAGATGAGCAGGACGATGATCGAGCCACCGATAGCGAGCAGCCACGTCTGCAGGGAGAAGAAGTCCTGCAGCGGGGCGTTGAAGAGGACGCTACCGAGGAACCCGCCCAGCAGAGCGCCGACGACGCCGAGCACCAGCGTGATGAGCCAGCCGCCACCCTGCTTGCCGGGGAGGATCAGCTTGGCGATGGCGCCGGCGATGAGGCCGAGAAGGAGAAATCCGAAGAATCCCATGAGGTGTTCCTTTCGCGAGTGTGAACCGATGCCCGCTCGAGGCGGGACTCTCGTTACGTACAGCCTGCTCTCAGGAACGAGATTCGGGAGGTGGGTTGCGTCGCGCGTGCATTTCTGGTGGGGTCGCGCGCCCGGGGCGGGCGGCCCCCGCATTGCGCACGACCGAGGGGCTCGCCGACCGACGTGCGAGGCTCGGCCTACCGGACGCCCGAGGGGCGCCTTGAGCGACCGGGGCCGACATCCCCGGAGAACGAAGAAGGCCCCGGGATGGACCCGGGGCCTTCTGAGCGTTGTGTGCGCGAGGGGGGACTTGAACCCCCACGCCCGTGAAGGCACTGGCACCTGAAGCCAGCGCGTCTACCTATTCCGCCACTCGCGCGTTGCGCGGCATCCAGGATGCCACGCAACCAACTTCCCGAGAATATCACGGCCACGCCCGGGTCACGAAACGCGGTGCTCGAGACCCACGTCCATGACCTCCCCAGCCGTGCTGACTACGATGTGCCTACTGGTCTGCCTGCCTGAAGGAGTCTCGTGGGGCTACTCGACAGTTTCGAGAAGGGTCTCGAACGCGCCGTCAACGGTGCGTTCGCGAAGACCTTCCGCAGTGGCATCCAGCCGGTGGAGATCGCGTCCGCTCTGCGCAGCGAACTCGACAAGAAGGCCGTGGTCGTCACGCGTGAGCGCATCCTCGCGCCGAACACCTTCGTGGTGCGCCTCTCGCCCGCCGACGACGAGAAGATGAGCGCGCTCGGCTCGACCCTGGTCTCCGAACTCGACACCCTGGTCAAGAAGCACGCCCGCACGCAGGGCTACTCGTTCGCCGGCCCCGTCGCCATCACGATCGAGCGTGACGGATCGCTTTCGACCGGCACGTTGCGCGTCGATTCGCAGACCACCGAGGGCCAGGTCGCCTGGCGCGGCGTGGTCGACATCGACGGCACGCGTCACCCGCTGACCTCCGCCCGCACGGTGATCGGTCGCGGCAGCGACGCCGATATCACGATCCCCGACGCCGGTACGAGCCGGAAGCACGTCGAGATCCTCTGGGATGGCGAGCGCGCGATGGTCCGCGATCTCGGCTCCACCAACGGCACGACCCTCAACGGCCGCAAGGTCTCCGAGGCCGCTCTGCCGCCCGATTCGACGATCTCGATCGGCCGCACCAATATCGTGTTCCGAGTGGTCGCTCAGGCGCAGCCGCCGCGACGCTCTTCGGCATCCGACGCCACGAGCATCTTCGACGTCCGGGAACGGGGACCTTTCTCATGAGTCAGTTGACTCTCCTTCTTCTGCAGGGCGGCTTCCTCGTTCTGCTGTGGTTCTTCGTGTTCGGCGTCGTGTACTCGCTGCGCGCCGACCTCTTCGGCGTCAAGGTGCGCAAGCTCCCCGAGCCGTCGGCATCCCCCGCCCCGGCCGCAGCCGCCCCCACCTCGTCGCCCGACGCGGTCACCACGCAGGTCAAGCGTCCCGCCGCTCCCGCCCCGGCACCGGCCGGAGGGCTCGCGACCACGTCCGCCGTCTCGCGCATCGTCATCACGAGCGGCCCCAAGGCCGGCCTCGAACTGCCGCTCGGCACCGAGCCGCTCACGATCGGCCGCTCGAGCGAGTCGGGACTCGTCATCCGCGACGACTACACCTCCAGCCACCACGCCCGCCTCGTGCTGTGGGGCGACCAGTGGATGCTGCAGGACCTCGATTCCACGAACGGCACCTCGCACGACGGCGTCCGCGTGGCGGCGCCGGTGCAGGTCAAGGTGGGCGCGCCCATCAAGGTCGGCGCCACGACGTTCGAGTTGAGGAAGTAACCCTCCCCCATGGTCTTCCAGGGCTCGAGCGCCGCCATCTCCCACACGGGCAAGGTGCGCTCCAACAACCAGGACTCCGGCTACGCCGGATCCAACCTCTTCGTGGTCGCCGACGGCATGGGCGGTCACGCGGGCGGTGACGTCGCCTCGAGCCTGGCGATCGGCCGCCTCACCGAGCTCGATCAGCCCTTCGGCTCACCCGCCCAGGCCGAGCACGCCATCCGCGACTCCCTCGCCGACACCGCGGCGGAACTCATCGACACCGTCGCGCGCCGCCCCGAGCTGGCCGGTATGGGCACCACGGTGAGCGCTCTCGTCATGGTCGACGACTACGCGGTCATCGGCCACATCGGCGACTCGCGCATCTACCTCTACCGCGACGACACGCTCACGCAGATCACGGCGGACCACACGTTCGTGCAGCGTCTGGTCGACTCGGGGCGCATCACGCCCGAGGAGGCGCGGTACCACCCCCGTCGGTCGGTGCTCATGCGCGTGCTCGGCGACATGGATCCCGACCCCGAGATCGACAGCTTCATCATGCCGACGCAGGACGGCGATCGCTGGTTGCTGTGCTCCGACGGCCTCTCGGGTGTCGTCGACGACGCGCACACCGCCAAGACGCTCGCCCTGGGCCTGCCCCCGGCCCGCACCGCCGACGCTCTGCTCAAGCAAGCACTCGACGGCGGTGCCCCCGACAACGTCACCGTCGTGCTCGTCGACGTCGGTGGGCAGCATCCTGTGTTCATCGGGACCCCGACGATCGTCGGGTCCGCGTCGAACCCCAGCGGAGTGGTCGTTCCCGCCGCTCGTCCCGGCCGCTCCGGGTGGCTCCACCACGCCCGCCAGGTCGCGAACGAGCCCACGCACTTCGAGCCGGCGGCCGAGTTCCTCGAGGAGCTCATCGAAGAAGACCGCCGGCGCGCCCGTCGGCGTCGCTTCGGCTGGCTCGCCGCGTTGATCCTCGTGCTCGCGGGCATCGGCGTGGGCCTGTTCGCCGGATACAACTGGACGCAGACCCTGTACTACGTCGGCGCAGACAGCGACTCGGTCGTCATCTACCGCGGCATCCAGCAGTCCATCGGCCCCATCTCGCTGTCGACGGTCTACGAAGACACGAACATCCCCCTGGACGGGTTGTCAGCCTTCGACCGTCAGACCGTCGAGGCCACCATCTCCGCCCCGTCGCTGGACGATGCGGAGAAGATCGTCGAACGTCTGCGTCCCGCAGCGGAGGGAAGCGGATGACCGACCAGAAGCTCACCCGATCGGGCAACGCCGTGTCCACCGACACGGCCGTCATGCGCGCGCTCAAGAAAATCCGCGTCCCCGCAAAGCAGCGCAATCGCGAGCTCGGTCTGCTCCTATTCGCGATCATCGTCTACGGCGGAGCCGTCGTGCTCGTCCAGCTCGGCGTGAACAACACGGTCGAGACCGGCTACCTCACGATCGCCGCGATCCCGGCCGTGCTCGCCCTCGTCATGCACGTCGTGCTGCGCCTGCGGGCCCGCGACGCCGACCCCTTCGTTCTGCCGATCGCCACGGTCCTCACCGGTCTCGGCATCGCGATGATCTACCGCATCGATCTGGCCGACAAGGCGAGCGGGTGGGATGCCACGGGCAACCGCCAGATCGCCTGGGCGGCCATCGCGATGGTCGCGGCCCTGGCCGTGCTGATCTTCGTGCGCAACTACCGGGTGCTCTTCCGCTACACCTATCTCTTCGGCCTCGTCGGCATCCTGCTCCTGCTCCTGCCCTTCGTTCCGGGTCTCGGTACCGACCAGAACGCCGACGTGTGGGTGTCGCTCGGATTCGTGTCGTTCCAGCCGGGCGAGCTGGCCAAGATCTGCCTGGCGGTGTTCTTCGCCGGATATCTCGTGCGCACACGCGAGAGCCTCACCTCGACCGGCACGCGCTTCCTGTTCATGACCTGGCCGCGCGCCCGCGAACTCGGCCCGGTGCTGATCATCTGGCTCGTCTCGCTCGGCATCATCGTGCTGCAGCGCGACCTCGGCACCGGTCTACTCATCTTCGGGATGTTCGTCGCGATGCTCTACGTGGCGACGGGCAAGACGAGCTGGGTGCTGATCGGTCTGGTCCTGGTCGCGGTCGGCGCGTTCCTGGCATCCCGAGTACTCCCCTACGTGAACGGGCGATTCGCCAACTGGCTCAGCGCCTTCGATCCGGAGGTCATCAACCGCGACGGCGGCAGCTACCAGCTCGTGCAGGGCATCTTCGGCCTCGCGCACGGCGGGCTGTTCGGCACCGGGCTCGGCCAGGGGCGGCCGTACATCACGCCGCTCTCGCAGAGCGACTACATCGTGCCGAGCCTCGGCGAAGAGCTGGGTCTGGTCGGCCTGTTCGCGATCCTCGCGCTGTACATGGTCTTCACCAGCCGCGGCATCCGCATCGGTCTGGCCGGTCAGGACGACTTCGGCAAGCTGCTCGCCACGGGCTTCTCGTTCACCATCGCTCTGCAGGTGTTCATCATGGTCGGCGGCGTCACCCGGGTGATCCCGCTGACCGGCCTCACCACCCCGTTCCTCGCGGCCGGCGGTTCCTCGCTGATCGCGAACTGGATCATCGTGGCATTCCTCCTGCGCATCTCCGACGCGGTGCGCAGCCGCCCCCGGGTGGTGATCGGCTGATGACCCGCCCGCTCGCCCCCGTCGACGCCCCGATCATGGAGGAGGCACCGTGACCAAAGAACTCCGACGCCTCAGCATCGTGATGCTGGCGATGTTCCTGGCCCTCTTCGCCTCGACGAGCATCATCCAGGTCGCACAGGCCAACTCGCTGACCAACACCACCGGCAACACCCGCGCGCTGTACGACTCGTATCAGATCCAGCGTGGATCGATCATCGCCGGCGGCACCGCGATCGCGTCCTCCGTCCCCTCGGACGACGTCTACAGCTGGCAGCGTCAGTACACGGATGCCGCGATGTGGGCGCCCGTGACCGGCTACATCAACCCCGTCCTCGATGCCAAAACCCAGATCGAGTCCGCGGAGAACAGCGTGCTCAGCGGGTCGGACTCGAACCAGTTCTTCTCGCGCATCGACCGGGCCATCACCGGTCAGGCACCGCGCGGTTCGAACGTCGAGCTCTCTCTCGATCCGAACGTGCAGAAAGCCGCCTGGGACGCCATGGGTGACCTGCAGGGCGCCGTCGTCGCGATCGAGCCGTCGACCGGCCGCATCCTCGCGATGGTCTCGACGCCCAGCTACGACACGAACACGCTCGCCTCGCACGACACCGATGCCGTCAACGCGGCGTACGACCAGCTCGTGGCCGACTCGTCGAAGCCGATGGACAACCGCGCCATCGCGGGCAACCTCAACCCCCCGGGCTCGACGTTCAAGCTCGTCGTGGCCTCGGCTGCTCTGGCATCCGGTCGCTACACGCCCGACTCCGCGTTCCCGAACCTCGCCGCGTACACCCTGCCCCAGTCGACGAACGTCGTCAGCAACGCCGGCGGCGGCACCTGCGGCGGGGGCGACACCGTCACGATCGCCACCGCGCTGCGCCTGAGCTGCAACATCCCGATGGCCGAACTCGCCGTCGAGCTCGGCGATGACGCCATCCGCGCCGAGGCGGAGAAGTACGGCTTCAACAAGTCGTTCAGCCTGCCGCTCGAGTCCACCCCGTCGACCTACCCCGCCTCGCCGAACGCCCCGCAGACCGCGCTCAGCGGCTTCGGCCAGGGCGACGTCCGCGCCACGCCCCTGCAGATGGCGATGGTCTCGGCCGGCATCGCGAACGGCGGCGTCGTGATGAATCCGCGCATGGTCGACCGCGTCATCGAACCGAACCTCTCGGTCAAGGACGAGGCGAGCAGCAGCGAGTTCGGGCGGGCTCTCGAGCCCTCGATCGCGTCCCAGATGGTCACCATGATGACGGCGAACGTCCAGGACGGCGCAGCATCGAATGCAAGAATAGACGGGGTCGCAGTGGCGGGTAAGACCGGCACGGCGGAGAACGATTCCCGTCCCTACACTCTCTGGTTCACCGGCTTCGCACCGGCGGAAGACCCCCAG
The DNA here is from genome assembly GCF_031455375.1 of Microbacterium sp. 1154. NCBI lineage: Bacteria > Bacillati > Actinomycetota > Actinomycetes > Micrococcales > Microbacteriaceae > Microbacterium > Microbacterium sp. 1154. The sequence goes on along the minus strand of NZ_JAVDSN010000001.1, from coordinate 577,280 downwards.
GTCGCCGTCGCCGTGGTCGTCGAAAACGGTGGAGGCCAGGGGCAGAACGGGAGCGGCAACGAGATCGCCGCCCCGATAGCGAAGAAGGTCATGGAGGCGGTGCTGGGTAAATGAGACCGACGCAAGGTGTGACCTTCGGAGGACGCTACGAGCTCGATTCGCGGATCGCGATCGGCGGCATGGGCGAGGTCTGGGAGGCGACGGATCACGTCATCGGACGGACCGTCGCGATCAAGATCCTCAAAGACGAGTACATGGGCGACCCGGGCTTCCTCGAGCGCTTCCGCGCCGAGGCCCGCCACGCCGCTCTCGTCAACCACGAAGGCATCGCGAGCGTGTTCGACTACGGCGAGGAAGACGGCAGCGCCTTCCTCGTGATGGAACTCGTCCCGGGCGAAGCCCTGTCGACGATCCTCGAACGCGACGGGTCGCTGTCGACCGACAAGACCCTCGACATCGTCGCTCAGACCGCGGCCGCCCTCCAGGCCGCGCACGCAGCGGGTCTCGTCCACCGCGACATCAAGCCGGGCAACCTGCTGATCACGCCCGACGGTCGCGTGAAGATCACCGACTTCGGCATCGCCCGCATCGCCGATCAGGTGCCGCTCACCGCGACCGGCCAGGTCATGGGCACGGTGCAGTACCTCTCGCCCGAGCAGGCTTCGGGCCACCCGGCGTCGCCCGCCACCGACACGTACTCGCTCGGCATCGTCGCCTACGAGAGCCTCGCCGGCAAGCGTCCCTTCACGGGCGAGTCGCAGGTCGCGATCGCCATGGCGCAGATCAACGAGCAGCCCGCACCGCTCCCGCCCACGGTGGCGCAGCCGGTCCAGAACCTCGTGATGGCCATGATCGCCAAGAAGCCCGACGATCGTCCCGCTTCCTCTGCCGCCGTCTCGCGCGCCGCCACGGCGTTGCGTCGCGGCGACCTCGCCACTGCTGCCGCCGCCGTTCCGGCGATCGCGGGCGGCGCGGCCCTCGACGACGCGACGCAGCTGCTCACGGCTGGCGGACAGACCTCGGCCACCACGCGCCTCATGCCCACGCCCGCGGCCGCGACCTCGCTCCTCGCCGAGGAGCACACCGAAGAAGACCCCGCGCCGCAGAAGAAGAAGCGCAGCCCGTGGACGTGGCCGTTGATCGCGCTCATCGCGCTGCTCGCGCTGGTTCTGATCGGCACGCTCGTCACGCTGCTGTCGAACCAGAGCGAACCGGATGCCGTTCCGACGAGCCCCTCGGCCTCGGCCTCGACCCCGGCACCTCGACCGTCGTCACCGTCGCCTGCCCCGTCGCCCTCGAATACTCTCGTCGACGTCGACGCGCTGAACCTCATCGGCAAGACCTGCGATGAGGCCCGGGAGCTTCTGCGTGACGCGAACCTCGGCGCCACCTGCGCCACCGGCAACGCTGCAGCGAGCGCCGACCAGGTCGGAAAGATCTACGTGGTCGACCCCACCGGCCGCAACCCGCAGGGCACCAACATCGAGGTCACGGTCTACGGTGACGAGACGCCGCTCTCCACCCCCGGCACCCCGACCCTGCCCGGAACCTCGGTGACGGCCGGGAGCGACATCCAGGTCTCGTGGCAGCAGTACTCGTGCCCCTCGGGGACCGGTTCTGTCACGTCGTACAACTTCACCGCGACCAACGGCACCTTCGACACCAACGGTCAGTCGACCGCGTCGTTCGCGCCGGACGCGCGCAACGCCAAGCTGACGGTCAGCAATGCCCCCGGTCAGACCCTGCGCGTGACGTACACCGTCAGCTGCTCGGGTGCCGGCGACCGGACGGCCGGTCCGTCGGGTGAGGCCTCGGCGACGATCTCGGGCGGCAGCACCCCGTCGTCGTCCCCGACCTCGGCCGCGGTTCCCACCGTCAAGCCCTGATCCCCCCCATCCCCCCACGCCAGGAGCTCCACCCGTGACCACTGAGACGCGCGTCCTTTCCGGGCGCTACCGCGTCGACGACCTCGTCGGTCGCGGCGGCATGGCCAGCGTCTATCGCGGGTACGACCAGACGCTCGGCCGCACGGTCGCGATCAAGGTCCTCAAGGCCGATCTGGCCGGAGATGCGGCGTTCCGCACGCGCTTCCGCCTCGAGGCGCAGGCGGCCTCGCGCATGGCGCACCCGACGATCGTCCGGGTGTTCGACGCGGGCGAAGACGTCGAGACGAGCGCGGATGGCCAGGAGCGCCCCGTGCCGTACATCGTCATGGAACTGGTGCACGGCCGCCTGCTGAAGGACGTCATCGCCGCCGGCCCGGTGCCCACCGACGACGCGCTGCGGTACGTCGACGGCATCCTGGAAGCTCTCGAGTACTCGCACCGTGCCGGAGTCGTCCACCGCGACATCAAGCCCGGCAACGTCATGATCACCGACTCCGGTCGCGTGAAGGTCATGGACTTCGGCATCGCCCGCGCGGTGTCCGACTCGTCGTCGACGGTCGCCGAGACCACCGCGATCGTCGGGACGGCGGCGTACTTCTCGCCCGAGCAGGCCAAAGGCGAGTCGGTCGACGCACGCGCCGACCTGTACTCCACCGGCGTCGTGCTCTACGAACTCCTCACCGGCCGCACGCCGTTCCGCGGCGAGACTCCGGTGGCCGTGGCCTACCAGCACGTCAGCGAGGCGCCCGTACCGCCCAGTGAGATCGTCGAGACGGTGCCCCGGGCTCTGGATGCCATCGTGTTGCGCGCCCTGGCGAAGGACCCGTTCCAGCGCCCGCAGGACGCTGCGAGCTTCCGCGAGGCACTCGACGAGACGGTCGACGGCAAGGGACCCACGAAGCGCCAGATGTCGGCGCTGTCCAACGAACTATATGGGCCGAACCCGCGCCAGGCGGCTGAAACGGCTCGCTCGCTGCGCCAGCTCAGCACCGACACGACGATGCGCCGCACTCAGCCCGGGCCCCCGGTGGCCTGGATCTGGGCGGGCGTCACCGTCCTCGCCGTCCTGCTGGTGGCCGTTCTCATCTGGGTCATGCAGATCCAGCCGAGCAACGACGTCCCCACGAGCGCCTACACCGTTCCCAACGTCGTCGACATGTCGTACGAGCGCGCCGTCGAGACCCTCGAAGGACAACAGCTCACGACGAGCCGCGTGAACGAGTCCGACGAGAAGGTGGCCGCCGGAAACGTCGTCAGTACGGTCCCCGAGGCGGGAACGAACGTCACCTCCGGTCAGAGGGTCACGATCTACGTCTCCACCGGCCCCGACACCGCGACCGTGCCGACGCTCGACGGGATCACCGAGAGCGAAGCGCGCACCTCGCTGCAGAACGCCGGCCTCTCGGTCGGGTCCATCCGACGTCAGGACGACCCCGCGCTGGCGGCGGGAACGATCATCTCGTCGAGCGTCCAGTCGGGTGCCGAGGTCGCCAAGGGCACCACGGTCAACCTCGTGGTCGCGAGTGGTCAGGTCGTCATCGTCGACTACACCGGCTACACGCTCGAGGCGGCCCAGCGCGAGCTGGAGTCCGACGCGAAGCAGTTGACCGTCAAGACGCAGCAGGACCCCGGATGCAAGGCCGCGACGCCCCCGACGGTCAAGACGCAGTCTCTGGCCCCGGGCGAAGTCCCCGTGCACAGCGAGATCACGCTGACGGTGTGCTCGGGCTCCTGACCCCGCGTGGGTGAAGTCGCGCGCCACGGGCGGCGGCCCCGGCCAGCCCGGTGTTCTCGAGCCAACGACCGAGCAGAACGTGACCTCCCTCGGTGAGCACGCTCTCGGGGTGGAACTGCACACCCTCGATCGGCGCCAGCCGATGGCGTATCCCCATCACCACGCCGCCATCCGTCCGCGCCGTGATCTCGAGCTCGGCCGGGAGCGACTGCGGTTCGACCGCGAGAGAGTGGTACCTCGTGGCGACGAAGTCCTCGGGCAGGTCGGCGAAGACCCCCTCGCCCCGGTGTCGAATGACGCTGGTGATCCCGTGCAGCAGCTCCGGCGCGTGCCCCACCCGCGCGCCGAAAGCCGTCGCGATGGCCTGGTGACCGAGACAGACCCCGAGCAGAGGGATGCCGGCATCGAAGGCCGCGCGCACGACGGCGACGGAGTGGCCGGCATCGTCGGGGTGCCCGGGACCCGGGGAGACGAGGATCGCATTCGCGTCGCGCACGACCCGCCGGGGCAGCGCGGGCTCGTGCGCGTCGATCACGACGGTCTCGGCACCGAGGTCGCGGACGTAACCCGCGAGCGTGTGGACGAAGCTGTCGCGATTGTCGACGACGGCGACGCGCCAGGGCCTCACTCGACCGTGACCTCCTGGGGATAGACGAGGTCGCTCACCCAGGGGAAGACGTAGAAGAACAGTCCGTAGAGGACGGCCGCGAGAAGCACCAGCACGATCAACAGACGCACCCACCAGGGACCGGGGAGGACGCGCCACAGGGCTCCGTACATCAGGCTGCTCCAGAGGTCAGGGACGTCGGCGGACCCGCGTCGGTGCGCGGGGTGAAGGATTCGAAGACGCCGTACCCGATCGCCCGCTCCGAGAATCCGTAGCGCGGACTGCAGGTGGTCATGGTGATGACGCGGTCCGTCGCCTCGATCTGAGGCTGCTGCGGCGTGGGCAACAAGACGTTCACACCGTCGGGGCGCACGTACTCGATGTTGCGGAACCGGTAGGTGAACCAGCCGGCCTCGGTCTCGACGACGATGGCGTCGCCGATCCGCAGCGAGGGCAGATCGGCGAAGGGGGCTCCATGGCTGCCGCGGTGGCCGGCGATGGCGAAGTTGCCCACCTGACCGGGCATGGCGGTGTCGGGGTAGTGCCCCAGCCCGATCGGGTCGAGCGTGCGCGACGAGCTGACGCCACCGGCCACGGTGAAGTGGTAGTCGGGCCCGAGGCGCGGGATGTAGACGACGCCGAATCGTTGTGCGTCTCCCGGCTGGTCGAGGGCGGGCGGGTCCGCCGTCGGCGGCGCCGCGGGCTGCGCCGGAGAGGTCGTGGTGGTCGAGGGAGCAGGGGGCGGCGGGTCGGCGTTCCATTGCTCGCTGAGCTCTTTGCCCTGGTCCTTGAACTGCGCGCCGATGATGGCGTCGCCGATCCAGAGCTGCCACACGACGAAGAGGAGCACCAGGACGCCGGCGGTGACCAGCAGGTCGCCGATCACTCCGATGACGGACACCCGTCGACGCGGCGCGCGCCCGCGCCGTGATCCCCGACGGGTCTGCGGCTGGTCGACGGTCTGCACGAGGGCAGTCTAGTTCCGCGGGATCACGCGTACCTGACCGTTAGACTGTCCGGCATGGCTCGAACTGGCAAAGGCGAAGACCCGATCGCTGAGCGCAACGAAGGTGGATCGGCTCCGAACCCGGTGTGGTTCCTGCCCATCATGATCGGCCTCATGCTCATCGGCCTCGTGTGGGTACTGGTGTTCTACCTCAGCAACTCGCAGTTCCCGATTCCGGGCATCGGTCCGTGGAACCTGGTCATCGGTTTCGGCATCGCGTTCGTCGGGTTCCTCATGACCACGAAGTGGCGCTGAGTTACAGACGTGTAATTCATCCCCACCTGTGGATGAGCCTGTGGATAACTCTCACACGTAGAACAGCGCCGGGATGGCCAGCAGGGCGATCACCAACACGGTGAAGCCGATCAGCAGCCCGATCTGAAGGCGCTTCTGCGTCGCCGCTCGAGTACGCGAATAGATCAGACCGACGCCCGCTCCGGTGACGAGGCCGCCGAGGTGGGCCTGCCACGAGATCCCGACCGACGCCAGAGAGCCGACGAAGTCGCCGGATCCGATCGCGCCGATCGCCGCCACGACGAACGGCCAGGCGAAGTTGATGGCGATGAGCACGGCGATGACGCGAATGTCCGCCCCGATGTGACGGCCGATCACCAGCAGGGCACCGAATAGCGCGAAGATCGCGCCCGAGGCACCCACCGTCCAGACACCGGGGGCGAGCAGGGCGACGGCAACGGATCCACCCAGGGCGCCGATCAGGTAGAGCGTGAGGAATCGCGCGCGCCCGAGGAGGGGCTCGAGACTGCGACCGATGAACCACAGGGCCAGCATGTTCAGGCCCACGTGGAAGAAGCCGCTGTGGACGAGGGCCACCGTGAGCAGCCGCCACGGCTCCAGCACGCCCAGCTGCGGCACCACGTAGAGGCTGTTGAACGCGAGCAGGTTCCGGACGAAGCCCCCCGCACCGGGGATGAGACCGATGATATAGACGAGCCCGGTGACGGCGATGATGCCGAGGGTCATCTGCGGCCGGCCGGACGACACCACCGACATGGGGCGCGATGCCCAGCGCCGCTGCGCCTTCTTCTGGGCAGGGGTCTGCGAGGCGCGCTGTTGCGCCATGCACTCGGGGCAGATGACGCCGACGGCGGCGGGTGTGCGGCACTCCGAACACACGGTGCGCATGCACCGTTGACACAGCACGAAGCTCTGCCGGTCGGGATGCCTGTAACAGAAGTTGTCGCTGTTGCGACGGAACTCGTCGGTCGTGGACACCCGCCGCCGCCTAGGAGGTCAGACCGAGACGACGTCGACCGACTGGAGCACGACGGGCTCGATCGGACGGTCGCCCGCGGCGGTGGGAACGGAGGCGATCTTGTCGACGACGGCCTTCGAGGCGTCGTCGGCGACCTCGCCGAAGATCGTGTGCTTGCCCTGGAGCCACGGGGTGGGGTCGGTCGTGATGAAGAACTGCGAACCGTTGGTGCCCTCGGGCTGGCCGGTGATGGCGTTGCGGCGAAGACCCGCGTTGGCCATGGCGAGCTTGTAGGGCTGGGTGAAATCGAGCTCGGGGCTGATCTCGTCGTTGAAGTTGTATCCGGGTCCGCCGATGCCCTGTCCGAGCGGGTCGCCGCCCTGGATCATGAAGTTGGGGATGATGCGGTGGAAGATGACGTCCTTGTAGAGAGGACCCTCGCCCTTGGCGCCCGTCGCCGGGTTCGTCCACTCCTGAGTTCCGTCGGAGAGCCCGACGAAGTTGCGGACGGTACGCGGAGCGTGGTCGCCGAACAGGTTGACGACGATGTCGCCGTGGTTGGTGTGCAGGGTCGCGACGGCGGTGTGGTTGGCCATGGGTACATTCTCTCAGAGTTATCTGCAAGGGTCGGCGGTGCCGGCGACCCCTTCTGGCAAGATGAACGAACGTACATCCCATCGACAGGGAGGATGAGCCGTGGGCCTCAGCCGCAAGAGCAAGAAGGAACTGCGCAAGCTCCAGAAGCACGCCGCCAAGGTGTGGGAGTCGCAGCAGGTGCTGCTGGGCGAGAGCGGGAAGGTCGCTCGTGAAGCCGGCCACCAGCTCGGTCGCTTCAGCCGCGAAGACCTCGTCCCCGCCGTGCAGGACGGGTACAACAAGTACGCCGCTCCGTACGTCGACAAGAGCGTCAAGTACAGCAACCGCTTCCTCAGCAACAAGGTCGTCCCGGCGGCCGGTGCCGTGGTCGGCGGCGCGATGTCGGTCTGGGACGCCGCGGGCGACACCCGCGACCGCCTCGCGAAGGGCCGTGGTTTCGAGCTCGACACGCACAAGTACGCCAAGCGCGCCGAGAAGTACGGCAAGCAGGCCTCGAAGCGTCTGTCCAAGAAGCTCCCGTCGCAGCGCGACGGTATCGGTGCCGGTGGCGTCATCGCCATCGTCCTGGGCGTCGTCGCCGCTGCGGGCGTCGCCTACGCCGCGTGGCAGACGCTGCGCGCCGACGACGAGCTGTGGGTGGCGGACGACCCGCTGCGCGCACCGGACGCGTGAGCGATCCCACCATCAGAGTCAGAGAGGCCGCGCGTGAGCGCGGCCTCTCTGTCGATGTGCGCGAGCGTCCCGCGGCGTCGAGCCTCGACGAGGCGGCCGAGCTGCTCGGCATCCCTTCTGCATCCATCGTGAAGACGCTGGTCGTCAAACGCTCGGACGACACCTATCTCTTCGCCCTCGTGCCCGGCGACCGCGCCATCTCGTGGCCGAAGCTCCGCGCGGTGGTCGGGGTGAACAAGCTGCGGCTTCCCGAGCCCGAGCTCGCCCTCGCCGCCACCGGCTACGAACGGGGCACCATCGTCCCCATCGGCAGCACGACGGACTGGCCCGTCTTCGCCGACGAGCGCATCGTCGGTACGCGGATCGCCATGGGCGCCGGGGCACACGGCTACAGCCTGTTCGTCGAGGCCGACGATCTCATCGCCGCCTACGGCGCGACCGTCGCCGACATCACCGCGGAACGCGCCTGACGTTCACGAGCCGAGCAGGCCTGCCATGCGCAGGGCGACGTCGACCAGTTGAACGCGACGGAGCTTCCGGGTCGCCCCTAGGGTGAACCACTCGGCCCGATCGGTGGATCCGTCCGTCTCGAATCGCAGCCGGCCGCCGGCGATCCGGGCACGGTAGACGATCCGCAGCGCATGCAGCGGACCGGTCGCGCCGTCCGCGAGCCGGGCCTCCGCGGGGATGACCCGGGAGTGGATGCCGAGCAGTTCCTCGACCACCACCCGGAATCCCGTCTCTTCGCGCACTTCGCGGCGTACCGCGTGCGCGGGGTCTTCGCCCTCCTCGAGGCCCCCGCCGGGAAGGGTCCACGCCCCTCGCCGACCGTCGATCCAGTGGGCGAGCAGCACACGGTCGTCGGCGTCGGTGACGACGGCGTACGCCGCCACGCGCATGTCCATGACCAGACTCTAGCGAGGCTCTTCACCCGCGTGTCGGAGTTGACGGGAAGCGCCCGGTACCCGTCACGATGGTGCCATGCGCACTGAGCTCTCCCCGACGACGCCCGACATCTCGCGTCGCGATCTCACGCTGGATCTCGCTCGCGTCACCGCCGTGTGCTTCGTGGTCATCGTGCACCTGCTGCAGGTGGGGGTCGGCTGGGGCCCGGACGGCTCCCTCGTCACGTCTCGGCCCGCAGAGATGCAGTCGTGGTTCGACGCCGCGACCTGGTTCGGTCAGATCATGCCGCTCTTCTTCGTCGTCGGTGGCTTCGCGTCCGCCGCGGGATGGTCGACGTGGACGAGCCGCGGCGGCGACGCGCGCGGATTCATCCGCTCTCGAACGCTCCGGCTCGCGCAGCCGGCTCTGCCCCTGTTCGTCTTCGTCGCGATCGTCCTGGCCGCCGCGGCCGCCATCGGCGTCGATCCGTCCCTGGTCGATGCCGCCGTCGTCGGAGTCGGGATGCCGCTGTGGTTCCTGGCCGCCTACCTGTTGTGCCAGGCCGTGGTCCCTCTCGCCGCGCACGGGCACGAGCGGGCTCCTCGGGGCACTCTCGTGGTCCTTCTCGTCGCGGTCATCGCGGTCGACGCGCTGCGATTCCTCTCCGGAGTGGAGGAGTTGGGGTACCTCAACCTCCTGTTCGTCTGGCCGCTCATCCAGCAACTGGGGTTCTGGTACCGCGACGGATGGTTCGACCGTCGGTCGCCCGTGTCCCTCATCGCCCTCGCCCTCGCCTGTTACCTCGTGGTCGGCGCCGTGGTGGCCTGGGGACCGTACTCGACCAACATGCTCGCCAACCTCAACCCGCCCACTCTTCCGCTCGTGCTGTTAGGTCTCGCCCAGGCGTGTCTCCTGCGTCTGGCCAAGCCCGCGCTCACCGCGCTCATGCGCACCCGGGTCGCGCAGGGGGTCGTCTTCGTGATCGGTTCCCGGCTCATGACGGTGTACCTGTGGCACCTTCCCGTCATCCTCGTGATCTCGGGCATCGCGCTGCTCGTCCCCGGCGCCGCCCCTGCTCCCGCGAGTCCGGAGTGGTGGGCGTCGCGCCCGCTCGTCATCCTCGCGACGGCAGTGGTGCTGTGGCTGCTCTCGCTGATGCTCGTCCGATTCGAGGCTTTGGGCACACTGCCCGCGGCACCGTCAGGGGCCATCTTGGCGATCGCATGGATCTGTGCGTTCCTGCCGCCCTTCGGCGTCACGCTGCAGGGGATGAATGCGGCCCTCGCGATCGGCGGAGCGGTCCTGTACACGGCATCCGTCGTCCTGCTGCGGAGAGGGCGACGCGACTCCGCGTGATCACGTCGGCAAACACGAAGAGCCGGTCCTGTCGGACCGGCTCTTCGTTGTCGAATGTGGAGCCTAGGAGATTCGAACTCCTGACATCCTGCTTGCAAAGCAGGCGCTCTACCAGCTGAGCTAAGGCCCCGCGAGGGAAGGGGTGGGGCTACCAGGACTTGAACCTGGGACCTCTTCATTATCAGTGAAGCGCTCTAACCGCCTGAGCTATAGCCCCGTCTCGCTGACGTGATGTCAACCTCGAAGACTTTACCGGACTTGCGAGGTTTTGACGAATCGACGTCAGTTCGAGGTGAACCCGACGAGAAGGCCACCGGTGACCTTGACCGCCAGGTTGTAGATGCCCGCCATCACGGCGCCGAGCACCGTCACGATGACGAGATTGAGGATGGCGATGATGGCGGCGAATGCCATGACCTGGGGCAGACCCACGTACTGCGAGAGGGTGGCGCCACCGTCGGTGAAGCTGGTGAAGAACTCGTCGAGTTTCGTCAGCAGCGTCGCCGACACCACGAGGTAGATCAAGAAGTACGACACGACCGTCACGATGGCCAGGGCGACCGCCGCCAGGAACGACAGCTTCACCGCCGACCAGAAGTCGATGTACACCAGGCGCAGACGGACCTGCTTGGCGGGGGTCTTGTGAGTCGACTTCTTGGCGAGCTTGTCGGCTACCGTGCTCATGCGTCAGTACTTTCCTCGGGGGTCTCGGAAGAGGAGGCGTCGGCCTCGTCCGCGGGAGAAGCGGCGGGCTCGGTGGTCGTCTCCGTCGTCTCGGTCAGGTTCCGCTCTGCGTTTCGGGCGATGGCGATGATCTTGTCATCACCTCCGGCTCGTGCGAACACGACACCCATGGTGTCGCGTCCCTTGGCGGGTACCTCGGCCACGGCAGAGCGTACCACCTTGCCGCTGGCAAGAACCACGAGGACCTCGTCGCCCTCCGACACCATCATTCCGCCCGCGAGAACGCCGCGGTCGTCGGTCAGACGGGCCACCTTGATGCCAAGACCACCGCGATTCTGCATGCGGTACTCGGTGACCGCGGTGCGCTTTGCATAGCCGCCCTCGGTCACGACGAAGACGAACTCGTCGTCTTTCGCGACGGATGCCGAGAGCAGGCTGTCGCCCTCGCGGAAGTCCATGCCCTTCACGCCCGAGGTCGACCGACCCATCGGGCGCAGCGCACTGTCGGTGGCGGAGAAGCGCAACGACTGTCCGAGGCGGCTGATGAGGAGGATGTCGTCACCCTCGTCGACCAGCATCGCGCTGACCAGCTCGTCGGCGCTGCCCTGCTCGGCCTCGTCGCCCTCCTCGGCGACCTGGCCGCGGAGCTTGATGGCGATCACCCCACCCTGGCGGTTGGTGTCGTACTCGTCGAGACGGGTCTTCTTCACGAGACCGTTTCGGGTCGCGAGCACGAGGTAGGTCGCGACGCTGTAGTCGCGGATGTCGAGGATCTGCGCGATCTCTTCGTCGGGCTGCAGGGCGAGCAGGTTCGCGACGTGCTGACCCTTGGCATCCCGACCGGCCTCGGGGACCTCGTACGCCTTGGAGCGGTACACCCGGCCCTTGTTCGTGAAGAACAGCAGCCAGTGGTGTGTCGTGGTGACGAAGAAGTGCTCGACCACATCGTCGGCGCGCAGCTGCGCACCCTTCACGCCCTTGCCACCGCGGTGCTGCGAACGGTAGTTGTCGCTGCGCGTGCGCTTGATGTACCCGTCACGGGTGACCGTGACGACCATCTCTTCTTCGGCGATGAGGTCTTCGATCGACACGTCGCCGTCGAATCCGTGGAGGATCTCGGTGCGACGGTCGTCGCCGAAACGATCGGTGATGGCCGTGAGCTCGTCGCGGATGATGGTGCGCTGACGTGCGGGGGTGGCGAGGATGTCGTTGTAGTCCGCGATGCGGGCCTCGAGCTCGGTGGCCTCGTCGACGATCTTCTGGCGCTCGAGGGCCGCGAGTCGTCGCAGCTGCATGTCGAGGATCGCCTGCGCCTGGACGTCGTCGATGTCGAGGAGCTTCTGCAGTCCCACGTTGGCATCCTGAGCCGTGGGCGATCGACGGATGAGCGCGATGACCTCGTCGAGCGCGTCGAGCGCCTTCAGGTAACCCCGCAGGATGTGCATGCGCTCTTCGGCCTTACGAAGCCGGTACTGCGTGCGACGCACGATGACCTCGACCTGGTGGTCGATCCACAGGCTGATGAAGCCGTCGAGCGAGAGCGTGCGAGGCACACCATCGACGATCGCGAGCATGTTCGCGCCGAAGTTCTCCTGCAGCTGCGTGTGCTTGTACAGGTTGTTCAGCACGACCTTCGCGACGGCGTCGCGCTTGAGCACCACGACCAGGCGCTGGCCGGTGCGACCCGAGCTCTCGTCGCGGATGTCGGCGACACCGGTGATCTTGCCCTCGCGGGCGAGGTCGCCGATCTTGACCGCGACGTTGTCGGGGTTCACCTGATAGGGCAGCTCGGTGATCACGAGGCACGTGCGGCCCTGGATCTCTTCGATGTTGACGACGGCCCGCATCGTGATCGACCCGCGACCGGTGCGGTACGCGTCCTTGATGCCGCGGGTACCGAGGATCTGCGCGCGCGTCGGGAAGTCGGGGCCGGGGATACGCTCCATGAGCGCTTCGAGCAGTTCCTCGCGCGTGGCATCCGGATTCTCGAGGGCCCAGAGGGCACCGGCCGAGACCTCGCGCAGGTTGTGCGGGGGGATGTTCGTGGCCATGCCGACGGCGATGCCGACCGAGCCGTTGACGAGCAGGTTCGGGAAGCGCGCGGGCAGGACCGTCGGCTCCTGCGTCTGACCGTCGTAGTTGTCCTGGAAGTCGACGGTCTCTTCTTCGATGTCGCGCACCATCTCGAGCGCGAGGGGAGCCATCTTGGTCTCGGTGTACCGGGGGGCTGCGGCGCCCTGGTTGCCGGGCGAACCGAAGTTCCCCTGTCCGAGAGCGAGCGGGTAGCGCAGCGACCAGGGCTGGACGAGGCGTACGAGGGCGTCGTAGATGGGAGCGTCACCGTGCGGGTGGTAGTGACCCATCACCTCACCCACGACACGGGCGCACTTCGAGAACGACTTGTCGGGGCGGAAGCCGCCGTCGTACATGCCGTAGATCACGCGCCGGTGCACGGGCTTGAGGCCGTCGCGCACGTCGGGCAGAGCACGCCCGACGATGACGCTCATCGCGTAGTCGAGGTAGCTCCGCTGCATCTCGAGCTGGAGGTCGACCTGGTCGATCTTCCCGTGGTCGTGCGCCGGCTCGCCGCGGACGTCGTCGGGTTCGGGCGTGATGTCGTCAGCCATGTCTTCTCAGTTCCGTGATGAATGCGTCGTGCGAGATCAGATGTCGAGGAAGCGGACGTCTTTGGCGTTGCGCTGGATGAAGCTGCGTCGCGACTCGACGTCTTCACCCATGAGCACCGAGAAGATCTCGTCGGCTGCCGCGGCATCGTCGATGGTGACCTGCTTGAGCGTGCGCGTCTGCGGGTCCATCGTGGTCTCCCACAGCTCGTGGTCGTTCATCTCGCCGAGACCCTTGTAGCGCTGGATGCCGTTGTCTTTGGGGATCCGGCGACCGGAGGCCTGACCGTCGACGAGCATCGCGTCGCGCTCACGGTCGCTGTACGCGTACTCGTGGGGGTGGTTCGACCATTTGAGGCGGTACAGCGGCGGCTGCGCGAGGTAGACGAAGCCCGCCTCGATGAGTCCGCGCATGTAGCGGAACAGCAGCGTCAGCAGCAGCGTCGTGATGTGCTGACCGTCGACGTCGGCATCGGCCATCAGCACGATCTTGTGGTACCGCGCCTTGGCCATGTCGAAGTCTTCGCCGATGCCCGTGCCGAAGGCCTGGATCATCGCCTGGACCTCTTTGTTGCCCAGGGCACGGTCGAGACGCGCGCGCTCGACGTTGAGGATCTTGCCGCGGAGCGCCAGGATCGCCTGCGTGTGGGGGTCGCGACCCTGCACCGCGGAGCCGCCGGCAGAGTCACCCTCGACGAGGAAGATCTCGCTGATCGAGGGGTCCTTCGAGGTGCAGTCCTTCAGCTTGTCGGGCATGGCGGCCGACTCGAACACGCTCTTGCGGCGGGCGGTCTCGCGCGCCTTGCGTGCGGCGAGACGCGCGGTCGCGGCGTCGATGGCCTTGCGGATGATGTTCTTCGCCTGAGCGGGATTGCGATCGAACCAGTCGCCCAGCTTGTCGCCGACCACCTTCTGCACGTAGGCGCGTGCCTCGGTGTTGCCGAGCTTGGTCTTGGTCTGACCCTCGAACTGCGGCTCCGACAGCTTCACCGAGATCACCGCGGTGAGACCCTCGCGGATGTCGTCGCCGGTGAGGTTGTCGTCCTTCTCTTTGAGGAGGTTGTTGGCGCGGGCGTAGCGGTTGACGAGCGTCGTCAGCGCCGCGCGGAAGCCCTCTTCGTGGGTGCCGCCCTCGTGCGTGTTGATCGTGTTCGCGTAGGTGAAGACGTTCTCGGTGTATGCCGTCGTCCACTGCATCGCGAGCTCGAGCGCGATCTTGCGCTCGGTGTCCTCGGACTCGACCTCGATGATCTCGTCGTTGACCACGTCGGCCTTGCGCACGCGGTTGAGGTGCTCGACGTAGTCGACGAGGCCGCGCTCGTACAGGAATGTGTCGTGACGGGCGTCGGTGACCTCTTCACCCGGCTCTCCCTCGGTGACGACGGACTGCGGGCGCTCGTCGCGCAGGCTGATCCGCAGGCCCTTGTTGAGGAAGGCCATCTGCTGGAAACGCGTGCGCAGCGTGTCGTAGTCGAAGTCGATGGTGTCGAAGATCGTGGCATCCGGCCAGAAGGTGATCGTCGTGCCCGTCTCGTCGCTCTCTTCGTCCTTCGAGAGAGGAGCGAGGGGCACGCCTCCCTCGCGGAACGACTGACGCCACACGTGGCCCTGACGTCGGACCTCGACCTCGAGGCGCGTGGAGAGAGCGTTCACGACCGACGAGCCGACACCGTGGAGACCACCCGAGACGGCGTAGCCGCCGCCGCCGAACTTTCCACCGGCGTGCAGCACGGTCAGAACGACCTCGACGGTCGACTTGCCCTCGGTGCGGTGCATGTCGACGGGGATGCCGCGGCCGTTGTCGACCACGCGCACGGCACCGTCGCCGAGAATGGTGACCTGGATCGTGTCGCAGTAGCCGGCCAGCGCCTCGTCGACGGAGTTGTCGACGATCTCTTGCACGAGGTGGTGCAGGCCGCGCTCACCGGTGGAGCCGATGTACATACCGGGACGCTTACGAACGGCCTCGAGGCCTTCGAGCACCTGGATGGCGTCTGCCCCGTACTCGTTGGGAACCTTCTTCGCCGCGGCGGGGACTTCGGGTTCCTCGGAAACGCTGTCGGGGTTTTCGGACGTCATGGGTACGCGCGCTCCAGATCGGTTCGTCGGAACCTCCATCCTATCGCGGAAGGGCTCCCGAAATGGCTTGTACGCCCCAATGCGGGGATAAATCACGTCAAGCCGGGATCGACCATGACTCAACCGTAGGTATCGCGCGGACCGCGGCCTGGAACGGCTCTGGGCCCCCATTTCCACGAGGGGACGTCCGGGCCCACGAACCGGATCGCTTCGACACCGGCCTCGGGAAAGCGTCGGAGGATCTCCGAGAGGATCTGCGCCCGCATGAACTGCAGCTGTTTGGCCCAGGCCGTCGAATCGGCCTGAACGGTGAGTGTGCCGTTCTCGAGAGCGACCGGACGCGTGTGCGCGGCGGTGTCCGAGCCTGCGACGTCGTCCCAGGTGCGCACGAGATCCTCGCGCGAGAGCTGGGGTTCCCACCCGGCCGACTGCGTGAGCGCCGAGATGACGTCCCCCAGGCCACGGGGGTCGCGCCCGGGACTGAAGGGGGCGTTCTCGCCGTCGTCGGCACGCCGACGTCGCTTCTTCTTGCGGTACGGCGACGGCTCGAGCCCTCGCAGACGCAGGTAGGTCGACATCGTCTCGGGAATCTCGGCGTCGTCACTCACCGCGGGGCTCCTCGATGCGGCCCGCCTCGACACGCACGACGTGCGCGCGCAGGGCGTCGGGGACGTCCTCTTCGACAGCCGAGGTGACGATGACCTGCTCATACCCGCCCGCGAGCTCGGCCAACCGGGAGCGGCGGCCGGCGTCGAGCTCGGCGAAGACGTCGTCGAGGATGAGGACCGGGTCGCCCAGTCGCGATTCGGCGCGCAGCAGTTCGGCGGATGCCAGGCGCAGGGCGAGTGCGACCGACCACGATTCGCCGTGCGAGGCGTATCCCTTGACGGGGAGACCGCGCACACGCAGGACGAGATCGTCGCGGTGCGGTCCGACGAGTGTCAGACCGCGCTCGAGCTCGGCCGAGCGCTTGGCCGCGAGGGCCGCACGGAACTGGTCGGCCAGGGGCTCGCTCGATCCCGCCGCGTCGACGGCGTCGCCCTCTTCGGGATCGCCTCCGCCGACAGACAGTGCCCAGGACAGCCGCGGCTCGTGGTCGGCGCCGGCGATCGCCGCGTACGCCCGAGCCACGGGATCGGAGAGGTCGGATGCCAACGCGCTCCGCGCCTCGATCACCTCGGTGCCCAGAGCGACGAGCTTCTCGTCCCAGACGTCGAGCGTGCTCAGCGCCTCGCCGCGGAGACCGCGAGCGCGCGCCGACTTCAGCAGAGCGCTGCGCTGGCGCAGAACACGGTCGTAGTCGCCGAGCACCCCGGCCATGCGCGGGATGCGCTGCACGATGAGCTGATCGGCGAACCGGCGGCGGGCGGAAGGATCGCCCCGGACGATCTGTAGATCTTCCGGAGCGAACAGGACGACCTGCGCATAGCGGGGAAGCTCGGAGGTGCGGACGTTGACGCCGTTGACGCGCGCCTTGTTCGCGCCCTGGCGGTTGAGCTGCAGCTCGAGAAGAACGCTGCGTTCGCCGTGAGCGAGCCGTGCGCGGACGATCGCGGCATCCGTCCCGTCTTTGACGAGAGGCGCATCGTTCGACACACGATGCGAGCCGAGAGTCGCCAGGTACGCCACCGCTTCGACGAGGTTCGTCTTGCCCTGGCCGTTGCGGCCGACGAAGACGTTCGCCCCCGAGGAGAGCGCGACATCGGCTTCCGCGTAATTGCGGAAGTCCTTCAGTCCGAGCTGCTCCACGATCACCGAGTCAGACTACCCGCCACCTCCGACACGGCAGCGTGGGATGCCGCTCAGCGCAAGAGCAGGTTGGGCTGAAGGAGGTACTTGAAGGTGCCCTCGCCGCCCTTCTCGACCGACGTCTGCGGCGTGACCAGAACGGGGCTGAGCTTGTTCGCGTTGTCGCTGGAGGTGAAGGTGATGCGCGTGAACTCGCTCCGGACCGCGCCGAGCGACTCGATGAGGTACTGCGGGTTGAGGCCCAGCGTGACCTCATCTCCGACGAGCGTGGCGTCGACGGACTCGTTGGCGCGAGCCTGCTCGGTGCCCGCGGCATCCATCGAGACGCCGTCGGGGCCGAACGTGAAACGCAGAGGAGCAGAGCGGTCGAGCACGAGCGCGACGCGACGGACCGCTTCGATGAGCTCGGCCGTGTTGACCACGCTGTGGTGCTCGGTCTGTGCGGGGAACAGACGACGCACGGGCGGGAAGTTGCCCTTGATCAGCAGCGACGTGACGGTCTTGTTGCCCGACGAGAACGCGATGATCTCGCGGTCGCCCGAGCCGGAGAACGCGATCGAGATGTCGCCGCTGTGAGCGAAGGTCTTGCCGACCTCCTGCAGGGTGCGGGCCGGAACGAGAGCGGAGGTGGTCTCATCGGATGCCACGGCCCCGCCATCCCACGGGATCTCACGGAGGGCCACGCGGTAGCGGTCGGTCGCGACCAGGCTCAGGCGCGTGCCCGAGACCTCGAGCTGCACGCCGGTGAGGACGGGGGTCACGTCGTCGCGCGACGCCGCGAACGCGACCTGGGCGATGGCCGTGGCGAACTCGTCGGCGGGGACGAGACCGGATTCGCCGGTGACCTCGGGGATCGCCGGGTATTCCTGCACGGGCATCGAGGCGAGCGTGAAGCGTGCCGAGCCGCACGTGAGGAGGATGCCGCCGTCGTCGTCGACCGCGATCTGGATCGGGGCGTTGGGCAGACGGCTGGCGATGTCGCTGAGGAGTCGGCCGTGGACGAGGATCGTGCCGGGCTCGTCGACCGTCGCCTCGATCGTCGTGCGGGCGGAAGCCTCGTAGTCGAAGGCGGCGAGGGTCAGTCCTTGCTCGTTCGCCTCGATGAGCACGCCGGCCAGGATCGGCTGCGGGTTGCGCTGCGGCAGGAGCTTGACCACGAACGAGACGGCTTCGCTGAACACATCGCGATTGACGTGGAACTTCACGGGTGCTCCCTTGACGGCGGGTATGGCTTACCCATGCTAGTGCCCCCTTCCGGCGACGCCTGTCGAGCGACGTTCCCACGGCAAGGTCATCGAATCTCTCTTAACAAAGAACTGGGATCTTCATCTTGTTAACAGCTGTGGAGAGTGTGGATAACTCACGACACGCTTGTTAACAGCAGGGGACACGGGGGTCGTCAACTGTGGACGAGCTGCGGAGAGCCTGTCGAGTTAACACGCGACGGCGCGAGCGCCATCGCTCGCTCGTCCACAGTGTTAACGCGTCGGTGCACAGATCATCCCGAGGAAATTCGAGTTATCCACAGGTTTTCCACACTGTGTAGAACCCGCGCAGAAACCCCCTATGTAAGGCCATCAACGCCTGATCAGGGGCAGAAAAACAGAAAGGGGCCCGAACCACGGTCGTGGTCGAGCCCCTTCGTCAGACGAGCGTTCAGCGCATACGTCCCAGCTGGCTGGTGATCTCCGACACCTGGTTGAAGATCGACCGGCGCTCCTTCATGAGGTCGCTGATCTTCTTGTACGCGTACATCACTGTCGTGTGATCGCGGTTGCCGAACAGCTGCCCGATCTTCGGGAGCGACAGGCTCGTCCGCTCGCGACAGAGGTACATCGCGATCTGTCGAGCGGTGGCCACAGCTTGCGAACGGCTCGAGCCGTACAGATCGTCGACCGACAGTTTGAAGTACTGCGCGGTCGCGGTGATGATGTCCGTCGGCGAGATGACGTTGGCGTCGTCCTGGTCGATGATGTCGCGCAGGACCGTCTGTGCGAGTGACATGTCGAGCGTCGAGCGGTTCAGACTGGCGAACGCGGAGACGCGGATGAGCGCGCCCTCGAGCTCGCGGATGTTGGACGAGACGACCGTGGCGATGTACTCGAGCACGTCATCGGGGATGAGAAGCCGCTCGCTCTGCGCCTTCTTCCGCAGGATCGCGATGCGCGTTTCGAGGTCGGGTGCCTGGACGTCGGTGATCAGGCCCCATTCGAATCGACTGCGCATGCGGTCTTCGAAGCCGGTCAGCTGCTTCGGCGGCAGGTCGCTCGTGATGACCACCTGCTTGTCGTGGTCGTGCAGCGTGTTGAACGTGTGGAAGAACGCTTCCTGCGTCTCGGCGCGCCCCTGCAGGAACTGGATGTCGTCGATCAGCAGGATGTCGACGTCGCGATAGCGCGCCTGGAAGGCCGAGCCCCGGTTGTTGGCGATCGAGTTGATGAAGTCGTTCGTGAACTCTTCGCTCGAGACATAGCGGACTCGGATGCCGGCGTACATGCTCGCGGCGTAGTCGCCGATCGCGTGGAGGAGGTGGGTCTTGCCGAGGCCGGAATCGCCGTAGATGAACAGCGGGTTGTACGCCTTGGCGGGCGCCTCGGCGACGGCGACCGCCGCTGCGTGCGCGAAGCGGTTGGACTGCCCGATGACGAAGTTGTCGAAGGTGTACTTGGGGTTGAGACGTGTGTCGTTTCGCGATGCCGGCACGATCGGATCGGGGGCCGGCTCATTCACGGGCGAGAGTGCGGGTGCGGGCTGGGGACGCTCCTCGCGCGGGGCGGCGGAGGAGCTGCGCTGCGTCTCGATCACGTCGGGGTTCACGACGACTCGGAACGTCCCGACCTGAGGGTCGTCTCCCTGCACCTGCGCGAGCGCCTCGAGGATGGGCGCGCGCATGCGCTTGTTGAACTGGGCGGCAGTGAGGTCGTTCGGGACGTCCAAGTACAGCGTTCCGCCCATCACCCCCTGCGGGACGGCGAGGTTGAGGAAGCCGTGCAACTGCGGGGTGACCCGATCATCGGTGAGAAGCTGGTCGAGCACGGATGACCAGACGGGCACATCCGGTGCTTCGTGCAGAGACATAGCCCCTCCGGGATCTTGACGCGACGGGTGATCGACGTGTCGCGTCGAACCTGTGGATAACTTCCGTGGCCACGCTAGTTCGCGGCCCTGTCGGAGCAAAATCCACTGTAGGACTCGGTCGCGTGTCTTTGCCACGCTTGTGGACAACGCCTGGGGATAATGGGCGGTCGCTTTCTCGGTTTGAGTTAACGCCGCGCGCGACGTAGCCTTAGTCGGTTGACTTATGCCTATACGGCAGTCCCGACCCCCGTCCCCGGCAGAAGAGCATCGGGCGACATCACCTCCGGAGTGACCCATGAGCAAGCGCACCTTCCAGCCCAACAACCGCCGCCGCGCCAAGAAGCACGGCTTCCGCGCCCGCATGCGCACGCGTGCCGGCCGCGGCATCCTGGCCGCACGTCGCGCCAAGGGCCGCACCGAGCTCTCGGCCTGACGGACCCGGTGCTCGCGAAGCCGAACCGACTCACCCGCGGATCGGACTACAAAGCCACGGTCCGACGGGGCACTCGCTGTGCCGGAGCGCACACCGTGACCTACGTCGGAACGTCGGCCGAGACCGATTCGCCCCGGTTCGGCTTCATCGTGAGCCGCCAGGTCGGCTCCGCGGTCACCCGTAACACCATTCGCCGCCGCCTGAAGGCGGTGTGCGCCGAGGCGCTCCCGTCTGTTCGCGGGGGCGCCTCGATTGTCATCCGAGCGCTGCCTTCGGCCGCGACCGTCGACTATCCGACGCTTCGGGCCGAAGTGGTGCGATGCCTCGAACGAAAAGCATCGGTATGAGCGTCTCGACTCTCCCGACCTCGTCCACGGGGGCCGGACGGCTCACCGCTGACGGTGTCGCGGCATCCATCCCGCTCCTCCCCCGCAATGCGGGGCTGGCGTTGTTGCACGCGTATCGCGCCACCATCTCGCACGTCTACGGCGACGTGTGCAAGTACTACCCGTCCTGCTCCGCCTATTCGGTGGGCGCCGTGCAGCAGCATGGACTCGTGAAGGGCATCGCGTTCACCGCGGCCCGTCTCGCACGCTGCCATCCCTGGGCTCAGGGTGGCATCGACGACGTCCGTCCTCATCGGGCCTTCCGCCACGAACTCACTCGGCACGGATTCGTCGTGCCCTCCCGAAAGGACTGATCGTGCAATTCGATCTCATTGGGACCATCCTCTGGCCGCTGAAATGGGTGGTCGAACTCGTGCTGGTGGGATGGCACGCCCTCTTCACGGCACTCGGCATGGCCCCCGCGGCGGGTCTCACCTGGGTGCTGTCGATCGTGGGCCTCGTGCTCATCGTCCGTGCCGCCCTGATCCCGCTCTTCGTGAAGCAGATCAAGAGCCAGCGCAAGATGATGGAGATCGCTCCCGAGCTGCGCAAGGTGCAGGAGAAGTACAAGGGCAAGCGCGACCAGCTGTCCCGCGAGGCGATGAGCCGCGAGACCATGGCGCTGTACAAGAAGCACGGCACCACCCCGGTCTCGAGCTGCCTGCCCCTGCTCGTGCAGATGCCGATCTTCTTCGCCCTCTTCAGCGTGCTGAACGACGTGTCGAAGCACGCGGCCAGCGGCATCGGCGGCGTCGGTCTGCTCACGCCCGAACTCACGACCGAGTTCTACGACGCGCGCCTGTTCGACGTGGCATCCATGCACGTGAACCTCGTCACCGCGTGGGGTCAGTCCGACGGGCAGGTCACCGTCGCCATCCTGCTGACGCTCGTGGTGCTCATGATCGGTTCGCAGTTCTTCACTCAGCTGCAGATCATCTCGAAGAACCTGTCGCCCGAGGCCAAGACCGGCCAGGCGTACCAGATGCAGAAGATCATGCTCTACATCCTGCCGCTGGCCTTCATCTTCTCGGGTGTCTTCTTCCCGCTCGGTGTCGTCATCTACTGGTTCGTCAGCAACCTGTGGACCATGGTCCAGCAGTTCGTGGTCATCCGCGAGATGCCGACTCCCGGGTCCGACGCGGCGAAGGCGCGTGAGGAGCGCCTCGCGCGCAAGGGCAAGGCCATCGATTCGTCGGGCAAGGTCGTCCCCATCGAGAAGTACCGCGCCGAGCAGCAGCGCCTGCTCGAAGAGACCGAGAAGGCTCGCGCGGCCCAGCCCAAGCGTCAGCAGCCGGTCGGCAAGCAGCGCGCGAAGAAGCAACAGTCCACGAAGAACACCGGTGCCGCGGGTGGGGCCGCCGGCAAAGCCGGTTCCGCACCCGCCTCCTGAGAACCGGAGATCACGATGACGACGTCCGATCAGATCGCACCCGAGCAGACCGCGGCCACCGAGGAGCAGCTCGAGCAAGAAGGCGACATCGCCGCCGACTACCTCGAGGGGCTCCTCGACATCGCCGACATCGACGGCGATCTCGCCATGGACGTGCGCGCGGGCCGCGCGTACGTCTCCGTCGAGGCCGAGGATGCCGCTTCTCTGTCGACCCTCTCGCACCCCGACACCGTGCAGGCCCTGCAGGAATTGACGCGTCTCGCCGTGCAGAATTCGACGGGACGTTTCTCGCGACTCATCCTCGACATCGGGGGGTCTCGCGACGCGCGACAGCGCCAGCTCGAGAACCTCGTCGACCGTGCGATCGCGCGTCTCGACGAGGGTGCGTCGCAGGCGTCCCTGCCGGCGATGTCGAGCTATGAGCGCAAGCTCGTGCACGACATCGCGGCGGACCGCGGCTTCTCGTCCGAGTCGTTCGGTGAGGGCGCCGACCGCCACACCGTGCTTCGACGCGGCTGAGTCTCAGGATGCCGGAACACCTCGAGACAGAGCCGAGTGCAGCGCTGACGCTGTTCGGCGACAACATCGAGAGGGCCCGTCGCTTCACCGAGAACCTGGCCCTGTACGGGGAGCAGCGTGGTCTCATCGGGCCGCTCGAGGTCCCGCGACTGTGGACGCGTCATGTCCTCAACAGTGCGATCGCTGCGCCATACTTCGCGGGTCGCGCGGTCGACGTGGGCTCGGGCGCCGGCCTGCCCGGGCTCGTGCTCGCCATCGCGCGACCGGACGTCGACTGGACGCTCATCGAACCGATGGAGCGTCGCACGGCGTGGCTGTCGGAGCAGGTCGCCGAGCTCGAGCTCGAGAACGTGACCGTTGCGCGCATGCGCGGCGAGGAGTGGAGCGAGGGGCGGGTGTTCGATGTCGCGACGGCGCGCGCTGTGAGCGCGCTGCGGACCTTGCTTCCGTTCACCGCTCCCCTGGTGCGTCCCGGCGGACGCCTCGTCTTCCTGAAGGGCGCCAACGTCGGAGCGGAGGTCGAGGCGGCCGCGAAGCAGGTGCGCAAGTACGGCCTCAGCGATGTGTCGATCGAGGTCGTCGGCGAGGGTGTTCTCGAGGAGCCGACGCGGGTCTTCCTCGCTACGCTCAGTCGTTGATTGAGGCATGTGTGCATGCCATGATTAGTCAGACGATTTGAGCTATGCGTTTCCTATGCGCATGAACGCTCCCGCCTCGTGCGGAGAACCCTCGCTGACCTCGATCGCACCGATCCTTGTCGAGTCGAGAATCCGCACCGCGTAGCACGCGCGAGGGTGACGCGGTCGGCTCGCGCGGGTCGTGACTCCCCGTCGCGTCGTGTCGATGCGCGGCGGGGGTGCATATGCCGAACGTGGTTCGGGCGGAAGTGTCGCTGTGAGAACGTGGGAGATTCTGCATTCGATGGCTGACCGGAAGGCTCGCGGATCGGCGGGCTTCTGTGTTGTCGGCTTCGGTGCCGCGATGTCTTCCTCGCCGAATCCGGGCTTCCTGGGACCTCGGCGCCGCCGGCGGCATGTGACCCTGGAGTGGCGGGAAACCGTTTGCGAGCTCGCAGATTCGTTCGCGGTCGATGAGTGCTGTCTTCGGTTTTCCATGCGCAGCTGTCGTATACCTACCGGCCGGTCAGGGGATCTGCTGGTTCTGTGGAGCAAGAGTTTCACGTGAAACGGTTCCACTGCAGTTGCATCCCGGGGTGCTCGGGCACTGCCATACGCCGGCGTGTGCGGCCACGCCGGGCGCTTTGTACCCGCGCCTGAAAGAGCGCCTTGGGTGACCATTGTCGTCTCGCGAAGTGCTGCCCGGCTGGCACTCGCGCAGGTCGTTGGTCTTCCGCTCCTAACTCCGTCGGGACGTCCGGCGTGGCACCGATCGCTCGCTGCTGAGCCCGGGTGTGCATGGAGCGAGGAATGGCCGCAACGACGGAACCTGCTCACCCGCGAGCGCTCGCGTGCTCTTCGTCTTGCCTGCAACGCGCGCAAGCCCCCGGGAGTTCACGCGCGGGCTTTAGCGGAGATGCCGTGTGATGCGCACGCGCGTCAAGCCCTGTTCGGGTGTGAGAGATCGGCGGCACTCCCCCATTCGCACAGCGGCCCCCACCATCGTGCTCAAGCGCGCTGGTCTGCAGGGTGAGCGCGACTTGCTGTGGGATACGCCCGTCAGGTGCTCACAATGCATGGAGCTACTGGGGTGGGCAGCTCTCGCAACGATTGCGGCGAAAGGCGGGCTGTGTCGCGCGTCGGGCGCCGCGCCGGGCCCGGCGCCGGCCGCCTGGCTGGTAGCGGCGCGGTGCGGGAGTCACGCTGCGCATGTACGTTGCGGCAGGGTCTGCGGGTGGGCTGCGCCGTGGTGTATCTGCGACCCGGCGTGAGGGCCAACACACGAGCCTCAAACGTCTCATGTGAGGGAGCTGACTGGAGGGTGATCGGCGCAGTCCGTGAGGACTGATGTTGGCCGTGACAGCTGCGTGAGCGCGGGCGGGTGGATAAGTGACTGAGGTGTTCCCGTCGGCTGAGCCGAGAGTCACGCGCCGTGCGGAAGGCCGTTCCCTCGACGGGGTTGAGACAGGGCCCTTGGATGGCCAAGTTACTCGTCGTGCCGAGCCGTGGGTGTTCTCTTGAGCTTCGCCTCGTGCGGCGGAGAACTCTCAATCGTCACCCACTCCCCTGCTGGCTGATCGCCCATCTACGATTGCCGCGGTGTCTTCAAAACGGCATGCCGATTGGTTTCACGTGATGCGTCGCGTTGATCCTCGGTGTGATGGTTGCGCAAGACGTGCGTCCGAGGCCGGCTGGGAGGTCAAGCGTCAGCGTTGCTCGCATCTCGGCGGCTGATCGCCTCCAAGTTGCGCTTTCGCGATGGATCGCGTTGGGAACCGGTGCAGGGCGACGCCGATCTCCGGCTGATCAGGGAGGTGCTCGTTTCACGTGAAACACTCGAGACGTGTCGGCAGGTGAAGTATCTTTCGGTGCTGCGTGAAGGGCCAGCGCGCCATGTCGAATCTTGGAGATGCGTCGCCCTAGAGAGGTGCACGCCATATGCCGAGCGGCTATGAGCTCGCGGCCACCGTGGCTACGTGGGTGACGAATATCCGGCCGCTGGAGAATGTTTCTGCGCACCGGGAACGCGGCGTGACGTCCCGCGTTCTCCCGAGCACGTCGCACCTGCACGTGCAACAGGTGGTGCGCGGCGAGCTCATAGCTGCACTTCTCGTGACCGCCGGCGGAGCGCGACACAACGGGCGCGCGCGTAGAGCAGGCCTTGCGCCCCGGGACAGCTGGCGAGGGTTTCACGTGAAACCCCGTTGCGGAGGAAAGCACAGGATGACCTCGTGCCGGAGGGAGGCGCAGGACGACGTCGTGGCGGAGCTCTCGGGAGATCCGGCGGTGTGTTCATCCCCGGCCACTCCGATTGCTCAGAGATCTCTTGCTTATCTGTCCACGCGAACAGACGGTCACGGGCGAGACGGGCGCCGTCCGGACATCGGGAGGGCGGCGCGCCAGCGAAGGTTTCGCCCGATGCGAGCTTGCTGCCCTGAACGAGCGTGCGCGTCACCTCACGATGGGCGTGCGGCGCTCGTGGGCGTGGTCACTCCCTCCGCAAACGGGCCCCGTCGGCACCGCAAGACGCGCATCGGCGGTGCTAGGGAACAGCGAACGGTAGCGTTTCACGTGAAACACGCGAGCCAGTGGGGCGGAGATCTGCGCGCAAGTTGCACCTTGATGGGAAGGGCGGACAGCTGACCGCCCCCCGAGAGGGGTCTGACGCATTGTGACACGGGCGGGATCATCCGGGTCAACGTATGGTCGGTACCCAGCGAGTGGCCGCGGCCCTGGTCAACGAGGCCATCTGCCTCCTGCGCCACGACTCAGAAGCCGGCGAAGTCTCGGACCAGCGGGCGCCGACCTGCCGGCGCTCAGCCGTTCGCGGTGCTTCGCATGATCACTCGTGTCGACGTCGGGGGTGTGCCGGGGGCGAGGGTTCGACGGTCCACGGCGATCGCGCGCGTGAACCAGTCCCAATAGGTCCCTCGCTGGCTGATGAGTTCCGGACTTCTTGGCGGACTGCGAGAAGGCGTGTTCCCTTCGCGGAGGAGGACGCCTCGGTGGTGATCAACTGCGGCCGACGACCGAAGTGACGAGACAGCGGCAAGTGAGGCTCGGGCAGTGCCGATGACGATCTCTCTGGTCCGATGCGGGCGGCAGTCACCTTCATCCGGAAAGATCCGGATGCGGGGTGAGGGCACGGAATCACTCAGAAGGACATCATGAACCTGCGACAGTCCTCGGTGCGACGACACCTCGAAGACACTCCCTTACGAGCCGGCGTCCAATGACCCCCGGCGCGTCTACAGCCTGGGCCCAACCTCCTCGACGAGGGTGTCGCGTGCCGCCGGATCCCCTCAGGTGCCTCAGTCGCCGGTCGATACTCGCCGTCGGGCGCCACTCCCCTCGCGCAAGTTCGCCGAAACTCGGCCAAACCTGAACCGAGACCGGTCGTGGGTGAGACGGCCGCGACACACGGCGACCACCGCCCGCGCATCTCCTCGTCACACCCGACGCGACCTCACGACATAGACGCGACCTCCGAGGTGAAGTCGGATGCGCCGTGGAGAACGTTTCACGTGAAACGTTGACCGTGATGCGCGCGTCGTGTGGGCGCAATTTCGGCCGCGGGTGAGGAGCCGCACGGCGGTCAGATCGGGTGCCGCACACAGAGCTCGAATTGGACACATCGGAGGGCGAACGTGCGTACGCTCACCGCGCGTATGTTTCACGTGAAACGTCAACGGCCATCGGCGCGTGCGGCAGGGCGATTTGTCGCCCTGCGCGCTGCGCTGGCCGCCTACTGGTGGAGCGTAAGACGACCTTGCGACTAACGGGGTGCTCGAGAAATGAATGTGAGCAGCGGTTGTCGCGCCTCGAATGCACATCCACGTCGTCAGTCCATCATGAGCGCGCCAGAGCGCGGGTAGACTGAGCGGGTTGCCGAGGGAGAGGTGCGTTTCACGTGAAACAGTCCGATGAGGCGCCCGCGTCGACGTCGTTCGACGACTCCCCCATTGCTCGGGAGATCGCCAATCTCTCTGCGCGTCGGCGCACCCTGGAAGAGACGACCGTGGAGCTGTCGGGTCGCACCCGTGTTTTCACGGTCTCGAACCAGAAGGGCGGGGTGGGGAAGACCACGACCGCTGTTAACATCGCAGCCGCCCTGGTGTCGGTGGGAGCTCGTGTTCTCGTCGTCGACCTCGACCCGCAGGGCAACGCGTCGACGGCATTGGGCGTCGCGCACAACGCGGATACGCCCAGCGTGTACGACGTCCTCATCGATGAGTTCCCTCTCGCGGACATCATCCAGACCAGCCCCGAGTCCCCGGATTTGTTGTGCGCCCCCAGCACGATCCATCTCGCCGGTGCCGAGATCGAGCTGGTCTCGCAGGTCGCTCGTGAGCATCGCCTCCGCGGGGCTCTGCGCGACTACCTGGATATCGAGGGCAACCACCTCGACTTCGTCATCATCGACTGCCCCCCCTCCCTCGGGCTACTCACGATCAACGCGTTCACCGCGGCAGACGAAGTTCTCATTCCTATTCAGTGCGAGTACTACGCGCTCGAGGGTCTCAGTCAGCTTCTCGGCAGCGTGCAGATGATTCAGAAGCACCTGAACCCTGGTCTTCACGTGTCGACGATACTGCTCACCATGTACGACGGTCGCACCCGGTTGGCCCAGCAGGTCGCCGAGGAAGTTCGCTCGCACTTCACCGACGAGGTCCTGAACACCGTCATCCCTCGATCCGTGCGCGTCTCTGAAGCCCCGAGCTTCGGGCAGACCGTCATCGCGTACGATGGCCAGTCAGCGGGCGCCATTGCCTATCGCGAGGCCGCGGTCGAGATCGTCGCTCGCGACACCACCAAGAAGGGTTCCTGATGGCTAAGAGGACCGGTCTGGGCCGCGGTATCGGCGCCCTCATTCCCACCATGGAGCCGTCCGAGGCGCGTCCCGTCGACGTCTTCTTTCCCGACGGCAATACGAAGAGTTCGGACGCTGCCGTCGAGGCCACGCCGGGCTCGTCGGGCGAGGACCTCGTCACCGTGCCCGGTGCTCGACTCGTTCACATCGACCCCACGTCGATCGTCCCCAACCCGCGCCAGCCCCGTACACACTTCGACGCCGATGACCTCGCCGAGCTCATTCACTCCGTCCGGGAGTTCGGAGTCCTGCAGCCCGTCGTGGTTCGTGACAAGGGTGACGGCACCTACGAGCTCATCATGGGTGAACGACGCACCCGTGCGTCGCGCGAGGCGGGACTCAAGACCATTCCGGCGGTCGTCCGCGAGACGGACGACGAGTACCTGCTCCGCGACGCCCTTCTGGAGAACCTGCACCGGTCGCAGCTGAACCCCCTCGAAGAGGCCTCGGCGTATCAGCAGCTGCTCGAGGACTTCGGCATCACGCAGGAGGAGCTTGCGACGCGCATCGGGCGCTCGCGTCCCCAGATCAGCAACACCATTCGACTGCTCAAGCTGCCGGTCCCCGTTCAGCAGCGTGTCGCCGCCGGCGTCCTGAGTGCCGGGCATGCGCGGGCCATCCTCTCGTTGGACGATCCCAAAGAGATGCAGAAGCTCGCCGACAAGATCGTCAACGAGGATCTCTCCGTGCGCGCGGCGGAAGCTGCGGCCAAGATGCCAGGTGTCGCGCCCGTGCGGCAGAAGCCCAAGGCCGGCTCGCAGAGACTGGGTCTCGACGCCATCGCCGATCGGCTCGGGGATCGCTTCGATACCAAGGTCCGCGTGTCGCTGAACGCAAGAAAAGGCCAGATCAGCATCGATTTCGCCAGCATCCAGGACCTGAACCGTATTCTCGCCACCCTGGGCGAAGAGGGCTACACGGGCTGACTCCACTCCCCCGGGCCACCGTCTCGCGGTGGGCGAACGGTTTTCGGTGCCCGGTGTCGGTGGCTCGACGTACGCTGGAATGGTGACAGCGAACGATGACACCCCGCGCCGTCGCGCCAGCCTCGAGCTTCTGCGCGCGGAGGCTTCCGACGAGCTTGCGGTCTTGATCCACGAGCGTCTGCGCGGTGGTGAAGACCCGTGGGACTTCATGGAAGACCTTCCGAGCGTCGACGAACTCGTCGTGCTCACCCTCCGCGCTGACAACATCTCCGAGAACGGCGGCATCCGGCCCACCCGTGCCCGGAACTATCGAGTGCTCCGTCAGATCGCCCTCGATTACCCCGCCCTCACGAAGGCCGTGTGGCGCATTCTGGGCGACGAAGAGCCGCACCGCCGCTGGGACGCCAGCGTCCGCCTCGACGCCTCCTGAGAGCCGCTCAGGCGTTCTCAGAGGGTGTGTGGTCTGCACCTCCGGGTCCGGAGGCGACGTCCCCGACTGGGTACCCCTGGGTGCGAGCAACAGCCGAGAGAGACAAGCGTCGGGTCGACCCGACGCGTTCGAGCCCGAGGATGGACGCCACGCTCGGGGTTCGGCATCCTGAGCCTGTCCCGGCCACCCGTGGGCGCACAACGCGAACGTCCCCGGCACCAGGAGGCGCCGGGGACGTTCGCGTGCGAGAGGTCTCAGCCGAGGAACGCGGCGAGATCCTGCTCGAGGGCGTACTTGGGCTTCGCGCCGATGATGGTCGTCTTGACCTCACCGCCCTGGAAGACCTTCATCGCGGGGATGGAGGTGATCTGGTACTTCATCGCGAGATCGGGGTTCTCGTCGACGTTGAGCTTGAGGACGGTGATCTTGCCCGCGTTCTCGTTCTGGATCTCGTCGAGGACGGGAGCGACCATGCGGCAGGGGCCGCACCACTCGGCCCAGAAGTCCACGAGAACGGGTCCGTCGGCCTGCAGGACGTCCTGCTCGAACGTTGCGGAGGTCGTCGCCTTGGCAGTCATTGCATTTCTCCTTAGATGAAAGCGTCAGTTCGTGAAAACGCCGGTGAGCGCGGTTTTGTTCCTCAGACGACCGCGGCGTCGGGGAGTCCCTCGATGGGGCTCTCGGCGACGGCGGGCTCGCCGGCCTCACCGCGTGCGGCGAGGAAGTGCTCCACGTCGAGAGCGGCGACCGTTCCGCTGCCCGCGGCCGTGATCGCCTGGCGGTAGGTCGGGTCGATCACGTCACCGGCGGCGAAGACGCCGTCGACCGAGGTGCGCGACGAACGGCCGTCGACCCAGATGGTGCCCTGGTCGGTCAGCTGCAGCTTGTCGTGCACGAGGTGTGTGCGCGGGTCGTTGCCGATCGCGACGAACAGACCGTCGAGGGGGAGCTCACGGGTCGAGTCGTCGACGGTCGAGCGCAGACGCACGCCGTTGACCGCGTCCTCACCGAGGATCTCGTCGACCGCGCTGTTCCAGATGAACTCGATCTTGGGGTTCGCGAAGGCGCGCTCCTGCATGATCTTCGACGCGCGGAGCGAGTCCTTGCGGTGGATGATGTAGACCTTCGACGCGAACTTGGTCAGGAAGTTGGCCTCTTCCATCGCCGAATCGCCACCGCCGACCACGGCGATCGTGCGGTCGCGGAAGAAGAAGCCGTCGCATGTGGCGCACCACGAGACGCCGCGGCCCGAGAGACGGTCTTCGCCCTCGAGTCCGAGCTTGCGGTAGGCCGAGCCGGTCGCGTAGATGACCGAGACGGCTTCTTCGACCTTGCCGCTGCCGAGCGTGATCTTCTTGACGGGGCCGTCGAGTTCGAGCGACACGACGTCGTCGTACAGCACCTGGGCGCCGAAGCGCTCGGCCTGCGCCTGCATCTTGGCCATGAGGTCGGGGCCCTGGATGCCGTCGGGGAACCCGGGGAAGTTCTCGACCTCGGTCGTGTTCATGAGGTCGCCGCCGGCTTCGACGGAGCTCGCGACGACGAGGGGCTCGAGGTTGGCTCGGGCAGCGTAGATGGCGGCCGTGTAGCCGGCCGGGCCCGATCCGATGATGATGACGTGACGCACGGTTGCGCCTTCCTCTCGTTGATTCCGTCGGATGAAACCCATGGTAGCCGCGGGGTATTCCGCAGCCCCCGGGGCTAGCGCTTGGGGAGGAACCGCCGACCGAGCGCGAGCGCCGGGGCGAGTTCGGGAGTGCGGAAGAGGGCCAGGATGCCGATGTACACGGCGAGGACGACGATGCCCAGCACCGCGGCGCCGGCGATTCCGGCCCCGACGCTGCTCGTCATCCATCCTTCTGGACCGCCCAGGAGGAGCAGGGTCCCCCATCCGGCGGCGGCGGCGGGAATCGCAGCCAGCGCGAAGCGTCCGAGCGCCGGGAGCCACGAGCCCGTGCCGATACCGGAGAGTCGTCGACGGAGCAGGATCGTCGCGACGATCACCTGCACGATGCTGGCGAACGACTGGGTGAGGGCGACGCCGGCGGCGAGTTCCGAGCGGTCGAGGGCCGCGCCGGCAGCGAGGGCTCCCGCGGCGACCAGCACGCACTGCAGCAGCGTGAAGAAGAACGGGGTCCGCGTGTCGTTGTAGGCGTAGAACGTCCGCTGGATGACGAAGAGCACGGCGAGGGGCACGAGGGACACCAGGAAGCACCACAGCACGGGAGCCGCCGCGAGGGCTTGTTCGGGATTCTTGGTGAAGATCCGGCTCGCGGGAACGGCGGCCACGGCGAGGGCGGCGGTGGCCGCGACGATGAAGAACCCGAGCGTGCGGATACTGCGGGCGATGTCCGCACGCACGTCCTCGTCGCGTCCCGCGGTGGCGTGCTCGCTGAGCTGCGTGAAGTAGGGCGTTCCGATCGAGAGCACGATGATCGAGTACGGCAGCATGAACAGCAGCCAGGCGTTCTGCGACGCGAAGATCGCGGGGTCGTTTCCGGACGCGCCGGAGAGGACGTTCGACTGCACGACCCCGGCGAGCTGACCGGCGACGACCATCAGAAAGGTCCAGCCGGCGAGCCGTCCGATGTGGCGGAGCCCCACGCCTTTCCACTGGAAGTCGGGCCGGAGAGTGAGCCCT
Organism: Microbacterium sp. 1154; assembly: GCF_031455375.1. Lineage (NCBI taxonomy): Bacteria > Bacillati > Actinomycetota > Actinomycetes > Micrococcales > Microbacteriaceae > Microbacterium > Microbacterium sp. 1154. Next base: position 544,897 of record NZ_JAVDSN010000001.1, on the reverse strand, counting down.
GCGCGGCGCCAGAAGAACATCAGCACGACCGTCTGCACGACGATCCCACCCGTCGCCGTGGCCGCGAGCAGGGCGATCATCGACGGCGTCCAGACGTCCACGTTCTCTTGCGGACCGCCGAACAGCAGGATGAACGCCCCGAAACCCGCGATCGACACGACGTTGTTGACGATCGGCGCCCACGTGTACGGGCCGAAGATGCGCCGGGCGTTGAGGATCTCACCCAGCAGCGCGTACAGCCCGTAGAAGAAGATCTGCGGCAGGCACCAGTAGGCGAAGGCGGTCGAGAGTGCGAGCTGGTCTCCGGTGAATTTGCCCGCGTAGACCTGCACGAGGAGCGGGGCGGCGATCATCGCGAGAGCGGTGGCGCCCAGCAGACCGACGGTGCCCAGGGTGAACAGTTTGGAGATGAAGGCTTGTCCCCCATCGGCGTGCGCGGCGGCCTTCACGATCTGCGGGACGACCACGGCGGTCAACAGGCCGGTGGAGATGATCGCGTAGATGTTGTTCGGGAGCTGGTTCGCGACGGCGAAGGCGTCACCCGCTCTGCTCTGCGAACCGATGGCGGCGACGAGCACGATGGTGCGCAGTACCCCGCTTACGCGGGACGCGATGGTCCCGGCTCCGATGAGCACGCTGGCCCGTCCGATACTGCTCACGGGCGTGTCTCCTGCTCGGTCTCCGACGCGGTCGCGCGGGGTGTCTGGTCGTCGTGCGCGAAGTCCTCGGCGTCTTCCGCGGGGCTGCGGCCGTCGGCATCCGGATCTTTCAGGACGATCCCGTCCGCGGGCTCGTCGCCGTGAGGGGTCTGAGGTGCGGCTTCTTCGGCACGCAACCGGCGTCGACGGGCGACCGTGCGCACCACGCCGAGGCTCAGGAAGCCGACGATGAGGGCGATGACCACCACGATGCCGATGTTCTCCCACTCGGCGCGGACCTCGACGTCGACCGCCTGAGGCGAACCGATCGGGACGCCCGTGGGGCTGAACAGCTGCAGGTCGACGCTGACCTCTCCGTTGGCGATGCGCGCTTCGACGGGGACCTCGACGCGGGTGTTGGCGGAGGCCTGGGCGTCGATGGTCGTGTGGTCTTGGACGCGAAGCCGCACGTCGTTGGTGCGGACCGCCATGACGACCGTGATCGGCCAGGGGAGATCGTTGCGCACCCACGGCCGCAGCGGGGCGCTGGAGCTGACCAGGCGGAAGTCGGACGACAGGATGCCGACGGAGTCGAGCGTCGTGCGCGTGGCGTCACGGTGGTCGGAGACGGCCTGGCGGGCGGCATCCCCCGTCCACGAGGTGTTCGTGACCTGCAGGACCTCGGCGCGTTCGCGTCCGGTCAGGAGCTCGGGCTGGTCGAGGATCGAGGCGAAGCGGTCGATGCTCTGCTCGTCGCCGAGCAGGTCGCGGACCTCGTCGACACGGGCGGCGTCGACGGTCGGGGTGGTGAGGGAGACCTCGGATGCCGGGAGGGCAGCCACCGTACGCAGCGTCGAGGCCGTGAAGCCCGGCGCTGTCGAGGCGAGGCCGAGGGTCGCGCGCAGGCTCACACGAGAGCGGTCGGTGCCCCGGTCGAGGACGGCGAGGACCGGCTGGTCGCCGGTGGCGGCGCGTGCGATGGAGAGGTACGCCTGAGCGGCCGCCAGCGAGGCTCCGCGGCGGGTGCTGTCGTTCTGCCCCGCCGCATCGGCGAGGGCGCGAGAGACCTCGGCGTCGTACACCGGGGTGGACACCCCTCCGACGCTGGCGGCGGCCTGTCGACCGCCTCCCGAGACGCTCGTCGACGGGACGAGGACGTGGGCGGGTTCGTCGGCGCTGCCGAGGCCGCCGAGGGCGGCGACGGTGTCCGATCCCGCGGACCCGGTGGCCGGCCAGTAGACGTGGGGGGTGGCGACTCCGATGTCGAGCAGCGTCGACAGCGACGGGTAGGTGGGTTGGCCGGGCGTCGAGCTCGGGGCGGGGTCGGGCGTCGAGACCGCCGAGACGGCCGGGGCGGGCTGCACGAAATCGGCCGCGGTCATGTAGTTCTGCAGCGACGTGGGCGCTAGCGGTGCGGTCAGACCGGCGTGCAGCTGCGCCGCGACGTCGGAGTCGCCGAACTGCAGGGCGAACCGGTCGTTGGGGAGGGCCAGCAGTCGCTGCAGCCACGACACCGCGGTGGGCGGAGCTGCGGAACCGAGCACGCGGATCGCGGCGGGGATGGCGGGGTCGACCGCCAGGGTCGCGGCCGTGCCGTCGACCGCGTCGAGCTGCGCCGAGAGGGCGCCGTCGACAGCGGTGAGCTCGGCCAATTCGTTCGCCGTGAGCAAGCCGCGGGTGAGGGGGGCCGCAGTGATCGGCACGACGAGGGCGATCGGGGTCTGCGCCCCCGTCTCGGCGGGGACCACGACGACGCTGGGTGCGGTCAGTCCCCCGCTCGTCGCGAGCACCGGGTAGACCCCGGCGCCGCGGTTCGCGAGGGCCGGGTCGTTACCGGGCGCCGTGAGCGTGGTGGTGGATTGCGAGCCGGAGGCTGCGGCATCCAAGGTTCCCGTGGCGACCTGCTGGAGCGTCACGCCTGCGGCATCACCGCTGAGCCATCGGTCTATCGCGGCGTCGTCAGCGAGAGGGGCGGCACCGAGGGACAGGGCCACGGGCCCCGCGGACGCCGGCGAGGTTCCGGCTGCGACGCTGATAACCACCGAGAGAGCGTCGCCTGGACGCAGGATGCCGTTCGCCGCGGGGGCTGCGGTGAGGACCGAGGGCGAGGCCGAGGCGGACGGAGAGGGGCTCTGGGTGGCCGCGGTGGCGGCGGTGACGGGCAGTGCGATGCCCACGACGATGGCCCCGGCGGCCAGGGTCGCCAGGAGCCGGCGCGTGAGGGAGCGCCGCGGCACGGGTGCGCCCGAAGGCTGGGAGGTCACGGTCATACGAGCGTCGGTGGAACGAGGGGGCCTCGTACCGCCTGCGAGTCTAGGCCCGCGTACCTACAAGCCCCCCGATAGCCTCGCGCAGACGGTTGAATGGACCGGTGCTCCCCGAACCCGATCCACAGCTGTGCCAGGCCCTCGCCGACGACCTCCGCGCGGCGGGCTACACCAGCGCCGCCCTCCGTGACGCCTGGGGAGCGCAGGCCGATGACGCCGTCGCCCGCGGGCTCCGTCGCCCCGCCACCCGGGCCCTGGGCGAGCGCGGCGACGCCCTCGCCGTGCTGGGGCGCCTCTGGGGTCTCGGGCTGCCGGTCCCCCGCGGCGACGCCGAGTCGGCTCTTCCCACCCTCCGCGTCGACGGGGCTGCGGCCCTCGGTCTGTTGGAGATCTCGGGGGATGCCGTGACCCCGGCCGTGCTCGTGCGCCCCCAGGCCTTCGCCGACGACCAGGGCGAGGTCGAGTGGTGGATCGCCAGCGATCTTGACGAGGCTGCTCTCGAGGGCCCCCTCCCCGAGGACCACGTGCTGGGCGTGGGCGGGGCGTCGCAGACCCTCGCCCGCCTTCAGCTCACCCGGAGCGCGCGCACGGCCCTCGACATCGGCACGGGATGCGGCATCCAGGCCCTGCGCCTGCGCCGGCTCGTCGACCACGTGGTGGCGACCGACATCTCCGAGCGCGCCCTGCGCTTCACCCGCCTCAATGCCCTCGTGAACGGGGTGGACGGGATCGAGACCCGCCTGGGCTCGCTGTTCGAGCCCGTCGCCGGTGAGACCTTCGACCGAGTGGCATCCAATCCCCCGTTCGTCATCACGCCGCGGGTCGCGGGGGTGCCGGCGTACGAGTACCGCGACGGCGGGATGGAGGGCGACTCGCTCGTCGCGTCCGTCATCTCGGGCGTCGGGCAGCATCTCGCGCCCGGCGCGGTGGCGCAATCGCTCGGCAACTGGGAGTACCGCTGGGGCGAGTCCGGACTCGACCGCGTCCGGGGATGGGTCGGATCGTCGCTCGACGCGTGGGTGATCGAGCGCGAGGTGCTGGATCCGCTCGCCTACGCCGAGCTCTGGGTGCGTGACGGCGGCACGGTGCCCGGCACTCCCGCCTACGCGCGTCTGATCGACGCCTGGCTCGACGATTTCGCCCGGCGCGGAGTCACGGGCGTCGGCTTCGGGTACGTGCTGCTGCGTCGACCTCTCGCCGGTGGACCGACGCTCGCGCGATACGAGCGCGTCTCGGGCGGCGGGGAATCGGCGTTCGGGCCCCACCTGTCGGCATCCCTCGCCGCTCACGACCGTGCGGCCCTGCTCGACGACGAGGACTTGGCCGCGAGCGTGCTGCGCGTCGCCCCCGACGTCACCGAGGCGCGTCATCACCGCCCGGGTGAGGAGGACCCATCGGTCATCGAGCTGCGTCAGGGCGGCGGCTTCGCGCGCACGCTCGAGGTCGACCCGGGTCTGGCGGCGCTCGTCGGCGCCTGCGACGGCGACCTGCCGGTGGGCTCCCTCGTCGACGCGATCGCCCAGCTGATGGAGGTGGATGCCGTGGCCCTGCGCGCGGATCTGCTGCCGCGCGTGCGCGAGCTGCTGGTGACGGGCTTCCTGGGTTTCGCCGACGATTGATCCGGCCCCGCTCGGTGGCGTTCCGGCCCCGGATAGGCTCGAAGGCATGCTGAACATGGCTGAGGGTCTCGCGCGCCTCGAGGAGCTCGCCGCGCATCCCGTGGTCGCCACGCTCGCTCGCGTCTTCGCCGAGGCGGGTCGTGATCTGGCCATCGTGGGGGGTCCCGTGCGCGACGCCCTGCTCGGCCGCGTCACCCACGACTTCGATTTCACGACCGACGCCCGCCCCGACGAGATCCTCGCGCTGGTCAAGCCCGTCTCGTCGGTGCAGTGGGATGTGGGCCGGGCCTTCGGCACGATCGGCGCCCGGGTGAAGGGCGAACAAGTCGAGATCACCACCTACCGCGCGGACAGCTACGACGGCGTCACCCGCAAGCCCACCGTCGAGTTCGGCGACACCCTCGAGGCCGACCTGAGCCGCCGCGACTTCACGGTTAACGCGATGGCTCTCCGGGTTCCGGCCCGCACCCTCGTCGACCCCACCGGTGGCGTCGAAGACCTGGTCGCGGGGCGCCTGCGCACCCCCATCGACCCGGCCGTGAGCTTCGGCGACGACCCGCTGCGCATGCTGCGCGGGGCTCGCTTCTCGTCTCAGCTCGACTTCGCCGTCGACCCCGACACCCTCGACGCCGTCCGCGAGCTGCGCGGTTCGCTGCAGATCGTCAGCCCAGAGCGGGTGCAGGCGGAACTCGTACGGCTCCTGCAGACCGATGACCCCGTGCGCGGCATCCGGGTGCTCGTCGAGACCGGACTGATCGAGGAGTTCCTGCCCGAGGTGCCCGCGCTGCGCCTCGAGGTCGATGAGCACCACCACCACAAAGACGTCTACGAGCACTCGCTCACGGTGCTGCGCCAGGCGATCGCGCTCGAGAAGCAGCGTCACCCGGATGCCGCACCCGACGTGCCCCTGCGCCTGGCGGCGCTGCTGCACGACATCGGCAAGCCCGCCACCCGTCGCCTCGAAGCCGGCGGTGGAGTGACGTTCCACCACCACGACATCAAGGGCGCGCGCATGGCGCGCAAGCGTCTGCAGGCCCTCCGCTTCGACGCGGCCACCACGTCGGTCGTCGCCCGCCTGGTCGAGTTGCACCTGCGGTTCTTCGGCTACGCCGAGGGAGCGTGGACGGATGCCGCGGTCCGCCGCTACGTGCGCGATGCGGGCGACGAGCTCGAGCGTCTGCACATCCTCACGCGTGCCGACGTGACCACCCGCAACAAGCGGAAGGCCCAGCGTCTGGCATCCGCGTACGACGACATCGAGGCCCGCATCGCGGCGCTCCGCGAGCAGGAGGAGATCGACTCGATCCGCCCCGAGCTCGACGGCAACCGCATCCAAGAGGTGTTGGGGTTGAAGCCGGGTCGCGAGGTGGGCGAGGCGTATCGCTTCCTGCTCGACCTGCGGCTCGACGAGGGCGTGCTGGGCGAGGACGAGGCCGAGAAGCGCCTGCGGGAGTGGTGGGCGGCGCGGGGCTGAACCGGGTCCAGGCTTCCCGCCGGTGGGCGGGACCGTCGCGCGGAGTTCGTCGGTGACACGCCGACGGTGACGGGCCATCGGCGGCGGGTCGGGCGCGCTCCGCACGACGGCACGGGGTGAGGCGGCCTCTTGGGGCGTTGTTCGTGGCCCCGGGGCGTTCTGCGTGGCCCCGGGGCCATCGGCGAGAGAGGGGTGCGGCGTCATCGGGATGCTCGAAGGCCGGATGCCACCCCCTCACCGCCCGCGTCAGGGCACGACGACCGCGCGCCCCCGGACCTCCCCCTTGTGCAGCTTCCCGTATGCCTCGACGGCGCCGTCGAAGCCGTAGCGCTCCACGTGCACGCCGACCGCGCCGCTGCGGGCGAGATCGAGCACCTCGATGAGTTCGCTGCGGGTGCCCCAGTACGGAGCGCGGACGGCCGCGCCCATCGGCGTCGAGAAGAAACCGGCGGGGAGGATGCCGCCGCCGATGCCCACGATGTGGATGAAGCTGTCCATTCCCGCGACCGCACGGGCGAGGTCGATCGTCGGTTGGACGCCGACGAAGTCGAAGACAGCGGTCGCACCGAGGCCGTTCGTCAGTTCTTTGATGCGCTCGGCCGCCTGCTCGTCGGAGGTGACCGTGTGGTGCGCGCCCACCTCGCGGGCCAGGGCCAGCTTGTCTTCGCCCAGGTCGACCGCGATGACTGTCGCCTGTGTGATCGCGCGGAGGATCTGGACGCCGACGTGACCGAGGCCGCCGACACCGATCACGACCGCTGTGGCACCGGGGTACAACTTCTCCTTCGCCGCGACGATGGCGTGGTAGGGCGTGAGGCCGGCATCCGTGAGCGAGACGGTCTCGACCGGGTCGAGGTCGCCAAGGGGTGCGAGGTGACGCGGATCGTCGACGATCACGTACTCGGCCATGGCTCCGGGGCTGCCCAGTCCTGGAGGCGTGATGCCCATCTCGGCCGCGTAGGGGCAGTAGTTCTCGGCCCCCTGGGCGCAGGCATGGCAGCGACCGCAGCCCCACGGTCCGTAGATCGCGTACGCCGCGCCCATCTCGATGCCTTCGACACCTTCGCCGAGCTCGTCGACGACACCCGCTCCCTCGTGACCCAGCGTGAGAGGGAGTCCGTAGGTGTACTGGTCTTCGGGGAGGTCCATGACGAACCAGTCCGAGTGGCACAGGCCGGCCGCGGTGACCTTCAGGCGCACCTGGCCGGGACCCGCGTGGGGCTCATCGATGTCGACGACCTCGGGGCCTTTGCCGATCTCGCGATACTGCACTGCCTTCATGGCATCCCTTTCTCTCGTTCTTTCCACCGTGGGGCGCGTCCTCTGTGTTTCCTGTGGGGGTTGACGGCGTTTTCGGGGCATCGGGAATGGTTCTCATCGGCAGGCTGGAGCAATGGATGCCATGGACTGCGTGTTTCACGCCCGGGTCGGTCTCGCGGAGGGAACGTCGGCGCTCTTGCCGATGAGCGACCTGGCCCGGATCGCCCCCCAGGCCTCTCGAGCCGCCCTCGCGAAGTACGACGACACCGCGGAGCGGCAGCGGCTGCGCGACACCGTCATTCCCGGCCTCGACCGGACGTGGACAGAGGTCGTCTTCCTCTCGCCCGTGCACCCGCACGCGATCTGGCGGGCGTGGCTCGAGATCCGGGGCCGTGAGAGGCCGCCATTGGAGTTCTGGGCCATTCCGGCCGCCGATCTTCCCGATGGCAGCGTCGTGCTGGACCGCACGCTCACCGCCACAGGTGATCCCATCGACCCGCGTGAGGTCCTGCCGTTCGATCGTGCGTCTCATCGAGCGGCACTGACGACGACCCCGCAGAATCGCGCCTGGCTCGAGGATTGCGCGCGCCGAGGGGTGAGCGGGGCCTGGTTCCATGGCATCCCGCATGTCCTGGCTCCGGGGTCCGTCCCGCTCGACCGCGCTCGGGTCGTGTCCTGGGAGATCGCACCGTAGCGGGGTGTCTCCCGTGCAGTGGGGCGCCCGGCAACCGCCCCGGTGCACGAACAGTGCCCCGGGCGAATCCACCCTCCCGGTCGGGCGCCTCGCGACCTACACTGAGACCCACCTCCGTCACCGCCGATGGGAGTCCCGTGTCCTCTTCGTGGTCGCGTCCGGCTGTTTCCCCCGAGACCTCGGGGCTGCTGATCGCGCGCGCTCACGACGAGCTCCTCGCCGGGAACGACGACGGGCGCCTCGACGACGTGCGGCCGCTGGTGCAGGAGTCGTGGCGCCGGTCTCTGGCATCCCTCGTCGGTCCCGAAGGACTCCCCTCGCTCGATCTCGCGAGCAACGAGCTGGAGGCGTATCGCCGCGGCCACCCCCTCGCGGGCGTCATGGACATGATCCGTTCGCTGCTGCTGCCCGGATCCGCTGAGGAATCGGGCGTGGTCGTCGCAGTCGGAGACGCCTCGGGACGCCTGCTCTGGGTCGAAGGCGATCGTCACATCCGCGCCCTGACCGGCGGCATGGGCTTCGTGGCGGGGGCGAACTGGGCGGAGGATGCCGTGGGCACATCGGCGCCCGGAACAGCGCTCACCCTCGATCGGTCGGTGCAGATACGCGGCGCCGAGCACTTCAACCGTCTCGTGCAGCCCTGGTCGTGCACCGCGGCGCCCGTGCACGACCCCGAGACGCGCGGGCTGCTCGGCGTGATCGACGTCACGGGAGGGTGCGAGGCCGTCACCCCGCAGGCGCAGTTGCTGGTGGATGCCACGGCCCGGGCGATCGAGAGCGAGATCCTCGTGGCGCGACTGCGCGCGCAACACGCTCCTCCCCCGCGCCGATCCGCGCCGGCTCGAGCCCTGCTGCGCATCCTGGGCAGAGACCGCGCCCTGCTGGAGGCGGGTGGCGCATCCGTCGAGCTCAGCGCTCGGCACGCCGAGATCCTGTTGCTGCTCGCCGTCCACCGGGAGGGACTGTCGGCCGAGGCCCTGAGCGAGGCGGTCTACGGTCACCCCGCCGTCGAGACGCTGCGGCCCGAGATGGTGCGGCTGCGGCGCGCGCTGGTTCCGGTGGCGCCGGGCCTCGTCCCCGCCTCGCGGCCCTACCGATTGCCTGCGGAGCTCGAGACCGATGCGCAGCAGATGTTGTCGCTGCTCGACCGCGGCGCGCACCGCGTCGCGCTCGCGGCCTACGCCGGTCCGGTGCTCCCCGATTCCGAGGCGCCCGGGGTGGTCGAGGTGCGCGAGTCGGTGCGGTCGACGTTGCGTGAAGCGCTCCTCGCCGAAGCGGGGGTGGATGTGCTTCTCGCCTACGCCGAGACCTCCGACGCCCGCGACGACGAGGAGGTGCTGCGTCTCTGCCTGGAGCTGGTGCCGGCCCGCTCGCCCAAGCGCGCCGGTCTCGTGGCGCGGCTGGAGCGCCTCGAACGGGAGTGACACTCCGTTCTCCCCCTCGCCACCAGGGTGTTTCCCGAGAGGGTCCCCGATGTCGGAGCCCCTCGTTACGCTGAACATATGGACGAAAACGCGCTCGACATCTTCTCGGCAGCTCGCGCCCGTCGCGACGTGGGGCGCATTCGCGAGGCACTCGCCGAGGTCAAGGCGGGCGACATCGCCCGTGTCATCGTCCGTTCGCCCCGGTACGGCCTCTACGCCCTCGAGGGCGCCGTGCGCATCGGCGTGGGCGGGCAGCCGCTCGTCGGCGATGTCATCCTCGCCACGAGCGCCGAGATCCAGCGCATCGACCTCGGCATCGAGACGCCGCAGCCCGCGCTCGAGGCCGACGTGGTCGACCCCTCGACGCTCCCCCACGGCACGCCGGTGCGGGTGACGTTCCTCACCCCGACCCACCAGACCTTCGCGCTGACGGGTCCTATCACCGCGGGCAACGACCGTTTCCTCCTCGTCGGCAGCTGGATCGTCGCCGACGGCCACACGATCGCGCCGCGCGTGCAGAGCATCGAGCGTCTCGACGACGTCGACCTGCACGAGGTCAACGTGCCGCCGCTGCGGTCGGTGTTGGCCGACGCCGACGCCTAGTCTTCGTCGCACAGAACGGATGCCACGGCCTCGGGGTCGTGGCATCCGTTGTTTCGCGGGGTGCGGTGAGCTCGGCGCCCGGCCAGCCCGGGGCCTCCGTCTGTGCCCGGCCCGCGTGTGACGAAACCGCAGCGGTTCTTCGAGAACGCACCCTTTTCGCGTCCATAAAGTGCGTCCTCGCCGAACGGGTGCGTCCTCGCCACCCGCCCCGCCCCCCCCCCGTGCAACCCGATGCAACCTCCCCGGGCGTACCTTCGGCGCATCGCCGCTCAAAGCCGTCGCGGCGACTCATGACCGTCGAAGGAGACCAGCATGACCATCGTCGAAGAAGGCGTCTCGAGCGTCTACGCCGCCCCCGGGCAACGCGGGGCCGTCGCCGAGTATCGCTCGCGGTACGGGCACTACATCGGCGGCGAGTGGGTCGAACCGCACAGCGGCGAGTACTTCGAGAACATCACCCCCGTCACCGGCAAGCCCTTCTGCGAGGTCGGTCGCGGCGACGCGCACGACATCGATCGAGCGGTGGATGCCGGGTGGAAGGCGTTCGCTTCGTGGAAGAAGACGACGCCGGCCGAGCGCAGCGTCATCCTGAACAAGATCGCCGATCGGATCGAAGAGAACCTCGAGAAGATCGCCGTCGCCGAGACGTGGGAGAACGGCAAGCCGGTACGTGAGACGCTCGCGGCCGACATCCCCCTGACCGTCGACCACTTCCGCTACTTCGCCGGCGTGCTGCGGGCGCAGGAGGGATCGCTCAGCCAGCTCGACGAGAACACCGTGGCGTACCACTTCAACGAGCCGCTGGGTGTGGTGGGTCAGATCATCCCGTGGAACTTCCCGATCCTCATGGCTGCGTGGAAGCTGGCCCCGGCCCTCGCCGCGGGCAACTGCGTCGTGATCAAGCCGGCCGAGCAGACCCCGGCATCTCTCCTGTTCCTCTTCGACATCATCGGCGACCTCCTGCCGGCGGGTGTCGTGAACATCGTGAACGGCTTCGGCATCGAGGCGGGAGCACCGCTCGCCCAGCACAAGCGGATCCGCAAGATCGCCTTCACCGGCGAGACCACGACCGGCCGCCTGATCATGCAGTACGCCTCGCAGAACCTCATCCCCGTCACGCTCGAGCTCGGAGGCAAGAGCCCCAATGTCTTCTTCGAAGACGTCGCTCTGCACAACGACGACGCCTATTACGACAAGGCGCTCGAGGGTTTCACGATGTTCGCGTTGAACCAGGGCGAGGTGTGCACGTGCCCCTCTCGCTCGCTGATCCAGCGGTCGATCTACGACCAGTTCCTCGGCGACGGCCTGGAACGCGTCAAGAAGGTACGTCAGGGCAATCCCCTCGACCCCGAGACGATGATCGGCGCGCAGGCCTCGAACGATCAGCTCGAGAAGATCCTGTCGTACATCGACATCGGGCGGCAGGGCGGTGCCAAGCTGCTCACGGGCGGCGAGCGGGTCGACCTCGGTGGCGACCTGTCGGGCGGCTACTACGTCGCGCCGACCGTGTTCGAGGGCACGAACGACATGCGGATCTTCCAGGAGGAGATCTTCGGACCGGTCCTGTCGGTCACCTCGTTCGACGACTTCGACGACGCGATCTCGATCGCCAACGACACCCTCTACGGTCTGGGCGCCGGTGTCTGGAGCCGCAGCGGCGACACCGCCTACCGCGCCGGTCGGGCGATCGAGGCCGGACGCGTCTGGACCAACACGTACCACCAGTACCCCGCGCACGCCGCGTTCGGCGGGTACAAGCAGTCGGGCATCGGCCGCGAGAACCACCTCAAGATGCTCGACCACTACCAGCAGACGAAGAACCTGCTCGTGTCGTACGCCGACGGGGCGATGGGCTTCTTCTGAGCTTCCCCCGGGATGTCCCACTTCGTGCGAGTTTGACGGACTGAACTCGCACGAGGTGGGACGCGCAGCGTGGCGGACGGTATGCATGTCCCACTTTGTGCGGATCGGGTCCCCGATCTCCGCACGAAGTGGGACAGGCCTCAACGAAGGACGGGAACGGATGCCAGAACTCTCCCGCGTGGACGTGACGGATGCCGCTGCCGCGCTGCTGCGCGAGCTGACGGTGAAGCACGGGCCGCTGATGTTCCACCAGTCCGGCGGGTGCTGCGATGGCAGCTCCCCCATGTGTTACCCCGTGGGCATGTTCCTGACCGGTCCTAGCGACGTGCACCTAGGCGACATCGAGGTCGGACTCGACGACCCCGTCGAGGTCTACATGTCGGAGTCGCAGTTCGAGTACTGGAAGTTCACGCACCTGACCATCGATGTCGTTCCGGGACGCGGGGCCGGCTTCTCGGTCGAGGGCCCGACGGGTATGCGGTTCCTCATTCGCTCCCGGATGCTGACGGAGGAGGAGGCGGTGGCGTTCGGGGTGGGCGCGTCGTCGTAATGCCAAAGGAGCACGTCCTCACCAACCCGAGGCGCTTCGTATGTCGCTTACCATCGCGTTAGTCGCGAGCTGCCGGCAGCGCCGCCACTTTACGAGCGTGCTGCCGCAGGAAATCCGGATCTACTCGAATACGATCGTCGCTCACCCTGCATCCTCTTGCTTCGCTTGTGGGCGGTACCGTTCAGCATTCGTGCGAAGGCCAGCGACCGTTGGCGCGTCGGGTCCGAGAGCATCCGTAGCCAGGGCGATACTGCGACGTGTCGCTTCCTCGTAGCCCTCGTCGAGCGCCTGAAGGAGCAACGAACGGACCCGATCGGGACCCAATACGAACGCCTGGTGAGTGAAGCCGACATCGAGCAACCGTCCGTTGGCATCCACTGAAACGTTTACCTGCCCACCTGGGGAGGAGATTTCGACGCGTATCGCCTCGATGTCCGATGCGAGTTGCTGCATCTGCTCCGCCCGACGCTGGCTCAGGGCCACCTGCCTGTCGAGCTTGAGTAGCGCTTCTTTCACTTCTGCAGAGTCCGTCACTCAGCCCTCCTTGAATGTCGTGCTCAACACCATAGGGTCTCCCGCGCCACAGACGGAGTCTCGTCTTGACACCGCAGCGGGCAGAATGACCCCGTGCACGCTGACATCGACTTCACGCCGCTCACGCATCCGACCGATCCGCCGGCGAGGACAGACCCGACGGCGAACGCCGTCGCTCGTCTAGCCTTGGCGAACGGCTGGCAGTACTACACGCATGCGGTCGAGCAGCAGCTGCCCGGGGTGGTCTTTCGCGAACCGAATGGCAGGTCGCGATTCTCGCAGCGCGCCGTCAACATCGTGCGCATCCCCGGCACTCCCATGATGGAGATCGGTGACAGCTTCTACACGGAGGTCGCTGTGGGGAACCAGTTCACTCAGCGGTGGGGGTATCTTGCTGTGGACGTCGGCGTCGAGATGCCCTCCGTCACGATGGAATCGCGGTCGAACTTTGCCCAGAGCCCTCTGCCGGCAACCCCGGCCGGGGCTCTAGCGGACGAAAGTCGTAGCGGCCTCCGCGTAGAGGCAGCCCCCGGAGCAGAGTTTGCGGCTGACGCGCTCCTGACGCCCGAGGTCGTCGAGGCGTTGGACAACGGGTCATATCCGTTGGATGTGGAACTGAACGGACGGTGGCTGTTTCTGTACGCCCCTCGCTCTCTTTCGACGGACGACGCGCAGTCATGGGAGCACACTCTTCGTACAGCGCAGCTACTCATGGACCGTGTTCGTGAGACCTTCCCGATGGACGCCTCGTCCTCGGGCGCTGAGGTACACCAGTTCGGCGCGCCCGTGACGCCCATGCAGTCGCGGGGAAGCCGTGTGAACCGTATGCGAGTCACGTGGTACCTACTGGCCGTGGTCGCCGCGATGGGGGTTGCGGGGGGTGCCGCGCTGCTTTTTGGCGGCCGATGACATCCAGGGCGCCGAACGGGGCTGTGCAGTCCCCTCCACCTTCGGAAGGTTTTGCGCCCCCGCTCACGCCCCTTAGTTGCCCGGATCGTGTAGCTCAGAGGCATGACGGACGGCTGCTCGGTTAGGGCGTACTCGCCGTCCTTCCGTGAGGTCGCGCGGCCGGGGAGGGCCTCCCACGGGACGCTGTCGTGCTCGACGAGCGCGTCGAAGCGGAGGCCTCTGCCGAGCAGGGCGGTGACGATCTCGCCGAGGCCGTGATTCCATTCGTACGTGCGGGTCGACGTCAGCGGCGCCGAGACCTCGACGTACGTGCTGTCGTCCCCCTCGAGCGGGTTGTCTGCTCGAAGTACGGAAAGATCGCGCGAGACCGGGGAGCTCCTCGTTCAGGGCTCACAGGATCGGGTGTTCCTCCCGGATGTGAAGGGTCCCTCCGGGCGTCGGGAGCTCGGCGACGACCCCCGCCCATGACGTCGTTCCGGGCGAGGCGCCGGGTTCTCGGTCGAGGGACCGACGGGCATGCGATTCCTCATTCGGTCGCGGATGCTGACGGAGGAGGAGGCGGTGGCGTTCGGGGTGGGCGCCTAATCAGAGCCACCCCCGCTCCACAGCGACCCGCACGGCATCCGCCCGATTCCGCCCGCCGGTCTTGCCGATCGCGCTCGACAGGTGGTTCTTGACCGTGCCCTCCGACAGGTGCACGGTGCGGGCGATGTCGGCGATCGAGCCGCCGTCGCGGGCTGCGGCGAGCACGTCGGTTTCGCGCTCCGTCAGGGGCGAGTCGCCCTGAGCCAGCGACTCGGCGGCGAGCTGCGGGTCGACCACGCGCAGACCCTGAGACACCCGCCGCACCGCATCCGCGAGTTCGGCCGCCGGGGTGTCCTTCACGACGAAACCCGAGGCGCCGGCCTGCATGGCCCGCGCCAGGTATCCGGGGCGCCCGAAGGTCGTGACGATGAGGGCGCGGCATCCGGGAACCTCCGAACGCAGGAGGGATGACGCAGCGATCCCGTCGAGGCCGGGCATCTCGATGTCGAGCAGGGCGACGTCGGCGTCCGACGACCGCGCGGCCTCGACGACCTCGTCTCCGCGTCCGACCTGGGCGACGACCTCGATGTCGGGCTCGAGTCCCAGGAGGGCGGCGAGGGCCCCGCGCACGAGAGCTTGATCGTCGGCGATGAGCAGTCGGATCACCACGCCACCTTCACTCTGAACCCGCCGAGGTCGCTGCGACCGATCGTCAACCGCGCCCCCGAGGTCTCGACGCGTTCGCGGAGCCCCGTCAGTCCCGAGCCCGTGGATGCCGTGGACGCCGGGCCGCACCCATCGTCGGCGACCTCGATCGACCGGCCGTCCAGGCGCACCCGGCACGCGGTCGCGCCGGAGTGACGGACGACGTTGGTCACCGCCTCGCGCACGACCCATCCGGCGAGCTCGCGCCGGTCGGCGGGAACCTGGTCGGTGGAGCCGGGGAGGTCGGCGGAGACCCCCGCGCTCTCGAGGGCCGCTCGCGCCGCGGCGATTTCGCCGCTGATGCTCACCCCGCGGTAGCCGTGGACGGTCGCGCGCACGTCGGCGAGGGCGCCGCGAGACAGACCCTCGATCTGGGCGATCTCGTCGCGGGCGGCCGGGGAGCCGGCATCCATCAGTCTTCCCGTCAGCTCGGCCTTGACCGTGATCACCGTCAGCGAGTGACCGAGGATGTCGTGCACGTCACGGGCGACGCGGCCGCGCTCGCGCTCGGCGGCGAGTTCGGCGATCTGCTCCTGGGCGGCGCGGAGGCGCTCAAGGGTCGAGATGTTCTCGACGAAGCTGAACATCATGATCGAGATCGAGAGGATGATCGCCGAGTTCACGACGTTCGACAGCGGATCGGCGTCCATCGCCTCGCCACCCACGAACGACAGGGCACTCAGCGCAGGGATGAAGAGCCACGTGGTCCTCCTGCCCATCGCCGAGACGGCGAAGGCGACGCCGACGAATGTCCACATCCAGCGGATGTCGGCGCCGAGCCAGGGCACCAGGGCGAGGGTGAGAGCGAACAGTACCAGCGTCGGAGCCAGCCGGCGGATACGCGATGCCGTGACGCGGGCGTACGGGACGGTCGCCATGAACACGGCAGCGAACAGGACCACGATCGCGGTACCGGCGACGTGACCCGCGACGCTCGGGCCCTCCCAGAGCTCGACCAGGACGGGGAACGTCCAGATCAGCGAGATCGACGCCCCGATGAACCAGCCCCGTCGGAACGGACGACGGCCCGGAACTCGGGTGCGTTCCGGGCCGGTCGTCGTGCTCACGTCGTTCACCCTAGGCGCGTCAGCTGCGACGCGTGTCGCGACGGAAGAAGTACACGGTTCCGGCGACGAACACGGCGAGCCACACGACCGCGTTGATCAGGGCGCCGAGGTCGAAGCCGTCGCCGGTGAGGGGTGAGCGAGCGAGCTCGCCGATGCCGTAGACGGGCGTCAGTTTGCCGATGATCTGCAGGAAGTCCGGCATCGACGACAGGGGGAAGAACAGCCCCCCGAGGAACGACAGCAGGACCACCGCCAGGCTGGTGATCTGCGCCGCGTTCTCGCCGGGAACCATGTACCCGACCATCAGTCCGAGCGTCGTGAACACGGCTCCCGCGAGCACCCACGCGGACACTCCCGTGACGATCCACTGCACCGGGGCGAGCTGGACGCCGGCACCCGCCGCCACCGCGTACGTCGCGATCACGGCGATGAGGCCGAACACCATGCCCGCGAGCATCTTCACGACGACGTTCGCGACGGGATTCAGGGGCGTGAGCCGCAGCTGACGGGTCCAGCCCTGCGCGCGCTCCACAGCGACGGCGGCGCCCGTCTGCGTCGCCGACATCATGGTTCCGTACATTGCCATCGAGACCATGATGTACGCGGCCACCGACACTCCCCCGGATGCCAGCGGGGTATCGGTGAGCGGCACATCGAGCGTCTGGAACCCGACGATGAAGAACATCAGCACGGGGAACGCGACGGTGAAGAGGATGCTCCGTGGGTTGCGGAGCTTGCGCACCAGTTCGATGCGCAGGTAGGTCAGCGTGAAGCCGCCGAAGGCGGGGACCGGGCGGTCGAGAGTGATGGCGGTCATCGGAGTGATCCCTTCGAGACGAGGTCGGATGCCGAGGGCTCGGCGGTGAGCGTCAGGAACACGCTCTCGAGGTTCTGTGCGGTGATCTCCAGATCACGCGCCGTGGTCGTGGTGAGCAGGTGACGGGCGAGGGCGTCCGAGTCCCGCGTGTGGACGGAGACGCGCTCGCCGGTGGCCTCGACCGAGTCGACGCCGGGCAGAGCCGCGAGCGCCGTGAGGTCGGCATCCGGAAGCGTCGCCTGAACCACACGACCCGACACGAGGTTCTTGATCTCGGTGGTGCTGCCGTCGGCGACGATCTGCCCGCCCCGCATGAGCACGATGCGGTCGGCGTACTCGTCAGCTTCGTCGAGGTAGTGCGTGGCGAACATCACGGTGCGTCCGCGCGCGGCATCCGCTCGAATCGCGCTCCAGAAAGAGCGGCGCGCTTCGACATCCATGCCGGTGGTCGGTTCGTCGAGGATCAGCAGGGCCGGGTCGCTCACCAGCGCCATCGCGAAGCGCAGTCGCTGCTGCTCGCCGCCCGAGCACAGTCCCACCTTGCGTCGTGCCAGATTCCGGATGCCGGCACGCTCGAGTGCCTCGTCGACGGGACGTTTCTCGGCGAACAGGCTCGCCGTGAGCTCGACGGTTTCGCGCACGGTCAGGTCTTTCAACAGTCCGCCCGACTGGAGCACGGCCGAGACGAGACCACGGGCGACGGCGCCGCGAGCGGTGTGACCGAAAACCTCGATGCTGCCGGCGTCGGGATCGGTCAATCCCAGGATCATGTCGATCGTGGTGGTCTTGCCCGCGCCGTTCGGGCCGAGGAAGGCCACGATCTCGCCCGGTCGGACGGTGAGGTCGACGCCGCGCACGGCGTGGACGGAGCCGAAGCTCTTGACGACGCCCCGCGCGTCGATCGCGGCGGGGAGGGGGGTGGAGGAGGTCATGTGTTCATGCTGGCCGCGGGCGCCTCGGGGCACATCCGCCGCCCGTCACCATTCGGGGGTGACGTTCGTCATGGGTGGGTGACCGGGTGAACTTCGCCCGGTTTGCGGGCGGGATCTGTGGATAACTTCCGAGGTCCTCCGCCGAGTTCGTCTACCTTTCCGGCATGCGCGAAATCTCGGTCGACCCGGAGAGATTGCGTCGCACGGCACAGGTCGTCGACGTCACCGTCCAGCGCGCCGAGAGCGAGACCGCGGTCCCCGACTCCCGCAACCTCGGTTACGCCGAACTGGGCGCGGCCGTGGGCGACTTCGTCCAGGCGCTGACCGGCGGGTGGACCGAAGTGGTCGCGCAGTCGGACGACGTGGCATCCGGTCTTCGGGACTCCGCAGAAGTGTACGAGACGGCGGATGCCAAGGCCGACGCGACCGTGAAGACGCTGAAGGAGGGACTATGAGCGGTCTGGGCTCGGCGTCAGTGGCGCAAGAGCTGGTCCCGGGGTCGGTCGAGGCGGCGTACGAGGTCGCTCATCTCGCGTCGGGACGAAGCCGTGTCGCGGGGACGACGGCCGAGGAACTCCGGTGGCAGCGCGAAATCGACGGCTGGAGGGGCGAGGGAGCTGACGCGTACGCCGCCCGCATGGTGGCCGTGGCGCAGCGGTGGACGGAGATCGGCGACGGGGCGGCTTCGATTGTCGAGCCGATGCGCACCTACGCCCTGGCGCTGCGCAGGGCGCAGACCCTCGCGGCGGAGGCGATCGAAGGGTGGGCGTTCGCAGAGTCGCTGCCGGAAGACGCCGCCGACGGAGCCCCGTTCGCCTCCTTCGCTCGGGGGTGGCCGGTCTTCGCTACCGACGCTCGACACCGCGGCCCTGCCCCGACGACCCGCACGGAAGCGAGAGCGCGCGCCGAGGCGATGCTCGCGGACGCCCGCGCCGATGTGCGCGCGGCGGGTACCGTCGCGGCCGCGGCGGTCCGCGCCGCGATCGGCGCGGTGCGGGCGCGCGGCACGACGTGGGCCGCTGTCGGTACGCAACTCGGCGTGGCCACACTGACGTGGGACCGTGTGCTGTCGGTCCTGCGCTCGCTCGACGGTGCCGCGCTCGCCGCGCTGCTGCATGCCCGGCCCGACCTGGTCACCCGGCTGTCGCAGATCGCCCCGAGCGAAGTGGCGCCGTGGTGGCGCGAGCTGAGCGCGGCGCAGCAGGACGCGCTGATCGCGACGGCCCCCGGCGTGATCGGCAACCTCGGCGGCGTGGCTTACGCCGCACGCGACCGGGCGAACCGCATCGTGCTCGCCCAGGCGCTGGAGGAGGCGCGGAACAGTCCGTTGGACGAGGCGGAGCAGGTGGCGGCTTTGGAGGCGCTGGATCGTGCGTCGAAGGGCAACACACTCGCCTCACTGGTGCTGGATCGGCCGCCGTTGGCGCAGGTGGCCGTGGGGGATTTGGATGCCGCGGAGCATGTGAGCTTCGTCGTGCCCGGCATGAATACGACGGTGGGGAACGATATGGAAACCTACGTCTCAGTCGCCGCAAGACTGAGGTGGGAACAGTTTCTGGCGTCGGGTACCCCCATGAATGAGATCGCCGTCGTCGCCTGGCTTGGCTATCACCCCCCAGTGAGCGACCCTCTCTGGCGGGCCCCTGAGGTCGTTGCCGATGCTCGAGCCGAAGTAGGAGCAACGGCTCTTTCTCACGATCTGGGCGCCATGAAGGCTTTGCACGAACTCAACAGCGGAAAATCGACCATCTCAGTCATTGCGCATTCCTACGGAACAGACGTCAGCACTCTCGCGCTCAAGCGGGCCGACGCCGACCACCTCGTGCTTCTCGGGTCGGCCGGAGTCAGTGACAAGATCGAATCGGTGAAGGATCTGAGGGTTCCGGACGGTGAAGTCTATGCAACGCAAGCAATGGACGATGGGTGGGCACCAGTGGGCCAGGGACTCTCGGGGAGGAATGACCCGACCTCGGAATCGTTCGGAGCACACGCTTTCTGGTCGGAACCCGCGCGCGTGAACGGCGAGCGGTTTGGTGGCGTACACAGCCACGGGCCAATCGGCGCCGGGCCGCAGAATCCCAGCTATCTCGACTCCGGTTCGGTCACTCTCCGCTATGCCGCAATGGCTTCCATGGGTCTGGGTGAGGACATACCGCAGGGTGGCGACAGCCTCGCCAGGCATGCCGCGAGTGGAGGCATCAACACACGTTTTTACATCGACCCCCGACCGCTCCGAGATGCCCAATGAGGCTCAGGAGGAGTCTTGCGAGCCTGATTGCGTTGTCACTTACGACGACGGGGTGTGTGCCGACACAAGACGGTGGGGGGAATGGGATGACTACCCGGGTAGTAGAGATGCGCGCCGAGCAGATCCTGCGCGCAACCAAGGACGTTCTCGGAGAGTCCGGGTGGACATCGCAGCCCACGTGGGTGGGATGCGATGGGCGAGGTAGTGAGCTCGTTCAGCGGCTCTTCTTCGTGGAAAGGCTCGGGCCCACGCAAGGTGATCTCGCGACGCTGTCTGAGGAGGTTGCGGAGAAGTGGCAGGAGCTTGGAATCTCGGCCCGCGCCGAGCCCGTCCCCGACAAGCCCGGGACTTATGTCATTTCTGATCCGCCCTTCCTGCAAGGGTCGAAGCAAGACGGAAGCCTCACTCAGCTGCAGGTCAGCGCCACGTTCTCGGGGCTCCAAGTGTTGAGTCCATGCGTGGCGGGCGACCTCGCTCAATTGAACTCACCGCAGCCGACCCTCACGCCACCTTCGTCGCCCTGATCGTGTAGCTCAGCGGCACGACCGACGGCTGCTCGGTCAACGCGAACTCGCCATCGGGGCGCTGGGTCATGCGGCCGGGGAGCGCCTCCCACGGCACGCTGTCGTGCTCGACCAGCGCGTCGAGGCGCAGGCCGCGCTCGAGCAGTGCCGTGACGATCTCGCCGAGACCGTGGTTCCACTCGTACGTCCGCGTCGAGGTCAGGGGCGCGGCCACCTCGACGTAGGTGCTGTCGTCGTCCCACTCCAGTGGAGCGGCCTGTTCGAAGTACGGGAATGCGAGGGACAGCCCCGGTAGATCCTCGTTCATCGCCCACAGGACAGGATGCCCCTCCCGGATGTGTAGCGTGCCGCCGGGAGCGAGCAGGTCGGCGACGACCCCCGCCCACTCGGTTATCGACGGCAGCCAGCACAGAGCGCCGATCCCCGTGTAGACGAGGTCGAACCCTCCGCGGGGCAGGGCGTTCGCGGCATCCCGCACATCCGATTGAATGAAATCGACCTCGACGCCCGACTCGGCGGCGAGCCGGCGGGCCTCGGCGACGGCGTTCTCGGAGAAGTCGAGTCCGGTCACCTTGGCGCCGAGTCGGGCCAGGGAAAGAGTGTCGGTGCCGATGTGGCACTGCAGATGCACCGTTCGCTTTCCCGAGATGTCGCCGAGCAGTGGCCGGTCGAAACGCACCACGTCCGACAGGGCCTCGGCGTCGTCGACGTACCGCTGGATGCCGTATCCCGACCCGTCTCGGGCGGCGTGCAGCGTGGCGCGCTCGTCCCAGTTGGCTCGGTTGGCGTCGATGTAGTCGGAGGTCATGGCATCCCTTTCCGAAGATCGAGCATATGGATGCCGCGACCCGGTGTCGCCGCGTGACGCGGGGCGGGCGCGATGTCCGAGGGGCGGGTTAGCCTGGCGGCATGTCGGGCAAGGTCTATGTCATTCACGAGAACCCCCAGTGGATCCCGCCGTTCGCGGCGGCGTTCGAGGCGGAGGGCGTGCCGTTCCAGGAGTGGCTGCTCACCGATGGGTCGATCGACCTCGCGGTCGAGCCTCCGGAGGGGGTGTTCTGGTCGCGTCTGAGTGCTTCGGCGCACACCCGCGATCACGCCCACAGCAAGGAGTTCGGCCGTGCCGTGCTGCGGTGGCTGGCGTCGTGGGGTCGCACCGTGATCAACGGCGCAGACGTGCTCGAGCTCGAGGTGAGCAAGGTCGCGCAGCACGCTGCTCTGCGGCACGCCGGCATCGATGTTCCGCGCACGGTCGCCGTCTTCGGCACTGACGACCTGGTGGCCCAGGCGCGCGACTTCGGTGCGCCCTTCATCAGCAAGCACAACCAGGGCGGCAAGGGCCTCGGCGTGCGTCGCTGGGAGACGGTCGACGAGTTCGCCGCGTGGGTCGGCAGCCCCGGTTTCGAGCCCTCCCCCGACGGCATCACGCTTCTTCAGGAATTGTTGATCGCCAAAGCTCCGTTCGTCACGCGCGCCGAGTTCGTCGCCGGTGGATTCGTCTACGCCGTGCGTGTCGACACCAGCGCGGGCAGCTTCGAGCTGTGCCCCGCCGAGGCGTGCGCAGTCCCGGGCGCCGACGGTGTCGAGCCCGAGCCGCTGTTCCGGCGTCGCGACGACGTCGATCCGATCCTTATCGATCGCTACCTCGCGTTCCTCGCGGCCGAGGGCGTGGGTATCGCCGGCATCGAGTTCATCGAGACGCGCGACGGCCGCACCGTCACCTATGACGTGAACACGAACACGAACTACAACCCCGACGTCGAGGCCACCGCGCCCCGCTCCGGACCGCGCGAGATCGCGCGCTGGCTCGGTTCGCTGCTTCCGCAGGAAGCGGTCGGTACGCGTGTCTGAGGCCGCTCCCCCGTATTCCGAGTGGGACGGCTTCGGCTTCGCCACTCGACAGGTGCACGCGGGCGAGGTCGAAGACCTCACGCACGGCTCGCGCATCACGCCGGTGCATCTGTCGGCGGCGTACCGGTTCGACTCGTTCCAAGAGGCGACCGATCGGTTCGCCGGCGCGGACCTGGGCCACCTGTACTCGCGGAACGCGAACCCGACCAACCAGGTGGCGGAAGCCCGTTTGGCCTCTCTCGAGGGCGGGTCGGGTGCCATCGTCGTCGGCTCGGGCCAGGCGGCGATCACAATGGCGCTGCTCGGTCTAGCGGGGAGCGGTGAGCACATCGTCTCGACCGCGAGCATCTACAGCGGCACCCGTGTGCTTTTCGACCGTACCTTCGCTCGCATGGGAGTGACCGTCGAGTACGTCTGGGACCCCGCCGACGAGGAGGAGTGGGACGCTCTCATCCGTCCCGAGACCAAGGCGGTCTTCACCGAGACGCTGCCGAACCCCAAGAACGACGTCGTCGACATCGACGCCGTCGCTCGGGTGGCGCGGCGCCACGGCATCCCGCTGGTCGTCGACAACACCATCGCGACACCGTTCCTCATCCGCCCGATCGAGCACGGGGCCGACATCGTCGTCCACTCGGCGACGAAGTTCCTCTCGGGGCACGGCGCGAACCTCGCGGGCGCCGTGGTGGACGGTGGCACGTTCGACTGGGTGGCATCCGACCGCTCCTATCCTGCGCTGACCGACACCGCGATCGCAGGGCACGCCTCGTTCGTCGAGGCGTTCGGGCCGCGCGCATTCGAGCTGTCGCTGCGATTCGGCATCGCGAACGACACCGGACCCGCGCTCTCGCCACTCAACGGCTTCCTCTTGCAGCAGGGCATGGAGACCCTGTCGGTGCGGATGCGCCAGCACCTCGCCACCGCCCGGACGATCGCCGAGTGGCTCGAGGGTCATGCTGCGGTCGAGAGCGTCGACTACGCCGGCCTCCCGTCCCACCCGCAGCACGCACTGGCCGTGCGTGACTACGACGGTCTGTCGGGTTCGGTGTTCTCGTTCACCGTGCGCGGCGGACGCGACGCAGCGGAGCGCTTCTTCGACGCCCTGCGGCTCTTCAGTCGCATGACGAACATCGGCGACACACGGTCGATGGCGCTGCACCCGGCGACGACGACCCACCTGGGCTTCACGCAAGAGACGCGCGACCGCCTCGGCATCGGCGACGGCCTCATCCGCCTGTCGATCGGCCTCGAGGATGCCGAAGACCTGATCGCCGATCTCGACCAGGCCCTTCGCGCGGTGGCGTAGATCGCACGATCGCGCGGGTGACGGCATCCATCCGTCTGCCCTGTTGAGTGTCCGAAACACCCGGAGAGTCTCGGAATCCGTCCGGGTTTCTTGGACACTCAACAGGCGTGCGGCGACCCCGGCGGCGCCCTTTGCGTCGAGTGTCCACAACACGCCGTGAAGGCGGCGGCGCGTTCGGTGTGTCTTGGACACTCAACATGCCTCGGCGGTCTGGTGTGGCGCGGCGTGCCGACGTGCGGCCGCGGCAACGGCGGGTGCGGCGTGCCGACGTGCGGCCGCGGCGCGCCGACACACGGGGTGCGGCCGTGTCGACATCGCCCGCCGAGTGAAGCCCGGGCAGGGACGGTGAACGGAATGCACCGTCCCCACCACGTTGAGTGTCCAAAACACCCGGAGGTTTTTCGAATCCGTCCGGGTGTTTTGGACACTCAACAGGGGTTGCGCCCGGCCCCGACCGACCTGCGCCGGACGGTCGCGACGCGACTGAATACCCCGCGTCAAGCGTCGCGCTGGGCCTCGAGACGGCGCACGCGCGGGATGACCTCGGCGGCGAACCGCTGCATCTCGGGGAGGTGCGGCGAGAACTGCAGCAGCAGCGTCGAGACGCCGACGTTCGCGAACTCCACGATGCGTTCCGCCACCTGATCGGGCGTTCCCACGAGGTTGGGGCGGAGGCCGCGGTTCGACACCGAGTACTCCTTGAGGTCGACCTGGGTGTCGAGCTTCGACTTGCTGACGAAGTCCTGGTAGGAGCCGTAGGCCGCTCCCCCGCGCACGTCGGTGATGCGGTCGATCTCGGCCTGGGCCTCTTCCTCGGTGTCGCGCACGATCGCGTAGGCGGCCATCCCGAAGGCCTCGAAAGGCGTCGCCCCGGCCTCGGCGCGGCGGCGGCGCATGTCGGCGACCTTCGTCTCGAGCTCCTCCAGAGTTCCGCCGTGCGTGAGATACGCGTCGGCGAAGCGCGTGATCGCGGTGCGGCCGGCCTCGCTCTCGCCGCCGGCGTACAGGCGCGGCTGCACCTGCGGCTTGGGCTCGGTGTAGGTGCCTTCGGTGCGGTAGTACTCGCCCTCGTACGCGAACGGCGTCTGCGACCACAGGCCGCGCAGTACCTCGACCCATTCGATCGTGCGGGCGTAACGGTCGTCGTGGGCGCTGAAGAGGCCCTCGTACTGCTTGGCTTCTTCGGCCCACCAGGCCGACACGACGTTGAGCGTGAAGCGTCCGCCGCTGATCTCGTCGATCGTCGCGGCCTGCTTCGCCGTGTGGAAGGGGTTGTGGAAGCCCGGACGCACGGCGGTCATCAGCTCGAGCTTCTCGGTGACGGCAGCCAGCCCCGCGGTGACCGCCCAGGCGTCGAGCGACGGCGCCTCGACACCCTTGATGTCGTTGAGGTTGAGCTCGGGGATGAGTGTCAGGTCGAATCCGCCCTCTTCCGCGGCCCGCGCGATGTCGGCGATGTGGGCGAACGACACGGGGGTCTGCTCGTCGTCGACGTTGCGCAGCCATCCGCCGAAGATGGGGGTCCAGTAGCCGAAACGCACGCGCTGGGGGGAGGTCATGGCTCCATCCTCACCCGGCTTTCGTCGCCCGGCGTCACGCGACGAAACGGTCCGTCACATGACGTTGACCGATGACCCGAGCGGTGCGAAGTTGGCCGGGTTCCGATCCGCGAGGAGGACCCCATGACCGATTCCACTCCCACCCACGAGCCCCTGAAGTTCGCGTACTGGGTACCCAATGTCAGCGGCGGGCTCGTCATCAGCTCGATCGAGCAGCGGACGGACTGGGACTACGACTACAACGTGAAGCTCGCCCGCACGGCCGAGCGCGTCGGGTTCGAGTACGCCCTGAGCCAGGTGCGGTACGCGTCCAGCTACGGCGCCGCGCAGCAGCACGAGTCGACGTCGATCAGCCTGGCGCTCCTGCTGGCCACCGAGAAGCTCAAGGTCATCGCCGCCATCCACCCCGGGATCTGGCATCCGGCCGTCTTGGCGAAGTTCATCAACACGGCCGATCAGTTCTCGCACGGGCGAGCCGCCGTCAACGTCGTGAGCGGCTGGTTCAAGGACGAATACACCGACCTGGGTCTCGAGTGGCTCGAGCACGACGAGCGCTACGAGCGCGCGGCGGAGTTCATCCAGGTGCTTCGCGGTCTGTGGACGCAGGAGAAGTTCTCGTTCCACGGCAAGTACTACGACATCACCGACTTCACGCTGCGGCCGTTCCCGTACGAGGTTCCGGGTCGAGCGCACCCCGACATCTTCCAGGGCGGCAACTCCACCGCTGCACGTTTCAACGGCGGCGCCTTCTCGGACTGGTACTTCTCGAACGGAAAGGACTTCGACGGGTTCACCGAGCAGTACGACGACGTCACGCGTGTCGCCGCGGAGCACGGCCGGCGCACCCGCTTCGGCCTCAACGGGTTCGTCATCCAGCGCGACAGCCGTGCCGAGGCCGAGGACCAGCTGCGCGAGATCATCGCCCACGCCGACTCGGGCGCGGTGGAGGGATTCCGCAAAAGCGTGCAGGAGGCGGGCAACGCGACGGCGGACAAGAAGGGCATGTGGGCCGACTCGAGCGTCGACGACCTCGTGCAGTACAACGACGGGTTCCGCACGCAGCTCTTCGGCGATGCGCAGCAGATCGCCGAGCGCATCATCGAGTACAAGAAGCGCGGTGTCGACCTGTTCCTGCTCGGCTTCCTGCACTTCCAAGAGGAACTGGAGCGCTTCGGCGAAACGGTCATCCCGATCGTGCGCGAGCTCGAGGCGGATCTCGCCAAGACGGGTGACCCGCTCAGTGTGGCGGCGCGCTGAGGTTCATGCCGCGAACGGAATGAACACGATCGGCGCCATATCGTCATAACTCTGTAACAGGTAATCCATAGGTTGTTCTCAGGATCCAGCTCGGTCCTGAACCCCCCACCGATCGCGCGGGAAGCTCCATGCCGCGCGAGCGCAACCTGATGGAGAACCCGTGCAGAGACGCATTCTCGCGGGCACGGTCGTCGTCGGCATCGCCGTGACGACCGTGTTCGCCGCCGCCCCGGTCTCGGCCGCGATCGCCCCACCGCCGCTGAGCGTGGTGCGACCGGCCTCGCCGCTGATCGACATGCCGACGGCCTACCCGGCGCAGCCCGACCTCAAGGTCTTCCCCGACAACCCCGACGACAAGTCGATAGCCCGCGGGGTCCGCCCGTACGACGAGATCGCGCCGTTCCTGAACACGCTGATGGATGCCAGCGACCGCGTCTCCGCGCAGGTCGTCGGCACCTCTGCTCAGGGGCGTGACATCTACCTGGTCACTCTGACCACCCCCGAAAACGCCGAGCAGACGCGCCAACAGGGTGTCTGGCGAGACCTGATCAAGGCCGACCCGGCCGCTGCCGCCGCCGACGCGGCCCTGCAGTCCGGCTACAAGGTGCCGATGTGGTTCAACGGCAACATCCACGGCAACGAGTGGGAGGGAACCGACGCGACCCTCAACTACATCGAGGACCTCGCCACGAGCACCGACCCGGCCACGACCGAGATGCTCACCGACCACCGCATCTACTTCACGGTCACCAACAACCCCGACGGGCGGGCCCTGGGCCAGCGCGGAACGGCCAACGGCTACGACCCGAACCGCGACTTCATCACGGGCGCGACCGCCGAGGCATCCATCGTCCGCGACCTGGCGAGCGTCATCCAGCCGACCTACTTCATCGACCTGCACGGCTACACGAACGTGCTCCAGGTCGAGCCCTGTGGCCCGCCGCACGGCGAGAACTACGAGTACGACCTCTTCGTGCCCCACGCCTACGCGACCGCGCTCGAGATCGAGCAGGCCGTGACCGCGGCGAACATCCCGGGCAACACCTACTACGACCCGGCGTCCGGCGGGGTCACCTCCACCAACACCGGTTACATCAACATCCCCTTCCGCGACCAGCGCTCGGGGTGGGACGACTGGCCCCCGATCTTCGCCCCGCAGTACGTGGCGTACCAGGGTGCGATCACGAACACCGTCGAGCTCCCCCTCGGTCGTAGTGGCGACCAGCCCGCTCGCGCGAAGGTGAACATCGAGGTCGCCGAGGTCGTCATCGACACCGTCGTGGACTACGTCGACACCCACAGCGACGCGCTGCTCGACAACCAGATCGAGATCTTCCGTCGCGGAACGGCCGGCGAGCCCAGCCGCGAGATCCCGGCCGACATCGCCCCGAGCGACCTCGCTCCGGGCGTGCCGACGGAGTGGACGGACATCTGGGACGAGACCGACGTCTACAACGCCGACTTCCCCCGCGCCTACGTCATCCCCGTCGGCGCCGGCCAGCGCTCCGAGTCCGACGCCCAGACCCTCGTGCAGCAGCTGCTCGTGAACGGCGTCCGGGTCGACCGCATGACCTCCGGCGCGCGCATCGACGGCATGGACTACCCCGCCGGCTCGTACTACGTCGACATGCACCAGCCGTTGCGCGGCCTGGCCAACGTGCTCCTGGCCGACGGATCCGACATCTCGAACCGCGTTCCCGACATGTACGACATCTCGGCGTGGAGCCTGGCTCTGCTCTGGGGTGCCGACGTCGTCCGTGTGGGCGAGACGACGGACCCCGCGCCGACCACCGCGGTGGAGCGGGTCACCACGGCGCCCCTCACCGGAGCGGCTCCCGACGGTGCCGGCTACCTCACCTTCGAACCGCGCGGCGTCGCCGACTGGCAGGCCGTGAACGCGCTCCTCGCGGAGGGCGTCGCCCTGTCACAGCTGCCCGACGGAACGATCGTCGTGGGGGCGGACGACGCTTCGCGCACGGCCGCCCGTGAGGCCGCCGCCGTCTTCGGCGTGGACTTCGTCCTGAGCGATGGACGCGCCCTCCGCGACGGCGAGAGCACCGCACTGGCGCCCACGAGGATCGGCTACGTCGGAGACGCCGGTGACCGGGACGCCCTGATCAAGCTGGGTTTCTCGACCCCCGTCGCGGTGTCTGCCGCGGGTGTCACCTCCGGAGACGTCGACCTCGGCGCCCTCGACGTGCTCTACATCGGCACGGGCCTGAGTTTCTCGCAGACCCAGTCCGCGGGCGCCGAGAAGGTGCGCGCGTACATCGCCGCGGGCAAGCCGGTCGTCGGTCGCGGCACGGCCGCCGCCGCGTTCGTCAGCACCTACATCACACCGCTCGCCGCCGTCTCGGGAACGAGCGGGTCGAACGGCATCGCGCGCGTCGAGACACCGGCCGACGGAGTCCTCGGCGACTACCCGCAGGACACCGTCTTCGGCTCCTCGTTCGCGTGGTTCCCGACCCCCGCGTCCGGTGTCACCGTCGAGCAGCGTTACGCGACCACCGACACCTTCGTCTCGGGTCACTGGCGCGCGACGCAGGGACGATCGATTCAGGATGCCGCCGGCCAGGCGTCGGCGGTCTCGCTCACGGGTGTGTCCGGTTCGCGGGCCTTCGTGTTCGGCACCTCGCCCACCTACCGTGCGCACCCCGTCGGAGCGTTCAGCGACATCGCCCGGGCGGTGTTCTGGGCGGTCGGCCAGGGAACCCCGGTGGTTCCGCCGCCGAGCGTCATCGAGGAAGACCTCACGGATGCCACGCGCGGCACCGTGACCGTGCCGGATACGGCCGTCGCCGGGCAGACGATCACCGTCGAGCTGGGAGCCGACCTCACCGGTGACGACCCCTTCGCGGTGCTGTTCCCGGGTTCCCTGGCGGTCGAGTTCGATGAGGTCACCGCGACCTCGGCGACCCTCACCCTGCCGGGCGACCTGGCACTCGGGGATCTGCGCATCGCGGTGCTGCGATCGGACGAGCCGGCGCCCAGCGCCGCGCGCGTCGCCGCGCTCGCGGCCGAAGAAACGCTCTTCGGCTGGGACGACCTCGTCGTGGTCGCCGCCGCCGCGGAGCCGATTCCGACGCCGAGCTCGGACCCCACGGAGACTCCGGTCCCCGCTCCGGCCGGGAACGCCCCGCGTGATCTGGCCACCACGGGTGCACCCGACGTGTCGTCGCTCGGTTGGCTGGCGCTCGCCGCGGGCATGATCGGTGCAGGCCTGGTCGTCATCGGCCGGGTGCGTTCGACGAGCAGCACGCAGTGACACCCGTCCGGGGAGGGGCACCCGCCCCTCCCCGGACTCCCCCACCCCCTGGAGCTCCACCCATGACCGACCCGACAGAACCCATCGACTCCGACCGCGACGACGCCTCCGCACCCCCCGAGAACCGCACCCGCCGTCGCGCCGCCGTGGTGATCGGCGTACTCCTTGTCGTGGCGGGGATCGCCCTGGCCATCTGGGCCATCGCCGCGGCGGTCCGCGCACCCGAGGGCCGGAACGTCCCCGTGACCACGCCCTCCGCCACCGCGGCCGCGAGCCCCACGCAGACGACGGCCGCCCCCAGCGCGGCGCCGTCGGCGACCGCGGTGGCCGAGCCATCGGCATCCGTCGCTCCTGTCGCTCCCGTCCCGCCCGCGGCCGACGCCCCGATCATCTCGTCGTTCGCCGTGCAACCCGAGGTGGCGGTTTGCCCCGACGAGCGCGACAGCGTCGTTCCGCTGACCTTCTCGTGGCGAACCGAAGGTGCCGACCGCGCTTGGATCGGCGTGAACACGAGCGACGCGTCCGTCCAGCCGACGGCGGAGGTCGCCACCAGCACCGACGGATTCACCTCGGTGTCGTTCGCGTGCCGCGACGCCGACCAGGTGTTCACGCTCACGGTCCAGGGCGCGGGCGGCACGGTGAGCAGCACGATCGCGGTCGCGAGAGAGCTCGGGTGACGAGCCCCGGACGCGTCAACGCCGTGAGACTGCGTCGCACCGCCCTTGAGTTTCGGTCTCGTAAATATGCGCGCGATGTCTTTGTGAGCGGCGGAAATCGGACTTAGATGTCCGAAGGACTGCGGCGTCTGTCGCAATCGACACTTCACAGCAGAGGTAAAACATGACACTGCACAACAGTGGACGCGGCCGTCTCGGCCTCGCTCTCGGCGCTCTCGGCGCGTCGGCCCTCGTTCTGGCGGGCTGCACGACCACGACCGGGGGCGGCTCCTCGGACGGCGGATCGACCGACCCGCTCGTCATCGGCACCACCGACAAGATCACCTCGATCGACCCGGCCGGCTCGTACGACAACGGCTCGTTCGCCGTCATGACGCAGATCTACCCCTTCCTCATGAACAGCCAGTACGGCACGTCCGAGGTCACTCCCGACATCGCCGAGTCGGCCGAGTTCACCTCGCCGACCGAGTACACGGTCAAGCTCAAGTCCGGCCTGAAGTTCGCGAACGGCCACGACCTGACGTCGTCCGACGTGAAGTTCTCGTTCGACCGCCAGGTCGCCATCAACGACCCGAACGGCCCCGCATCGCTGCTGGGCAACCTCGAAAGCGTCGCCACTCCCGACGACACCACCGTCGTCTTCACCCTCAAGAACGGCAACGACCAGGTCTGGCCCCAGATCCTGTCGAGCCCCGCCGCGCCGATCGTCGACGAAGAGGTCTTCTCGGCCTCCGCCGTCACCTCGGACGACACGATCGTCGAGGGCAAGGCCTTCGCCGGTCAGTACACGATCGAGTCGTACAAGCCCAACGAGCTCATCTCGTACGCGCCGTACGCCGACTACATGGGCTCGCTCCCCAAGGCCGCGAACGGCGGCATCTCGACCAAGTACTACGCCGACTCGTCGAACCTGAAGCTCGACGTGCAGTCGGGTGCGATCGACGTCGCCTACCGCAGCCTGAGCGCGACCGATGTCGCCGACCTGCAGCAGGACGACGCGGTCAAGGTCGTCGACGGCCCCGGTGGCGAGATCCGCTACATCGTCTTCAACTTCGACACCATGCCCTACGGCACGAAGACGGCCGACGCCGACCCCGCCAAGTCGCTCGCGATCCGCCAGGCCGCGGCCGACCTCGTCGACCGCCAGGCCATCGCGACCGACGTGTACAAGGACACCTACTCGCCGCTGTACTCCTACGTTCCGCAGGGTCTCGCGGGCGCCAACGAGGCGCTCAAGGACCTGTACGGCGACGGCCAGGGCAAGCCCGATGCCGCCAAGGCCAAGGCGACTCTCGAGGCCGCCGGTCTCACGACGCCCGTCACGCTGAACCTGCAGTACAACGGCGACCACTACGGCCCCTCGTCGGGCGACGAGTACGCCGCGGTCAAGGCGCAGCTCGAGAAGGACGGCCTGTTCACGGTCAACCTCGCTCAGACCGAGTGGGTGCAGTACACGAAGGACCGCAAGGCCGACGCGTACCCCGCGTACCAGCTCGGCTGGTTCCCCGACTACTCGGATGCCGACAACTACCTCACCCCGTTCTTCTCGAAGGACAACTTCCTGCTGAACCACTACGACAACGCCGAGGTCCAGCAGCTGCTCGTCGACCAGGCGACGCAGACCGACAAGACCACGCGCGAGTCGGAGATCGGCGAGATCCAGGACAAGGTGGCCGCCGACCTCTCGACGCTGCCGCTGCTCCAGGGCAAGCAGGTCGCGATCGTGGGCTCGAGCGTCGAGGGCGCCGTCCTCGACGGTTCCTTCAAGTTCCGTTACGCACCTCTGCACAAGTAACACCGAATCGGCGCCTCGCGCGATTCCGCACGCCTGACGACCGGGGGTCACGTACCCTCGGTCGTCGGGTGAGAGCGGAGCGATGAGGCGCCGTTCCCCCTTCGAGTGAGGTCTCTCCCGTATGGTCACCGCCGTCGACGCTGCCGACATCGCCAAACCCGTCGCTCCCAGGGGCGGAGGACTGTGGCGCTACATCCTGGTCCGTCTGCTCCTGATCATCCCGACGGTGTTCATCCTCGTCACCGTGGTGTTCGTGCTCATGCGCATCACGGGCGACCCGATCACCGCCGCGCTCGGCGGCCGTCTTCCTCCTGATCAACTCGCGGAGCGCATCGCGCAGGCCGGCTACGACCGGCCGCTGATCGTCCAGTACTTCGAGTACATCGGCGGGATCCTCCGCGGCGACTTCGGCACCACGCTCACCGACAACCGTCCGGTGATCGAGATCCTGCTGCAGTACGGATCGGCCACCCTCGAGCTCGCGATCTATGCGCTCTTCGTGGCGCTGCTGATCGGCATCCCGTTCGGTCTGCTCGCCGCCTACAAGCGCGACCGTTGGCCCGACGCGACCCTGCGCATCGGGGCGATCCTCGGGTATGCGACGCCCATCTTCTTCGTCGGCCTGCTGCTCAAGCTCGTCTTCTCGGTGTGGCTGAGCGTCCTCCCGGTCGCCGGGCGCGCGAGCACCCGCACCGAGCTCAAGTTCGCCTCGATCGAGAACCCCACCGGCATCTACCTGCTCGACGCGATCCGCCTCGGCGACGGCGCCGCCGCGGGAGACGTGCTGATCCACGCGATCCTGCCCGGTGTGGCTCTCGGCATCCTGACCGCGGGCATCTTCCTCCGCCTGGTCCGCACGAACGTGATCGGCACCCTGGGCGCGCAGTACGTCACCTCGGCGCGGTCGCGCGGCGTGGGGGAGTACCGCCTGGTGACCAAGCACGCGTACCGCCCCGCGCTCATCCCGATCATCACCGTGATCGGCCTGCAGATCGCCCTGCTGCTGTCGGGCGCCGTGCTGACCGAGACCACTTTCGAGTGGAAGGGCCTCGGCTTCATGCTCAGCGAGTACCTGAAGGCGCGCGACTTCGTCGCCGTGCAGGGCATCGTCGTGATCATCGCCGTGCTGGTCGCCTTCACCAACTTCCTGGTCGACGTCATCGCGGCGATCATCGACCCGCGAGTGAGGTATTGACATGTCGGATGCCGTGACCCCCACCCTCTCCGACGACAGCGTGACCGTGCGCAAGGTCCCCCTGCGCGACCGCCTACCGGTGATCTCGCACCTTCGCCGCAGCGTGGGCCTGCAGCGCACCATGCTGGTGCTCGGCCTCGTCATCACCACCGTCTTCCTGCTGACGGCACTGTTCGCCCCGTTGCTCGCGCCCTACGGCTTCGCGCAGCAAGAGGCGGGCGGCGTCAAGTTCGGCACGCAGCAGGCGCCCAGCGCGATGAACCTGCTCGGCACGACCGTCGGCGGCTACGACGTGCTCTCGCGCGTGATCTGGGGAGCACAGACCGCGCTGCTCGTGATCCTGTGCGCGATCGCGTTCTCGATCTTCCTCGGCATCTTCCTGGGTCTCGTCGGCGGCTACTTCGGCGGCTGGCTCGACCGCATCCTCGTGGTGCTGTGCGACGCGATCTACGCCTTCCCCTCGCTCCTGCTCGCGATCGTCATGTCCATCGCGATCACGAAGGGCCAGTCGACGCTCTGGGGCGGCATCCTCGCCACCGCCATCTCGATCACCGTGGTCTTCGTGCCGCAGTACTTCCGCGTCATTCGCGCCGAGGTGGTGCGGGTCAAGGCCGAGCCGTTCGTCGAGTCGGCGCGGGTGATCGGTGTGCCGACCGGTCGCATCCTGCTGCGTCACGTTCTGCGCAACTCGACCCGTTCGCTGCCGGTCGTGGTGACCCTCAACGCCTCCGAGGCGCTGCTGACCCTCGCGGGCCTCGGCTTCCTCGGGTTCGGTATCGAGGCCACGGCCGCCGCCGAGTGGGGGTACGACCTCAACCGGTCGGTCAGCGATGTGACCAGCGGCATCTGGTGGACCGCCATCCCGCCGGGAGTCGCGATCGTGCTCGCCGTGCTCGGCATCACCCTCGTCGGCGAGAGCCTCAACGACCTCAGCGACCCGCGTCTGCGCACGCGCCGCCGCGCCGGTCGCGCTCCCGCTCCCGTCACCGCGGTCGACCCGTCGACGGTTCCCGCCGAGGCTCGTGCCACGGCCGACCCCGCCGAGCCGCCGGCATCCGCCCCCTCCGATGGGAGCCCCTCATGACCGGTACCACCGCCCCCGTCGCCCGGATCGACGACCTGGGCGTCACCTTCGCCACCGATGGTGAGCCGGTCTCGGCGATCAACGGGATCTCGCTCGAAGCCCACGCCGGTGAGGTGCTCGCGATCGTCGGAGAATCGGGCTCGGGCAAGACCGTGACCGCGAACACGCTGCTGGGGCTCCTTCCCGAGACGGCGACGCTCTCGGGCGCCGTGATCGTGCGCGGCCGCGACGGCGACCAGACCGACATCGTGCACGCGACCCGCGCGCAGCTGCGCGAGATGCGCGGGCGCGACGCCGCGATGGTGTTCCAAGAGCCCTCGACCGCGCTCAACCCCGTCTACACGGTGGGGTGGCAGATCGCCGAGGGACTCCGCGCCCACGAGAAGCTGTCGAAGGCCGAGGCGAAGACCAAGGCCGTCGACATCCTGCGCCGCGTCGGCATCCCCGATCCCGAGAAGCGCGTCGACGACTACCCGCACCAGTTCTCGGGAGGGCAGAAGCAGCGCGTGGTCATCGCCATGGCGCTCGTCCTCAACGCCGGGCTCATCATCGCCGACGAGCCGACCACGGCCCTCGATGTGACGGTGCAGGCCGAGATCCTCGATCTGCTGCGCACGTGCCGCGACGAGTTCGGCGCGACGATCGTCCTCATCACCCACAACATGGGCGTCGTGGCCGACCTCGCCGACCGCGTCATCGTCATGTACCGCGGCGACATCGTCGAGCAGGCGCCCGTGCGCGAGCTCTTCGCGGCCCCGCGCCAGGCCTACACGCGCGAGCTGCTGGCCGCCGTGCCGCACGTCGGCCGCGGCAAGAGCGCCCGTCAGTCGCTCGAGACCGCCGCGCCGACCGCGCCGCCGGCGGGCAGCCTGGTCGTGGCCGAGAAGGTCGAGATCGGCTATCCCGGCCGCTTCGGTTCGCCGGGGGTCGTCGCGGTGAAGGGCGTCGACTTCTGGATCGGTCCGGGCGAAGTCCTCGGTCTGGTCGGCGAGTCGGGCTCGGGCAAGACCACGATCGGCCGGGCGATGGTGGGTCTCACCTCGGTCGTCGGTGGGTCGCTCAAGGTGCTCGGCACCGAGATGCGCGGCGCGAAGCCCCGCACGCTGGCGAAGACGCGCCCCGACATCGGGTTCGTCTTCCAGGATCCGGCCACGAGCTTCAACCCGCTGCTCACGATCGCGGAGTGCATCGCCGAGCCGCTCGTCGTGCACCGCCGCGTGGCGGGCGCCCGCGCCGCGCGCACCCGGGTGAACGAGCTGCTGGATGCCGTGCAGCTGCCCACCGCGTTCGGCGACCGCTACCCGCACGAGCTGTCGGGCGGTCAGCGCCAGCGCGCCTCGCTCGCCCGCGCCCTCGCGCTCGACCCGAAGCTGCTCATCGCCGACGAGCCCACCTCGGCGCTCGACGTGTCGGTGCAGGCCCGTGTGCTGCAGCTGTTCGCGCAGTTGCAGGCCGAGTTCGGCTTCGCATGCCTGTTCATCAGTCACGACCTCGCCGTCGTCGACGAGGTCGCCGACCGCGTCGTCGTGCTGCAGCAGGGTGTGATCCGCGAGCAGGGGACCACCGTCCAGGTGCTCACTCAGCCGCGCGACGACTACACCAAGCGCCTGCTGGTGTCGCTGCCCGTGCCCGACCCGGTCGAGCAAGAGAACCGCCGCGAGCTGTGGAGGTCGACCCGGGGGGTCTGACCGCAGCAGCCGCCCCATTCCCGGGCCCGCCCCGTGCGGGCTCGGGGACGGCGCTCACCGCCCGAGCGCGAACGACAGCACCCAGAAGCCGCCGAAGACGACCAGCACCGCGACGGATATCCACGGGATCCCCTGCTTGAGCCGCCGCCCCTCGCGGGCGACACCGGCGGGCGGCGGGGTGAGCAACGGCACGCGGGGAGCCGCGGAGCCGGATGCCACGGTGCCGCCGGCCGCAGCACTCGCGGACGCTCCCGCGAGCCGCTCATCGCGCCACCGCGCCCACTGAGCGAGCTTTTCGTCGATCGCGTCGACCGTGGCCAACAGCCACCGCCAGGTCGCGGCATCCAGGGTCACCAGGTCGCGCTTGGCGTAGAGGAACAGCCAGTCGTCGACGATCTCGACGTCGAGCGCCGCGGCGTTGTCGACGAACCGCGCCATGACGTCGGGGGTGAAGAGGTACAGCGCGTCGCGCTCGTACCCCTCGGGGCAGTACAGGGCGAAGCGCCTGTCGAAGTCGCCCTCGAGGCTGAGCCGCTGGTCGCGACCGAACGTGATGGGCAGGTTCGAGCCGCCGAACAGACCGTTGTTGCCCACGGCATCCAGCACGATGTGGGGGAGCGGGGTGTCGAGGCGCAACGCGACGTAGCCCCAGCGGTGCGTCTGCTTGCTCTTTCCCGACCCGGTCTCATACGTGTAATTTGCCACCTCGAGGGATCGCGGCTGCTCTCGCCGCATCACGTCGTGCAGCTCCTGGTTGCGGCCGAGGTCGAAGATCATGCCCGGGCGGCGGGGGTTCGAGAATCCCGGATGCCATGTCATCCCGTTCGCGCTCGCGAAGAGGCTCAGCCGGTAGCGGCGGGCCGCGGCCCCGCCGACCGCGCGGGCGAGGGCCCACACCAGGAATCCGACGATGGCGAGAAGGAGGACGAAGGGGAGCAGAGCGACTGGGTTGCCGCTGCCGCGGGTGAAGGCGGTCGCGACGATCGACCCGAGGGTCGGGACGATGATGAGCGCGGCCACGATCCCGACGAACGCGAAGACGATGATCGTGAATGCGCGGCTTCGGAGCATCCCCTTCTCGCGCAGCGCCTTGCTGAAGGCGCGGACCTTCGTCCGGTCGACGGGCTGGGTCAGTGCGGTGGTGTCGACGGTCATGATCCCTGCGCCAAGAAGACGAGGAAGCCGACCGCGAAGAGCGCGACCGGCACGACGACGAAGGCCCCCGCCACGACGAGCAGCGCGATGAGCCACGCCTTGCTGCGCTTCAACCGCTGACCGGGAGGGGCGACCCCCATCGGCGTGGGGGTGAACGTCATCGGCGCGGGTGTAGGCGCGGGAGCGGCGGGCCCCGCGACCGCCGGCGCCGCGGCCGGTCGCCGCACCGTGGCGTCCGCCCGCAGCTTGTCGTCGCGCCACCGCCCCCACTGGTCGAGCTTGTCGAGCAGCGCCGAGACGACCGCGAACGCCCACGCCCACCGCGCGGGGTCGAGGGTCGACAGCTCGTCGGGGGAGTAGAGGAACATCCAGTCGTCGACGATCTCGACCTCGAGCGCCGAGGCGTTGTCGATGAAGCGCGCCATGACGTCGGGGGTGAAGAGGTACAGCGCGTCGCGTTCGTAGCCCTCGGGGCACGACAGGTGGAAGTACCTGTCGAAGTCGCCCTCGAGGCTCAGGCGCTGCCCCCGCTCCCACACGCCGAGTTTCACGCCGTTACCCACGGCATCCAGGACGATATGAGGAAGAGGCACGTCGAGCCGGATCGCGATGTATCCCCACCGCGAGGTGTGCGTGTTCTTGCCGTCGCTCGTCGTGTACGCGTAGTTGCCGATCTCGACGAATCGCGGCTCGCGTCCGCGCAGGATGTCGTAGCCGGTGCGGTCGCTGCCGATGCCGAATAGCACACCCGGAAGCGGAGGAGTGGGCACCGCGGGGACATACTCCATGCCCACGTCGCGGCTGAACCCCGCGAGCCGTAGCCGGCGGTCCTCCTGCGTCCGCTGAGCCTCCTGACCCAGGAACCAGGCCAGGGCGAGCCCGCCGAGGCCCAAGCCGATGGGGATGAGGAAGAGGATGCCCAGGATGATCGAGCCTTCGCGCAAGAACGGCGACAGCACGACCGCGAGCACGATGATGACGACGCCGATCCCGCCGATGAACGCCAGCGCGATGGCGTAGCCGGCGATCGCCGCGCCCGTTCCGGGGAGGTGCCCCGACATACGGAGCTGCGCCGTGAACGCCTTCGCGGCCCGCGGGTCGGGCGGCGTCAGCAACGCTCGCGCGTCGAATGGTCGGATCCCTGCCATGCGGCCCCCCGCCGTCGTCTGGTCACGTCCACGCTACCGATGTCCGATTCCCCGGGGCCACCGGCATCCGTTAGACTACGAAGGTTGTCCGGCTACGCCCATGCGCGTGTAACCCCGCGATGACGTGCAACACACCCTCCTGCTGCCGGGAAATGCCCGTCAGCCGTTCTAGTCCGAAGGAGGTGGGTTAGTGACGCACCAGTACGAACTCATGGTCATCTTCGATCCCGAGGTCGACGAGCGCCAGGTCGCTCCGAAGCTCGACGGATTCCTCAAGGTCATCACGGCCGATGGAGGAACCATCGACAAGATCGACATCTGGGGCCGCCGTCGTCTCGCCTACGAGATCCGCAAGAAGAACGAGGGCATCTACGCCGTCGTCAACTTCGTCGCGACCAGCGAGGCCACGAACGAGCTCGACCGTCAGCTGAAGCTGAACGAGCAGATCATGCGCACCAAGGTCCTCCGTGCCGAAGAGGCGATCGCTCAGGTCGCCGCCGAGGCCAAGCGCTCCGAGGAGAAGGCCGCTCGCAAGGCTGCCGCTCCCCGCAAGGTCGAGTCCGCCGAGAAGGCTGCGAAGTAACGACGATGGCCGGCGAAACCGTCATCACCGTTGTGGGCAACCTCACGGCCGACCCCGAGCTGCGGTACACGCAGAACGGGCTGCCGGTCGCGAACTTCACCATCGCGTCGACTCCCCGCACGTTCGACCGTCAGGCGAACGAGTGGAAAGACGGCGAGGCGCTGTTCCTGCGCGCCTCGGTGTGGCGCGAATTCGCCGAACACGTCGCCGGTTCGCTGACGAAGGGCAGCCGTGTCATCGCGACCGGTCGCCTGAAGCAGCGTTCCTACCAGGACCGCGAGGGCAACAACCGCACCTCCATCGAACTCGAAGTCGATGAGATCGGCCCCTCGC
Source organism: Microbacterium sp. 1154 (assembly GCF_031455375.1). Classification (NCBI taxonomy): domain Bacteria; kingdom Bacillati; phylum Actinomycetota; class Actinomycetes; order Micrococcales; family Microbacteriaceae; genus Microbacterium; species Microbacterium sp. 1154. The sequence continues at coordinate 505,348 of NZ_JAVDSN010000001.1, read as the reverse complement.
TCCGCTACGCGACCGCCCAGGTCACCCGAGCCGCCGGTGGCGGTAACGGTGGCGGCGGTGGCGGTCAGCGCGCGCAGGTGCAGCAGTCGAACGACGAGCCGTGGTCGACCCCCGGCTCGAACAACGGCGGCGGCAACAACAGCGGCGCTGACGCGTGGAGCACTCCCGGCTCCTACGGCGACGACACCCCGTTCTGATCTTCGCCCCGCTCTCGAGCGAGACGACCCCCGAAATTCCGGATGCCATGCCCCGGTCCTCGTGACCGGAACGGCGTCCGAACCACACGAAAGAAGGAAGCATGGCTGGAAAGGCCACTGGCGACCGCCGCAAGCCGCGGAAGGGCGCGAAGAACGCAGCCCCCGCGAAGGCGATCCGCGTCGGCGTCATCGACTACAAGGACGTCCCCACCCTCCGCAAGTTCATCTCGGAGCGCGGCAAGATCCGCGCCCGTCGTATCACCGGTGTCTCCGTGCAGGAGCAGCGTCTGATCGCCCGCGCCATCAAGAACGCGCGCGAGATGGCTCTTCTGCCCTACGCCGGCGCCGGCCGCTAAGGAGCACCCGATGGCAAAGCTGATTCTCACGAATGAGGTCACCGGGCTCGGTAGCGCCGGTGATGTTGTCGAGGTCAAGAACGGGTACGCCCGTAACTACCTCATCCCGCAGGGCTTCGCCGTGTCGTGGAGCCGTGGTGGCGAGAAGCAGGTCGCGTCGATCCGCGCCGCTCGCGAGTCCCGCGCGATCCACGACCACGAAGATGCTGTGGCCCTGAAGAACTCGCTCGAGTCGAACACTGTCAAGCTCGCCGTCAAGGCCGGCAACGAGGGTCGTCTCTTCGGTTCGGTCAAGCCCGCCGATGTCGCCGACGCCGTCAAGGCCGCCGGTCTCGGTGAGCTCGACAAGCGCAAGATCCAGATCACCTCGGCGATCAAGTCGGTCGGCGAGCACGAGGCGACCGTTCGCCTGCGTGACGACGTCACCGCCGTGATCACCCTCCAGGTGGTCGCCGCGAAGTAATTCGCGACGCACGATCCGGCCCCGCTCCTGCTTCGGCAGGGCGGGGCCTTTTCGCGTGCGCGGGGCTTCTCTGCGGGTTTGGGGCGCGCTGTGTCGCTTGGGGCGCGGAATACCCCGCCCCAAGCGGAAGAACGCGCCCCGAACCCGAAGAACGAGCGCGGGATGCCGTGACTCTAGGCTGAGTGCCGTGACCGACCCTCGCGCACCCGAGCGCATCGTCCGGCGCTTCGCGCGCGCGTCGAACCTCATGATCGCCGGACGCCCGTTCGCGGCGACCGGGACCGGCGCCGACGCCCTGACGGAGCTGCTGGCGGGGCTGGGTGGCATCCCGAGTCCTGCTCCGAGCGCGGGGCGCGTCGAGTTCGACCTGGATGCCGACCGGGTGCTGCTCGACGGAAAGCCACTGCCCGAACGCGGCGACGCCGCCGGGCGCATCGCCTTCGCACGGACGCACATGCCCGTGGCCGCCGCCCTCGCCGAGAGGCTCGACCTGACCGGCCTGCGGGTGGGCGTGGCGATGGTGCTCGAACCGAAGACCGCGGTGCTGTCGCTCCTGCTGCGCGAGCGGGGGGCCGCGGTGTCGGTGTACGCGCACCCCGACGAGATCGATGTGGCGGTTGCAGATGAGCTCCGAGCTCGCGGTTTCGCCGTGACGGCCGACCCGGGGCTCGCGGGCACCGCGGAGCGCGCGGCGGCGCTGACCTTCCTCCGCGCGGGGCTCGACGTGCTGCTCGACGACGGCGCGCACCTCATCCGCCTCGTGCACGAAGACGACCCGGCCTTGGTCGACGGGTGGATCGGCGCGTGTGAAGAGACCACGAGCGGCCTCACGCCCCTTCGTCGGATGCAGGATGCCGGCACCCTCCGCTGCGCCGTGATGGCGGTCAACGACGCGCGTACCAAGACGATGTTCGACAACCGCTACGGCACGGGGCAGTCGTGTGTGTTCGCGATCGCCGATCTGCTGGAAGAGCGGGGGATCGCGTTGACCGATCAGCCCGCCCTGGTGCTGGGCTATGGGCCCGTCGGTCGGGGAGTCGCGGCGCACCTGCGCGCGCTCGGCGCCGAGGTGCGCGTCGCCGAGACCGACCCCGTGCGGGCGCTCGAGGCGCGGCACGACGGGTTCTTCACCGGCCGCGCCGTCGAGCTGGCCGGGGGAGCGTTGGTCGTCTCGGCAACCGGTGTCGCCGCGACGGTGACGCCCGAGATCACCGCCGTGGCACGCGTGATCGCGGTCGCCGGGGGAGTACCGGGCGAGGTGTCGGGCAGCGGCGATGCTCTCGTTCTCGGGGGAGGGGGAGCGGTGAACATCACCGCCGCCGAGGGCAACCCGATCGAGATCATGGACCTGTCGTTCGCGGTGCAGCTCGCGGCCCTGGGCGAGCTGCTGCAGCGGCGTCCCGGGCCCGGCGTGCACGCCCTGGGCGCCGAGGTCGACGAGCTCGTCGCCCGGACCGCGCTGGCCGTGCGGGGCGCCGATATCGACCCCCCGCGCGAGCTCGACCTCGACGGCGTCGACGACTGGCGTTCCCCGCGATACCGGGAGGCGCGCTCGTGAACGTCGTGCTGTACTCGGCCTCGCTGGTCGTCCCCGTGACCGCACCGCCCATCCCCGGCGGGGCCATCGCGGTGGCGGGCGGCCGCATCCGGCACGTCGGCGACCGCGAGTGGGTGCGCCACGAACTGCGGGCGCGCGGCATCGCCTTCGACGAGGTGCACTGGCCGGGGGTGCTGACCCCGGGGCTCGTGAACGCCCACTCCCATCTGCAGTACACGGGCATGGCCGAGGTCGGACGCGGTTCGTACGCGGGCTTCGACGACTGGGACGACGCGTTCACCCCGGTCTACCGCGCCGGTCACGACTGGGCGGCGGATGCCAGGACCGGAGCGCTCGCGATGATCGCGGCCGGCACGACGGCGGTGGCCGACATCGTCACCGACGTCGAGGCAGCCGCGGCACTGCACGACGCGCGCCTGCACGGCATCACCTACTGGGAGGTGATGAGCTGGACGAACGCGGCGTGGGCCGAGCGTGGACGCGCCGAGGTCGAGGCGCGGCTCGACGCCCTGCCCTCGCCGCCGGGGACGGGGCTCTCGCCCCACGCGCCGTACTCCCTCGACGTCGAGCCACTGCTCGAGATCCCCGACATCGTGCGCGAGCGCGGGAGCCGGCTGCACCTGCACCTCGGCGAAGCGGCCTTCGAACGCGAGCACGGCGAGGCGGTGCCCTGGCAGCTCCACCGGCCCGCGAGCTTCCGAGCGCTGCGCGACGAGGGCTTCGGCACGGGGGCGACGGAGTTCGTCGACGAGCTCGGCGTGCTGGGCCCCGACTGCCACATCGCCCACGGCGTCTACATGACGGCGCGCGACCGCGCGATCCTGCGCGCACGCGGCACGTCGGTGGCCCTCTGCCCGCGCTCGAACGCCGTGATCGGGCTCGACGAGCCACCGGTCGCCGCGTACCTGCTCGAGGGCAACGCGCTTGCCGTGGGCACCGACTCGTTGGCATCCAGTCCCTCTCTCGACCTGCTGGCCGACGTGTCGGCGCTGCACCGGTTGGCGCGGGCGCAGGGCTACGCGAACCGCGACCTCTCGGAGCTGCTGCTGCGCGCGGCGACCCTGGGCGGAGCACACGCCATGGGCCTCGACACGGGTCCCGCCCGCACCGGGTACCTTGCCGTGGGCGCGGTGGCGGATCTGGCGTTCTTCGACGTGCCGGTGTCGGAGGTCGATGACACCATCGAGCACCTCGTCGTCGCCGGCGAGGGGAGCGCGGCCGCGACCGTCATCGACGGCGAGGTGCGCTCGGCATCCGCCGCCTTCACCCGAGAGACCGGAGTATCCGCCGATGACCGTTGAGCGTCCCGCCACCGCCGTTCTGCTCGATCTCGAACCGCACGCCGAGGGCGGCTGGTTCCGGCGCATGTGGACGGGCAGCGTCGAGGTCGAGACCCCGAGGGGGACGCGGCCCGCGGCGACCTGCATCCACTACCTGCTGACCCCGGGTGAAGAGAGCGCCTGGCACGTCGTGACGAGTGACGAGGTGTGGCTCTGGCACGGGCCGGGCGCGCTCGAACTGTCGTTGGGCGGCGACGGCGAGCAGCCGGGTGCCGCGCGCACGGTCACCCTCGGGCCCGACCTCGCCGCCGGTCACGTGCTGCAGCACACGGTGCCGGCGGGCGTCTGGCAGGCGGCCCGGCCCGCGGGCGATGCCGAGGTCGTGGTCAGCTGCGTCGTCTCGCCGGGGTTCAGCTTCGCCGATTGGCGCCTCGCCGAATAGCGCCGCCCGTGTCGTCAGATGTCATCGGCGACATTGCCGGAAACACGCGCTCGGTACGCTGTGCACATCACAGCACTCCGGGGATGACCCCGATACGTCCACGAGGAGACATCGTGACCGCTTCCGCACGCCTGCGCCGCGTCGCTGCCCTGACCGCCCTGGCCGCCGCCACGGTCGTCACCCTGACGGCCTGCGCCTTCGCGCCCTCCGGCTCCGACGCCGGCGCCGCCCCCGCCACCGAGGGCGCGCTGCAGACCGTCGCCGCGGGCAAGCTCACCATCGCCACCGGCGAGCCCGCCTTCTCGCCGTGGGTCGAGAACGACGACCCCGCGTCGTGCGAGGGCTTCGAGGCCGCCGTCTCGTGCGCCGTCGCCGAGAAGCTCGGCTTCGCGACGAGCGACATCGAGTGGGTGCGCTCGAACTTCGAGAGCGCGATCGCGCCCGGCCCGAAGGACTGGGACATGAACGTCCAGCAGTTCTCGATCACCGACGAGCGCAAGCAGGCCGTCGACTTCTCGTCGCCGTACTACACGACCGCCCAGGCGGTCGTCACGACGGGTACCTCTCCCGCCGCTTCCGCCACGACGGTCGCCGCGCTGAAGAACATCCCCGTGGGCGTCATGAGCGCCACCACCAGCTACCAGGTCGCGAAGGAACAGCTCGGGACCGACAACCTCAGCGTCTTCAACTCGAACGACGACGCCGTCGCCGCGCTGCAGGCCGGCCAGGTCGACGCGATCGTGGTCGACCTGCCCACGGCCTTCTACCTTGCGGGCGCGGTGCTCGACGACGGCAAGGTGATCGGTCAGTTCCCCGACTCCTCGGCGGGTGGCGACGAGCTCGCCTTCGTGCTGCCCAAGGGCTCGGCGCTGACCACTCCCGTCAGCGACGCGGTCGACGCCCTCAAGGCCGACGGCACCCTCGACGAGCTGCAGCAGAAGTGGCTCGGCGGTACGGCCGCCGCGCCCGTGCTGAAGTAACTCCGTGGCATCCACGTCTTCCGACACCGCGTGGCGGCCGAGCGAGCTCGAACTCGGTCGGCGCGCCACGCGGCGTCAGCAATCGACGAAGTCGGTGTTGATCGCCCTGATCAGCTCGGTCGTCTTCGTCGTGGTCGTCGGGTGGGCGATCCTCTCAAGCCCCGGCTGGGAAGACGTGCGGCGCAGCTTCTTCGATGTCGACATCGCGATCAAGAGCTTCCCCTCGATCCTCGCGGGGCTGTGGGTCAACATTCAGGTGCTGATCGTCGCCGCGCTCGCCGTGGCCGTGCTCGGCACGACCCTCGCGGTGCTGCGGTCGCTGCGCGGGCCGGTGTTCTTTCCGCTCCGCGCCCTGGCCACGATCTACACCGACCTGTTCCGCGGCATCCCTCTGCTGATCGTGCTGTACCTGGTGGGTTTCGGTCTGCCGGCCCTGGGCATCTTCGGGCGCGTGCCGGTCGTGCTGTGGGGAACCATCGCGATCGTGCTGACCTACTCGGCGTACATCGCCGAGGTGCTGCGCGCGGGCATGGAGGCCGTGCACCCCTCGCAGCGGGTCGCGGCTCGCTCGATGGGACTGACGCACGGGCAGACGCTGCGGATCGTCGTGATCCCCCAGGGCGTGCGCAAGGTCGTGCCGGCGCTCATGAACGACTTCGTGTCGATGCAGAAGGACGTGGGCCTGATTTCGGTGCTCGGAGCGGTGGATGCCGTGCGTGCGGCGCAGATCTCCGCCGCCGAGTACTACAACTTCACGCCGTACATCGTCGCGGCGCTGCTCTTCGTGGCCATGGCGCTGCCGATGATCCGCCTCACCGACTACGTGTCGGCGCGGTTGGCGAAGCGCGAGCAGATGGGCGGAGTCGTATGAGCGTGCTCGACGTCCGCGGAGTGCGGAAGGCGTTCGGCGACCATGTCGTGCTCGACCGCATCGACCTCGTGATCGATCAGCACGAGGTCGTCGTGCTGATCGGCGCCTCGGGCTCGGGCAAGTCGACCCTGCTGCGCACCATCAACCTCATCGAGCGGGTCGACGACGGCCAGATCGTGCTCAACGGCGACGACCTGACCGACCCGACGATCGACCAGGACTCCGCCCGGTCGCGCATCGGCGTGGTGTTCCAGCACTTCAACCTCTTCCCCCACCTGCGCGTCATCGACAACGTGACGCTGGCCGCGCGGAAGGTGCACGGGATGCCGAAGGCCGAGGCCTACGCCCGCGGCACCGAACTACTCGAGCAGCTGGGTCTGGGGGCGAAGGCGCGGGAGTTTCCGGATCGCCTCTCGGGCGGTCAGCAGCAGCGCGTCGCGATCGTGCGCGCCGTGATGACCGACCCCGAGCTGCTGCTGCTCGATGAGATCACCTCGGCCCTCGACCCGCAGCTCGTCGGCGAGGTGCTCGACCTGGTGCGGGTGCTCCGCGACCGCGGCTCGACCATGCTCATGGCCACGCACGAGATGTCGTTCGCGCGCGAGGTCGCCGACCGCATCGTGTTCATGAAGGGCGGCCGGATCGTCGAGCAGGGCACTCCCGCCCAGATCCTCGACGCCCCGCAGCAGCCCGAGACGATCGCGTTCCTCGAGCGCGAGCGACGGGGTGGGGCGCTGTAACGGGGAGGGCGCCGTCCCGGGCACGCCGCGACACCGGATGCCGGCCCGAGGGCGTGGCATCCGGTGTCGCGTTCTGTGGGCGAACGCTCCGGGTCAGGCGACCGAGCGGCGGCGACGCAGCAGCAGACCGGCTCCGAGGAGCAGGGTCAGCAGACCTGCGATACCGAGCCCGGCGGCCATCGAGCCGTCCGTTCCCGTCACGGCGAGGGCGCCGCGAGCGTTGTTTGATCCGGTGGCCGCGAGGGCGCTGACCGAGCCGACCGAGGCGAGCGAGCCGGTCACGGTGACGGTGCCGTTGGTGCCGTTCGTTCCCGGGGTTCCGGGGGTGCCGGGCGTTCCGGGGGTGCCGGGGGTGCCGGGGGTGCCGGGCGTTCCGGGGGTGCCGGGGGTGCCGGGGGTGCCGGGGGTTCCGGGCGTTCCCGGGGTGCCGGGCGTGGTGGGCGTTCCGGTGGTGGAGTCGGTGGTGGTGCTGTCACCGATCACCGAGACCGCGTTGCCGCCGATGACGACGGGGATGTTGATCGGCAGGCCGATCACGTTGCCGCCGCCGATGCTGCCGGTGCCGTCGGTGCTGGTGCCGCCGATTGAGCCGGTGGTGCCGCCGGTGGTGGTGGCGTTCTCGGAGGTGCTGTCACCCACACCAGACACGGCGTTGCCGCCGATGGTGATGGGGGCGTTGATGGGCAGGCCGATGACGTTGCCGCCGCCGATGCCGTCCGTGCCGTCGGTGACGGTGGTGCCGGTGCCGGTCGAGCCGGTGTTGCCTCCGGTGGTGTCAGCGCCGTCGGTGGTGCTGTCGCCGATGACGGAGACGGCGTTGCCGCCGATGGTGACGGGGATGCCGACCGGGAGGCCCACGACGTTGCCGCCGCCGATGCCGTCCGTGCCGTCGGTGACGGTGGTGCCGGTGCCGGTGCCGCCGGTCGAGCCGGTGCTACCGCCGGTGGTGTCAGCGCCGTCGGTGGTGCTGTCGCCGATGCCCGAGACGGCGTTGCCGCCGATGGTGACGGGGATGCCGACCGGAAGGCCGATGACGTTGCCGCCGCCGATGCCGTCCGTGCCGTCGGTGACGGTGGTGCCGGTGCCGCCGGTCGAGCCGGTGCTACCGCCGGTGGTGTCAGCGCCGTTGGTGGTGCTGTCGCCGACCACGGAGACGGCGTTGCCGCCGACGGTGACGGGCGCGCCAATCGGCAGGTCGATGACGTTGCCGCCGAGGAGGCCGTCGTCGCCGCCGGTCAGGGTGCCGCCGGTTGAGCCGGTGCCGCCCGTGGTGCCGCCGGTGGTGTCGGCGTCGTTCGAGGCGCTGTCACCGATGACCGAGACGGCGTTGCCGCCGACGGTGACGGGCAGGCCGATCGGGGCGTCGACGACGTTGCCGCCGAGGATCCCGTCGGTGCCGTCGGTGACGGTCGCGCCGCCGGTCGAGCCGGAGGTGCCGCCGCCGGTGGTGCCGGCGTTGTCGGTGCTGCTGTCGCCGATCACCGAGACCGCGTTGCCGCCGACCGTGACCGGAGCCTCGATCGAGACGACACCCTGATTGCCGCCGGCGACGCTGTCGCTGCCGTCGGTGCTGCTGTCAGCCGCGGGGGCCGCAGCCTCCGGTGCGGGCACCGAGGTGTCAGCATCCGTGCTGTCGCTGTCTCCGATGACCGAGACGGCGTTGCCGCCGACCGTCACGGGAACGTCGATCGATACGAGCCCCTGGTTGCCCGAGCCCACGCCGTCGCTGCCATCGGTGATGGTGACGGGTGCGGGAGCGGGGGCCGCCGGAGCGGAGGTGTCGGCACCTTCGCTGTTGCTGTCTCCAATGACCGAGACGGCGTTGCCGCCGACGGTGACCGGGAGGTCGACCGAGACACCGACCTGGTCGCCCGAGAGCAGACCGTCGACGCCTGAGGTATCTGCGGCATTGGCGATGCCGGCTCCGAGGACGGCGAGGCCGCCTCCGACGAGCGTGCCCAGAAGGACACGCGAGTAGATCTTGCGCATGAGAGTTTCTCCTGTAGATGAATGAGGGTGCGCGAAAGCGCGGGGTCGTCTGCCGTGCGATGCACGGTGCGACCGTCCTCAGTCAGGAGAGACGTCGGTGCCGAAGACCGGGGTGCCGGGCAGGTCGTCGTCGACGACGGTCCGGCGGTCGAGAAGAAGCGGAGCGGCGAAGAGCTTGCCGCTGTCGGCGGTGGCGGCGTTCGCGCCACCCGCGCCGGAGTTTCCGGATGCCGACGAGCTCGAGCCCGTGTTCGCTCCCAGGACTCCGGGGACCTCGTGGTCGACCAGCAGGCCCGTCGCGGCCGTGGGCGCCCCCGTGAGGGTCGCAGAGGCGTCGCCGGCGGTGGGGGCCGAGAAGAGCGTCGCCACCCCGCTGGAGGGGTCGGCGCGGAGCGAGGAGGGAGCCGCGGCGGGGGCGCCGGAGAGGATCGCGGTGGCGTCCGCGGCGGCCTCGGTCGGCAGGAGCGCGACGGGCAGGGCGTCGATGATCGGGGTGGCGATGTCGCCGCCCGGAACCGTCGGAACGCCCGGAATCGCGGGGACGACGGGCGAGACCGGGGGAAGGGTGCCGACGATCGCGGGAAGGGCGGAGTCCACCGCGTCGGTGACTCCCGAGAGGAGCTCGTCGAGCCCGATCGTGTGCACGACGTCGCCCACGACGGGGACCGTCTGAACGGTCTCGACCACGGGGGTGACGACCTCTCCGACGACTCCCGAGCCGGCGACGTCGGTGACCACGTCTCCGACGGTGTCGACGGTGTCGCTCACGGTGGAGTCCGCGGTCGAAACGACCTCGGAGACGGTGTTCGTGACGGTGTCGGTGGTGGTCGTGACGACCTCGGCGACGGGTGCGGGTGCGACCTCGGTGACGACCTGGGTCACGGGAGCGGCCGTCTCGGTGACGTGCTCGACCGCGGGCGAGACGACGGTTCCGACGACCTCGTCGACGGTGTCGGTGACCTGGTTGACCGTCGATCCGACCGTGCCGAGAAGGCCTCCCGAGCCGTCGTCCGCCGAGGCGGGAGAGGCCGAGAGGGCGACGGAGAGAGCTGCTGCTCCGAGGGCGGTGGACGCGCCGACCAGGAGCAACCGCAGCATGTGCGGTGCCCTCCGACCCGACGCGTTCTTCATGATTCGCCCCCCAAAGGTGAATCCCCGAAACTCTTGGGCGGCGACGCTACGCCCGTGTTCACCAGGGTGAAAGGGGGCGGGTGAAATCTAAGTAGTTTTTTCGGTACCGCGTCATGACGGGCGACACGCCGGGCGGTGAAGAAAAATTTGACAGCGGGGGCTCCGGGTCGGTAAGCGATCGTCGAGTTATCCCCCGAGTTGTACACATGTGGATGCCCCTAGCAGGAACCTTCAACGTCCACTTCACACGGGATTTCCCCAGGAAAACTGTGGATAGATAAATACCTGGTCAGAAGGGCATACACGCCCGATATTCGTATCCATCCACCGAGTTCTCCACAGCACTTGTGCACAGACCTGGCGGCGTTTCCCGCAGTCTCTCCACAGAGTTATCCACAGGCTCGTTTGCGTGTGGGGAGAGTGGTATCTAGCGTGGGTGCAGCCCCTCGGGCAGGTGGATCACGTTGCCGCGCGCGTCGATGTCGGACGTCGGTGATTTCATGCTGCCGAGGCCGCTCCGAGCCCCGTTTCCGCGAACGCTTCACGCGCGCGCGAGGCCCGGCCAGGAGTGCCCGAAGCTGAAGGAGAGCCCGTGTCGATCGCCGATATCGCCGAAGAACGTCTCGGAAAAGCGCCGCGCCCCGAGCGCACGCCTCCGCACGACATGCTCGCCGAGCAGAGCGCGCTGGGCGGCATGCTGTTGTCGAAGGATGCCGTGGCCGACGTCATCGAGTCGCTCCGCGGACCCGACTTCTACGTGCCCAAGCACGAGCTGATCTTCGAGGCGATCCTCACCCTCTACTCGCACGGTGAGCCCACCGACGTCGTGGCCGTTACCGACGAGCTCATCAAGACGGGTGAGCTGCAGCGCGCCGGCGGCGCGGACTACCTGCACACGCTCACCTCGATCGTGCCGACCGCCGCAAATGCGGGCTACTACGCGTCGATCGTCGCCGAGCGCGCGATGCTCCGCCGCCTCGTCGAGGCCGGCACCCGCATCGTGCAGATGGGTTACGCCGGCGAGGGTGACCCGGTCGAGCTCGTCAACAGCGCCCAGGCCGAGATCTACAACGTCTCGGGCGATGACAGCGCCGAGGACTACATCCCCCTGACGACGGCGGTGGATGCCGCGGTCGAAGAGATCGAGGCCGCTCGCGGCCGCGACGGGTCGATGACGGGCATCCCCACCGGCTTCGCCGGTCTCGACCAGCTGACCAACGGTCTGCACCCCGGTCAGATGATCGTGCTCGCCGCGCGCCCCGCCATGGGTAAGTCGACGCTCGCGCTCGACTTCGCCCGCGCCGCCGCGATCAAGTCGAACGCCCCCTGCATCTTCTTCTCGCTCGAAATGGGTCGCAGCGAGATCGCCATGCGCCTGCTCAGCGCCGAGGGTCAGATCCCCCTGCAGAGCATGCGCAAGGGAACGCTCGACTCGCGCGACTGGACGACGGTGGCCTCGACCCGCGGTCGCATCAACGACGCGCCTCTCTACATCGACGACAGCCCCAACATGACGCTCGTCGAGATCCGCGCGAAGTGCCGTCGCTTGAAGCAGCGCGAGGGTCTGAAGATGGTCGTCATCGACTACCTGCAGCTGCTGACCAGCGGTAAGCGCGTCGAGTCGCGCCAGCAGGAGGTCAGCGAGTTCTCGCGCGCGCTCAAGCTGATGGCGAAGGAGCTGCAGGTTCCCGTCATCGCGCTGTCGCAGCTGAACCGTGGCGCCGAGCAGCGCGCCGACAAGAAGCCCGCCCTGTCGGACCTGCGTGAGTCGGGCTCGATCGAGCAGGATGCCGACATGGTGGTGCTGCTGCACCGCGAGGCGGCGTACGAGAAGGACTCGCCGCGCGCGGGCGAGGCGGACCTAATCGTCGCGAAGCACCGTAACGGCCCGACGGACACGATCACGGTGGCGTTCCAGGGGCATTACTCGCGGTTCACGGATATGGCGCCGGGGATGTGAAGACCTCCTCGGACGCGCCATAAGCGCGCCCCGGGACCGCGGCCGCTCGTCATCCTCGACATTGCATTCAGCCACTTCTCCTCCGCGCCGATCATCATTCTCGGAGCGGACGGGATGCCCTGGAGGCGGCGACTCCCGCTCGAGGAGCGACCTGTCCGCGGCTTGACGGAGCAGCCCTGCTCAGGCCCAGAGCGACCGCACCGCCTGTTCGGCTTGGCGGAGTGAGTCGCCAGCGGATGCAGCAACGATGTTGGTATCGCTGAGTACGCCATGAAATCCGCGCATGCAGGCGCTCCATGCGTTCTGCGCCTCGTCGTACGCGTCGCGCGCTTCACCACTCCAGGAAGAACGCAACGTGTTCGCCTTGCGTTCGAGCGCATCGAGCTCGGCCCCGATGGCATTCGTTGCTACCCGAAGCGAGACCAGCAGGGCTTCGTGGCGATCGCTGTCAAACGAGATGGTCATGGTGCTGGCGTGGTGAGGTCCAGCTCGCGGAGGGCGTAGCGGTCGGGGACCGTCACCGTGTGAAAGTAATGAACGAAGATCTCGCCAGCCTCGTCCGCGGTGAACACTTCGTCGGGGTAGACGAGGGCGCGGGCCTCCCCCTCGAGGAAATCGATCGTCACGGGTGGTTCGCCGTCGCGCGGTCCACCATGACCGACGGTGTAGAGCCCCTCTGTTCCGTCCTGCTCCAAGCGTCGCCACTCGATGGTCATGGCATCGGCGGTCCCAGCCGCCTGCAGAAATACACTTGGCAGTGACTCCCGGGTTACGTCCCAGATGTCCTGGCCGTCCGGCAGCCTCGATAGGGAGAACGTCGAACGGCCCGACTTGCCGAGGAGAGACACCATCCGCTGCAGGTTGTCTTCGTACGACCGCGGACCATTGATGAGGTTCGCGAACGAGGCTCCGTTGATTTCGTAGACGAACGTGGGCTTGTCGTTACTCATGGCACTCGCTTCAGGTAGACGCTGGTTACTCCCATGATCTCGCCAGCGACCCTTTGTAGAGATCCGCGCGAAGTGCCGTCGTCTTACGCAGCGCGAGGGCCTGAAGATGGTCGTCACCGTCGACACCTCAGACCCGGCAGAACAGGTCAACCAAGCCCGCGTGGAGCTGACTGAACTGGACGCGGCGGTCGGGAGCGGAGAGATTGTAACCCCATCACCAATCGTGGCTCGCACCTGCGCCGCCGCGAGAGGCCTCCCTGCCGCCCCTGACGATTAGCAACACGCCCTAGTAGCGAGGTCGGCCAGGGGGGTGGTGCTCGCCGCTCGAGGTAGTGCCTGCGGGATAGGGCGGTTGATGAGCGACAATTTCTGCTCCCATTGGCCCGTCGAGTGCGAATAGAGCATCCGCCGCTAGTTGCTGTCGAGATTGCCGGTCCGGTTTCGCGAGAAGTATTGCCGCGAGGACGCCGAGGGCATCCGCCGCCCCCGCTTCAGACACGGTCCTGCCGGACCGTCGCAGCTTGCTTATTCGGGTTCTTATAAGTTCTCGAGTCGGTTCCTCCGGGGTGCGCGAAACGCCGTACATGCTTACGGCCAGCGCGACTCCAATCGCGGGGCCGAGGAAAACCTGCCAGATCGGCGCTAACCCAGCCAGCAGGTACCTTTCAAAAATGAGTGTCGACACGTAGGCCTGGCTCGGCGGCGCCGTGTCCGTCTGGTGAAAGCGCGTTTGAATGGCGGAGAGGCTAAGGGCTAGAACCATGGGGACCGAAGTCCAAACGAGCGTCCATAACACCGGCGCGAAGTCGGATGTTGCCTGCACGCTTGTGGCCATCGCGAGGACGCCTAGGGCGACAAGTCCCGAGCTGCTTTGAGATTTCGCCAAGAGCGTGCCGCATAGCGCCGCAACGATCGGCAGGAGTTGAACGACCCATGCGTGCCCCGGCTGCATCAACCATGCTGGAGTGCCGTTCAGCCACTGTGGCACGGCGAATCCGAGATCGATGAGCCCCTGGATGAGCCAGTCGATCGGTCCTCGCTCGAACGAATTGTCCGGGTGGGCCGCCATGGAAGGCATGGCGCTCAACCACAGCCAACCGCTCGCGAGTGCGACGGCGCTCCATTGGACGAGGCGGTCCCACCTCACGCCGAAGAGGTTCGACAGGATGCGAAGAACCTCACTTTCGTTCTGTACGTCGGAGCTGATGCTCTCCGCCATCGTCATCTCCTTCTGGTCGCGTGGCTCGCAAGCTATCGACAAGCACCGACACCCGCTCACAATCCTGCAAATAGTGTTTCGACCCGATGGACTGGCTCGACCCGCGCAAGCGCATCCGCGACATGATGGCCGAGCCGCTACTGCATGCCGCGAACCTCGAGCGCGGCAACGCCCTGCGTATCGGTAAGAGAAGCCATACGATCAAGACGACGCGTGTCGGCTGGCGCCGTCCTTGTGCCGCCCATCCGAGGGGACGACGATCATGGCAGTAGAGATGGGACTCTGGCGCGCCGACGGCGACAAGTTGAGCCGATTAGTGCCGACGTCGATCGGGCTCGAGTCCCAGCTCGAGAACTACATTGAGTCCGATTCGACGATGCTCGGAACCACCCTGCTTGTCATCGGTCGGCAGGTGCCGACTGCGCACGGCGGGTTCATCGATCTTCTGGCGCTCGATGAGACGGCTGCTGTTCATGTGATCGAACTCAAGCGCGACAAGACACCCCGAGACGTGACTGCACAGGCTCTGGACTACGGCTCTTGGGTGTCTGGTCTAAGTCGCGCGGAGATCCATGCAATCTTCGAGACTTACAAGCCCGACATCGCATTGGAAGAGGCGTTTGCGCAACGCTTTAATGAGACCCTTCCCGACGAGGTCAACGCCGCACAGGTCTTCACGATCGTGGCGGCGAGCGTCGATGCGGCAACCGAGCGAATCGTCCGCTTTCTCAACGAGGACTACGGTGTCCCGATCAACGTCGTGTTCTTCCGACACTTCAACGACAACGGGGCGTCCTACCTCGCGCGCACATGGCTCGTGGAGCATGAAGGCGGGGTGAGCCCGAAGACGGCCTCAGTGCGCACCAAGACGCGCGAGTCATGGAATGGCACAGACTGGTACGTCTCGTTCGGCGACAGCCCAGAAGGTCGTCACTGGTCCGACGGAATGGCCTACGGATTTGTGTCCGGAGGCGGCGGCGAGTGGTTCTCTCGCACGCTGAAGAATCTCCCGGCCGGCGCTCGGGTCTTCGCCTGCATCCCCAAGATTGGCTACGTCGGTGTAGGAACGGTGACCGGTGGGGCTAAGAGATTTGACGAGACCGTCGTGGCCGTGGACGGCGTCGACACCCGCCTGGCGGACCTTCCGTTGAGCGGAAACTACCGGCACGCGGATGATCAGGACGACGCGACGGCTGAATGGGCCGTCCCCGTCGAGTGGACCCGCGCCGTGCCGCGCGAACAGGGCTTCTGGAGGACGGGCATGTTCGCGAACCAGAACACCGCCGCCAAGCTGCGCCAAAAATTCACAATTGAAGAGGTCTCCGCCGCGTTTGGCCTTGATGACTGACAAGAGTGGGGCGCACGTTACTCCATCGGCGTCACGTGAGAGTCGACGAAGGCAATTTCGTCCGCGTCCAGACCGTACTTAGCGTATAGTTGCGCGTCAATCTCGCGGATCGAGGTGGACCAGTTGATGTCGGATGCTGATGTGAAGTCTTGCGCCGGCACAAACTTCCAGGTGCTCCGTGGATTGTGCTGAGTGACTTTCAGAACGTAGAGCATAGCCCTCGCAAACTTCGTCCTGACATACGAAAAACATGCTCGCGCCTCGGCCTCTGTCGCGAACGCTCCGATTGTTAGAAAGGTCTGCGTAACAGCGACACCTGGTTCGACGATCTCGGGTGCTGCCATCCAGCCGAGCTTGTTGTTCTCGTTCGCCGCCGGAAGGGCGACCTTGTACTTGTCGAAGCTCTCTGGCCCAGCGAGATATTCAGTGCGGATCCACCGCCGAAAGCGTTTGTTCTTGATGACGCCGAGTACCTGCACGTACTGAGCCCCGTCCGTCGGCTGGGCCTCATGAAAGAGGAACGAGAACATCTCGAACGCATTGGTATTAACGAGGGCAGCGTTGCCGTCGGGACGCAGCTGAAGAGCCTCCGGGTGATCTTTGTAGAGCTTGTCCGTGTATCGGTAAGAGCGCGAACTTGTCATGCCCACAGACTCGATGAATGCTGTCCCCGACTCGCGAACCTTGTGCAGGATGGAGTTGAGCTCTGGGAACGGCGTAAAGGTGTCAATTGCCTCGCCCACGCGCTCCGCATCGCGGTAGGTCACGGCGATCCCGGCGCGAATCTTTGTGCCTGGGAAGAGCTCCGAGCTGTCCCGCACGTAGAAGGGCACTGAGAGATGCGGGTCCGCCAGCATCTTTCCGTTCCACGCCTTCGGCGTAAAGCCCGCATTGAACAGAAAGCGAGCAGGCGTGATGAGCACGACTTTCGTGCCGACCTCGTACGCAGCATTCATGAAATGGTGATAAATCGGGGTATCGCGGGTGCCTTCGCCTTGAGCCTCCTCCTGGTACGGAGGATTGCCGATGACGACGTCGAATTTTCTGGCCATGTCAGTTATCTCCCAGCATCTCGTCGACGATTTGCTCGCGTTCCTCGGTGGTCATGCGTGCGAGGTCTCCGACCTGGAAGTGACCGGATTCTTCTAGCCACGCTCGGCGCTCCGCCACGCCGCCACTGACGGCTTCCAGGGTGATGTCGTGGAGGATCCTATTTGGGCTCATCTCGAACACCTGGCGAGTGAAGATGTGCCGTAGCCGCTCGGCTTGGTCGGGGATCGCCTCGGCAAGACCCTGGTCGAGCCGACGGACGATCTCCATGCAGAACAGCCCAGCCGTAGAGAACAGGTCGGCGAACGTTTTGGCGGGATCGGCGAAGATACCCGGGTTCTCGGTCTCGAGTGTGTCGCACATCAAGTGCACGACGCGCTTCGGGGTAAACACGAGCGACGTGTTCTGCTGCGGGATGTACGCGAAGATGTCTTCGGTGAACGCCGGGTCGAAGTAGTTGGCGAGTTCGGCCTTCTTGTTCAAGAACTCCTGGATCGCCTGGTTGAAGACGGCCTCGTCGAACAGACCCGGCACGCGAGCGACGTCGCCTGTGTCGCGATCGGTGATGTCACGGCCGTCGCGGAGCTTGCGGAAATCGTCTTCGGTAATGCCGGTGATCTCCGCGAACACATCGTCCGGTGTGTATTCGTCGAAGTTGGCGAGCTCGGTGTTTCGGTCGCCGTACGCCATGAGGAACATCGGGATGGTGCGAGCGAATCCGCGCAGGTGATCGCGCGCGGCATCCATCGTGTTATTCGCCTGCGACTGCGCCTTCTTCGTCTCCTCGCGCGTGACGACGGTCGCGGTGACGCTGTCGAGCGCGCTGTGGAAGATCGCGAGCACACGTGCGTCAAGCTCGGCTTTCGCTCCGACCTTTTTCGCTTCGAGCGCGACGAAGTCGGCTTCCGTGGCCGCATCCGCGCCCTCGGCATCGATATGGCTGAGCGCGATCTGATGGTCGACATAGGCGCGTTCGACTTTGGCCTTCACTAGCGTCTCGGTGGACTTCTCGTCGTTCTCGATCTGCTTCGCGGTCATTCCGTATTCGGCTGCGACCTTGGCTCGCGTCTCGCGCGCCTTCTCTGTCACGACCGCGGCCACCTGTTTCGCAGCATCGGCAGCCTTCGTTGTTGCCGGGTCGAGTTGCGGAACGTCGGCATCGGCGTAGATCGGCTTGCCCAGCTCGGCGACCTTCGGGTTGATGACGGTGCCGACGTCGATCTGCACATTGCCGTCCGCGTCGGTGGTGGGCGGCGGGAACGGCATGTCGATGGGACCGATCTGCTTGGCCTTCTTCTCTTTCGCGACGGGCAGCTGGTTGAGGATGTCTTCGAAGTGCTCCGCGGCTCGGAAGATGCCGGACACGTTGGCGAACAGCAGGTTCGATAGAAAGCCTCGCCGAACGACTTCGCGAGCCTTAAACACCTGCGGGAACGTGAGTACCTGGGCCGCGTCGAGTTCGATCATCCGACCCTCAGTGTCTTCACCAAGGACGGGGAAGAAGTTCAGAAGGCGTCTGATGTTCTCCCTGCGGTCACCAGCATCGACGGGGGGACTTGGAGCGAGGTTGTTGGCGAACGCATCGAAGATCGTGAGCGTGCGTTCGGGAGCGAAGTCGAAGATGTAGGCGTTCTTCTTCTGAAACATTTTGTCGCCGCGAGTGAACGTACACGGGTTCTGCGCACGGAATGCTGCCTGCATGTACAGAGCAGGGGAGGAGAGATTGGATAGCATGATGACCGCTGTCCACTCCGGCACCGTGACGCCAGTCGTAAGTTGACCCACCGACAGCGTTATTGTCTTGCCGCCCTTCGCCTCCGCTTCAGCGATGCCGGCGCGAACCTCCTCGAGCGACTTGCCGGAGGTCGCCGCGTCGTCGGCGTGTTCGTCGAGTCCGTCGTTCTCGCCCACGTTCGGGCGGCCGTCGCCGGCCGCCAGGATCACCGTGTACTCGCCGAAGACGGGATGCTTCTTCAGCAGCCGCGCCAGCGCCTTTGCCGATGCAACTCGATTGAGCAGCCAGAACGAGTGTCGAATCTCGTCCCTCAGCTCCGCGGTCGAAAACGGGTACTTTTCCAGTGTCGCCAGCGCGTCGAGGAACCGCATCACATCGGCTTCGTACACGAAGAACCCGTTGTCTTTCGTAGCGAAGAACTCCGCGAGATCGAAGGCATAGTCGACGTTCCCGGCATCCTCATCGAGCGCAACGCCCTCGGCGAGACGATCAGTGATCATCCGGGACAGCTGATACGTCAGTAGGTTCAGGGTCGGCAGCTGCGCGTAAGGATTGTCGACCCCGTCATCCGACCATGAAGTCTTCGCCTCCTGCTCGTCTTCATATGTCCAGTTGAAGATCTGATCCGCAGCGAACCGGCCCGACGCGAGCGCCTTGAACGGCGTCCCCGACAGGTGCAGCGTGTGGCTGCGTGTGATCTGGGTAAACGCGACATCCGTCTTCGTCGTGTCGACGCCCTCGTGCGCTTCATCGATCACGAGGAGATCCCAGTCGGCGTCGGCGATGTGCTTGAGCTTGTCGAACGACCCGCCGAAGTACTTGGACCCCTTTAGATCCTGCAGCGACACGAACTCGATGATGCGCGGGTCTTCATCAAGGTGCTCGACGGAGTAAGCGCGCCACTGCTCACGCGTCATCGCGCCGCGCTGACCGAGCGACGGAGAGTCGGACACGAACTGATACGTCGTCTGGTGTCCGAAGAACCGCTGATAATCATCGAACCAGGAGTGTGCGACCGCCGGGCGGTTCGTCACAATCAGAACCCGACGGGCATCCATCTCGCGCATCAGATCGTACGTCGTCAGCGTCTTGCCGAATCGGGGCTTTGCGTTCCACAACACCTCATCGACGTTGCGAGTGCGGAATGCTGTCAGCGCTTGGGTGACCGCTTCGCGCTGCTCCGGGCGCAGTTCGTAGTCGTCCTGCGAGGCCCCTACCTGCGTGGTGAACGACTTCGACGCGAAGTCGAGATAGTACTGCCGACTCGACTTCGGCGCGCCAGCGAACTTATGCCACTCCGTACGGCTCGGGGTGTTCGTGGGATCCACCTCCCGCTCGATGCCCTGCTGCTTGAGAAACGCATGAAAGTCGGAATCACGGAACGTGCCACCGTCTTCGGTGATGAACGCTGCTCGGTAGGCCCACTGCTTGACCTTCGTGATGTTGAGTTGACTCGCCTGCTGCGCGATGCGCTTGTCGGCCGAGTCCTGCTCGGTGTACCCGATCTTTTCCCAGCCGTCGTACTTTGGGATGTCGGGGGTTGTCCACGAGTAGATGTAGGGCACGACCTCGCGGAACGTTCTGATGTTCGGGCTAGGCACCGGCTCTCACTTCTTCGTGGATGCGGTCAATCCGGCACGCTGCGTACGTTTCGTACACCGTGAAGTCGAAGCCGCTGCTCTCTCGCAACGACGCGAGCGAGAAAGGCTCTCGCTGCACGACGCCAGGGGAGTGGGCGACCCGGTTCCACCACGAGAACTGGATCTCCTCACCGAGCCAGTCAAGGCCGGTGAGCGTGTTCCCTCTGACGATGTTCGTGTCGATAAGGAAACGTGCCGCGTGGACGAGCGTGGAGTCGGGCCTGAGCGCGGCATCGTGCCGCGAACTGAAGTCGACGAACTCGGCAAGCATCGCGGCCCGCGCCTCTTCGTGATTATCTTCGAGGAGTTCGATGCCGTAGATCGATGCCAGCGCGAAGAGCGACTCATCGGCCCACACGCCAGGGGAGAGGCGCTTCTCGATTGCCTGAAGCTTGCGGTGCAGGATCGTGACGAGGAAGTTCCCGTCACCCGCCGCGGGCTCGAGGAAGGTCTTGTCGACGAAGTCGGGGCCGTCTTCGAGATCGTCGCTGACTAGATCGAGCATCTGATTAACCATGCAGCGGGGCGTGAAGACCTCCCCATACGCCCTCACACGGTCACGAGACTTCACGATTCGCTGCTCGATGACCAGAGTCGTCACCGAGCTTCTCCACACGTCTTGGTCACGGTGTTGCCCCTTCAAGTGCCGATGAGACCATCATGCCGTGCGCGGCGGACACCTCAAGTCCTCCTGCCTGCCGCGTCGGTCGACATGTGCGGCGGCGTGGGCGATCAGGGGGAGGAGTGCGGGTAATGATCGTGTCCAACAACCTGCGCACCGCCCCGCTGGGACTGACATTCTTCCAGGGCCAGCACGTCACCGAGTACTCGCTGCTGGCCGCGGCCGGGGTGAAGCGCTTCGTCAGCGGCATGGTGGGCGGGATCTCGCAGCGGTAGGGCCTCGCGCATCCCGGCGCGAGGCCCGCGCGGCGCTACGAGGCGTCGACGCTGCAGCTCCACGTCACCCCAAACCGGTCCGTCAGCATCCCGAACCCGGCGCTCCACGCCGAGGCAGCGAGCGGTTCGATAATGGTGGCATCCATCGCCAGGGTGTCCCAGTAGCTCTGCAGCTCCTCGAGGGTGGGGGTGCTGATGGAGACGAACAGCGCCTGGTCGGTCACCGTCGTGATGTTTTCACGGCGCGTCGCCCCACAGCCGGCGATGCCGCCTTCGGTGCGGCCGGGGATGTCGTAGCCCATGACGCGGAAGCCGTTCTCGCCGGCAACCAGGCCGAAGACGACCTTGTCGGAGCCGGGGATCTCGGCCGGCATGCCGAAGTCGGCGTAGGTGTTGACGACGAGGTGGCCGCCGAAGACGGACTGGTAGAACTCGAGCGCCTGACGGGCATCGCCGCGGAAGTTCAGGTGGGTGGTGGTCTGCACGGGCATGTCTGCTCCTCGATAAATCGGCCGGGATCGGCTCGTGAGATCACGTTCTCACCCGTATAGGTCGGTTTCTGTCCTAGACCGCGAGTACCGTCGGATGCATGGCTACGACGTCGCGATTGCTCACCCTGCTGTCGCTCCTGCAGGCGCGGCGGGACTGGCCGGGGTCGGTGCTGGCCTCGCGGCTGGACGTCAGTGATCGCACGGTGCGGCGCGACATCGATCGCCTGCGTGAGATGGGCTACCGGATCGAGACGACGATGGGCCCCGACGGGGGATACCGCCTCGACGCGGGAGCGGAGATGCCGCCGCTGCTTTTCGACGACGATCAGGCGCTCGCGGTCGCGATCGCTCTGAGCGCGGCTCCCGCGTTGGGGGCGGACATCGGCGAGGCGGCGGTGCGCGCTCTCGCCACGATGCGGCAGGTGCTGCCGTCGCGGCTGCGGCATCGACTGGATGCGGTCGAGGTGACTACGGTGGGCCGTGCCGGGGAAGCGCCGATTGCTGCCGTGCCGCTTGAGGTATTGCTCACGCTCGCACAGACGGTGCGCGACCGAGTGGCGCTGCGCTTCGACTACCTGCCGCGGGGCGGGGGTGAGGCCCAGCCCCGGCGGGTTGAGCCGCACCACCTCGTGGCATCCCACGGCCGGTGGTACCTGCTCGGGTGGGACCTCGAGCGCGAGGACTGGCGGCTCTTCTCGGCGGATCGCGTGCGACCCCGGGTGCCGCACGGTGCTCCCTTCGTGCCGCGGGTCGTGCCGGGCGGGGACGTCGACGCGTTCGTATCCGCGCGGTTCAAGGGATCGGACACGAACGAGTGGCTCTGCCGCGGGACCGTGCTGTTGCACGCACCAGCGCGGGACGTGCTGCCGTTCGCTGGCGACGGCACGGTGACCGCTCTCGATGATGAGCGCTGCACCCTCGAGGTCGGTTCGTGGTCGTGGGGTGCGCTCGCCGCGTCGTTCGGGCGGTTCGAGGTGGCGATGGAGGTCGTCGGGCCGCCGGAGCTGGCGGAGGCCTTCGCGGTGCAGGCCGCGCGCTTCGCGGCGGCGGGCTCTTCCGCGGGGAAGTCCCGGCGAGGAAGCTAGCGGCATGACCCAGCCCCTCCGCTACGCCATCAACGTCACCCTCGACGGCTGCGTCCACCACGAGGCGGGCCTGCCGCCGGACGCCGAGTCCATGGCGTTCTGGACCGACGAGCTGCGCCGCTCCGACACCCTCCTCTACGGCCGTGTCACCTACGAGCTGATGGAGAGCGCGTGGCGCCGGCCGGAGTCGGGAGAGTGGCCGGACTGGATGGATGCCAGTGAGGTGGCGTTCTCGGAAGTGATGGATCCGATGCGGAAGGTCGTGGCATCCGGGACTCTCGACAGCGTCGACTGGAACGCCGAACTGGTCCGGGGCGATGTCGTCCAGGCCGTTCGGCGGCATAAGAACGAACCGGGGCGAGGGATTTCGGCCGGTGGGGTGAGGCTGCCGGCGACCCTCGCGGCGCACGGGCTCATCGATGAGTACACGTTCGTCGTTCATCCGGTGATTGCGGGGCGGGGGCCTCGGCTGCTCGACGGCGTCGACCTGAAGCTCGAGCTGATCGAGCGGCGAGAGTTTCGGTCAGGCGCGATCGTGCAGCGGTTCCGGCCAGCGGAGCAAGATTGAGCATCGACGAGAGGAGCGGGTTCGGATGCGATGGGTGAGCTTCACTGACCGTTATGGGGCGCAGCAACACGATGACATCACGCTCGACCGCCTCGCTGGACTGCTGGCGACGATCGCCGTCTATGACGGGGACGACGAGCACCGGAGCATCTCGGTGTCGGACTCGGACGCGTGGAATCTCGAGTTCTATCCGCATCGGGTGCTCTTCGAGAACAGCGAGGTTGGCGGTGAAGAAGTCGGGAGTCTGCGGGGGCTGAGCGAGAAGGAACGCCTCGACATTGCCGACGAGTTCATACGGGGCGATTTCGCGGCGTTGCGGGCGCGGCCGTGGGGCAGCTGAGAGAAGCGGAAGACCGCTATGAACAAGAAACGTTCGCAGTCACGGGGCGATCAGGGAAGAACAAGATCCGCGTCGTTGTGGACAACAAGACCGGCAACATCATCACCGTGACGAAGGGCTGAAATGAGAGTCACCTACGACGCCGAAGCGAACGCCGCGTACATCACGATCGCCGACGAAATTCCTGCGGGAGCGGCGACGCAGCAGCTGCATTCCATCGCGACACCGGGGGGCCTCGGCGAGATCATCCTCGACTTCGACGATGACAACCGCCTGATCGGTCTCGAAGTACTTAACGCTCGCCTCGTCCTCCCCGAGAACGTGATCAAAGCCGCCAAGGACCCCGCCTAGCTGCAGCACCCAGGCCGGTGACGTTGCGGGAGCGGTATCTCGTCAGCGGGGTACCGCTCTCGCACGCATCGGCTGCATCGCCGTGGGGTCCACGTCTATCGTCGTTCCGTGAAGAGAGTGTGGATCGTCTACAGGGGCGACGTCGAGGTGGAGATCCTCGGCGTCTTCCTGGATCAAGACGAGGCGACGAGGTACGCGCAGACCGTTGCTGAGACGCGGTACGAGGGGGAACGGATCTGGACCGGCGGCTACCCCGTGCCGTACCGCATCACCGACGACCTCCCGCGTTGAGCAGCCGGAGATTGCGCGGCCGTGGGGCAGCCGAGGGACACGGCGGGGCGAGCGCGTGAGTCAGCGCGCGGGCCGGAAGCGGCGAATCGTGCCCAACTGCCCCAGATCGAAGCGGCGCAGCACCGCGACCGCGCCCTGAGACACGAGAAGGTCCGCTTCGCCTTCGAGATGTGAGAAGTCGTCGACGCCGAAGGTCCCCGTCACGTCGAAACAGACAAGCTCAGGAAGCTGCTTGCCCTCGAACGCCCCCAGCTCCTGCATCTGCGGGTCGAACGACAGGCTGAATTCACGCTCGCGTAAGCCTCGGAGCGGACGCAGCTGTTCGGCGAGCGGGGGCGTTGCGAAGTAAATCCCGTACGTCGTGGTGAAGTCCGGGATGGGCAGCTCGTAGAGCGTCAGGTCGATGCGGCGGTATGGCTTACGGCCCTGCCGCAGAGAAGCCGGGTCGTGGTCGAGCTCGACATCGTCGCCGAAGCCGAAGGGCACTTCGAGCGAAACGGCGTAAGAGCGCGGGCCGAAAAGACGCATCACGGTCTCACCCGACCACCGGATTTAGCGCGTCGGCCGCGGATCCCCATGCGGTCAGGCTAACGGAGAGGCGTTCGCGGTGGACATGCGAACGGGGCGGCGTCACTTTCGCGACGTCGCCCCGTTGGCATCCGAAATTTAGGCCTGCAGGAACGGGTAGTCCGTGTACCCGTGCTCGTCGCCGCCGTAGACGGAGGCCTGGTCGACCTCGTTCTCGGAGGCGCCCTGCTCCCAACGCGTCACGAGGTCGGGGTTGGCGATGGCGGGGCGGCCGACGGCGACCAGGTCGGCGATGTCGTCCTCGACGACCGAGACGGCCTCGTCGCGCGTTGTGACGCTCGAGAAGCCGCTGTTGACGATGAAGGTGCCGCCGAAGGTGCGGCGGAGGTCCTGGATGAGGTCGCCGGCGGGGTCGGCGTGCAGCACGCTCAGGTACGCGAGGCCCAGGGGAGCGAGGCCCGACACGAGCGCCTCGTAGGTGGCGCGGGTCTCGGCATCGTCGGTCTCCCAGACGTCCTGGATGTTGTGCGCCGGCGAGATGCGGATGCCGACGCGCGTGGCGCCGACCTCGGCCACGACGGCCTGCGCGACCTCGATGACGAAGCGGGCGCGGGCCTCGGGCGACCCGCCGTAGGCGTCGGTGCGCTGGTTCGAGGCGGGGGAGAGGAACTCGTGCAGCAGGTAGCCGTTCGCGGAGTGCAGCTCGACGCCGTCGAAGCCGGCATCCACGGCCTTGCGGGCAGCGGCGACGAACTCGTCGCGTACGGTGTCGAGCTCGGCGGTCTCGAGCGCGTGCGGGGTGGCGTAGGCGACCTTGGTGCCGTCGGCGAGACGCGTCTCCCCGTCGATCGCGATCGCCGAAGGGGCGACGATACGGTCGGTGCCGGTGATGTCGGGGTGCGTGACGCGTCCGCCGTTCATGAGCTGCATGAAGACGGTGCCGCCCTCGGCGTGCACGGCGTCGGCGACCTTGGCCCAGCCCGCGGCCTGAGCGTCGGTCACGATGCCCGGCTGACCCGGGTACGCGCGCGACTCGTCGCTCGGGAAGACACCCTCGGTGACCAGCAGGCCGATTCCGGCGCGCTGCGCGTAGTACTTCGCGACGATCGGACCGGGAACGCCGTCGGCACCGGAGCGCAGGCGGGTCATCGGGGCGAGCGAGACGCGGTTACGGACGCCGATTTCTCCGACGGTGGTGGGGCTGAACAGGCTCATGGGTGTCCTTTCGAGGGGGAACAGGGCCGTGCCTGCTAACCCGCGGTGCGCAGCGGGTATTCCACATGCGAAGGGGGACGGCGTGTCGGGCGGCGGTCTTGTGTTCTGCCGAGTCACTTCGACAGGATCGGGGCATGAACACGACGACCCCGAAGAAGCGATGATGGCGCGCGCTCCGTGGAACCGTCCCGGTGAATCAGCGGCCACCCGGCGGCTCCGCATCGCGATGTTCTTCAGCGCGGTCGTGCTCGTCGTGGCCGTCGTCGCGATCCTCGTGTACTTCGTCGTGCGGTCGGCGGGGATCGCGGGGCTCTGACGCCCGAGCGAGGCCGAGCAAGCCCCCGCGCGTCCGTGGGCGCCGCCCTAAGATGGGGCTCCACCACCCACCGGAGGACCCCGCGATGACCGAGAACCCCCTCGCCCACCGGCTCGACTACGACCTCGATGCTCTCGACGACGGCGCGCTGGCGGCATCCCCTCTCGATCTCTTCCGACGGTGGCTGGCCGAGGCGGTCGATCAGCCCGAGCCGAACGCGATGGTCGTCTCGACGGTGGATGCCACGGGCGCACCGACCTCGCGCACGGTTCTGCTGCGCGGCATCGACGATGACGGAGCGCTCGTCTTCTTCACCAACCGGCAGTCGCGGAAGGGCCGCGCGCTCGCCGGGAACCCGGCGGTGTCGATCCTCTTTCCCTGGTACGCGCTGCAACGCCAGGTGATCGTTCTCGGGACGGCGACGCCTCTGCCCGCCGAGCGCGATGACGCGTACTTCGCGTCGCGGCCGCGCGGCTCGCAGCTGTCGGCGTGGGCGAGCCACCAGTCGGAGTCCGTGGCATCCCGAACAGCTCTTGAAGAGCAGATGGCCGAGGTCACCGCCCGGTTCGCCGACGACGCGGTCGTGCCGCGGCCTCCGCACTGGGGCGGGTACCGCGTCGAGGCGCGCGAGATCGAGTTCTGGCAGGGGCGGCGGTCACGGTTGCACGATCGGGTCGTGTTCACGCGGGACGGCGACGGGTGGGTGGGGCAGCGGCGGCAGCCGTGATCAGAGCAATCCGACGCCAACCCTGATCATCAGGAGGGCCGTGACGGTCACGACGATGGATGCCGCCACTCCCGCCCCCAGGACCGGCCACGGGTTGCGGCGCCACCTCAGCGGGGAGAGGACAGCCAACGCCGTCGTGACGACCCAGATCGCAATGAGCGAGGGCTGGACCACCGCGAGCGCGATGTCGACGAGCCCGATGTTGCACGCGCGTTCCGAACCGCACCCGGCAACGGCGAGGCCGTTCAGCTGGACCAAGAACCACGCGGGAACCGAGAGGAGCAAGTGGAGTGCGCAGCCGGGGAGGATCGCGAGAGCGTTACTGAAGCGGCGTCGCCCATCGAGTCTGCTCTCCACCCCCGCACGCTACCGCGGCTCGTCCGCCGATGAGCGGGCGAGTCCCTGGTGAACGGCTGCCGCACAAGGGGGAGCGCTGAAAACAGCACAAGCTGTTCGTGGCCGTAGATTCGATCCATCCCGCAACCGCGGGTCGTTCGTGAATCACCGGGGGACAGCCACACCATGGCGAAGAAGAACGCCGATACACCCGACCTCGATCAGAAGGCCTTCGTCGAGGCGAGTTCCGAGGCGAAGTCGCGCTACGGCCGCTTCAACCTCGCGATCGTCGGCGCCTCGGGTGTGGGCAAGTCCTCCCTCGTCAACGCAGTGTTCGGGCGCGACTGGGCGAAGGTCGGGCGCGGGCTGCCGGTCACCCGCGGCGTGCACTTCTACAGCGACGACTCGCTCGGCATCTGGGACGTCGAGGGCTTCGAGATCGGATCGCCCGTCCCGCCGGATCAGCAGCTGCGGAACCACCTCGACGCGATCGCCTCCCACCCGGGCGACCACCAGATCTCGGTCGTCTGGTACTGCGTGAAAGCCAACGACGACCGGCTCACCCCGGCCGACATCGCCATGATCCGCGAGCTCGACGCGCGGGGGCTCCCGGTGATCCTCGTGCTGACGAAGGTCGACTGGATCCGCAACCCGATCACCGGCCACCAGAGCGTCGCGAAAGACGTCGAGGCGTTCGTCGACTGGCTCAACAACCCGGTCGACCCGAACACCGGCGAACGGCTGCGGATCCCCTATCGCCAGGTCATCCTGACCTCGACCCGCGACAAGCACGGGAAGGGGAAGGGGCACGGCCTCGGTGACCTTGTCACGCAGACCCTCGAACTCGCCCCCGAGCGCGACAAGGACGCCTTTCGCATCGCGCAGCGCCTCAACCTCCCGTGGAAGCGCGAGATGGCGCGCCCGATCATCGCGGCGGCGGCAGCGGCCGCGGCGGGAGCGGCGACCGTTCCGCTTCCTGTCTCGGATGCTGTCACTCTGGCGCCGATCCAGCTCACGATGATGGGACGCATCGCCGCGATCTACGACCTCGAGGTCAAGACGATGCTCTCGGCCGGAGCGCTCGCGCAGTTCGGCGTGCAGGTCGCGGGCCGCGCGCTCGCGACGAGCTTCCTCAAGCTCATCCCCGGCGCCGGCATCGTCGTGAACGCCGCGGTGGCGGGAGCGTTGACCGCGGCGACCGGCGAGAGCTGGCTGAAGATCTGCGAACTGCTGCACACCGGCAAGATCGACGTGCGAAAGCTCGATCAGGAGTGGGCGAAGTACGCGCCCAACTTCATGGACGTCGGGAAGAAGCTGCTCGAGCGCCGCGTCACGAAGCGCTGAGCCACACCCGCTGCACGCGCCAGTCCGCGTCCCACGCGACCAGGTCGGCGCGCATCCCGGGCTCGAGCAGCCCGCGCGAGGAGTCGCCCAGCGCCGCAGCGGGCACCGCGGTCGCCGCCCCCACGGCATCCGAGGCGCTCAGCCCGAGATCGACGACGGCCGTGCGCACGGCACGATCGAGCGTCAGCGTGGACCCCGCGATCGTGACGCCGTCGTCGAGCAGCGCGCGGCCGTCCGTGACCTGCACGTCGAGCTCGCCCAGTCGGTACGCGCCATCGGCGTGGGCGGCGGCGGCCATGGCATCCGTGATCAAAGCCACCCGCTGCGGCGCCGCGGTCAACAGCAGGCGTGCGACCGACGGATGCACGTGCACGCCATCGAGGATCAGCTCGAGCGTCACGTGTTCGTCTTCGAGCGCGGCGGGCACGGGGCCGGGATGCCGATGGCCCATGGCGGGCATGGCGTTCAGCGCGTGCGTGAGCAGGGTGGCTCCTCTGTCGATCGCCTCGCGCGTGAGGGCGTAGTCGGCCTCGGTGTGGCCGATCGCGACGCGGATGCCGCGGGCGACGAGCTCCGTGATCGCGTCGAGCGCCCCGGGAAGCTCGGGGGCGAGGGTGATCTGGCGGATGAGGCCGGGCTCGGCATCCCGCACCAGTTCGAGGAAGTGGGCATCGGGCACGGCGAGCGCGCCGGGGTCGTGCGCTCCGCGTCGGGCGGGCGACAGGCAGGGGCCCTCGAGGTGGACGCCCAGAATCCCGGGGTCGGACCGGCGCGCGACCTCGACGGAGGAGAGCTGCCTACGCAGAACGCCGAGCGGAGATGACACCAGGCTCACCAGGGTCGCCGTCGTGCCGCGGCGGCGGTGTGCGGCGACGCCGGCGGTGATGGCATCCGCTCCGTCATCGAAGGCGTGCCCGCCACCCCCGTGCACGTGCAGGTCGATCAGGCCGGGGGTGAGGATCGCCCCGCCCAGGTCGAGGTGCTCGGCCGCGTACGGAGCAGCCCCCGTGCCCACCTCGGCGATCAGGCCACCGCTCACCCGCACCCAGGCGTCGGGCCGGTCGCGCCGCGCGTCGACCACCCGGGCGCCGGTGAGCAGCAAGTCGGTGGTCATGCCGTGGCGATCTCGCGGTGGTCCCAGGCGAAGCGGTAGTAGTCGCGGTGCTCGAGCTGCGAGGCGGCGGGCTCGTCGACGATGACCACGGCCCGACGGTGCAGCTGGATCGCGGATGCCGGACACGACGAGGTCAGCGGACCCTCGACCGCCGCAGCGACCGCGGGGGCCTTCGACTCGCCGAACGCGAGCAGCACGAGCACTCCCGCGTCGAGGATCGTGCCGATGCCCTGGGTCAGGCAGTGCGTGGGCACGTCGTCGATGCTGTCGAAGAACCGCGCGTTGTCGGCCCGGGTCGCGGGGGTCAGGGCCTTGAGACGCGTGCGCGACGCGAGCGAAGAGCCCGGCTCGTTGAACCCGATGTGCCCGGTGCGGCCGATGCCGAGAATCTGCAGGTCGATCCCGCCCGCCGCGGCGATCGCGGTCTCGTAGCGCTCGCCGGCTTCGGCCAGCGGACCGTCGTCGTCGCCCGGCACCCGCACGAGAGCGGGGTCGAGTCCGAGGGGTGCGACGATGTCGCGGTCGACCACGGCGCGATAGCTCTCGGGGTGCCCGGCGGGAAGGCCCACGTACTCGTCGAGGGCGAAACCGCGCACGGCCGAGAGGTCGAGCGAGCGCTCGGCCAGCGCCGCCCACACCGGCAGGGGTGTCGATCCGGTGGCGAGTCCCAGCGTCGGATCGCTGCGACGACCCAGCGCGGCGACGATCAGGTCGGCGGCGATATGGCCGGCATCCGCCTGGTCTTTCACGATGGCGATCTCGGTCACGCGCGGGCCTCCAAGACGGGGGTGGTCGGCTCAGCCAGGATGACAGGCGCGACCCACGAACGCACGACCTCGGGTCGCTGCGCCGCCTCGAACGCCAGCATCGCGGCCCCGATGCGACCCGCGTGCGTGCCGAGGGCCGCCGTCGTGAGGCGCGGAGCCTCTCGCCAGGCGAGCGCTGCGGCCAGACACTCGCGAAGGGGCTCGATGAACGCGTCACCGGCCTGCGCGACGCCACCGCCCAGCACGATCACCTCGGGGTCGACGAGCAGCGTGAGGGTCGCGAGACCGGTGGCCAGGGCGTCGAGCCCCTCGGACCAGACGCGTGCGGCCACGGGATCCGTGTCGATGCGGGCGATGACGGCCGCGGCATCCGGAGCCTCTTCGTCGGCCGCCGGGGCGCTCGCCGCGTACCGACGGGCCAGCCCCGCGCCCGAGAAATACACCTCGAGGCAGCCGCGCTGCCCGCACGCGCAGAGCTCTCCGCCCGGCACGACCGGGATGTGCCCCAGTTCTCCGGCTCCCGAGATGGCTCCCTCGACGGCGCGGCCGTCGGAGGTGAAGGATGCCGCGACCCCGGTGCCGATCGCGGCGAAGACGACGTTGCGCGAGCCGGCGGCGGCACCGTACGCGCGTTCCGCCGCACCGGCCGCTCGCACGTCGTGGTCGACGGCGACGGGAAGGCCGGTGGCATCCGACAGGAGCCGGGCGAGGGGGACGTCGGTCCACCCGAGCGTCGAGGCGTAGCGGACGGTGCCGGTGGCGCTGTCGATGAGGCCGGGGCTGACGACACCCGCCCCCACGACCGAGCGGCCCAGGCTCTCGGCTCCCGCGATGAGATCGTTGAGGAGCTCCGCGATGCGCGTGACCGTCTCGGCTCCCGAGCCGCCGGTCGCGATGCGGGAGCTTCGCAGCACGTGCCCGTCGATGTCGACGAGCGCACCCTTGGCCGAGGTGCCGCCGATGTCGACCGCGATCACGGCCGGATGCGACGCGAGGGTGTTCGCGGATACGGCGAGGACCGTCTCGCGGATCGCGGACTCGTCGGTGACGAGGTGCCCCCGGCCGGATTCGACCTGGGCGCGCAGGTGCACCTCGCGGGCGCCCGTGCGGTCGAGCAGCGCCGCCACGTTGTGGGCCCGCACCGAACCGCCGACGAGCACCGATGGCATCCGGGTGTCCTCCGATCGCGCGCGCAGTGCGGCGAGCACGTCGGCACCCTCGCGCGCCGTGGCTTTCCCACCCGAGGTGAGCACGCGGACGACGCCGTGGTGCGCGAGGGTGTCGTAGGCGTCGAAGAGGTCGGCGGTGTCGTCGAAGGCCTTGTGGAAGGTGATCGGCACCTCTCCCGCGGCCGCGCGGATCGCGTCGAGCGCCTGTTCGTCGACGTGTCCGTCGGCGGTGAGTGCGCCGAAGACGATGCCCACGGGCACCTCGCTGGTGCGAGCGAGGGCGGCGATGGCGCGCGCGTCGGCCTGCATCACGCGCAGCTCGTCGTCGGAGTACACGAAGTCACCGCCGCGCGAGCGGACCATGATCTGCACGCCCACGCGCCGCACCGAGGCGATGACCGACTCGATCATCCCGAGGCTGGGAGTGGTGCCGCCCTCGAGCAGGTCGGCGCAGAGTTCGACGCGGTCGGCGCCCGCGCGCTCGGCGGCGAGCACGCCCGCGAGATCGTCGACGCAGATCTCGACGAGCGCGCGAGCGTCGGCGGGGGGCTTTTCGGCGAGGGATGCCGTGCCTGCGGCGGTCGTCACGGTGCGGTGTCCGCGGTGGGGGCGGTGTCGAGCCACGTGCGCACGTCTGCGCCGACCTCGATCGAGCCGACGGGAACGCCGCCGCCGAGGATCGGCAGATCGATCAGGTCGCCGGCGTTCGAGATGTCGGCACCGAGCGCCTCGAGCACCGAGAGGGCGACGAGCGTCGTCGCGCGCGGGTTGCCGTCGAGGATCTTCATCGATACCGACGCCCCGTCGGCCGTGGCCATGCCGATGACGCCCTCGGCGCCGCCCTTCGACAGCAGGCCCGGAACCCGCAGCATGGCGTCGGTGTTGGCGTGGTGGTCGCCGCCGACGAAACGGGGGTACGACCGCATGGCATCCGCCACCTTCCGCTCCGGCGTGCCGGGGGCGGCCGTCACGAGCGCACGGAAGATGCGCGCGATGCCGAGGGGAGAGACGCTGAAGAGGGGAG
This sequence comes from Microbacterium sp. 1154, assembly GCF_031455375.1. Classification (NCBI taxonomy): domain Bacteria; kingdom Bacillati; phylum Actinomycetota; class Actinomycetes; order Micrococcales; family Microbacteriaceae; genus Microbacterium; species Microbacterium sp. 1154. Next base: position 472,876 of record NZ_JAVDSN010000001.1, on the reverse strand, counting down.
CCCCGCACCCGTCGACCGCGTCGTACGCGACCGTCTCGCCCGAGAGGCGCTCGAGCGTCGACCGCACGAGCTGCTGCAGGGGGTGCGAGGGATCGAGGTAGGTCGCGGTGTCCCACCCGTTGACCGCGCAGGCGAGCAGCATCGCGGCGTGCTTGCCCGAGCAGTTCATGCGCACGCGCGAGCGCTGCTCGCCGTCGCGGATGAGGCGTTCGCGCGTGGGCTCGTCTTCGGGCCAATCGACCGGGCAGGCGAGGGCGCCCTCGTCGAGGCCGGCGCGGGTCAGCAGGTCGCGGACGACGTCGACGTGCACGTCTTCGCCGGTGTGGCTGCCCGCGGCGATGGCGAGATCGGCACCGTCGATGTCGGCGCCGGCGAGCAGGCACGCGAGCGCCTGCACGGGCTTGACCGTCGAGCGGGGCAGGATCTGCTCACCGCTGCCGGTCTGCCAGGCCACCGTTCCGTCGGCGGCCAGCGCGGCGATTGAACCGAGGTGACGGCTCTCGACGACACCCGAGCGGATGACGACGGCGAGGTCGGCCAGCGGGGAGGGGACGGGGGGAAGGGGCGTCATGGGTGGTTCTTTCGATGCGGAGGCGGGTCAGCGGTCGACGGGGGCGTTCGGCGTGGTGAGGCCCGCGGGGGCGACCTCGGCGGGCGTCGCGAGACTGCGGCGACCGGGGCGCTTCTGCAGGCGCGCGGCGAGGCCCGAGAGGCCGCCGTTGAGCGCGAGGAAGATCACGGTCACGACGACGAAGGTCTGAATGAGCAGGCCGTTGAAGCTCGAGAGCACTTGGCCGCGGTAGAGCAGCTCGGTGAACGCGACGATGTAGCCGAGCGAGGTGTCTTTCAGCAGGCTGACGAGCTGCACGACGAGCGACGGAGCGACGAAGCGCAGAGCCTGCGGAAGGACCACCTTGCGGTCGACCTGCCAGCGCGTCATGCCGAGGCTCAGGCCCGCCTCGGTCTGTCCGCGGGGGAGGGCGAGGACGCCCGCGCGGATGATCTCGGCGAAAGCTGCGGCATTGGCGATCGTGAGCGGGATGACGAGCTTCCACAGCACGGGGAAGTTCAGCCCGAGCTGGGGAAGACCGAAGAGCATGAGGTAGATCAGCAGCAGCACGGGGACCGTGCGGGCGATCTCGATGTAGGCGGTGCAGAGCCAGCTGATCCAGCGGACGCGGCTGAGGCGACCGAGGGCGAGGAGGAGGCCGAGCACGAAACCGAACACGGCGGTCAGGGCCGCGGCCTGCAGCGTCCCGAGCAGGCCGACGCCGAGGTACTCCCAGATCGCGATGTCGAGGAACGGCAGCCAGCGGTCGCTGTCGAGCTGACCCTTCGACGCGAACTGCGCGAGGGCGAGAGCGATGAGGCCCAGGATGACGACGGCGCTGACGATCGACCAGATGAGGATGCGGCGGCGGGTGCGGGGCCCCGGCTCGTCGTAGAGCGAAAGGGGGGAGGTCATCGGCGGATCCTCAACTTCTTCTCGAGGCGGCCGGCGGTGAGGCCGATCGCCAACGCGAGCACCATGTAGACGAGCCCCGCCGCGGTGAAGATCAGGATGGGCTGAGCCTCGACGAGGTTGAGCTTGTTGGCCGCGCTCGTCAGCTCGACGACGCCCACCGCCGCGGCCAGGGCGGTGTTCATGGTGAGAGCGATCATGACGTTGCCGATCGGCTGGATCGCGGCCCGCAGCGACTGCGGGATGACGAGCACGCGCAGCGTCTGCCCGAGCGAGAAGCCCAGCGCACGGCTGGCCTCGATCTCGCCCCGGCTCACGGTGTTCACGCCGCTTCGCACGGCCTCGGCGACGTACGCGGCTTCGTAGAGCGTGAGCACGATGATGGCCGTCGGGGTCAGGGGCAGCAGGAATCCGGCATCCGGCAGCGCGAACACCGCCAAGACGAGCAGCACCAGAAGCGGCACGTTGACGAAGAACTGCACGTAGGCGAACGCGGCCCAGCGCAGCACCGGCACCGGGCTGATGCGCGCGGCGGTGACGAGCGTGCCCAGCACGATCGACCCGATGCCGGCCGACACGGCGAGCAGGATCGTCGTTCCGAGCGCTTGCGCGATCGGCCCGGCGCTCGAGGCGAAGAAGTCCATGGGGTCCTCAGAAGAGCGGGAGGGGAAGAGGGAGACCGGCGCCCGTCATGTGCGGAACGGGCGCCGGTCGGTCAGGGGATCAGGAGCCGGGGACGCTGCCGATCGCGGGGGGAGTCGGCGCGCTCGACTCGACGGCCGAGCCCAGGGTGGCGTCCCAGATCTTGGCCCACGAGCCGTCGTCCTGGATCTTCTTCAGCCACTCGTTGATGAAGGACTTGAACTGCGAGTCGTCCTTCTTCAGGCCGATGCCGTACGCCTCGCTGGTGAAGGGCTGGCCGACGACCTTGATGCTCTTGTCGTCGATGGCGTGGCTCGCCAGCAGGGTGAAGTCCTGCACGTACGCGTCGCCGCGGCCCTGGGCCAGAGCCTGGAGGGCCTGCGGGTCGGTGGCGAAACTCACGATGGTCGCTGTGGGCTGCTTCTCGGGCACGGCCGTGACGGCGGGGGTGTTCGCTCCGACGATGACGGTCTTGCCGCCCAGGTCGTCGATGCCGTTGATGTCGGTGTTGTCGCTGCGGACGGCGACGGCCAGACCCGACTCGAGGTACGGACCGGCGAAGTCGACCTGCTCGGCGCGCTTCTCGGTGATCGTGTACGTGTTGAAGACGACGTCGACGGTGCCGTTGGCGAGGAGGGCCTCACGCGTCTCGGATGCCGGCGGGACGATCTCGACGTTGGGCTCGCCCAGGATGTAGATGGCCAGCATCTTCGCGAGGTCGGCGTCGAAGCCCTGGACGTCTTCGGGGTTGGTGGGGTCCTGCTGCGACAGCAGGGGAGCGTCGAGGGCCTCCGCGACGATGAGCTTGCCGCGCGCCTTGATCTTGGCCATCGTCGAGTCCGGGATGAGGGCCGCGGCGTCGGCGACGGGGGCGTTGGCGTAGACCTCTTCGAGGCTGCTGGCCTTGGCCGAGGCGCTGGGGTCGGACCCGGGGACGGCCGCGGTGCCGGACGAGCACGCGGCGAGAGACGCGACCGTGGCCGCGGACGCCAAGAGGACGAGGCCTCGGCGAAGGATCGAGCGAGAGGAGATCACGGGTACTGCCTTTCGGTTGCTGGTGCGTGCGGCGCGAGCCGCGTCGGGGGCGGGGAGGATGTCAGTGGGCGAGGATCTTCGACAGGAACGCCCGCGCACGGTCGCTCTCGGCATGGGTGAAGAAGCGCTCGGGGGTGGTGTCTTCGACGATGCGGCCGTCGTCCATGAAGATCACGCGGTCGGCGGCACGGCGGGCGAACCCCATCTCGTGCGTGACGACGACCATCGTCATCCCCTCTTCGGCGAGCGAGGTGATCACATCGAGCACCTCGCTGACCATCTCGGGGTCGAGGGCCGAGGTCGGCTCGTCGAAGAGCATGAGCTTGGGCTTCATCGCGAGAGCGCGGGCGATCGCCGCGCGCTGCTGCTGACCGCCGCTGAGCTCGCCGGGGAAGCGATCAGCCTTGTCGGCGATGCCCACGCGGTCGAGCAGGGCGAGACCCTCTTCGCGCGCCTTCTTCAGCGGCACCTTCGACACGATGCGCGGGGCGAGAGCGACGTTGTCGAGCACCGTGCGGTGCGCGAAGAGGTTGAACGACTGGAAGACCATGCCCACCTCGGCGCGTAGGTCGGCGAGGCCGCGACCCTCGCTCGGCAGGGGGACGCCGTCGATCGTGATGCTGCCCGACGTGATGGTCTCGAGACGGTTGAGGCACCGGCAGAGGGTCGACTTGCCCGAGCCCGACGGGCCGACGATCACAACGACCTCGCCGCGCGCGACATCGAGGTCGATGTCTTTGAGCACGTGGTGGTCGCCGAAGTGCTTCTGCACCTGGCGGACCGCGACGAGCGGGGCGGAGGGGGATGCGGGCGTCGACACGGGCGTGGATCCTTCCCGCGGACTCGCCGCGATGTCGGTACAGCCGACGCGGACATGATTTCCGCGTCGTTGGTGAAATCAAACTAACGAGGCCATGTTACAGAGATAATTCGAGACAGATACTCCAAGTTTGGACTAAGCTGGGGGTGTGCAGCCTCACCACGTCGACTTGCCGTCCTTCAGCTCGCAGACCCTCGCGGTGCTGACGCCGCTGCGCACGGGCGCCGCACGATCGCGCGCCGAGCTCGCCGCGCACACGGGCCTTTCGCCCTCGACCGTGACCGCGCGCGTCGACCCCCTGATCGCGGCCGGCGTCATCGTCGAAGACGGCACCGACGATTCGCGAGGCGGTCGCAGGCCTCGCCGTCTCACCATTCGCGGCGACCTCGGTACGGTGGCGAGCGTCGACCTCGGCGTCGAGCGCAGCACGATCGGGCTGGTCGACTACGCCGGCACCTCCCTCGCCCACCGGCACCTCGTGCTGGATCTGGCGGAGGGCCCGGATGCCGTGCTCCGCCGCGTCGCGAGAGAACTCGACGCGCTGGCCGAGGCGAACGGCGGCCCGACGGTGACGGGTGCGGCGATCGCGCTGCCGGGGCCGGTGTCGGCGGAGACCGGTCGTCTCGTCGCCCCCTCGCGCATGCCCGGGTGGCACGACGTCGACGTCGCCCTTCTTCTCTCCGACATCCTCGGAGTGCCGGCCCTCGCGAGCAACGACGCCAACTGCATGGCCGTCGGTGAACTCGTCGGGGGCGACCCTGACGCCCGCAATCAGGTGTTCATCAAGGCCGGGTCGGGCATCGGGTCGGGCGTCGTCGCCGGGGGTCAGCTCTACACGGGTCGCAGCGGTGCCGCCGGTGACATCAGCCACGTCACCGTGCCCGGAGCGACCCCCGTGCCCTGCTCGTGCGGGCGCGTCGGCTGCCTGGACGCGGTGGCGAGCGGTTCGGCTCTCACCCGCGCGGCCCAGGAGGCCGGCCGTGACGTCTCCGACGTCGAGACCGTGATCGACCTGGCGCGCAACGGCGACGCTCTCGCCACCGGCCTTCTGCGCGAGGCGGGCAGCATGACCGGTGGTGTGCTCGCCACGATCGTCAACTTCTTCACCCCCGACCGGCTCGTCGTCGGCGGCTCGCTCAGTGCGTCAGACGTCTTCATCGCCGCGATCAAGTCGAAGCTGTGGGCGGATTGCCTGCCGATGGCGACGGAGAACCTCGAGGTGGCCGTGCCTCGCCACCCGCGCACGGGCGGCATCCTCGGAGCTGCGCGCCTGTTCTTGGATGCCGTCTTCGGGCCCGAGGCTGCGCGCATCGCGCTGCGGACGTCTGCTCGCTCGTAGTCCGCGGGGCGGGGCTGCTGTCGTCACCCTGAGCCATCGGCTCCGCGGGGTGGTGCGCTTGATGGGGGAGACCGGGTGGAGCGAGTCATCCCCACGAACGCTCGCCCCGCCCGGGCGACCCCGGTCACCTGGGGGCGGGTGACCTCAGAGCAACGGTCACGGGTCGCAGGTTTACGGTACACCCCTGTCGTTTTAAGGCAGTTTTAGTCCGTTTCTTTCCCATTGAGTTGAGGCGTGGCAACAGTCACCGCGAGCACTCGGGTGAAACACTTTGCCCGTCAATTGCGAGCTGGGGAGCCAGGTCATCAAACTATCTGCGTGGGCAAGTTCATCTACGAGGAGCAGGCGCGGATCGACGTCGATGACCGGCTGCTCGCTCATCTTCAGATCGTGATCGGCAACAAACTTCGTCGCGGGGAGCCCTTCTACTTCTCGTGGAAAGAAGATCAGTCTCTCGGCGGCGGACGATCGGCCGTGTGGGTGCACCCGGGCGCGACGCTCGTGTTCAAGTTCGGCGGCAGCAAAGCCCCGGTCATCAATCGCACGTGGCTCGAGGAGCTGATGTACACGGCGAGCAGCCCCGCGGGCCTGCGCATCGTGCCGGAGCCCCAGGAAGAGGCCCCGGATCCCGCCGGACTAACGAGCTGACGACGCCGACTGATCGCCTTCTCCCTCCAGGCGCGAAACTGACCGGTTGTGCCCTCTAAAAGGTCCGCACTGCGAACCGGGTGGAGGCCGCGTCGAAGCGTGCGCGCTCGTCGGCCAGACGCTGTTGGAACTCATCGGATGCCGTCGGTCCGAACCCCACGTTCTCTCGGTGCGCGGTGATGCCCTCGAATGCGGCATCCGCGAACGCGTCGACGTCGGCACCGTGAGACTGGCCGGGTCCAGCGAGCCCCGTCGCTACCGCGGGCGGGATCAACTCCGTGACGCGCACGGAGGTCGACGCGAGGGAGTGCCGGAGAGTCATGGTGTAGCTGTGCAGGGCTGCTTTCGCGGCGCTGTATGTGGGGGCGAACGGCTGCGGGATGAATGCGCCACCCGACGTCACATTCACGATCTGGGCTCCCTCCGGTCGTTCCAGCAAGAGTGGAGTGAGCAAGGTTGTCAGGTGGATGGGGGCTCCCAAGAGGATGTCTATCTCCGCCTGCCTCTCCGACCACGGGGAATCGTCATCGGCGATTCCGATCCGCCGCTGAATCCCCGCGTTGTTGATCAGCACGTCGAGACTCGGGTGATCGGTCGCGATCGACTCTGCGAGTTCCTCGCGATCAGACGGGCGCGAAAGGTCGCCCGCGAAGGTCACGGCGCCGGGAAGCTCGACCCGTAAACGGTCGAGGCGCGTGGCGGAGCGGCCGGTGATCATGACGTTGTATCCTCGCCGGTGGTACCGCCGGGCGAGCGCGAGGCCGATGCCGGCGGAGCCGCCGGTGATGAGAACTGTGTGGTTTGTTGACATGACAACATGGTGGAACGGAATGTGTTTACACGTCAACACCTGAGCCGATATCCTTGTGTCATGCCAGACACCTTCACCGTCGACGAGGGCGAAAGGTGGACCGCCTGGAAGCGAGCCGCAGGGGCAGTCATGGCGGGTGTCGGGGAGTCCATCGCAGACTCCGCCGGGATCTCGGCATCGGACTTCTCCGTGCTCACGCGCCTCGTCGAAGAGGGGGGCGGTTCGCTGCGCCAGCAGCATCTCGCCGACCAACTCGACTGGGAGCGTAGCCGTCTTTCTCGTCATCTGAGTCGGATGGAAGGCCGCGGACTCATCACTCGGCGACAGAACGGTCCCGAGCGCTGGATCGCAGCCACCGAGGATGGCCGAGCAATCGTCGTCGAGGCTCGCCGCGCTCACGCCACCGCCGTGCGACGGCTGCTCTTCGACCGGATCCCCCCTGGCGAGCGTGAGATGTTCTGGAGCGCCGTGTCACGCATCGCCGACGGCGGCTGAGCACGTGCACGAGCTCACGGATCGGTAACACCGGTGGTCCGTTGTCCGTGTGTCGCGAGGTGGCCGTGCCTCGCCGCCCGTGCACGGGGCATGCTGGGTGTGACGTGGGTCGACGGATGCCCGGGCCGATCAGGCGGACGATCGCGGTCCACGGGTCAGTAGTTCGCCACGCTGTAGTCAGATCGCCAGTTCTGGTAGGTGTAATCGAGCGTGTACAGCAGTTCGCCGTCCCATACGCAAGACGAACCGGATGCTCGGGTCGAGTAGGGGCAGGTCGTCGGGGACCAGACCTGTTGGACGTCGTCCGGTGTCCACTGCCACAATCGGCTACCGGTCGACTCCGTCGTCAAGGCGAAGGTATAGGTTCCTCCGACTGCGACCGCCGTCACCGAGGTGTCCCGCAGGGTGTTGTCGAACTCGAGCCACAGCCATCCGTTCGCGTCGCTGCCTCGTCGCAGCATCCGACCATCACCCAGGCGGGCTTCTACCTGCGCATAGTGGTTCACGGCCACCTGCGTGATTCGCGAACCTGACGTCAGATCGGGTTTCGGTACCTGGATGGGATCCCCGGGCCATGCGTGTCCGTCAACCTTCACATTTCCCCAGGCCCACAAGGTGCCGTTCTGCTCCAGAACGAATGAGGCTCCGAAGGAGGTCGGCGTGACCTGCGTAATCGGGGATGCGTTCGGGATCGTGACACGGTAGGGCGTCGGCTGGTCCACGTTGCTGTGATTGCCGACTGCTCCGTCCCGGTTCCACCCCCATGACCACACGTAACCGTCTAGGCCAATCGCCATGGCTCGCGACCCCTGCAGCGCCAGGGAGGTCACTCGCAAGTCGCGAACGAGGGTGGGTACGGTCCGGCCGGCGAAGGAACCATTCCCGAGCTGGCCCTGGGCGTTATACCCCCAGAGCCACATCGTTCCGTAGGTATCGACTACCCCCATCGTGCTCGTGTACCCCGAGACGTGTGCGAGAGAACGAATGTCAACTCCGTCAGGGAACATCACGCGCTGGGGCAGTAACTGGTTCTGCGTGGTTCCGATCCCCAGTTGACCGTCGGCGTTGTAGCCCCATGTCCACACGGTGCCGTCATCGAGCAGGGTGGCTGACCACATGTTCCCTGCGGCTATCTGCTTGGCCGTTCTCCCTGCAGGGAGGATCACCTTGACGGGAGAGGAGGAGTTTGCGGTGGAGTTGTTTCCAAGCGCACCTTGACCCCCCGAACCCCATGCCCAGATGGCACCGTTCTCGTCGATAGCGAGCGTGTGCTGCTGGCCGGCGGCGACGGACACGTATCGCACACTCGACGGCCTCGGATCCGAATCGGTGTACGACCGACCTGTGCCGGAATAGATATCGCGCGCGGCGTAAGACCCGACGTGCCTGGTCACGCGGTACGTCACTCCCGTGGTGACGCGATTGTCCGCTGCCCAGGTCTGACCGTATACATCGGCCCATGAAAGCCGGTGGCCCGCCGTGCTGGACCAGTCGTCGCGGAAGTTTGCCGGAGCCTCGAGAGTTGCTGCCGTGAGCGAGTTACCCGTCACAGCCTTCCCCGCGGTGAAATACGCCGCCGTGGCCTGGGGCGAGGCCGCGCCCAGGGCGAGAGCCACGATGGCCGCGATGGCCGACAAGCGCACCACCCCTCGGAGCATGGCTTTTCGTACGGGCGGCATAACTCCCCCTCCTTGAACGTGGCGCGCGCAACGTCGCCACTCATGTGTCATATTCGAACCGTTTCAGTCCGTTTCAAACCTAAACGTACCGTACGGTGGGCATGAGATATCGAAGGACTGGCTCAGCCTGCTTCGCACCGCGACACGCTAGGCGGCAAGCAGGCGGCCACGATGGATTCCACCCGCCGACCAGCTGCGCGCGCCCGGGGTGGTCTCAACGCCGACGCGCGGCTGCAGCGACGCTCGCCGCTGAGGGAGAAGGCGGTCCTGCGGGTTCGGAGTGGACCAGGGCTCAGAACAGTTCGCGTCTGTGGTGCGCGCCGCCCGATGTTCGACGACAACCGCTCACCTCAGGGCGCCTCCGCAGGTCTGTCGCTCAGCCCTTCGGAACCTCGATCTTCACCGGCTCACCCCACGCGGTGAACTGCTGCATCGTGGTGGTTTCGATGCCGCCGAACGCGCCCGTCTGTTGAATGGCCACGACGCGGTGGCCTTGGCCCAGCCATACCGTCATGTCTGTCACCTCGACCCCGAATGCCGAGAAGGAGCCGTCGGCGTGCACCCTCCACGCCCGCACGTCGGTACCGTCGGGCAGCGAGACGGTGTCTTGGTCGGGTTGCACGGTCCATCCGGGAGCCGCCGCGAGCAGGGCTGCGGCGGTCGAGGGGTCGGCGAAGGCGCGGTAGGCCTGACCCACCGTGGCGGCGATCACCGCGCGGTAGTCGCTGCTGGTCTTGTCGGCACGCACCCATGCGCCGTCGAAGCTGACCCACGCTTCGGTCGGCGTGAGCACGAAGTCGTGCGCGCCGTCGGAGCCAGTGAAGGATCCCGAGGTGGCCGGGGCGTCGCCGAAGAGGAAGTCGGCTTCCCCCGTGAGATCCGCCGACTGCAGGTGCAGGTGCCCGCTGCCGGCGGCCCGCGAGAATGCGATCACGCAGGCGGAGAGAGCCTCGCCCGTGATCTTCGCGTCGGCGATGAGGTCGACGTCGTCGCACTCTCTCGGCGACGACTCGGCTGTCACGCCGGTGGGTGTCTTCGACCCGATCGCGGTCGGCGTGGCGGAGGCAGCCCCGGGGGCGGCCGTCGGTGCGCAGGCACTGAGCAGCACGAGGGCGGCCGTGGCGAGAGCGAGCCCCAGGACCTTCGTCGGCGTTCGTCGCATGGCATCCACTCTAGGAACAGGCGGGAGGGGCCGCGACGGCTCCGCGCATGAACGCCAGGAGCCACTGCCGCGGGGGCAGTGGCTCCTGGATCTGTTGGATTGCGGCGGTCAGCTCGACCGTCGTGTCGTGCGGTATCGGTGAACGAGGGTCACCACGATTCCGGCGGCGAGGATGCCGAGTGCCCAGCCGAGTGGGGCGAGGGGTGCGGATCCCGTGGTGGCGAGCTGGCTCGAGGTGGACGCGGGGCTCGAGCTGGCGGGAGTCCCCGTGCCGGTGCCGGTTCCTGCGCTGGCGGTGGGGGTGACCTGGACGGTGAAGGAGTTGGTGAGGTTCCCGACCTTGAAGGTGATCACGTGCGGGCTGGCGTGGTTGAACGTCACGGTGGTGAGGTTCGTGGCCGGGTCGTAGGTGATGGTGTCGGTGTCGACGCTGGAGGTGGTCACCGGTTGCACGTTTGCGCGGGTGGTGGGGTTTCCGTACTGGTCGACCGGCATCGTGTCGAACACGATCGAGTCGCCCTGGTTGGCGGTGATCGTCGTGCTGGCGGTGCCGTCAGAGGGTTCGGTGACGGTGCCGTCGGGGGCAACGGCCCAGAGGGTGGTGCTGTGGGCGTCGCCGGGGGAGACGGCGGCTTCGAGGGCGGTGGCGGTGCCGGGGGCGATGGTGAGCTTTACGTACTCGGTGGCGGTGCCGACGCTGTTGGTCGCGGTGATCTTGACCTTCCAGGTGCCGGCGCGCGTGGAGGACCCGGCGAGGATGCCGTTGGTGAAGGTGACGCCATCGGGCAGGACGGTGCTGTCGGTGTCGTCGTTTTCGATGCTGTAGGTGGGGGTGGGGGTGCCGGTTGCTTTCAGGTCGCTGAAAGAGAACGCCTCACCGGCGAAGACGCGTTTGGTGACCGGGGCATTACTGGAGGAGTCGATACTGAACGAAGGGGTCGTGGAGGTGGCCACCGTGACGGTGGTATCCGCGGTGGAGGGGCCGTAGGAGGAGTCGCCCGTGTACGAGGCGGTGATCGTGTGGGTGCCGGCGGAGAGAACCTTTGACAGCGTCGCGGTCCCGCTGGTGAGGGTGGCCGAGCCCAGCTCGGTGCTGCCGTCTTTGAAGGTCACGGTCCCGGTCGCTGCGGCGGGGGAAACGGTTGCCGTCAGCTCCGTCGGTGTTGTGTCGTTCGGATTGTCACTGACCTTCACGTCAGTTGTGGTTCCGACCTTCGGTTCGTCGTAGGTGATGACGATCTTTCCGTCACCAAGGTTGCCGTTCAGAAGACGAATATCGGTCGCCGTCGAAGTGACGAACCCCGACCCGCCACCACCCGCACCGGAGATGTCCGTCGACGGGTCGGCTCCGCCGCCGCCACCGCCGTAGTAGCCGCCACCGCCGCCAGCACCGGCCATGCCTCGGCTCAGACCGTCCGTGTTGTTCGCGCCGCCACCGCCGGCCCCGAACGAAGAGGCCCCGGAGGCGACGACCGAGCTTCCCGATGACCCGGAGCGGGCATTTCCATCGGCGCCGCCACTGCCGGGGCCGGATTCTGTCGCGCCCGTTCCTGACAGTGCGGAAGCGAAGGTCGTGGTGCTATCGCTTCCGGATGAACCGGCGCCCGTAGACCCTCCGTCACCTCCGGGTACGGAGTAGACGGTGAAGTTGTCTCCGGTTTTCACCATAGCGACGCTGGACCCGCCGCCACCGCCGGCTGCCATGAGAAGCGGCCCCGCTCCGACGAGGTAGCTGCCGCCACCGCCGCCGCCGCTGCCGTAATTGCCGTCGGTAGGCTTTTTGCCGGCTGATCCGCCTCCGCCATACCCGCCATTAGCGGGGGGCGTGTCGTGGGTGCTGACGCCGGTCTGGCCCGCACCGCCAACGGTAGCGATCAGTTCTTCGCCGGGGCTCACCGAAAGTGTCGCTGTCACGGCGCCACCGAGACCGGTCTTGCCCGACCCTATGACCTGGCTCTGCCATGTTGCGCGGCCACCCGAACCGGCAAGGACACTCGCCTCGATACTGGTGACGCCCGCGGGGACCGTCCACTCTTCGGGGGAGCCGGTGTAGCCGAATGTCACCGTGCACACACCCGAGTCGCATGAGGTGTCGGACGCTTGCGCGGTGACCGCCCCGGCGAAGGTCATCGCCGCGGTCATGACAAGGCCCACACCTCCCGCGACGACACGACGAGCGGATGTTGACGAGGGCGAGCGCATAGTGGTTCTCCTGAGTTGGCAGACGGGATGACGCACGGGGCATCAGGTACACCGAAGACCATATCTGACCCGTTTTGTTCCATATCAGTCCGTGAGGTAACAAACGGATGTCAGCGCGCCAATGCTTCCGCTCTGACGCCGAGTGCTGCCAGGCGCATCGTTCCCCATCGGCGCCAGGCCCTGCGGGTGGATCACGTCACGCATGAAGAGGCGGCGCGCACGCTGCTCCCCGAGCCGCTGACCCTGCCGGCAGAAAGGCCCCACCCGCCCCGCGCCGTGACACGCTGGATCCGAAGGAGGGATCGCCATGACCGAGCCCACACCCGCCGACCGGCTGCGCGCGGCCCTCGAGCACTCCGATGCGTCGGCGCGACTGCAGGCGGCGCTCGCCGCGGGAACTCGCCCCGACGACCGCTACATCGAGGTGCTGGTCGCACGATGCGCTGTCGAGGCCGACTTCTTCGTGCGCGACATGCTCACCTGGGCGCTCACGCGGCACGATTCCGCGCGAACGGTGGCCGCGCTGCTTCCCGAGGTCGGGTCCGACATTCCGCAGGCGCGGAGCCAGGCCCTGCACACGCTGTCGAAGATCGGCGACCCCGTCGCGTTCACGGTGATCACGCCGGTGATCCTGCGCGACAGGCACCCCGAGGTGGCGCGGGCGGCCTGGCGGACGGCATCCGGTCTCGTTCCCGACGACCAGCACGAGAGCCTCGCCGACGAGCTGTCGACCCAATTCGGCCGGGGCGATCACGACACCCAGCGGAGCCTGAGCCGCGCGTTCGCCGCGATCGGTTTCCGCGCCGAGCCGACCGTCGAACGCGCCGCGGCCTCACCGTACGACGTCGTCAGCGCGCACGCCCGGGCCACGGCGATCATCATGGACGATCCGGATGCCGACTTCGCCGCCGCCGCGGTCGAGGCTCGACGACTCGTCGTTCAGCGCGCGCTGCCGACCGAGGAATGACCGCGCGCTGTCAGCGGCGCAGGAAGGGGATGGCGAACGGCACCCGCACCGCCGTGCCGCCGGACGCGCGGACCGTGCCGACGATGACCACGATGACGTGCAGGACGCCGAGCAGCAGGTACAGCGTGATCGGAATGCCGAGGGGGAAGAATCCCGACACCGGGCCGTCGGCGGTGAGGCTGAACAGCAGCACGAAGTGCAGGACGAGAAGGATCGTCGACAGGACCAGGTAGGTCAGCCCCCAGTTGAGGGCTGACCGGGCGTTCTCCCGAGCGACGCCGCCCGCGCGCCGCGCGCCGCCGCCCGTGACCGCCATGCAGACGCCCGAGACGACCGCGCCCAAGAAGGGGATGGGCATCAGGACGAGAAAACCCATGGCCCAGGGCAGGATGCCGCGCGGAGGCGCAGCCGCGATCGGCGCGGGCGAGAGCCCGGTCGGCGGGACGTTCGGGGGGAGGGACGACATGTTCCCATTCTGGTGCCGCCGTCCCGTCGTCGCGCGCGGAGACTCCGCGTCGTGCTTCACCGGTCACGGGTGGCCGAGGAGTTCAGCGATAGTGCGTGACCCACGCCCACAGCGGCGGTCGGCGCCGACGCGCGGTCGTCTCTCGGGTCTGGTGCACGGCGCGCAGGGCGGTCACCGGTTCGGCGTCAGCGGGGACGTCGACGGCGTTCGCCGGCGCGGGTCCGCCGCGCAGCTCGCGCGCGAGTTCGGCGACCTCGCTCGCGGTGGGACGCCCCTCGGGATCCGGATCGGTCATGGCAGTGAGGAGCACCTCCCAGCCGTACCCGAAATCGCGCGGAACTTCGGGGTCGTAGTCGAGGGGAGCGAGCAACAGCTCCTGCATCGCCCCGCCGCTGAGCGGACCGTCGGCCGTGAGCATCTCCTCCGCGAGCAGACCCAGGGCGTAGATGTCGGATGCCGGTGTCGCGGGGCCGCCGCGCAGTCGCTCGGGCGGGAGGTACTCGGCATCCGGATGCGTCTCGGCGGAAGCGGGCCGGGCGCCGAGCACCTGGGTGACGCCGAAGTCGGCGAGAACGGCGGTGAAGGGACGCGAGGCGGCACGCTCGGGGCGCAGCAGCACGTTCGACGACTCGAGATGCTGGTGGACGATGCCCACCTTGTGGATCGTGGCGAGGCCGTCGGCGATGTCCTGCAAGAGACCCGCGGCCAGGTCGGGGGTCAGTGAGCCGTGGTCGTCGAGGTGCTGACGCAGCGTGGGCCCCGGGATGAGCTCCATGACGAGGAAACCGTGTTCGTCGTGAGTGAGGTGCGCGTCGTAGAGCGTCACCAGCGACGGATGGTCGAGGGCGGTCAGAATGCGCGCGGCCGCGAATCTGCGCCGAGGATGAGCGACCTCGTCGGGATCGAGCGGAAAGACTTTCACCGCCACATCGCGGGCGAGCACGTCGTCGCGAGCGCGATAGACCGTCCCTTGGCGGTCGGCTCCGAGGCGTTCGACCAGGCGATAGCGCCCGGCGAAGGCACCGCCGAGCGACGGTAGCGCCATCGTGTCGGTCGTGCCCATCGAGTGCCCGCCGTGGGGTCGGTCGGTGTGCGAGAGAAGCTCGGACAGCGTCGTCACACAAGCGGGTCGCCGTTGTCGCTGGTGCGACGAGTGGTGACGCGCTGGCCGTTGGCCGGATCGACGGTCGAGCGGCTCACCGACTCGACGGAGCGACGGCGGAACATGAACACGAGGCTGATCAGGAAGATCACGACACCGGCGGCCATGAGGATGTAGCCGATGGTCTGGAGGTTCGCGACGCCCCCGAGGTCGAGGTTGACCGCGAAGGCCAGGATGGCGCCGATCACGAAAAGTGCGATGCCGCTGCCGATACCCATGGGAAACTCCCTCGTTGCTGTGCTTGTCTAGGGATCGCAACCGGTGACTTGGACCTTCACCGGTCGCGATCGCTCAAACGCTACTGAGCGAACGGCATTTCTCGCGACCGGATGGCGCGGGGCATTCTCGGGGTGCATAATGGACGACCTTCAGCGCAGAGTGGACGCTTTCGCGGCGCTCGGCGACCGCGGTCGACTGCGGATCGTCGACCTTCTCGCATTCGGCGACATGTCGTCGAGCGAGATCGCGCTGGCGCTGGGCATGAAGTCGAATCTCGTGGCCTTCCACACCAATGTTCTGCACGAGCGCGGGATCGTTCGCCGCGTTCGTTCGGAATCCGACGGCCGCCGCACATATCTGCAATTGATCCCCGAGGCGTTCTCCGCTCTCGCCGTCGCGGACACCGCCGTCGAGGGGCGGGTCGTCTTCATCTGCACGGCCAATTCCGCGCGGTCGCAGCTGGCGCAGGCGATCTGGGCGGAGCACAGCGGCATCCCCTCCGCCTCGGCAGGAATGCACCCGGCCGACCGCGTGAATCCCGGCGCGATCGAGGCGGCGACCCGTCACGGGATTTCTCTGGATCCGGGTGCCGTTCCCCGCGCGCTCGAACAGGTGGCCCGCCCCGGCGACTTCCTCATCAGCGTCTGCGACCAGGCGCACGAGCAGATGAAAGGCCGCGACGATGTGCATTGGTCGATTCGCGACCCCGCGAAGAGCGGCAGCATCGAGGCATTCGACACGACGGTCTCCGAGCTGCGCGCGCGTATCGGGCGAGTGGCCGCACAGCTCGTCGTGGCGTGAGGCGGATGCCACCGCGTCTCGCCCCACAACGCACGAGCGGAAGCGTTCTCTCGGTCGCATCGCGAACGCGCGAGGGATGCCGCTGCCGTCAAGCCTCAGCCTTTTCAGGCGTTTCTTGACACTCGACGGGTACCTTCTTGGGGTCGGTGTGGACTCGTGCGCCCGCACGGGTTCCTGACCGCCGGCGCGAGCGACGACACGGAGGCGATGACCATCAGCACGATGACGGCATCCGCTCCTCGCGTCGCACCCACGGCATCCCGGCCCGCGAATCCCGCTCGCCACCTGCCGTCGCTCACGGGGCTCCGGTGGGCCACGGCGATGCTGATCTTCGGCCACCACCTCATGGCGGTCGAGTACTTCGGCGGAACGGCCGGCACCGTCTGGGCCTTCGTCTTCGAGGCCGGGAAGACCGGCGTCACCCTCTTCTTCATCCTCTCGGGTTTCGTTCTCGCCTGGGGCTACAAGCCGCGGCAGAGCGCCGGGTCGTTCTACTGGCACCGCTTCGCGCGCATCTACCCCCTGCACGTCGTCGGGGTCGTGCTCGCGTTGATCGCCGCGTCGACGTTCGTGCCCGAGATCCGCACCGACGGCGCGGCACCCCTCGTCGCCAACGTCCTCCTCGTCAACGGCTGGGTGCCCGACTGGTGGCAGGCCGGCAACCCCGCGAGCTGGTCGCTCGTGTGCGAGGCCTTCTTCTACCTGAGCTTCCCGTTCCTCATCCGGCCCCTCGTGCGCCTGTCGAACCGCGCGCGGGTCGTGGTGGTCGTGGTATCGCTCGTGCTCGTCGCCCTCGCCCCGCAGATCGCCGCCATCTCGCCGGTGCCGATGGCGGCGGCATCCACCCCCCTGCTCCGCCTGCCCGAGTTCGTCCTGGGCGTCACCCTCGCGCTGGTAATGAAGAGCGGGGCATGGATGCCGCTGAAGCTGCGCTACACGGTCCCGCTCGCCGTCGTGGGCTACGCCCTGTCGGAGGCGCCTCCGATCCCGGGCACCGACATCCACCCCGGTCTCGCCGCGACCGTCGGGTCGTTCGCTCTGCTGGTGGCCTCTCTCGCCGCCGCCGACGCGCACGGGCGGTCGACGTTCCTCGCGCGACCCCTGTGGCAGGAGCTGGGACGCGTGTCGTTCGCGTTCTACCTCGTGCACCTGCTCGTGATCGCCTCGGTGTCGTCGTCGTGGCCCGAGGGGCACCCGCAGCTGCCGTGGCGGCACGCGCTCCTGCTCGCGCTCGCCGCCTTCGCGATCGCCCTGGCCATCGCGTGGGTGCTGCACCGGGCCGTCGAGATCCCGGCGCAGAAATGGCTGCTGCGGTACGACCGGTCGCGGCACGTGTCCGAGGGCACGGGGGCTGCGGTCGGGGGAGAGGCGCACGCTTCAGTGGCCGCCTCCCGTGCCTCCCGCTAGGCTCGCGGGATGTTCGGGGCGCATATCTTCATCCTTCTGCTCACCTGGGGCGTGGCCCTGGTCGCGATCGGCGCGGTGCTGTACTTCGCGGTGCGCCTGGCGGTGCTGCACGCGCTGAAGGCGCACACCCGCTGGGTCGAGTCCGGGCAGGGCTGATGCGCGGGGCCGGCGGTTCCGGCGCGGGCCTGCGCCGAGAACAGGCCGCGGCGCGGGTGCGCGTCGAGAACAGGCCGTGCGCCCGGGAACAGGGTGTTTCGCGGCGGATCGGCCTGTTCTGGTGGCATCCCCTGTTCTCGTGACGCGCCGGGTGCCGGGCGGTCGCGGCGCGGGCGTGCGCCGAGAACAGGCTGTGCGCCTGAGAACAGGGCGTTTCGCGGCTGATCGGCCTGTTCTGGTGGCATGCCCTGTTCTCGTGACGCGGGGGCGCCGGTGCCGACACGCCCGGCCCGACGATCGTTCAGACTCGCCTCGGTACACTTCCCTGTGCCCGAAACACAGCTGAGCCCCGACCGTGATGCCGCGCGGTCGGCATCCATCGATCCGACCGAGCTCGAGATCGCGCTGCGCGTCATCGACGCAGCGTCGTCGCTCGACCCCGAAGATCCCGCGTACATCGCCCTGCGACGGCAGACCGGCAAGCTCTACAAGGACGTCAAGCGCCAGTCGCGCAAAGAGAAGCGTCAGCGCATCGCCGAAGCCGACCGCGCGGTGGTCGCCGCCACCGCCACGGGCGCCGCCGACCGCATCGACGACGAGACCCGCGGCATCCCGCTCGCCGCGCGCACGTCGATGCCGTTCGCGGGCGAGCTCATCAAGGCCCGTGCCTGCTACATCTGCAAGCAGGACTACACGCTCGTCGACGCGTTCTACCACCAGCTCTGCCCCGACTGCGCGGCGTTGAGCCACGAGAAGCGCGACGCTCGCACCGACCTCACCGGCAAGCGGGCGCTCCTCACCGGCGGTCGCGCGAAGATCGGCATGTACATCGCGCTGCGGCTGCTGCGCGACGGCGCCCACACGACCATCACCACGCGGTTCCCGCGCGATGCGGTGCGCCGTTTCTCGTCGCTGCCCGACAGTGCCGAGTGGATCCACCGGCTCAAGGTCGTCGGCATCGACCTGCGCGACCCCGCTCAGGTGATCGGGTTGGCGGAGTCCGTGGCATCCGAGGGCCCTCTCGACATCCTCATCAACAACGCAGCTCAAACGGTCCGGCGGTCTCCGGGGGCCTACAAACCCCTGGTGGATGCCGAACTCGCACCGCTCCCGGACGGCCCGCTGCCCGAGCTCGTCACGTTCGGCCACACGAACGACGCCCACCCCCTCGCGCTCGCGCAGTCGGTGTCGGCGCACCCGATCCTCGCCTCGGCCGCACGCACCGCCGACGAGCTGACCGCCGAGGCGATGGCCGCGGGGTCGTCGTCGCTCGAGCGTCTGGCCGCCGGCACGGCGATCGACGCGGGCGGACTCGTTCCCGACGAAGACCGCATCAACAGCTGGACGCAGCACGTCGACCAGGTCGAGCCCCTCGAGATGCTCGAGGTGCAGCTCGCCAACATGACCGCGCCGTTCCTGCTCGTCAGCCGTCTGCGCCCCGCCATGGCGGCGTCGACCGCGCGCCGCAAGTACATCGTCAACGTCTCGGCGATGGAGGGCGTGTTCGGCCGCGGATACAAGGGCCCCGGCCACCCCCACACGAACATGGCCAAGGCCGCGCTGAACATGCTCACGCGCACGAGCGCCCGCGAGATGTTCGAGTCGGACGGCATCCTGATGACCGCCGTCGACACCGGCTGGATCACCGACGAGCGCCCCCACTTCACCAAGGTGCGCCTGGCCGAGGAGGGCTTTCACGCCCCGCTCGACCTCGTCGACGGCGCGGCGCGCGTGTACGACCCGATCGTGCGCGGCGAGGCCGGCGAGGACCTGTTCGGCATCTTCCTCAAGGACTACAGCAAGGGCAGCTGGTAGGGCGCCGCGGGGCGTGCCCCGCGCCCGCCCCGCCCGGTTGAGTGTCCAAAACACCCGGACGGTTTTCGAATCCGTCCGGGTGTTTTGGACACTCAACGTGAGCCGCGGGCTCGCGCGGGCCTCAGGCGGGCAGGAAGTACTCGCGGGCGAGAGGTGCGATCTCGAGACCGGATGCCGTGGCCGCGGTGACCCAGCGGAGCTCGGCGATCTCGGCATCCGGGGTCGGGTTCTGGTCGCCGATGTCGACGCGGAAGACCTCGGCCACAACCTCGAAACCCGGTTCGTTCGCCGCGCTCGCGGCGTAGGAGCCGAGCGGTTCGAGCAGCTCGGGGTCGACGCGCAGGCCGACCTCTTCGGCGAGTTCGCGCGCGAGGGTCTCGGCGGCCGTCTCGCCGGCCTCGGGCTTGCCTCCGGGCTGCATGAACGCCGTCGTGCCGGCCTTGCGCACGAGCAGCAGGCGGCCGTCGGCGTCGGTGATGACCGCGGCCGAGACGTGGATACGGCGCGGGGAAGTGGCATCCGGGATCACTCGGGCACGGTAGCACCCGCCAGCACCCGTCTCGGCGCGTCCGGGGCGCAGGGTGTGTTGAGTGTCCACGAAACCCGGACGTGTTGCGAGGGGCGTCCGGGTGTTTTGGACACTCGACCCGGGGAGGGCCCGCTCGAAGCGTTGAGTGTCCAAAACACGCCGCGGACGCGGGGGCGCGTGCGGCGTGTTCTGGACACTCGACGGGGTGGCCGCGGGGTGTGTGTTGAGTGTCCAGGAAACCCGGACGTGTCGCGGGGGGCGTCCGGGTGTTTTGGACACTCGACCCGGGGAGGGCCCGCTCGAAGCGTTGAGTGTCCAAAACACGCCGCGGACGCGGGGGCGCGTGCGGCGTGCCTTGGATACTCGACCGGGGCGGGCAGGGGGTGGGAGAGCGCGCGGCTCAGAGCGCGCCGCGGCGGATGCCGGTCACGATCGGCCGCGTCGAGGCCAGGGCCGCGGCCACCAGGGCGAAGCCCGCGACGAAGGTCAGCGCGATCGTCAGCACCGCCAGCGGAGCGATGATCAGGCTCATCCCGACGATGGGGAACGCGAGCATCAGCCCCAGGGCTGCGCCTCCTACGGCGGCCCACCGCAGCGGCACCATCACGGTGATGCGGCGGGCGCGGCGGAGTTCGGCATCCGGGATGCCGAGGCGGTCCAGGCCCACGATCAGCTCGCGCTCCTCGAGCACCGACGCCGCCTGCGTCACCCCCACCGCGCACGCGAGCAGCACGAAGGCGATGCCGAGCGTCACGAGCACGCCCGTGCGGATGTCGGCCATGAGCGGCCCGGCGTCTCCGGCGATGTCGGCGATCGCGAGACCGCACCCGGCGACGACCGCGATGAACGACACGAGCGCCATCCCCGACACCCGGCGCCAGGCGGGGCCGGGGTGGGCGGCGAGCTCGCGACCGGCGACGAGCTCGGCGGCGGAGCGGGCGCGGCGGGCCATCATGCGTCCGCGGGCGGCGACGATGGGGGCGCCGATGAGGTTGAGCAGGCCGAGGGCTCCGGCGAAGAGGCCGAGGAGCACCGCGACGGCCACGGCCGCCCCGAGCATCGGGGCCAGGGTGCCGAAGTTCGCCACGAGCGCCACGACCGCGACGATGAGCACCGCACCGACGACGAAGGCCGTGGTCTTCTTCACCGGCGCTTCGCTGCGCGTGCGCACACCGAGCGGGGTGACGGTCACCTTTCGCAGGCTCGCGGCGGCGCTCGCCGCGCCGATGAGCACCACGGATGCCAGCACCCCGGCGCCCAGCAGCGGATCCACGATCACGGCTCCGACGCCGACCGGTCCGCCGAAGAACGGCAGCAGCCCGACGAGGGGGAGGAGGGCGGCGTACAGCAGGACTCCGGCGGCGGCTCCCGCGGCGGCGACGGCGGTCGCTTCGAGCACGGTCAGCGACCACAGTTCGCGCGTGCTCGCGCCGAGCAGGCGCAGCGTCGCGAGCCGGTCGTTGCGGCGGCGGCTGGTCAGGCGCGCGGCCGCCGCTCCGAGGGTGACGAGGGGTACGGCGAGCAGCACTAGAGCGAGCACGGCCAGGATGCCGTACAGCCCGGCCTCGGCCCCGGCCCGGGGATCCACGAGGAACATGCGCGCACCGCCCGCGACCACGAGCAGCAGAGCGGTCGTGACGGCGAACGCGACGACGGGGAGGGCGATCGCCGCCCGGCCCTGGCGCGCGGGCCGCGAGAGCAGCCGGGCGAGCGGGAGGACGGTGCTCATCGGTTCGCCTCCGCCGACGTCGGAACGACGCCCGGGGTCGGAACGACGCCCGGGGCCGGGGCGGCACCCGGGGTCGGGGCAGCACCCGGCGCCGAGCGGACGGCATCCGTCGCCGAATCACCGACGATGCGTCCGTCGCTCACCCGCACGATCCGTGAGCAGCGGCGGGCGACGTCGGCATCGTGCGTGACCATGACGAGGGTGCGGCCCTGACCGGTCGTGGCTAGCAGCAGGGCATCGAGCACTTCCGACGAGGTGGTGGAGTCGAGGGCGCCGGTCGGCTCGTCGGCGAACACGACGGGGGCCCCGGTCACCTGGGCGCGGGCGATCGCGACGCGCTGCGCCTGACCGCCCGAAAGCTGACCGATGCGGCGACCCTCGAGGCCCGCGAGCCCGAGGGCAGCGAGCCACATGGCGGCGTGCCGCTCGGCATCCTGTCGTCGTAGCCCCTTCAACAGCAGCGGGAGCGCCGCGTTCTCGACGGCGGTGAGTTCGGGCAGCAGCAGGTGCTCCTGGAAGACGAAGCCGAGCGCCTCTCGGCGTACCCGGGAGCGTTCGCTCTCGCTCAGCCCGACGAGCTCGCGCGGGGCGGCGCCCGGCGCGCTGAGCACGATCGAGCCCGCGTCGGGGGCGATGACGGCGGCGAGGCAATGCAGCAACGTGGTCTTGCCCGAGCCCGAGGCGCCCATCACGGCGACGGATTCGCCGGCGCGGATCGTGAGCGAGACGCCGTCGAGGGCGCGCAGCTCGCCGTACTGCTTGATGAGGCCGGAGGCGGTGAGCACAGCTGAGGAGGTCATGGTTCCATCTCAGCGATCGCGTGCCGCGCGGTCGTCCGCCCCGGGGAGTATCCGGGTCCTCCTCGGGATCGATCTGCAATTCACCCTCCGGTGGCCCCGTTTTCACCTTCCCCGGACAGACTCTCCACCGTGAACTCCCTGAAGGTGACGGCGGCGGTGCTCGTGGCATCCGTCCTGTGGGTACCCCTTGCCGCCGGCAGCGCCGATTCGACCGACGACTCGATGGTCATCCAGGTACAGGTGCCCGCGCGCACGGGCGCTCCGACCTCGCCCTCGCCGACGCCCTCTTCGGACGCGGTCCCGGATGCCAGCACCCCGCGCCCCGGGACGCTCCCCGCCACGGGGGTCGAGATCGCGCTGTGGGGTGCCGCCCTGGCCGCCGCGGCCGTGGCGGGCGGTGCCGCCGTGCGTGTCGCTCGGCGCCGTCGCCGCGCCTGAGCTCCGCGCTCGCGTGCCGTGCCTGAGCGCCGCGCCTCGCCGCCTCAGTCGATCCAGAGCACGACGCCGCGTAGACCCGTGAGCACGGCCGCGACCCCGGCGCGCACCGCGGCCCCGGCGCGCTCGGGCGTGAAGGTCGCCGGGTCGTACGCGGCGGCGGTGCCGAGGCCCTCGCCGCGGTAGGCCGCCCCGGTCCAGTCGGCGGCCGTGACGTTCTCGGTCGGTTCGGCGAGCTCGGCGCCCACGATGAGGAACTGCCGATCGAGGTGGTTGGCGGTCACCGTGGCGAGCGGGTCGACGAGGGCGTCGCCCGCGCTGATGATGAGGTCGGGGTTGAGGTCCATCGCCCGCACGGCCCCGTCGATCATGTCGTCGTCGGCGTGCACCACGCGCAGGTCGGCACGCGTCTCGGTCGCCCAGTCCTGCACCGCGGCGACGAGGGTCGCGGTGGGGGCGTCGTCTCCCACCGTGAGCAGCACCACGCGGTAACCGGCGGGAGCGCTCACCCCGCTCCACGAACCGGGGGCGGGGGTGTGCGTCGACTCGGGCGCCGGGGCCGTGGCCGGGGCGAAACCCGGGGCGGGCGACCCGACCGCCACCGGGGCGGGGCGCATCGCCGACCAGCCCTCGTCGCTCGCGCACCCGGACAGGACCGCCACCATCGTCGTCGCCGCCACCGCGGCCAGGACCTTTCGCTTCACCCCCTCACCCTGGACCGCGCAGGTGGACCGCGAGAGAACGACGCCCGCACGTTTCGTTTCCGTTCCCCGCATCGCGGGCAACCGTTCACGACGAGCGCGCACCATCTCCGACGGAAAGGTGCACATGTCTGTCTTTGTTCGGCGCGTCCTCTCGCGCGTCCTGTTCGTCGCCGCGGGGATCGCGGCACTGTTGTCGATGGCGGCGCCGGCCTCGGCCCACGGCATCCTGTCGGTCGTCTACGCGCACCTCGAGAGCGGCGGCACCGGCGTCGTGCGTTCCGAGCTGCAGCTCGAGTACGACCTGCTCGTCGTCTCCGCCGCCGACGCCGAGAAGGACGACCCGCTCTATCAGGCCGGTATGGCGGCGTTCTCAGACGGCGACGCGGCCGAGCAGGCGGCCGTCCTGATCGCACACCGCGACACGATCGCCCGCTACGTCACGGAGCGGTTCCAGATCACGGCGGCGGGAGCCGCGTGCACCCCGCGCCTGGACGACGCCATCTCGATGACCCAGCAGGACGGCGTCCCCTACGCCGTCGTCACGCTCGAAGACACCTGCCCGCCCTCGGAGAACGGCCACGAGATCAGGGCCTCGCTCTTCCCTGACGCGGAGGGCTTCGTCACCGATACGAAGACGATCCTTACTTACGACCTCGACCTGCACGAGGGGAGCACGGTCCTGGATGCCGAGCACCCGTCGTTCACGACCGCGCAGACGCCGCTCGAACGCTTCTGGGAGTTCTTCCGCCTCGGCGCCGAGCACCTTCTCACCGGGATCGACCACATCCTCTTCCTGCTCGCGCTCATCGTCGGGTCGAGGCGTCTGCGCGAGATCGTGATCGCGGCGACGACATTCACCCTCGCGCACTCGGTGACGTTCATCCTCGCCGCGACCGGGGTGATCGCCGCTCCTCCCGAGGTGGTCGAGCCGACCATCGCGCTCTCGATCGCCGTCGTCGCGGCCTGGTACCTCTGGCGCCTGCTGCGCCCCGGCCGGGTCGACCAGGACCTCTCGAAGGCTCACGGCTTCCTCCGCCTCGACCGCGCGGGCTGGCTGCGCGTCGCCGTGGTGTTCCTCTTCGGCCTTGTGCACGGTCTCGGATTCGCCTCGGCGCTGGGCATCGACGAGCCGTGGTCGTGGACTCTGCTCTGGTCGCTTCTGGTATTCAACGTGGGCATCGAGGCCGTGCAGATCGGCATCATCGTGATCGTCTTCCCGCTGCTCGTCCTGTTGCGTCGCCGGGCTCCGCGCGTGGGCATGTGGGTGAGTGCCGCGATCGCGGTGGTGGTCACCGTCGCCGGTCTCGTCTGGTTCGTGCAGCGCATCTTCGGCCTCGAGTGACGGGAGTTGGCGCAGTCGATACGTGTGCTGAGTCAACAATTCACCCCGATGTCACCCGGTGGGCGGAGCGTGGACTGCGCTCGCCATCGGTGAGCGCACCAGAGACCCCCTCGAAAGAAACGGACAGCCATGTTCCTCACCGCATCGACGTCGCACGGGACGCGCACGCGTCGCCGTGTCTCGTGGATCGCAACCGCCGCGGTCGGCGCGTCACTCGTCCTCACGGGCGTGGCGAGCGTCCCGGCGGCGATGGCCGACACCACGGCCAGCCTCACCGGCATCATCCTCGGCGTCGGTGCCGACCAGTCGCAGCGCATCGTGACCTGGTACTCCTCGGCCGACACCGCCCAGACGGTGCAGCTCGCGCCGACCTCGGCGGTGACCAACGGCCAGTTCCCGGCGTCGGCCACGACGTTCTCGGCATCCGGGACCGCGAACATCGCCTCGAGCGGCGGCTTCAACCGTCACGCCACGATCACGGGCCTCGCCGAGAACACGGCGTACTCGTACCGCGTCGGCTCCGACGGCAACTGGTCGAACACGTACTCCTTCAAGACGCAGTCGTTCGAGGGCGACTACGACTTCCTCTTCTTCGGCGACCCGCAGATCGGCTCGTCCGGCAACCTCGCGAAGGATCAGGCCGGCTGGCAGGACACGATGAACGTCGCGGTGGGCGCCAACCCCAACGCCGAGCTCCTCGTCTCGGGCGGCGACCAGGTCGAGACCGCTAACACCGAGTCGCACTGGGACTCGTTCCTGGCCCCCGACCAGCTGCGTCAGTACCCGTGGGTCGCCACGATCGGTAACCACGACGTGGGTGGCAAGGCGTACGAGCAGCACCTGTACACGCCCAACACCGACCGCTCCGGCGCCTACTACCGCAAGGGCTCGGGCAGCATCGGCACCGAGTCGGGCGGCGACTACTGGTTCATCTACAAGGACGTGCTGTACATCGACCTGAACAGCAACAGCTACGCCACCTCGCAGGGCGGCGGCGGCGACGACGCGCACATCTCGTACGTCACCGACGTCGTCAACAAGCACGGAGCGGATGCCAAGTACACGGTGCTCGTGTACCACCACGCGATCTACTCGCCGGCCGATCACGCCAAGGACGCCGACAACAAGATCCGTCGCACCGACTTCCCCACCGCGTTCTCAAAGCTCGGTGTCGACCTGGTGCTCCAGGGCCACGACCACAGCTACTCGCGCTCGTACGAGATCAAGAACGGCGCCAAGGCGAACGCCGACGAGAAGCCCGGTCAGGACGAGGTCTTCGAAGGACCCGGCGGCGTGGTCTACGTCACCGCGAACTCGGCATCCGGCTCGAAGTACTACGACATCACCGCACCCGACAACAGCGGCACGAGCGGAGCCGGTAACGGCGCCGACCCGCTGAACCCGGCGAACTACTGGTACAACTCCGTGCAGAACCAGGAGCACGTGCGCTCGTACGTGAAGGTGCAGGTGAAGAAGGACCAGCTGATCGTCCAGAACATCCGCTCCGGAACCTGCGACGCGCCGAACGCGGCGGTCGAGCTCAAGAAGGTGCTGTGGTGCGGCCCCGAGAACGGCTCGAAGCCGGCCGAGGCCGTCGGCACCATCCAGGACGAGGTCACGATCCACCCCAACCACGGCGACGGCCAGGACATCCAGGTCGATGTGCCCACCAGCGCCCCGGGTGAGTTCGGCTGGACGATCAACGGTCACAACGGCCTGGTCGACATGGGTACCGCGACCGAGAAGAACATGCAGTACTTCGAGGCCACCGGTCAGATCAACCCGATCACCGTGACCGACACCCGCGCGAGCAAGTCGCCATGGTCGGTCTCGGCGTCGGTGGGCGACTTCACCGACAACGGCAAGACCTTCAAGGGTTCGTTCCTCGGTTGGTCGCCGAAGGTCGTCACCGCCGGTGCCGGAGCCGTTGCGGGTGCCGCGGTGAACTCGGGCTACGACGGGGGCGACGGTCTGTCGGTCTCGCGTCTGCTCGGTGCGGCCCCCGTGGGCCACGACCGCAGCGCCGGCGTCGTCGGTGCCGATCTCGACCTGAAGATCCCCAACACCATCGACAAGGGAAGCTACCGCGCGACCCTGACCCTCACCGCGCTGGCCGGCTGACCAGCGAACAGCACCGGCGGGGAGTCCGTCTCCCCGCCGGTGCCCCTCCCGAAGGACTTCCCCCCATGACTGGACTGCCCACCCCCTCGCGGGTCGCCGCTCTCTCCCTGGCCGCGGCCCTGGTCGCCGGGGCGGCGCTGAGCGCCGCGCCCGCGATGGCTGCGACCGACGATGTGACCTGGACCGTGCGCACCGCCTCGAACGCCCTCGGCGCCGACCGCACGAACTACAGCTACGCGCTGAACCCCGGCGCCCACCTCGACGACGCCCTCGTCGTCGCCAACCGCGGCACCGAGGCCATCGAGCTCGACGTCTACGCGGCCGACGGCTTCACGAGCTCGACGGGCGCCCTCGATCTCCGTGTGGCGAACGACCAGCCGGTCGGCGTGGGCGCGTGGGTCACCGTGCCGCAGCGCCACGTCTCCGTTCCCGCGGGCCAGACTGTCGAGGTGCCGTTCGCGGTCGACGTCCCCCAGAACGCCACCCCCGGCGACTACGCGGGCGGGGTCGTCACCTCGCTCACGGTGGCCGACGCCACCGCGAACGTCAACGTCGACCGTCGCCTGGGCATCCGCACCGGCATCCGCGTCGGGGGAGACCTCGCCCCGGCCCTCGCCGTCGACGATCTGCGTGTCGGGTGGGACGGCGGTTTCGTGCCGTTCCTGTTCGGCGACGCCACCGTGCGTTACCGCCTGCACAACACGGGCAACGTCTCGCTCTCGGCGGACGAGACCGACGCCGTCACCGGCCCCTTCGGTGTCGCACGGCTCGAGTCCGCGCCCGAGGCGGCCGCCCCCACGCTGCTTCCCGGCGAGAGCTGGGAGCGCGAGGTGCGGGTGCCCGCGGTGGCCGCGATGGGCGTAGTGATCGCCTCGGTGTCGGCGACCCCGATCGTCACGGATGCCGCGGGCTCGATCTCGACGCTCGACCCGCTCGAGGTCTCGACGTTCGGCTGGGCGATTCCCTGGCCGCTGCTGCTCCTGGTCGCGCTGGTCGTCGCGGGGATCGTGTTCGGGCCGCGGCTGCTCCGCGAGCGCCGTCGACGTGCCCAGCAAGCGGAGGACGACCGCGTCGCCGCGGCCGTGGAGCGCACGCTGGCCGAGAAGGAGCGTCAGCTCGTCGAGTGAGCGGCGCCGCCGGTCTTCGCGGTAGGCGAGCCCAGGCGCAATGCAGAACGGGCAGAGGGACCGAGCCGAACGGCCGGTCGCTCTGCCCGTCGAACGCGATCAGGAGCAGGTGTACGTCACGCCGTCGACGTAGTGCTGCCCCGGGCCCAGGTCGCCGCACGCGGCGAAGAGGCTCGCGAAGACGCTGATGAGGATGATGGCGACGATGACGCCCACGACGAGAAGAACCGCACCGACGATGATGCCGATCAGCGCCGGGGTGTTCTTGTACCCGGCCTTCTTCGACTGCACGAGAGCGACGATCGAGATGATCAGGCCGATCAGATTGAACGGGAAGGCGACGATCAGGCCGATGATGCCGAGCGTCTTGCCCGGGTAGGTCGTTCCGGCGGGTGCGGGCTGCGTGGTCACGATGTTCTCCTATGGTGTCGGAAACAAGGCCCTCGATTCGCTGACGTGGGTGGTGCCCGTGTCGCGCGAGGGATGGTCGAGAGGCTATCGCCCTTGCTCCTCGGCCGTGTGCGGTCGCCCCTGATCGGCCTCCCGACCGATGAAGGCGGATGCCAGCACCTCGACGACGGCGTCGAAGGCCTGCTCGTCGTGGCTGCTCAACCACCACTCGACCAGCCCGTCGACGCTCGCGCGCAGGGCCGCCGCGACGATCGGTGTCGGGGTGTTCAGAGCGCGGCCCGTCGCATCGGACCACCGCTCGATGCTCGCGGCGATGGCCCGGGTGCTCGCGGCGATCTCGCTCTGCGCCGCGCCGCGGAGCTCGGGATGAGCGCGGGCGGATGCCGTGAGCTCGCTCACGACGCGGTACTCGCTCTCGTGGTGGCGGAGGTCGCGAGCCAGGCCGTGCAACGACAGACGCACCGCCTCGGCGAAGTCGGAGGGGGACAGGTCGTCGGCCCAGACCGCGTCGAGGGCGCGCTGCGAGGCCCGGTGAAGAACGGCCTCGACGAGAGCGGTCTTGCTCCCGAAGGCGTAGGTGACCACCCGGTGCGCGACGCCCGCGCGCTCGGCCACCCGTCGCAAGCTCAGGGCCGACGCTCCCGCATCGGCGACGACGGAGAGTGCCGCGTCGAGCAGGCGCTCCCGGCGCTCCTCGAGGGGGAGGTAGTCACGGGTGGGGGCCTCGGGGTTCACGGCGTTCTCCAAGCGATCGGGCCGGTCGAGTCTCGCATACTGAATATATCCACTTGGACCAATTGGAGGACGCGATGACCGAACTGCACATCACCCCCGCCCGTGAGCAGGACCTCCCCGCGGCCGCGGCCGTGCTCGCCCGTGCCTTCCACGACGACCCCGTGATGGCCGCGATCCTGCCCGGAGGCCGCCGTCTCGAGCGTCTCTCCACCCTGTTCGCGGCCATGCTTCGCGGTGCCCCCTTCGAGACCGGCAGCGTCGACCTCGCGCGTCGCGCCGGTGACGACGCGATCGTGGGTGTCGCCGCGTGGGAAGGCCCCGTCACGGCATCCCTCCCCTGGCGACAGCTTCCCGGCTACCTGTCGGCGCTCGGTGTGGCGGGTCTCGTCCGCGCCGCCGTCCTGTCGTCGCGCCTGGCGCGGCACCGTCCGCGCTCCCCGCACTGGTACCTCGCGCAGATCGGCGTCTCGCCCGCCGCGCGCGGGCTCGGCGTCGGGGGTGCCCTGCTGCGTTCCCGGCTCGAGACCCTCGACGTCACCCGCGCGACCGCCTACCTCGAATCGTCGACCGCCGACAACCGTCGTCTCTACGGCCGCCTCGGCTTCGAAGAGATCGCCCCGATCCGCGGCATCCGCGGGGCCGACCCGATGGCGATGCTGCGCCCGCCCGCTCCCGCCCGGCACCCCGTGCCCGCGCGAGGAGCCTGAGGCACGGCCCTGCAAGCGTCTCGACGTCGAGCGTCCACGAAGTCCGTCCAGGCGCCGAGGAATAGACTGGATGCCATCGACACCGTCTCTCCGGGACCCTCCGTGACCACTCCTTCCACTGCGCGAGCCTTCGACGTTCGCCACGTGCAGCTCGCGCGCGCCCTTTTCGCGGCGCTCGCCGCCGTGATGGTCACCTTCTCGTCCGATCACTCGGCCCCTCTCGGGCTCGGCGTGTTCAGCGGCTTCGCCCTCGCGACCGGACTCGTGTTCGCGCTGTCGGTGTGGCTCGTGTACCCGCGCGGTCAGCGGCTCACGCCGGCTCTCCTCGCGGTCGTCTCGGTCGTCGCGGGCATGGTCGGCAGCGTCGGCAGCTGGCGCACGACCGGTGTCTTCTTCGGGGTCGTCATCGCCTGGGCGCTGCTCTCGGGCGTCATCGAGCTGGTGGGCGCGCTGCGCCAACGCAAGACGGCCGGGGCCGCGGGTGCGCGTGACGGCGTGCTCATCGGCATCCTGAGTCTCGTGCTCGGGGTCGTGCTGATGCTCCCGATCCAGCAGTACGCCCTCGACTACAGCATCGCCGGGGCGGGATCGTTCACGTTGACCGGCATCACCATCGCCGTAGGACTTTTCGGCGGGTACACGGCGGTCGTCGCCGTGTTCCTCGCGATCGCGGGCTTCTCTCCGCGCCGCCCCGAGCCCGTTCCGGCCGTACCCTCCGAGGAGGCCGCGTCATGACCGACAAGCCCACCACCCGCCGCGACCTGATGAAGCCCGTTCAGCTTCTCGGCCTGGCATTCATCGCCGCCCTCTTCGCCGGCTTCGTGACGCTCATGTCGATGGGCTTCTTCCAGACGCGTCCCGCCGACGAGATCCAACGTGCGCTCATCGTGGGTCTGGTCGCGGCCGGTGCGACCTTCATCGTCACGCTGGTGTCGCTCGCGCTGCTGCTGCTGGTCGTCGACCCCACCAAGGTCACCTCGACGGTCGATCGTCCGCTGCTCCTGCCGAAGAATGCACCGGATGCCGACTCCTCCAGTGCCCCGACCGCGCCCGAGGCTCCGCGCACCGACGACGGCCCCGCCGAGCCCCGGGCGTAACGCCTACCGACGCGGGTCGATCATCGTCATGCCCGCGGGCGATGCCGAGTCCATCGTCGGCAACAGCTCGGCGGCGGCGTCGAGTCCGACCACCCGTTCGATGAGCTCCTGCGGGCGCAGGGCACCGCTCTCGATCAGCGACAGCATCTCGGGGTAGTCGACCGCGGCCATGCCGTGGCTGCCGAGCAGGTCGAGTTCCCACGCGATCACGCGCGCCATGGGCATGGCGGTCATGCCGTCGGCGGTGGGCAGTAGTCCGATCTGCACGTGTCGACCGCGCCGGCGCAGGCTCAGCACGGCGTCGCGCGCCGTCTGCGCGCTGCCGACGGCGTCGACGGAGACGTGGCTGCCGCCCCCGGTGAGCTCGTGCACGGCGGCGGCGATGTCGGACCCGTCGGCCACCAGCGTGTGCTCGGCGCCGAGACGGCGGGCGGCTTCGAGGGCCGCGGGCGTGCGGTCGACGGCGATCACGCGGGCGCCCAGGGCGGCCCCGATCATCACGGCGCTGAGGCCCACCCCGCCCGCGCCGACGACGGTGATCCACTCGCCGGCCTTCACCCGGGCCCGACCCGTGAGCGCGCGGTAGGCGGTGGCGAAGCGGCAGCCCAGGGCCGCGGCCGCTTCGAACGAGACGTCGTCGGGGATGCGCACGACGTTGGTGTCGGCCGCCCGCAGCACGACCCGCTCGGCGAAGCTGCCCCACTGGGTGAAGCCCGGCTGCTGCTGGTCGGGGCACACCTGGGCGTTACCGCCGAGGCACCACTCGCACGCCCCGCACCCCATGACGAACGGTACCGTCACGCGGTCGCCGACGCTCCAGCGCTGGACACCCGGGCCGACCTCGACGATCACTCCGGCGAGCTCGTGCCCCGGAACGTGGGGGAGTGCGACGTCGTCATGCCCGACCCACGCGTGCCAGTCGCTCTTGCACAGGCCCGTCGCGTGCACCTCGACCACGACCCCGCCCGCCGGAGCGGACGGCGCCTCGACCTCGCGCACCTCGAGGGCTTCGGCCAGGGCATCCATGATCATCGCGCGCATGGCATCCATTCTCCCGCTCCCGGCCCCGCCGCCGTTCCCGCCGCTCAGGGGTTGAGCGTCCAGAACACGCCGTGGGGTGGCCAGCGAGGGTGGGCTGTCTGTCGAGTGTCCAAAACACACGGACGTTTTGAAATTTCGTCCGGGTGTTGTGGACACTCAACGCTGTTGGCGGGATGCCGTGCCGGTGCCGGTGCCGGTGCCGGTGCCAGTGCTCGAGTGTCTCGATCGTTGAGTGTCCACAACACGCCGCGGGCGCGCTGCCCGGTGCGGCGTGTTCTGGACACTCGACCCGGGGCCGGGCGGCCGCGCGCTGACCGCACCGCGGCGGGCGCCCGCGAGGGGTTGTTTGCCGGTTGAGTGTCCACAACACCCGGACGTTTTGAAATTTCGTCCGGGTGTCCTGGACACTCAACGCGGGTGCGGCGGGTGCGGCGGGTGCGGCGGGTGCGGCGGGTGCGGCGGGCGCGCGGGTGCGATCAGGCGCGGCGGCGGCGACGTGCCCCGAGCAGCGCTACGCCGAGACCCGAAGCGACCAGGGCCAGGATGCCGAGAGCCACGGGCACCTCCGAGCCGGTGACGGCGAGACCGCCGGCGGTGCCGCCACCCGAGCTCCCCGACCCGCCGATCGTTCCGGCGGGAGCACCGGGCGTGCCGGAGCCCGTTCCGGAACCGTCGCCCGTGCCCGCGCCGTCGCCCGGGGCAGCGCCCGCCGCGACCGTGACGGTGGCGGACCGCGCCTGCTCGACGTTGCCCGCGACGTCGGTCGAACGGAACCGCACCACGTGGTCGCCGGCGCCCGTGAGCGTCACGTTCGAGCCGGTGGTCCACGTTGTCCCGTCGAGCGAGTACTCGGTCAGGGCGACGCCGGAGGTGGCATCCGTCGCCGAGAACACCACCGTGGCTGTGGCCGGGGCCAATGCCTGGAACACCGCGGCCGGCTGAACGAGGCGCAGCAGGGTCGAGGGCTTCGCGACCGAGGCCTCGGTGGTCGGTGCGACGGTGTCGATGCGGACGGGGAGCGACCCCGCGACCTCGGGCACCTCGGCGCCGTTCCACAGCGCGCGGTAGTCGACGGTGTGATCGCCGTCGGCGGTGATGTCGAATGTCGTCCCCGTCTGCCAGTCCGCGCCATCGATGCGGTACTGCACCTCGACGTCGGTGTTGCCGTCGTGCGAGAGCGAGATGGGCCCGGGAGGGGTCGTGTACCAACCGGCGGTGTTGGGCTGGGCCGGCAGGACGGGCTCGATGTGCGCGATACCGCCCGCCTCGGGCACGACGATCTCGGGGATCTTCAGGTAGGACCCGGGCGTCGAGAACGTCAGACGCAGGCCCGTCGCGAGGATTGTGCGGAACGACAGGGTCGTCTCGACGCCGTTCGTCACGGTCGGAGCGTCGCCCGTGAGGGGGAGCGGCTTCCACTCGTCCTCGCGAGGATCCCGGTACTCGAGCGAGACGCCGGCGATGGAGCCCTCGATGTTCGTGAAGCGCACCTCGTTCAGGCGGTGGGTCTCGGAGGTCTCGATCGTGAAGGTCGCCGAGTCCTTCCCGCCCGCGTCGGTCCAGGTCGACCACGCGGTGCCGAGTCGGCCGTCGCACGCGTTCGAAGCGGGCATCGTGGCCCACTTCGTCTGATGGAAGGATGCCGACACCGAGGCGTCACCCCCTCGGCAGACGTTCATGGCCGAGGCGTTGCCCCACACGTCGACCTCGGAGATCGACTGCCACGTGTTCGCCTGGCTCGTCAGCCGGAGGCGCAGGGCGCTGGTCGCCGGGAGTGTCCGGGCGTCGATCACGGCCACGGGGGCCGGGGTGCCGGCATCCTGAGCGAGGGTCGCCTCGACCGCGGTGTCCTTCCACGCGCCGGCCGCGTCGCGGTACTGCACCTGGATGCGCGAGGGCCAGGTCGCGGTCGCTCCGTCCTTGTACGTGTGCACGACGATCGAGTCGAAGGTGCGGTCGGTGCCCCAGTCGAACTGCAGCCAGCTGTCGCGCGGGTAGCCGTTGCCGGTCCAGTCGTCCCAGCCCTTGGCCGTGGCGTTGCCGTCGGTCAGGGTGGCGACGAGGTCGTTGCGGCTCGACGCGGCGACGGTCGCCTCGGGGGCGATGTCGGCGATGCCGGGCTCGGCCACCGTGATCGTGCGCTGGAACGACCGGCCGGCGGTGAACTGCGCGTCGGCGTCCAGGGTGCCGGTGATCGTCTGGGGGCCGAGCACGCTCGTGTCGATCGTCGACCACGTGACGGCGACCGGGGCCGTGCCGGCGGAGGTGTCGACGGGCACGCTGGTCGGCAGCTGCGGGGTGGCGCCCCGGCGGACGCTCTCGGGGAGCCCGGTGGTGACGGCTCTCCAGGTGCCGTGACCGAAGCCCTTGTCGTCCCAGTACGAGGCATCCCAACCCGCTCCGTAGCGCGCGGGGTCTTCGGCGGCGGGGTTGTGCATCTCCAACCGGCCGTTCTCGCCCACGGTGAGGGGCAGCCAGACATAGGTGGAGTCGGACTTCCCCTCGTTCCAGCGGTCGCCCATATAGACGAACTTGCCGGGTTCGAGCTCGAACACGTTCGTGGTCTGCGAGCCGAAGGTCGAGCGACGCACGTCGCCGATCGACAGCAGTCCGTCGCCGCCGTCGGGGATCGCGTTGTACGAGACGGTCTCGTTCACGTCGTTCGCGTCGACGCCGCGGATCCACGTGCCCATCAGGTTCTCGGTCGTGTAATAGGTCTGCGGATTCGGCGCCCAGCCCGTCGCCCCGGAGGTGACGACGCTGTACGTGCCGTCTCGCTCGAAGATCGCGGGGGCCTCGAGGTGACCGCACTCCTTGACGATCTGGAAGTCGGTGCCGCGCTCCGGTGCCTCGGGCGTGCCGTCGGCGAAGACGTAGGGGTACCGGCCGTCCTCGGAGTACTGGTTCACGTCGAGGGTGTCGCGGTCGGTGGTGTGCGTCACGTTCGTATAGCTGTCGTCGAGCGCGGCGACGTAGAGGCTGTAGTTCTCCTCCGACGAGTACGAGATGTACGCCTTGCCGTCGTCGTCCTGGAACACCGTCATGTCGCGCGCCTGACCGGGCACCGCGTACGGCGTGCACGCCTGGTAGTCGGTGCGGTTCGGCATGCGGAACGCGCCCGTCATGCGGAAGGGTCCCGCGGGGGAGTCTGACACGGCGACCGCCGCCATCGAGCGCGCGTAGGTGCTGCCGCCGGGTTCGATGCGTCCGTCGGCGTGCCACCACATGACCCACTGCCCGGTCTTGTCGTTGTGCAGCACCTTCGGGCGCTCGAAGATCGCCGTGTAGTCGGAGTTCTGCGTCGAGTTCAGGTGATAGGCCAGGGCGTCGATTTTCTCGGTGCGGGGCTGGCCGTTCTCGTCGACGGTGTCGTAGAGGTCCTCGAAGTAGGGCGTGAGCAGGTCGTCGCGCGTCGAGATGCTGCGCAGCGCGTCTCCGAGGTTCGTCCAGTTCTTGGCATCCGTCGATCGGTACACCGCGACACCGGGGCTGTTCCAGTAGCCGTTCGTGCGGTCCTCGCCGTACCAGTAGTAGACGGTCTGGCCGTTCTCGGTGGTGGTCACGACCTGGCCGCCGTGCGCCTGGATGTGCCGGCCGTCGGTGTCGAACCAGGACGGCTGGAAGTAGTCGGCGGCCCCGAGACCCGGATCGGCGAGCGGCAGGAAGTTCGTGTACGTGACGGGCGGGTCGACCCGCGGAACCCCGTCATTCGGGTCGGTCGGCATGCCGACGGCGGCGCTCGCCGCGAGGGGGGATGCCAGGGCTCCGGCGAGCAGGGCGGCCATCGCTGTGGCCAGCAGGCGGGGGACGAGCGGGCGTCGAGGCATCATCGCGTCTGTTCCGATCTGCGCCGCGACGGTGCGGCGCATGGCGACCCGGGGCCGCGGTGGGGGATGTTGACGTCAACACTATGGGTCGGGGGTGCGCGGCGTCCAGAGGGGATTTGCGCGGGCGCTGGCCGGGGACGGCGGGTGGCTCGCCGCCGGCGCACCCACGTCGAGTGTCCAAAACACCCGGACGTTTCCGAATTTCGTCCGGGTGTTCTGGACACTCAACCGGGGGGCGACGCGTCACGGCGGACCGGGGGGGGGGGCGGAGCCCCGAGAAGGAACGAGTGGTGCCGCCGTTGCCGCATCTCATCGCTCGAGTGTCCAAAACACCCGGACGTTTTCGAATTTCGTCCGGGTGTTTTGGACACTCAACAGAGCGGCAGGGAGGCAGGGCGGCGGGGCGACGCGACGCGCGGAGCCCGGCGCGCGGGCACGCGAAGGCGCGACGCCGCCCCCCGTTACGGCGTGAGTGTCTAAGACACGCCGTCGGCGCGAGGGCCGATCTGGCGTGTCTTGGACACTCGACGGAGGAGGCGCGTCCCCGCGGCGCGTTACAGCGCGTCGACCACCCGCGACGCGAGGCCGGCGTACGCGGCGGGCGTGAGCGCGAGCAGGCGCTCCTTCGCGGCGTCGCCGATGTCGAGGCCGCGCACGAACTCGGCCAGCTCGGGCGCGCCGACACGGCGTCCGCGCGTGAGGTCCTTGAGCAGGGCGTAGGGGTCGGTGATCTGCGAACGGCCGGCGGCGATCTCGGCGCGAACGACCGTCTGGATCGCTTCGGCCAGCACTTCCCAGTTCACGTCGAGGTCGGCCAGCAGCACATCCTCGGCGAGCGAGATCTCGGTGAGCCCCCGCTGAAGGTTGTCGAGCGCGAGCAGCGAATGGCCGAAGGCGACGCCGATGTTGCGCTGCGTCGTGGAGTCGGTGAGGTCGCGCTGCAGGCGGCTGGTCACGAGAGTGGATGCCAGGGTGCCGAACAACCCGCCCGCGATCTCGAGGTTCGCCTCGGCGTTCTCGAACCGGATCGGGTTGATCTTGTGCGGCATGGTCGACGACCCGGTGGCGCCGGCGACGGGGATCTGGGTGAAGTACCCGAGCGAGATGTAGGTCCAGATGTCGGTGGCGAGGTTGTGCAGGATGCCGCCGGCGTGACGCGCGCGGTCATAGAGCTCGACCTGCCAGTCGTGCGACTCGATCTGCGTGGTCACCTCGTTGAAGCCGAGGCCGAGCGACTCGATGAACCCGCGCGTCAGCTCGGGCCAGTCGACGTCGGGCTCGGCGGCGACGTGCGCCGACCAGGTTCCGGTCGCCCCCGAGAACTTCGCGAGGTACTCCCCGGCATCCAGCTGTCGGATGACGCGCTCGAGGCGCCACGCGAAGACGCCGATCTCCTTACCCATCGTGGTGGGCGTGGCGGGCTGTCCGTGGGTGCGCGAGAGCATCGCGGTGTCGCGGTGCTTCTTCGCGAGCTCGGCGAGCGCGGCCGTCACCGAACGGAGCTTCGGCAGCCACACGCGCTCCACCGCGCGCTTCACCGTCAGCGCGTAGGCGGTGGAGTTGATGTCCTCGCTCGTGCAGGCGAAGTGCGTCAGCTCGGCGAGTGCGGTGAGACCGAGGCTGTCGAGGCGGTCGCGCACGAGGTACTCGACGGCCTTCACGTCGTGGCGGGTGACCGCCTCTTTCTCTTTGAGCCAGGCGACCTCGTCGGCGCCGAACTCCTCGTACAGCGCGCGCAGGCGCGCGCGGTCCTCATCCGAGACGGGCGCGGTGCCGAAGAGCGACCGGTCGGTCAGCGCGAGCAGCCACTCGACCTCGACCTCGACGCGGGCGCGGTTGAGGCCGGCCTCCGACAGGTAGTCGCCGAGTTCTGCGACGGTGGCGAAGTAGCGGCCGTCGAGGGGGCTGAGGGGCTGCGGGGGCAGAGAGGACACGGGTCTCCCGGGGGTCGCGCGAAAGGGTCAGCCCGCGGAGCGGATGGCGGGCTCGAGCTGCCGGAACAGGGCGCGGCTGGCGCGTTCGATCATACCGAGCACCTCGTCGAACATCGGGGCCCCGGCGTAGTACGGGTCGGGGACGTCGAGGGTCTCGGCATCCGGGAGGAACGACTGCAGCAGCGCGATCTTGTCGGCATCGTCGTCGTCTCGCGCCCAGCCGCGCAGGACGCGCTCGTGGCTGCGGTCGAGGGCGACCACGAGGTCGTTGCGCTCGAAGTCGGTGTACTGGAACTGCCGGGCACGATGCGAGGACCCGTCGTAGCCCAGGCGCTCGAGGGCGGCGAGGGTGCGATGGTCGGCTCGTTCGCCGACGTGCCAGTCACCGGTACCGGCCGACGTCGACGCGACGTGCGCTGAGAGGCCGGACGCGTGGGCGATGCGGCGGAACACCACGTCGGCCATCGGCGAGCGGCAGATGTTGCCGCTGCATACGAACACGACGCGGAACGGCGCGTCGGGGTTCGCGGTCATCCCCCCATCATGGCGCTGATGGGCTCCGCGCGCATCAGCGGCGTTCGCGCTCCTCGCGCCGCGGGCGCAGGATGCCGCCGAGCACCGCGTTGATGATGCCGATCAGCAGCGCCGCCACGACCGTCAGCCAGAACTCGCCGGTGCGCAGTCCCCAGTCCCAGTTTCCCGTGATGACGGCGGTGAGCCACAGCAGGAAACCGTTGATGATCAGCGAGATCAGGCCGAGCGTGAGGATGTAGAGCGGGATCGCGACGATCTTGACCACGGTGCCCACGAGCGTGTTCACCAGGGCGAAGATCAGCCCCACCACGAGGAGGGTGAGGAGCACCTGGAACCACTCGCCCGGGGCGAAGGGGATGAGCCGCACCTGCAGCGCGGGCAGCAGCGTGACGATCCAGATGGCGAAGGCGTTGACGGCGACGCGGACGACGAAGCGCATGCCCCCATCGTGGCACGCAGCCGCCGTGGCGCCACGGGGTTGTGGAGAGCTCGCGGTCCTCTCCACCGTGGGAAGGAGGGGGTGGGGAAAGAGGGACTGACGCGTGCGGCGGGGCCCCGGTTAGGCTCGCGGGGTGAGTGAAGAGCCGGTCCTGCCCCGTATCCGCCCCGAGATCGCCGCGCTGCCCGCGTACCGGCAGGGTCGCCAGGCCAGCCCCGACGCCTTCAAGCTCTCGAGCAACGAGAACCCCTTCGAGCCCCTCCCCGGCGTCCTCGACGCCGTCGTCGCCGCGGGGGCCTTCAACAGGTATCCGGATGCCACGGCCGCACGCCTGCGCGAGCGCCTCGCCGCGCGGTACGGCGTCTCGCCCGACGAGGTGCACGTCGGCGCCGGCAGCGTCTCGGTGCTCGCGCAGCTGCTGCTGGCGACGTCGGGCCCCGGCGACGAGGTCGTCTACGCCTGGCGTTCGTTCGAGGCGTACCCCTCGCTCGTCGCGGTCGCGGGGGCCAAGAGTGTGCAGGTGCCGCTCACGGGCGACTCCCGTCACGACCTGCCCGCGATGGCCGCCGCCGTCACCGAGCGCACGAGCCTCGTCATCGTCTGCAGCCCCAACAACCCCACCGGACCGACCGTCGGGTACGACGAGTTCGCCGCCTTCGTCGACGCCGTGCCGCGCGAGGTGCTGATCGTGCTCGACGAGGCCTACGCCGAGTTCGTCACCGACCCCGACTCGGTCGAGGGTAGCCGCGTGCGCGCCGTGCTCAACCGCCCGAACGTGGTGGTGCTGCGCACCTTCTCGAAGGCGTACGGTCTCGCGGGCCTGCGCATCGGCTACGCGATCGGCCACACCGGCGTGCTGGACGCCGCGCGCAGCACCGCGATCCCGCTGTCGGTCACCGCGGCCGGAGAGGCCGCGGCGATTGCGAGCCTGGATGCCGAGAGCGAGCTGCTGCACCGCGTGAAGGTCATCGCCGAGCGACGCGACCGCCTGGTCGACCGTCTCCGCGAGGCCGGGTGGGACGTCCCCGACGCCCAGGGCAACTTCGTGTGGCTCGCCGCCGGAGACCGCACGGTCGAGGTCGCGACCGCCTTCGAGGAGGCCGGACTCATCGTGCGTCCGTTCCCGGGTGACGGCATCCGCATCTCGATCGGTGAGGAAGAGTCGCTCGACCGCGTGGTCGAGGTCGCCGCAGCCACCGCCGCGCGCTGACCCGCGCGGCGTCTTTGTCGATCTGGCACGTCGGATCCCGGCATCCGTTGTGTACCTCATGCGGTCTCGCGCATGGGTCGCGCGTTAGCGTGGGACCATGACCCCGCTCGACGATCCCGCTCTCGTGCGCGTTCTGGCGGCCGACGGCACCCTGGCTCCCACGCCCGAGGCCGAGCGCTACCTGCCGCTCATCGACGCCCTCAGCGACGCCGAACTCGAGACCTTCTACCGCGACATGGTGTCGATCCGCGCCTTCGACGTGCAGGCGACCAACCTGCAGCGTCAGGGACAGCTGGCCCTGTGGCCGCCGTCGTTCGGGCAGGAGGCGGCGCAGGTCGGCTCGGCGCGCGCGGCCCGCGCGCAGGACCACGTCTTCCCCTCGTACCGCGAGCACGTGGTCACCCGCATCCGCGGCGTCGACCCGCTCGACATCATCCGGCTCATGCGCGGGCTCACGCACGGCGGGTGGGACCCGACCGACCCCAAGAACGGCAACACGCACATCTACACGCTCGTGCTCGGCGCGCAGACGCTGCACGCCACGGGTCTTGCGATGGGCCTGGTGTTCGACGGAAAGAGCGGCACGGGCGACCCCGAGCGCGACGAGGCCGTCATCGTCTACTACGGCGACGGAGCGTCCAGCCAGGGCGACGTGCACGAGGCGATGGTCTTCGCCGCGAGCTTCCAGACCCCCGAGGTGTTCTTCCTGCAGAACAACCAGTGGGCCATCTCAGTCCCCGTCGCGACGCAGTCGCGCTCGCCGCTGTACAAGCGCGGTGAGGGCTACGGCATCCCGAGCCTCCAGGTCGACGGAAACGACGTGCTCGCCAGCTACGCCGTGTCGAAGACCGCGCTCGACGAGGCGCGCGCCGGCGGCGGCCCCCGCGCGATCGAGGCCATGACGTACCGCATGGGCGCGCACACCACGAGCGACGACCCCACGAAGTACCGCACTTCGGACGAAGAGAAGGCGTGGGCCGGGCGCGACCCGATCGCCCGCATGCGCGCGTTCCTCGAGGGGCGCGGCGCCTCGCAGCAGTTCTTCGACGACGCGGATGCCGAGGGGGCCGCCCTCGCCGACGACGTGCGCGTGCGCACGAACGAGCTCGGGTCGATCCCGCGCGCGCACATGTTCGAGAGCGTCTACTCCGAGGCGCACGCGCTGATCCAGGAGGAGCAGCGCTGGCTCGACGACTACGAGACGTCGATGGACGGGGGCGCCCAGTGACCGAGAATCTCCCGATCAGCCGCGCACTCAACGCCGGTCTTCGCCGCGCCCTCGAGACGGACGACCGCGTCCTGCTCATGGGCGAGGACATCGGGCCGCTCGGCGGTGTCTTCCGCGTGACCGAGGGCCTGCAGAAGGACTTCGGTCCGCGCCGCGTCATCGATTCCCCTCTCGCCGAGTCGGGCATCGTCGGCACCGCGATCGGTCTCGCGATGGGCGGCTTTAAACCGGTCCTCGAGATCCAGTTCGACGGCTTCGTCTTCCCCGCATTCGACCAGATCACCTCGCAGCTGGCGAAGATCACGAACCGCCACGAGGGTGCGGTGCGCATGCCCGTCGTCATCCGCATCCCCTACGGCGGGCACATCGGCGCCGTCGAGCACCACCAGGAGAGCCCCGAGGCGTACTTCACGCACACGGCGGGTCTGCGCGTGGTCAGCCCCTCGAACGCGAACGACGCGTACTGGATGATCCAGCAGGCGATTGCCTCGCCCGACCCGGTCGTGTTCCTCGAGCCGAAGGCGAAGTACTGGCAGAAGGGCGAGGTCGACCTCGATGCGCCCGCTCTGCCGCTGCACGCGAGCCGGATCGTCCGCCGCGGCACCGACGTGACCCTCGTCGGTCACGGCGCGATGGTCACGACCCTGCTGCAGGCAGCCGCGCTCGCCGAGAGCGAGGGCACGAGCTGCGAGGTCATCGACCTGCGCTCCCTGTCGCCCGTCGACTACGGCCCGCTGCTCGACTCGGTGCGCCGTACCGGCCGCATGGTCTACGCGCAGGAGGCGCCGGGCTTCACCTCGCTCGGCTCCGAGATCGCCGCGACCGTGATGGAGAAGGCGTTCTTCGCGCTCGAGGCGCCCGTGCTGCGGGTGTCGGGCTTCGACGTGCCGTTCCCGCCCGCGAAGCTCGAGGGCACGTACCTGCCCGACGCCGACCGCATCCTCGAGGCCGTCGACCGGTCTCTGGCCTACTGACCCTTTCCGCCCCGCGCCCGCCGACACCCGCCGACCGCGTCCGCATTCCGTTGCGGCGCCGCCGGTGACAAGCTGGCTTTCGAGCAAAGGACACACCGTGACCGAGCAGACCTTCGTTCTCCCCGACGTCGGAGAAGGCCTCACCGAGGCCGAGATCGTGCAGTGGCGCGTCGCGCCCGGTGACGCCGTCGCCGTCAACGACGTGATCGTCGAGATCGAGACGGCCAAGTCGCTCGTCGAGCTGCCGTCGCCCTACGCGGGCACGGTCGGCGAGCTGCTGGCATCCGAGGGGTCGACCGTCGAGGTCGGCGCCCCGATCATCACGATCGGATCGACGGATGCCGCCGCCCCGGCGCCCGCGGCCCCGGTCAGTGTCCCCGAGCCCAGCGACCCCGGCGGAGCGGTGCTCGTCGGGTACGGCACGGGCGGTGCGGTGTCGTCGCGTCGCCGCAAGCCCGCCGAGCGCCCCGTGAAGGCCTCGGTCGGCGTGGTCGCCAAGCCCCCGATCCGCAAGCTCGCGCGCGACCTCGGCGTCGACCTCTCGGCGGTGACGCCCAGCGGCCCCGCCGGAGAGGTGACCCGCGACGACGTCGTCAAGCACGCCGAGCAGGCGAGCGTCTTCCGCAACATCGAGACGCCCGCGTGGGGCGCCGTGCGCGAGGAGACGATCCCGGTGTCCGCTGCCGCGGCGCCCGCGCCCGTGGCATCCGCCCCCGCCTCCGACGCCCGCGAGGAGTCGATCCCCGTTCGCGGCGTGCGCAAGGCGACCGCGAACGCGATGACCTCGAGCGCGTACTCGGCGCCGCACGTGTCGGTGTGGGTCGACGTCGACGCCTCGCGCACGATGGAGCTCGTCAAGCGCCTCAAGGCCTCGCCCGACTTCGCCGACGTGAAGATCTCGCCGCTGCTGATCATGGCGCGCGCGGTGATCTGGGCCCTGCGTCGCACGCCGATGATCAACGCTGCGTGGGTCGACACCGAGGACGGCGCGCAGATCTCGGTGCGCCACTACGTGAACCTCGGCATCGCCGCGGCGACCCCGCGCGGCCTGCTCGTGCCGAACATCAAGGACGCGCAGTCGATGAACACGCGCGAACTGGCCAAGGCGCTCGAGACCCTCACCCTCACCGCGCGCGAGGGCAAGACGAGCCCCGCCGACCAGACCGGCGGCACGTTCAC
Source organism: Microbacterium sp. 1154 (assembly GCF_031455375.1). NCBI lineage: Bacteria > Bacillati > Actinomycetota > Actinomycetes > Micrococcales > Microbacteriaceae > Microbacterium > Microbacterium sp. 1154. Next base: position 429,485 of record NZ_JAVDSN010000001.1, on the reverse strand, counting down.
GATCACCAACATCGGCGTCTTCGGAGTGGATGCCGGGACCCCGATCATCAACCCCGGTGAGGCGGGCATCATCGCGCTCGGCGCGATCCGCCAGAAGCCGTGGGTCGTCGACGGCGAGGTGCGCCCCCGCTGGGTGACCACGGTGTCGGGCTCGTTCGACCACCGCGTGGTCGACGGCGACGGGATCTCACGGTTCATCGCCGACGTGGCATCCGTGCTGGAGGAGCCGGCGCTGCTGCTGGACTGATCCGACGGGACGGGGCAGCCCGACGTCTCTGTCGTGGGCGCCGGTCGATCGTGACCGCGCCGCTCGCGTGATCGGCGCTCGTGCCTGTGCCCTCGGGTGCGGGGCCCGTTCGCGTCGTCATCGGGCCCTCGTTCGCGTCGACGTCGGCGTGCGGACGGCGTAACGATCCGTCATGTTCCGCATCTCACGGGCAATCAGGAACTCCCCGAATACGACCCTGATCAGGCCTGATCGTGTGCGCAATGGCCGTCCGTGTCGTCATGACGAATCGTGACCGTCGGTTGGAGCGCCGGCCCGTGTCCGTGGTGGGGTGGAACCTCCTGTCTCGCACGCCGCACCGCGGCGCCCTCTGGAGTTCACATGTCCCGACTCGCCCGCATAGCCGTCCCCTCGGTCTCGGCCCTCGCCGTGGTCGCCCTTCTCGCCGGGTGCTCGGCGACCTCGACGTCGACGGGCCCCGACGCCGGCGGCGAACCCGTCAGCGGCGGCACCCTCACCTATCTGGAGCCGCAGACCTGGACGACGCTGTACCCGCCGTCCGCGGGCTTCTACCCCAACGGCGGCATCGTGAACAACATCACCGACCGGCTGCTGTACCAGAACCCCGAGACCCTCGAGCTCGAGCCGTGGATCGCCACCGACTACACGGTCAACGCCGACGCCACCGAGTACACGTTCGAGCTGCGTACCGACGTCACCTACTCCGACGGAACGCCGCTCACCGCCGCCAACGTCGTCAAGAACATCGACCTCTACGGGAAGGGCGACAAAGACCGCGCCCTGCCGGTCTCCGAGGCCATCAACAACTACGGCGGTGGCGAGGTCGTCGACGACGACACCGTCGTCTTCCGGTTCACCGCCCCCTCGCCCGGCTTCGCGCAGGCGGTGTCGACCATCAACTCGGGGCTGCTCTCCGACGCGAGTCTCGACCGCACGAGCGAGCAGTTCGGACCCGGCAACGCGAAGGACATCATCGGCAGCGGCCCGTTCGTCATCTCCGACGAACAGATCAGCACGCAGACCAGCGTCACCGCGCGCGCGGACTACAACTGGGCTCCCCCGTCGCTGGCGCACCAGGGCCCCGCCTATCTCGCGGGCATCGACTACATCGTCGCCGCCGAGAACAGCGTGCGCGTCGGTACGGTCGTCGCGGGTCAGGCCGACGTCGCCCGCAACATCCCCGCCCCCGACGAGGCGCAGTTCGCCAGCGGCTCGCTGTCGCTCCACGCCGCGGCCACCAACGGCGTGAACAACGGCCTGAGCTTCCGCTTCCGCGAGCCGCGGTTGGAAGACGTCCGCATGCGCCAGGCGATCATCGCGGGTATTGACCGCCAGAAGATCGTCGACACCCTCTTCACCGCCAACTACCCGCTCGCCACCGGCGCACTCGCGAAGACCGCCCTCGGCTACGTCGACACGTCGTCCTTCTACACCTACGACCCCGAGCGGGCCGCCGCGCTTCTCGACGAGGCCGGGTGGACGCTCGGCGCCGACGGCATCCGCGCGAAGAACGGCGAGAAGCTCACCCTCGCGTTCAACGAGGCCCTGCCGCAGCCCCGCTCGAAAGAGGTCGTGACGCTGATCCAGGAGCAGCTGGGCAAGCTCGGCATCCAGGTTTCGCTGTTCGCGGGCGACATGGCCGCGCAGACGAAGGCGGCCACCGATCAGAGCACGATCCAGGTCTACCACTCGATGGTCGGACGCGCGGACTTCGATGTGCTGAAGTCGCAGTACTTCTCGAAGAACCGCAACACGCTGCTGAACCTGAACCCTGCCGACGGATCGATCGGCGACCCGCAGCTGGACACGCTGCTGTCGGCCATCGCGTCGGAGCCCACCACGGCCGAGCGCCAGACCGCGTCCGAAGCTGCGCAGCAGTACCTCGCCGAGAACGCGTACATCCTGCCGATCTTCGAGGAGCCGCAGGTGTTCGGCCTCACCGCGAAGGTGCAGGGATTCGACACCGAGTCGGTCGGACGCCCGTCGTTCTACTCGACCTGGCTCGCCGGCTGAGTCACGCGGTAACCCGGTCCACGGAGCATCCATGTCGTACGTCGTTCGTCGTGTAGGCCAGGCCGTCCTCGTCTTGGTCCTGGCCTACACGGCGGCCTATCTGCTGCTGGCCGCCCTGCCCGGCGACGCCGTGCTCGCCCGCTACGGCAGTCCGGAGCTCGGCTTGACGCCCGACCAGATCGAGGCGATCCGCCAGTCTCTGGGTGCCGACCAGCCGCTGATCGTGCAGTACGCTCGCTCGATCGCCGGCTTCCTGACGGGCGACTTCGGATACTCGGTGGCCAGCGGCGCGGCGGTGTCCGACCTGATCGTCACCGCCCTGCCGCCCACCCTGACCCTCGCCGTGCTGGGGCTCGCCCTGGCGGTCGTGCTCGCGGTGACGATCGCCTTCACCGCGACCTACGGGGGTGGCAGGCTGTTGCGGCGCGTGTGCCGCGGCATCCCCCCGCTGTTCGTGTCGCTGCCGGTGTTCTGGATCGGGATCATCCTCATCCAGGTCTTCTCGTTCCGGCTCGGCCTGGTGCCCGTGATCGGCGCGAACCCTGTTCAGGCGTTGATCCTGCCCGTCATCACCCTGGCGATCCCGATCGCCGCCCCTCTGGCGCAGGTGCTCATGCGCTCGATCGACGAGGTGCGCGAGCAGCCGTTCGTGACGGTCGTGCGTGCGCGTGGCGCGAGCACGTCGTGGCTGCTGTGGCGAAACGTCGCTCGTAACGCGCTGCTGCCCACCCTGACCATGGCCGGCCTGTTGTTCGGCGAGCTGGTCGGCGGGGCGGTGGTCACCGAGACCGTCTTCGCCCGAGCCGGCATCGGTCAGCTGACCGCGCAGGCCGTCGCCGACCGCGACACCCCGGTGCTTCTGGCGGTCGTGGTGATCTCCACCGTCGCGTTCGTGGTGATCAACCTCATCGTCGACCTGCTCTTCCCCGTGCTGGACGCGCGGCTGCGGACCGCGGCATCCGCTCGGCGCGGCGCCGTCCGGGCGGATGCCGCGGAGCGGGCCGTCGACGACCTCGTCGATGCCGAGGTGGGCGGACCCACCCGCGATCTGTCCCGTGGAGGCACCGCATGACCGTCTCGTCTCCTGCGGCCGACCGCGACGTCGTGACCGCAACCGGCGCGGGCCGGGTCCGGGCGCGCCAACTCTGGTCGCGCGCCAGCTTCGTCGCCCCCGCGCTCGTCGTGGTCGTCGCTCTGCTGTGGGCCGTCTTCCCGGGCCTGTTCACCGCCCAGAGCCCGACCGAGACCGCGGCCCTCGCGCTGCAACCGCCGAGCGCCGAGCACTGGTTCGGCACCGACGCGACCGGACGCGACCTCTATGCGCGCGTCGTCTACGGCGCCTCGCAGTCGATCATCGGCGCCCTCATCGCGGTTCTGGTGGGCCTGGTGGTCGGCACGACCGTGGGTCTGGCCGCCGGATCCATCCGCGGCGCCGTCGATGAGGCGCTCATGCGCGTCATCGACGTGCTGCTCGCGATCCCCGCACTGCTGCTGTCGCTCGCCGTCGTCATCCTGCTCGGGTTCGGCACCACGAGCGCCGCGGTCGCGGTCGGAGTCACCTCGATCGCCGTCTTCGCCCGGCTCGCGCGTTCGCGGGTGGTGAGCGTCCGCGTCACCGATTTCGTCGAGGCCGCGTACGGCTCCGGCGGCACCTTCTTCGGGGTGCTGTGGCGGCACATCCTGCCCAATTCGCTGACGCCCGTGATCGCCCTCGCCGCCCTCCAGTTCGGCTCCGCCATCCTGCAGATCTCCACTCTCGGCTTCCTCGGCTACGGGGCACCGCCGCCCACCCCAGAGTGGGGTCTGCTCATCGCAGAAGGCCGCAACTACGTCGCCACCGCGTGGTGGCTCACGGTGCTGCCCGGCCTGGTCGTCGTCCTCGTCGTGCTGTCGACCAACCGCCTGAGCCAGGCCCTTCGAGGAGGGGATGCCGCGTGAGCACCGAGCCTCTGCTGTCGATCCGTGATCTCCAGGTGCGGTACCGCACCCGCCGCGGCGATGTCGACGCCGTCCGCGGAGTCTCGTTTAACGTCGAGGCGGGCTCCGTCACCGCCCTCGTCGGCGAGTCGGGGTCGGGCAAGAGCACGGTCGCGCAGGCCGCGATCGGTCTGCTCGCGTCCAACGGCTTCGTGTCGGGCGGCAGCATCCGCCTCTCCGAACGCACCGACGGTGTCACCGACCTCGTCGGCCTGCCCGAGCGGCGCTGGCGAAATCTTCGTGGCCGCTGCATCGCCCTCATCCCGCAGGACCCGGGCAACTCCCTGAACCCGGTCGCGACGATCGGGTGGAGCGTCGGCGAGGCGCTTCGCATCCACGGCTGGACCGACCGCTCGAAGATCCGGGCGCGCGTGCTCGATCTGCTCGAGCGCGTGGGTATCGACGACCCCGAGGCCCGGGCGCGGCAGTACCCGCACGAGCTGTCGGGCGGGATGCGCCAGCGTGTGCTGATCGCCGCGGCGCTGGCGCTGCGTCCCGAGTTGATCATCGCCGACGAGCCCACCAGCGCGTTGGACGTGACGGTGCAGCGCACGGTGCTGGACCTGCTCGATGAGATCCGCACCGAGACGGGGACCGGCATCCTGTTCATCACGCACGACCTGGCCGTCGCCGCCGACCGGTCCGACGCGCTCGTCGTGATGCGCCGCGGACGCGTGGAAGAGTCGGGCCCGACCGCCGAGGTGCTCGCGGCCCCCGGTTCGGCCTACACGCGCACTCTCCTCTCCGATGCGCCGTCGCTCGCGCGCGTCGTGGAGCGGGCAGCGCCCACTGCCCCGACCCTCGCCGCCGACCCCCTGGTGGAGGTCGCGGGCCTGACGCAGGAGTTCCCCCGCCCCGGCCGCTCCCCGCTCGTCGCGGTCGACGATGTCTCGTTCACCGTGGCGCGGGGAACGACGCACGCGATCGTCGGGGAGTCGGGATCGGGCAAGACGACCACGGGTCGCTCGATCGCGGGGTTCCACCGCCCGACCGCCGGTCGGATCGACGTGGCGGGCACCGAGGTCACGGCGCTGGCCGGTCGGCGCGCCCGGCGCGCCTTCCATCGCACCACACAGCTGGTGTACCAGAACCCCTACGCCTCGCTCGACCCGCGGCAGAGCATCGCCGAGATACTGACCGAACCGCTGCGCAATTACGGCATCGGTTCCCGCGCGGAACGCGCCGACCGGGCATCCCACCACCTCGAGCTCGTCGCACTCGACCCCGATATCGCCACTCGACGTCCGCGGGAGCTGTCCGGCGGACAACGACAGCGCGTGGCCATCGCGCGGGCGCTGATCGTCGAACCCGAGCTCGTGGTGCTCGATGAGGCGGTGTCGGCCCTCGATGTGACGGTGCAGGCGCAGATCCTGCGCCTTCTCGCTCGCCTCCAGGCCGACCTGGGGCTGACCTACGTGTTCATCTCGCACGACCTCGCCGTCGTCCGTCAGGTCGCCGACACCGTGTCGGTGCTGCAGCGGGGGCGTCAGGTCGAACACGGGCCCGCCGCTCGCGTCTTCGACGACCCGCAGCACGAGTACACACGTCAGTTGCTCGCGGCCATCCCCGGCGCTTCGCTGCGTGCGCACCTGTCGTCCGAGGACCCGGATGCCGCTCCCCCCATTCCCCACCCCAAGGAGGTCCTCCGATGACCGGCCCCCGCCTCGGATTCTTCAGCCGCGTGCTCGAGACCGCGAGCGCAGCCGACCGCTACCGGTTCGCGATCGAGCAGATCGCGCACGCGGAGCGCAGCGGCTTCGCCTCGGCCTGGCTCGCGCAGCACCACTTCGGTGAGACCGAAGGTGGGCTGCCGTCTCCGTTCGTCCTCCTGGCCGCCGCGGCCGAGCGTACGAGCCGCATTGCGCTCGCGACCGGGGTGGTCACCCTCCCGCTCGACGATCCGCTTCGCGTCGCGGAAGACGCCACCGTGCTCGATCAGCTCAGCGGGGGCCGCGTGCAGCTGGGTCTCGCCACGGGCGGCACTCCGGCATCCTTCGCCGCGTTCGGGCGTGAGTCCGACCGCCGCCGCGAGATCTTCGCCGACCACTTCGACGTACTGCTGGACGCGCTCGAGGGGCGTGGCATCCGAGGATCCGACTCCCTGCTCTACCCGAGCGGCGGCGACCTGGCGGCGCGCATCTGGCAGGCGACGTTCTCGGTCGACGGCGGTCGCCGTGCGGGCGGGCGTGGCGACGGACTCCTGCTCTCGCGCACGCAGCCGCGCAGCCCCGAGACCCCCGGCGCACCGCTGCACGACCTCCAGCTGCCGATCATCGCGGCCTACAAAGCGGCGCTGCCCACCGGCGCACCCGTGCGCGTGCTCGCCTCGCGCACCGCGCTGGTGGTCGACCCCGAGAACCGCACCCGGGCGCTCGAGCTGGCCGGTGACGGCCTGCGTCACCTGGCGCGCACGGTGCTCGGCATCGACACCGACAGGGTCGGACTCGACGAGCTCGTGCGCCTCACCGACACCCACGTCGGCACGGTAGACGAGGTCGTGGACTCGCTTTCGGCCGATGAGACGCTGACGGCCGTGAGCGACGTGTCGTTCCAGGTGCACTCGATCGCCGCGCCCCATGAGCTGACCCTGCGGTCGCTCGAGCTGTTGGCCGGAGAAGTCGCACCCCGACTCGGTTTCGACGTCGGACCGGATGCCGCCGACGCTCTGCGCCACGCCCACCACTCACTCGCCACCACCTCCGTGGAAGGATCCGCATGAGCACGCCCTCCGCCGACATCATCGATCTGCTCGCCGGGATCCGTCCGGGCGATGCGCTCGACGCCGTCCGCTCCCGTCGCCCGCAAGCGCGCGAGAACGCGCAGCGCAGCTTGGAGGCCCTGCTCGAACCGGCCACGCCGGGCGACTTCCCGCTCGCCGAGCGATACGCGGTCGCGGTGTTCGTCTCGGCGCTGCACGGCTTCACTGCCGCGACGGACTTCTACGGCGACCTCCTCGGCGACGAGGCGGCGGGGCTCCTCCCCGTCGTGACCGAGACCGCGGCCGCCGCGAGCACCCCGGGTCCGTTCGGGCAGTACCGCGAACCGGGTCTCGCGGCGGAGTCCACCGACGGTGAGCGGTGGGCCCCCGAGGCCCGCGTGGCCGAGGGTCTCGGCATCCGTCTCTCCGCCGCCCTCGCGCACGCTCATCTGCTGGTCGTGCGCCCGCGCGAAGCGCGTCCCGAAGCCCTCCGACACCTGGTGGATGCCGGGTGGAGTCCGGATGCCATCGTCTCGCTGTCGCAGCTCGTTGCGTTCCTGACGTTCCAGCTGCGCCTCGCGTGGGGGCTGCGCGTGCTCGCCGCGGCCCCTGCCCCCGTGGACGCGCACGCCGCCCACGCATCACCATCCGCCGCCCGCGTCTCGCTCGTTGAAGGAGCCTGAGATGACCGACGCCGTCACCGAGTACCCCGACCTCGCTCGTCCGGAGGCCTTCACCCAGCGCAGCCTCGGCTGGGTGCCGTGGCTGTCGCCCGTCGCCGAAGACCAGCTGACGGACGCGCAGCGCGATGCCCTCATCGAGCCGGCCCGCGCGAAGATGCCCTATTTCCGACTGCTCGCGCGCGACCCCGAGGCGCTCCGCGCCCGCACCCTGACCGACCTCGACATCTTCTACAACGTCGACGGCGGCATCGGCCGGGCCGAACGCGAGCTCGCGGCTGCCGCCACCTCGCGCCGCAACGGGTGCGTCTTCTGCGCCTCCGTGCACGCGGCCTCCGCCACCCGCGAATCCGGACGAGAAGAGGACGTGCAGCGCCTGCTCGACGAGGGAGTAAATGCCGACCTCGGCGATGAGACGTGGAACGCGGTCGTCGCGGCATCCGTCGCCCTCGCCGACACCCCCCTGGCGTTCGACGAGGCCGACATCGCGCGTCTGCGCGCGGCGGGCCTCGACGACGCCGAGATCGTCGACGTGATCGGCGGCGCCGCCTTCTTCAACTGGGCGAACCGGCTCATGCTGTCGCTCGGCGAGCCCGAAGTCCCCTCCCGACAGCAAGGACGGCCATGAGCATTCCCCGCCTTCTCGACCACGTCGTCATCGCCGGCCCCGACCTCGCGTCCGTGATCGACTGGTTCGCCGAACGCACCGGCGTCGTCGCGGCTCCGGGCGGCGCGCACCCCACGGGCACGGCGAACGCGCTCGTCGCCCTCACCGTCGACGGTCGACGCGGTCCGCAGTACATCGAACTCATCGGCCCCGACCCCGACCGCGCTCAGCCCGCGCTGCCGACGACGTTCGGCATCGACACGCTGACCGAGCCGCGAGTGCAGGCGTACGCGGTGCACCCGTCCGACATCGACGCGACCGTCGCCACGGCCCGGGCGGGCGGCTACGACCCGGGCGACGTGAGCGACCTGTCGCGGCGCACGCCCGACGGCATCCTGCTCGAATGGCGCCTCACCCGCGGCGAGAATCACCGCAACGACGTCCCCTTCCTCATCGACTGGGGGCACACTGCCCAGCCCGGTCTCAGCGATATCCCGACCATCGAGCTCGTCTCGTTCGTGCGCGTCGAACCCGACCCGGCGGCGCTGACCGGCATCCTCAGCGCCCACGGGTTGGGCGACGGTGTCGCCGAGGTCGTCGAAGGAGAGGTGGCGTCGTACCGCCTCACCCTCCGACGCGCGGACGGAAGCTCCGTAGAACTCTGAGGGCGGCCGTCGCGGACCCGGGAGATCTCGAAGCAGCCCACTCACTCCGGCAGCGACGCCCGCTCGATCGATGGGTCGTTCCGCGTCGGAATCAGCAGTGCCAGCACCAGGGCGATCGCGGCCGCCCCGATGCCCATCAGGAACGACACCTGGAACGCCTGCGAGGTGGGCACGCGGGTGTCGCCGCTGCCGGTCGACAGGGTCGCGAGCACGACGCCGACGATCGCCGCGGCCGTGCTCGTCCCGAGCGAGCGCGCGAGAGCGTTGAGGCCGTTCGAGGCGCCGGTCTCGCTCGGCGGCACCGCGCGCATGATGAGCATGGGCATGGCGGCGTAGCCGAAGCCGATGCCGAAACCGATCAGGATGTTCGCGACGACGAAGTGCCACACCTCGGTCGAGAAGATCAGGCTGAAGCCGTAGGCGAGGATCAGCGAGATCGAGCCGGCGACCAGCAGGACGCGGGGTCCGATCGTGCGAGCCAGGGTGCCCGAGATCGGCGAGAGCACCATCATCACCAGGCCCGACGGCATGACCACGAGGCTCGCGGCGAGCAGCGACAGGCCGAGACCGACGCCGGTCGCGAGCGGCAGTTCGAGCATCTGCGGGTAGGCGACGTTCGAGGTGAAGAGGGCGAAGCCCATCGCGACGGACGCGAGGTTGGTGAGCAGCACCGGTCGGCGCGCGGCGACCCGGAGGTCGAGCAGGGGGTTGTCGACGCGGAGTTCGTACCAGCCCCACACGAGCAGGATCAGGATGCCGCCGACGGCCAGGCCGAGCGTGAGCGGCGACGTCCAGCCCCACGAGTTGCCGCGCGAGACGGCGAGCAGCACACCGATGAGACCGATCGCGAGGCCGGCGGCGCCGAGGTAGTCGAAGCGGCCGGCGGTACGCAGCACGCTGACGGGGACGATCCAGAGGATCAGCGCGAACACGACTGCGCCCAGGCCCCCGGCGATCCAGAACAGCCAGTGCCAGTCGGTGTTCTCGGCCACGAGCGCGCTGATCGGCAGGCCCAGGGCGCCGCCGACGCCGAGCGTCGCGCTCATGAGGGCGATCGCGCTGTCGACGCGGTTCTCGTGCAGCACGTCGCGCATGATCGAGATGCCGAGCGGCACCACGCCGACCACCGCACCCTGCAGCGCGCGGCCGACGATCATGCCGATGATGCCCGTCGATAGGGCGGCGACCACCGAGCCGAGGATCATCACGACCAGCAGCAAGAGCACGATGCGGCGCTTGCCGTACATGTCGCCCAGGCGCCCGGCGATGGGGGTGATCACGGCCGCCGCGAGCAGCGTCGAGGTCACGACCCAGGCCGTGTCGTCGCGCGAGGCGTTCAGCAGCTGGGGAAGCTGCGACTGGATGGGCACCACGAGGGTGAACATGAACGACGAGCACAGGCCCGCGAGGGCCAGGATCGCGACGACCAACCCCTGGGGGCTGTTCCGGGACAATTTCTTACGCGCGTTTTCATCCCGTGACATCACCGTCCAGACTATCCGCGCGGTCGAGCGTCCCGGGCGGCGCGATCATGGTGCACGGGTCGGCATCCGTCCAGTCGGTTACCCCGCATGACAGCCCGTTACCGGCCGTAACGCCTCGACTTCGGCATCCGCTGTGTCCGTGGTGGCCTGGAGCTATGACTTCTCGCACCTCCCGCCTGGCCACGATCCTCGGCGCCTCCACCGCTGCCCTCCTCCTCACCCTCACCGGTTGCGCCGGGGGTGCCCAGGGCGGTGACGCGTCCCGCCTCGTGCTCGGAGCCGACGACGGCAACGAGACGCACTGGACGGTGCTGAAGCAGAAGCTCGCCGACGAGGGCATCGACCTCGAGGTGCGCACCATCAACGACGGCGTGCAGCTCAACCAGGGCGTGCAGGACGGCGAGCTCGACGGCAACCTCTTCCAGCACCTCATCTACCTGTCGCAGTTCAACGTCGAAAACAATGGCTCGCTCGTGCCGGTCGGCGCGACCGCGGTGTACCCGCTCGCGCTGTACTCCGAGCAGTACACCGACGTGAAGGACCTGCCCGAGGGCGCGAAGGTCGCGATCCCCAACAACCCGACCAACCTCGCCCGCGGCCTGCTCAACCTGCAGAAGGCGGGACTGCTCACCCTGAAGGACGGCGGCAACGCCCTCTCGACCCCGGCCGACATCGTCTCGACCAAGGTCGAGCTGCTGCCCGTCGACACGAACCAGACCGTGACCGCGCTCAAGGACGGCAGCGCTCAGGCCGCGATCGTCAACAACACGCAGGCGCAGAAGGGCGGGCTCGGCGACGAGCTCATCATCTTCAAGGAAGACCTGAACAACCCGCAGCTCGCGCCCTACATCAACGCCTTCGTCACCCGCGACGACAAGAAGGACGACCCCCGCTGGGAGAAGCTCGTCGCCGCGTACCACTCGCCCGAGGTCGAGGCCGCGGTCACCGAGCTGAACCAGGGCAACCTGCAGTTCAAGACCGAGTGGACCGGCGCGCAGCTGCAGGACGAGCTGACGAGCCTCGAAGACGCCCTCAAGGCCCAGAAGGGATGACCGCGGTCATCGAGCTGCGGGGCGTCACCAAGAGCTTCCGCACCGATCGCCGCTCCACCACCACCGCGGTCGACGACGTGTCGTTGACCGTGGAGGAGGGGTCGATCGTCGGCGTCATCGGATACTCCGGCGCCGGCAAGTCGACCCTCGTGCGCCTGCTGAACGGCCTCGAGCAGCCGACGTCGGGCACCGTCGAGGTGCTCGGCGTCGACGTAGGAGCAGCGTCCGAGGCGAAGCTGCGCGACCTGCGGCGCCGCGTCGGCATGATCTTTCAGCAGTTCAACCTGTTCACCTCGCGCACGGTGGCGGCCAACGTCGCCTACCCGCTCAAGGTGGCGGGCTGGAAGAAGGCCGACCGCGACAAGCGCGTCGCCGAGCTGCTCGACTTCGTCGGCATCGGCGACAAGGCGAAGCAGTACCCGCGGCGCCTGTCGGGCGGGCAGAAGCAGCGCGTCGGCATCGCCCGCGCGATCGCCACCGACCCGCGGATCCTGCTCGCCGACGAGGCCACGAGCGCCCTCGACCCGCAGACCACGGCCGAGGTGCTCGACCTGTTGCGCGAGATCAACCGACGCCTGGGCATCACGATCGTCGTCATCACGCACCAGATATCGATCGTGCACGAGCTGTGCGACCAGGTGATCGTGATGGAGGGCGGCCGCGTCGTCGACAGCGGCGACACGTACCGCGTCTTCGCCCACCCGCGCGCCGAGCTGACCAAGCGCTTCGTCGCGGCGGTCACGCAGGGCGTCCCGTCGGGCGAGGCTCTCTCGGCGCTCGCCGCGGGCGGGGGAGACCTCGTCAGCGTCGAGGTGAACGAGTTCTCGAGCGAGGACGTCTCGAACGTGTTCCACCGGCACGGCGCCCGCCATTCCGTCGTCTACGGCGGCGTGACCGACGTGCTCGGCAAGCAGCTCGGCACGCTCACGTACCGGGTGCACACCGAGGATCTGGATGCCATCGTGACCGAGCTGCGCGCGCACACCGACGTCGTCGTTCCCACCGTGGAGGCCCGCGCATGAACAAGTGGGACACCCTCACCCCGGTGCTGATCCAGTCGATCGGCGAGACCGTCTACATGGTCGCGGTCTCGCTGCTCATCTCGGGCCTCGCGGGTCTGGTCATCGGCGCGCTGCTGTACGCCACGCGGCCGGGCAACCTCTTCGAGAACCGTGTGGTCTTCGCCGTCGCGAACCTCGTGATCAACCTCATCCGCCCGATCCCCTTCATCATCTTCCTCACCGCCGTGGCCCCGGTCACGCGCGCGGTGACGGGGACGACCCTGGGGACGGATGCCGCGATCGTGCCCATCACGATCATGGCCACGGTCGTGATCGCCCGCGTGGTCGAACAGAACCTCGTCGCGGTCGACCCCGGCACCGTCGAGGCGGCTCGGGCCGTGGGTGCGCGTCGTATCGGCGTGCTGTTCGGCGTCGTCATCCCCGAGGCTCTGGCGCCGCTGATCCTCGGCTACACGTTCATGTTCATCGCGGTCGTCGACATGTCGGCGATGGCCGGATACATCGGCGGCGGCGGCCTCGGAAACTTCGCGATCATCTACGGCTACCAGCAGTTCAACCAGCAGGCAACGTGGGTGACCGTGGCGATCATCGTCGTCATCGTGCAGGCGGGGCAGCTCATCGGCAACGCGCTCGCGCACCGCATCCTGCGCCGCTGACGAAAGCCGCCGCCCGCGGCGCGTCAGCGCTCGGCCCGGGCCTGCGCCGCGGCGGTGCCCGCGCCCGTCTGCCCTCGAGTGTCCAAAACACCCGGACGACTTCCGAAACCGTCCGGGTGTTTTGGACACTCACGCGTACAGGACGGCGCGTGCCCGACCCCGGGAACGCAGCGAGCGGCCCAACCCGGGCGGCCCCGCTTACGCTCGGTAGATGAGCCTCCCCCGCACGCTCGCCCGCTGGCTCCTCGGTGCCGCACTGCTCTTCACCGGCACCGCGCACCTCACGTTCGCGCGCGACGACTTCGTCGCTCAAGTGCCGTCGTGGCTCCCGCTCCCGGTCGATGTCACGGTGGTGGCATCCGGGGTCGTCGAGATCGCGCTCGGGCTCGCGCTCGTCGTGCTCAGCCGCTGGCGCGTGACCGTCGGGTGGATCGTCGCGGCGTTCTTCGTCGCGATCTTCCCCGGCAACATCGAGCAATTCGTGCGGGGCACCGATGCGTTCGGTCTCGACACCGATCTCGCCCGCGGCATCCGGCTGCTCTTCCAGCCCCTGCTGGTGGTCTGGGCGCTGTGGTCGACCGGAGCGTGGCGGGCGTGGCGGATGAGCAGACGAACCCGCGATCGCCGAGTCTCTCCCGGAGGCTGATCCGCGCTCGACTCGAACGCGCCGGCCTCAGCGGCGATCCGCCTCCCCGCGCAGTACCTCGACGAGCACGTCGAGCCCGCGGTGGGCGTCGGCGTCGCCGATCACGGCGGGCGGCACGACGTGCACGCGGTTGTCGGCGGTGAAGCCCAGCACGCCCTTCTCGAGCATTGCGGCCTTGATCGCGCCGATGCGCGCGGCGGGCAGCGGCTCGCGGGTGACCTGATCGGCGACGAGTTCGACGGCCCAGAACACACCGCGGCCGCGCACCTCGCCGACCAGCGGTGACTCCTCCGCGAGCTGGCGCAGGCGCGGGCCGATGACGTCCGCGCCGATGCGACGGGCGTTCTCGATCACGCCCTCGTCGTCCATCGCCTGCTGAGCGGCGACGATGGATGCCGCGGCGAGCGGGTGACCCGAGTACGTCAGGCCGCCGGGGAAGACGCGGTCGTCGAACACCGAGGCCACGGCATCCGAGATCACCACTCCACCCACCGGCACGTATCCGGAGTTCACGCCCTTGGCGAAGGTGATGAGGTCGGGGCGGACGCCGAACGCGTCGAACGCGAACCACTCACCCGTCCGGGCGAAACCGGCCATGACCTCGTCGAGGATGAGCAGGATGCCGTAGCGGTCGGCGATCGCGCGGACGCCCTCGAGATAACCGGGCGGGGGCACGAGCACGCCCGCGGTGCCCGGGATCGTCTCGAACAGGAACGCCGCGATCGTGTCGGGCCCTTCGGCCTGCACGGTGCGCTCGAGGTGCCGGAGCGCACGCTCGCACTCCTGCTCGGGGGTCTCGGCCCAGAACTCCGACCGGTAGAGGTAGGGGCCGAACACGTGCACGTGGCCGCGCGAGTACTCGTTGGGCATGCGACGCCAGTCGCCGGTCGCCACGATGGCCGAGCCGGTGTTGCCGTGGTACGAGCGGTAGTGCGACACCACCTTGTCGCGGCCGGTGGTCAGACGGGCCATGCGGATGGCGTTCTCGTTGGCATCCGCCCCACCGTTGGTGAAGAAGACCTTCGAGAACCCCGCGGGAGCCCGATCGAGGATGAGTTCGGCCGCGTGCGCGCGCACCTCGCTGGCGTGCGCGGGGGCGACGGTCGTCAGCTGTGCGGCCTGCTCCTGGATGGCCGCGACGACCTTCGGATGCTGATGCCCGATGTTGACGTTGACCAACATGCTCGAGAAGTCGAGGTAGCGACGGCCGTCGGCATCCCACACCTCCACGCCGGAGCCGCCCGCAAGGGGGAGCGGAGCGAGGGTGCCCTGGGCCGACCACGAATGGAAGACGCTCGTGCGGTCGCGGTCGCTGATCTCGGCGTTGCGGGTCGTGGTGAGGGGAGTCGACATGCCCCCAGTGTGGGCGCGCCGCGTCACAGCGGGGAGCGCCGATATGTCGGTAATCTCATCGAACGATCGACAGTTTGGCCCGCCATGCCCGCGACCCTCCGCACGCTCCTCGATGACCGGTCGTTCCCCCTGCGCGTGCTGACCCGACAGGACGACGAGGCGCTCGACCGCCCCCTGTCGTGGGTGCACAGCTCCGACCTGCTCGACCCCACGCCGTACCTCGAGTCGGGCAACCTCCTGTTGACCAACGGGGCGCAGTTCGCCTCCGATCCGGATGCCGCGGACGCCCTGGCCTACTGCCGGCGCCTGCGCGAGCACGGGGTCTCGGGCCTCGGCTTCGCGACCGACATCATCCACGACCGCGTGCCCGAGGCCGTCGTGCGCGCGGGAGAGGCCGCGGGCCTGCCGATCGTCGAGATCGCCGATCGGGCTCCGTTCATCCGCATCATCCGCTTCGTCGCCGACATCATCGCTGCCGACGGGGCCGCGCGGCTGTCGTGGCTGCTCGACGCCCAGCGCCAGGTGGCGCGTGCCGCGGTGCGCGACGACGGTCTGCGCGAGATCCTCGCCACGCTCTCCCGGCTGCTCGACGCGTGGGTCGAGCTGTACGACCCGGTCGGCGGTCGGCTCTCGTCTCCTGGCCTGCGCGCGGCGCCGCCCGAGGTCGAGGCGGAGGTCGGCCGTGACGTGCGGCGACTGCTGGAGCGGCGCACCGCGGCGAGTCTCGTCGTGCCGTCGGCCGGTCATGCGCTGGTACAGACGATCGGGCAGAGCGGGCGGCTGCGCGGCGTGCTCGCGGTGGGCGGGCCCGAGCCGCTCGACCCGGCTGGGCGCGACCTCGTGGCCTCGGTGGTGGCCCTGGCGAGCATCGCGCTCGAGCAGCAGCGCGGCGTGCAGTCCGCCCTCCGCGGCGTGCGCGCCGGGGTGATCGACCTGCTGCTCGACGGGCAGGGCGATACGGCGCGTCGCGTGGCGGATTCGGCGCTCGGCGGCCTGCCCGCCGAGCCGCACCTCGTCGGAGTGGTGCGTGGAGCCGGGGCCGTGCCGGGACTGCTCGACGAGCTCGATCTCGTCTCGAGCGACCCCTCGCGCCTGTTCTCGGCGGAGCGCGAGGACGATGTCGTCGTGCTGGCGGCCGACGGGGCGGCGTCGATGCTCACCGCGCTCGCCGAGCGACGGGGTCTGCGCGTCGGGATCGCACGTCACGAAGCGGGCGATGACCTCGCCGAGAACTTGCGACGCGCATCGCACGCGGCCCGTGACGCCGCGGTCGGCACCCTGCGCGCCTACGACCAGCTCGCCGGACGCGGTCTGGTCGGCGCGCTCCGCGACCGCGGGGGCGAGGTGCTCGCGCGGTCCCTCTTGCAGCCGCTCGACGCGCTCCCGGCCGTCGAACGCGCGCGCCTGCGAGATTCGGCGCGGGTCTGGCTCGACGCCAACGGCGCCTGGGATCCCGCGGCGCGGAGTCTCGGCATCCATCGGCACACCCTGAGGGCGCGCGTGGCGCAGCTGGAGCAGGTCCTCGGGCTCGACCTGTCGAGCTTCGCCGCGCGGGCCGAGCTGTGGGCCGCGCTCGAGCTCGAGGGCTGAGTTCCCGGCCGATCGATCCCGTCGCCGCGGGACCGTCCTGCGGATCTCGTGTCCGACACCCCGGTGCCCCGAGCCGTGGGGCGGCGTGTCTGCGGGAGAATTCGCCTGGCGGCACCGACCGGTGGTGGCGGGGTGACGCGCCGAGAACGACGGATGCCGCGACCCCGAGGCTTCGAAGAACCCGGGGTCGCGGCATCCGCCGCAGACGACTCAGCTGTTCTGGGGGAAGCCGAGGTTGATGCCGCCGTGGGTGGCGGGATCGAGCCAGCGGCTGGTCACCGCCTTCTCTCGGGTGAAGAAGTCGAAGCCGTGCACGCCGTAGGCCTTGGCATCGCCGAAGAGGGACTTCTTCCAGCCGCCGAAGGAGTGGTACGCGACGGGCACCGGGATCGGCACGTTGATGCCGATCATGCCGACCTGGACCTCGTTCTGGAAGCGTCTGGCCGCCCCGCCGTCGTTCGTGAAGATCGCCGTTCCGTTGCCGAACTCGCCGCTGTTGATGAGGTCGAGTCCCTCCTCGTAGCTCTTCACCCGCACGACCGAGAGCACGGGGCCGAAGATCTCCTCGGTGTAGGCGCGGGAGGTGATGGGCACCTCGTCGAGCAGCGTCGGGCCGAAGAAGAACCCGTCCTCGTGACCATCGACGGTGAACCCGCGCCCGTCGACGACGACCTTCGCGCCATCGGCCTCGGCGATGTCGACGTAGGACGACACCTTGTCGCGATGGGCTCCGCTGATGAGCGGCCCCATGTCGGGTTCGGTGCCGCCGTCTCGTGCCGCCGACCCGTTGCCGATGCGCAGTCGGCCGATGCGCTCCGTGACCTTCGCGATCAGTTCGTCGGCGACCGGCTCGACGGCCAGCACGACGGAGACGGCCATGCAGCGTTCGCCCGCCGCGCCGAAGCCGGCGTTCACGGCCTGGTCCGCCACGAGATCGAGGTCGGCGTCGGGGAGGACCAGCATGTGGTTCTTGGCGCCGCCGAGCGCCTGGACGCGTTTGCCGTTCTTCGCGGCCGTCTCGTAGATGTACTGCGCGATGGGGGTGGAGCCGACGAACGAGATCGACTGCACCACGGGGCTGTTCAGGAGGCCGTCGACGGCGACCTTGTCGCCCTGCAGGACTGTGAACGCCCCGGCGGGCAGACCCGCCTCCGCCCACAGCTGTGCCAGCCAGAGGGATGCCGAGGGGTCCTTCTCGCTGGGCTTGAGCACGACCGCGTTGCCCGCGGCGAGGGCGATGGGGAAGAACCACATCGGCACCATCGCGGGGAAATTGAACGGGCTGATGACGCCGACGACCCCGAGCGGCTGTTTGAGCGAGTAGACGTCGATGCCGTTGGAGGCGTTCTCGCTGAACGCTCCCTTGAGGAGGTGCGGAAAACCCGTCGCGAGTTCGACGACCTCTTGTCCGCGGGCGATCTCACCCATGGCGTCGGAGGGCACCTTGCCGTGCTCGGAGGTGAGGATCTCCGCCAGCTCGGTCTTGCGCGCATTCAAGAGCTCCCGGAAGGCGAAGAGCACGCTCTGCCGCTTGGCGATGGAGTACCCGCTCCAGACGGCGAAACCGCGGTGCGCGGAGGCGATGGCCGCCTCGACCTCCGCCTCGTCGGCGAGGGCGACGTGGGCCTGTACGGCGCCGGTGGCGGGGTTGTATACGGGGGCGGTGCGGCCGCTGGTCGAGGCGGAGGCGGCCCCGTCGATCCAGTGCGCGATGACGGGAAGATCGTGGTCGGTCATGGCACCCAGTAAAAGACGTCCGCGATGTTTGGGCTCCTGCCGATGTGCACACCGCGAGCCCTTCGACCGGACGATGTGGCAGGGCGCTTAGGTCTTGGCTGGGAAATCCGGGCAGCACCCTCTTGCGATTTTGAGAACGATTATCAACGGCGATACGGTCTCCTCATGACCCGTCGCCTCCTCGCCCCTGTCCTCCTCGGGACCGTCTCCGTCCTCGCCCTCGCCGGCTGCGCCGGAGGCACGGCCGCGCCCGCCTCGTCGGACGCGTCCGAAAAGATCAAGATCGTGGCATCCACCGATGTCTACGGGTCCATCGCCCAGGCGATCGGTGGCGACGACGTCGAGGTCGCCTCGATCATCACCTCGCCCAGCCAGGACCCGCACGAGTACGAGGCGAGCGCGCAGGATCAGCTGACGCTCAAGAACGCCGGCCTCGTGATCGAGAACGGCGCGGGCTACGACGCGTTCATGGAGTCGCTCATCGAGGCCAGCGGCACGACGGCCCCCGTGCTCACCGCGGTCGAGTACAACCACGACTACCCGGGCTCGACGGACCACGCCGACGACGCAAGCCCCGCGCCCAGCGAGAGCGCCGATGACCACGGGCACTCCGACGAAGACGGCCACGCCCACATCGAGGGCTTCAACGAGCACGTCTGGTACGACCCGCACACCATCGAAGACCTCACCGAGGCCATCGCCGACGAACTCGGCAAGCTCGCGCCCGAGCACGTGGCCGACTTCAACGCCAACGCCGAGGCATTCACCCAGCAGATCGCCGGTCTCGAGGACTCGCTCGATGCGATCAAGGCGAAGGATGCCGGCAAGAAGATCTTCGTGACCGAGCCGGTGCCCGTGTACCTGACCACGGCGGCGGGCCTCGACAACGCGACCCCGAACGAGTTCAGCGAATCGGTCGAAGAGGGCCAGGACGTCCCGCCCGCGACCCTTCTCGAGTCGCTCCAGTTGCTGGACTCGGGGCAGATCAACGTCATGATCGTCAACCCGCAGACCGGCGGCGCCGAGGTCACGCAGGTCGAGAACGAGGCGAAGGCCAAGAACATCCCCGTGATCGAGTTCACGGAAACGCTCCCCGAGGGTCAGACTTACATCTCGTGGATGCAGAGCAACATCACGGCGCTGTTCGACGCGCTGGCGGCGTGAGCGCGGCCGCACCGCTGCGCATCCGCGGCGCCGCCCTCGAGAGGGGTGGCCGTGAGCTGTGGGCCGGGCTCGACCTCGAGGTCGAGCCCGGCGAGCTCGTCGCCGTGCTCGGCCCGAGCGGCTCGGGCAAAACGACGCTGCTGCGCGCGATCCTCGGGCTCGAGCGTCTGAGCTCCGGCTCGATCGAGGCCCTCGGAGCCCCCGTGCGCCGCGCCGGCAACCGCCGCATCGGCTACATCCCGCAGCAGCGTCCGCTCCCGCGCGAGACGCCCCTGCGCGGCCGCGACATCATCGGTCTGGGCGTCGACGGGCACCGGCTCGGCCTGCCGCTGTCGCGGAAGAAGGACCGCGCGCGCATCGACGAACTGCTCGAGGCGGTCGGGGCCACCGCCTTCGGCGACCGGCCGGTGGGTCTGCTCTCGGGCGGAGAGCAGCAGCGTCTGCGCGTGGGCCAGGCCCTCGCCGACGATCCCGCCCTGCTGCTGTGCGACGAGCCGCTCACGAGCCTCGACCTCGCCAACCAGCAAGCCGTCGTCCGCCTCATCGACCGTCACCGCCGCGAGCGGGACGCGGCCGTCCTGCTGGTCACGCACGACATCAATCCCGTGCTCTCGCGCGTCGACCGCATCCTCTACATCGCCAACGGCCGCTTCACTCTCGGCACCCCCGACGAGGTGCTCACGACCGAGACGCTCTCCGCCCTCTACGGCGCCCCCGTGTACGTCGTGCGCGCGGGCGGTCAGCTGATCGTCGTCGGAGCACCGGATGCCGACGAGGCCCACCACCATCACCACGACGAGGAAGACGCATGAACTGGTCCGACGTCGGCAACGCCCTGTTCGGCGGGGTGAGCCAGTACGGCGCGATCCTCGAACTCGTGCAGAACTCCGTCTATGCGGGGGCCGTACTCGGCCTCGTGGGCGGACTCATCGGCGTCTTCGTCATGCAGCGCGACATGGCCTTCGCCGTGCACGGCATCAGCGAGCTGTCGTTCGCCGGTGCCGCCGTCGCCCTCCTGATCGGCGTCGACGTGGTCTCGGGATCGATCGTTGGCTCGCTCATCGCGGCGGCTCTCATCGGGGTGCTGGGCGCCCGCGCGCGCGATCGCAACTCGATCATCGGCGTGCTCATGCCGTTCGGGCTGGGTGTCGGCATCCTGTGCCTCTCGCTCTACAACGGCCGGAGCGCGACGCGGTTCAGCCTGCTCACCGGCCAGATCGTGTCGGTGCAGAGCGAGCAGCTGGGGTGGCTCGTCGTGATCGGCATCGCGGTACTGGTCGCCCTGCTGCTCATCTGGCGCCCGCTGCGCTTCGACTCGCTCGACCCGCAGTCGGCCGCGGCACGCGGCGTGCCGACCACGGCGGTGTCGCTCGCGTTCATGCTGCTGCTGGGACTCATCGTGGCGGTCGCGGTGCACATCATCGGCGCGCTGCTCGTCATGGCATTGCTGGTGACTCCGGCCGCGGCGGCGATGCGCGTGGCATCCGGGCCCCTCTCGGTGCCGCTGCTCGCGGCGCTGTTCGGTTTCGTCTCGGCCGTGGGCGGGGTCCTGCTCGCGGTGGCCGGAACCCTGCCGGTGAGCCCGTACATCACGACCATCTCGTTCGCGATCTACCTCGTCTGCCGCCTGGTGGGCGCGCGACGCGATCGGACCACCCGCGCGCTCTAGGACGCCCAGCCGATTCACCGATCCCCTCGCTAGACTCGCGGCCATGGTCCAGCGCAATACGTGGCAGCGCGAACGCGTGCGGGAGGCTCTGTCCGGAGCCCCCGGCTTCGTCAGCGCCCAGTCGCTGCACGCGACCCTGCGCGACGAGAACACCGGCATCGGGCTGGCGACGGTCTACCGCACGCTCGCGGGTCTCGCGGCCCGCGGTGACGCCGACTCGCTGCAGAGCCCCGACGGCGAGAACCTGTTCCGTGCCTGCGAGACGCGCGGACACCATCACCACCTGATCTGCCGCTCGTGCGGCAAGGCCGTCGAGATCGCCGCGACCGACGTCGAGGAGTGGGCGCAGCGCACCGCCGCGCAGCACGGCTTCAGCGAGGCCGAGCACGTCGTCGACATCTTCGGCATCTGCACCGAGTGCGCCCACGCCCGGGCTCGTGAGCGTGGCGACGAGTAGTCGCACCACGGCTCCCACGCCGCAACGCTCGGGCGCCTCCCGCACCCTCGTCGCGCTCGGCCTGGGTGTCGTCGTGGTCACGGCGTTGTTCCTCGTCGACGCTTTCGCCCCCACGTTCTTCGCGCAGCCGTTGCCGACGCGCGCGCAAGACGGTCTCACGCTCGCTCTCAGCGTGCTCATCGAGTCGCTGCCCTTCGTGGTCCTCGGCGTCGTGCTGTCGATCATCGTGCAGGTGTGGGTCCCGCCGGGGGCGATCGAGCGATGGATGCCGCGCGCGCCGTGGGCGCGCCGGGCGGTTCTGTCGCTGCTGGGCATGTTCATCCCGGTCTGCGAGTGCGGGAACGTGCCCTTCGCGCGCGGTCTGCTCATGCGCGGCTTCGGCGTCAGCGACACCCTGACGTTCCTCGTCGCCGCACCGATCGTGAACCCGATCGTCATCATCAGCACCCACGCGGCCTTCGGCTTCAGCGACGGCATCCTGGTGGCGCGCCTGATCGGCGGCTACCTGGTCGCCAACCTCATCGGCTGGCTGTACAGCCGGCATCCCGAACCCGACAAGCTGCTCACCGAACGCTTCCTCGAGACGTGCGAGATCGTGGTGCAGGAGCGCGGCGACCGCGGCCGGCGCACCCTCGCCCAGTTCGTCGTCGAACTGCGCTCGGTCATGCCCGCCCTCATCATCGGCTCGCTGCTGGCCGGGGCGGTGCAGGTTCTCGTGCCGCGTAGCGCGCTGCTCGCCATCGGATCCGACCCCGCGCTGTCGATCGCGGCCATGATGGCGCTCGCGATCGTGGTGTCGCTGTGCTCGAACGTCGACGCGTTCTTCGCGCTGTCGTTCGCCTCGACCTTCACTCCCGGCTCGATCGTGGCGTTCCTCGTGGTGGGTCCGATCATCGACCTCAAGATGATGGCGCTGCTGCGCACGACCTTCTCGACCCGCGTTCTCGTGGGCATGACGGTCGTCGTCGTGCTCTTCGCCTTCACGCTCGGAACGGTGGTGAACCTCCTTGTCTAGAACGGGTGCTCTCGCCACGCGCTGGCTCGGGGTGGGCCTGACCGCGTGCCTGTCGATCACGACCATCACGCTGTGGGCCACCGGCCGCATGGCGTTGTACATCAACCCCGATTCGGCGTGGTTCGCCGTCGGCATGGCCTTCCTCGCACTGGTGGGCGCGATCGCGTCCTTCGCCCTGCCCCTCGGTGCCGAGGCCGACCACGGGCACGATCACGAGCACGGCCACGCTCCCGCCGCGGCCTCCGCCCGGCGGGAGGCGTTCGCGCACGCCGACCACGAGCACTCCGACCCGCTCGACGAGCACGATCACGCGGCCCACGACCACCTCGCCGCCCGCCCGCGCCTGACCCCCGGCGGGATCGCGGCGTTCACCGGCGGTGTGCTCGCCTCGGGGGCGGTGATCGCCGTGCTGCTGACTCCCGCGGCCTCGCTGTCGACCGAGCTCGCGGTCTCGCGCGACGTCGGAGCCCCGCCCTTGTTCGCCGGCTCCGACGTGGTGACCCTCGCCGCCTCGGGCGACACCTCGAAGTTCGGCATCGGCGACTGGTCGGCCGTCTTCGCGCACGCCACCAACCCCGAGACGTTCGACGGCAAACCCGTGACCCTCACCGGGTTCATCACCCCGGCCAACGACGGCTCGAGCTTCGATCTCACCCGGCTCGTGATCACGCACTGCGTCATCGACGCGCAGACCGCCCGCCTGCCGATCGCGGCGACCACCGACGCCCCGTCGACCGGGCAATGGGTGACCGTGACCGGCACGGTGCGTTCGAGCGGCGACGGCAAGCTGGCCGTGCACGCCGATCAGGTCGCGGCGATCTCCGAGCCCGCGGACCCGTATGAGTACTGATGCACGCCGCGGCGGCGACTCCCGTCGTTCGCGCGCGCGTCGTCGGCGCGGGCGCGGCTTCGCGATCGCCTTCGCCGCGGTCCTCGTCGGTCTCGTCGTCGTGGGCGGCCTCGGCGGAGTGGTGGCCGTGGCCCAGGGGCCCCGCGTCACGGATGTGCAGGTCGATCCGGCGGCCGCGGTCGCGGCATCCGGCTCCCGCGTGATCCTCACCACGACCCAGTCGCTCGAGAAGGTCGATCCCTCTCAGGTCCAGGTGGACCCTGCGACGCCTTTCACGGTCGACACCGCGGGCCGCAGCGTCGGCGTGCGTTTCACGCTGCCGCTGCGCGACGACACCGACTACACGATCACCGTCAACGGGGTGAACGGACTGGGCGCGGGACCGGCCTCGACGCTCACCGAGACCTTCCGCACTCCGGCTCTGCAGGCCTACCTCATGCAGCGCGGCACCCCCGAGGGAGACACGATCTTCCGCACCGACCTGCAGGGGCAGGCGGGGCTGCCCGTCTTCGTGCACCCCCACATCGAGGACTTCCGCGCCACGGCGAACCACCTCGTCGTCTCGGTGCGCGACGGCGACACCCCGCGGATCATCGTGACCGACCCCGACGGCAAGAACCAGCGCGACATCGCCCTGCCCGGTCCCGGCTACGTCACCAATCTGCAGTCCGCCGACCGCGGTGAGCGCATCGGCTTCACTTTCTCGGATGCCGACCTGGGTGCCGCCGGAGGCCGCGAGAGCCGTCTGTTCACGGCGTCGGTCGCCGACGACTCCCCGCCCGTCGAGGTGGGCCTGAACGGCGGCGACGTCCGCATCGCCGACTACCGTTTCGTGCCCGACACCGACAGCATGCTGGTGTTGACCTTCGACTCGCGCCTGCTGCTGACCGACGCGCAGGGCGGCAACGCCGCGCCGCTCGGCAGCGCCGTGTCGATCGACGGCATCGCGCGCGGGTCGTCGGTGGCGATCGTCGAGCGCATCGAGGGCATCCGCGAGATCAACCTGACCGACGGCTCCGAGCAGGCACTCGTCGACCCGGTGGATCCGCCGGGGATGGCGGGGCGCGCGACCCCCCTGCCCGGAGCGGGAGCGGGCACCATCCGCTCGTTCGCCGACATCAGCCCCGACGGGGTCTCACGATCGACGATCGTCTCGCACGTCGCCACCGACGGCACCGTACGGCAGCTGCTGAGCGTGCCGGGCTCCGACACCGTGCTGCAGACGTGCGTGTCCCCGAGTGGGCGCTACGCCGCCGTTCTCGTCGCCCCCCGCGCCGTCGACAACCCCTTCGACAGGTACCAGCTACCGCTCCCGCAACGCCTGCTCACCCACCTCGTCGAGGTCGACACCGGTCAGGAGGTCGTGGCGCTGCAGGGCTTCGACCTGTCGTGGTGTCAGGTGCCCCCGCAGTGATGCGGCCCGCGACCCGCGCCGATCTCGCCGACCTGCCGGTCGAGGTCGCGCCGCGGCTGCTCGGAGCCCTGCTCGAGACGGAGGTCGCCGGGGACCGGGTCGTCGCGCGTCTGACGGAGGTCGAGGCGTACCACGGCCGCGGCACCGGAGATCAGCCCGACCCGGGCTCGCACGCTCGCATGGGACCGACCGCGCGCAACGCCACCATGTGGGGCGAGCCCGGTCACCTGTACGTGTACCTGAGCCATGGCATCCACTCGTGCGTCAACGTCGTGTGCGGACCCGACGGTGTCGCCGGGGGAGTGCTGCTGCGTGGGGGCGAGATCGTCGAGGGGGCGGACATCGCCGAACGCCGGCGCCTCGAGCGCCGTGGCGCCGTCCGGGCGGCGCGCGATCTGGCTCGTGGTCCCGGGCGCTTCGGAGACGCGGTGGGCCTGCGGCATCCGATCCACGACGGCATCGATGCGGTCACCGGCGAGGTGCGCGCGGGCGCGCGAGCGCGGTTGCTTCTGCCCGAGGCCCCGCCGGCGATCGTGGCGACCGGGCCGCGCGTGGGTGTCGCGGGCGTCGCCGGGACGGATGCGTTCCCCTGGCGGTTCTGGATCGAGGGGGATGCCACGGTCTCGGCGTTCCGATGGGGGCGGGGCGCAGCCGAGGCTGCCGCCCGTCAAGGCGACACGCCGCCCGTGCTAGACTGAGCCCTTGTCTGCGCGCACTCCAGCACGCAGTTCGCATCCCATACCCTGATCCCGGCCTTCGGTCGTGCTCAGACGGGGTGCAGACAAGGGATCTTGGGTGGCACCGTCCGGTGTCACGGTACAGAAGGAGACATCACCATGGCAGCAGTGTGCCAGGTGACTGGAGCGGTTCCCGGCTTCGGTCACAACATCTCGCACTCGCACCGCCGGACGAAGCGCCGCTTCGACCCGAACGTGCAGAAGAAGACCTACTTCGTTCCGTCGCTGGGTCGCAACATCAAGCTCAACGTTTCGGCGAAGGGCATCAAGGTCATCGACGCTCGCGGCATCGAGTCCGTCGTCCGTGACCTGCAGGCGAAGGGCGTGAAGCTGTAATGGCGAAGAAGGCTCAGGACGTCCGTCCGATCATCAAGCTGCGTTCGACCGCCGGCACGGGGTACACCTACGTGACGCGCAAGAACCGCCGCAACAACCCCGACCGCATCGTGCTCAAGAAGTACGACCCCGTGGTCCGCAAGCACGTCGACTTCCGAGAGGAGCGCTAAGCACATGGCTAAGAAGAGCAAGATCGCGCGCAACGAGCAGCGCAAGGTCGTCGTCGAGCGCTACGCCGCGAAGCGCGCCGAGCTGAAGAAGACCCTGGTCGACCCCACCGCGACCGACGAGGCCCGCGAGGCCGCCCGCGTGGGCCTGCAGAAGCTGCCCCGCAACGCGTCGCCCGCGCGCGTGCGCAGCCGCGACGTCATCGACGGCCGCCCCCGTGGCGTCCTCACGAAGTTCGGCGTCTCGCGCGTCCGCTTCCGTGACATGGCCCACCGTGGCGAGCTGCCCGGTGTGACCAAGTCGTCCTGGTAAGCACCAGACACCCGATCGAAGGGCGGGGGTTCCGAGAGGAGCCCTCGCCCTTCGGCGTTCCCGAGGTCGCCGCGCGGGCTCAGGCGTCGACGACGTTCAGCTGCTCGATCGCCTCGGCCCGCCCGCTGACGCCGAGCTTGAGGTAGATCGACCGCACCTGGCTCTTCACCGTGTTGAGTGAGACGCCGCGCTCTCGCGCGATCTCCGCGAGGCTGAGCGGGCCGTCGAGCAGCGAGGCCAGGGCGCGCTCCGTCGGTGTGAGGCCCGGCACGGCCCACGCCGGGGTGCTCTCGCTGTCGGGTGCCGCCACGCGGGCGAGGATCGCCTCGAGAGGGGCGGCGAGATGCCGCACCTCCGGGTTGAGGGCCATGACGTCCCTCATGAGCCGGCGCGTCTCGTCGTGCGGGAGCATGAGGAACGGGGTCGCCCACGTTTCGGTGCGTTCCATGATCAGCAGCGCCGCCTCCATGCTCTGATGTGCGCGGCGGGTGTTGCCGAGGCGCTGCTGGGCGAGCGCGCGGCGGAGCAGCACGGGCGTGAAGGTACGCAGACAGTGCTCGGTCTCGGATGCCACGCAGGCATCGGTCTCGACCAGGAGTTCGCGCTCTCGTCCGAGACGCAGCAGCGCGGTGGCTCGCTGCGTCGAGAAGCAGATGCCGTGACCCTCCGGGTTGTCGTACGGGGCGAGCACGGCGAGAGCCTGAAGGTCGTCGCCCTGAGCGACGTAGAGGTCGGAGAGGATGCCCACCAGGAAGTGACGCACCAGGCGGTGGCTCGCGCTCCGCAGGCAGCCGTGGAGCAGCTCACGCGCCTCGGCCCGCCCGTCGGCGAACCGGTGTAGGAGGAGCTTGGTCATCACTCCCGCCGCCCGAGCCGTGTACGCCCCGTACGGGTCGTCGCGACGGGCGCGCGCCATCGCTTCGGTGACGGCGGTGAGGCCTTCGACGTCGCAGCGTGCCGACGCGGTGAGGATCTCGGCGAGGAAGACGAGGTACGCGGTCACTTCGATCGGCCATCCCGTGGCGGTGAAGATGTCTCCGGCCGCGGCGAGGGCACCCTTGGTCGCGGTGTACTCGCCGTTGATCGCGTGTCCCAGCGCGATGACGGAGAGGGCGCGATACCGCAGAGCGGGGGTGTCGGCGAACAGGAGCGCCTCCGCTCCGAACCGTGCGGTGTGCTGCGCGGAGCCGATCGCGCCGCAGTACTCGCCGACGCTGGCCAGCAGCTGCGCCCGACCGCCGTACGACAGAGCGGCGGGGCGTTTGAGCCGCACGTCGTCGAAGTACACACGCACGGCATCGGAGCCGTCCCCGAGAGCGTCGCGTCGCGCCCGCGCCGACAGCAGGGCCGCGACCGTCTGCGCGGTGGCGTCGGTCCACACCGCGGGAGGAGGCGGGAGCTCCGCTTCGGCCAAGAGCGCGAGATGACGGGGGATCGGGATGCCGCGACCCGGTGCGAGGCGGGTCGCCGTCGTGACGGCCGCGGCGCGCAGGGCCGCACGAGCGTCGATGGAGGAAGGAGTCCCGGGCATCGCACCTCCGCGGGATCGGCCAGTAAGGCAGTTTCAAACCGTTCAGGGTAATTCTGCACCGTTTTGTAGATCGAGGCCGCCGCGAAGGTCGCTCTCTTACGCAGAACTCTCCGGGACCCCGCGTTCGGGCCCTGCGGGGTCGGGCGTTCGCCGCCCCCGCGGAAGGACTCCGCGCACGCGCCTCAGGCGCCCCATCCACCCCTTCCGCGCCGCGACACGCCGGCGGGAAAGGGAGGAAAAGCGTCAGAATCCGCGTAATTCCGCGGTTCGGTTGATACTGTCGAGGCGGTCTCCCGACCAACGAGGAGGATTTTCCCCTCGTCCGCGTAACGAGAGGCGACCGAGTCGTCGCCTGGAGGACAACCACATGGCTGACAAGTCCATCACCAAGACCGAGCTCGTCGCGAGCATCGCCAGCGCGACCGGCCAGAGCCAGTCCGCCGTGTCGGGCGTGCTCGACTCCCTCTTCTCCACCGTCTCCGAGGCGGTCGCCAAGGGCAGCAAGGTCTCGATCCCCGGTTGGATCGCCTTCGAGCAGGTCGCGACGTCGGCTCGCACGGGCCGCAACCCCCAGACGGGCGAAGAGATCTCGATCCCCGCCGGCAAGCGCGTCAAGGTGACCGCGGGCTCCAAGCTGAAGGCCGCCGTCAAGTAAGACGACGTCGAATCACAGAGGGGGGATGCCACGCGGCATCCCCCCTCTGTCGTTCCCGCGCGACGTAGGCTGAGGGGGTGAATCCCCGCCTGCTCCGCGTCGCGGGACCCGTCATCCTCGTCGTGGTCTCGCTGATCGCCGTCGCGGTGGGGCTCGCCTACGGCGGGGGAGCAGCCCCCACGCAGCTCGCCGACCCCGGACCGGTCGTCCGTTGGGGGCTTCCGATCGCCACGGTCGTGGTCAACCTCTCCGCCGCCACGATGGTCGGTTCTTTGGTGCTGGCCCTCTTCGCTCTGACCGCGGGAGAGCGACCGTTCGAGATCGCCCTCGACACGGCATCCATCGGCGCCGCCGTCTTCACCGTCTCGGCGGCCACCACGGGGTATCTCACCTTCCTGAACGTCCTGAACGCGAAGCCGACGCTCGATGCCGTGTTCGGGCAGCAGCTCGGGCGCTTCCTCGTCGAGAGCTCGATCGGGCAGGCCTGGCTGATCACCACGATCGCCGGCGCGGTGCTGACGGTGCTCACTTTCGCCGTCCGATCGTGGATCCCGACCCTCGTCGTCGCGATCCTCGCGCTGGCCTCGCTCATCCCGATGGGGACGCAGGGGCACGCCGGCGAGGAGGCCAGCCACAACGCCGCCGTGACCTCGCTGGTGCTGCACATCATGGCCGCGGCCGTGTGGCTCGGCGGTCTGATCCTGCTCGTGGTGGTGCGTCCGGCGATGTCGCGGGGCCAGTTGCAGACGACGCTCCTGCGCTACTCGTCGATCGCCCTGGTCGCGTTCATCGTCGTCGCGGTCTCGGGAACGGTTCGCGCCTCGATCGGCCTGCTGGGCCTGCAGAACCTCTGGTCCGCGTACGGCATCCTCGTGCTGGTCAAGGTCGGTGCTCTGATCGCGATGGGCGTGCTGGGCGCGTGGTACCGCCGTCGCCTCATCTCGCGCATGGCCGATGAGCCGGGCTCGCGCCGGTTCTGGGGCGTCATCACTCTCGAGCTGGCCTTCATGGGCATCGCCAGCGGCGTCGCCGCGGCTCTCGCGCGGACGCCCCCGCCGGTGCAGCCCCCGCTCGTGGGGCAGACCCCGGCCGAGGTGCTGACCGGCGCGCCGCTGCCGCCCGAGCTGACGATCGAGCGCTGGTTCACCGCGTGGGACATCGACCTGCTCTGGACGTTGATCGTGGCCTTCGGGGTGTTCTTCTACCTGGCGGGCGTCTACCGGCTGCTGCGCCGCGGTGACTCGTGGCCGATCTACCGCACGGTGCTGTGGTGCCTCGGCATGCTGGGCGTGTTCTGGGTCACCTCGGGTCCGATCAACGTGTACCAGGACTACCTGTTCAGCATGCACATGATCGGGCACATGCTGCTGTCGATGGCGATCCCGCTGCTGCTGGTCGCGGGGGCGCCGGTGTCGCTCGCGGCCCGCGCGATCCGCAAACGCACCGACGGCACGCGCGGCGGCCGCGAGTGGATCCTCTGGGCGGTGCACAACCCGGTCGCGAAGGTGCTGACCAACCCCTACGTGGCGGCGGGCCTGTTCATCGGTTCGCTCTGGGCGTTCTACTACACGGATCTGTTCCGGTGGTCGCTGTACGACCACGTCGGGCACATCTGGATGGTCGCCCACTTCCTTGTGACCGGCTACCTCTTCGTGCTCAGCCTCATCGGCATCGATCCCGTGCCGTACCGCCTGCCGTACCCGATGCGCCTGCTGGTGCTCATCGCGATCATGGCGATGCACGCCTTCTTCGGCATCGCGATCATGATGAACTCGGGTCTGATGGTGGCGGAGTGGTTCGGGGCCATGGGGCGCACCTGGGGAGCGACGCCGCTGCAGGACCAGTACGTCGGCGGCGGCGTGGCGTGGTCGGTCGGCGAGATCCCGACCCTGATCCTCGCGATCGCGGTGGCCATCCAGTGGAGTCGCAGCGACGAGCGCCAGCAGCGCCGGCGCGACCGCCACGTCGACCGCGTCGGAGACCTCGAACTCGACGCGTACAACGAAGAGCTGCGGCGACTGGCCGATCGCGACGCGCGGGTCGCGTCGCGCGGCGCCTAGAGCGGGCGCCGGGGTCAGTCCGACGAGCCGCCGACGAGGATCGAGGCGGTGCCGTCCGGGAGCACCGTGATCTCGCCGTCGACGCGGAAAGCGACGTCTTCTTCGACGGTGCGGACGCTCCCGTCGAAGATGGAGCGGATGTCGACGACGATGTGGGCCACGGCCGCGGCCGAGGGGATGCGCCATCCGGCCCCGTCGGGAACGACGGTGACCACCGGCTGCTTGGCGATCGACCAGGTGGGGGCGTCATCGATGCGGTTGCGCACGGTGAAGCCGAAGGGGCAGCCGGTGGGTTGCAGCACCTGCTGCTGGGCGCAGGTGGTCAGGAAGTCCTCGACCCGTGACTGGACGACCGAGATGAACTCGTCGGTCGGCTGGGCCTGCACATCGACCGGGATGCCGGCCAGCGGTGTGTCGGCGAGCACGGCGACACCGGGGGTCGCCGATATCGCGGTGTCGACGTCGACGGAGTACAGCCCGGGCGAGAACACCAGCAGGGGGACCGCGGCCGTGGGGTCCACGTCGGCGCCGTCGACCGAGACCTGACGCTTGTCGACCTCGAACCCGTTGACGGCGAACCGCATCGATCCGTCGACCGTGAGCTTCATGACCGACAGGGGACTGCGGGCGAACCGCCAGCGGGGGAGGAGGCCCTCGTTCGTGTCGTGCTGGATGGAGAAGGTCGTCTGGCCGTCGTAGCCGCCGGCGGTGTAGCTGACGGTGATCTGCGTCTGATCGCCGTTCGTGCTCTCGCCGACGATCTCGGCGTTCGTCAGGGCGGCCAGGGCGTCCGGACGCAGCAGTGCCTCGGAGGAGGTGGCCGGAAGGCCCGCGGACTGGAGGTCGGCGGAATCCACCGCGACGCCCGGAATCGCGAGCGCCTCGGCGGTCCGGCGGTCCTGCAACAGCTCGAGGTAGTGCTGCACGAACGCGCGCGGGCTGTAGAACTCGCGGTAGAGCGAAGCGGCCCCGGCCCCGAGGGCCGCGATCAGCAGCACGCCGACGAGGGCGATCCCGACGATGGTGCGTGCCGGGCGTGCGCGCGCGCCGCGAAAGCCCTCGGGCGTCGCGGGGCCCCCGCCTGCGGTGTCCACGCCTCCAGTGTAGGAAAACCTCCTGTGGAGGCGCCGCGCGCGTCAGCGCATGACGAGCGACTGCACCACGGCCACGGCGGCGAGCTGGCCACCCGCGATGGCTGCGGCGAGCGAGAACATCGGTCCCGGCAGGTGGTCGGGCTGCGCCAGGTCGCCCACCGCGTACACGTTCTCGATGCTCGTCCGGCCGAAGGGATCGGTGCGCACGGCCCCCGTCTCCTGCAGCTCCACGCCGAGTTCGCCGAGGAAGTCGGCGCGCGAACGCCAGGTCGGAGCGACGAAGGCCCCGGCCACCTCGATCGCGGAACCGTCGGTGAGCTCCAGAGCGAGCCCCTCGTCCGTGCCGTCGATGCGGGTCACGGTGGCGGGATCGACGAGATGGACCTCGGATGCCACGGGCTCGAGCATCCGTCCGAGCACGGCGGCGTGGTCGCTGCCGTTGACGATCGCGACGGGGCGGCCGGCGAACTCGTGGCCGTGGCAGAACGGGCAGTTCGCGACGCGGTCGCCCCACTGCTCGGCTAGGCCGGGGATGTCGGGGAGCCGGTCGGCGACGCCCGTGGCGAGGATGACGGCGTGGGCGCGGAGACGCTCGGCGCCGACACGGACGGTCAGGGCGGCGTCTTCTCTCACCACGGCGGTGACGGCGGCATCCCGGATCTCGACGTCGGGGTAGGCGGCGACCTCGTCACGGCCGATGCGGCGGAGCTCGGCGGGATCGCGGCCGTCGTTGGTCAGCAGGTTGTGCGCGTGACGGACGGTGCCGTTGCGGTAGTCGCGCGAGTCGAGCAGCAGTGTGCGGCGGTGCATGCGCCCGAGGGTGAGGGCGGCCTGCAGGCCGGCGGGGCCGCCTCCGATGATGATCGCGTCGTACACGATGAGCTCCCTTCCGTTTGCGTTCCGCTCCATCCTGTGACTTCATGTCGACATGAAGTCAAGTGCGGTGCGGGACGGCGAGTCGATCGGCGAGGCGGCGGCACGGTTCGGTCTCGAGACGCATGTGCTGCGGCACTGGGAGGACGAGGGGCTGCTCCGCCCGACTCGGGATGCCGCGGGCCGACGCCGCTACGACGAGGGCGACAGCGTGCGCATCGCGGTGATCCTGCGCAACAAGGCGGCGGGGCTCTCGCTCGAGCAGATCCGCGTGCTGCTCGACGACGATGCCCCCGACCGCCACCGGGTGCTCGAGGAGCACGTCGCCGAGCTCGACCGCCGGGCGGCCGACATCGCTCAGGCGCGGGCGATGACCGAGCACGCCCTGCGCTGCCGCGCGCACGACATCACCGAGTGCCCGCGATTCCGCAGTCACGTCGCCGACGTGCTCTCGGGAGAGGCGCGCTGGCTGCTCGTCCACACCGAGCCGACGGGCGGCCCCGTCCCCCGCTCGCCGCCCGAGGCGAGCTGTGCGAACTAGCATGGGCCGGTGACCACGCCGCCCCTTTCCGCCGAGCAGCAGGCGCTGTTCCGGCTGATCGAGGACACACGGGAGCACGTCTTCGTCACCGGTCGTGCGGGCACCGGAAAGTCCACGCTCCTGCAGCACCTGGCGTGGAACACGAAGAAGCAGATCGCCGTGTGCGCGCCCACGGGGGTGGCGGCCCTGAACGTCGAGGGCCAGACGATCCACTCGCTGTTCCGTCTGCCGATCGGGCTCATCGCGAACGGCGACATCGATCAGAACGACGCCACGCGCAAGATCCTCAACGCCATCGACACGCTCGTGATCGATGAGATCTCGATGGTGAACGCCGATCTCATGGATGCCATCGACCGCTCGCTCCGCCAGGCCCGGGGCCGGCGTTCGGAGCCGTTCGGCGGCACGCAGATCGTGATGTTCGGCGATCCGTACCAGCTCGCGCCCGTGCCGCCGCGGGGCGATGAGATGCGGTACATCCAGGACCACTACCGCTCGTTCTGGTTCTTCGACGCGAAGGTCTGGTCGGGTGAGGCCGCCAGCGACGGTCTCATCGACATCGGTCGGCACGGCGCCGACCTGCACGTCAACGAGCTCGTCGAGATCCACCGTCAGTCCGACCCCGGGTTCAAGCAGCTGCTCAACGCCGTGCGGTACGGGCGCGTCACGGCCGAGATGGCCGGCATCCTGAACACCGCCGGGGCGCGGACGCCCCCGCATCCGGCCGACGGCGAGCACCCGATCATCACGCTCGCGACCCGCAACGACCGCGTCAACACCATCAACCGCAAGCACCTCGACGAGCTGATCGGACGCACGCAGACGGCCAACGCCGAGATCTCGGGAGACTTCGGCCGGGGCGAGGCCAACTATCCGGCCGAGATGGAGCTCACGCTCAAGGTCGGCGCGCAGGTGATGTTCCTCCGCAACGACGCGGCGCAGTTCGGTGAGGCTCCGCGATGGGTCAACGGCACGATCGGCACCGTGACCCGCATCGCCGGTGACAGCGTCCGCGTCGAGGTCGACGGCATCGCGCACGATGTCGAGCCGGCCGTCTGGGAGAGGTACCGCTACGCGTACGATCCGGGGACGAAGAACCTCTCGCGCGAGATCGTCGCCGAGTTCACGCAGTTCCCGCTGCGGCTCGCCTGGGCCGTGACCATCCACAAGTCGCAGGGCAAGACCTACGATCGCGCGGTCGTCGACCTGGGTGCGGGGGCCTTCGCCCCCGGGCAGACCTACGTCGCGCTCAGCCGCTTGACCTCGCTCGACGGCCTGTACCTCACCCGTCCGCTCAAGCCGAGCGACATCCGCGTCGACGAGGACGTACGCCGGTTCATGAAACAGGCGTGGATGAGCAGGCAGGCGGCCGCTCACGCTTGAACGGGCCGGTCGCCGTCCGTTCAGGCGACCTGGTCGGCCTTCGCCCGTGTGAGGTCGGCGAACAGCTCGGTGGTGAAGCGGTAGGCCACGAGGACCTCGGCGATGACGCGTTCCTTCTCGCGGTCGTCCCAGGGGGCCGCGTCGAGCTGCTCGCGGTAGACGGTCTTGAACGCCTTGGGGTCGGCGATGTCGCCGAACAAGAGGAAGCCGATGCCGTTGGTCTCGAACCCGAATCGGCGCTGCATGAGTCGGCCGATCGAGGGGCCGCCCGACAGGTCGCCGAGCAGGCGCGTGTAGTGGTGCGCGACGAAGCCGCCGGGCCAGGTCGCGGCCACGCGGCGGATGCGCGAAATGTACGCCTGCGTGGTGGGGAGCGGAGTGATCCGCTCGCGCCAGTCGTCGCCGATGAGGAAGGCGAGGTCGGCCTCGAGAGCGGGGAGGCGCGAGTGGCGCCCCCGGAGGAACACGGATGCCACCGGGTCGTCGCCCATGCGGACGGCGGCCTCTTCGAGGGCGGCATAGATGAACCAGTGCTGCGCGATGAGGGCGATGTAGTCGTCGCGGGTGCCGGCCCCGGTGAGCAGGTCGGTCATGAACCCGTCGCACTCGTGGGGCGAATGCGCGTCACTGGAACGCTCGCGCAGAGCGGTCGAGAACGGGACGACGGCGTTCATGCGGCCATCATACGCATAGAGTTAGGTTCCCCTAACCCCCATTTCCCTCAGAAACCTCCCTCCGCCGGCCGGTCGTGATGCAGACGTGACGGTACGACAGCGCAAGCGCCGCTTTCGTTCAGGTGCCATGTGTTTGAATCTTCAGAGCGGGCGCTTCGTCGCGCGCGGAAGTGGTGGGGGTTTCACATGCGGGCATGGCGTCGTTCCGCGACCATCGCGATCGCGGGAGCGAGCGTTCTCGCCCTCGTGCTGAGCGGCTGCTCGCCGCAGGGCTCGGTGTCGATCAACGTTCCGGCCCAGGTCGATGCGCCCCTGCCCGAAGCGACCGTGACCGAGCTGCAAGAGGCGGTCACCTCGGCGATGACCGCGACGGGTTCCACCGGTGCGATCGTCGGCGTCTGGGCGCCCTGGAGTGGCACGTGGGTGTCGGGGCTGGGAACGCAGGGTCCCGGTGGCGCCGAAGTGACCGCCGACCTGGGGTTCCGCGCGGGCGATGTGACCGGGGCGATGACGTGCGACGTCCTGTACCGCTTGGCCGCCGACGGCACGCTCTCGATGAACGACCCCGTCACCACCTGGGTCAGCAACCTGCCCGGGTACGACGCCATCACCCTGCGCCAGCTCTGCGACGGCACGTCCGGTCTCGCGTCCTATACCTCGGTGCTCGAGGGTCAGGTGGCGAACAATCCCGAGCGCGTCTGGAACCCGCGCGAACTCATGACCTACGGCATCGCCAGCCCGCGTACCAACGCCCCGGGTGTCGCCTTCTCGGATTCGGCGACCGATTTCGTGATCGCCGGTCTCGCCGCAGAGCGCGCGGCCAACGAACCGATCGCGCAGCTCATCGCCGAGCGCGTGACCGAGCCCCTCGGGCTCGAGGCGACCGGCATCCCCGGTTCCGCCCCCGCCGCCCCCGCGGATGCCTCGCTGCAGGGCTACTGGTCGCAGCAGAACGCCGAGGGCGCGTGGAACTGCACCGACCCGCGCGACTACACCGAGATGTCCTCGAGCTACGGCGGCGCCGCCGCCGGCGCCGTGACGAACATCACCGATCTCGGGCGGTACGCCCAGGCGCTCGCCACCGGCGCACTGCTCCCCTCGGGGAACGACCGTTTCGCCGCTCCCGTGCCCGTCGGCGGCGATCAGCCCACGTGGTTCACCTCCGCGGGCGGCGCCTTCCAGGCCGGGTCGCTGATCGGTCAGTACGGGTCGATGCCCGGCTACCTGGTGGGGGCGTTCGCCGACCCCACGACCGGGATGTCGATCGCGGTCGTGCTGAACAACTCCGGCGGCAACAAGACCACCGGTGCCTGGCTGGCCTGGGAGCTTGCGGCCATCGTCTCGAAGGCACCCGCCGCCCAGGGCCAGACCGCGCCACAGGCGGGCCTGCCGTGGACCGCCGAGCAGATGCGCGACAACATCAACAGCAACGCCATCTGCGCCGCCCCCGCCGGATGATCCCGCGATGACCGCGCGCGGTGGGCAGGGTTCTGCCGCCTCGCTCGTGCTCGTCGGACTGGCGTGCCAAGAGGTCGGCGCCTCGTTCGCGGTCCTGTTGTTCCCGCAGACGGGCCCGCTCGGCATCGTCATGCTGCGGCTGCTGTTCTCGGCCGTGCTGCTGCTGATCATCGCCCGTCCACGCCTGCGGGGACACGCCGGCTCCGCGTGGCGCTCGGTCATCGGGTTCGGCGTGGTGCTGGCATCCATGAACGGGCTTTTCTATCTCGCACTCGAGCGACTGCCGCTGGGCGTGACCGTGACGATCGAGGTGCTCGGGCCCCTCACCCTGTCGATCCTCACGGCGACGGGCGCGGCGCGATGGGTGTGGGCCGGGCTCGCGCTCGGCGGCGTCGTCGCGCTCGGCGCGGGCGGGTGGGATCGCCTCGACGCCCTCGGCGTGCTCTTCGCGTTGGGCGCCGCGGTGAGCTGGGCGCTGTACATCCTCGCCTCGGCGCGGGTGGGTCGAGAATTCCCGAGGCTGGACGGCCTGGCGTTGGCGATGGCGGTCGGCGCGGTCATCGCTCTGCCGTTCGGCATCGCCCAGGCGGGATCCGCCCTGCTGCGGCTCGACATCCTGGCCATCGGGGCCGCGGTCGCCCTGCTGTCGTCGACGATCCCGTACGCGCTCGAACTCATCGCGCTCCGGCGGCTCGCGGCTTCGGCCTTCGCCATCCTCATGAGCCTCGGCCCCGCCACCGCCTCGATCGCCGGGTTCCTGCTCCTCGGCCAGCACCTCTCGTGGCTCGAGCTCGGGGGAATCGCGCTCGTCATCGTCGCCAGCATCGGCGCGGTGCTCGCCGCGGCCCGCCGCAGCGCGGGGGCACGGCATCCGGGACCGGATTCCGAAGAGCCCCTGAGCGAGCCCGTCGGCTGAGCGGATGCCATGACCCCGGCGCGGACGCAAGGGGTCGGTCCCGCCCGGCTGCGGTGGCGAGGATGACGACATGAGCGACGACCAGCAGCAGACCGCGAAGGACTTCGACGAGGCGGTCAACATGACCGCGAGCGAGCTGAAGAAGTGGCTCGACACCGACGAGTCGAAGTCGGTCGGGCAGAAGAAGGACGGCGGCGAGTCGACCGGCCACGAGAGCGGGCGTCACATCGTGCGCATCCTCGAGAAGAAGAAGGCCGACCTCACCGACGACGACTACGCCCACATGCGGAAGGTCGTCGGATACGTGAAGCGGCACAGCGCACAGAAGCCGAAGGGCGACATCACCGACACCGACTGGCGGTACTCTCTCATGAACTGGGGCAACGACCCTAAGAAGTGAGCCGCGTCGAGGAACGGGGCGTATACATCGCGTGAGGATCGCGCGCCGCCCGGTCCCGCGTCATAGCCCGGCGGGGTAGAACGGAACCATGCCCATCATCGACAGCGCCGTGTACGTCGACGGACACCGGATCGAGAACCCCGCGAGCCTCGACCAGACCTTCGAGTACATGGAGGCGCACGGCGGAATGGCGTGGATCGGACTGCTGCGCCCCGCGCCCGAAGAACTCGAGCGGGTCGCCGCCGAGTTCTCGCTGCACCCGCTCGCCGTCGAGGACGCGCTCGCCGGCCACCAGCGCGCGAAGCTCGAGCGATACGGGAGTAACCTCTTCGCGGTGCTGCGCCCCGCCCGGTACATCGACGAGACCGAGACCGTCGAGTTCGGCGAGCTGCACGTGTTCATCGGCCCCGACTACGTCGTGACGGTGCGGCACGCGGAGGTCCCCGATCTGGCGGCGGTGCGCAAGCGGCTCGAGAAGAACCCCGACCTGCTCGCGCGGGGTCCCGAGGCGGTGCTGTACGCGATCCTCGACGAGGTCGTCGACCAGTACGACCCCGTGGCGCGTGGCCTGCAGAACGACGTCGACGAGATCGAAGACCAGCTCTTCGGCGAGGGCGGCGCCGATCTGACGCAGCGCATCTACGAGCTCGCCCGCGAGGTCATCCACTTTCAGCGGGCGACCGAGCCGTTGCGCGACATGCTCGAGGCCCTGCTGCGCGGCGCCGACAAGTACGGTGTCGACCTCGAGCTCCAGCGGTCGTTGCGCGACGTCCTCGACCACGTGCTGCGCCAGTGCGAGAAGCTCACGGCCCTGCGGGCGATCCTCGACAACGCCCTCACGGTCAACGCGACGCTCGTGACGCAGCGACAGACCGAGACCTCGCTTCGCCAGAACGAAGAGGTCAAGAAGATCTCGGGATGGGCCGCGATCCTCTTCGCGCCGTCGCTGGTGGGCGGCATCTACGGCATGAACTTCAAGAACATGCCCGAGCTCGACTGGACCTTCGGGTACCCGATGGCGCTCGCCCTCATGGCGGCCACCTCGGTGGGCCTCTGGTTCGCTTTCAAGCGCAAACACTGGCTCTGAACCGTCGCGCCGGGCCTCGGCATCCGATCCGGGATGCCGAGACTGCGGCGCGCTTGCTGGACAGACGCTGCGCGATTCGCACGATGGGTACGTGACCGACTCCTCCCCCCGCTCGAGCGACGCCGCAGAGCCGCCCCGCACCACCTCGACCGTCCAGCTCGAGGACAGCGGGTATCACAAGCGCCTCACGTCGCGTCAGGTGCAGATGATCGCGATCGGCGGTGCGATCGGAACGGGCCTGTTCCTGGGTGCCGGCGGTCGCCTGGCCCAGGCCGGCCCCGCGATCGTGCTGTCGTACGCCGTGTGCGGTGTGTTCGCGTTCTTCATCCTCCGCGCGCTCGGCGAGCTGGTGCTGCACCGGCCCACCTCGGGCTCCTTCGTGTCGTACGCGCGCGAGTTCTTCGGCGAGAAGGCGGCCTTCGTCTCGGGCTGGTTCTACTGGATCAACTGGGCCACGACCACGATGGTCGACATCACCGCGGCCGCGCTCTACATGAACTTCTTCGGCAAGTACGTGCCGTGGATCGCCGCGGTCCCGCAGTGGGTCTGGGCGCTGGCCGCGCTCGTCACCGTGCTGGCGGTCAACCTGGTGTCGGTGAAGGTGTTCGGCGAGCTGGAGTTCTGGTTCGCGCTCATCAAGGTCGCCGCCCTCGTGGCGTTCCTGCTCGTGGGCATCTACTTCGTCGTCTTCGGCACCCCCACGGGCGCCCCCACCGGGTTCTCGCTCATCGCCGACAACGGCGGGTTCTTCCCCAACGGCATCCTGCCCGCGATCATCCTCATGCAGGGCGTGGTGTTCGCGTACGCCTCGATCGAGCTGGTCGGCACCGCCGCCGGTGAGACGAAGAATCCCGAGAAGGTCATGCCGCGCGCGATCAACTCGGTCATCTTCCGCGTGGCGATCTTCTACGTCGGTTCGGTGCTGCTGCTCGCCC
The DNA here is from genome assembly GCF_031455375.1 of Microbacterium sp. 1154. NCBI lineage: Bacteria > Bacillati > Actinomycetota > Actinomycetes > Micrococcales > Microbacteriaceae > Microbacterium > Microbacterium sp. 1154. The sequence goes on along the minus strand of NZ_JAVDSN010000001.1, from coordinate 389,329 downwards.
TGCTGCTGCCGTACACGGCGTACACGAAGGACGAGAGCCCGTTCGTCACCTTCTTCGGGTCGATCGGCGTGCCCGGCGTCGACGTGATCATGAACCTCGTCGTGCTCACCGCGGCCCTGTCGTCGCTGAACGCGGGGCTGTACTCCACCGGCCGCATCCTGCGCTCGATGGCGGTCGCGGGATCGGCGCCGAAGTTCGCCTCGCGCATGAACAAGGCGGGCGTCCCCTACGGCGGCATCGCGATCACCGCGGTCGTCGCGCTGCTCGGCGTCGCCATCAACTACGTCAACCCGAGCGACGCGTTCGAGACCGTGCTGAACGTCGCCGCCGTCGGCATCCTGGTCACCTGGGCCACGATCATCCTCTGCCAGATGAAGTTCAAGCGCCTCGCCGACCGCGGCGAGGTCGTGCGGCCGAGATTCCGGCTGTTCTGGGCGCCGTACACGGGGTACGCGACGCTCGTGTTCCTCGCGGTCGTGCTCGTGCTGGTGTTCATCGACTCCCCCGCGACGCTGCTCGTGGCGGTACTGGCGAGCCTCGCGATCACGGCCGGGTGGTTCGCATGCCGCAAGCGCATAGCCGAGCTCGCCGCCGAGCGCGAGGGCTACACCGGGACGGTGCCGGTGGTGCCGAGCCCCTTCCCCCAGCCGCGCGAGAAGAAGGCGCGCGACGACACGCACTGAGCACGCGGGCGCCCGGGCCATCGGGGGCGGGGCCGCGCGTGCCTGCGCGTCACGAGAACAGGAGATGCGACGAGAACAGGCGGATCCGACGCGGATCGCCCTGTTCTCGTCGCGCAGCCTGTTCTCGTGGCGGTGTCAGCGCGCGGAGCGACCGAAGTGGAACGGGCACGACGCCGGGGCGTCGGCGGGGCGCACGCGTCCTCCGGAGCGCGGCTTGGTCGGCATCCGTCGCCTGTTGACCTCGAGACCGCGGCCGCTGATGCGGATGCGCGGGTCGCTCAAGACGGCGATGGATGCCGCGAGCCCGGCGATGGCGAGCTTCTCCCCGGGGCAGCGGTGGCCGGTGCGCACGTCGGCACCCCCGTGGGGCACGAACGCGCGGAGCGCTTCGTAGTCGTCGACGCCGACGAAGCGCTCGGGGTCGAACGACGAGGGGCGTTCCCACTCGCGGGTGTCGGTGTCGGTCCCGAGGATGTCGAGCACGACCCGGCCGCCGGCGGACACCCGCTGGCCGTCGAGCTCGATGTCGGTCTCGGCCCACGCCGGAAGCATGGGCACGAACGGGGCCGTGCGGCGGATCTCCTGCGCGAAGGCCGTCGCGAGCTCGCCGCCGACGAGGGTGCCGCGCTCGGCGGTCTCGGCGGCGATGCGCGCGCGCCACTCGGGGCGGTCGTGGAGCTCTTTCGCGGCGAAGGCGACGAAGCGCGAGACGGCGATCATCGGGCGGAAGCTGTTCTGCAGCTCGATGCCCGCGGTCTTCGCGGGCACGAGGTCGCCGTTCTGGTCGCGGTGGTGCGCCCAGGCGTGCAGGGCCGTGTTCTCGTCGGGGCGCAGGGTGCCGGCGCGCACCGCGTCGATGAGCTCGGCCGCGTGGCGGTCGGACCACCCGCGGTTCAGCAGCGCGAGAGCGAACTCGGGGGAGTAGGGGACCCCGAAGCCGTCGACGATCTGCGCCTGCCGCCGGGCCCAGCGGGTCTGCGCCGCCGCGGTGCCGGGAATGCCGGCCCAGCGCATGATCGACCGGCCGAGGGCGCCGACCGCCGCGTCGTACGCCGAGCGCTCGCCGCCCGCGATCCAGGCGTCGAGTTCGCCCCGCCACTGACGGTCGAGCTCGGGCAGCAGGCGCTGCACCTCGGCGTCGTCGTACAGAACGTCGACGAAGGTGGACTTGCGGTGGCGGTGTTCGTCGCCGTCGAGGCTGTGCACCGAGCCGTGGCCGAAGAGCGACTCCTGGATGAAGGCCGGCATGGCGCCGTGGCGGCGGATCCGCGACTCGTCGTAGAACAGATCGACGCCTTCCTCGCCCCGGACGAACAGCGCCTCGCGCCCGAGCAGGCGGAACGGCACCGCACGGGCACCGCGGTCGGCGCGACGCCACAGGTGCGCGCCGAAGCCGTAGCCGCGCAGCAGGAGCGAGAGCGAGTCGTCACGAAGGAGGGCGAGGGGGGATGCCATGCCCTCACGCTGTCACGCCCGTTTCGGGCTGCCGAGGGGGCGGCGCGCCGACGGGTCGTGTGGTAGCTCGTCGACGCTCGCCCGGGACTCTGCGCGGACGGGCCGGGTCGTCGGCATCCCGCCGATAATGGGGGAGTGGAGGTCTGGGAGACGCGAGAGTGGTTCGCCGACTATCTCGATGCCCTCAACCGGCACGACCTCGAAGCCATCCGGGGGTTCCTGCACCCGGCGGTGCGCCGGGCGCACCTGCCCGCGGGGGCCGAGGCGTGGATCGCCGATCTCGCCGAGCTGTTGCACGGCTTTCCGGATTGGCAGTGGAAACGCATCCAGCTGATCGTCGAGGACGATCGTCTGGCGGTGCACCTGCGCGGCGGGGGAGCGCACACCGGGGCTTTCGCCCATGTCGGCCCGACCCGTCGGCGCGTGAACATCGCCTCGTTCGCGATGTACCGCGTCGAGAAGGGGCGCATCGTCGAGGCGACGGGCACCGACGACTCCGCGCAGATCCGCGCCGCTCTGGCCTGAGCGAACGAGCTCGCGCACGCATCGCTCGGTCGCGCACTCCATCGCTGCGCGATCTGTCAAGGGCGGCCGCATGTCGGAGGGGCCGGGTACGGTCGCTCTCGCCCGTTTCCATCCCGGGTAGAAAGAGGGGCGACCATGGTGTCACACGACCGCCCCGGCGCCGGAGTCGTCTGGGCTCGCGTCGAAGACGGCTTCCACGTCGGCAGTAGGAGCGGGGTGTTCCTCGGCTACATCGACCGTCAGCCCGGCGGCGCGTTCCTGGCGTACAACGGCCGTTCGCGCCTCGTCGGTCGCTTCGAGGCCCTCACCGCCGCGATGGCCGCCGTGACCAACGACCAGCCCCCGCAGGACGCCGAGATCACCCTCCGCGAAGTGCGCGTCCCCGCGCCCCGGTCGATCGACGGCGGGAAGGCCTCATGAGTTCTGACCTCGTCTCCATCTCGTACGTCAGCGCGGCCTCGGAGCCCTTCGACGACGGCCACCTGAACGACCTTCTCGCGCAGAGCCGCCGCTCGAACCACGGCCACGATCTCACCGGCATGCTGCTGTATCGCCGCGGACGCTTCTTCCAGGTCCTCGAGGGGCCGCAGGATGCCGTCGACGAGCTCATGACGAAGATCCGCCGCGACCCGCGGCACACGGGCGTCCGCGTGCTGCTCTCGGAGCACATCGACGAGCGCCGCTTCACGGAGTGGACGATGGGGTACGAGCCGATCGGCGTACCCACCACTCCCGCTCCCGAGGGCTTCCGCGACACGTTCGACGATCTCGAGGCCGACGACGAGGACGCGAGCATCCGCGCGGTGCGCGAGCTCACCGTGTGGTTCCGCGCGCGGACCGCGGGTGACAGCTGACGAGGAGCTCGTCGCCGGTCGGTCGCGGTAGCGTCGCGGAGTGACCACTCATCCCGCCCGTGCTCGCGGACGTCTGCGTTCCCTCGCGCGCGTCGTCGCCGGCGCGGTCGTGCTGGCGGTCGTGCTGTTCGCCTACGTGCTGCGTGTCGCGGCGGACGATGCCAACCCCTTCGATTTCTTCGGGTACTTCACTAACCAGACGAGCAGCTTGACGGCGCTCGTGCTGATCGCCGTGGGAACACTCGGTCTCGCAGGGCGTCAGGTCCCGTTCTCCGTCGCGGTCGCGTGGGCGGTCGGCGCCGCCTGCCTCATCGTGGTCGCCGTCGTCTACAACGGGCTCGTCCCCGGCACGGGTTCGGCGCCTCCGTGGGTCAGCACGATGCTGCACATCGTGTTCCCCGTGCTCGTGGTCGTCGACCTCGCCACGGCTCCCGACCGGCCCCGACTCGCGTGGCGGCACCTCTGGTGGGTGCTCCCCTACCCTCTGGTCTGGATCAGCGTCGTCCTCGTGCGCGGCGCGACCGACGGGTGGGTCCCCTACGGATTCCTGCTGCCCGAGCGCGGCCTCGCGTCGCTCGCGCTGCACGTCGTCGGCATCCTCGGTCTGCTGCTCGTCGCCGCGGCGGGCGTCTGGTCCCTCGGCCGACGGAGGTCGTCGCGAGCGCTGCCGTCATAGGGGCGGGTCGAGGGCGCGGAGCGCGGCGTCCATCCGCTCCGCCATGTACGCGTACCCGGTGTCGTTCGGGTGCAGGCCGTCGCCGGCCATCCAGCTGTCGGGGGAGTCGGCGTAATGCTCGTCGAGCCAGTGGCTGGCGCCCTCGATATGGTCGGCGCCGATGCGCGCGGCGGCATCTTCGACCCAGCCGGCGATGACGTCGACCGACGCCGGGCGGTCGGCGGTGTACCAGAAGGGCTCGACGACGACGATCCTCGCGTCGGGCAGCCCCTCGCGCAGACGCTGCAGGTCGCTGTCGATGGTGTCGCGGATGCGGTCGGCCGCCCGGTCGTAACTGAAATTGTCGTTCAGGCCCATGGTCACGAAGACGAGGTCGGGGTGGTCGGCGATGACCTGGGCGGGGATGTCGTCGAGTCCCGGTCCCATCGACGCCCGGCGGTTGACGAAGCCGAGGCCGTTCTCGCTGCGATTGATCTCCTGCCAGCCGCGCTCGGCCGACACGATCGTCGACCACCGTTTGTCGTTCGAGCTCGCCCCCGTGCCGCGCGTGTACGAGTCGCCGTAGAACGAGACGACGGGCCCGGTGGTGGAGGGTGAGGAGTCTGCGGGGGCCGCTGCGCAGGCGGACACGCTGAGAAGAAGGGATGCCGCGGCGATCAGGCCGAGGAGTCGTCGCGCGCGCATGAGCCCATTCTCTGCGTCGTGTCAGTCCTCGGGGGCCGGAGGAGCCGGATCGGCGGCGAGATGTTCGACGTGTCGGGCGATCCTCGCGGCGCGGGTGGCGGGCGTCGGCGCCGTGACGACGGGGTGCAGCACCGAGTATCGCTCGGCCTTGGTCAGCGCCTCGAAGGCTCGTGCTGCCCGGGGCGTGGCATCGAGGGCCTCGCGGAGATCCGCCGGGACCTCCATCGCCGCCGACCCCTCGTAGGCGCGTTCCCACCGGCCGTCCGCCTGCGCCCGGGCGATCTCGTCGGCCCCGCGGGGCCGCAGACGCCCCTCGTCGCTCAGGCGCGCGACGTGATCGACGTTGCGCTTCGACCACATCGAGCGGGCGCGGCGGGGAGTGAAGTGCTGCCGGAAGGTGTCGGCATCCCGAGATTGTTTCCGCCCGTCGATCCACCCGCTGCACAGGGCTTCGTCGAGCGCCTGCGCGTACGTGAGGGAGGTGGGCGAGGTCGTGCCCTTCTTCGCGAGAACGAGCCAGACGCCGTCGCTGGAGTCCTCGTGGGCGTCGAGCCAGGACCGCCAGCGCGCGGCGTCGTCGACGATCAGTTCGGGAACATCTGCCATGGTCGTCGCCCTCTCTTGCGCCTTCCGGACCTTAGCGCGCCCCTCCGACACGCGGGCCCCTATCGGAGCCGGGCACCCGGGGCAAGTGGCCCCCTCTCTCGGCCGCCAGACGGAACTATGAGGGAATGCGCAGTGTGACCTATGCCGGCGAGACCGTGACCACCACCGACGATGTGGCCGAGGCGCTCGTGCAGCTCACCGCGTCGATCGCCGCCGAGGGGCAGGCCGAGGCCGTGAGCATCCCCATCATCACCGGCGGCGGCCAGGAGGACGAGGCCGAGCTCGTCATTGGCGTCGGAAACGACGTGCTCAGCGCCCCCGCGCACTGGGAGGGCGACGAGCCCGACTTCGCCTGGGCCGCTGAGGAGCTGCGTCAGCACAAGCGCTTCCCGCAGGCGCCGGCCATCGCGGTCGAGCAGCCGGGCGACGAGGCGAATCCCGACGCCTTCTGGGACCCCGACCTCGACGGGTTCACCCGCGCCTGACGCCGAGCCCCCGCACCCGCGGGGGGAGCTCGTCAAGCCCACCTCCTCTCCCGCGCCCGGTCGTAGCGTGGGACATCCGCATCGGACGCGACCGGTTCATCGCCCCGATGCGTGAGCCCCGGACAGTTCGGGCGGCCCGCCGTTTCGTGGAGCCGCCCGAACGCTCGGCACCGGGAAGATGGGCACATGCTGCACTCCCTCGTCACCGGCGCCTCGCGCGGAATCGGACGCGCCATCGCCGTCGCCCTCAGCGCACGCGGCGATCGGGTCGCCGTCCACTACGGCCAGGATCGATCGGCCGCCGAAGAGACCCTCGCGCTCCTGCACGGTGACGGGCACCTCTTGGTCGAGGGGGACGTCTCCGACCCGGCGACCGCGGAGCGGATCGTCCAGGACGTCCTCGCCGCATTCGGACGCATCGACGTCCTCGTCAACAACGCGGCGCTCGCCCCGAACCCCTGGACCTCGCACCCGGTCGCGACGGTCGACTACGCCACCTGGCACCGCACGTGGGAACGCATGGTCCAGGTCGATCTGCAGGCGCCCGCCAACCTGAGCTTCCTCGTCGGCCGCGCCCTGATCGAGAGGGGGCTGCCCGGCGCGATCGTGAACGTCGGCTCTCGCGGCGCCTTCCGGGGCGAGCCGGACTTCCCGGCCTACGGGGCGGCGAAGGCGGGGCTGCACGCGATGGGGCAGTCGCTCGCGGTCGCCCTCGCGCCCCACGGCATCGCCGTCACGAGCGTCGCCCCCGGTTTCGTCGGCACCGATCGGCAGCAGGAGAAGCTGACCGGGGCGGAGGGCGACGGCATCCGGGACCAGAGCCCCTTCGGTCGCGTGGCGACCCCCGAAGAGGTGGCGGATGCCGTGGTGTACCTCAGTGCGCCGAACTCGCAGTGGGCGTCGGGAGCCGTCCTCGATCTGAACGGGGCGTCGCACCTGCGGACGTGACGAGTTCGACTCTCGATCGGTGCGATCCTCTCTCGGCTGCGGGCACGGCCGCGCAGCCCCCCCCCGCGATGAGGTCGCGCGACACTGTCCGGGGGTGACGGAGAACTCGGACCTTACTCGGTCGTCGCCGACTCGGGTCTGATCTCGGGTTCTGCTTCGGGTTCGAAGTGCCCGAGAGATCGCTCCTGCAAGAAGGCGCACAGCTCCGCGGCCACCTGGAGCTCGTGGGTGAGGGCATTGAGCTCGAAGCTCGTCAGATCCAAGACCTCGGTGGAGGGCTCGATCAGCACATGCCACGCCAGATCGTCGTCGCTCTCGCGCGGTTCGATCCAGACGGTGTTGGGCGCGTTCTCGAGGGGCATGACGACCAGGCCCGTGTCCTGTCCGTCGTGGCCCTCCTGGATCGCGACACGGACCTCGTCGCCCGCACCGCGAGCGGCGATGAACTCGGCAACCCAGTGCTCGAGCGTGGTCTTGCTGTGGAAAGGCATGGCGAGAAACCTCAGTGCGAACGTGAATCGAGTCAGGGATGGCCCCGCCCCAACGAGGGTGCGCCGTCCTGAGTATGAGCCGGTCAGGCAGCCGAAGCGAGCTGTACGCGGTGAGCGTCTTCCTGCTGCTGCCACGTGGCCGCGTTCAGCATCAGACCCGATGACAGAGCGGCCTGATCGGCGAGCTGCCGCAGGTACCCGCCCGACAGGCGCTGCGACTCGGCGCTGGCGTACTCGAAACGCATGGGGATGGCCGGCTGGACCCACAGCGTCGTTCGCGAGTGCGCGGCCTCGGTGTCCGTCCACGTGATGGTGAAGGACTCGCTACGACGCAACTTGGTCGACAGGACGACCTGCAGGTACTGCAAGAGACGGTCGTTCACATCGATGGGCTGAGTATCCGAGCCGTAGAAGAGTTTTCCCATGAGGACTCCGTGCGGTGAGGGGTGCGGGTAGTTCAGAAAACGAGGGGAGCGGCGACGACGACGCCTACGGCGGCCGCCGAAGCGAGCATCGCTGCGGCGGCGACGCCGATGCGCCACCGCGGGACGGTGACGACGACGGGGGAGGGGACGAACGTCTGCCGACGCCGGTGAGACGGTGGGGTCCACGTCAACGCGGTGCTGGTCATCGTGACCTTCCTTCTCTCGGCGTCGCGGGTTCTGTCCGACGATGATCAACGTAACAGATAGTCAACGCAGTTAGGTAATTGAATTGAGTGTCATGTTCGTTAAAGATCACTGCGCTTGATGATCATCGCCGGAAGCTTAGGAGGTTAGGTATAGTGGTGGAGACACGATGCGATCCGGGGACGACCATGACAGTAGAAATCGACGACACGTCGCCGCTATCGGCAGCGTTGACGTTCTACTCTCAGGAGCGCGACGCCGCTGCGGCGCGGGCACGTAAGCAGCTCGGCGTCAACGAGCTCGAGGCCAATGCGATGTCCTACATCGCCAAGAATCCGGGTATCCGCCCGTCGGAGTTGGCCGGCTATCTGAGGGTCACGTCCGCGGGTATCACGACCATGGTCGAGCGCCTCGTTCGTCGTGACATTCTGCGTCGCGAGGCTGATCAGGTCGACCGCCGTGTCAACCACATCTATCTGGCGGTCGACATCGAGAAGGAGCCCTGGTCTCAGCTCACGCTCTTCGACGCCACGTGCCGGCAGGTCATCGAGCAACTGGACCCGCGGGTGCAGGCCGATTTCGCCGACCTCCTGAGGCACGCCACGCTCGCGGCGCGCGAGGAGTCGGCGCGTGTGGACCGGGCTGTCGCCTAGCTAGTTCTCGGCGTCGGCCGCGAGCTGGGCCATGTGCTCGACGGACTTGCGCTGCAAGAACGCGCACAGGTCTGCGGCGCGAGAGATCTCACGGCACAACGCGTAAACGGCTTCCGGCGACAACTCGGTCACCTCGGGTTGAGCCTCGAAGGTGACCCGCCAGTCCGGTACGCCCACGGCAATCGGCGCCAGGTACACCGACGTCGTCGCGTTCGCCAGGGGATAGATGACGAGGCCGCTGTCGACGCCACCGACAGGGTCCTGGTCGGCAACGAATGCGGCGACGCCTTCGCCGACCCCGCCAGCGGCGAACTCCTCCAGCCAGGCGTCGAGCATCTCTTTACTGCGAAACGGCACCCCGGGCCCCTTCTGGTTCTCCTGGCGGATCGTGTTCCCGCCAGGCGATCGTACGACATCATGGACGCCGCTCATCAATCCCCTCGTCCGGGCTGCTCCCGGCCCCTCTGCGCCCCGTCGATCTCGTTCCTCCCGGCGTCTGTATCGCCAGGCAAAGGCAGGAGGCGGGCGTCGCCCATCGGCCCCCTCCCTCTCGCGCGGCACGTGCTCTGGTCTGTAGGAGAGCCCGTGGCGCACGTGCCGACGAAGAGGGGATGCTCCGTGTCGCCGGCGCCCCACGACTCGTCGTCACGGGCGATAGGCCGTCTCCACAGCTGTGGATAACTTTGTGGAAAGCGTGTGTGGAAACGCGGGCAGCCTGTGTAAAGGCATGTGGATAAGCCCTGTATTCGTTAACGTGTTCGAAACTACACGCGCGTAATTCCGCGGGGAAGGTCCCGTCCGGGTGTCCTCAACCCTGTGGAAAGTTCCGGTCCGACTACCGCCCTCTCAGCCGAGGAAGGCGAACAACAGCCGGACGAACCCCCACGCGCACATCACGATCCAGAACAGCGTCCACGCGAGCAGGGTGTAGCCCCAGACGGCCTCGCCCACGCTCATCCGACCGCGTCGGAAGCGGACGCCCAGCACGATCCCGACGATCAGCACGGCCGCGACGACAAGGGCGGCGATCGGCTGCTGCCAGACGATGAGCAGCGGGAGGAAGAGGATGACCGCGAACGCCGCCGCGTCGTAGTTGACGCCGCTCGAGGCCGCCTGCATGCCCTGCAGCAGCAGGAATGCGACGATTCCCAACCCGATGACGACCACCTGCAGCCACCCGAGCGCCTTCACCCAGAACGGCAGCCCCGGCTTGTCCGTGGCATCCGGATTGTGCTGAACGACCTCTGTCATGACGTTTCCCCCTCGTCGCCCCCAGTCTGCCCGTGCGGCGGAGGGAGGAGGGGGAGGGGTTGACGGGGAAATACGAAAGCCCTCCCGAGCGGCCGGGGCCGCCCGTGAGGGCTTTGAGGGGCTGACGGGAATCGAACCCGCGCTATCTGCTTGGGAAGCAGATGTTCTGCCATTGAACTACAGCCCCGTGCGCCTTACGGCAGCCCGGCCAGCATAACAGCGTCTGCGCGGCATCCCGCGGCATCCGCGTTGATCCCGCGGTCCACGCGACGGGGCGGTGGCGTCGAGACCGCAGGAGATTGGTGAGGACGCACACGTTTGTCACGCATCGAATGCGGTCTCGTCAAATGAGTGCGTCCTCGGCGCCGCGCGGCCCCGCCCGACGCTGAGATGACGGTCGTCGAGCGAGATGACGGGCCATTCGATGGCATCCCGAGTCGTGTCGGGAAACGCGGGTGATCTCGACGCCGCGCCCACTACCTCGCGTTGAAACCCGACAGACGCGACACGGGCCACGCCCCTAGGCTGGGGCCGTGCTGCTCTCCGATCGCGACATCCGGGCCGAAATCGACGCGAAGCGCCTCGGCCTCGAGCCCTTCGACCCGGCCATGGTCCAGCCCTCGAGCGTCGACGTGCGGCTCGACCGGTACTTCCGGCTGTTCGACAACCATAAATACCCCTTCATCGACCCCGCCGAGGACCAGCCCGAGCTCACGCGCCTCATCGAGGTCGAGCCCGACGAGCCCTTCATCCTGCACCCGGGCGAGTTCGCCCTCGGATCGACGTTCGAGAGGGTCAGTCTTCCCGACGACGTCGCCGCGCGTCTCGAGGGCAAGTCGTCGCTCGGACGCCTGGGGCTGCTCACGCACTCGACCGCGGGGTTCATCGACCCCGGGTTCTCGGGTCACGTCACGCTCGAACTGTCGAACGTCGCGACGCTGCCCATCAAGCTGTGGCCCGGGATGAAGATCGGGCAGGTCTGCTACTTCCGGCTCACTTCGCCGGCCGAGAACCCCTACGGCTCCGGACCATACGGCAACCGGTACCAGGGTCAGCGCGGACCGACGGCCTCGCGTTCGGCGCTGAACTTCCATCGCACCGACGTCGGTTCCACCGACGCGGGTTCCGCGGGGCGCTGACGGAACGACGACGCGGCGGGCTCCCGAGGGAGGTCCCGCCGCGTCGTGTTCTCGGCCATCACTCGGATGCCGCGGACTCGCGCCCACGGCTGAACCCGGCGTCGAAACCGCGCGCGAAGGCGCGCTCCGCCGCTCGGTGCCCGCGCTCGTGCCGGTGACCGTGCTCGCCGTGGCGGGGGTCGCCGCCGTGGGTGGAGTCGTCATCGCCGGGACGGTGTCCGTCGGTGTGCCCGCCGTGGCGGGGCCCGAAGCCGTGGTGGGCGTTACCGCCGTCTTCGCGCCGGTGGTCGCGCTCGCCGCCGCCGAAACGGGGGCCGCCGCGCATGCCGGGGCCGAAGGCGCGGCCCGAACCGGGGCCGAAGGGGCCGGGGCCGAAACCGAAGCCGCGGGGTCCACGCGGGCCGGCGGGCTCGACATCTTCTTCGAGACCGAGGGCCTCGGAGATCGCGTCGAGGGCGGCGGCCAGATGCTCCAGCTGTTCGGCCGGAACCTGGGCGAGAAGCGCCTGGCGGTCGGCATCCACGCGATCGAGGGTCTGGCGGCCGTCGTCGGTGAGCGTCCAGCCGTCGCCGGCGGGGGCGATCCATCCCCGGTCGGCGAGGGCGCTGATGCGCTTGCCGCCGCGGGCGATGCGCTCGCTGATCCACGGGGCGTCGAGGCGCCCGTCGATCACGGACAGGACCAGGACGGTCTTGGGGTGCAGGTCGCTGTCGCGCAACTGCGCGAACAGGCGGTGGTGCAGCGCGTGGCCGACCGTCGTGAGGCGATGGGCGAGGCTGCGGGGATCGGATGGTGTGGGGGTGTTCATGGGGAGTCCTTTCGTGGGCGGTTCATCCGCCGTTGCATGTCATGTGACAACGAATGTACTGTGACATGCATTCCCGATGCTTGTCAAGCGACATGTAAAATCTCCCCATGTCCACCGACCCCGCCGACGAGATCGCCGCCGCCCTCGGGCGCCTGCGCGGGCGACGCCCGAGGCCGCCGTTCCCGGCCGAGGCGCACCATCACCCGCACGGCGACCACGGCGGGGGGCACGGCGGGCCGTGGGGTCGAGGTGCTCCGCCGTGGGTGGCCGATCCCTCGCATGGACGCTTCGGCGGACCCGCGCGCCTGCGCATGCTCGACGCTCTGATCGCGGCATCCGGATCGCTCTCGGTCAGCGAGATCGGCGAGGCCGTCGGCGTCGACCAGCCGCGCGCCTCGCGCCTCGTGCAGCAGGCCGCGCAGATGGGCCTGGTCGCGCGCGAGCCCGACCCCGACGACGCGCGCCGCACCCGCGTTCGTCTCACCCCCGAGGGCGAGGGGCTCGTGTCGGGCTTCCGGGGGCGCAGACGGGATGCCGTGCGCTCCGCACTCGCGTCGTTCACCAACGCCGAGCGGGTGGAGTTCGCCCGCCTCCTGTCGAAGTTCGCCGACTCCTGGCCGCGCGACTGAGGCAGCGGCATCCGAGTCCCGCCGCGAGATCGCACGATCAGCGCGAGATCACCCGATCGCGACCACTCGCACCGTGTGCTGGCGCGCCGGTCGTGTGATGTGGGCACGCCCGCGCGGGATTCAGGCGACGACGGCGGGTTTCGCCTTCACCGGGATCATCAGCAACAGCCCCGCGCCGAGGATCAGCACGATGCCGAGGATGCCGAGGCGGGTGTCACCGGTCAGTCCGACGAACAGCGCGAACAGACCCGGGGCCAGGAACGACACGGCGCGGCCGGTCGTGGCGTAGAGGCCGAAGATCTCGCCCTCGCGGCCCTCGGGAGCGACGCGCGCGAGGAACGACCTGCTCGCCGACTGCACCGGACCGACGAAGGCGCACAGGCCCAGGCCCACGATCCAGAACGCGGTCTGCGACGTGCCGATGAACAGCACCGCGGAACCGAGGACGATCAGCCCGATCAGCGAGGCGACGATGACGCGCTTGGGGCCGAACCGGTCGTCCAGGCGTCCGGCAGCGAACGTGCTGATCCCGGCGACCACGTTCGCCGCGACCGCGAAGTACAGCACCTGGGTCGAGCTGAAACCGAAGACCTGGGCGGCGATGATCGCGCCGAAGGTGAACACGCCCGTGAGCCCGTCGCGGAACACCGCGCTCGCGATGAGGAACACCAGAACCTGCCGGCTGTCACGCCACAGCGAGCGCAACGTGCCCCAGAGCAGGACGTAGGAGCGCAAGAAGCTGACCTTCACGCGACGCTCCCGCGCGGGGATCTCGGGCACGCGCAGCAGCACCGGAATGGCGAACACGGCGTACCAGAGGGCGGATGCCAACACCGCCAGGCGGATGTTCCATCCCCCGTCCTTGGGTACGGCGAGGAGCCCGCCGGCATCCGGATCGCCGAAGCTCTGGATGAACAGCACGAGCAGCAGGATCAGCAGAACGATGCCGCCGACGTACCCCATGCCCCACCCGAAGCCGGAGACACGGCCGATGTTCTCGCGGGTCGAGACCTGGGTGAGCATCGCGTAGTAGTTGACGCTGGCGAACTCGAAGAAGACGTTGCCGACCGCGATGAGCGCCGCCCCCAGCACGAGGAACTGCGGGGTGCCCTCGACGAACACCATCGCCGCCATCGCGAGCACGACGAGTCCGGTGTTGATGCCGAGCCAGAGCTTGCGACGGCCGGTGCCGTCGGATCGCTGGCCCAGGACGGGGGCGACGAGCGCCACCACGATCCCCGCGATCATCAGCGCCACGCCGACGAGGCTCGCGTTGTCGGCGAGGGCGCGCACGAGCGCCGGGTCTTTGTCGTCGCCGTTCGCGGCGGCCACGATCGCGGGATCGACGAAGAGTTGACTCGCCAGGTAGGTGCTGAAGACGAAGGTCGTCACGACGGCGTTGAAGGCCGCGGAGCCCCAGTCCCACAGGGCCCACGCGAGCACGGGGCGGCGAGCGGAGGCGGCGTGCGGAGCGGTGCCGGGGGGAGGCATGGGGGTCACGGTAGGGCCCTTCGGTGAACACCCGGTGCGGCCGGGCGGGGCGACGCCGTCGTCGGCGCACGGCCCCAGGTTAGACCCCGGCCCGCGCGGGAGCGCGCAGGAGGCTACCGTTAGAGGCATGGCATCCGAAACCCCCGTCGACTCCGCTGAGGCGGAGACCACCCCCGAAAAGCTCACCTTCGCCGATCTGGGACTGGATGCCGCTGTGCTCAAGGCCCTGAAGGACGTCGGATACGAGACCCCCTCCGCCATCCAGGCGGCCACCATTCCCGTTCTGCTGCAGGGCCGCGACGTCGTCGGCCTCGCCCAGACCGGAACCGGCAAGACCGCAGCCTTCGCGCTGCCGGTGCTGTCGCAGATGGAGACCGGCCACAAGAACCCGCAGGCACTCGTTCTCGCCCCCACTCGTGAGCTCGCGCTCCAGGTGTGCGAGGCGTTCGAGAAGTACGCGTCGCACATCAAGGGCGTCTCGGTGCTCCCCGTCTACGGCGGACAGGGCTACGGCCAGCAGCTGTCGGCCCTGCGTCGCGGCGTCGACATCGTGGTGGGCACCCCCGGTCGCATCATGGACCACCTCGACAAGGGCACGCTCGACCTGAGCGAGCTGAAGTACCTCGTGCTCGACGAGGCCGACGAGATGCTCAAGATGGGCTTCGCCGAAGACGTCGAGACGATCCTCGCCGACACCCCGTCGACGAAGCAGGTCGCGCTGTTCTCGGCGACCATGCCGGCGCAGATCCGCCGCATCTCGGCGCAGTACCTCAACGACCCCGAAGAGATCACGGTCAAGACCAAGACCACGACCTCGGCGAACATCACGCAGCGGTACCTGATCGTGTCGTACCAGCAGAAGATCGACGCCCTCACGCGCATCCTCGAGGTCGAGAACTTCGAGGGCATGATCGTCTTCACCCGCACCAAGAACGAGACCGAGACGGTCGCCGAGAAGCTGCGCGCCCGTGGGTACACGGCCGCGGCGATCAACGGCGACGTCGCCCAGGTGCAGCGCGAGCGCACGGTCAACCAGCTGAAGTCGGGCAAGCTCGACATCCTGGTCGCCACCGACGTCGCGGCCCGCGGCCTCGACGTCGAGCGCATCAGCCACGTCGTCAACTACGACCTGCCGATCGACACCGAGTCGTACGTGCACCGCATCGGCCGCACCGGTCGCGCCGGTCGCACCGGCGACGCGATCAGCTTCGTCACGCCGCGCGAACGCCGCATGCTGACGGCGATCGAGAAGGCTACGCGCCAGCCGCTGACCGAGATGTCGCTGCCGAGCGTCGACGACGTCAACGCCACGCGCCTCACCCGCTTCGACGACGCCATCACCGCGGCTCTCGAAGACACCGCCGCGATCGCGACGTTCCGCGACGTCGTGGCCCACTATGTCGCGCACCACGACGTGCCCGAGGCCGACGTGGCCGCCGCCCTCGCCGTGGTGGCCCAGGGCGACACGCCCCTGCTGCTCGAGGCCGAGGCCTTCCGCCCCCAGCGCTTCGACAACGACCGCCCCGCGCGCGACGCGCGCGACGGCGGTTCGCGCGAGGGGGCTCCCCGCCGCGACACCTCGGGCCGCTTCGCCACCTACCGCATCGCCGTCGGGCGCCGCCAGCGCGTGGAGCCGCGCCAGATCGTCGGCGCCCTCGCCAACGAGGGGGGTCTGCGCCGCAACGACTTCGGCGCGATCCAGATCCGTCAGGACTTCTCGCTCGTCGAGCTGCCCGCCGACCTCTCGAACGACACGATCAACCGCCTCGCCGACACCCGCATCTCGGGCCAGCTGATCGACCTGCGACTCGACCAGGGCGGGCGCTCCGCCAAGCGCAGCGACCGTCCCCAGCGCCGCGACCGCGACCGCGACTGAGTCGCGGTTCGGCCGTAGCGCCGGGCGCGCGCATCGGCTGTCCCCGCCGTCGCGCCGGGTTGCCGGCATCCGTTCGACGCCCCCATACCCCGCTGAGGGTGCGGGGGCGTCGTGCGTGCACCGGGCCGGCGGCCCGCCGGGGTTTTCGGACGCGACGCATCGCGAAGCCTTCGCGGGGCGGCGGATGTGGCCCCGGGGTGCTGAGAGTGGCCCCGGGGCCACGAGGGAGGGGCGTCTAACGTGACGCCGGTCGGCCCCGTCGCGAACCGAGCCATGTCCCGATTTGTGCTGGCTGGGGGCGTGGCAGAGAGCCCATTTCGGGACATCGTCTGCACAGAAGGGGACAGGGGAGCCGGGATGCCGGGTGCCCGGCGCGGAGCCGTGTCCCACCCGGAAGTTGAGCCAATTCATATCAAGTCATCTTGACCTCTCGGGAGGCGTTCGCTAACCTTGAGTCATCGCGGCTCAACCCGCGCAGAGACTTCATCACGAACCACGAGTCGTGGCATCCGCCCGGCTCACAATCAAGGAGACACATATGCCCCGTGCAGTGGGAATCGACCTCGGTACGACCAACTCCGTCGTGAGCGTGCTCGAGGGTGGCGAGCCCAAGGTCATCGCCAACGCCGAGGGTTTCCGCACGACCCCCTCGGTCGTCGCCTTCACGAAGGACGGCGAGGTGCTCGTCGGCGAGACCGCCAAGCGCCAGGCCGTCACCAACGTCGACCGCACGATCTCCAGCGTGAAGCGCCACATGGGCACCACCTGGAGCTTCGACGTCGACGGCAAGAAGTGGACGCCGCAGGAGATCTCGGCCCGCATCCTCCAGAAGCTCAAGCGCGACGCCGAGGAGTACCTCGGCGACAGCGTGACCGACGCCGTCATCACGGTGCCCGCGTACTTCAACGACGCCGAGCGCCAGGCCACGAAGGAGGCCGGCGAGATCGCGGGCCTGAACGTGCTGCGCATCATCAACGAGCCCACCGCCGCGGCCCTCGCGTACGGCCTCGACAAGGGCAAGGAAGACGAGCTCATCCTCGTCTTCGACCTCGGTGGCGGAACGTTCGACGTCTCGCTGCTCGAAGTGGGCAAGGACGACGACTTCTCGACCATCCAGGTGCGCGCCACCTCCGGTGACAACCGCCTCGGTGGAGACGACTGGGACCAGCGCGTCGTCGACTACCTCATCAAGCAGTTCAAGGACACCACCGGTGTCGACGTCTCGGGCGACAAGATCGCCCTGCAGCGCCTGAAGGAAGCGGCCGAGCAGGCCAAGAAGGAACTGTCGAGCTCGACCTCGACGTCCATCAACCTGCCGTACCTGTCGCTCACCGACTCGGGCCCCGTCTCGCTCAGCGAGACCCTCACCCGCGCGAAGTTCGAGGACCTCACCAAGGACCTCCTCGACCGCACCCGCAAGCCCTTCTCCGACGTCATCCGCGAGGCCGGCGTCAAGGTCGACGACATCGCCCACGTGGTGCTCGTCGGCGGCTCGACCCGCATGCCCGCGGTCGCCGAGCTCGTCAAGAAGGAGACCGGTAAGGATGCCAACAAGGGCGTGAACCCCGACGAGGTCGTGGCCGTGGGCGCAGCCCTGCAGGCCGGTGTCCTCAAGGGCGAGCGCAAGGACGTCCTGCTCATCGACGTCACCCCCCTGAGCCTCGGCATCGAGACCAAGGGCGGCATCATGACCAAGCTCATCGAGCGCAACACGGCCATCCCGACCAAGCGCAGCGAGACCTTCACCACCGCCGACGACAACCAGCCGTCGGTCGCGATCCAGGTCTTCCAGGGCGAGCGCGAGTTCACCCGCGACAACAAGCCGCTCGGCACCTTCGAGCTCACCGGCATCGCCCCGGCTCCCCGCGGCATCCCGCAGGTGGAGGTCACCTTCGACATCGACGCGAACGGCATCGTGCACGTCTCGGCGAAGGACAAGGGCACCGGCAAGGAGCAGTCGATGACCATCACGGGCGGCTCGTCGCTGCCCAAGGAGGACATCGAGCGCATGGTGCGCGAGGCCGAGGAGAACGCGGCCGACGACAAGAAGCGCCGCGAGTCCGCTGAGACCCGCAACCAGGCCGAGACCCTGTCGTACTCGATCGAGAAGCTCATCAAGGAGAACGAGGACAAGCTCCCCGCCGAGGTCAAGACCGAGGTGCAGGGCGATGTCGACGCTCTCAAGACGGCTCTCGCCGGCGACGACGACGAGGCGGTCAAGACCGCCTTCGACAAGCTGAACGCGAGCCAGGGCAAGCTCGGCGAGGCCATCTACGCCTCGTCGCAGGCCGCCGGCGAGCCCGCCGACCCCAACGTGGGTCAGCCGGGCAACGGCGAGACGCCCAACCCCGAGGAAGACGTCATCGACGCCGAGGTCGTCGACGACGAGCCGACCGACGAGAACAAGAAGTAAGCGACAGAACATGGCACACAAGGACGACGAACAGCCCACGGGCTCGGGCGCCGGTCCTGACGAGACGGGGCCGGAGGAGAACACCTCCGGCCCCGCGCCGTCGGGCGAGCAGTCCGAGACGCAGGACGCGGATGCCGAGGGCTTGACCATCGACGACATCCTCGGCGCCGAGCAGACGCCCGAGGCCGCCGCAGAGGGGGCGTCCTCCAACAAGGAGGCTTCTCTGCTGATCGACCTCAAGCGCCTGCAGGCCGAGTACGCCAATTACCGTCGGCGCACCGAAGAGCAGCGCGAGCGCGAGATCGAACGCGCAAAGGGAGAGGCCGTGAAGGGCCTCCTGCCCGTCATGGACGACCTCGACCGCGCCGCCAAGCACGGCGACCTCGTCGAGGGCAGCCCCCTCGCCGCGATCGGCGACAAGGTGCGCGCCGTGGCCGAGCGCCTCGGCGTGGTGTCGTACGGAGCCGTCGGCGACGTGTTCGACCCGCAGCAGCACGAGGCGATCTTCCAGGCCCCGACCCCGGGTGCGACCGAGACGACGATCCTGGAGGTCGTCGAGGTCGGCTACCGCCTCGGTTCGGTCGAACTGCGACCGGCGAAGGTCGTCGTCGCCGTGCCGGCCTAAGAGGAGGACACATGGCGAGTCAGGACTGGTTCGACAAGGACTTCTACAAGGTCCTCGGTGTCGACAAGAGCGTCAGCGCTGCCGATCTGAAGAAGACGTACCGCAAGCTCGCGCGCCAGTACCACCCCGACTCGAACCCGGGAGACGCGAAGGCCGAAGCGAAGTTCAAAGAGATCAGCGAGGCCTACTCGGTGCTCAACGATCCCGAGCAGCGCGAGGAGTACGACCAGATCCGGGCCATGGGCTCGGGGGCGCGCTTCTCGGCTCCCGGGGCCGGCGGTGGCGGTGGCTTCGACGACGTCTTCAGCCGCTTCGGCCAGGGGCGCCAGGCGCCGTCCGGCGGCTTCGACGACTTCTTCACGATGTTCGATCAGCAGGGCGGCGGCTTCGGCTCCGGCCGGTTCGGTCAGACCACCGGAGGGTTCCGGGGCTTCGGCGGTCCGCAGAAGGGCGCCGATGTCACCGCACGGACGACGCTCGACTTCGTCACCGCGGCCAAGGGCGAGACCATCACCCTCGCGGGCGAAGACAACGTCCCGTTCAAGGTGAAGATCCCGGCGGGTGTCTCGGACGGGCAGAAGATCCGCCTGCGCGGGCGGGGGCGCAAATCCCCTGACGGCGGCGAGAGCGGCGACATCGTCGTGACCGTCGCGGTGCGTCCGCACCCGGTGTTCACGAGGGACGGACTCAACCTCCGTCTCACCGTGCCCGTCACCTTCACCGAGGCGGCGCTGGGCGCGACCATCGAGGTGCCGACGCTGGGCGGCGACCCCGTCCGTCTGCGCGTCGCGCCCGGAACACCGTCCGGCCGTGTGCTGCGCGTCAAGGGACGCGGGATCGAGACCGCCAAGGGGTCCGGCGACCTGCTCGCCGAGGTCCAGGTCGCGGTCCCCACGCACCTGGACGACGCCGCCCGCGAAGCCCTCGAGCGGTTCCACGAGCTCGAGCCCAAAGAGAACCCCCGCGCCGACCTGATGTCGAAGGCGCGATAACCCCGCGCGCGTCGCCGAGGTTCTCGGCATCCGATACGACAGGATGCCGAGAACCCGGCACCGCACCCGGCACGACGAAAGAGGTGAAGACGTGTCCGAGAGAGAGATCGACGAAGACGCCCCGATCTTCGCCATCGCCGCGGCCGCCGAGCTGTCGAACATGCACCCGCAGACCCTGCGGCAGTACGACCGGCTCGGTCTTGTCGTGCCCGCGCGTACCCAGGGCGGTTCGCGTCGCTACTCCAGCCGCCACGTGCAGCAACTGCGTGAGGTCTCGCGCCTCTCGGGCGAGGGCATGAGCCTGCCGGCGATCGCCCGCCTGCTCGCTCTCGAGGAACGCGTGCACGAGCTCGCGCGCCGCGTGAACGACCTCGAACGTCAGCTGACGATCGAGCGGCAGTCTCGCCCCGGAGCCCGCGTCTTCGCGGCCGGGGCGACGGGGTCGGTCGTGACGCTGCGCCACGGAGCCCGCGTGCGCCGCGCCACCGACATCGTGCTGTGGCGCCCGCGCGGCCCGCACGACGACTGAGACGTCGTCGTTTCTTTGAGGCTGTAAAGAGCCCGTTCCGCGCCGACCTGCGCGGCGATTTCCGCGCGCGTCCGTGTCGCGGATGCAACGCCTCTTCCCGGTGACGGCGCCGTGCCTCAGGCCGGGTCGAGTCGCAGCACCGTCGGGGATTCGCCGAGCTTGAGGTCGTCGACCACGCGGATCGTGCGCGCCACCTCGTCGACCGACGAGATGATCGTGCCGAAGCGCTCGCGGTCCGCGCACACGGCCGTCACCGTGACGAAGTGCGAACCCGTGTCCCACGTGTAGGTGGCGAAGGGCGGGGTCTTCGGATCGCTCGGGAGCGGCATCGCGAGCTTCTCGCCCACTCCGAGGTGCGGGTTCCGGAACGACTCCGTGTCGTCGTACTCCATCGGCATCATGGCGCGCGCCGTGCGCAGCTGGGGCGTGGCCTCTTGCAGCTGGGCCATGACGACGAGCAGCTCGGGGTCGCTCTTCCACACCCAGACCAGCACGCGGCCCGCGGCTCGGCGCATGAGCAGGGGCGCCGCCTGGCTGAGGATCCACGCGAACGCGCCGCCGCCCGGCCTCGGCGCGGCACCGGCGGCCCGATTGGCCTGGCTCAACAGCATGCCGATCGCGGCCTTCCGGTGGCGGCGGCCACGGAATCCCAGGGAACCCGTCACGGGAACCCAGCGGTCGGCGGGAGCGTCGGCCTGGAGTCGGGACATGCGATCAGCCTACGATCCGGCCCCGGGGAGTGGGATGTCGATTCCCGGCGTTCGCGAGGAGAGAACGCTCAGGCGGTGTCGGCCAGCACGCACGCGGTGAGGATCAGGCCGGAGCCGGTGGTCCACGTTCCCGCGTACCGGACGAACGTCCCGGCGCTCGGCGCCAGCACCACGGCGTCGAAACGGCGTCCGTCACGGTCGATGGTCACCGACACCTCGTCGAAGTCGAGCCACCGCTGCGTCAGCGGGTACCAGGCCTTGTACACCGACTCCTTCGCGCTGAAGAGCAGACGATCCGCGTGGAACGACGGATCGGCGGATGCCGCGTCGGCGAGGCGCGTGAGCTCCTCCGGTCGCGCGATGAGGCCCAGCACGTCGCGGGGGAGCGGCTCGTCGGGCTCGGCGTCGATCCCGATCGTCGGGAGCTGCGCGCGGTCGGCGACCGCGGCCGCGCGGTAGCCGGGGCAGTGCGTCATGCTGCCGGTGATGCCCGCGGGCCAGATCGGTGCCCCGGCCGGCCCGGGAATCAGCGGGACGGGCGCGTGACCGAGGCGCGCGAGCGCGCGGCGTGCGCAGCGGCGGACGGCGCGGAACTCGTCGCGGCGTTTCGGCACGGCATCCCGGATGACGGCTTCCTCCTCGGGGAAGGGCGTGTCGTCATCGGCCGCGGGGTCCGGGTGGGACTGCCCGCCCGGACCGTCGAACTCCTCGACGGCATGCGCGGCGGCCGGCAGGATGCTTTCGATCATCGACCGCTCAACGCGTCGTCGTGTCCTGCGCCTCGCGGAGGCTGAGGGGCCGCAGGTCGGTCCAGTTCGTCTCGACGAATGTCAGGCACTCGCCGCGTTCGGCACCGTCGGGGCCCCCGAAGGCCAGGCTCCAGCCGTCCGGCACGGGCGCGAACACCGGCCAGAGCGAATGCTGCTCCTCGGCGTTGACCAGCACGAGGAAGCGGCCGGACTCGTCGTCGAACGGGTTCTGCGACATAGGTGTCTCCTGTCTCTTCGGGTGGGGATTTTCAGATCGGAGGGGCGCCCCGACACGAGGCTGCGACGCCGTCAGTCCGAAGACGGTCTCGATGGGTCGCTCGGGGGCGCGGGGTGTCCTCGCCAAGCATCCCACTGCCGCGCGTACGCCCCCTTCTGGGCGAGCAGGGCCTCGTGCGAGCCGAACTCCACGATGCGCCCCGCCGCCATGACGGCGATCGCGTCGGCGGATGCCGCCTGTGTGAGGCGGTGCGCGACGATCAGCGTCGTGCGTCCCTCGGTCGCTGCGAGGGCGGCGCGTTCGAGCGCGGACGCACCGGCGCTGCCGGCTTCGGCGGTCGCCTCGTCGAGGATCGCGACGTCGGGGTCTCTCAGCACGAGACGGGCGAGGGCGATCTGCTGCTGCTGCGCGGCGGTGAGCCGGTGGTGGTGCGCGCCGACCTCGGTGTGCACGCCCGCGGGCAGGGCCCGCACCCACGCGTCGGCCCCGACGGTCTCGAGGGCGCGCCAGACGGCATCCTCGTCCGCATTCTCGTCGGCGAGACGGAGATCGTCGATCAGGGGGCCCGCCACGACGTGGACGTCTTGGCTGAGCACGGCGACGCGGGAGCGCAGCGCGTCGGTGCCGATCTCGGACAACGCCGCACCGCCGAGCCGGACATTGCCGGAATCGGGGGCGAGGGCACCCGCCGCGACGAGGGCCGCCGTGGTCTTGCCGGCCCCCGAGGCGCCCACGAGCGCGAGCCGCCTTCCGGCGGGAACGGTGAACGAGACGCCGTGCAGCACGTCGTCGCCCGGTCCGTAGGCGAAACGGACGTCGTCGACCCGCAGCACGCGGTCGGCCGGGGTCGCCCGCGCGGCAGCACGGGCGGACGGCATGCGGACGACCCCGACGAGGCGGTTCATCGCCGCGCCGGCGGACTGCATGTCGTCGAAGAGGAACAGCACGGTTCCGAGGGGGGTGAACAGGCGGTGGAAGAGCAGGATCGCCGTCGTCACGCCGCCGATCGTGACGTCACCCTGGGTGTAGCGCACGAACCCCACGACGAACAGCACGGCCATGCCGCAGAATTCCGCGAGGTTCACGCGCCCGACGAACCCCAGCAGCAGGCGGAAGACCGAGACCGACAGAGACCGCATTCGGTCGGATGCCGTGCGGATCTCGTCGAGGCGCGCCTGCTCCATCCGGTACGCGTGCACCGTCTCACGGCCGAACAGACTCGATGCGAGGGCCTCGGTGCGCTCGCCGGCGGCGACGCGCTCCTCCGCGTACACGTGGGCACTGCGGGGCAGGTACCACAGCAGGGCGACGCCGTAGAGGGGAAGCGTCAGCAGCCCGCCGACCCCGAGCACCGGATCGACGCCGAACAGCGAGCCCAGAGACACGGCCACGAGCAGGACCGCCGACAGCACGGCCGGAACGACCTCGCCGCCGGCGCGCGTGATGCGGGCGATATCGTCGCCGACGCGCGAGAGCACGTCGCCGCGCCCACCGCGCTCGGCCACGCCCGACGGCAGGTCGAGCACGCCCGCGACGACGTCTTCGCGCAACACGGCGACGGCGGTCTCGCCGAGTCGCACGATGACGTACGTGCTGAGTCCCGAGAGTGCGCCCGCGACGAGGGCGGCCGCCACCAGCACGACGACGAGCACGACGATGTCGGATGCCGCGCGACCGGCGACCGTGGCATCGACGAGCCAGCCCATGGCGTACACCGGCACGAGCGCGGCTGCGGCAGCGAGCACGCCCGTTCCGAGGGCGGCGACCAGGAGGAGGGGATGCCGCAGCGTCGTGCGGGCGAGCCACCGCAGCGAATCGCGATAGCGCGCGATCGGCAGCGAGACCGGGGGCGGCGTCGTCATCTCGCCACCGCCTCGGCGTAGAGCGGGTCGGTCTCGAGCAGCTCGCGATGCGTGCCCTCGGCGATCACGCGGCCGTGCCGGAGCACCGCGACGCGGTCGGCCATCGCGAGCAGCGCGGGCGAGCCGGTGACGACGACCGTGGACGTGCCTGTTCGGCTGCGGAGCGCGCGGACGCCCGCGGCGATCCGCTGCTCGGTCACCGAGTCGACGGCCGTCGTGGGCTCGTGCAGCACGAGCACGCGGGCATCGGCGTACAGGGCGCGCGCGAGCGCGAGGCGTTGGCGTTGGCCGCCGGAGAGGTTGTGGCCCCGGTCGATGAGGGGGTGCTCGAGACCCGCTTCGAAGAGGTCGACGACCTGGTCGGCACCGGACGCGCGCAGGGCGCGCGTCAGACGGGCGGGGTCGACGGGCTCGTCGCCCGCGATGACGTTGTCGCGGATGGTGCCGCTGAACAGGTGCGCCTCGTGCGGCTCGGCGATCAGCGACCCCTCACCCCCGCCGTGTACCTCGACGCTGCCGCCATACGACTCGGGGGCGATCCGCCCCGCGAGCAGGGAGGCCACGGCGTCGCCGTCGGCGGCGTCGTGCGCGAAGACCGCCGTGATCTCGGCCGACCGCACCTCGAGGTCGACACCGTCGAGCGAACGGTGGTGCACGTCCCGCAGCCGCACCCCCGGTGCCTCGGCGGAGGCGGATGACGAGGTCGCCGCGGGCAACAGCGGCTCCGCGGCGAGCACGGCGGCCACCCGTTCGGCGGATCCCCGGGCCTTGGCGGCGGTGGCCGGCAGGCCCGACAATGTGGTGAGGGGTTCGATGAGGAACTGCGCGAGCCCCACCACCGTGACCAGTTCGCCCGTCGTGATGCGCCCAGTGAGGGCGTACCAGCCGGCGACCGAGGCGATCACCGCGGCGGCGACGCCGCTCAGCGCCGCCGTGACACCGCGCTGCAGCGCGATCCACCGGTTCGTCGACATCGCGGCCGACAGGGCGACGCGGCTCGCGCCTCTGTACCGCCGGGCCGCGGCATCCTGCGCCCCGATGCCGGCGAGCGATCGCGCACCCGAGATGAGGTCGCCGGCGAGCGCCGTCGCCTCGGCCACGCGCGACTGCTGCTGCACGGCCCTCGCCGTGATCTTCGGGGCGGCGGCGTGGGCCAGCGCGAAGAAGACCGGCATGGCGACGAGGGCGACCGCGCCCAGGGTGACATCGACGACGAGCAGCGCGATCGCGGTCGCGACCACGGCGACAGCCGCCGCGATCATGCGGGGGAGCAGGTCGAGGAACCACGCGGTCTGGTCGGCGTCGCTGCCCGACACGGTGACGAGCTCGCCGGGGGTGAGGTCGCTCCTCATTCCGCGCGGCGACAGCGCCTTCTCGGACACCTCGAGACGCAGCGCGTGCGCTTCTTTCTGCAGCGCGATGTTGAGCGCGCGCATGCCCGACCGGTACGAGACGGTGAGCACGAGGAACACCCCAGCGAGGGCGGCGACGGCCGCGACCATCCCGGGCACGCGTCCCGGAGCGATGCCGATATCGATGAGAACGCCGATCACGACCGCCACCGAGGTCTCGGCGAGCTGGTGGACGCACAGCAGCACCGTGCCGATCAGGAGGGCGCTGCGGTGGCGGGCGACCGTTCGGCGGATGACGTCCCCGCCCGCGCGGATCGCGCGCGCGGTCACGGTTCGCGACTCAGGTAGCCGCCGCCGGTCGGGAAGTAGTCGCGCGCCGCGTGTTCGACCCCGTCGGGAGTGCGGACGCGGTCGATGACGAGCGCGCGTCGGCCGCCCCGGTAGGCGTCGCCGCCCGCGACGATGGCCATGCCGTCGCCTTCGGCGATGAAGATGCGCCCCGGTGTGCCGCCGTAGCGGAACGTCGAGACGTGGGCCTCGATCACCTCGAGGCGTTCCCCGCGGCAGTACGTGTGCGCGCTGGGGTACGGGTCCGACATGGCGCGCACGAGCCGGTCGATGTCCTCCGCGGGCCACGTCCAGTCGATCAGGCTGTCGAGCTCGGTGCGGCGGTGGAAGAAGGTGCGCTGGTCGAGGTCTTGCGGGCGCCAGTCGACCGTGCCCGCCTCGATCTGCGCCAGGGCGTCGAGCAACACCTCGGGGATGAGGTCGATCGTCGCCCGCACGAGCTCGGTGCCGGTCGAGCGTGGACCGATCGGGAGGGCGCGCTGCGCGGCGATGTCGCCGGTGTCGAGCCCGCCGTCCATGCGGTGCGCGGTGATGCCGACCTGGTCTGCGCCGCTGATGAGGGCCCAGGGCACGGGCGAGAAGCCGGTGAAGGCCGGCAGGAGCGAGTCGTGCAGGTTGAGGGTGCCGTGCGGGGGCAGGGCGTAGACCTCCGACGGGAGCCACGTGCGCCAGTTGTTGGCGACGATGATGTCGGGATGCCACTCGGCGAGCCGGGCGATCATCGCGTCGTCGGGGCGTCGGGCGAGGTGGACGGGGATGCCGTGATCCTGTGCGAGCTGCTCGACCGAGTCGTCCCAGATCTTCTCGTAGGCGTGGTCGCTGGCGGGGTGCGTCACGACGCCGACGACGTCGTGCGTCGACCCGAGCAGAGCGTCCAGCGTGCGGTGGCCCCACGTCTGGTACCCGAACATCGCAACCCGCATGCGCTTCCCTTCGCGGTGGTTCCGGCCGACCCGGAAATCGATTAGCCTGCCCTTACTTATGTAAGGCTTACCTAAGCTAGCACAACGCCTCCGCGGACTCGCGGCGGCGATGACCGACAGGAGTGACGGATGACGCAGGCCCGCGTTTCGGCAGAGAACTCGCGCAACATCGGCGCGCACGACGAGATCGTCGACATCGTCGGCATCGGGTTCGGCCCGTCGAACCTCGGACTCGCGATCGCCCTGCGGGAGCGCAACGCCATCCCGGGCAACACGCCCATCACGTCGACCTTCGTGGAGTCGAAGCCCGAGTTCCAATGGCATCCCGACATGCTCCTGCCCGGGGCGACGATGCAGATCTCGTTCCTCAAAGACCTCGTGACGCAGCGCAACGCCGCCAGCGACTACAGCTTCCTCTCCTTCCTGCACGACAGCGGGCGGCTGCCCCACTTCATCAACCGCCAGACGTTCTTCCCGACCCGGATCGAGTTCCACCAGTACCTCGCGTGGGCCGCCGACCGCGTCGACGCCGACGTGCGCTACGACACGCGCGCGACGAAGGTCATCGACCACCCCGACCACTTCGAGGTCGTGCTCGAGGGCGCGCACTCCGGAACGGTCCGCGCCCGGAACGTCGTGCTGGCGGGTGGGCTGACCGCCCGCCTGCCCGAGGGGGTCTGCTCCAGCGCCCGCCAGTTCCACAACCACGCGCTGCTCAGCCGCCTCGCCGCGTTGCCCGAGACGACGCACGACGCGTTCGTGGTCGTCGGGGCGGGGCAGAGCGCCGCCGAGGTGGCCCACTACCTCCACGAGCAGTACCCCGGCGCCGACGTGCACGCCGTCTTCGGGAAGTACGGGTACACGCCCGCCGACGACAGCCCGTACGCCAACCGCATCTTCGACGCGGAGGCCGTCGACGACTACTACGGCAGCAGCGCCGAGATGAAGGCCCGCATGCTGTCGTACCACCGCGGCACAAATTACTCGGCGGTCGACCTCTCGCTCATCGAGCGGCTCTACGAGATCGAGTACGCGGAGCGGGTCGCCGGCGCCCGTCGCCTCTTCGTGCACGGCGGCAGCGCGCTCGCCGAGGCGCGGGAGCAGCCCGACGGTGTCTCGGTGCGGATCGAGAACCGCCTCACCGGGGCGGTCGAGCAGATCGACGCGGATGCCGTCGTGTACGCGACCGGCTTCACCTCCATGGCGCTGGACGCGATCCTCGGCGACCTCTACGCGGCCCCGGCGCCGGTGGACGGCGCGCGGGTGACGCGTGACTACCGCCTGCGCACGACGCGCCCGACGGCGGGAGGCGTCTACCTGCAGGGCGGCACCGAGGACACGCACGGTCTCACCTCATCGCTGCTGTCGAACATCGCCGTGCGCTCCGCGGAGATCGTCGACTCGATCGCCGCGAGACTGCGCACCCGTGAGCGTGAGCTGGTGCGGAGCGTCTGAGCGGTGATCGCTTCCGCACGTTCTCTTCCCTCTCCTGATCTCGCCCTCACCGCGGCGCAGCGCGCCGTGTGGGTCGCGTCCGAGGTCGACCCCGACAGCGCCTCCGACTTCCACCTCGGGTGGACGACGCGCTTCTCCGCGGCGCACGAACCCGCCTCGATCGCCGAGGCGGTCGCCCGCGTGCTGCGGGCCGAACCGCGGCTGTCGCGAACGGTCGTCGCCGACGACGGAGAGCCGCGATGGGGCGCATCCGCCCCGATCGACGCGCCGGCCGTGATCGACCTGCGCGACGAGAGTCGTCCTGACGACGCCGTCCTCGCCCGCATCGACGGCCTGCGCGACGAGGTCGCCCTCGGCACGGGGCGCCCCCTCCACCGGCACGAGATCCTCATCGTACCCGGCGGCTGCGTGTGGGCGCAGGCCTACCACCACGTACTCGTCGACGGTCGATCCATCCGCGAGCTGACGCGGCGCGTGCTCGCCGTCCTCGACGACCCGGATGCCGCGCCGCCGGCGCCGCGGTCCGCAGAGGCGCGGGATGCCGAGGCGCCGCCGGTCCGCCCCATCGAGGCGCCCCGGCCGGACGCGGACGCACTCGTCGCCGCGCTGAGCCGCGCCGACGACGGTCTGATCGAGCGCCCGACGCGTGGCATCCGGAGCATCGCCGTGGAGCTCGCTCCCGAGGTGGTCGCCGCCCTTCCCGGTCTCGCCGACCGGTGCGGGCTGAGCCTCGGCCGGGCGGTCGCGGGGCTCATCGCCGCCTATACGACGACGGTGCGCGGGCCGGGTGCCCATGCGGTGCGCCTGGCCGTCTCCGGACCGGGTGATCCGCACGCGATCGAGATGCGCTCGGCCGTCGTGCCCCTCGAGCCGATCGCCGACGGCGGCGCGAGCGTCGAGGAGTACCTGCGGTCGTTCGATGAGGCGCTGCGCGCGTCGCGTCCGCATCACCACGCCGACCCCGACGCCGTCGCCCGCGCCCTGCGCGCTCGCTTCGGCAGCCCCGCGCTGGTCGCGCCGGGGATCAACGTCATGCTGGGTCCCGACCGGGGCGACGGCATCGCGCGATCGACCTGGGTGGGGCCGTCGACCGACCTCGACGTCGTCGCGGAGGGCGAGATCGCCGGCGGTGCCCTGCGGCTCGTCGTCCGCGGCCGGGCCGATGACCTCGAGCTCGCGGCCCACGCGTCGGGGCTCGCCGCGTTCCTGGCATCCGCCGTCGCCGCTCCCGACCGGGCGCTGGGAGCGCACCGGATCGTCGACGAGGCCGAGCGCGCGCTCCTGCTGAGCACGCGCAACGACACGGGGCGCTGCCTCTCCGACGCCGATGTCGTCGACATGATCTTCGCGCGGGCGCAGAGCGCACCGTCGGCGATCGCCGTCGCCGACGGTGACCGCGACGTCGACTACCGCACCCTGCTGGGCGCGGCGACGCGCATCGCCCGCACCCTGCGCGACGGGGTCGGGGCCGGCCCCGAGACAGTGGTCGCCATCGACATGCACCGCAGTGCCGAGATGGTCGCGGCGATCCTCGGCGTCCTGCTGTCGGGGGCGGCGTTCGTGCCCCTCGACCCCGCATGGCCGAACCGGCGCCGCGCGGGCGTCGTCGCCGACGCGGGGGCGCGGGCCGTGCTCGTCGGACCCGGAGCGGGCGCGGCGACCGGTCTCCCCACCTTCCCCGTCGATCTGGAGCAGACCGATCCGCCCGCCGACGTCGTGCCGCGCGACCCCGAGTCGCTCGCATACGTCATCTTCACGTCGGGCTCCACCGGCAATCCGAAGGGGGCGATGATCCGCCACGGCGCGATCGCCAGCCGCATGCGGTGGCAGATCGAGCGCGTGCTGGGATTCGGCCCCGACGATGCGAGCCTGTTCAAGGCGCCGCTGTCGTTCGACATCTCGATCAACGAGGTGCTCCTGCCGCTCTGCTCGGGCGGCACGGTCGTCGTCGCGCGCGACGGGGAGGAGCGCGAGCCCGAGCGACTGCTGCAGCTGATCTCGCAGCGCGGGGTCACCTTCACGTACCTCGTCGCGTCGATGCTCGACGCGCTCCTCGACAGCGACGCGGTCACGACGACTCCGCGGCTGCGGGGCCTGCGTCACGTGTGGTGCGGCGGCGAGCTGCTCACGCCCGAGCTGTTCGCGAGATTCCGCCGGCAGTTGCCGGGCGCGACGATGTACCACGGCTACGGTCCGGCCGAGGCGACGATCGGCGTCTCGCACGTCGTCTACCGCGGTGACGGCGTGCGCAGCACCACCTCGATCGGGCGGCCGAACCCCGGATGCCGGTTGTACGTGCTCGATCGGGCGCTGCGCCCCGTCCCGGCGGGGATGGGCGGCGAGCTCTACGTCGCCGGCGACCTTCTCGGCCGCGGGTACGTGAACGCCCCCGCGCTCACGGCCTCGCGCTTCGTGGCGAACCCCTTCCACGACGCCGGCGACCCGGCATCCACACCGCGGCTGTACCGCACGGGGGACCGGGCGCGCTGGAACGGCGACGAACTGGAGTTCCTCGGGCGCACCGACAACCAGGTCAAGATCGGCGGGATGCGCGTCGAGCTCGAGGAGATCGAGCGGACGATCGCGGCAGCCCCCGGCGTGCGCGCGTGCGTCGTCGTCGTCCGCGGCGCGCGCGTGCACGCCTACGTCGTGCCCGAGGCGGGCGCTGCGCCGGAGCACGTCGAGGCGGCGGCCCGGGAGCGCGCGATCGAGACCCTGCCCCGGCACATGGTGCCCGCGTGGGTGACGGCGCTCGACGCCCTGCCGACGACGGCGAACGGCAAGGTCGACCGTGCCGCCCTCCCCGAGCCGGCTGCGCAGACCGCCAGCTCGGGTGCCCTCACCTCCGCTCAACGGCCGGTCGCCGACGAGGTCGCCGCCGTGCTCGGGGTCGACCCGTCTGAGCTCGGTCCCGACACCGGGTTCTTCGCCCTCGGCGGCGATTCGCTCGCCGCGGTGCGGCTGGCGAACCGGCTGTCGCGCGCGTGGCGGCGCACCGTGCCGACGCGGGCCGTGTTCGAGCACCCCACGGTCGCCGAGCTCACCCGGTTCGTCGAGAACGCCGACGCCGCGGCATCCCGTCCGCACGAGACCGGCGCCGCCGACGGGGCGGCTCGCCTGCCGGCGACCGCGGGGCAGCGACGCATGTGGCTCGCGTCGCAGCTCGACACGACCTCGGCGACCTACACCGTGCCCCTCGGCTTCCTCTTCCCCCGCGAACCCGACCGTTCGGCGCTGCGGGCGGCCCTGGCCGACACGACACGGCGGCACCCCGCGCTGCGGACGCTGCTGTCGCGCGGGTCCGATGCCCTGGTCGCCGACCGGCTCGCGGCCGGTGACCCGCGGGCGCACCCCGAGGTCGAAGACGTGACAGACGTGGACGCCTTCCTGCGTCGACCGTTCGACCTGGCATCCACGATCCCCCTCCGTGTCGGTCTGAGCGCGCGTGACGACGGCTGGCTGCTGGTCATCGCCCTGCACCACAGTGCCGTCGACGAGGCGTCCGAGCCCGTCCTCCTGCAGACGATCGCGAAGGCCATGCGGGCCCGATCGGCGGGGAGCGCCCCGGTGTGGCCCGACACGGAGGCCGCGGTCGAGGCGCCGACGGGCGAGAGCGCTCTCGACGCGCTGGCCCGCCTCGCTCCGCTGCCCGACCGCGCCGACATCCCGGGGTGGTCGACCACCACCGCCGGCTTCGGGCGCCCGGGGGCGACCCGGGCGGCCCTGCTGACGGGGGAGTCCGCGACGGCCGTCCGTGCGCGCGGCGGAACCGTCTTCGAGCTCGCCGTTCGCGCGGTCGCGACCGCGGTCGAACGGTTGGGCGGCCCCGCGGAGCTGCTGATCGCCTCGCCGGTGGCGCGGACGACGCCCGACGATCAGATCGTGGGATGCCACATCACCACGACGCTCTTCGCCACCCGGCCCGGGGCCGACCTGCGGGCGCAGATCGTCGCCGCGCTCGACACCCGCGCCGACGTCGCCGACCTGGTGGCGGCGGCGCCGGAGCTGCGCGACCGGACCGCCCCGCGACTCATGGTCGTGCATCAGTCGAAGCGCCTCGACCGGCTCGAGCTGGGCGGGGTCGAGGGGGTGCGGGTGCCCGTCTCGACGGGCACGGCGAAGTTCGACGCGACGATCACCGTCGCCGAGGTCGATGACGATCTCGCCGTCGAGCTCGAGTACGCGACGGATGCCCTCGCCGGTGACGAGGCCGAGCGCTTCCTCCGGTACGTGTGCGCGGCTCTCGAGGGCGTCGACGCGGTCGATTCCGCGGCGCTCGCGCTCCTCGAGGGAGGGGCGGCGCTCCCGGCCGGCCGCGACCGCACGCTCGTCGACCTCATCGCGCGGGGTGCCTCCGACGAGGCCCACCGCATCGCGGGAACGCTCGCGGCCCGGGGGATCGGCCCGGGCGCGGTCGTGGGCGTGTGCGCAGCCCGTGGCCGCGTGCAGGTCGACCTCGTGCACGGCATCGTGCTCGCGGGGGCGGCCTACGTGCCGATCGACCCCGCGTGGCCGGCCGCGCGACGCGAGGCCGTCGTCGCCGACGCGGGCGCCGAGCTCGTGCTCGACGCGGCCCCCGACCCGTCGGCTCCCACCGCCCCGCCGACCTCGCCGCTGCCCGACGACGCCGCCTACGTGCTGTTCACCTCGGGGTCGACCGGGCGGCCGAAGGGCGTCGTCGTCAGCCATCGCGCGATCGTGAACCGTCTGCTCGCGGCCCCCGGGCTGCACGGGATCGGGGCCGAGGACGTCATCCTCTACAAGACGCCCTTCACGTTCGACGTGTCGGTCTGGGAGCTGTTCCTCCCGGCCGTGCTCGGCATCCGTCAGGCGGTGGCCCCGCCCGACGCGCACCGCGACCCGGCAGCGATCGCCGCCGCGATCACCGCGGAGAGCATCAGCGTCGTCCACTTCGTCCCCTCGGTGCTCGCCGCGTTCCTCGAGCACCTCTCCGGGTCGCGCGAGACGGCCGCCGCCGTGGCGCGAAGCCTTCGCGTGATCGTCTGCAGCGGCGAGGCGCTCACCGCGCACCACCTGCGCGGGATCCGCGAGCTGCTGCCCGGCGTCCGCGTCGACAATCTGTACGGGCCGACCGAGGCGGCCGTCGACGTCACTGCCGCCCTCGGTGTCGACGGCGACCGGCCGATCGGTATCGGGTCGCCGATCGCCGGGGTGGCGTGCCGCATCCTGGATGCCGCGCTCCGCCCGGTCGTGCCGGGCGCGGTGGGCGACCTGTACCTGTGCGGTGTGCAGCTGGCTCGGGGCTACGCGAACCGCCCCTCGCTGACCGCCGAGCGTTTCGTGGCCGACCCGTTCGTCGCCGGTGCGCGCATGTACGACACCGGCGACCGGGCGCGTCAGCGGCCGGACGGCACGATCGAGTACCTCGGCCGCCGCGACCAGCAGGTCAAGGTCGGTGGGCAGCGCATCGAGCTCGGCGACGTCGAGGCGGCGCTGGCCTCGGCCCCCGGCGTCGAGGGGGCGGCGGCGTTCGTGGCGGGGACCACGCTGGTCGCCGTCTACACCGGGCAGGCCTCGCCCGAGGCGGTGCGCTCACACGCGGCGGGCGTCGTTCCGGCCGCGCTCGTTCCGGCTCGCCTCACGGCGGTGGCGGAATTGCCCCTCACCCCGCACGGAAAGCTCGATCGCGCGGCGCTGCCGCAGCTCGACCGCGTCCCCGTCGCCGTCGGCGGCCGGGCACCGGCGGGGACCACCGAGGTCGCGCTGGCCGAGGCGTTCGCCGAGGCGCTGGGTGCGGCGGCGGTACCGGCCGACGCCGATTTCTTCGCTCTCGGGGGTGACAGCATCTCGGCGATCGCCGTCGTGACCGCGGCGCAGCGCCGTGGCATCCCGGTGTCGGTCGTCGACCTCTTCGAGACACGCACCGTCGAGGGGCTGGCCGCGCGGTGCGTCCCGCCGACCGCCACCGTGACGGCTCGACCCGTTCCGTTGCCGCCGACGCTCGCCGCGGCGCGCACCGACGGTCTCGACGTCGACGCGATGACGGTCTCGGCGCCCCTGGAGGAGGTGGATGCCGCGGCCGCCCGCCGCGCGCTGACCGCCGTGGTCGAGGCGCGGCCGGAACTGCGCGTGCGCCTCGACCGGAGTCGTGCGCGGCTGTGGCGGGCATTCCAGGTCGACCGCGTCCCGCCCGGCGACGGTGTCGATGTGGCAGAGGGGCGGCTCGCCACCGTCGAGATCGCCGAGGGGACGCCGCGTCTGGTCGTCCACCGCATGGCGTTGCCCGCCGACGCGGAGCAGGGGGTGCGTCGCCTCGCCACCGAGATCGGTGATGCCGTGCGCGCGGGTGCGGTGCCGGTAGGAGAAGGAAGAGCATGAGTGACAACGTGATCGAGACCGTCCGGGTGCAGGGTGCGCGGGAGCGCATGCTCTTCCTCGCCGAGTTCGAGGACTCGCCGGGCGCGTACGCCATGCCCCTCGTCCTGCGGATCGTCGACGGCCGCCTCGACGTGTCGGTGTTCGCCGCCGCCTTCCGCGACGTCGTCGCCCGGCACGCGAGTCTGCGCACCGCTTTCGAGAAGACCGACGGCGGCTGGGTCGAGAACGTCCGGGATGCCGGCGACGCCCCCGTCCACGATCGGTCGGCCGAGGTGTGGGACGGGCGGCTGCCGTTCGCGCCCGACCCCCGCCGGGAGGTACCGGCCGCGGCGGCGGTCTACGCCGAGCACGTCGTGATCGTCGTCCATCACGTGGCGGCCGATGGGCACTCGGTGCCCACGATCCTCGACGACCTCGAGCACGCCTACGCACGGCGGCTCGCGGGTGCCGCGCCCGCCTGGCCGACGCCCCCGGCGACCGACGCCGAGCCGCCGAGCGCCTCGGCGAACGGGCTCGCGTCGCTGTTCGCCGATATGCCGACCGCGGTCCCCCTGCCCCTCGACCGGCCGCGGAGCGCCGCGCCGAGCTCGGCCGCGGTCCGCGAGGAACGCCTGCTGCCCGCGTGGGTTTCACGGGCGCTCACCGACGCCTCCGACCGGGTCGGAGCCTCGCGCCTCATGCTCCTGCACACGGCGGTCGCCCTGGCGCTCCGATCGCGGGGAGCGGGCGACCGCATCCCCCTCGGCATGGCGGCCGACCTGCGCGAGGGGTCCGATGCGTCGGGGGTCGGGCTGTTCCTGAACACCGTCGTCGGTCTCACCGATCTGAGCGGAACGACGACCGTGGGCGAGGTCATCGGCCGCGTCCGGACGTGCGCGCTCGACGCGTGGGAGCGGCGGGCCGTGCCGTTCGACGAGCTGGTCGCCGAGGTCGCTCCCGCCCGCGTCGCCGGCGTGCACCCCCTCTTCCAGGTCATGATCGCGGAGGTCGACCGCCGCACCCGCAGGGTCGGCCTCGGCGACGTGGCGGCCGAGGTGCGGCACGACGCCGAGCCCACGGCCAAGTTCGACCTCACGTTCGCGATCGGGGAGGGCGACGACGGTCTCGTGGTCGACCTCGTCTCGCGCGCCGAGATCTTCCGCCCCGAGACGACGACCGCCCTGCTGGAGTCGGTGGTGCTCGCGCTCATCGCCGTGACCGGCGACCCCGCCGCGCCCGCCGACGCGCTGCCCCTGATGCGGACGACCGGTCGCCGCGCCGCGGTCGCGCCGCGGGACAGCAAGGTCACCGAGCGGCGACTCGGACTGCCCCGACACCATGCCGCCGCGGCCCTGGTCGGCGTCTACGCCTCGAGCGACGCGATCGGCACGCGCCGCAGCGGCGACGAATACGTCCCCCTCACGCTCGACGAGGTGCTCGCCGCCGCCGAGATCACGGACGAACCCCGCGACCCCGACACGGCGGCCGGGCGCCCGCTCGCCGCGTCCGCCGGACCGGACGGCATCCTCCTCGCCGCGACGTCCGAGGCGATCGACGAGGAATCCTGGCCCGCTCTGCTCGCCGCACTCTCGACGGGCTCGGCCCTCGGCATCCGCGATGCCGCCGAAGACGTCGAGGCGAGGATCCAGCGGGGTGACGACCTCGCGATCGTGGATGCGGCCGAGGCCTGGCTCGACGTGATCGAGTCGGCGCCCCCGTCGGCTGCCGACCCCTCGTGGGCTCGGCTCGATCCCGGGGTGTCGGCGCACGCCGAGCTGCCCGCGCCCCCCGCGACGGTGACCGCCCTGCGCGCCGCCGTGTTGTCGGGGCTCGACGCTCTCGGCGCCGCACCCGCCGTCGCCCTGGTCACTGAGCCCGACCGCGACGACCCCGCTCGGGCCTCCGCCGTCGGCGTGCGGCGTCGCACCTTTCCCGTCTTCCTCCGCGGCGACGGGGTCATGGTCGAGCCGACCGCCGAGGCCGCGCGCGACTACGCGATCGCGGGCGCAACGAGCCCGCACACCCCGGGGGTCTTCGACGGCCTCGTGACCCCCGACGTGCGGCTCGACATCCACGTCTCCGATCGGCCCGTCGCCCCCACCGCGGGCCGTGTCACCGTGACCGCGAGCATCGTCGCCGGCCGGTGGCGGGTGACGGTGACGGGGCATCGGGATGCCGCGGCGATCGCGGCGGCCATCGCCCGGCACGTCACCCCCGGAACCGGCGCGAGCGCGCTCACCGCCATCGTGCGCCCGGTCGACACGCGCGTGCAGGACACGGCGGGGATCGGAGTCGCCGCGATCCGCGGCATCGAGCGCGCGACCGGC
Organism: Microbacterium sp. 1154; assembly: GCF_031455375.1. Lineage (NCBI taxonomy): Bacteria > Bacillati > Actinomycetota > Actinomycetes > Micrococcales > Microbacteriaceae > Microbacterium > Microbacterium sp. 1154. The sequence goes on along the minus strand of NZ_JAVDSN010000001.1, from coordinate 352,605 downwards.
CCGCTGCGGGCCGTGCACCCCGCGACGGCCCTGCAGGAAGGCCTGCTGTTCCATCGCGACCTCTCCGGCGACACCGACGTCTACCTGTCGCAGACCGTCACCGACCTGACCGGAACGCTCGACGTCGAGGCGCTCCGCGCGGCGGCCGCGCGGACGATCGCGCAGCACCCCCACGTCGCGGGTCACTTCCGTCGCGTCGGTGAGCGGACGGTGCTCGTCGTGCCGCGGTCGCCCCGCATCGAGTGGGACGTCCGCACGGGCGACGATCGCGAACGCTTCGTGACGCAGCAGCGCGAGCGGGGGTTCGACGGCGACGGGCCGCTCCTGCGGTTCGGCGTGCTGACCGCGTCCGACGGCTCGCAGCACACGTGGGTGCTCACCGTGGAGCACGCGATCCTCGACGGCTGGTCGATCTGGCGGTTCCTTCGCGGCATCCTCGACGAGTACACCCGGCAGGGGTCGGGCATCGACCGGTCGGGGCCGCCCTACGCGGCCTACGTCTCGTGGCTCGCCGCCCGTGACCGGGCGGTCGCGCGCGCCGCGTGGGACGACGCCCTCGACGGGGTCGAGGCGCCGACGCTCGTCGCGCCTGCCCCCTCGACCGGGGTCCGTACCGACGACGGACGGTCGCTCGAACGCGTCCTGACCCTCGACCCGGCCCTGACCGCGCGGCTGCGTCAGGCCGGTACGGCCGCCCGTGCACCGCTCAGCGCCGTCTACGAGCTCGCGTGGGCGCTCGCGCTGCGCCACGAGACGGGCCGCGGCGATGTCGTGTTCGGCACCGTGACCTCGGGGCGGCCCCCCGAGATCCCCGGCATCGACGACCTGCTCGGGTTGCTCTTCAACACCGTTCCGGTCCGGGTGGGGGTCCGCCCCGGCGGCGACGTGCAGAGCCACCTCGACGACCTCACCCGGTACCGCCGCGTGATGCTCGCCCACCCCGAGGTGCCCCTGTCGGAGATCCTCGCGAGCTCGGGTCACCGCGAGCTGTTCGACACCCTGTTCGTCTTCCAGAACATCCCCGTCACCCCGTCGACCGAGCCGCTCGGCCCCGACGGGGGTCTGCGCCAGCACGCGCAGACCGTCCGCGACGCCACCCACTACCCGGTGACCGTCGTGGTGAATCCCGGCGGCGAGAGGGCGGGCGCGCGCGTGCGCGTCATGACCCGCCCGGGCGCCTGGCCCGACGACGAGGGCCCGCGCGCGACCGACCGCATCGTCGCCGCTTTCGTGCGGGCGCTCGAGGGCATCGCCGCGCACACCGGCGCGCTCGCCGCGCTCGACGTCGGCGACCCGGGTGAGACCGGGGCGGGTGCGCTCGTGGGGGCGACCCCGAGCGGCGACGACGCCAGGCTGCTCGCCGCGACGGTGTGGGAACTGCTCGTGCGCCGCGCCCGCGTCGATCCCGACGGCCTCGCCGTGGTGGCCGGTCCGGTCCGGTGGACGTTCGCCGACCTGGTGCAGCGGGCGACGCGGCTCGCGACGGCCCTGCAGGAGCGCGGGATCGGACCGGAGTCGCGCGTGGCGCTCTACCTGCCCCGCGATGCGCGCATGATCGTCGCGCTGTTCGCGGTCTTCGCCGCGCACGCGGCGTACGTCCCCGTCGATCCCACCCTGCCCGCATCCCGCGTGGCGGACATCCTCCGCGAGGCGGCGCCGGCGGTCGTCGTCACCGACGCCACGCTCGCCACCGCCGTTCCGGCCGGCATCCCGCTCCTGTCGCCCGATGCGTCGGCGGAGGGGTCGTTCGTCGAGCCCGCACGCGACCTCGACGCCCTCGCCTACGTGATCTTCACATCGGGGTCGACGGGGCGGCCCAAGGGCGTTGCCGTGCCCTACCGCGGACTCACGAACATGTTCGTCAACCACCGCGCCGAGCTCTTCTCGACCGTCGTGACGGCGGCGGGCGGTCGACGCCTGGCGATCGCGCACACCACGTCGTTCGCGTTCGACGCGTCGTGGGAGCAACTGCTCTGGCTGCTCGAGGGTCACAGCGTGCATGTCATCGACGACGACATGCGGCGCGATCCGCGCGCGCTCCTGGGCTACTTCGACGAGCACCGCATCGACGGCTTCGACGTGACCCCGAGCTACGGCCGCATCCTCGTCGACGAGGGACTCCTCGCCCGCCCGCGCTGCGCCGACCCGACGGCCGACGGCCCCGGCGTGGTCTTCGTGTCCCTGGGCGGGGAGGCCGTGCCCGACGACCTGTGGCGGGCGCTGCGCGAGGCCCCCGGCGTGCACGGCTACAACCTCTACGGCCCCACCGAGTACACGATCAACGCCCTCGGCGCCGATGTCGAGGAACGCCCCACCCCGACGATCGGCCGGCCCATCACCGGCACCGTCGCGCGCGTGCTCGACGATGCCCTCCGCCCCGCGCGACCCGGGGTCGCGGGCGAGCTCTATCTCTCGGGGGTGGGCCTCGCCCGGGGTTACCTCGGACGCAGCGACCTCACCGCCGAGCGGTTCGTCGCCGATCCGTTCGGGATGCCGGGGGAGCGGATGTACCGCACGGGCGACCTCGCGATGGTCGGTGCCGACGGCCTGATCAGCTACCTCGGACGCAGCGACGATCAGGTGAAGATCCGCGGGCACCGCGTGGAGCCTGCCGAGGTCTCGTCGGCTCTCGTCGCCCTCGACGGCATCCGTCGCGCCGCTGTCGTGCCGTTGCGGGGCCCGCGGGGGACGGAGCTCGCGGCCTACGTCGTGGCGGACGTCTCGCCGCTCCGGACCGCTGACGTCACCGCCGCCCTGCGGTCGACGCTCCCCGACTATCTCGTACCGGCCACGGTGACGGTCGTCGACGAGCTGCCCCTGACGGTCAACGGCAAGCTCGACGTACGCGCGCTGCCCGAGCCCGTGCGCGAGTCGGTGGAGCGACAGCGCCCGATCGGCGATGTCGAGTACCTCGTCGCCGAGGCGATGGCCGAGGTGCTCGGCGTCGACGAGGTGGGCCGCGACGACGACTTCTTCTTGCTCGGAGGACATTCGCTGCTCGCCGTGCGCGTCGTCTCGCGGCTGCGGACGTCGTCGGGCCTCGATCTGAGCGTGCGCGACCTGTATGGCGCGCCGACCGTGGCCGGCCTCGCGCGCGCGGCGGCGGGAGAGCGCAGCGAGACCATGTTCGCCCCCGTCCTCCGCCTGCGCGACGCCGACGGCCCCGCCGTCTTCTGCCTGCAGCCCGCGGGCGGGCTCGGGTGGGCGTACGCGGGACTCTGCCGCCATCTCGACCCCGCCTTCGCGGTCTACGCCCTGCAGGATCCCGCCCTGTCCGGCGGTTCCGAACTCACCTCGGTCGACGCGATGGTCGACGACCAGATCGAGCGCATCCGCGAGGTGCGTCCGCACGGCCCGTATCACCTGCTCGGCTGGTCGTTCGGGGGGCAGCTCGCGCACGAGATCGCCGCGCGACTCGGCGACGAGGTGGCATCCGTGGTCTTGCTCGACGCCTACGCCGACGCCGCGGACGACGAGCTCGACGCCCCCGTCGACGAGCAGGTCGCGGGATTCGTGCGCAGCATCGCCGACGATCCGGTCCTCGCCGACCTCGATGGCGAAGCGCGGGAGAGGCTCGTGTCGACGTTCGAGCGTCACCTCCGGCTGTCAATTCCCGCGCTCACCGCCTCGGCGCGCGCCGACACACTGCTGGTGGCGGCGACGCAGGGGGTCACCGCCGAGACGGCGGCCCGCCGCGACGCCGATTGGCGGTCGCGCATCGACGGTCGGCTTCGCATCGAGCCGGTCGATCTCGACCACGGTGGTCTCGGCCGCGCGGCCAACTGGGAGGTCTTCGGCGGGATGGTCGCCCGATGGGTCGAGGGCATCCGCTGACGGCGATTCGTTCTCCTCCGGTACACGTTCGGGGATGCCGGGTCCGGTCCGCACCGCGAGGAGCGAGCCGTCTCGGCTCGGGGTGGCCGATGTCGGAGGTCGGTGCCAGGCTGAGACCAGCGGTCATCGCGACCGCGTCGATCTCCTCGGAGGGCTTCGTGCTCGGCAAACTCCTCGTCCTCTATCTTTCGCGCTATCGCTGGCTGCTCGTCGCGATTCTCGTCTTCCAGGCCGCGTCCGCGATCGCGACGCTCTACCTCCCGCGCCTGAACGCCGACATCATCAACCTCGGCGTCGCCCGCGGTGACACCGGCTTCATCTGGACGCAGGGCGGGCTCATGCTCGTGATCTCGCTGGGCCAGATCGTGGCGTCCGTCATCGCGACGTACTTCGCCGCACGGGCGGCGATGGCCGCGGGCCGCGACATCCGCCTCGACGTGTTCGAACGCGTGAGCGGGTTCTCCGAGCGCGAGCTGTCGCACTTCGGCGCGGGCTCCCTCATCACGCGCAACACCAACGACGTCCAGCAGGTGCAGATGCTCGCGATGATGGGCGCGACCATGCTGGTCAGCGCCCCGCTGCTCGCGATCGGCGGCATCGTCATGGCCCTGCAGCAAGACGTCGGCCTCAGCTGGCTGATCGCCGTCGCGGTGCCCACGCTGCTCGTGGCGGCCGGGCTGATCATCGCGCGCATGGTGCCGCTGTTCCGCAGCTATCAGACCAAGCTCGACGGCGTGAACCGCGTCATGCGCGAGCAGCTCACCGGCGTGCGCGTCGTGCGGGCGTTCGTCCGCGAGCGCATCGAAGAAGAGCGCTTCCGCGAGGCCAACACCGACATCCTGGTCGTCGGCCGCAAGGTCGGCTCCCTCTTCGTGCTGCTGTTTCCCCTGGCGATGCTGGTCCTCAACGTCACGGTGGTCGGCGTCATCTGGTTCGGCGGTATCCAGGTCGACGCCGGTGGGGTCGAGATCGGAACGCTGTTCGCCTTCATCCAGTACGTGGCGCAGATCCTGGGCGGCGTGCTCATGGCGAGCTTCATGACCGTGATGATCCCGCGCGCCGCCGTCTCGGCCGAGCGCATCGGCGAAGTGCTCGACAGCCGGTCGACGCTCGAGCGTCCGGCCGACCCGGTCGAGCGCCTGCCCGAACCGGGCGCGATCGTGTTCGACGACGTCGCGTTCGCCTATCCGGGCGCCGAGTCACCGGTGGTCTCGGGGATCAGCTTCGCGGCTCGACCCGGTGAGACCGTCGCCATCGTCGGCTCCACCGGCGCGGGAAAGACGACGCTCGTCTCGCTCATCCCGCGCCTGTTCGACGTCACGTCGGGTGCCGTGCGCGTCGGCGGCGTGGATGTCCGCGAGGCCGACCTCGACGTGCTGTGGAAGAGCATCGGGCTCGTCCCGCAACGGCCGTTCCTCTTCAGCGGCACGGTCGCATCGAACCTGCGGCTCGGGCGTGAGGACGCCACCGACGACGAGCTCTGGCACGCCCTCGAGATCGCTCAGGGGCGGGACTTCGTCGAGGCGATGGAGGGCCGGCTCGAGGGGCGCATCGCACAGGGCGGCACGAACGTCTCGGGCGGTCAGCGCCAACGTCTCGCGATCGCGCGGGCCATCGTGCACCGCCCCGCGGTGCTGGTCTTCGACGACTCGTTCTCGGCGCTCGACCTGAGCACCGATGCTCGACTGCGACAGGCATTGTGGAAAGAAGTGCCGGAGGTGACCAAGATCGTCGTCGCGCAGCGCGTGTCGACCATCACGGGCGCCGACCGGATCGTCGTGCTCGAGGACGGCCGGATGGCCGGGCTCGGCACCCACGACGAACTGCTGGCCACGAGCGCCACCTACCGCGAGATCGTCGAGTCGCAGCTGGGGGTCGAGGCATGAGCACCCCCGACACCCTCACCGAAGAAGAGCGCGCCGAAGCCGAACTCGCCGAGCAGGCGCGCCTGAACTCCGGCAGCTGGGACAGCGTCGCGCCCGGCAAGGCGTCGAACTTCGGTCCCAGCTTCCGCCGCCTCATCGGGTTGCTCCGGCCCTACGCCGCGGCCTTCGTCTTCGTGTCGGTCCTCGGCGCGCTCGGCGTCGTCCTCGCCGTTCTGGCGCCGCGCGTCCTGGGGGATGCGACGAACATCATCTTCGAGGGAGTGGTCTCGAAGGGGCTCGCCCAGCAGTTCCCCACGGGCGCCTCGCAAGCCGAGGTCGTCGACGCCCTGCGGGCCGCGGGTCAGAACGACATCGCCAACATCGTCGGAGCGATGGACACCTTCTCCGTGGGCGCGGGAGTCGACTTCGACGCGCTGCGGATCACCATCGTGACGGTGCTCGCGATCTACGTCGGCTCATCGCTGCTGTCGTGGATCCAGGGCTACGTCATCAACGTCATCATGGTGCGCACGATGTGGCGCCTGCGCGAAGACGTCGAGGCGAAGATCAACCGTCTGCCGCTGTCGTACTTCGACAAGGTCCAGCGCGGCGAGCTCATCTCACGCGTGACCAACGACATCGACAACATCACGCAGACGATGCAGCAGTCGCTCTCGAGCGCCCTGACGTCCGTGCTGACCGTGGTGGGCGTGCTGATCATGATGTTCACGATCTCGTGGCAGCTGGCGCTCGTCGCCCTCGTCTCGCTGCCGCTCATGGCGGTCATCTTCGGTGTCATCGGGCCGAAGTCGCAGAAGGCCTTCGGCGAGCAGTGGAAGAAGGTCGGTCGCCTCAACGCCCGCGTCGAGGAGTCGTTCTCGGGCCACGCCCTCGTCAAGGTCTACGGCCGCGAGAAAGACGCGCGCGAGAAGTTCGAGGCCGAGAACGAGGAGCTGTTCCAGGCGAGCTTCAGGGCCCAGTTCCTCTCGGGCATGATCATGCCGGGCATGATGTTCGTCGGCAACCTCACGTACGTCGGCATCGCCGTGCTCGGCGGACTCATGGTGGCCGGTGGGCAGATCCGCCTCGGCGACGTGCAGGCCTTCATCCAGTACTCGCAGCAGTTCACACAGCCGTTGTCGCAACTGGGCGGCATGGCCGCGGTCGTGCAGTCGGGAACCGCCTCGGCCGAGCGGGTCTTCGCGCTGCTCGACGCCGACGAGCAAGACCCGGATGCCGCGGACGCCCCGGCCTACGTCGATGGACGCGGTGTCATCGAGTTCCAGAACGTCCGGTTCTCGTACACGCCCGAGCGGCCGCTGATCACCGACCTGTCGTTCCGCGTCGAGCCCGGTCAGACCGTAGCGATCGTCGGGCCGACCGGTGCGGGCAAGACCACCCTGGTGAACCTCATCATGCGGTTCTACGAGCTCGACGGCGGGCGCATCCTCCTCGATGGGCAGGACATCGCCGAACTCCGTCGCGACGAGGTGCGCTCGCGGACGGGAATGGTGCTGCAGGACCCGTGGCTGTTCGCCGGCTCCATCCGCGACAACATCCGCTACGGCCGCGAGAGCGCGACCGACGACGAGATCGTCGAGGCCGCCGTCGCGACCCGCGTCGACCAGTTCGTGCATTCGCTGCCCGAGGGGTACGACACCGTGCTCGACGAAGACGCCGCGAACGTCTCGGCGGGCGAGAAACAGCTCATCACCATCGCGCGCGCCTTCGTGGCCCGCCCGTCGGTGCTGATCCTCGACGAGGCGACCTCGTCGGTCGACACCCGCACCGAGCTGTTGCTCCAGCAGGCGATGGCCGCGCTTCGCGAGGGCCGGACGTCGTTCGTCATCGCGCACCGCCTCTCCACGATCCGTGACGCCGACCTCATCCTCGTCATGGAGCACGGAGACATCGTCGAGAAGGGCACCCACGACGAACTCATCGCGGTCGAGGGGGCCTACTACCGCCTGTACCGCTCGCAGTTCGAACAAGCCACGACGGACCTCGACGCGGCTCCCTCCGAGACGCGGGGCGAGGACGACGCGCAGCCCGCCCCCGCCACGGACGACGCCGTGGTGGTCTCGGCGATGGCGGTCGCGGCATCCGAGATCCCCGCCGCGGCGGGCACCGACGGTCCGCCGCGTCCGGCCCAGGGCGTTCCCTCGCCCGAGTCGCGCCCCGGCGAGTGACGCCGCCCCGCGTCGCCCTCGAAGTCCGCCCGGTCCTCGCACCGGCCGCGTGCCCGCGCCCACCCGGGGCTGCAAAACCCGCTCGGGTACAGTGGTCGGACGCTTGCACCTTGACCTCGCCACGACCGCCGCATAGATAGGCCTCACCCCTCGTGACCACTCCTGCGACGCCCGCCGATCCCTCCGCGCCCGCTGCCTCGACCGATTCCTCGGCCGCGCCCGACGTGCCGCCGACCCCCGATCCGCCGCTGCGGATCCTCATCGGCGCCGACACGTTCCTCCCGCACGTCAACGGCGCCGCGCGCTTCGCCGAACGACTGGCCGCGGGTCTCGTCGCCCGCGGACACGAGGTGCACGTCGCGGCCCCCAGCGCGCAACACGGCCCGGTCGGCACGAGCACCGAGGTGATCGAAGACCAGCCGATGACGGTGCACCGGCTGCCCTCTCACCGTTTCCTGCCGCACGACTGGCTCACCTTCGTGTTCCCGTGGCGCGCGAAGCACTACGCCCGTATCCTGCTCGACCAGATCAAGCCCGATGTCGTGCACATCCAGTCGCACATCATCATCGGCCGCGGTCTCGCCCGCGAGGCGCGCAAGCGCGGCATCCCGGTGATCGCGACGAACCACGTGATGGCCGAGAACATCCTCGATTTCACGACCCTGCCCGACGCGCTCGACCGACTCTTCGTGAAGCTGGCGTGGGCCGATGCCGAGCGCACGTTCAAGCTGACCCGCGCCGTCACCACCCCCACGCGCAAAGCGGCCGACTTCCTCGAGTCGACGATCGACATCTCGGGCGTCATCCCCGTCTCGTGCGGCATCGACCGCTCGAACTACCGGCCCGACCTCACCCCGCGCGACGCGAATCGCATCCTGTTCGTGGGGCGCCTCACGACCGAGAAGCACATCGACGTCGTGCTGAGGGCCCTCTCGCAGCTCGACCCCGCCCTCGACGTCACCTTCGACGTCGTCGGCGGCGGCGACCAGCGCGCCAAGCTCGAGGCCCTCGCGCAGCAGCTCGGTGTCGCTTCGCGCGTGACCTTCCACGGCCACGCCTCGGAAGACGACCTGCGCACGCTGTACTCGCGAGCCAGCGTCTTCGCCATCGCCTCGATCGCGGAGCTGCAGTCGATCGCCACGATGGAGGCCATGGCATCCGGTCTGCCGATCGTCGCCGCCAATGCCGTGGCGCTCCCGCACCTCGTGCACGAGGGCGAGAACGGCTACCTCTTCGAGCCGGGCGACGCCGACGAGCTCGCCGCACGCCTGACCGACGTGCTGACCGCTGCCCCCGAGGATCGCGAGCGCATGCAGCAGGCCTCCCTCGATGCGGTCGCCGTGCACGACATCACCCGCACGCTCGACACCTTCGAGGCGCTGTACCGCGGTCGACCCCTGCCGGAGTAACACCCGTGCACGTCGTGATGTTCGCCGACCAGCACCTCGAGTCGCTCGGCGGCGCGCAGGTGTCGATGCGGTTGCAGAAGCGCTTCCTCGAGCGCGCGGGGCACGTGGTCACGGTGGTGGCGCCGCACCTGCACCGAGACGCCCCCCACGACCCGGCGTACCTCGACCTCCCGTCGATCGCGATCACCCCCGACCGCGAGTACGCGCTGAGCTGGCCGGGTACGCGGACCGACAGATTCCTGGATGCCGAGATGGGCGCGCGACTGCCGGTCGACGTCGTGCACGTGCAGGCGGATTTCTGGGGCGCGTTCATCGGCCACCGCTACGCCGCGCGCCACGGCTTGCCCGTGGTGCACACCATGCACAACCGTGTCGACGTGGGGATCGAGGCGACCGCGCCGTTTCCCGGGCTCGTGCTCCGCGCGCTCAACGCCTGGGCGCGGAGGGTGCTCCCGGGTGGGGCATCGGCCGGCGGGAAATCTCGGAGAACCGCACCGACCTCGGAGAACGCGGGCGCACCGCTCCGAGATCGGCGCGAATCTCCGAGTTCGACGAAGGTAGCGGGCCGCGCCGCCGACGGCTGGGCGTTCCTCCGCCAGCTGGCCCGTCTCTCGCGCGTGGTCACGGCGCCGTCCGGCCACTTCGCCCGCCGCCTCGAGAGCCACGGCGTCGCCGACGCGGTCGACGTCATCTGGAACGGCATCGACGACGACGTGCTCGACGCGGCCCTGAGTGCCGAGGCGCCGGAGCGTCGTCCCGGTCGCCCGCGGTTCATCTGGCTCGGACGCATGAGCCCCGAGAAGCGCCTGCTGCCATTCCTCGAGGCGGTCGTGGCCTCGGGCATCGACGCCGAGGTCGAGATCGTCGGCGGCGGGGCGCAGCTCCGGGCCGCCCGGCGGCTGGTCGAGAGGTCGTCGCCGACGGCGTCGGTGCTCTTCTCGGGACGCCTGCCCTACGCCGAGACGCTGCGCCGTCTCGCCGACGCGGACGCCGTCGTGCAGACCTCGATCGGGTTCGAGACCCAGGGAATGACGGTGTTCGAAGCGGCCTCGCTCGGAACCCCCGCCGTGGTCAGCGACCCGGATATCGCGACCGAACTCGGCTCGGGGATCTGGGCGGTTCGGGATGCCACGGTCCCGGCGCTCGCGGAGGCGCTCCGTCGTGCCGCCGACGACATCGCCGCCGACGCCGCGGTCGCTCCGGACCCCTCCATCGCCGAGCGGTTCCGCCAGTCTTCCCGGACGGCCGCGATGGTGGACGTGTACGCCCGCGCCGTCTCCGCGGGCCGCTGAACCGACTCCCGACGCCTCAGAGGCGCGCGGGACGCTGAAGCGATGCGTGCCGCGCGGGGCGATGGCATCCGGGATGCCTCGCCCCTGAGGACGCGCGCGGCGGCATCCGTCACGGCGTCTGCACGACGATCGGGCTGGTCACGGTGCGACGAGCGTCGGGAGTCGTCACCCGCCGTGTCTCGCGCGGCGCCTCAGCCTGCTCGTCGCGGGGCTCGGGTGGCGTCGCGCGCCGGGGGTCGGTGGGGATGCGACCGTAGCCGTCGGTGCGGACGAGCCACACGGTTCCGACGATGCCGGCGAGGGACAGGATGCCGAGAGCGATGAAATAAGCCATGGCAGGAAAGCTACGGGTAGAGGAATAGTGCCCACGAGTGGCATGATGGACGCCTGTCGTAAGATTCCTGCCACACCGGAGGTTCGCATGCGCTCGGTCGCCGTCGTCATCCAGCCCGGGTTCGCCCCGTTCGAGTTCGGCCTCGCCTGCGAGGCGTTCGGGTTGGACCGTAGCGATGACGGCATCCCGAACTTCGACTTCCGGATCGTCGCGCCCGACCCGGGCGTCGTGCCGTCGAACATCGGGTTCTCGGTCAACGTCGAACGTGGTCTGGAGGCCGCCGCCGACGTCGACATCCTCGTGCTCGCGCCGATCCCGCGCGAGCAATGGGGAGCCGTCGACCCGCGTGTGCTCGACGTCGTGCGCGCGGCGCACGCCCGGGGTGCCTGGCTGCTGAGCGTGTGCAGCGGGTCGTTCGTGATCGCGGCATCCGGAGTGCTCAACGGCAAGCGCGGAACGACGCACTGGCGCTACGCCGACGTCATGGCGCGGATGTACCCCGAGATCGAGGTGGATCCCGATGTGCTCTACGTGCAGTCCGGCAACATCATCACCAGCGCCGGCACCGCCGCCGGTCTCGACGCGAGCCTGCACCTGCTGCGCCAGGAGCTGGGTTCCGAGCTGACCAACCGCATCGCCCGCCGCATGGTGGTGGCGCCGCAGCGCGATGGCGGCCAGGCGCAGTTCATCGCCTCGCCCATCCCGATCGACTCCTCGCTCTCGCTCGCCCCGGTGACCGAGTGGATGCTGCAGAACCTCGACGCCGAGCTCTCGGTCGAACGGCTCGCGGCGCGCGCCCACATGTCGCCGCGCACCTTCGCCCGGCGTTTCAAGGCCGACCTCGGGGCGACCCCGGCCGCGTGGCTCGCGCGCCAGCGCCTGCTCCACGCGCAGCGGCTGCTCGAAGAGACCGACCTGGGCCTCGACCGGATCGCCGCCGAGTGCGGCTTTGGCTCGGCCGCGGTGCTGCGACAGAACTTCGGTCGGACGATGGGGCTCACCCCCACGGCGTACCGCGCGCGCTTCTCGTGCAGCGAGCCCGCGGCATCCGGGGCCGACCTGCCCGCGCGAGATGCGGAGCCGATCCCGGCGTGACGAGCGGATGTCGGCGTCCGGCCTCGTCGTCGAGATCACGTGACGTCGTCCAGATCACCCGCCATTGCGGGTCGTCTCGCGAAGAACGCGTGATCTCGACGCCCCGGGGTCGCCGTGCGCGAGCGGGTGCCGGCACCGCGGCCGGGGGTGACGGGCGCGGGATGCCGGCACCCATTGCCCTCGTCGGGAGCCGCTGCTAAACTTGAGTCAATGCCGCTCAACTTTATGGACGGCGACCAGACTTGCAGGAGAACACATGAACGCCACACAACAGCCGGGGCAGGAGGACGCGCGTAGCGCCCTCGAACAGTTCGGCATCAACCTCACCGACCGGGCCCGCCAGGGCAAGCTCGACCCCGTGATCGGGCGCGACGGCGAGATCCGCCGCGTCAGTCAGGTGCTCACCCGGCGCACCAAGAACAACCCCGTGCTCATCGGCGAGCCCGGGGTCGGCAAGACCGCCGTCGTCGAGGGTCTCGCCCAGCGCATCGTCGCGGGAGACGTCGCCGAGAGCCTGAAGAACAAAGAGCTGGTCTCGCTCGACATCTCGGCGCTCGTCGCGGGTGCCATGTACCGCGGCCAGTTCGAGGAACGCCTGAAGAGCGTCCTCAAAGAGATCACCGAGTCCGACGGACGCATCATCACGTTCATCGACGAGCTGCACGTGCTCATGGGCGCGGGTGGCGGCGAGGGCTCGGTCGCAGCGTCCAACATGCTCAAGCCCATGCTCGCGCGCGGTGAGCTGCGCCTGATCGGCGCGACCACGCTCGACGAGTACCGCGAGTTCATCGAGAAGGATGCCGCCCTCGAACGCCGCTTCCAGCAGGTCTACGTCGGCGAGCCGTCGGTGGAAGACACCGTCGCGATCCTCCGCGGTCTGAAGGAGCGGTACGAGGCGCACCACAAGGTGGCGATCGCCGACACGGCGCTGGTGGCCGCGGCATCCCTCTCGAACCGGTACATCCCGGCGCGTCAGCTTCCCGACAAGGCGATCGACCTCATCGACGAAGCGGCGTCCCGCTTGCGCATGGAGATCGACTCCGCCCCCCTCGAGATCGACGAGCTGCGCCGACACGTGGACCGCCTCAAGCTCGAAGAGCTCGCGCTGAAGAAAGAGAAAGACGACGCCTCCAAGGAGCGCCTCGCCACCCTCCGCGAGACCCTCGCCGCCGAGCAGTCGAAGCTCGACGACCTGCAGGCCCGGTGGGAGCGCGAGCGTGCCTCGCTCAACCGCGTCGGTGATCTGAAGACCCGGCTCGACGCCGCTCGCGTCGACGCCGAGCGCGCCCAGCGCGAGGGCAACCTCGAACGCGCGTCGCGCCTGCTGTACGCCGAGATCCCGGCTCTCGAGCGCGAGCTGATGGTCGCGGAACGCGAAGAACCCGCCGGTGATCGCATGGTCAACGACCAAGTCACCGACGAGGATATCGCGGCGGTGATCGCGGCGTGGACGGGCATCCCGGTCGGACGCCTGCTGCAGGGTGAGACCGAGAAGCTGCTGCACCTCGAGCGTGAGCTCGGCAAGCGCCTGATCGGACAGAGGGATGCCGTGAAGGCCGTGTCCGACGCCGTGCGTCGCTCACGCGCGGGTATCAGCGACCCGCACCGACCGGTCGGTTCGTTCCTGTTCCTCGGTCCGACCGGTGTCGGCAAGACCGAACTGGCGAAGTCGCTCGCGGACTTCCTCTTCGACGACGAGCACGCCATGGTGCGCATCGACATGTCGGAGTACGGCGAGAAGCACTCCGTCTCTCGGCTGGTCGGCGCCCCTCCGGGGTACATCGGTTACGAGCAGGGTGGTCAGCTGACCGAGGCCGTGCGTCGGCGCCCCTACAGCGTCGTGCTGCTGGACGAGGTCGAGAAGGCGCACCCCGAGGTGTTCGACGTGCTGCTGCAGGTCATGGACGACGGCCGGTTGACCGATGGCCAGGGCCGCACGGTCGACTTCACCAACGTCATCCTGGTGCTCACCTCGAACCTCGGGTCGCCGATCCTCGTCGACCCGACCCTGTCGATGGACACCAAGCGCGAGCAGGTGCAGGCGCTCGTGCGCCAGGCCTTCAAGCCGGAGTTCGTGAACCGCCTCGACGACATCGTGATCTTCCAGGCCCTCAGCCAGGACGATCTCGCGCAGATCGTCGAGCTCGCGGTCGATGCGCTGCACAAGCGCCTGCGCGAGCGCCGGTTGAGCCTCGCGGTCACGCCCGACGCCCGCTCGTGGCTCGCCGAGCGCGGCTACGACCCGGTGTACGGAGCCCGGCCGCTCCGCCGCCTCATCCAGACCGAGATCCAGAACCGCCTCGCCATGGCGATCCTGGCCGGAACGGTGCGCGACGGCGATGTCGTTCGGGTCGACGTGGCGAGCGACGGCGACTCGCTCGCGCTCGTGAGCGCTGGACCCGCGCAGCCGGAGCCGGGCGACGACGACGTGATCGAGGCGGAGATCGTCGAGTAGTCGCCGCCGTGAGGGGGATGCCGCGTGCGTGCGTGGCATCCCCCTTCTGCGTCTCCGGCCGGCGTGCGGGCGGTGCGTGTGCGCATGTGCCTCACGCATAAACGCTGTGCGCGCGTGCGCCTCGCGCATAGACGCTGCGTGCGCGGCGTCATGTGAACACGCTGTGCGCGCGTGCACCTCACGCATAAACGCTGTACGCGCGCATAAACGCGGGGAGAGCGCGTTTATGCGCGCCGATCGCGTTTATGCGAGGGGTGGACACTGCCGGGGTCCCGCCGGCGCCATCGGTCGCGTCGAGGGGGCGCGGCAGCTGGTGACGCTGGCGTGGACGACCACTTTCGTAGGCATAAACGCTGTCCGCGCGCGTAAACGCGGGGAGAGCGCGTTTGTGCGCGCCGATCGCGTTTATGCGGGGGGAGGGGCTCGCCGCCCCGGCAGCGCGGCGCAGCACAGGGCAGCGGCAACGACGTCCGCCGCCTGCCCCGGAGTCGCGCAGCATCGGACAGCACGGCGGAAACGAAGAACGCCGCCCGCCCCGGTCCCGCGCGGCGGCGTGGTCGGGAACGGACGGCGAGGGGGCCGGATGCCGTGGCTCAGTCGTCGACGAGCAGCGACTCCTCGACCGTGCGGCGCTGGCGCGGGGCGAGCTCGCGCTGACGCAGGCCCTCTTCGGCCGCGTCGATGTCGCCGAGGGCGCCCACCGCAATGACCGTGACGGGGGTGAAGCGTGCGTCGATGTCGAACGCCGCGCGCAGGTCGTCGGCGACGAAGCCGCCCATCTGGTGGGTCGCGAGGCCGCCGGCGTGGGCCTGCACGGTGAAGTGGGCGGCGGCCTGTCCGCTGTCGTACAGGGCCCAGGTGCGCGCCTCGCCGTCCTCAGTCTCGGTCTCGGCGAGCACGACGAGCAGGGCGCCGGCGTCGGGGGCCCAGGCCTGGTTGAAGCCCATGAGCGAGGCGACGACGCGCTCGTGCGCGGCGGTGCCGCGGCGCGCGACGATGAAGCGCCACGGCTGGAAGTTCATGCCCGAGGGAGCCCAGCGGGCGGCCTCGAGGGCGGAGCGGAGGGCCGACTCGTCGATCGGCGTCTCGGGGTCGAAGACGCGGGTGCTCCATCGCTCGGCGAGCACGTCGAGGATGGGGGCGTCGGTGGGGGCGATGCGGTCGAGCGCGAGAGACATGGGTACTCCTGAGAACGGGGACTGATGCGGGACGCCGTTGACCCGCACCAGTCAACGCCGTCTGTCGGCGGAGTGTTCCCGTATGAACTTATGCGTCTGTGATGAGACGCGCTTTCTCGTCCCTTGAGGCTGAGCCGGGGCGGCTTCGATCACGCCTTCCACGACGCGGGGCCCGCGGTCCCCGCCGGGTACTCGTCGAGCGGAACCTCGTCTTTGCGCCACGCGTCGATGACGGGCTGCACGATGCGCCAGCACTGCTCGGCCGCGTCTCCGCGGACGGCGAGCATGGCGTCTCCGTCGAGGATGCCGGAGAGCACTTCGCCGTAGGCCTTGAGTGCGCCCTCGCCGAGGTTGGCGGAGAGGGTGACGCGCTCGAGGTCGAGCGGGTCGTCGGCGCCGTTGATGTTCAGACCCAGGCTGATGGTGTCGGGGCCGAGCGAGAACACCATCTCGGAGGGCTCGCTCTCGCCGATGAACCCGTCGGGGAGGTGACGCACCGGCTTGAACGTCACGGTGACGGCCGGGTCTCCCGCACCGAGCGCCTTGCCCGAGCGCAGCAGGATCGGGACGCCCTGCCAGCGGGCCGTGCGCACCTCGACGGTCATCTCGGCGAGCGTCTCGGTGCCGCGCGAGGCGTCCACGCCGGGCTCGTCGACGTACGACGAGAAGTGGCGCTCGCCCACGTCTCCCGCGGTGTACCGCGCGCGGCGAGAGTTCGCGACCGGGTCGTCGTCTTTCACGTGGGTCGCGCGCAGCACCGCCGAGGTCGCGTCGCGCAGGTCGAGTTGATCGAGGGATGCCGGGGGCTCCATCGTGACGAAGGCCATGACCTGCAGCAGGTGGCTCTGGATCATGTCGACCAGGGCGCCGGCGGCGTCGTAATACCCGGCGCGTCCCTCGAGCCCCAGGGCCTCGGGGAAGTCGATGCGGATCGAGGCGATGTCGTCGGCCGACCAGACACTCTCGACGATGCGGTTGGCGAAACGCGTGCCGAGCAGGTTCAGCACGGTCGAACGGCCGAGGAAGTGGTCGATGCGGAAGACCTGGTCTTCGGCGACCAGGGTCGCCAACTGCTTGTTGAGCGTGTGGGCGCTGGCCTCGTCGGTGCCGAAGGGCTTCTCGAGGGCGAGGATCGTGCCCTCGGGGATGGTCACGTCGCTCAGCGCCAGGCAGGCCTTCTCGGTGACCGCCGGGGGCACCGCGAAGTACAGGGCCGGTCGGCCCTCGGCGTCGTCGAGCAGCTTCTGCAGGTCTGCGGCCTTCGTGATGTCGGCCTGCGTGTACGTCGTCTCCGAGACGGAGGCGAAGGCGTCATCGGCATCCATCGTCTGGAACGCCTTCTCGACCACCTCGCGCCAGTGCTCGTCGGTCCAGTCCTCCATGCCCGCGCCGTGCAGACGCACGGACCGGTTCGGCTCGCGCGAGAGTAACTGGCCGAGGGCCGGGAGGAGCAGTCGCGAGGTGAGGTCGCCCGAAGCGCCCAGGATGATCAGGGTGGTGTCCGCCGCCATGGGGAAACCGTAGCGCTCGCCCCCGACATCGCCGTGCCGCTTGCAGCGGGCGCAGGGAAACCACTAGCGAGATCGATGGGCACGATGTCGGCGGTACCTGCCACAATCCGAGGGTGACGACTCCGATCGAGGACTACGCGGTCCTCAGCAACTGCCGATCCGCCGCCCTCGTCTCCTCCGCGGGGAGCGTCGACTGGTTGTGCCTGCCGCGGTACGACAGCGGTTCGATGTTCGGCGCCCTGCTCGGTGACGAGTCGCACGGTGCGTGGTCGCTGCG
This sequence comes from Microbacterium sp. 1154, assembly GCF_031455375.1. NCBI lineage: Bacteria > Bacillati > Actinomycetota > Actinomycetes > Micrococcales > Microbacteriaceae > Microbacterium > Microbacterium sp. 1154. Next base: position 335,166 of record NZ_JAVDSN010000001.1, on the reverse strand, counting down.
TCCCGCCGACCCCGAAGCGCGGGCGACTCGGCGGTACGACGGCGACACTTTCGTGCTCGTCACGCGGTGGGAGACCTCGACCGGCATCGCCGACGTCTACGACGCCATGCCCGTCGACGAGGGCGTCGAGGCTCTCATCCGGCGCGTGGTGGGCGTCTCGGGCGCCGTCGACTTCGTCAGCGAAGTGCGCCTGCGTTTCGACTACGCCCGGGCGGTGCCGTGGGTGCAGCAGATCGGCCACGGCGACGAGCCCGTGATCCTCGCCGCGGCCGGCCCCGATGCCGTGACGATCCGCGGACCTCGCCTCATCGCCGTCGACACCGCGCACCGCGGTCGCTGGACGACCAAGGCCGGTGCGAGCGTCGACTCGGTCCTGGCCTGGGGCCCGTCGTGGCAAGACCCGCCCGCCGCGTTCGACGTCGAGGCGGCGCTCGAACGCACGCGCGAGTGGTGGGCCGCCTGGGCCGACCGCGTGCAGGCCGCGGGAACGCACGCGGCGCTCGTCACGCGCTCGCTCATGGTGTTGCGCGCCCTCACGCACTCCGAGACGGGCGGCATCGTCGCAGCGGCGACGACCTCTCTGCCCGAGGCCTTCGGCGGCTCCCGCAACTGGGACTACCGCTACGTGTGGCTGCGCGACGCCGCCCTCACCCTCAGCGCGTACATCGACCACGGCTACCTCGACGCCGCGCACCGCTGGCGCGACTGGCTGCTGCGCGCGATCGCGGGCGACCCGGCCGACGTGCAGATCATGTACGGCATCGCGGGCGAGCGCGACCTGCCCGAGCGCGAGATCCCGAGCCTTCCCGGCTACGGCGGCGCGGCGCCCGTGCGCATCGGCAACGGCGCGGTCGAGCAGTATCAGGCCGATGTGATCGGCGAGGTCATGGTCGCCCTCGAAGCCGCTCGCGACGCGGGCGTCACCGAGACGACGTTCTCGTGGTCGCTGCAGCGCGCCCTGCTCGATCAGCTCGCGAGCGAGGTCGACCGCCCCGACCTCGGTATCTGGGAGATGCGCGGCGAACCGCACTTCTTCACGCACTCTCGAGCGATGGTGTGGGCGGCGTTCGATCGCGGCATCCGGGCCGTCGAAGAGGGCGGGCGCGAGGGCGACGTCGCCACGTGGCGCACCCTGCGTGATCGCGTGCGCGCCGACATCGACGCGCACGGGGTGCACGCCGGCGGGTGGTTCACCCAGCACTTCGACACCGACGAGGTCGACGCCTCGCTCCTCGTGCTGCCGCAGGTGGGTTTCTGCGCCTACGACGACCCGCGCATGCTGGCCACGGTCGCGCGCATGGAAGAGACGCTCATGCCCGACGGGTGGCTGTTGCGCTACCGCACCACGGGTGTCGACGGTCTGTCCGGTGACGAGCACCCCTTCCTCGCCTGCTCGTTCTGGCTCGTCGGGCAGTACGCGCACAGCGGTCGCCGCGACGAGGCGATCGCGCTCATGCAGCGTCTGACGGGGGTCGCCAACGACCTCGGTCTGCTCTCCGAGGAGTACGACCCCACCACCGGTCGTCAGGCCGGCAACACCCCGCAGGCGCTGTCCCACCTGGCTCTGGTGGGTGCGGCCGATGCCCTCGACGCCACGGCGCCCACGACCGGGGGCTGAGCCCGACCCGACCGCACCGGCGCGGCTCTAGAGTCGACCCATGGACGATGACGTCGAGCTGCGCGGGCTGCGCGAACGCGTGTACGGGGCCGAGGGGACTTCGGCGACGCCCGCGATGATTGAGCGTCTCACCGAGCTCGAGGATCGGGCCCGGCGGTCCGAATCTTCCGCAGACGCCGCGCCCGAAGACCCTGCGCCCGAAGGGGCCTCCCCGACCCTCGCCGCCGGGCAGCCCGGGAGCGCATCCCGCGCAGAATCCAGCCCGCCCGGGAGCGCCCGCCCCCCGGATGCCGCCCGCCTCACGCCCCGCCGCGCGGTGCGCATCGTGGCAACGGCCGTCGGCGCCCTGGCTCTGCTGGGGATCGGCATCGCGATCGGCGCGAGCACGGTGCCGACCATGGCCGCGACCCCCGACCCCGCGGCGGCGGCCTACCCCGAGCTGACGTTCCCGCAGACGGTCGAAGACGTCATCTCGGCCGACATCCTGCGCGACAGCGGCATCGACGCGGGCAGCACGCGGTACATCGCGACGGTGAGCGACTTCCGCATCTACCTCGCCCAGCCCGACGACGGCGACGGGCGCTGCATCGTGACCTTCACATCCACCGACAACCGGCCCTGGTCGGCGGGCTGCGCGAGTGGAGCGCAGGACGGGGCCGCGATCTTCGGCGTCGACGAGACTCTGACCGTCGCGATCGGCGATGTCGACGAGTCGGATGTCAGCGGCATCCCGATCCGGCTCTCCCCGAGCGTCACGGCGTACGTGGCGCAGTAGCGAGGGGTCGGGGCTCACCCGATCGGCGTGAGCTCGCTGCCGTCCGCCGAGAGGGTGAACGAGGCACTGCGGTAGTCATCGTCGAGGCCGAACGAGATGTACGGCGTGCCGACGTTCTCGATGAACGTCGGACTCTGCACGTCGTCGTCGCTCGCACGCCGGATCGACACCGGAGTCGTTCCGATCGGAAGGCCGCTCCGGCTCGACGCCTCCTGCAGGGCGGGCCACACCCGGTCCAGCGCGACGTCGCTCCAGGGGAACTGCTCCTGCGCCACCCGCGGCTGGATGAGCGCGGCGCCCCTGTGGGTGACGCGTCCCGCCCGGAACTCCCACTCATCGGTCGCCTGTTCGCCGGCCCGGATCGGGGCGTCGACGATGACGGCATCCGGGGTCGCGACGATCGAGACCACCTGATCGTGTCCGATCTCGGCCCGCAGGGCGCGCTCGGCCGTCTGCAGGGAGTCGGGGGTGCGCATGTCGGCGGTGAGGCGTCCGTCCTGCCACGCCGCGGCCGTGATGGCGACGCCGTCGCGGTACGGCAGCAGCACGACGACAGCGGCCGCGACCGCCGCCATCGCGAACAGGGCGAGTCGCCACGGGCGCCCGCGGCGACCGATTCCGAGCAGGGGTCCGCTCCGGCGTCCGTCGCGGATGCGGGTGCCCGCGTCGATGGGGCGCACCTCGACCGCGGACCGGGCCGGCACGATCAGGCGCCCCCGCTCTGCGGGAGAGAGCTCGCCGTCGGCGAAGACGACCTCGGGGCCACCGTCGAGAAGGACCACGACGTCGCGTTCTGCGCCCGGCTGATACGCGGCGAGCTCGATCAGCGGGACGATCAGGTGCAGGGTGGTCGCCCAGGTCGTGCCGTCGAGCGCGACGACGGTGACGTCGATCTCGCACAGCGGCTGGTCGTTGACGAGCGTGCCGGTCTGCCGCACCGCATCGATGCGTGCGCGCCCGAGTCGACGGGCGTCGCGCGCCGCGGTGACGGCCGCCGGCGAGGGCAGCGCGGGCGAGAGCGACGCCGTCACACGGACGAGGACCGTCGAGATGATGCAGACCGCGAGCGCGATTCCGAAGATCGCGAAACCGGCTTCCTGGTCGCCGAGGGCGGCCACCAGAAGGCCGCCGACGACGGCTCCGAGCGCGACGAAAGCAAGCAGGCGCAGCATGTTCCGAGCCTAGCGACGACCCCCCACACCCGCGAAGAAGGGGCGGGTGGATGCCACAGCCCCGGCATCCACCCGCCCGCTGACCGGACCCGAACCGGTCAGCCCCGCAGAGCCTCGCCGAGCTTGACGCGCGCCCCCATGCGCAGCAGCGAGTTGCGGTAGATGCGGGAGGCGACGCCGATCGCGAGGACGCACGAGCCGAGCAGCACGAGCAACGAGAGCACGGGCTCCCACCACTGGGCGTCGCCGAGGTACATGCGCAGCGGCATCCCCACCGGGGCCGAGAAGGGCACGTACGACATGATCGTCAGCACGACGGGGTTGTCGTTGAAGAAGATGACCAAGAAGTACGGCGCCATGATCAGCATCGTGATCGGGGTGGTCGTCGCCCCGATGTCCTCTTGGCGCGAGACCATCGCGGCGGCCGCGGCGAACAGGGCCGCCAGCAGCACGAAGCCGAAGAGGAAGAAGATCGCGAACCACGCGATCGGGGCGCCGAGCGCGTCGAGCACGCCGGCCTGACCGGTGACGGCGAGGCCCACGACCGCGACGGCGGCGAGCAGCACGATCTGGGCCATCGCGAGGATCGTGTTGCCGAGCACCTTGCCCGCCAGCAGCGCCCGCACCGGAATCGCCGAGATGAGGATCTCGACCACGCGCGTCTGCTTCTCTTCGACGACGCTCTGCGCGATGGTGCCGCCGAAGGTCGTGGCGGCGATCAGGAATACGATCCCGAAGGCCAGCGCGATGAAGTAGCGCAGCACGTCGGCGGCGTTCGAGCCCGGTTCGAGTCGGTCGACCGGCGGGGTGTCGCTGAGCATCTGCAGCAGTGTCGAGGGCACGCTGTCCTTCACCACGACGGTGAAGTCGAACGACGACTCCGACGAGCCCGAGACCAGGGCGGCATCCACCGTCCCGTCCGCCACGAGGGCACGCGCGGCGTCGTCGCTGTCGGCGACGGTCACCTCGAGACCGTCGAGCCCCGACACATCGGCCTGCGTCTGCGAGGTGACGGCGACCGGGATGCCGCCGGCGGTGGCGTTCGAGGCCGTGAACCCGCCCCACAGCACCGACGCGAGGGCCGCCACGATGAGGATCGCGGTCGAGATGACGAAGGCCTTGCTGCGCAGCTTCGAGCCGATCTCGCGCTCGGCGACCAGCCAGATGCTCTGCAGCTCGCCGGGTGCGCGGTGCGGCGCGGTCTTCTGCTCCGGTGCGGGAGCGGTGGTCGTGGTGCTCACTGGATGACCTCCGTGAAGATCTCGGCCAGGGTGGGCCGCTGGGGGGAGAAGCTGGCGACGTCGCCGCGCCCGACGGCCTCGCGCAGCACGCGCTGGGCGGTGACGTCGTCGTCGGTGTCGAAGAGGGCGTACCCGCCGTCGAAATCGATCACGCGCACGCCGGGCTCGTCGCGGAGCCACCCGGTGTCGCCGCGCGAGACCAGCTCGTAGCGGTGGGTCGCGTGCTCCGAGCGGAGGGCCTCGCGGCTGCCGGCCGCGCGGATCGTTCCGTCGGCGATGATGACGAGGTCGTCGCAGAGCCGCTCGACCACGTCGAGCTGGTGTGACGAGAACAGCACGGCCGCGCCCTCGGCCGCCTTCTCCTGCAGGACGCCCGCGACCACGTCGACCGCGAGCGGGTCGAGGCCCGAGAAGGGCTCGTCGAGGAGGAGCACCTCGGGCTCATGGACGAGGGATGCCGCGATCTGCGCGCGCTGCTGATTGCCGAGCGAGAGGGTCTCGATGAGGTCGCCGAGGCGCTCGCCGAGTCCGAGCCGCTCGAGCAGGGCCGTGGCCTTGGCGTTCGCGTCGGCCTTGCCGAAGCCGTGGAGCCGCGCGAGGTAGGCGATGTGCTCGGCCACCTTCATCTTCGGGTAGAGCCCGCGTTCTTCGGGCATGTAGCCGAAGCGGCGGCGGTCGGCGGTGGTGACCGCGGCGCCGTTCAGCTCGACCGTGCCCGCGTCTTTGCCGAGCACGCCCAGCGCGATGCGCATCGTGGTGGTCTTGCCCGCGCCGTTGCCTCCGACGAAGCCCGTGAGGCGCCCGGGCACGACGTCGAAGCCCACACCGTCGAGCACGCGGCGTCCGCCGTAGCTCTTGATGATCCCGTCCAGATGGAGCACGATGCATCCCTTCTTCTCGATGTCTTCCACGCTAGGCATCCGGACTCCGCGTCACCTCCGCCCCGGGACGGTTCTGTGTGTCCGCCGCACGGGGGAGGGCCCCTCCGCCGCGGGGCTGCGGTGAGGCGCCCGGATCACCCTCGATCGCCGAGACGACCCGCGATGCCGACGAAGCGCGGGTCATCTCGCGAACGTCCGGTCATCTCGGCTGGGCGCCCGCGCCGGGCGGGGGCACCCGGCGGGCGGCCCGCGTCGGCGTCAGGCCAGCCCGTGCCGGTGCGCGAGCACCACGGCCTGCACGCGGTCGCGCGCGCCGAGCTTCTGCAGCAGGTTCGACACGTGCGTCTTCACCGTCGCCTCGCCGATGAACAGGCGCGCGGCGATCTCGGCGTTGCTGAGCGCCTCGGCCACCAGCCGCAGCACTTCGCTCTCGCGCTCGGTGAGCGGCTCGGCCAGGCGCAGCGGCTCGATCGTCGCGGAGGGAGCGGATGCCGGAACCCCGGCACCCTGCGAGGCGAAGCGTTCGATGACCCGGCGCGTGACCTCGGGTGCGAGCAGCGCGTCACCGGCCCCGACGACGCGGACGGCCGAGACGAGTTCTTCGGGTCCCGCGTTCTTCAGCAGGAACCCGCTGGCCCCGGCGGCCAACGCCGAGAACAGGTAGTCGTCGCGATCGAAGGTCGTGACGATGAGCACCGCCGCGTCGGATGCGGGGTCGGCGGTCAGCCGGCGGGTGGCTTCGAGCCCGTCCATGTCGGGCATCTGCACGTCCATGCAGATGACGTCGGGCCGCAGGCGCACCGCCGCGGCGAGGGCCTCGACCCCGGATGCCGCCTCGCCCACGACCTCGATGTCGGGCTCGAGCGACAGGATCGTGCGGAATCCCGCCCGCATCATGGCGTGGTCGTCGACCAGCAGCACGCGCAGCTCAGACATGCGCCACCTCAGCCCGGGTGAGGGGCACGCGGACGCGCACGAGGTAGCCGCCGCGCGAGCGCGGTCCGATCTCGATCGTCCCGCCCGACACGGCCGCGCGCTCGCGCATGCCGAGCTGGCCGAGCCCCGGCGTCGACGAACCGCGGCGTCCGGTGTTCGAGATCTCGAGTTCGACGGCATCCGTCTCGAACCGGAGTCGCACGTCGGCGGTGGCGTCGGATCCCGCGTGGCGGCGCGCGTTCGTCAGCGCCTCCTGGGCGATGCGGTACAGGTTGACCTGCACGAGCGGCGGGGGATCGCAGGCGGGGGCGCCGACGACGGTGAAGGTCACGGGGAGTCCCGCTGCGTTGGCGTCGTCGACGAGGGCCGGGATTGAGGCGAGTCCGTGCGTGGTGGGGGCGGTGTCGGGAGCCGCGTCGCCGTCGGGCGAGCGCAGGGTCTCGAGCAGCTGCCGCAGCTCGTGCAGAGAGGTGCGCGCGGAGCTCTCGACACCCGCCAGGGTCTCGCGGGCGGCGTCGGGGTCGCGGGTGAGGAGCGAGCGTGCGACGCCCGCCTGGACCCCCATCAGGGAGACGTGGTGGGCGACGACGTCGTGCAGCTCCCGGGCAATGCGGACGCGGTCGAGGGCGACGGCCTGCGCCGCGGTCACCTCGCGCTCGGACTCGAGCTCGGCGGTGCGCTCCTCGAGGGCCGCGCGTTCGCGCATCTGCTGGTGAGAGCGGTCGCCGAAGTAGTAGGCGCCGCCGAAGAAGAGGGCGTTCAGCCCGATCATGAGCAGTTGGTAGGCGACGAAGGGCGAGAAGGCCCCGGCGCGCGAGAACGCCCCCTCGGCCATGCCCTCGACCGGCTGCGTGGCGTCTTGGAACATGACCACGAACAGCCACGCGAACATGCCGACGATGATGGCGACGCGGACGATCGTCGCGCGGCGGCGACTCGTCGCCCAGGCGCCGACCGTGTACAGCGCGATGAACATCGCGATGTTGCCGGCGTAGATCTCGGGAACGCGGAGCGTCACGGCCAGGAAGTACGCCAGCGACACGACCACGGCGACGACCGAGGGCCACCGCCGCCGGAACGCGAGGGGCACGGCGAGCACGAACACGTACCCCACGGCGAGAGCGAGCGAGGCCTGCTGGTCGCCGTAGAGACCCGAGATCGACGACAGCACGGCGCTGAGCAGCCCCCCGAGCAGCAGCACGACCGCGAGCACGATGTCGTTGCGCTGCTGCGCGCGCGTGATCCGTGGCATCCCTCCACGCTAAAGGCGACCTGCGACACCTGCATCCCCCGCGAGACGGAGTCAAGCGGAGAAGGAATACAGGTGGGGCGGCGATGCTTGCACGTGAATGAACCAGGGCGCCTCGCGCCCCCGTCGTCCGGAAAGAGGATCATCGTGACCGACTACACGATCGGCTACATCGTCGGCAGCATCTCCAGCACCTCGATCAACCGCCGTCTGGCGAAGGCACTCGAGAAGGTCGCGCCCGAGGGCGTGACCCTGAAGGAGATCCCGATCAAGGACCTGCCCTTCTACTCGCCCGACTACGACGGGAACTTCCCCGAGGTCGCGACGGAGTTCAAGAAGGCCATCGAGGACGCCGACGGCGTCTTCGTCGTCACCCCCGAGTACAGCCGCTCGATTCCGGGCGTGCTCAAGAACGCGCTCGACTGGTCGGCGCGCCCGTACGGCGAGGCGTCGTTCAACGACAAGCCCACCGCCGTCATCGGCACCTCGCAGGGCGGGATCGCCACGGCCGCGGGTCAGCAGCACCTGCGTTCGGTGCTCCTGCACTACAACGCCCTGGTCCTCGGCCAGCCCGAGGGGTACATCCAGTCGACCCCCGGCCTGTTCGAAGAGGACGGCACCGTGACCGACGAGGGCACCGCGGCGTTCCTCCGCTCGGTCATCGAGGCGCTCGTGACGCTCATCGCGCGCACCGCGCCCGCCGAGGTCCCCTCGGTCTGACGCTCCCGCACGGCGGGGTCGGGGTTCGCCTCGGCCCCGCCGTCGTGCGTTCGGCGCGGTCGAACGCGACGGCAGGTGCCAGGGCCGCGAGCGAGCGCGGCGGCGCCGAAATCGGAGAACCGCACCGGAATCGGACGGCATCGCTCTCGGCATCTGATTCTGGTGAGGTCGTCCGATTTCGACGAGGTCGTCCGACCGTGCGACGCTCCGCCCGGCGTCCTCGGCGATCAGCCGAAGATCATCGGCATGTCGTCATCGTCGTCGGTCCCCGACAGGTCGAGGTCGGCGACGACGGGGACGTGGTCGCTGGGGACCTCGCCCTTGCGCTCGTTGCGGTGGATCTCGGCGCCGTGCACGGCGTCGGCGAAGGCGCGCGAGCCGAGGATGAAGTCGATGCGCAGGCCCTCGTTGCGGGGGAAGCGCAGCTGCTTGTAGTCCCAGTACGTGTAGCCGGTGGGGATGAGCGGGCGCACGACGTCGGTGAGCCCGGCCGTCTCGAAGGCGGCGAATGCCTCCCGCTCGACGGGCGAGACGTGCGTGCTCGCGCCCTGCACGATCGTGGGGTCGCCATTGTCGGCATCGGTCGGGGCGATGTTGAAGTCGCCCGTCAGCGCGAGCGGCAGATCGGGGTCGGCGGCGAGGGCGTCGGCCGTGTACTGCCGCAGCTTGTCGAGCCAGTCGAGCTTGTAGGTGAAGTGCGGGTCGTCGAGCCCGCGCCCGTTGGGAACGTAGAGGCTCCACACGCGCACGCCGTTGACGGTGGCGCCGATCGCGCGGGCCTCCTGGGGGAGGTCGGGCCCCTCTTTGCCCTTCTCGAATCCGGGCATGCCGGGAAAGCCGATCTCGACGTTCTCGAGCGGCTCGCGGCTCGCGATCGCGACGCCGTTCCACTGATTGAGACCGTGCGCGGCGACGTGATAGCCCGCCTCCTCGAAGGCGGCGTACGGGAACTGCTCCGTCTTGCACTTGATCTCCTGCATCGCCAGCACGTCGATGTGCTCGCGCACGCAGAACTCGACGGTGCGGGTGACGCGGGCGCGGATGGAGTTGACGTTCCAGGTGGCCAGGCGCATGGCATCCAGCCTACTTTCGACCGCTGACATCGCCGTCCGATGCGCGCCCGGGCCGTCGCGCGGAGTCCGGGGACGACATGCCGGTGGTGCCGTGACGACAGCGGCGTGTCGCGGACGAACTCCGCAAGACGGCGGGCGGAGACCGATGCCCCTGCGCCCGCTGACCGTCGACGAGGCAGGGCAATAGAATCGACGCCGTGACCACCGCCTCCACTCCCGAGCTCGAAGCCGATCGTCAGGCCCTCATCGGCCTCATTACGGACGAGGCGGTGTTCCACGGCGACTTCACCCTCTCGAGCGGCAAGAAGGCGACGTACTACGTCGACATGCGCAAGCTCACCCTCGACCACCGCGCCGCCCCCGCGATCGGTCGGCTCGTGCTCGATCTCGTGAAGGACCTCGACGGGGTCGTCGCCGTCGGCGGCCTCACGCTGGGGGCCGACCCGATCGCGAACGCGGTCATGCACGAGTCGGTGCACGCCGGAACCCCGCTCGACGCGTTCGTCGTGCGCAAGGAGCCCAAGGACCATGGCCGCGGTCGCCAGATCGAGGGCGCCGACGTCGAGGGCAAGCGCGTCGTTGTCGTCGAAGACACCTCGACCACCGGCCAGTCCGCGCTCAAGGCCGTCGAGGCGCTGCGCCGCGCGGGCGCCGAGGTCGTCGCGGTGGCCGTCATCGTCGACCGCAAGACCGGAGCGCAGGCCGCGATCGAGGCCGAGGGCCTGCAGTGGCTGGCATCCATCGACCTCGACGATCTGGGACTCGCTCCGCAGTAATCGCGCCCGACACGAGAACAGGGCTCTGCGCTGAGAACAGGGCGTTCCGCGGCTATTCGTCCTGTTCTGGTGGCGTCTCCTGTTCTGGCGACGGCGGCACGGGATGCCGGCACCCGGCGCCCCGGTACTCGCGCGTGCGGTGCGTGCGTCGGGATCCCTGTGCTGTCATGAGAACAGGGCGGTGCGCCGAGATCAGGGCGTTTCGCGACTATCCGTCCTGTTCTGGTCGCATCCCCTGTTCTGGCGACGGCAGCATCGGATGCCGGCACCCGGCGACCCGCACGCAAGAAGCAGCCGTGCGCGTCGATGCGGCCCGACGCGGCGCGAGTCTCAGGCCGAGCCGTCTCCCGGTCCGTCGAACGGGTCGCGGCGCTCCCCACCGCCGCGCCGCGAGCGCCGCCACTGCACGACGAAGGCCACGAGCGTTCCGGCGGTGATGAAGAAGGCGACGATCAGCCAGAGCGTACGGTCGTCCATGGTGTCTCCTGGTGGGGGTCAGAGTCCCGCTTCGAGGCCTTCTTCGCCGTCGGCGAGGTCGGACTCGAGGGGCTCCTGGCGCACGAGTTCGGCGACCGAGCCCAGGATCTCGTCGGGACGGAAGGGGTAGCGCTCGATCTCGCGCTCATCGCTGATGCCGGTCATGACGAGCACCGTGTGCAGGCCCGCCTCGATGCCGGCGACGATGTCGGTGTCCATGCGGTCGCCGATCATGCCGGTGTTCTCGCTGTGCGCCCCGATGCGGTTGAGGGCGGAGCGGAACATCATCGGGTTGGGCTTGCCGACGATGTACGGCTCTTTGCCGGTCGCCTTGGTGATGAGGGCGGCGATGGCTCCTGTCGCGGGCAGCACGCCCTCGGTCGAGGGGCCGGTGGCATCCGGGTTCGTGGCGATGAAGCGCGCGCCGCCGCGGATGAAGCGGATGGCCTTGGTGATCGCCTCGAAGGAGTAGTTGCGGGTCTCGCCCACGACGACGTAGTCGGGATCGGTCTCGGTCATGATGAAGCCCGCCTCGTGCAGGGCGGTGGTGAGCCCGGCCTCGCCGATGACGAAGGCGGAACCGCCGGGCATCTGGGACTCGAGGAAGTCGGCCGTGGCGAGCGCCGAGGTCCAGATCGCCGACTCGGGAACCACCAGGCCCGACGCCCGTAGGCGCGCGCTGAGGTCGCGGGGGGTGTAAATCGAGTTGTTCGTCAACACGAGGAACGGGGTGCCCTCGGAGCGCCACTGCGCGAGCAGTTCCGACGCGCCGGAGATGGGGGTGTTCTCGTGGACGAGCACACCGTCCATGTCGGTGAGCCAGCACTCGATGTCGCCTCGGGTCCGCATGGGCCCAGCCTAAACCCGGCCCTTCGCACCGCCCCCGAAAAAGGAGGGGGGTTGAACGAGCGCGGGCGGGCCCGACCGGAGTCGAGGCCCGCCCGTCCGCGGATGCCGGATTACTTGAAGGTGTCCTTCACGTCCTCGCCGGTCTTCTTCGCGTCGGCCTTGACCTGGTCGGCCTTGCCCTCGGCGGCGAGCTTGTCGTTGTCGGTGGCGTTGCCGATGGCTTCCTTCGCCTTGCCCACGATGTCCTGAGCGGCGTTCTTGATCTTGTCGTCGAGACCCATGATCTGACTCTTTCCTGTCGTGTCGGCGTCGGCGGCGGGAGTGTCTCGTCGCGACGGAGCGGGCAGCTCACCACGAGGACGCACGCCGGGGACAATTCGTCACCCCTCGTCGTAAAAAACTTTTTACGTGACGGTATTCCGTTCGCGGAATGCACCCGTGACGGACGCGGCCGATCTCGTTAGGGTCGAAGGGTGACGCGAACCGAGTGGGACCCCGAGAACCTCCCGAACCTCTCCGGGCGGTCCTACCTCGTCACCGGCGCCACCCGCGGACTCGGCTTCTTCGCCTGCGAGCAGCTGGCCGCCGCCGGCGCCCACGTCCTGCTCACGGGCCGTAACCCCAACAAGATGTCCGCGGCCAGAGCAGCCATCCTGCGCTCGATTCCGGATGCCGCCGTCGAGACGCTCCTGCTCGACACGAGCAACATGGGCTCGGTGCGTGCCGCGGCGGCCACCGCTCGTGCGCGCGGGCGACTCGACGGGCTGCTGCTGAACGCCGGCATCGTCCACCCGCCCAAGGAGCGCGAGACCGCCGGCGGTCATGAACTCGTGTTCGCCACGAACGTGCTGGGCCACTTCGCCCTGGCCGGTGAGCTGCTCCGGCCTCTCGCGGCTGCTCGCGGGCGCATGGTCTGGGTGGGGAGCATGTCGACGTCGCTCTGGCGTCACGTGCCCACCGACCCCGAGCTGCGCGAGGGCTACTCGCCGTGGCGCGCCTACGTGCAGTCCAAGGCGGCGACGACCGCGCTGGCGCTCGAGGCGCAGAAGCGACTGCTCGCTCACGGCGTTCCGATCCAGAGCCTCGTGGCGCACCCCGGCTACTCGACGAGCGGCCGCACGCGCGGGGTGCGCGGGGTGAACGAGCCGAGTCGGCTCACGCGCTTCCTCGACAACCTGCAGGCGCCGATCACCCAGTCCAAGGAGCAGGGGGCCTGGGCCCTCGTCCGCGCGCTCGTCGACCCGTCCGCCGAGGGTGGGTCGATGTACGGCCCGGCCCTCGTCGCGCGTGGCGCTCCGCGTGTGGCGACGCCCGCTCGCCGCACGCGGGGCAGCGACCTCGGCGCCGACCTCTGGCGCGCGTGCGAGACGGCCACGCACGTGCGGTGGCCCTTCGATCGGGCTCGGCGCGCGGCATCCTGAATCGGGCCTGCGGGCCGTAGAAGGGGCAGATCCGCGGCGGGGGAGAGCGTCGGTCGGGCCGTCCTTCCGCCGAGTCTGCTTTCGCGACCGGCAGCCCTTCGCGTGGGCGATCCCGGCTGAGAACCCGGGTGTCAGCGCGTGAGCCAGACCGAACTGCTCGCGCCCGCCGGCAGCGTCACCTCGACGCCGTCCGCGCGCACGACCTCGTCGCTGAGCACTTCGAGCTCGTGTCCCACGTCGATGCTGCTCTCGACCAGTGCCCGCAACAGCTCGGGATCGCGATCGCTCACGCGCAGAACCCGCCCCGCGTGCCCGACCGATGCCGCGGCGAGCAGCACGAAGGGTTCGCGGTGCACCGAGCCGTCGGCATCCGGGATCGCGTCTCCGTGGGGGTCGAAACGCGGCCGGCCGAGCCGCTCGTCGATGCCCTCGAGCAGTCTGTCGCTCAGCGAGTGCTCGAGCACCTCGGCCTCGTCGTGCACTTCGTCCCACGAGTAGTCGAACTCGCGGACGAGCCAGGTCTCGATGAGGCGGTGCCGGCGGATCACACCGGCGGCGCGGCGCGCACCCGCCGTGGTCAGCGACACGGGTCCGTAGGGCCGATGCGTGACGAGGCCCTGCGCGGCGAGCTTCTTGACCATCTCGGTCACGCTCGAGGGGGCGAGCCCCAGCACGGCCGCGAGCTGCGACGGCGTGATCGGGTTGTCCTGCCACTCGGTGTGGTGGTAGATCGCCTTGAGATAGTCGTCGGCCACGGGCGATTCCACAGCGTCAGCCTAACCTCCGGTGAAGACCAGCCACAGGAGCATCGCGTTCAGGGCGATGAGGAACACGGATGCCAGCACCCCGGCCGCCGTGGTCACCCCGCGGTTGCGGTGCTCGCCGAGCACGTCGCGTCGGCGGGTCAGGGCCACGAGGGGGACGAGCGCGAACGGGATGCCGAACGACAGCACGACCTGGCTGAGCACGAGAGCGAGCGTGGGGTCGACGCCGAGGCCGAGGATCACGAGCGCGGGCACGAGGGTCACGAGGCGGCGCGCGAGCAGGGGGATGCGCGCGTGCAGGAGTCCGTGCATGATCTCGGCACCGGCGTAGGCGCCGACGGAGGTCGAGGCGAGACCGCTGGCGAGCAGTCCCACCGCGAAGAGGGTGGCGACGAGGGGGCCCAGTCCCGCGCGCAGGGCCGCGTACGCGCCCTCGAGGCTGTCGGTGCCCTCGACCCCGGCGAGGTTGGCGGCGGCGAGCAGCAGGATCGCGAGATTCACCGTGCCGGCGACGGCGAGGGCGATCGTGACGTCCCACCGCGTCGCCCGAAGCAGGCGCGGGGTCGAGATGCCGCGGGCGTCGGCGAGGGCGTCGGCGCGGACCTGAGCGGGGGCGTTCGAGCCCGCGGTGTCGCCGGACGCGGGGTCGGAAGAGGTCGTCGCATGCGCGTGGTCGGTCGCCCCGGTCTCCGAGCGCGTCCCGGTCGGGGCGAAGCGATCCCGCGCGAGGGCGGAGTGCGCGTAGATCGCGTGCGGCATGATCGTCGCGCCCAGGATCGAGGCTGCGAGCAGCACCGAGGTGCTCCCCTCGAAGCGCGGCACGAGGCCGGCGACGACCCCGGCGGGCTCGGGTGGGGCGAAGAACAGGCCGAAGGTGAAGCCGACGGCGATGATGAGCAGCAATCCGATCAGTACCGTCTCGAACGCCCGCGCCCCGCGCCGCGTCTGCACGAGCAGGAGGCCCATCGAGACGACGCCCGTGATCACCCCGCCCCACACGAGAGGGATGCCGAAGAGCAGGTGCAGCGCGACGGCGCCGCCGATGACCTCGGCGACGTCGGTGGCCATCGCGACGAGCTCGGCCTGCAGCCAATAGGCCCGGCGAGCCCAGGGGCGGCGGATGCGGCGGCCGAGCACCTGGGGGAGGCTCTCGCCCGTGACAATCCCGAGCTTCGCCGAGAGGTACTGGATCAGCCACGCCATCACGTTGCCGAGGACCACGACCCACACGAGCAGGTAGCCGAAGGTCGCGCCCGCGGTCATGTTGCTCGCGACGTTGCCGGGGTCGAGGTAGGCGACGCCGGCCACCATGGCGGGCCCGAGCAGCCAGAGCGCCCGCCCCGAAGTGCGGCGGCGACGCACGAGATCAGCTGTTTTCGGCATCCCGAAACCGTAGCAACTTTTCGGTCGACCGAAAAGTGGTCACCCGGGCGTCGAGGGCACACGATCGGCACGAGGCGACATCGTCCGCGCGCCCCGGGACCGCTGACCTCGCGCCGATCGTGTGCTCTCGCCCCGCGGCGGGCGCGGGTAGCCTGGGACGGTGACGGATGCCGAGAACCCCACGCCGTCGCAGACCGAGACAACCCCTTCTCGGGAGACGGATGCCGGTGGTTCCGCACCCGCGCAGGACGAGGCCGCCGCGACCCCCACGCACGGCGTCGGCCCCTGGCCGGGCGGCCCCGACTCCTGGCCGAACGACGCGCGCTACGACCGCGAGCTGCTCGAGAACGGCGACACGCGGAACGTCGTCGACGGGTACCGCTACTGGAGCATGGACGCCATCGTGGCCGACCTCGACGAGAAGCGGCACCCGTTCCACGTCGCGATCGAGAACTGGCAGCACGACCTGAACATCGGCTCGATCGTGCGCAGCGCCAACGCCTTCCTCGCCGCCGAGGTCCACATCGTGGGCAAGCGCCGCTGGAACCGTCGCGGGGCGATGGTCACCGACCGCTACCAGCACGTGCGGCACCACGAAGACGTCGCCGCCTTCACCGCCTGGGCGCGCGAGGCGGGCCTCCCGGTGATCGCCGTCGACAACGTCGAAGGATCGGTTCCGGTCGATCGCGCCGAGCTTCCCGAAGCGTGCGTGCTGCTGTTCGGTCAGGAGGGGCCGGGGCTGTCCCCCGAGGCGATCGAGGCGGCCACCGGCGTCGTCGAGATCACCCAGTACGGCTCCACGCGATCGATCAACGCCGCGTCGGCCGCCGCCGTGATCATGTACGAGTGGTGCCGGCGCTGGGCGTGACCCGCGCCTCGACGCCACCCGGTGAAACGCGGGGTCTTTGTCGGTAACACGCTGCCGGTGAGCGGGCGGGCGGATGTTTACTGACGGCACCGGTTGCAAGGCCCGGGGGCGAAGAAGCGCCCCGCCGCGAGTCGCGCAGCCTGTCCTTCGCCGGTGGCAGCCGGTGGAGGACGCGACACCGAATCACACACCTGGGAAGGAATGACCATGACGATCACGGATTCAGCGACGACGGGCTTGGCGGACCGCTGGCGGGACGCCCCCGCTCCACACGATAGCGTCGGCTGGATCGCGCGCGCCCGCGAGGTGGCGTACATCCTCGCGACGGACGCCGTCGAGCGCGACCGCGCCAACGATGCCCCGTTCGCCGAGGTGGAGTTGTTGAAGGCATCGGGCCTGGTGACGCTGCTCGGTCCTCGCGAGCATGGTGGCGCGGGCGAGACGTGGGACACCGCGTACAAGGTCATCCGTGCCGTCGCGCGCGGGGACGGATCGATCGGGCAGGTGCTCGGCTACCACTACCTCTGGGCATGGGCGGCGCGCCTCGTGGCCACCGACGCGCAGATCGCGGCGGTCGAGGAGTTGTACACCTCGAACGCTTTCCTCTTCGGTGGCGCAGTCAACCCGCGCGACTCCGATCTCGTGATCCGCGAGGACGGCGACGACCTGATCTTCTCGGGGCGCAAGTCGTTCTCAACCGGCGGCCGGGTGTCCGACCTGACGGTGCTCGAGGGCGTGCTCGAAGGCACCGAGACGCACATCTTCGCGATCGTCCCCACGGCGCAGGAGGGGATCGTGTTCGCCGGCGACTGGGACAACCTCGGCCAGCGTCTGACCGAATCGGGTTCGGTCGAGATCCGCGATGTGCGCGTTCCCTGGTCGGATGCCGCGGGCTTCGTCGACAAGCAGTTCCAGCCGCTGGTCTACAACACCCTCAACGTGCCCGCGATCCAGCTCGTGTTCGCCAACTTCTACCTCGGCATCGCCGAGGGGGCGCTGGAGACCGCCTCGGCGTACACCCGTGAGCGCACCCGCCCCTGGCCCTACGGGGGTGACGACAAGCAGCGCGCCACCGACGAATGGTACGTGCTCGAGGGATACGGCACCCTGCAGTCGAAGCTCTGGGCCGACGAGGCGCTCCTGGATGCCGTGGGGGCGGAGATCAGTGCCGTGCTGCACGCCCCGCGCGAGGAGCTGACCGAGCGTCGGCGCGGGGAGATCGCGGTGCGCATCGCGGCCGGCAAGCTCCGGATCGTGGACGACGGCCTCGAGGTCGCATCCAAGATCTACGAGCTGACCGGCGCCCGGGCCACATCGAACGCCGTCGGACTCGACATCTTCTGGCGCAACCTCCGCACGCACAGCCTGCACGAACCCATCGCGTACAAGAAGCGCGAGGTCGGCGAATATGTGCTGCTGAACCAGGTGCCGGCTCCCACCTGGTACACGTGAGCCTCGGGGCGGGGCGCCCGCCGGCGTCCCGTCCCCCGCACACCGTCGAGACCGGCCGATCGGCGAGACGTCAGGCGCCGGCCGTCATCCACCGCTGTCCGCGCACGCGCAGGCCGAGCGTGAGCGCGCGCGCCACCATGTAGACGCCGAAGAACGCCGCCGCCAGCCACGCGAGGCCGGTGGCACCGCCGCCGGCGAAGAGCGCCACCAGGATGAGCGCCGGCGCGTATGGCACGAGATTGAGCAGCCCCGCGAGGGCGAGGTAGCGCGCATCGCCGGCCCCGATCAGCACCCCGTCGAGCACGAAGACGAACCCGGCCAGGGGCTGCGCGACCGCGAGCACCAGCAGCGCCGGCTGGATGAGGGCCGCGAGTTCGGCATCCCCCGTGAAGATCAGGCCGATCACGCCCGACCCGGCGGCGATGACCGCACCCACCGCGACACCGAACCACACACCCCAGGCGCTCGTGCGCGTGAGGACCCGGCCGACCGTGCCGGTGTCGGCGGCACCCAGCGCACGGCCGATCAACGCCTGCGCCGCGATGGCGAGGGCGTCGAGGGCGAAAGCCGCGGTCGAGAAGATGGTGAACGCGATCTGCCATCCCGCGAGCTCGGCTGAGCCGAGACCCGTCGCCACGGCGACGGTCGCGAGGAACGCCGCCCGCAGGCTGACCGTGCGCAGGAACAGCCACCCGCCCGAACGGACGGTGCCGCCGAGGCTTTCGCGCTGGAAGCGAAGGGATGCCGTGTGCACCTGCGCCAAGCGTCGCGCGACGAGGACGTACGCGCCGACCATTCCCCACTGCGCCGCGACCGTGCCGATCGCCGAACCCGCGATGCCCCAGCCGAAGCCGTAGATGAACAGGGCGTTCAGCAGGGCGTTGGCGCCGAAGCCGAGGCCGGCGATCCAGAGCGGGGTAACCGTGTTCTGCATGCCGCGCAACAGGCCGGTGGCGGCGAAGACCACGAGCATGGCGGGCAGACCCCACATCGAGATCGCGAGATAGGTGCGCGCGTTCTCGGCGACGTCGGGCGCCGCGCCGAAGAGGTCGACGATGCCGGGGGTCGCGAGCGAGCCCGCCGCCGCCAACAGAGCGCCGAGGCAGAGCGCGAGCCACATGCCGTCGATGCCGACCCGCACGGCCCGGCCGTACTCGCCCGCGCCATAGCGTCGCGCGACCGCCGGCGTCGTGGAGTAGGCGAGGAACACCATGAGCCCGACGACCGTCTGCAGCACGGCCCCGGCGATTCCGAGCCCCGCGAGGGGAGCGACGCCGAGGTGCCCCACCATCGCGGCGTCGACGATGAGGAACAACGGCTCTGCGATGAGCGCGCCCAGCGCCGGGAGAGCGAGCCGCAGGATCGAGCGGTTCAGCGTCGCGGGCGGCGGGGCGGTCACGGTCCGAGCCTAGAGCGGGCGTCCGACACCGCCGCGGCGGCGCACCCGTGGCGGGCTCGACCCGTTTCGAGCCCGTTCGGATGTGGGGCACATATCCTGTCTCCATGACCGACACCCCCCGCTCCGGTCTCGCGCTCGACGAGCTCAGCGACGAGATCCGCCCGCAGGACGATCTGTTCCGCCACGTCAACGGCAGCTGGTTGCAGCGCACCGAGATCCCCGACGACAAGGCCCGCTGGGGCTCGTTCCACCTCATCGCCGAGCAGGCCGAGGCGGACGTGCGCACCATCGTCGAGGAGTCCCAGGACGCCGAGCCGGGCAGCGAAGCCCGCAAGATCGGCGATCTCTTCGCGAGCTTCATGGACACCGACCGCATCGAGGCCACCGGCCGCGAGCCGCTCGCCCCGCAGCTCGACCGTGTCGACGGTGTCGGCGACATCGCCTCCCTGCTCCGGCTCATCGGCGAGCTCGAGCGCGACGGGATCAGCGGACTGCTGACGCTCTTCGTCGAGCCCGACCCGGGCGACCCGACCCGTTACGTGCCCGTCGTCTACCAGGGCGGCATCTCTTTGCCCGACGAGAGCTACTACCGCCTCGACAACTTCGACGAGACGCGGACCGCCTACCGTGCGCACATCGAGCGCATCCTCGAGCTCGCCGGTGTCGCCGAGGCCGCGGCATCCGCCGACCGCACCTTCGCCCTCGAGACCGACATCGCCACGCACCACTGGTCGCGCGAAGACAGTCGCGACTCGGTCAAGACCTACAACCTGAAGTCGTGGGACGACACCGTCGCCCTCGCCGGGATCGACCTCGAGCCGTGGCGCGCGGGGGTCGCCCCGGGGCATGAGGACGCGCTCGCCGAGGTCGTCGTCTACCAGCCGAGCTTCATCGAATCGCTCGGTGCCCTGCTCGTCGAGGACCGCCTCGACGACTGGAAGGCCTGGCTGCGATTCAAGATCGTGCACGCCTCCGCCGCCTTCCTCTCCGAGGACTTTGTCGCCGAGAACTTCGCGTTCTACGGCACGCAGCTCACCGGCGTCCCCGTCAACCGCGAGCGTTGGAAGCGCGGCGTGAGCCTCGTCGAGGCCGCTCTGGGCGAGGCGATCGGCAAGGTCTACGTCGAGCGCCACTTCCAGCCCGCGGCCAAGGACGCGATGGACGGCCTCGTCGCGAACCTCATCGAGGCCTACCGTCGCTCGATGCAGGGCCTGTCGTGGATGACCGACGAGACCCGCGAGCGCGCTCTCGCGAAGCTCGACACCTTCGTGCCGAAGATCGGCTACCCGGTCCGCTGGAAGGATTATTCCGAGCTCGAGATCACGGCCGACGACCTCGTCGGCAATGTCCGTCGTGCCCACGTGTGGGAGCACGACCGTCAGCTCGCCAAGGTCGGGCAGCCGATCGACCGCGACGAGTGGTACATGACCCCGCAGACGGTGAACGCGTACTACAACCCGCTCATGAACGAGATCGTCTTCCCCGCCGCGATCCTGCAGTACCCCTTCTTCGACGCCGATCGCGACGCCGCCGCCAATTACGGCGGGATCGGCGCGGTCATCGGGCACGAGATCGGTCACGGCTTCGACGACCAGGGCAGCCGCTTCGACGCCGACGGGTCGCTGCGCGACTGGTGGACGGATGCCGACCGCTCGGCGTTCGAAGAGCGCACCAAGGCCCTGATCGCCCAGTACGACGCCCTCGTCCCCCAGGGACTCGGCGCCGAGCACCACGTCAACGGGGCCCTCACCATCGGCGAGAACATCGGCGACCTCGGGGGACTCGGCATCGCGATTGCCGCGTACCGCCTCTTCCTCGAGAGCCAGGGCGAGACCGATCTGAACGGACCGATCGTCGACGGGTATACCGGTATCCAGCGTCTGCTGCTCAGTTGGGCGCAGATCTGGCAGCAGAAGGGGCGTGACGCCGAGACCATCCGCCTGCTCACGATCGATCCGCACTCGCCGAACGAGTTCCGTTGCAACCAGATCGTGCGTAACATCGACGCGTTCTACGACGCGTTCGACGTGACCGAGGGCGATGCCCTATGGCTCGACGCCGACCAGCGCGTCACCATTTGGTGAGGTCCTGTTTGTTGCTCTTCTGACGCGGAAGGAGCCACGCTCGTGGGCATGCCCCCGGTTCCCGAGCCCAGCACGCCCGACCCCGTCGGCGGGCCGGTGGAGTCGTCTCGACGCGACGCCCCGGCCCTCCGCGGAGCCGGACGCAAGGGACCGAAACGCCTGCCCCGTCGTGCCGCCGCGGGGCGCCGCTCGTTCACGGCCACCCTCCGCTCCCTCGACGAACTGGCCGCGTCGGGCGCCAAGGTGTCGGTACGCATTGACGACCTCGACGGGGGGTCGACGGAGGTCCTCGCGGGCGACGATTTCGTCACGCTGCCGGTGGGCGGTCTCGGCGTCGTTCCGCTGCTCGTCGAGGCGGCGGCCGCTTTCGAGTCCGGCCGGCTCGACCCGCTCGAGATCATCGATCGCGCCTCCGTTCACGGCGCCGCCCACGGTGGGGTCTGGCAACACCTCAAGGCTCCGGCGCTGCCCCTGACCGACGTGGCGATGCTCGCGGCCTCGTCCGGTGACGCCCTCGCCGTCAACGCCCTGCTGCACCGTGTGGGTCTGCAGTCGGTTCGCGCGCGGGTCGAGCAGCTGGGGCTTCGCCGCACGGCCCTGCTCGACCGGTTCCGCGACGACCGCGGCCCCGACGACGCGCCCCACGTGGCACTGTCGACGGCGCGCGAGATGGCGCAGGTGTTCGCGGGGCTCGTGAACTCCACGATCGTCTCGCCCGGGGTCAGTGCGCAGGTCGCGGAATGGCTGAGCCTGAACCACGACCTGTCGCTCGTGGCATCCGCCACCGGCCTCGATCCTTTCGCGCACGAGAACGACCAGCACGGGCTGCTGTTCATCAACAAGACCGGTCGCGCTCCGGGCGTCCGCGCCGAAGCGGGTGTGCTGGGCGGGCCCCGCGCCGGGATCTCGTACGCGCTCATCGTGAACTTCGACGACCTCTCGATCGCCCACCGCCTCCGTGCGCACGACGCGTTCCGCGTGCTGGGCGTCGAGCTGATGGAGTACGTGTACTGAGGCGGGTCACGTGGTCCGCACGCGCCAGACGCTGCGCGAGCAGGCCGCGACCACCGTCGCCAGGACGATGACGGCCGCGCATCCGAGCAGCACCGGGGGTGCTCCGAACTCGTGCGCCAGCGGCCCGACCAGGATCTCTCCGAGCGGGACCGCCACGAACGAGCCGACCATGTCGTACGAGTACACCCGCGACAACGCCTCGCGTGGAACCTCGGTCTGCAACGACTGATCCCACGCGATCGCGAACAGCTCGATCGCCAACCCTCCGACGGCGAACGCGACGACGAGGAGCGCCAGCGTCGGCTGCACGGCGAGCACCGCGACCGGGAGGGCGACGGATGCCATGCCCGCGACGCCGAGACCGAGAGCGCGTCGCGGATGCCAGCGCAGGGCGATCACGGCACCCACCGCGAGACCCGCGGTCTGCGCGGCGACGACGAGTCCCCACCCGCCGCGGCCGAAGGTCTGGTCCGCCACGAGAGGGCCGAGCACGGTAGTGGCCCCGACGAACGCGGCGTTCAGCACGGCGAACTGCAGCACGACGATCCAGATCCACCGTCGGCTCGCGAACTCCCGCCACCCCTCGCGCAGGTCGGCCCACATCGACACGGTCGCGCCGGGGTCCACGGCATCCGCTCGTTCGGGGAGCCGCAGACGGGTGAAGAACACCGCCGCGACGGCGAAAGCCGCGGCGTCGATCGCCAGGCCCCACCCGGGGCCGACGGAGGCGACCACCACGGCTCCCACGGAGGCGCCGACGATGCTGCCGCCGTTGAGGCCGAGGCGCAGCAACGCGTTGGCCGGGCGCAGCAGGGCGACCGGCACGGTGTCGGGGACGAGGGCGGCGGCCGCCGGCAGGCTCACCGCCGCGACGGCGCCGTTCACGACGCTGAGCAGGACGAGGATCGGGATGCCGGCGGTCCCGGTGAGCACGAGCGCGGCGATCGTGCCCTGGGTGGCGGCGGCCGCCAGAGACGAGCCCACCAGCACCGTCCCGCGGGGGAGACGGTCGGCGAGGACGCCGCCGAACAACAGCATGGCGACGTTCGCGATCGATCGGGCGGCCACGACGAGACCCAGGTCGGCGGCCGACCCGGTCAGATCGAGCACGGCGAAGGCGAGGGCGATGGGCGCGACGGCGTTGCCGACGATCGCCGTGGTGCGGGCGGCGAGCAGCCAGCGGAACGGCGCGTGGGCGAGGGGGCCGGTTACCGTGGACGCCGGACGGGGAAGAGGGCGGCGGTCATCGACACCGGTCTCGTCCCGGGGCTGCGGGGCGGTTGAGCGGCGGCGTGCAGAAGGGCCGACGCCTCGCCGACGTGCCGCACGATGCGGCTCCAGACGTGCGGGTCGACCCAGAGCTCGGCATCCGTGGTCAGGGCCGGTCCGTCGATGCGGGCGCGTGCCCGGCGACGGAGTTCGTCGACGAGCGCCTCGATGTACTCCTCTTCCCCCTCGGGGGAGCGCTCGCCGAGGTGCGCGTCGGGGTCGTATCGCTGCGACGAGCTCTCGTGGCGGTATCGTTTCGCCTCCCCGCCACGTACGCGCACGACCTCGACGACGCGGATCACGCCCGCCCGCTCGAGGACGCGCAGGTGGTAGCTCGCCGACGCCTGCGAGACACCGAGTTCGCGCCCGGCCTCCGCTGCGCTCATCGCGGCCCCGGTGAGCAGCGACAGCAGGCGCAAGCGGAGGGGGTGCGCGGTGGCACGCAGCTCGTCGATACGGGACATCTCGCCATCGTGGCGCGTCGGGCGGCAACCGTCAAACGTGTCTTTGGGGGTCGGGCAGATGGTCCCGCACCGCGCGCCCGCGCGCAATCCCTCCTGGCGGCCATCGACCCGCTGGGACGCTGGTGGCCTCGAAACGAAAGAAGGGAACGAAGCCATGTCCGACTCCACCCCCACCACCGATCCGTTCGGCGATTCTCGCGGTCCAGAGGGTCATTCCATCACCGACTGGACCGACCTCGGCCGCGAGATGTGGTCGTATCTGACCGGTCGTGGCGCCGCCGTCAACTACTCCTTCGTCGACATGACCGTCGAGGTGCCGCGCGACATCGGCCCCGACGCGCCCCGGGCGACGTGGAAGCTCAACGGCACCCTCCGCGTCACCACGAGCGACGACACCGCGGCCGGGTCCGACCCGTACCGCGGCAACTGAGGGGCGGCGCCGTCATGGTGCGCCTCGACATCGACCTCGCCTTCTCGGAACACGAGCAGGGGCAGGATGCCGACACCCCGCCGTTCGAGGGCACGATCACGGCCGCGGGCACCGAGGTGCGCATCGTCGTGAGCGACCCCTCGCGGCTGCCCGGCAACGGCCGACGCACGCTCGCCGACCTGTCCACGGTGGCCGACGCCCTGGCATCCCGGGGCATCTCCGTGAAGCTCGAAGGACCGGACGGGCCGATCCTGCACCTCGGCGACGTGAAGAAGAGTGCTCTCCAGCGGGCGATCACCGGATCGCGCCACATCCGGCTGGGGTCCGTGGGGGCGGTCGCGCCGCTGCTCACCCGCCGCAACAAGGGCAGGGCGTTGACGTTCCCGGTCCCGCCCGAGACGCCGCTGCCGCTGGTTCCCACGGTCAATCGCACGGTGCGCCGGCGCATCACGACGACGCACTACACGCCCGGATCCGGCCGCCCGCGGCTGATCTTCGCGGTGGGCGACGCGACGTGGGACGGCTCGCGCCCGCGTGAGTTCGACCTGCTGCCGACCACGACGGTCATCGGCTCCGGCGAGGGGGCCGACCTGCGGCTGCCGGGGCTCGCGCCGGTGCACGCCGAGATCCGACACGAGGGCGACGACGAGTACGTGCTGTACGGCTTCGACGCGGTCGGGGGCGGCGGGGCGCGAGAACAGGGTCCGGGGCGTTCCGGCGGCGGTCGCATCCTGCGCACGGGCGCGCGTATCGAGCTGGGCGATTGGCGACTGGCGTACTTCCGTGCCGAGTTCGCCGACCACGGTCGTCCGTACGGGGGGCGCCAGGGCGGTGAGCTCTCGAATCAGCGCAGGCAGCCGCCGCGCGGCGGCTCCGGTCCGCTCAGTCGGGCGACCGACCCGGAGTAGCTCTCACGCGCCGGTCGTCCCGCGGGTCCTCCGCGCCGGGACCGCATTTCGCCGACGAAACCGTTGCAGCCTGCAACCGAGACGTCAGCGAGATGCGGTCTCGCGGTGTGCGGGGGCTCCTCGCGTCGGCGCAGCGTCACGCGCACCGCCCGTGACCGCGCGTGCCACACCGCGCGTGGCCGCAGGGGTGCGGCATCCGGTCCCTAGAAGACGATCGTGTGGTTGCCGTCGCGGATGATGCGGTCTTCGGCGTGCCACAGCACGGCTCGGGAGAGCACCTGACGCTCGACGTCGGCACCGCGGCGGGCGAGTTCGGCGGCCGAGTCGGCGTGGGTCACGCGCACGGTGTCCTGCTCGATGATCGGGCCCTCGTCGAGGTCGCTCGTGACGTAGTGCGAGGTCGCGCCGATGAGCTTCACGCCGCGCTGCTTCGCCTTCTTGTACGGCTCGGCGCCGATGAAGGCCGGCAGGAACGAGTGGTGGATGTTGATCACCGGCACCCCGATCTTGTCGAGGAAGTCGGGCGAGAGGATCTGCATGTAGCGCGCAAGCACGACGAAGTCGACGTTGCCGACGAGCAGTTCGAGAATGCGGGCCTCGGACTCGGACTTGTCGGGACCGGGCGTCGAGGGCACGTGGAAGAAGGGCACGCCGAACGAGCGCACGTCTTCGGCGGCCGTGGTGTGGTTCGACACGACCATCGGGATGCTGACGGGCAGGTCGCCGCGGCGGTGACGCCACAGCAGATCGAGCAGGCAGTGGTCCTGCTTCGAGGCGAGGATCGCCATGCGCTTCGGCGTCGACAGGTCGGTCAGGGTCCACTCGAGCTCGAAGCCCTCGCCGAGGGTCGTGGCGAGATCGGCCTCGATGTCGGGAAGGGCCACCGACAGGTTGGGGCGGTGGAACACGACCCGCTGGAAGTACGCACCGCCGCGGGGGTCGTCGGAGTACTGGTCGAAGGCGACGATGTTGCCGCCCTGGCGGGCGATGAGCGCCGAGACCGCGGCGATGATGCCGGGGGTGTCGCTGCCGTGGACGATGAGGCACGCGTGATCGGGCTGCAGGTGGGGGCTCGCGGAGACCATCGGACCATTCTGCCGTGCGCCGGTGGCGTCGCCGACCACGTTCCGTCGCGTTTCGGGGCGGGTGCGTTGTGGGGGTGCGGGCGCGTGGGACGGCGCGTGCGTCGGGGGCGTTGGCGCGCTGGTGGCCCCGGGGGTGCATCTACCGCCCCGGGGCCACGGGCCGCAACGCCCGACAGACCGCGTCTCCGCCCGGCCCCTACGCCGGCTACAGACGCACGACGACCTTCTGTGCCGAGACGCCCACGCGCTGCCGGTCGAGGGCATCCTGCACGGCGGCGAGGCCGTCGCCGACGACGAGCGGAGCGGGCATCGGTCGCAGCGCCCCCTCGGCCAGCATCCGCGGAACGACCTCGCCCCAGAGCCGGGGACCCATGTCGTCGTCGCGCAGGCTGCTGCCCCAGACGAAGGCGGCCCGGATGCCACGGCGTCGGGCGCGCAACGTCGAGCGGAGCGTTCCGAGGCCGATGCGGGTGAAGACCGGCAGCATCGCGGGGAACAGGCGGCGCCGACCGACCAGCGAGTCCAGCGAGACCGGCGTGCTGGCCATGGCCAGGCGTTCCCCGCCGGTGCGGGCGAGCACGTCGATGCACGCGTCGGTCGAACCCGCGCCGAGAGCCACCGCCCCGACGACGGGTCGTCCCCCGATGGCCGCGACGAGGTCGGCCACCGCCGTGGGTGACCGGTGATCGACGACGGCGTCCGCGCCGAGCCCGCGCAGGGTCTCGGCGTTCTTCGCGGATGCCGTGGTCACCACGTCGTATCCGGCGGCGTGCGCCAGTTGGACGGCGTTCATCCCCACACTCGTCGAGCCACCCCAGATCACCACGACGCCTCGGCTGGCGGCCGGCGCCGGGTCGCCCGGCATCCGGAGCCCGAGGAGCTGGGGTTGGAACAGCGCGCACGCGGCCGTGGAGATACCCAGGGGGAAGACCGCGGCCTCTTCGTCGGAGAGGTCGTCGGGGATGGGGGCCGTGAGGCGCTCGACCAGGGTCGTGTACTCCTGGAAGGCGCCCTCTCGGAGCGGGTCCCGCCCGCGGTCGGTGCCGGTGGCCAGGCCGAACACGCGTTGGCCCACTTGGAAGCGGGTCACGGCGGAACCGATCGCGACGACCTCGCCCGCCACGTCGGAGCCGAGGACGGCCGGCGTGTTCAGCCATCGGTAGGTGACGCGGCTGGTGCCCTGGATGACCCAGTCGACGGGATTGATGGCCACGGCGCGCACGCGCACGAGCACCTCGTCGGCGGCGGGAGCGGGGGTCTGGACGGTGGTGACGGTGAGCGCGGCCCGCGGTGCGGGGAGGATTGCGGCGGCGTGTGCGGGCATGGGGAGCCTTTCGCGTGATGACACGGAGTGTCTTCACTATAGACGTGATGACACCACGTGTCGTCACATAGGATTCCGACATGGCCAGATGGGCACCCGATACGCGAGAACGCCTCCGCGCGGCGGCGATGGAGCTGTTCGCCGAGCGCGGCTTCGAGGCGACGACGGTGCCCGACATCGTCGAGCGCGCCGGCGTGACGCGCCGCACGTTCTTCCGGCACTTCGGCGACAAGCGCGAGGTCTTCTTCGGCGACGATGAGATCCCTCGGCTCGCCGACCAGATGCTCGCGGCCGCCCCCGCCGACGTGCCGCCCTTCGCGATCGCGTGGAGCGGCTTCCAAATCCTCGCCGCCGAGCGCTTCGAGCCCCGCCGCCTCGAGATGGCGGCCGCGCGCCGCGTGATCGAGTCCGAGCCCGCCCTGCGTGAGCGGGACCTGCAGAAGCAGGCCGATCTGCGTGCAGTTCTGACCGAGGGGTATCGCGCGCGTGGTGTGGACGCGCTGCGGGCGCGCGTCGTCGCGGGGGTCGCGGTGGACCTGCTGCAGACGGCCCTCGAGCAGTGGGCGGCCGACACGGCGGGCACCCCGCTCGTGGAGCATCTCGAGCGGGTCCGCCGCGAGATGGCGGACGTTCTGGCCTGACGCGCCGCGACCCTCCCGTGCCCCCCGGAATGCCCCGGCGCGCGCCACCCCCACCGCCGATGTCGGTGGCCGCGACTAGCCTGGAACCTGTGACCAGCACCCTCCGCCTCGATCGGCCGGGGTGGCGCACCTGGACGCTGTGGGGCGTGGGCGTGCTCGCCTACGTCGTGTCGATCATCAACCGCACCTCCCTGTCCGCCGTGGGAGTCGATGCGGCGGTGCGCTTCGGTGCGGATGCCTCGGCGCTGTCGATGTTCGCCGTCATCCAGCTCTTCGTCTACGGGGCGATGCAGATCCCCGTGGGTCTCCTGCTCGACCGCTTCGGTGCGCGTCCGATGATCGCGATCGGCATGGTGCTGATGGCCGCGGGCCAGCTCGTGATGGCGTCGGCGGATGCCGTGGGGATCGGCATCCTGGCCCGTGTGCTGATCGGCGCGGGAGACGCGGCGATCTTCCCGAGCGTCCTGCGCGTGATCGCGACGTGGTTCCCCGCGCAGCGGGCACCGGTGCTCGTGCAGCTGACCGGGATCATCGGCCAGCTCGGTCAGATCGTCGCCGTCGTTCCGCTGGCCGCCCTCCTGCACGCGACGAGTTGGAGCGTGGCCTTCGGCAGTGTCGCGGGTCTCGGTCTGCTGTTCGCGATCCTGACGTTCCTGATCATCCGCAACCGCCCGCCCGAGCGCCGCGCCGACCCGGTCGACACCTCGGTCGACACGCAGACGGGCGCGATCCGCGTGGTGCGGTCGTCGCCCGACCTCCGGCGGGGTTTCCGCGAGTCGTGGGCGCACCCCGGCACGCGCCTCGGTTTCTGGTCGCACTTCGCGACGCCGTTCGCGGGTACGGCGTTCATGTTGCTGTGGGGCTTCCCCTTCCTCACCGCGGGCGAGGGGCTCGAGCCCGCCACGGCGTCGCTCGTGATGACCTCGCTCGTGCTGTTCAGCATTCTGAGCGGTCCCGTGATCGGGGCGCTGTCGAGTCGGCATCCCACCCGCCGCTCCCGCTGGCTCGTGCTGCCGACGGTCGTGTTCCAGGCCGTGATGTGGATCGTCGTGATCGTCTGGCCGGGCCCCGCGCCGGTGTGGCTGCTGATCGTGCTGATGTTCGCGCTGTCGACCGGGGGGCCCGCGTCGATGATCGCCTTCGACCACGCGCGCACCTTCACGCCGAGCCACCGGTTGAGCACGGCGACGGGCATCGTGAACGGCGGCGGGTTCCTCGCGGCGCTGCTCGCGATCCTCTTCATCGGTATCGCGATGGACGTGCAGGGGGCCGGCAGCCCCGAGACCTACTCGCTCGACGCCTTCCGCCTCGCGTTCCTCACCCAGGTGCCGCTCTGGCTCGTGGGCGGGATCGCCATCGTCATCGAGCGGGGGCGCACGATCCGTCACGTCGGCGGGACCCTGCCACGCTGACGACCTCGGGTCGCGGTGGAAGGATCGAGAGCATGAGCTCCATCGACATCCGCACCCTCGCCACCGTCGAGGACATCCACGAAGCGGCGCGCGTGCTCGACACCGTGTGGGGCGAGCGGGGCACCATGCCGGCCAACATCCTGCGAGCCCTCGAGCACGCCGGAAACTACGTCGTGGGGCTCTTCGACGCAGATCGGATGCTCGGCGCATCGGCGGCGTTCTTCGGCCCACCGGCCGACCGCTCGATGCACTCGCACATCACGGGCATCGTCCCCGGCTACCAGGGCCGCGGCCTCGGGCGACAGCTCAAGAACCACCAGCGCGACTGGGCCCTCGAGCGCGGCGTCGGACGCATCACGTGGACCTTCGACCCGCTCGTGGGTCGCAACGCCCACTTCAACCTCGCGGTGCTCGGGGCGCGAGCCACGGAGTACCTCGTGAACCAGTACGGCGAGATGGCCGACGCCGTCAACCGCGGCGACGAATCCGACCGCCTGCTCGCCGTGTGGGCGCTCGCCGAACCTCCCTCGCCCACCCCGACGGATGCCGAGATCTTGGCCGTCGTGCCCGTGCCCGACGACATCGAGGCTCTGCGATCGAGCGACCCGGCGGCAGCCGCCGAGTGGCGTCGGCGCGTGCGCGATGAGGTACAGGGGTACCTGGCATCCGGTCGCCGGATCGGCGGCTTCGACCGCCGCGGCTACCTCATCGTCGGGTAGTCGTCACTGCTCGGTGATGGGGGTGTCCTTCTCGGCGGCCGGGTCGCCCGGGCCGGGGCCCGGACGCACGGCTGCGTCGTCGCGCACGTCGATGCGGGTCACGCCGTCGTGCTCCGAGACGTCGAAACGCGGGGCCGCGTCTTCTTCCGTCGCCTTCGGTGCGCTCGTCAGCTGGTCGTGACGGTTCTCTTCGAAGCTCTTCTCGTCGCTCATCGGTCTCACTCCTCTCCGGCCGAACGCCAGGCGTCCGACTCCATGTGCGAACCCGCCTGCGGGCCCATGTGCAGCATCCCGCCGTCGACGACCCAGCTCGCGCCGGTGACGTAGGAGCTCGCGGGCGACGCGAGGAAGCGGATGACGTCGGCGATCTCGTCGGGCTTGCCGGGGCGGCCGAGCGGGATGCCGGGGCGGTGGGTGCGCTCGGCATCTTCGGCCGACATGTCGTTGATGGGGGTGGCGATCTCGCCGGGGGCGACGGCGTTCGCGGTGATGCCGTACTGGCCGAGCTCCAGCGCCATCGTCTTGATGAGGCCGCCGACGCCGTGCTTGGCGGCGACGTACGGGGCGGAGCCGACGCGCGGCTGGTGCTCGTGCACGCTGGACACCACGATCAGCCGACCCCCGTTGCCGGCTTTCACCATGCGCCGGGCCGCGGTGTGCAGGGCGAGGAACGCCCCGTCGAGATTGAGCGAGATGTCGGTGCGCCAGGTGTCGAAGTCGAGGTCGAGGAAGCTTCCGCCGATGCCGCCGCCGGCGTTGTTCACGAACACATCGAGGCCCCCGAGCTCGTCGGCCATGGCGTCCACGGCATCCGGGACCTTGTCGAACTCGGTCGCGTCGAACTGCGCGACGATCGCGCGCACGCCGCGCTCGCGCACGGCCGCGGCGGTCTCTTCGGCACCGTCCTTGTCGGAGTGATAGGTCACCGCGACGTCCATGCCGGCGTCGGCGAGGGCGAGGGCGGTGGCCGCGCCGATGCCCGAGTCGGAGCCGGTGACGATCGCGTGGCGGGGAGTGAAGTCGTCGCTCATGCGGGCGACGCTACGCGCGCGCACCCGTGGCGCCCGGTCCCTTGCCACCGCGGGCGGCGGGCGTTACGGTCGCGGTTCACCGCGCCGGCGTGCCGCGCTCCGGAGAATCCGGGCCCGTCCCCGCCCAAGGCGGCCCGGGGTGCGCATCGGCGTCTGCCGCTCCGGAGCCCGGGACGAACCCCGCGCGGCGCGCTCCCGCTACCCTGCCCTCATGCCCCTGCTCCGCCCCGCCGCGCCCGTGACCCTGGATGCCGTCGAACTGCGCGTGCTGCACCTGCCGCTCGTGTCGCCGTTTACGACCTCGTTCGGTACCGAGACCGTGCGCGAGGTCATCGTCGTCACGGCCGAGACGGCCGACGGCCGCGGGTGGGGCGAGGTCGTCACGCAGGAGGCGCCGCTGTACTCCAGCGAGTACACCCAGGGTGCGTGGGACGTGCTCACCCGCTACCTCGCCCCGGCCCTGCTCGAGCGCCGCACGTTCGCGCCCGAGGAGGTCGCCGGCATCCTGCGCCCCTTCGTAGGGCACCGCATGGCCAAGGCAGGTCTCGAGCTTGCGATCCTCGACGCCGCCCTGCGTGGGGAGGGCCGCAGCTTCGGCAGCTACCTCGGTGCCGAGAAGAGCCGGGTTGCCTCGGGGGTCTCGGTCGGCATCCAGAGCGATCCGGCGGCGCTCGTCGAGACCGTCGGCGGGTACCTCGACGAGGGCTACGTGCGCATCAAGATCAAGATCAAACCCGGTCGTGACATCGACGACACGGCCGCCGTCCGCGCCGCCTTCGGATCGATCCCGCTGCAGGTCGACGCGAACTCGGCCTACACGCTTCAGGATGCCGACACCCTCGCCGAACTCGACCGCTTCGAGCTCCTGTTGATCGAGCAGCCCCTGCAGGAAGACGACCTGGTCGATCACGCCACCCTCGCGAAGAGACTGACGACGCCGGTCTGCCTCGACGAGTCGATCGTCTCCGACAAGGCGGCGGCTGACGCGCTCGCCCTGGGGTCGGCGGCGATCCTCAACATCAAGGCCGGGCGGGTCGGCGGCTATCTCGAGGCCGTCGCGATCCACGACCGCGCGCTCGCTGCGGGTGTTCCCGTCTGGTGCGGGGGCATGCTCGAGACGGGGATCGGCCGCGCCGCCAACGCCGCCCTGGCCGCGCTGCCGGGCTTCACGCTCCCGGGCGACATCTCGGCATCCGCCCGCTTCTACGACCGCGACATCGTCACCGAACCGGCCGTGCTCGACGACGGATACGTGCGCGTGCCGACCGGGCCGGGCGTGGGCGTCGAGATCGACACCGCGGCGCTGGAGCGGTTCACGGTGCGGCGCGAGCGGATCACGCGATGAGCCGGGGCGCCCGGCCGGACCGTGAGGGGCTCAGCGAGACCTCTGGCGAGGACGTCCCGTGGGGTCGTCCGGCGGTCGACGGCATCCCCCTTCCCCCGTTCCGGGATGCCGCGGCGCACCGGTCGTACGTGCTGTCGTTGCAGACGTTCATCGCCCTGCTCGACGAGGCAGAGCCGGCACCCACGACCGTCGCGCTGCTCGCCGCCCTCGCCGCCGAGATGCCGCGGGACGATGCCGAGGTGTCTGCGCTGTTGTCGCCGCTCGCTCTCGGCGTGAGCCTGTCGACGTTCTTCCCCGCGCCCTGGACCCCGAAGACCCTCGCCGCTGCTCTCGCCCCGCTCGGCGCGTTCACTCCGCGGTACGGGTGGGGGAGTTGGGGATGGGGCGGCGATCCCGACTATCGGGCGACGGTCCACCGCGGCGGATGGTCGATCGAGCGGCACGAACGCGGCTCCCGCACCCGAGCGACTCTGGCGCACGACGGCGATCTGGTGCTGCTGTGGATGGACATGTTCCGCAACCGCTTCCCCTACCCGATCGCACACATGCCGTCGACGCTGGCCGAGAGCCCCGCGGCCCTGGCCGCCGCAGCGCGCGCCACCCGCGGCGCCCATGCGGCGAACACCGCGATGCCGTACCTGCAGAGCTGGCGGGCGGAGCGCGATCGGGTGCTGACCGGCGGGCCGGAAGAGCCCGAGCCGCTTCGATAAACTGGATGCCGCGCGCTCGCGCACCCCACAACTTTCCCGACCATTGGAGCCACCGTGGCCGAACAATCCCGCCTCGACAAGGTCATCGCCCTCGCCCGCCATCGGGGGTTCGTCTTCCAGGCCGGTGAGATCTACGGCGGTTCGCGGTCCGCGTGGGACTACGGCCCCCTCGGCACGGAGCTGAAAGAGAACATCCGTCGCCAATGGTGGCAGACCTTCGTCCGCGGCCGCGGCGACATGGTGGGTCTCGACTCCAGCATCATCCTGCCCAAGCGCGTGTGGGAGGCCTCGGGTCACGTCGCCACCTTCACCGACCCGTTGGTCGAGTGCCTGAGCTGCCACAAGCGCTTCCGTGCCGACACCCTCATCGAGGACTTCGAGGCCCGCAAGAACCGCAAGGCCGAGAACGGCCTCGCCGACGTGCCCTGCCCGAACTGCGGCACGAAGGGCCAGTACACCGAGCCCAAGTCGTTCTCGGGCCTGGTCAAGACCTACCTCGGCGTCGTCGACGACGAGTCGGGCCTGTACTTCCTGCGCCCCGAGACCGCGCAGGGCATTTTCGTGAACTTCTCGAACGTGCTCACGGCATCCCGTCGCAAGCCCCCGTTCGGCGTCGGCCAGGTCGGCAAGGCGTTCCGCAACGAGATCACCCCCGGAAACTTCATCTTCCGCACGCGCGAGTTCGAGCAGATGGAGATCGAGTACTTCACCCCGCCGGCCGAGGCGAACGAGTGGTTCGAGCACTGGGTCGAGGCCTGCTGGAACTGGTTCATCGAGCTGGGCATCGACCCCGAGAACATGAAGCGCTTCGACGTCCCCGAGGACGACCGCGCGCACTACTCCGCCGGCACCATCGACGTCGAGTACCGCTTCGGCTTCCCGGGCAAGGAGTGGGGCGAGCTCATGGGAGTCGCCAACCGCACCGACTACGACCTCAAGAGCCACTCCGAGGCCTCGGGTCAGTCACTCACCTTCTTCGACCAGGCCTCGGGCGAGAAGTACACGCCCTACGTGATCGAGCCCTCCTTCGGTCTGACGCGCGCGATGATGGCCTTCCTCGTCGACGCGTACCGCGAAGAAGAGGTGCCCAACGCCAAGGGAGGCACCGACACCCGCACGGTGCTCAAGCTCGACCCGCGCCTCGCGCCCGTCAAGGTCGCCGTGCTGCCGCTCTCGCGCAACGAGCGTCTGTCGCCGTTGGCCCGCGAGGTCGCCGACACCCTGCGCTCGGCCGGGTGGAACATCGACTTCGACGACGCTGGCGCCATCGGCCGCCGCTACCGCCGCCAGGACGAGATCGGCACCCCGTTCTGCGTCACGGTCGACTTCGACTCGCTCGACGACAACGCCGTGACCGTGCGCGACCGCGACACCATGGGCCAGGAGCGCATCGGTCTTGACGCGCTGCAGGGCTACCTGGCGGAGCGCCTGCGCGGAGCCTGACCCGCGAGAACGAGAGACCGGATGCCGTGGCCCGAGGCCGTGGCATCCGGTCTCTCGTCGTCTCGGGGGAGTCGTGACAGCGCCGTGACAGCGCTGCCGCCGCCGCGACAGAGGTGCGGCAGAGCGTCCGGCGCATCCTGTCGTCATGACCACTTCATCCACCCGCACTCCCGCGGTCCGAGCCGAAGGGCTCGTCAAGACGTTCGGCGCCAACCGGGCCGTCGACGGCGTCGATCTCGTCGTCGAGGCCGGCACGGTCTACGGCGTGCTCGGCCCCAATGGTGCCGGCAAGACCACCACCATCAGCATGCTCACGACGCTCCTGCGTCCCGACGGCGGGCGGGCCGAGATCTTCGGCCACGACGTCGCCCGTGAGCCGCACGTCGTGCGTCAGCTCATCGGCCTGACCGGGCAGTTCGCCTCGGTCGACGAGAAGCTCTCCGCGACCGAGAACCTGATGATCTTCGGCCGTCTGCTCGGGCTCTCCCGCCCCGCCGCCCGCCGCAAGGCGAGCGAGCTGCTCGAGGAGTTCGGTCTCACCGAGGCCGCATCCCGTCCGTTGGCGAAGTTCTCCGGCGGTATGCGTCGCCGGCTCGACCTCGCGGCTTCTCTCATCGCGCAGCCGCCGCTCATCTTCCTCGACGAGCCGACCACGGGCCTGGATCCCCGCACCCGTGGACAGATGTGGGACACGATCCGCCGGCTCGTGGCATCCGGATCCACCGTCGTGCTCACCACGCAGTACCTCGACGAGGCCGACCAGCTCGCCGACCGCATCGCCGTCATCGACCGCGGACGCGTCGTCGCCGAGGGCACGGCGCTCGAACTCAAGGCCTCCGTCGGCCAGGCCTCGCTCGTGCTGCGGCTGCGTCCGGGGTCCGACCTCGACGCCGCGCGCGCGACCGTGGGACGGGTGCTCGATGCCACGGCCATCGTCTCGCCCGAGGCCGCGCGCCTCACGGTGCCGATGTCCGACCCCGACCGGGTCACCGACCTGCTCGTGGCGTTCCGCGAGGAAGGACTGCACCTGAGCGAGTTCAGCGTGCAGCAGCCCACCCTCGACGAGGTCTTCCTCACCCTGACCGGCACCGGTGTGCCGACCGACGACATCGCCGCGCGCGAGAGCGCCGCCGACCTGGAAGGAGCCCGCCCATGAGCGCCCTCACCGCCACCCGCGACCTGCCCCGCACCGCGAGCCTCGCGCAGACCCTGCAGAACACCGTCACCATGGCCGGCCGTGGCCTTCTGAAGATCCGTCGCACGCCCGAGCAGCTCATCGACGTCACGGTGCAGCCGATCCTGTTCACCCTGATGTTCACGTACATCTTCGGCGGCGCGATCGCGGGAGATGTGCAGAGCTACCTGCCGATCATCATCCCCGGCATCCTGGTGCAGACCGTCATCACGACCTCGGTCGTCACCGGCACGCAGCTGCGCGAAGACATGGACAAGGGAGTGTTCGACCGGTTCCGCTCGCTTCCCATCGCTCGTATCGCCCCGCTTTCGGGGGCGCTGCTGGCCGACACGGTGCGGTACGCGATCGCGACCGTGCTGACCTTCACGATGGGCTTCATCATGGGCCTGCGACCGGCCGGCGGCATCTGGGCCGTGGTCGCCGCGGGCCTGCTCGTCATCGCGTGCTCGTGGGCCATCAGCTGGATCTTCGCGTTCTTCGGCGTCATCGCGCGCAGCGCGTCGAGCGTGCAGGGCATCTCGATGCTCATCCTGTTCCCGCTGACGTTCCTGTCGAACGCGTTCGTGCCCTCGAACACCATGCCGTCGTGGCTGCAGTGGTTCGTCGACGTAAACCCCGTCTCGCACCTCGTCACCGCGGTGCGAGACCTCGTCAACACCGGCACGGCGGGCTCCGACGTGATCATCTCCCTCGTCGGTGCGGCGGTGATCGTGGCGGTCTTCGCCCCGCTCACGGTGCGCGCCTACATGCGCAAGGCCTAGTCGAGCAGCGCGAGAAGGGTCTCGGCATCCACCTTCGAAAGAGCGGAACGGATGCCGACAGCGGGCGCCGGGGTCACCTCGGCGCCCGCTGTCATGCGCTCACGTACCCACACGGCGAAGGGGGCGCGTTCGTCGGAGCCTCCGCGGACGGCGTCCGCCCGGGCGAGTGCATCCTCGGCGCGGTCGAGGCGGTCGACGGCCGCGTTCCATCCCGCCACCGTGAGCAGGACGATGGCGATGATGGGATGGTCCCGCGAGCCGGCGGCACGCGTGAGCCCCGTGCGCAGGACGTCGCGGGCTTCGTCGTAACGCTCCAGGAGCAGCAGGGCCTGGGCTCGTTGCGCGTCGATCCACGCGAGGAACTGATCCGGGATGCCGGGTTGCCCGGTCAGATCGATGCGCTCGATCTGGCGCAGGGCGGCGTCGCCGTCACCGGCGGCGATCTCGATCTGGGCCGCGGTCATGCGCGCCTGCGCCAGCGCGCGAACGGATCCGTCCTCCGCCGCCGCGCGATCGATGTCGGCCGCCCGCTGCCGGGCGCGATCGAGGCGGCCGAGGCGGAGGAGGACCCCGACCGCCTGAGCCTCCTGCTGAAGCAGATCCGGCGCGGAGGTGAGGCCGCGGATCGCGTCGCCGGAGCGGTCGATGACGGCGAGTGCCTCGTCGAGACGGTCGGCGAGCACGAGCCATTCCGAGCGGAGCTGGCTGGCGAAACCGGTGCCCCACGGGTCGCCGAGCATCTCGAACATCTCCAACGACCGCGCGCTCTCGACCCCGAGCACGTCCATGTCGCCGGAGTTCTGCGCGGCTCCCGCGCGCAGGGCGTGCAGAATCGCGCGCGACCACGGGGGAGCCTCGGCGAGCTCGTCCTCGGTCACGTCGACGTGCCAGGTGCGGGCGCCCTCGCCGCCTCCGGAGAGAATCACGGTCGCAGCGAGCCGCAGCAGCGGGGCCACCAGCGCCGTCACCTCGGAGGGGTACGCCGCCGCCGCCGCCTCGAGCTCGGCGCGGCGGACCGCATATGCTTCGGGGGTCACTGTCGCGGTTCGTCCGGCTTCGGGGAACGACGCGGAGAAGAGGGCGAGAGACTCGACCACCACCCGGGCCTCGCTGTCGAGCGGGGCATCGGCGTCGGCGAACTCTCCGACCGCGCGGCGCAGGTCGTCGCCGCGCTCGCGCACCGCCCAGGGCCACAGCAGGCTGCGCAGCAGCGGGATGCCCTCTCTCCGATCGCCCGAGTCGACGTAGGTGCGTAGTGCTGCGGCCAGGTTCTCGTCGTTCGCGTCGAACCAGGCGAGGGTCGCTCGCAGCCCCGGTCCGCGCACGGTCTGCTCGCGCTGTGCGGCGAGACGGGTCAGGACTGCGGCCGCCCGCGCGCGGAACGGCACCTCGTTCCCGTCCTCGCGCAGGCGTTCGAGACCGTACTCACGCACGGTTTCGAGCATGCGGAACCGTCCCTCGCGTCGGACGAGCAGCGAGCGGTCGACGAGGGCGTCGAACTCGGCGGCATCCCTGTCGAAGGCGCGAGCCACGGCTGAAGCGTCGGGCGCTCCGATCCCGTCGGCGAACACCGCGGCGACCTGCAGGGCGGTGCGTTCGCCCTCGCTGAGGGTGTCCCAACTCCAGTCGATGAGGGCACGCAGGGTGCGGTGGCGCTGCGAGCTGAGCCGCGGCCCGTTCGACAGCAGCGCGAATCGATCATCGAGCCCCGCGTCGATCTCGGCGAGCGACAGGGTACGGGACCGGGCGGCGGCGAGCTCGATCGCGAGGGGCAATCCGTCGAGGCGTCGGACGATGCGCTGTGCAGTCTCTTGCTCGTCGTCGTCGGGAACACGTCCCCGCGCCGAACGCACGCGCTGGGCGAAGAGCGTGGCCGCGTCCTCCGGCGGCAGCGGACCGAGATCGATGAAGGCTTCTCCCGGGATGCCGAGGGGTTCGCGGCTCGTGGTCAGAACGCGCACTCCCGGGCTCATGCGCAGCAGATCGAGGGCGGCCTCGGCGGCCTCATGGATGACGTGCTCGCAGTTGTCGAGCAGGATCACGACGCGTCGACCGGTGACGGCCTCGGCCACACGCTCGGCTGCGGTCAGGGACGCACCTGCCGCCTCGGGCAGGCGGATGCGACGACCGACGGCACCCGCGATTGCCGTCCACACGTCTCCCGCGGCGGCCGGGGCGAGCTCGACGACGATCGAGTCGGCGACCGCGCGCACCGTCTCGACGGCGAGGGTGGTCTTGCCCGCACCGCCGGGTCCGATGAGAGTGACGAGGCGATCCGTCGTCAGACGTTCGCGGATGGCCTCGAGCTCGACCCCGCGACCCACGAGGGCGGTGAGGGCGGCGGGCGTGGCATCGGCAGCAGAGAACGAGCCTGCCACGGGCGGGGGAGCGGCGGCGACCAAGCGCTCGGCGTGCGATCGGTCCTCGAGCAGGTCGCGGACGAGCCAGTCGAACCCGTCGTGCGGGGTCCACACCTCACCGCTCCACAGGGCCAGTGCGTCCCGCGCCGGTGCAGCATCGCCCGTGGAGCGAGCCTGGGCGACGAGATCCTGGAAGCAGGTGATGTCGATCGCCGTCCGCGGCAGGTCGAGTCGATAGCCGCCGGGGGCCGATGAGACCGTGCCGGCGGGGAGGGCCCGACGCAGGCGTGAGACGAGGGATTGCAGGGCGGCGCGGGGATCGTCGGGGGTGTCGAGGCCCCAGATGTCCTCAGCCAGGGCCCGGTAGCCCACCGTGGTGCCGGCGTCGACGGCGAGGCGCAGCAGGAGCGACTGCTGCCCGCGGCCGGGCACCGTGACGTGCCCTTCGCCCGTGTCGACGCTCAATCCGCCGAAGAACCGCACCCGCACGATGTCCACCCTAGGTCGCGTGACGGTCCTCGACGCGGCGTACTGCTGGTCAGGCCCCTCCGACGGGAGCCGGGCGCCTGGGGAGGAGGGGCAGCGGTGGACAACCTGGTGAGGCGACGGCACTTCGCTAGCCTGGGGTGACGACCGGCGCCGAGGGGGCACGATGACGGAAGTCGATGATGGGGCACGCCTTTCCGGGTTCGCGTGGCCGCCGGGGCCGGGTGCGCTCGTCGACACGTCGCGCTGCCCCTCGTGCTTCGCGACGATCACCGTCTCGCCGTGCGCGTCGTGCGGTCTGGATCTCACCGATGCGCGCACCGCCCAGGTGCTCGAGCTCTCGCAGCGGATCGTCGCCCTCGTCGACGAGCGCGCCGACGTCCTCCTGCGGGTGCATCGCGAAGCCGAGGCCGCGGCCGTCCGCGCAGAACAGGAGCGGATGCCGGCTGCCCCGGCGTCCGAGCTCCACCCGGTGCTGCCGCCCCCCGTGGTGACGCCGGCGAGCGACCCCGTCATGACGGCCTCCGCGGCACCCGCCTCCGCCCCCACGGCACCGGCCTCGATCCCCGCGTTACCCGCCTCCGTCCCCGTGACGGTCGCGGACGAGACGTTCACGCCGCCGTCCGTGCCCGCCATCGCTCCGGGACCGCTCGTCGCACCCCCCGCCACGCCCCCGTTCGCCGGCGGCCCTCCGGTGGCGCCGATCGCACCCGTCCCAACGGAGTCGTCGAAGCCCCGTCGCTCCAGTGTCCAGGTCTTCCTCCTGTCGGTGGGCGTGGTCCTGCTCGCGGTCGCGGCGGCCTTCTTCCTCACCGTCGCGTGGATCAGCGGCGGCCTCGTGCTGCGCTCGATCGTCATCGGACTCGTCACCGCGGCGATCATCGCCACGGCGTCGCTGCTTCGCCGGCGCGGTCTCGGCGCCACCGCCGAAGGCATCGCCCTGCTCGGGATCGCCTTCGTGGCGCTCGACGTCTGGGCCGTTCGCGCCAACGACCTGGGCGGGGCGGCCAGCCTCGAACCCAGCGTGTACTGGGGCGCGACGACAGTGATCGCGGGTGCCGCCTTCGTCGGGTGGGCGCGCCTGTCACGCCTGCGCGCCCCGCTCTCCGTCGCCGTCGTCGCCCTCGCCGTCGGCCCCGCGATGCTCGTCGCCGGGATCTTCACGCGCGACGCCGCCCTCGGCTGGTACGCCTGGGGGCTCACCCTGCTGCTCGTCGCCCTCGCGGCACCCCTCGCGCCGCTCCTCGGGCGGGCACCCCGCCCGAAGCTGGCCGTCGAGATCGCCGTCGTCCGGGGCCTTGCGGGCCTCGGCACGGTCGTCGCGCTGACCGCCGCGCTCATCGTCGACCCGCGCATCACGGCCACCCCGGCCGTCCTGGGCGGCGTGGGCGCCCTCGTCCTCGCCCTCCACGCGTGGTCGTTCGCCCGTCGAGGTGATGCGACCCTGGCGCCGACGGCCGCTGTGGCGGCGGTGATCGTCGTCGGCGTGGGTATCGCGGCCACGGTGGTCCGCGCGGCGGACGCCACCCTGGCGGTCACGGTGCCGGTGCTCGTCGCCTCGGCCATCGCGCTGGCTCTCGACACCGCTGCCCGTCGCGTCGGCGCCGGCCTGGGTCGCACGACCGTCGTCGTCGCATCCCTGGCGGCGGCGATCGCCGCGGGCGTCGCCGCGATCCTCCCGCTCATCACGGCGTCGACGGCCGTCGGTGCCCTCCTCTCACGAGCAGCCCTCGTGTTCGATCGCGCGGCGCTCGACATCGGCATCCCGGATGCCACCAGCACCGCCGCGGTAATCGCGCTCGCCGCGATCGTCGGTCTCGCCGCCGCGGTCTGGCGCCTGTCGGGGGCGTGGGCGGATCGCCGGACGCCCGCGTTGATCGCTGCGGCGGGTGTCGCTCTGCTCGCGGGGCCACAGCTGCGCGTCCTGGTCCTCGTCGTCGCCTGGTACCTGGTGCTCGCCGTGGTCGCCGTCATCGTGCTGCGTCGCCGTCGCGGCGACATCGCCCTCGCTTCGATCGGGGGTTCCCTCGCCCTCGGGGCGGGATGGCTGCTGTCGTTCTCGTCGCCGCTCGCGTGGGGACTGGCGACCGTCGTGGTCGCCGCCGTGCTCGCGGCCGTCGCCGGCGCGCATGCGAGTCTCCGGGTGCCGTCCACGGTCGCGGTCGTGTTGTTCCTGTCCGGAAGCGCCCTTCTCGTTCCGGGGGCGTTGCGCGCCAGCGCCGATGTCGCCATCGACGGCGCCACCCCGCTGACGGTTGCGCTCGCGGTGGCATCCCTGTCTCTCGTCGCTGTCGTGGTTTCGTTCGCTCGACGATTCGGTCTCGGCGACGCTCAGCGAGGCGCCGGAGCGGTCGCCGCCCTCGCGGTGATCGTGGTGGTCGCGGGCCCCGCGCTGCTGTTCCGCATGGGTACCACGTCCGAGGTCTGGATGCTCGTGTCGGCGCTGGTCGCCGCGGGCGCGTCGGCGGCGGTCCTCACTCCGCCGTATCGGTCGTGGCGCGTCGCGCGGCCTGTCGCGGCGCTGATGACGCCGCTGCTCGTCGCGGGGGCGGCGGGTTCCGGGTTCCGACTCATCGACGCTCTGCCTCTTGTGCCGGCGATCGTCTACGCCTCGATCGCCCTGGTCATCGCCGCGGGGGCGCTGCGCTTCCTCGGTGACGACCCGTCCACCCGGTCCTGTGTCGACGTCGGAACGGCGTTCGTGGCCGCTCTGTCGATCGTCGTCGTCCCGTCGCAGGGCGTCCGGTGGGTCCCGCTGCTGTTCGCGGCGGTCACCGTCGTGCTGTGGGCGACCGACAGCGACGGTCTGTTCCGCTCTCGCGGCCCGCGCCGACACCTCATCTGGCTCGCCCTCATCCTGGGCACCCTCGCGCTCTGGACGCGATTGGTCTGGCAGCAGACCGACACCGTCGAGCTCTTCACCGTGCCCGTCGGCGTCGCGGTCCTCGCCATCGCCGCCGGTCAGGAACGGGCTCGACGTCTGGTCGCGGGCCGTTCCGTGGCGGGACCCGCGGTGATCGCTGCCGCGGGCACCACCGTCGCGCTCGCCCCCAGCGCCCTCTCCGCCCCTGACGACCTCGCGCGCGTCCTCGTGGTGGCCGTCGTCTCGGTCGCCGTTCTCCTGGCCGGGGCCTGGATCCGCCCTCCCCGCACTCCCGACGAGCTCCCCGCCGCCGTGGGCGCCGCCGGGGCTCTTTCCCTCGTGCTCCTCACGGCGCTGAAGCTCCTCCACGCCGCGGCCCGGGGCGGCGTGGGTGTCGGCGACCTCCTCCTGCTGGTGGCCGCTGTCGCGATCGGTGCGGCGGCGGTCGGGGTCGCGCGACGTCCCGCGCAGTGGGCACCGCCGTCGGCTCGGCACACGGTCGTGGCGGCCGCGGCGCTTCTCGCGCTCGGGTCGACCGTGCTCGTCGCCGTCGACGCCGGTCCGATCGTGCGCATGGTGGCCGCGGTGGTCCTGCTCGGTGCGGTCGGCGTCACGGCGCTGCGTGTGCGCCACCCGTTGGTCGGGGTGCCGCTCGCGATCACCGCGCACTCCGGGGCGGCCCTCGTCGCCCTCGTCGGTGTGGGCGCGGATGTCCGGCCCATCGAGTGGGCGACCGTCCCTCTCGCCCTCGTATGGATCGCCGCCGCCGTCGTCGACCGCCGTCGCCCGGTTGCTGCTGCCCCGGTGCTGTTCGCCGCAGGAGGTCTGGCGGTCGGCCTGCTGCCCTCGGCGGTGCTCGCCGATGCGTCTCTGGTGCGCACGATCGGCGTCACGGTTGTGGCGATCGCCGTGTTGGTCGTCGCCATCCTCGTGCTCCGCGACGCGCTCGCTCCGCTGGCGCCCCCGGCGAT
Organism: Microbacterium sp. 1154; assembly: GCF_031455375.1. Taxonomy (NCBI): domain Bacteria; kingdom Bacillati; phylum Actinomycetota; class Actinomycetes; order Micrococcales; family Microbacteriaceae; genus Microbacterium; species Microbacterium sp. 1154. The sequence goes on along the minus strand of NZ_JAVDSN010000001.1, from coordinate 291,597 downwards.
CGCGGTCGCGTCGCTGAGCCTGGTGGTCGCGGCGGCCCTCCGTGCCCTGCACGAGCTCTCCGCCGCGCTCTTCGACGTGTGGATGCTCGCGGCGACGCTCCCGCTCGTCGGAGTCGCGGTTCTCGTGCGTCTGCGGTGTCCGGACGTTCCGGCCTCCGTGCCCACCGCCTTGGCGATCGCCGCCCCCGCTGTCGCCGTCGCCCTGACGGCCGCCCGCCTCTCGGCCACGGGTGAGGGCCCCCTGCGTCTGGTCATCACTCTCTTGGCGATCCTGGCCCTCGGGCTCTGGTGGAGCCGTCCGATCGTGCGATGGACCGCGATCGGCCTGTCGGCCCTCCTCGCCCTCCTGGGCATCGTGCTCGGCAGTGCCGACCCCGTCGAGGCGGCCACGGTACCCCTGGCCGCGGCGCTGCTCGTCCAGGGCATCCGGGCGCTGCGTCTGCGTCCCGAGCTGCGCACCTGGCCCGCGCTGGGCGTCGGTCTGGCGCTGCTGCTCATCCCCTCACTGCTGTTCGACTTCTCCGGCGGCAACGCGCTGTGGCGCATCCTCGCCCTCGGCGTCGTCGCCCTGGCGGTGTTGCTGGTCGGCGCGCGGTTCCGCGGGCAGGCTCCCGTGCTGTTGGGCGGGATCGTGCTGATCCTCCACGCTGTCGCCCAGCTCTGGCCGTGGATCACCTCGCTCTACGAGAGTGCTTCCGGCCTCTGGTGGCTGTGGCTGGGTATCGCCGGTGTGCTCCTCATCGTGATCGCGGCGACGTACGAGCGTCGCATCCGCGAGGTGAAGGCGGTGGCGCTGGCGATCCGCGCGCTCCGCTGAGCCCCGTGCCTCTGGCGCTCACGCCAGGAGCCTGCCCGCGCCCTCCGATGGAGCCGAGGTGTCAGATGAGCGGACCGTGCGAGGCGAGGGGGGCGCTCGACGACGGCGTCCGCCAGTTTGAGCGGCAGAGGACGACGAGGATGGCGGTGATCACCACCGCGTAGATCGCGACGGCGATCCCGCCGGGGTCGCCCAACACCGTGCACGCCGGAAGCACCAGCATGAAGCCGCCGACGATCAGGGAGACCAGGACTAGCGCTCGATCGATGGACGCGCCGCGTTCGGTCTGCGCACCCCGGCGGGCGAGGACGAACGAACGGGCCGCCACGACGGCGAAGAGCACCGTGACGAGCAGATTGCCCGGCAGGGCGAGGAAGGCCGCGCCGATCGAGCCGACCCACACGTCGAGGGCGACGAGCAGCATCACGAGGGTGATGGCTACGAGGACGGCGGCGATGATGCCCCGCCACAGGGCGGAGCGGGCAATCGCAGTCTTCACGTCGGCGCTCACTGGCTCGCGAACCCGGGCCAGGCGGTCGCGCGCTCGGCGACGCCGTCGATCTGGCTCTGTGCGGCGCTGATCGCGTTGTCGAGCTGGACGTTGGCGCTGATGATCTGCACGAGGGCCGCGGCGATCGCGGTGACCATCGCGATGATCGCCGCGGGAGCGGTGACGATGCCCGCCAGGCACCCGATCCCGGCGATGAGTCCGCCGATGAGTGTGCCGAGGGTCGTGTACATGAGCGTCGTGAACACGTCGAGGCCGCCCGCGAGCTTCTCGAGCGAGGCGGTCACCGGGGTCGAGATGGCGGACTCGAACCCCGTGAGCGTGGTGCGCTGCGCGGCGACGGCCTGCTGATACTTCTGCGCGCCCTTACCCGCCCACTCGTCGTCGGTGGCGAGGGAGTTGGGATCGATCCGACGGGTGAGGTTGGCCAACTCCGACGCGGCGTCCGTGCGCCACCGGCCGATCATCGATCGCAGCTCGGCGCGATCGCCGGGGCGGCGATAGGGATCGCTGATGACCTGCCAGAGCTCATCCGCCCGGTCCATGAGCCAGTTCCAGGCGTCGTGCACCGCGTCCGCGGCCCAGCGGAAGGCAGCGGGGACGCTCGCCAGAATGCTGTTGACTGTGGAACGGGCCTCTTCGAGGTGACGCTCGATGTCGCGAACGAGTCCGCCCCACTCGGGGGTGGTCGAGCCGCCGGTGACCGTTGTCATGTGCTCCTCCTGCTGCTGCCCCGACCGTGTCGGGAGCTGTCTGTCAGTACTGCGCTTCCCAGAGACCGGTGGTCGTGCTGACGATGTCCTCCTCGTTTCGGAGGTATAGCTCCCGGACGTTCCGCAATTCGGTGGCTCCGGCCGTCGCTGTGGCGGAGCCGTCGCGTAGGTACGCGCTCACCGCGTCGACGACCGCTCCGTAGCTCGCGAAGAGCGCGTCGCCCTTCCAACAGAACACGGCGTCGGTGGAGCGGAGATTCGCGACCGCGTTCGCCGCAGTGGACAGCTTCTCGCCCACCTCGTCCCAGACGGCGGCGTCGCCCTGCAACGCGTCGGCCGCGACGGCGATCTGATTCGGATCGGCCATGTTTACTCCCCTCGGGTGAGCATACGGACGAGCTCGACCGGGTCGGCCAGCTCGGTGGCGTAGACGTCGAGCGGGGTTCCCGCGAACAGCCCCTGCGGGGTGTCATCCTGGGCAGCTGCGCGCGCGTTCGCCAAGGCGGCGCGCAAAGCGGAGGTCACCTCCTCGCCGGCGGCGGAGCGGAGCCAATCGCGGTCGAACTCGAGTTCGCGCAGGTCGTTGGCCGGCCCGAGCACCACGTGCACGTGGCCCCCGCGATCGCTCGCGGTCGTCGCCCGCGAGGCGCGCTCCCGCACGATGTCGAGGCTCTGTCGCAGACGCTCGGAGTAGTCCTCGAGGAAACGGTTGACATTGCGGTGCAGGGCGTCGCCGTCGGCGTCTTCGATGAGGCGGTCGATTTCGCCGCCGGTGCGCGTCGCGGTCAGCGTGGAGCGGGTGGGTACCGTCGGCGCTTCGGAGCCGAAGGCCTGCTTCCACGCGCCGAGCCGTTCGAGGGCGGCGGTGCCGACCGTCGTGAGCACCGCGGTGGCGAGTTCGTCGGGGGCGATGGCCGTGCGCCAGAACGTTCCGATCTCGATTTCGGGAACATCGTCGGCCCACCGTACGGCGATCTGACGATGCGGGTCCTCGGTCACGGTTGTGGTGTCGGCGCCCAGCGCGACCCTCATCTGGTCCGCTTTGCGCGTCACCTCGTCATGGAGCGCGAAAAGCCGCTCGTCATCTGTCGACATGGTCCCCCCACCTCTGGCCGCACAGGTCGACCGCCCCTGGCCGGACCTTCACAGCGTTCCAACCTAGTCAGAGACGGAGGCCAAGGCCAGCCGTATGAGAGAACCCTCATCGAAGGGCCGGTTCAGCCGGCGGCCTCTTTCGCCGCCGCCTTCGCGGCCCGCTTGTGCTCGCGCACCTTGGCGAGCGACTCCGGGCTCACGATGTCGGCGACCGACCGGAACGAGCCCTCCTCGCCGTAGGGGGCCGAGGCCTCGCGCCATCCGGCGCCGTCGAAGCCGCGCTGTTTGCCGAGCAGGGCGAGGAAGATCTTCGCCTTCTGCTCTCCGAAGCCGGGCAGCGCCTTCAGGCGCTTCAGCACGGTTGTGCCGTCGGGGTCGTCGCGAGTCCAGAGATTCTGGGCGTCGCCGCCCCAGTCCTGCTCGATCGCGGCGCACAACGCTTGCACGCGCCCCGCCATCGACCCGGGGTAGCGGTGCACGGCGGGCGACTGGGAGAACGCGGCGGCGAAGTCGTCGGGGTCCTGGTGCGCGATCGCGCCGGCATCCATCGATCCGGTCCGCTCCTGGATCTTGAGCGGTCCCGCGAACGCGGTCTCCATCGCCACCTGCTGGTCGAGCAGCATGCCGATCAGCAGAGCGAGCGGGTTGCTCGACAGCAGTTCGTCGGCGGCGGGGTCGTCGGTGATGCGCAGGCTCATGCGTTCATTCTCGCGCGTCCGCCCGCGGGCGGACGGCGTCATCGCGAGACCGGATCTCGCTGACGAGCCGGCGTCAGGGGACTACCGACACGTCAGCCGGATGCCGTCTCGCCGCCCGCCGCGGCCGCGTCGGGCTCGGCTATCCACTTCCGCGCGAAGGGCACGGCATCCATGGATCCGACGTCGGCGGTGACCTCGGAGATCTGCCTCTCGAAGTGCGAGATGCTGCCCGGTTTCAGCCGCTTCACCAGCGATCCGTCGACCCGGCGGATCACCGTCTCCGACACTGACGGTGCGTCTTCTTCGACCTGCAGCAGTCCCAGGACGAGTGTCGCCGCCCACCGCGGAGCGTTGCCGCGCCGACGTTCCCCCGCGACGACATAGACCTCGGATGCCGGTGTGCTCACGGCATCCATCCTGCCCGAGGGGCGTGCGGCGGCGGGGTGGCCCGCTCGCGGGAGGAGACTGCGGGACGGGAGGACGGATGCCGCGCCTACGGTCCTCCGTTCGCGGATTTTCCTTGCTGCCCGCGGGGCGCATGCCGCGGCGCGGAAGCCTGCTCGAGGGAGGAGATTCTGGGAGGGGAGGGTCGATGCCCCGCTGACGGTCCTCCGCTCGCGGATCCTCCTCCTCAGCTCAGGCGGACACGCCCACCCGCGCGAGGTCACACCCGCGCGCGTGAGCGCGCGAAGGCTGAAGCCTCAGCCCGCGTCGGCGATGTCGCGACGCTCGGCGGCCGCGGGGTCGGCGACCTCGATGCCGAACAGTGCCGACAGGGCGTCGATGTACTCGTCGGCGCGGCCGGTCTCGGCGAGCTCGTGCGCCCGGGTGGTCGGCGTGTGCAGCAGCACCCCGACGAGGTGGCGCAGGGCCTGCTCGGTCTGACCGCCCTCGTCGCCGCGGGCGCGCACGCGGGCCACCTCGGCATCGAGCACGCCGAAGACGTGCGCCCGCAGGGCCACGACGGCGGGGGTGATGTTCTTGCGCTCGCCGACCGAGGCGAAGCGGCGCGCGGCGTCGCGCACGAGGTCGCGCGCGGCGTCGGTGGCCTGCAGCTCTTCGAGCGGGGCGTGCAGGCGGATGGTCTCGAGGTCGAGCAGGTCGACGCCCGGCACGGTGGCGACGTCGGGGTCGACGTTGCGGGGGAGGCCGAGGTCGATCACGAGTCGGCGCGCGGTGTGATCGACGGGGCAGACGCCCGCGGCGTCGTCGACGGCGGTCTCGTACGCTCCGCGCCCCGCGGCGAAGGTCGCGGCGCTGAGCACGTGGTTCTCGCTCGTGGTGCAGGTGATCACGAGGTCGGCGTGGGCGACGGCGCTCGGGAAGGTCTCCGCCGAGACCGCGCGCAAGCCGTGCTTGATCGAGAACTTCGCGGCGCGGCCCGAGGGCGAGTACACCGAGATGTCTTCTGCTCCCTGGTCGCGCAGGGCGGCGACGGTCGCGGCGGCGTAGGCGCCGGTGCCGACGAGCAGCACGCGCTGGGTCGACCAGTCGGCGATACGGCTGTCGGCAAGTTCGAGGCCGAGACGCACGAGGGAGCGTCCGGCGCGACCGATCGCGGTGGAGTTCTTCACGCCGCGCTGGGCTTCGGACGCGCGCTGGAACAGACGCTCGAGCTCGGCGGACGTGGTGCCGAGCTGGCGCGACTCGTTGAGGGCGCGGCGCACCTGGCCGGCGATCTCGCCCTCGCCGACGACGACGGATTCGAGACCGGATGCCACCGAGAACAGGTGCTCGGCCACGTCGCTGCCGCCGAGGACGGTGTACGAGCCTTCGAGCTCGCTGGCGGGCACACCGGTCGCGGACTCGATCGCGGCGAGGGTGGCCTCGATACCCAGGGCGACCGCGGCGGTGACGGGCTCGTCCATGTCGACGTACGCCTCGAAGCGGTTGCAGGTCGCGACGACGACGGCACCCTGGACGCACTCGTCGTGCTCGGCGATCAGAGGGGCGACGGGTGTCGCGGGTACGCTGAGCCGCTCGAGGAGATCGAAGGACGCGGTCTTGTGACTCGCGCTGACGCACAGCAGCACGTACATATTCTACGCCCGCGTTCCCCGGGGTATTCCGGGGAGCCCTTCGACGTCAAGGCATCCCGCACGTTCCCCAGGGGCGGATGGAAGGATGGATGCCATGGCCTCCCTCGACGCGCCCCTGCTCCGTGCCCTCCGTGGCGACCGTCCCGAGCGGCAGCCGGTGTGGTTCATGCGTCAGGCGGGGCGCTCGCTCCCCGAGTACCGGGAGCTCCGCGTCGGCACCCGCATGCTCGACGCGTGCCTGACCCCCGATCTCGCCGCGGAGATCACCCTCCAGCCCATCCGCCGCCACAAGGTGGATGCGGCCATCTTCTTCAGCGACATCGTCGTGCCGCTGCGCCTGGCCGGTGTCGATGTCGTGATCGAACCCGGCCGGGGCCCGGTCTTCGCCGACCCGGTGCGTACCGCCGACGACGTCGCGCGCATCACCGCGATCGACCCCGACGCCGTCGCTGCGGCGGCCGAGCCGGTGCGCGAAGCCGCCCGGCGCGTGACCGCCGAGCTCGACGACGCTGTTCCCCTCATCGGGTTCGCGGGCGCTCCGTTCACCCTCGCCGCTTACCTCGTCGAGGGCGGGCCGAGCAAGGAGCACCTGCGCGCCCGCGGCATGATGCACGCCGACCCCGAGTCGTGGCATCGCCTGGCCGGGTGGCTGTCGAAGGTCTCGCGTACCTTCCTCGACGCGCAGATCGCCGGCGGCGCGCAGGCCGTGCAGCTCTTCGACTCGTGGGCGGGTTCGCTGTCGCCCGCGACGTTCCGCGAGTTCATCGCCCCGCACTCGCGCGCCGCCCTCGAGGGCATCGAGGTGCCCCGCATCCACTTCGGCGTCGGCACCGGCGCTTTCCTCGACGACATGCGCCTCGGCGGTCTCGCCGACGCGGTGGGTGTGGATTGGCGGATGCCGCTCGATGAGGCAGCGGCGATCGTCGGCCCCGACGTGACGCTGCAGGGCAACCTGGATCCGGCCCTGCTGGGCGCCCCGTGGCCCGTCCTCGCCGCCCACGTCGACGACGTCCTCGCCCGCGGTCGTGCGGCGCGCGCGCACGTCCTCAACCTCGGTCACGGCGTGCCGCCCGACGCCGACCCCGAGGTGCTGACGCGCATCGTCGCCCGCGCACACGGCGAAGACGCGTGAGCGAGCCCCTCGACCGTCTCGTCCGCCACGCGCACGAGACGCGCGTGGTCGTCGTCGGGGGTGGCATCTCGGGTCTCGTCGCCGCGCGCGAGTGCGCGAAGGTCGGCCTGCAGGTCACGGTCCTCGAGGCCTCAGAGGTGTTCGGCGGTGTCCTGCGCACCGCCGAGGTCGGCGGGATGACGCTCGACGTGGGTGCCGAGAGCTTCGCGACCCGCGGCGGCATCGTGCGCAAGCTCCTCGACGAGCTCGCCCTGTCCGACGACATCGTCTCGCCGAACCCCGCGGGCGCGTGGGTCGCGGGTGTCCCGGGAGTCGGGGCGGCGCCGCTGCCGAAGGGCGGGGTGCTCGGCATCCCGGACAATCCCTTCGCGCCCGACGTACGACGTGTCATCGGCTGGTCGGGTTCATGGCGCGCGTACCTCGATCGGCTCCGCCCGCCGCTGACGATCGGCCACGCGCACAGCCTCGGCAAGCTCGTGCGATCGCGATTGGGCGCGCGGGTGCTCGACCGACTGGTCGCCCCGGTCACGAGCGGGGTCTACTCGGCCCGCCCGGACGACATCGACATCGACCTGGCGGCTCCGGGTCTGAACGCCGCGCTCACGCGGACCGGGTCGCTCACGGGCGCCGTCGCCGACCTGCGTGCGAGCCGTGCCGCCGCGCGTCCCGCCGACGCCCCGGCATCCGACGTTCCCGTCGTCTCGGACGGCGCCGCGAAGACTCCCGCCCCGGGCGGCGCCGTCGAGGGCATCGCCGGGGGCATGTCCCGCCTGGTCGACGCCCTCGTCGCGGGCCTGCGCGACAGCGACGTCGAGCTGCGCACGGGGGTCTCCGCCCGTGCTCTGACCCGGACGGACGACGGCTGGACGGTCGCGACCTCTGCCGACGACGAGCCGCTGCCCGCGCGGGCCGTGATCGTCGCCCTCCCCGAGGGGCCCGCGCGCGAACTGCTGGCGCCGGTCGTGCCGGGTCTCGAGGTGGGCGACCCGGTCGCCCCGGTCGTCGAGGTGGTGACCCTGGTCGTCCACGCCCCCGCTCTCGACCCGGCTCCGCGCGGAACGGGCGTCCTCACCGTTCCCGGAAGCCACGTCGCCAAAGCGCTCACGCACTCCACGGCGAAGTGGGATTGGGTTCGGGATGCCGCCGAGCCCGGCATCCACGTCGTGCGCGTCTCGTTCGGAGCACAGGGCGAAGAGCCCGCGACCGCGGCCCTCGACGACGAAGCGGCTGCAGCCCTGGCACTGTCGGAGGCCTCGGCGATGCTCGGCGTCGAGTTGTCGGCATCCGCTCTGCGCGATGCCCATCGGGTGCGCTACGTGCAGTCGCAGCCCGCCGCGACCATCGGGCGGGCGGCCGAGACCGCTGCCGCGCGGGGCGCCGTGCGCGCGGTGCCCGGACTGGGGGCCACCGGTGCGTGGATCTCGGGCACTGGCCTCGCCCAGGTCATCCCCGATGCCCGCGACGAGGCCGACCGCGTCCGCAGCGACGCGCTCTGGTCCACCTGACCGCGATAGCCACTCGACCATGCCGCGCCGCCTGTCAAGGGTGGATGCCGATCGCGGCATACGTGACTACTGTGAGATTCGACCAGCACTGGATCGAGCGTGAGGAGACCCCATGAGGGGCAAAGCAGCACTCGTCGTCGGACTCGTGGCGGGCTACGTGCTCGGTGCACGCGCAGGCCGCGACCGGTACGAGCAGATCAAGACTCAGGCCGGCAAGGTCTGGGACCAGCCCGTCGTTCAGGGACAGGTCGAGAAGGTGAAGGCGTTCGGCGTCTCCGCTCTCAAGTCCGTCCCCGGCGTGGTGTGGAAGGGCGCGAAGTCGGTCACCGGCGCGGCGTCCGGTTCCGGCACCGTGCAGGAGCGCGCCGAGCGCGCGGGACGCGCCGCGAAGCAGTCGGCCCACGAGGTGGCCGATGTCGTCGAGGATTCCGTCGACGACGCCAAGCAGGCGGAGAAGGCGGCCACCACGCGCGCGCAGGCGGCCAAGAGCGGCTCCACCTCGTCCGGGAGCTGACGCATGACCACTCCGCGCGGATTCCGCGATCGTTCCGACGACAGTCTGTTCACCCTCATCGGCGACATCCCCGAGTTGGTGCGCAACCTCGTCGTCGCCGAGATCAACGGCGCGAAGGCGTGGGCGCAGCGCACGGCGAAAGACGCCGGGATCGGCGCCGGCTGGTTCGTCGGCGCTCTGATCGTCGTCTTCTGGGCCGTTCCGGTCTTCTTCGCGTTCGTGATCGCGGGGCTGTCGTCGTGGTGGCCCGTCTGGCTGTCGGCGCTGGTCGTGTTCGGCGTGATGATCGTGATCACCGCGATCCTCGCCCTGCTGGGCTACCTGCGCTTCAAGAAGCTGTCGAAGCGCGAGAACCCCGGCAAGGCCATCTCCGAAGACGTCCGCATCGTGAAGGAGGCCCGCGATGAGTATTGATCGTCCCGTCCCCGTCCCGCGCACGGCGGTGCCCCTGGGCATCACCGACCCGGTGAAGTCGGCCCGCGCCGAGCTCAAGGCCGCTCTGGCCGCCATCGAGGTCAAGGCCAACGCCCCGCGTCGCGCGAGCGAAGCCGTCGACCGCAAGGTGCACGAGGTCCGCCGGAAGGCCCAGCAGAACCCCGGCGCTGCTGCCGCCGCCGTCGCGGGCGTCGCCTCGCTCGTCGGCCTGGCCGTCTGGGGCATCGTCCGCGCCTACACGCGCTGAAATCGTCCGAAGCGGCCCGTCTCCCTCCCGGGGGTCGGGCCGCTTCGTCGCTCCCGCTACCCGAGCCCGGCCGTCCTGCGGACCTCGTCCGCGACGCGCCGGTACGAGGGGCATTGCCGCGGTGTGTCGGCCGTGGTCTCCGCGGGACGGTTCATGAGCGGATGCCGTGGCCCAACGCCCGGCCCCGCCTACGGTTCGTTCGCGAAGAGACCCTTCAACAGGTCTTCGAAGTACTCCGGTGTCACGGCGATCGGGCCCGCGTAGGCGTGGTCGAACCCGGCGATCGCGTACAGCAACAGGGCCACGAACAGCGCGAGCATGCTCGACATCAACAGGTGGACCCGCAGGTTCCGCACCTCGATCAGCCCGAGGAGGATCGCGTTGAGCACCGCGCCGACGCCCAGCACGATCCAGAGCACACTCGGCAGCGCGAGGTGGGTGAGCGCGATGCGGTCGCGGCGGTTCTCCACCAGCAGCTGGAACTGATCGAGGGACTGCTGAACGTAGAGGGTCTCGGCGGCCGTCGTGGGCTGCACGGCGCCGATCGCCCGCTGCATGGCCGAGACGTTGGCATCCGTCTCGGCGGGAATCTCCAGACGCCGCTGTCGGGGCCAGTCCAGGTCGATGACGTTGCGGGCGTACTGGGTGATCTGAGCCTGCAGTTCGTCGCCTTGCGGGTCGGGGAGGAGCGCCGCGGTGCGGTACAGCGAGGCGAGCGACGACGACTCCTCGAGAACGACGCCGTCGACCTCGGTGAAGTTGCTGTACGCCGCCGTGGCGATGAGAGCGAGGGTGACACCGTAGAAGACGCCGTAGACGCCGACCGCGTAGCTGAGGACGCGGTCCCATTCCTCACCGCGAGGCGCCGCCCGGCGAACCCACTTCCGCAGCGCCAGCAGGATCGCGCACGAGCCGCCCACGACGAGGACGATGAACAGCGGCAGCCCCAGGTACATGGGGAGGTCGTACAACCACATCGGCACGCCTTTCGCTCGACGTCCTCCGACGCCGTCGTCGCACAGTACCAACGGGGGAGCGGCGTGCGCACGTGGTGGTGGTTCGTCGGTGAGTCAACCGGTTTGGACCGCCGCCCCGACCGGACGAGACTGGAGGTATGCCCGACGACAGCTCTTCCTCCGTGTACACGCTGTGGGCGGTTTTCCACCGCGATCCCGAGAACGCGGTCACCGCCACCGACGCGACCGAACTCGCCGACCTGGTCTCGCTGATCGAGGCCGACGGCGTCACCGTGCGCGGCTTCTACGACGTGAGCGGCCTGCGCGCCGACGCCGACCTCATGGTCTGGCTGTATGGCGAAGACCCCCAGGCGCTCCAGCGCGACCTGCGCCGCCTGCGCCGCACCGACCTGCTCAAGAACCTGCTCCCCACCTGGAACGCGATGGGCGTGCACCGCGACGCGGAGTTCAACCGCTCGCACGTGCCCGGTTTCCTCCGCGGTATCGAGGCGCAGCAGTGGCTGTGCCTGTACCCCTTCGTGCGCAGCTACGAGTGGTACCTCCTGCCCGAGGCCGAGCGCCGCGAGATGCTCATCGAGCACGGCAAGAAGGGCTCGGCGTACAAGGGCGTCATCGCCAACACCGTGGCCTCGTTCGCCCTCGGCGACTACGAGTGGCTCCTCCCCATGGAGGCCGACGTGCTCACCGATCTCGTCGACATGATGCGCGACCTGCGGTACACCGAGGCCCGTCGCCACGTGCGCGAGGAGGTGCCGTTCTACACCGGTCGGCTGGTCACTCTCGACGAGATCCCCGAGATCCTTCAGTGACCGCGCCCCTGCGCCTCGGCACTCGCCGCAGCAACCTGGCGATGACCCAGTCGCAGATGGTCGCCGACGCCGTGTCCGCGGCATCCGGTCGTCCGGTCGAACTGGTGCCCATCGTCTCGGAGGGCGACGTCAACCGCGCCTCGCTGTCGCAGCTGGGCGGGCGCGGGGTGTTCGCCAACGGTCTGCGTGAGGCTCTCGCGGCGGATCGCTGCGACTTCCTCGTCCACTCGCTCAAAGACCTGCCCACGCAGCAGCCCGAGGGTCTCGTCATCGCGGCCACGCCCGCACGGGCGGACGCGCGCGACGTGGTCGTCACCCGTGACGGCACCCCGCTGGGCTCGCTCGCCCCGGGGGCGCGTGTGGGGACCGGGTCGCCCCGCCGCATCGCTCAGGCCCTTCGCCACAACCCCCGCGTCGACATCCGCGACATCCGCGGCAACGTCGACTCGCGTCTGGCGCGGGTGCGCGACGGAGAATTGGATGCCGTGATCCTCGCGGCCGCGGGTATCTCGCGGCTGGGCGGAGACCTCGGCGGCCTTCTCGCCGAAGAGCTGGGTCTGTCGGAGTGGCCGACCGCGCCCGGGCAAGGGGCGCTCGCCGTCGAGACCCGCGAGGACATCGATCCCGAGATCTACGCTGCTCTCGCGCCGTTGGACGACGAGCTCACGCGCGTGGCGATCACCGCCGAGCGCACCGTCCTCTCGGCGCTCGATGCCGGGTGCAGCGCACCCGTGGGCACGCACGCCTCGCTCGCCGAGGGCGACCTGCGTCTGCGCGCGGTCGTCTACGCGCTCGACGGGTCGCAAAGGATCGGCATCGACCGGACGGTGCGTCTCGACCCGGGGTATGGTGGGGACACTACGGGCAGTGGCAATGGAGCGGATGCTGCCGACGACGGGGGACCGATCGCGCAAGCGACGCGAGCGGGCCAAGACGCCGCGCGTCGGTTGCTCGAACGCGGGGCGGCCGATCTGGTACCACGAGAGTCGACCACATGAACGAAGGCCATCAGCACACGCCGAGCCCCTCGACGGGCAGCGTGCCGAAACCCCTTGCCGGTCGACGCGTCCTCGTGCCGCGAGGCGGCCCCTGGGGCGACGGCGTCGCCGCCAGCCTCCGCCAGCTCGGGGCCGTGCCCGTGATCGCACCGCTGATCAACTTCGCCCCCACGAACGACCAGGCAACGCTCGACGAGGCCCTCGCCGATCTCGCCGCCGGGGCCTTCGATTGGCTGACGCTCACGAGCGCCACCACCGTCGACGTGCTGTACGCCTACAAGGCGGTGATCCCCTCCGAGACGAAGGTCGCGGTCGTCGGTGAGACCACGGCGGCCGCCATGCAGGCCGTCGGCTATCACGTCGATCTCGTGCCCGAACGCGACAACTCGGCCCAGGGCATGGCCGAGCAGATGATCGAGCTCGAGACCGAGCCGCGCAAGGTCCTCACGCTCCGCAGCGAGATCGCCAAGCCGGTGCTCACTCGCCTTCTCATCGAGGCCGGACACGACGTGCGCAGCGTCGTCGCCTACCGCACGGTGGGCGTTCCGGTCACCGAGAAGATCGCCGGCGACGTGCAGTCGGGGCGCATCAACGCCATCCTCGTCACGAGTGGCTCGGTCGCCGAACAGGTCGTCGAGCAGTTCCCCGAGGTTCCGGCATCCACCGTCATCGCGGCTATCGGCCCGCGCACCGCCAAGGACGCCAAGCGCGCCGGGCTCAGCGTCGACGTCGTGGCCGAGACCCAGACGGTCGACTCCCTCATCGACGCCGTCGCCCGCTTCCCCCTGAACACCGACGAATCGACCCCATGAGCTTCCCCGAGCACCGCCCGCGGCGCCTGCGCCGCACCCCCGCCGTCCGTCGTCTCGCCCGAGAGACGCACCTCGTCCCCTCCCAGCTGATCCTGCCGCTGTTCGTGCGCGAGGGCATCACCGAGCCGAGTCCGATCGGGTCGATGCCCGGCATCGTGCAGCACTCGATCGACTCCCTCCGGCGTGCGGTGGCCGAGGCGGCCGAACAGCGCATCGGGGGCGTCATGCTCTTCGGCGTGCCCGAGACGCGTGACGCGGTGGGTTCCGGGGCCGACGACCCGAACGGCATCCTGAACCTCGCCACCGAGGCCGTCGTGGCCGAGGTCGGCGACGCGGTGGTCGTGCAGACCGACCTGTGTCTCGACGAGTTCACCGATCACGGCCACTGCGGCGTGCTGCGCGAAGACGGCGCCGTCGACAACGACGCGACGCTCGATCGCTACACGGCGATGGGTCTGGCGCAGGCGCGCGCGGGCTCGGCCATGCTGGGACTGTCGGGAATGATGGACGGCCAGGTCGGTGCGGTGCGTGAGGCGCTGGATGCCGAGGGGTTCACCGACACCCTGATCCTGGCGTACTCGGCCAAGTATGCGGGCGCGTTCTACGGCCCCTTCCGCGAGGCCGTCGACTCGCAGCTGAAGGGTGATCGCCGCTCGTACCAGCTCGATCCCGGCAACGGCCGCGAGGGAGTACGCGAGGCGCTGCTCGACGTCGAAGAGGGCGCCGATGTCGTCATGGTCAAGCCGGCCCTGCCGTACCTCGACGTCCTGGCAGACGTGAAGGCGTCGGTCGACGTGCCGGTCTGGGCCTACCAGGTGTCGGGCGAGTATGCGATGGTCGAGGCTGCCGCCGCTCACGGCTGGATCGACCGACGGGGCGCGATCATGGAGAGCCTGCTCGGCATCCGCCGTGCCGGCGCCGACGCGATCCTGACGTACTGGGCCGTCGAGGCCGCCCGCTGGCTGCGCGCCGAGCTCTGAGCCTGCCCGACCCTTCCCCGCGTGAGGGGTCGATTTCTCTCGCCCAGGCGGCGCCGAAGCGACACTTTTCGACCCCTCACGCGGGGGCGCCCGGAAGAATGGATGCCATGACCGATCTCAACGACCAGTGGTTCGCCCGCGCCAAGGACGTCATCCCGGGTGGCGTGAACTCGCCCGTGCGCGCGTACGGTTCCGTGGGCGGAACGCCGCGGTTCGTCCAGTCGGCGTCCGGCCCGCGGATCACGGATGCCGCGGGTCGTGAGTACGTCGATCTCGTCGCTTCATGGGGTCCGGCGCTCCTCGGCCATGCGCACCCCGAGGTGGTCGGGGCGGTGCAGTCCGCGGCATCCCGAGGTCTGTCCTTCGGCGCTCCGACCGGAGCGGAGGTCGAGCTGGCCGACCTCGTCGCGCAGCGCGTGCAGGTCGGCGATCTGAAGCCGATCGAGAAGGTGCGCCTGGTGTCGACCGGTACCGAGGCGACCATGACGGCGGTCCGTCTGGCGCGCGGCGTCACCGGCCGCGATCTGCTCATCAAGTTCGCCGGGCACTACCACGGGCACTCCGACGGGCTGCTGGCGGCGGCCGGTTCGGGGGTCGCCACGCTCGCGCTGCCCGGTTCGGCCGGGGTTCCCGCGCCGATCGCCGCGCAGACGCTCGTGCTGCCGTACAACGACCTCGACGCGGTGCGCGAGGTCTTCGCGGTGCACGGCGAGAACATCGCGGCGATCATCGTCGAGGCCGCTTCAGCCAACATGGGCGTCGTCCCGCCGCTGCCCGGGTTCAACGCCGCGCTCGCCGACATCGCGCACAGCCACGGATCCCTGCTGATCATGGACGAGGTGCTCACCGGCTTCCGCGTGCACCCCGCCGGGTTCTGGGGTCTGCAGGCTTCGCAGGGCGAGCGGTATCTGCCCGACATCCTCACCTACGGCAAGGTCATCGGTGGTGGCATGCCGCTCGCAGCCCTCGCCGGTCGCGCCGAGATCATGGACCACCTCGCGCCGCTGGGGCCGGTGTACCAGGCGGGAACGCTGTCGGGGAACCCGCTGTCCGTCGCCGCGGGTCTGGCGACGCTCCGGCTCGCCACCCCCGAGGTGTATGCCGCCGTCGACGCCGCGGCCACGCAGATCGCCGATGCGCTCGATGACGCACTGACGGCAGAGGGCGTCGTGCACGCCGTCCCGCGCGCGGGCTCGCTGTTCGGCGTCGCGTTCCTCCCCGACGTGCCGCGCGACTATGCCACCGCGCTCACGCAGCAGTCGTACCGGTACGCGCCGTTCTTCCACGCGATGCTGGATGCCGGCATCTCGCTGCCCCCGAGCGTGTTCGAGGCGTGGTTCCTCACGGCGGCGCACGACGAGGTCGCTCTCGGTCGCGTGCTCGAGGCGCTGCCCGTGGCCGCGAAAGCGGCGGCCGAAGCGCTGGATCCGACGCTGCTCGCGCAGTAGGGATCATCCCCGAGGGGGATGCGTTTCGTCCTTTGCGATGATGCGCGGGGGCAGGCCCGGTCGAGAGGCTGGAGTCATGCTCCCCGCACGGCCCCAGCCCACCGCCTTCTCGTCGGTGCTGTCGCGACTCGCGTCGTGGTGGCCCACCTCCATGGCCCCGCGGCGCCGTCGTGCGACCTGGCAGCCGTGCCCGCGCGGTCAGGTCTGATCAGCGCCAGGTCCAGCTGAGCAGGGCCGAGAGGGCCCGGATGCCGGCCTCGCCGACGTCGCCGTACTGGCTCGCTATCGCGCGGACGGTGCGGTCGGCCCACGCCGCGAGATCCGTGGCGTCGGCGCCGGGGGTCACGGCATCCATTCGCTCGATCAGGCCCTCGACACGGTCGCGGAGGGCTCGGTCGGGGACGGATTCGGGATGCCGGCCGGGGACGGCGGAGCCGTCGGCCCAGATGTAGGCGGTGAGGGCGGTGTCGAGGGAGGTCATGGTGCGTCCTTCGCTGAACTCACCGGGGCAACCCACTGTTCCCTTGGCGTTGTGCTCGGCAGGGGCGCGCTGACCACCTCGCTCACGAGGTGCTCGAGTTCTCTGCGGCGCGGTCGTCGAGGAAGAAGAGTGGTTCGACGAACTTGCCCGGGGTGGTGACCGGTGCTGGCTCGAGGGCTTGCGCCGACCTCAGTACCTCGTTCACCAGAGTGATCAGGTCGTTGCGGGTCGGCGGGAGGTTACTGGTCGGATCGTGCTTCGCGAGTTGTTCGACGATCACCACGGGACGGCCGTCGGGGAGACTGGTGCGCGCTACCTCGAGAAGGACGACTTCGGGAGGCAGGACGACCTCCTGCTCAGCGGGGTGGGCGGAGAAGGCAACGATCTGGCGTCCTGTGCGGCTGACGATGGCGGCGGTCGCGGGGGTGGAGAAGTTCTCTGTCGCGATGCGCGGGTCCTCGCTCGTGGCGGTGACGCCGCGGGTCCACCGGGCAGGTGTGAGCTGAGGGATGAACGGGAGGCCGTGGAAGACGATTCCGGTGTGAGCGGGCAGCTTCTCGAGAGCGCTCAGAAAACTCCGCGCGGCTTCGGCGGCATTGACCATCGGAGGCTCTCTCCTTTCCGTTGTGTGCTGGCGCGGACCTAAAGACCGAGCGACCGTCGCAAGGCTCGATCCGTATCGCGGTTGATTCGTTCGGATTTGGCTCTTTCCGCTGCGTCAAGAGGCGCACCCGGTCGACGGCTTCTCCGAATCGCGTCCAAGACGAAGGCGCACGCGGCTGCTTCAGAATCAAATCGCGCGAGTTCGACCCAGTGGCCGCTTTCCTGCGTCCCGACTGCAAACCCGGCCGATCCCTCGCTCAGGAGGACGAGAGTGCCCAGGACGGGTTGCCCGTCGCCGACGTGCGGGTAATCCGGGCTAGACACGGGAGCCGAGCCGAACTCGTCGCGGAGGAGACCGCAGAGTTCTTCGAAGGCGAGGTCCTGCATAAACGGCTTCGACTTTCGTGCGGTGCGCTGCGGTCAGCTCTGTTCCTGACGCCTGGCGCGGGCGGTGTGCTCTAGAACGGCGAGGTTTGCGGAACCACGGTCGGCCATCGCCACGCCAGCGCGTCCACTGCATCTTCCGACAGGCGCGGCATGATCGCGGCAAGCTTCGTGCGAACGCGTCCAGGAAGGCCGTCGTCCGCGGGCGCGACCTCGTGGAACGCGACGGACGCCGAGCCGCGGATGAACGCGGTCAGCACCGGGGTGAGGTCGGAGGCGTCATCACCGAATCGGGCGACCACGGCTCCCAGATCATCGATCGGTTCCGGTGAGACACACCAGCCGGTGTAGAGCACGATAGCGTCGCTCAGTTTCGCATCGTCGACTGCGGGTGAGCGTGCAACACCGTGCCCAGGGAAGCGCGCTTCGGCTTCGCGAACGGTGACGGGGTTCCGGAACCGGCTGTTCCCCGTCCACCACGTCTGGCAGTAGTCGCAGCGGTAAAGGAAGTCATCGGGTGATGTCGTGAGCACGAGTTTCGGCTGCTGCTCGCGCATGGCGAGGTCGAGACACGCCGGGCATCCGAGGTCTGTCGGTGGCATCAGGGTGCCGTCACGCCAGTTCGGTTCGGAACTTCGCAATCCCCGCTGGTTCGATGTCGAATCCCAGGTTCGACCCGGGATTAACGACGAGGCCCTGCGTTGCCGGGGACTGCAGCAAAAGCTGGCTCCCCGACATTGCGACGACGAACGGCGCAAGGTGGGCGACGCGCTCGGCCTCCTGAGGAGACGTGAAGACGGCCATCATCGAGTGGTCGTCTTTCGGGAACAGCACGGGCTGAAAGTCCTTGAACGTCTCTCCCGGATCCGCCCCGCTCGGAACGTAGAGCGTGCTTGCCGCGAACGTCCAGAGCACCGACTGCATGGTGAGCTGGCCCGATCGCGCTCGGGCGATTGCTGTCTCAAGCACTGAAGCCATCAGAGTTCTCCTTATGTGGCGGGCGATGAAACGGATGACCGAGATGACGTGGGGGCGAGCCCGGTGTCACTCAATACTTCCTCACGACCTGCCATGATCCGTCCACGAGCTTGGTGAGGACGGATCCCGGGGGAACGGGCGCGCCGCCGGGATAGATCGTCTCCCTCGTCTGGTTCACGAGGTACCCGGAGTCCATCACGACCGCTGTGTGGCCGTACGTCGGATCGGTGCTCGTGGGGTCGTGGTAGAAGTTCGGGTTGCCCTGCGCATCTTCGAGTACCGGGCGGCGGAGGTCACGCGGGTCGACCGGGAAGTGAACCGCGTAGACGTCGCCGCCGTTCATGTAGGCGTCGGCCGCCTGAGGTGCCATGCCCGTTTCTTTCGCGGCTGCGCTTGCGCTGTCGATGCGGGCAGCATCAGAGACAGGCATGGCCCAGACGTCTCCGTTCGGGGCACCGAGATTGGCGTTGTCGACGTCGTAGTAATGAACAGCGCCATCGCCGAAAAGTGACGAGTGATAGCCGGCTGCATCCATCTCGGCGAGGTGCGAGGGAGTGAGCGCTTCGCCCGGCTGGATGTCGAGCGGTGCGCGCGAAGCTTCTTCGGAGTAGCGCGGAACCCGCGGGGGTGCTTCCCCGCGGGGCGCGCGCCGCGGCACGCTTCCAAGCAGTCCGGCTCCCTTGCTCATGAGAGCCCGAAGCTCGCTCAGAAGGTCGCCGAGCTTGCCGCACGAGCGCAGCAGACCGGTGAGCTTGCCGCTGATCTTCGCGGTCCAGCTGGCGACGCGGGAAGAGACCTGCGAGATGATCCAGGGGGTGGCGATGCCAACGGTGACGACGGCTTCGGTGGCCCACGAGATCGCTGAACCGACGAGTTGGGACAGGATGTCGCGCACGAGGTCGTGGACGACCTGGACGATCGTCGAGGCGATCTGAAGTCCGGTGGCCATGGCGCCCGCCCATTGGCCCGACGCGCGGATGTGGGCGGCGGCGTCGGTCTGGAAGCGGCGGTAGGCCTCGATCGCTTCGCCGGCCATGTCGTCGAGGTCGCTGACGACGCGGTCGAGGTAGTCGGCGGAGCTGTTGAGCTGGTTCTGGACGTTGGTCCACGTCTGCGAGAACCCGGCGACGGCGCCGGCGTCTCCCGTGAGGTCGTTGAACCAGCCCTTGATCGGTTCGAAGTGGTCGATGAGCCATCCGAGGCCGGCGGCGATGAGCGAGCCGAGCGGGTCGATGGCGGTGGCGACGGTGTCGACGACCGTGCTGAAGGCCGCGAGGCCGCCCTCGACCCAGTTGCCGGACTCGATGGCGGATGCCAACTGGGTCCCGGAATCGAGGAGGCCGGCACCGCTGAACGGCGTCGCCGTGTCGACGGGACCTGCGACGAGCGCGTTGCTCACAGGCCCGTCTCCAACGCGCGGATCGACTCGAGCACCTTCTGCTCGTACGCGTCCATGTCGCTGCCGACGCCGACGATCTCGGTGGCGGAGCGGCGCACCATGTCTTCGGCGGCACCGATCAACGACCGCGCGGCGTCGGCCACCATCGTCGCGGGCGGCACGAGGAACGAGCACAGCACCCCGAACGCCTCGGCGTTCAATCCGCCGGACGATCCCGCGTCACGGGCGACGGAGATGTCGGATGCCACGGCGCTCAGCCGCGAGGCGTGCGAGCCGATGAGCTCGGAGTCGACGGCGATGCGATCGGCCACGCGCGTCAGACCCGGAAGCCCATGGGCTGAGACGGGGGCTCACGATCGAGCTCGCCCGCGAGGTGACCGACGATCGGCGAATCAGCGCCGAACGCGACCCGCGTGATCTCCAGAGCCTGTTCACCCGCCAGCACCTGAGCGCGCCCGGCGGTCTCGACGATCAGTTGCTCCAGAGCATCGGGACGCAGCTCGTACGCCGCATCGGCGAGGCGGATACCGGCCAGACGCCCCGCGGCGTCGACGGTCACCGTGACCTCGCGACGCGGAGAGGTCGCTGAAGCGCGGACCGCATCGATGTCGGCCTGCACCTGCTGCGCCTGCGCTGCCCGCGTCTGCGCTTCGGCCACCTGCTGCTCGATCCGGGCAATAGCCGCCTCGGCCTCGCGAGAAGAGAAGAGGTCTGTCACTCGGGTGATGGTAGTCCTCGAGTCCGTGACCTGGGTCAAAGATGTGAGAACTTTCATTTTGGCGCCGTTCGTGCTGGCGCCATCCGGGTGAGGCGTCTCAGCCGTCTATGCGCGCTTCGGGGAATGCCGCTCGAGCGGCATCCGGTGACACGGGGTTCTGGTAGCGCTGCGTTCCGATCCACCACGTCCGGCAGAAGTCGCACCGATACAGCAGATCAGACGGAGAGGTGGCGAGGACGAATCGCGGTTGATACGGCTTTCCCGAGTGCATCAGGCAGGTCTGGCATCCTAGATCCTCGCTCATTCATGGCTCCTCACCCGAGTGATCGTAACTCCAGGGCGATCAACGGTGACACCGACGGCGAGCACCGCAGATCGGGTGAAAGACTGAACCAATGCGTCCTCCCCAGCCCCGTGTCGTCGTGCTCGCCGGTGGAGTCGGCGGGTCGAAGTTCACCCTCGGCGTCCGCGCCGCCCTTCGCCGGCTGGGCGCTGCCGAGGCCACGGTCATCGTCAACACGGGCGACGATCTGTGGCTCTCCGGTGTCCGTTTGCAACCCGACGTCGACTCGATCACCTACGCCCTCGCCGGGGTCAACGACACCGAGCGCGGCTGGGGCCGCGCCGGTGACACCGAGCGCGTCAACGAGGAATTCCAGGCGTGGGGCGCGGGCTGGCCGTGGTTCACCCTCGGCGACCTCGACCTCGGCACCCACCTGGCCCGCACCGGGTGGCTTCGTGACGGACACACCCCGACCCAGGTGCTCGCGCGCATGGCGGAGCGGTGGCCGCTCGGCATCCGGATGCTTCCCATGACCGACAGCGAGGTCGACACGCACGTGCTGCTCGAAGACGGCGGGCGTCTGCACTTCCAGGAGTGGTGGACGCGCCACCGGGCGAAGCTCACCCCGCTCGCCTTCGAGAACCCGGGGATAGCGGATGCCGCACCCGCGCCGGGCGTGACGGATGCCATCGCGTCGGCGGACGTGGTGCTGATCGCGCCGTCGAACCCCGTCGTGTCCATCGGGCCGATCCTGGCTGTGCCTGGGATTCGGGATGCCGTACGGGAGACGTCGGCGAAAGTCGTCGGCGTCTCGCCGATCATCGGCGGGCGGGTCGTGCGCGGCATGGCCGACGTGTGCCTGACGGCGATCGGGGTCGAGACCTCGGCCGCGGCTGTCGCGCGGCACTACGGCGCGCGGTCGGCGGGCGGCGTGCTCGACGCGTGGCTGGTGGCCGAAGAGGATGCGGCCGCGGCGCCCGAGGTCGAGGCGGCGGGAGTTCGGGCCGTGGTGACGCCGCTGTGGATGCGCGACGAGGAGTCGTCGGCAGCGATCGCCGAGGCGGCGCTGCGGGCCTGAGACGCCACGGTCACGCTGTGGGTTGGGGGAAGCAGCAGGGCCGCGGGTCCAATTCCCGTCACCCCGCGCACAGGCTCGTCCCCTCGGGTGCAGCGTCGACGACGGTGGTCGTCACCGAGGTCGAGCCGGTGGCCGTGCCCGCCGGCATGTCGGCGACCGGATGCAGAAGGACCTGCCGTTCGCCGATGAACGCCCCGGTCTCGGGATCGATGATGATGTCCTGGCGGAACCCGTTCGCTCCCTCATCGCGGCCGATCGCGGTGCCGGTCCGACCGTTCAGCGTGGCCTGCTGCTCGGTGATGGTGACGCCGGGGATGAGCGCGGCTGTGTCGTAGAACACCGAGCGCAGCTCGGCCGAGACGGTCCCCGAGCGAAGGCGATCGGCGATCCAGACCAGGGCCTCCCCGTCGCGCGATGGTCCGGCGGCCCCGTTGTCCTGGTAGATCTTCTCGAGCAGTTGCCGTGGGTCGCGGGGGAGCTCGGCGGCGGTATCGGCATCGAGCGTGACGATGGAATAGCCGCTCTCGGTCTTTCCTCCCGGGAACACCTGACGTGCGTCTTGTTCGAGGCCCCCGGCCTCAGCGGCGAACGTCTCCGAACGGGGACCGAACGTGTGCACGGGCTCGCGCGCGCATCGGACCTCGATCCAGTCGGCTGATCGGTCGGCCGGCACCCAGAGGGCTCGCAGATCGCGCTCGAGGAACGTCGTCAGGTCGCCGTCCCGGAGGTTGCCGTCGTTCTCGCGTCGGGCGGCTTCTGCGTCCGCCTCGGTGGTGCCCATGGCGGCGTACAGCGCGTCGGTGCGTACCTCGAGGTACTGCCCCGGGCCGACGACCGGATCGACGACGTCGCGCGCGGCCGTCGCGGCCGAGCCGAGCACCGCGGCTGCGGCGGGGTCCGCACCGCCCGGAGCGCCGAGTGCTCCGCCGAAGACGAAGACGCCGGTGAGGGCGCAGGTCGCCGCCACGGCCGACCCGATCCAGATCCACCGCTGACGCGGGCGGCGGGCGGCGGTGGCTGCCGGGGGAGCGTCGATCGCGCGCAACAGCGCGGCGCGGCCGCGGATCACGTCATCGGGGTGACGCTCGGGAAGATCGGCCCGGACGCGGTTCAGCAGCGAGATCTCATCCACCGTGGTGCTCTCTTTCTCGGCTCGGAGCCGGTGTGACGTGCGGGGTGATGGCGGCGCGGACCTTTCGGCGGGCGCGACTCAGACGTGAACGGACCGTTCCCAGAGGGATGCCGAGGGCTTCGGCGATCCCGGCATAGTCGAGGTCGCCGAACGTGTGCAGCAACAGCACGTCGCGGTCACCACGTGAAAGGTCGGCGAGGGCGCTCCCGAGGTGAGGGGCGAGCCCGTCGGCATCCATCCGCTCATCGGCTGTCTCGATGTCGTCGACGTGCACCCGAGCGATGTCGGCCGCGAGCATTCCGCGCCAGGCCCGGGCCTCGAGTCGAGAGTGCTTCTGCATCAGGACGGTGGCGATACCGAGGAGCCACGGGCGTGCGTCGAGGCCACCGGTGAACGAAGCGCGACGCGCAAAGGCGACGAGGAACGTCTCGGACGTCACGTCTTCGGCGAACGCCGCCCCGAGCCGTCTGCCGACGTAACGGTGCACCACTCGCTGGTGCCGGTCATAGAGATCGGCGAAGACGGCCCCGTGTGTCAGGGACCGCACGATGATGTCGCCGTCGTGGGTGCTCACATTGGGTATTGTCCGATCGGCGGGATTAGTTCTCGATTCGTCGGTGGAATTTCCGCGGCCGTGGTCGGGGAGGCGGCGCGGCGGGCCTCGGGGCTCGCGGACCGGTGCGTGGCTCGCACAGCGGCATCCGGACTCTTCGGGAGCCGGCGATCAGGCGACACTCGCGTCGCCGCGGTGGCGTCAGGGGCTCACGATATCGGAGAATCGCACCGGAATCGGATGCCGCGCGCGTTCCGGTCCGACTCCGGCGCGATCGTCCGATTTCGGCGCGTGACCGCCGGGGCAGGCGCGGACTTCGCGAAGTCGGAGAATCGCACCGGAATCGGATGCCGCGCGCGTTCCGGTCCGATTCTGGCGCGATCGTCCGATTTCGATGCGCAGATTCGCGCGCCGCGCGGACCTCAGGCCGCCGCGGACGCCAGCACAGCCGCCGTGCGCGGGCCCACACCCAGCGCCACGGCCTCGGACAGCTGCGCGGCGGTGTCGACGTCGCGGTGCAGGGTCGAGTCGCGCGCGACGGCGAGGTCGGTGCAGCCGAGCAGGCGGTGACGGGCGGCCGAGTCGCGGCCGAAGGCCGAGACCCACACCGCTCCCGCGCGAGCGGTGATCAGGGTGGAGCCGGTGGTCTCGGCATCCGGGACCAGACCCCGTTCGACGGATGCCGCGAGCTCGAGCGCGGCGTCGAGATCCGCGGGGCGCAGGGCGGGGATGTCGCCGAGCAGGGCTGCGCGGGGCGAACCGACTCCCGCAGCGGCCGCGCCGAGGGCGATGGCGGCGTCGAGCCCGCGGGTGTCTCCCTCGGCCACGACTTCGATCGTGCGGGACCGCCGGAACTCGGCACGGACGCCCTCGTCGTCGGTGACGACGATCACGCGCGACACGAGGTCGGCCGCGGCTGCTGCTGCGATGGTGTCGAGCGCGATGGCGCGCGCGAGGGCCTCGCGGTCGGTGCCGACGTCGGTGAGACGTGTCTTGCCGACCGAGGCGGGCTTCACCGGCACGATGATCGTCCAGCCGGAGGTGTCAGGGGTGCTCATCGCCTCCATTGTGTGCCGAGGCGCCGACATTTCCGGTTGGGGGTGGCGGGGCGCCGCGAAACGTGCACGCGGGTCGGCGAGGTGACCCGCGTTCGCCGAGATGACCCGGGGTGGGGCTCACCTGCGGGTCATCTCGGCGAACGGGCATGATCTCGACGCCAGCGCGAACGCACGCGTCCGGCGCCGGAGCCTCAGCCGAAGCGCTTGCGCAGGCGCGGGAGGATCTCCTCGCCGTACATGCGCAGGAACTCCTCCTGGTCGTGTCCGGGGTCGTGGAACACGAGGTGGCGGAAACCCAGGTCGACGTACTGCGCGATGCGCTCGACGTGCTCGTCGGGGTCGGTCGAGACGATGAAGCGCGACGCCGCGCGCTCGATCGGCAGCTCGTTCGCCAGGCGCTGCATCTCGATGGGGTCGTGGACGCTCATCTTCTCTTCGGCGGTGAGGGCGAGCGGCGCCCAGAAGCGGGTCTTCTCCATCGCGGTGTCGTGGTCGGGGTGGTACGACACCTTCACCTCCATGAGGGTGTCGACGTCGTCGCGCGTGCGACCGGCCTTCGACAGGCCGTCGTCGAGGGCGGGGAGCAGCTTGTCGGTGTACAGCTCGGCATCTTTGCCGCTCGTGGTGATGTAGCCCTCGGCGATGCGGCCGGCCAGGCGCGTCGCGGCCGGGCCCGAGGCGCCGATGTAGATCGGCACCTTCTGCTCGGGGCGGTCGTAGATCGTGGCGTCCTTGACCGAGTAGTACGTGCCCTCGTAGGTGACGCGCTCGCCCGCCCACAGCTCGTTGATGATCGTGATGGCTTCTTTCAACCGCTGGAAGCGCTCCGGCGGCTCGGGCCACTCGAGACCGAGGGTGACCTCGTTCAGCGCCTCTCCGGTGCCGACGCCGAGCACGACGCGACCCGGGTACATCACGCCGAGGGTCGCGAACACCTGCGCGACGACCCCCGGGTGGTAGCGGAACGTCGGGGTCAGCACGCTCGTGCCGATGATGACGCGCTCCGTGCGCGCTCCCAGGGCACCGAGCCAGGGGAGGGCGTTCGGGGCGTGGCCGCCGTCGTGCATCCACGGCTGCAGGTGGTCGGAGAGGAAGACGGAGTCGAAGCCCATCTTCTCGGCGAGCACGCCGAACTCGAGGAGCTCGTTCGGACCGAACTGCTCGCTCGATGCCTTGTACCCGAATCTCAGCGGAACGCTCATGACCTGTCTCCTTGGGTATCAGCCGCGCACGGGGCTGTGCACGGGTTCGAACTCTGAGCCGTCGGTGCCGGCGAGACGTTCGCGGAACGCCTGGACGGTACCCGGCCACAGCAGGGTCAGCCGCCCCGAACGCTCGTCGATGTACCAGTTGCGGCATCCGCCGGTCAGCCAGGGGGTGGATGCCGCGGCCGCGGCGATCTCGTCGGTATAGGCCGCCTCGGCGTCGGGGCGCACGCGCACCGCGCGGTCGGGGCGACGGTCGCGCTCGGCGAGGGTCCGCACGACGTATGCGGCTTGCTCCTCGGCCATGAGCACGGCGGAGTTGTGGCCGAGGCTGGCGTTGGGGCCGTTCAGCACGTACAGGTTGGGGAAGCCCGCGACCACGGTCGAGCCGAACGAGGTCATGCCCTCGGACCAGTGCTCGGCGAGGGTCTCTCCGTCGCCGTGGACGAGATCGGCGTACGGCTGCTGGGCGGCGGCGAACCCGGTTGCGAGCACGAGCACGTCGGCTTCGTACGTCTCGCCGCTCGCGGCCGTGAGCGTGGAGCCGTCGACGCGCGCGAGGGCCGTCGGCTCGAGGCTCACGGCCTCCGAGGCGACGGCGGGGTAGAACGCGTCCGAGAGCAGCACGCGCTTGCAGCCGAAGGCGTAGTCGGGGGTGAGCGCGGCGCGGAGCGCGGGGTCGGCGACCTGCGCGTGCAGGTGGCCCAGCGCGATGGCGCGGGCGGCGGTGGATGCCGCGGCATCACCCGAACGCGAGGCGAAACGCTCCTCGCCCTCGGCGTAGAGCTGCGCGCGCAGGCGCGCCATCTCACCGGGGTGGGCGGCGAGGCGCTCGCGCTCGGCGGGCGCGATGTCGTCGCCCCCGCGCGGCACGATCCACGCGGGCGTGCGCTGGAAGAGCGTGACGTGGGCGGCGGTGCGGGCGAGCTCGGGCACGAGCTGCACGGCGCTCGCGCCGGTGCCCACCACCGCGACCCGCTTACCGGTGAGGTCGACGTCGTGATCCCACCGGGCCGAGTGGAACAGCGGCCCGGGGAACGACTCGAGCCCGGCGATGGCGGGGACGTTCGGCTCGGTCAGGCGACCGCACGCGAGGACGAGGGAGCGGGCGACGAGCGGCTCGGCGCCGGTGTCGATGCGCCACACCGAGCCCTCGGCATCCCACCGCGCTCCGAGCATCGGCGTGCGCAGCCGCAACCGATCGCCCAGGGCCTCGCGCTCGGCGACGCCGCGCAGATAGTCCTGGATCTCGCCGCCGGGCGCGAAGGTGCGCGACCACCCCGCGTGGGGGTGTGCGGCGAGGCTGTAGAGGTGCGCGGGCACGTCGCACGCGACGCCCGGGTAGGTGTTGTCGCGCCACGTACCGCCCACGTCGCTCGCGCGTTCGAGCACGACCACGTCGTCGCGCCCGGCCCGCCGCAGGGCGCCGACCATCGCGAGTCCGGCGAAACCGGCCCCGACCACGACGGCGTCGATGACCCTCATGCGCGGGGCCGCGTGATCGTGAAGCGGGTGCCGCCGCTGGTCTCGATGTACGGCGCCCTGGGATCCGCCGCGGGGACGGCCACCCGGTAGTCGGTGGTCCGCAGACGGAAGGGGCGCATGAGGCTGCGCGCGATGCGTTCGGCCGCGCCGACGGGCAGCTCGAGTCCCTGCTCGATGCCGGTGTCGGGGAGGACCCGACCGTCGGAGAGCGTGCCGCCCAGGTCGTCGCCGCCGGAGCGCAGCAGCACGGCCGCGGTCTCGCGTCCGACGCGGGTCCACGGGATCTGCACATGCGAGATGCTCCCCGACAGGGCGAGGCGCGACACGGCGACCATCGCGCGGTGCTCGTCGATCTTGCTGCGTCCCTCGACCAGGGCGACGTCGCCCCCGGGCAGCGGGATCGGCACGAACTCGGCGAAGCCGCCCGTCTCGCTCTGGATCTCGCGCAGGCGTCGCAGGTGCGCGATGCGCTCTTCGGCGGTCTCGACGTGGCCGTAGAACAGCACCGACGTCGAGCGGAATCCGGCTCGGTGGGCCGCCAAGATCCCCTCGACCCAGTGGTCGATCTCGAGGTCGCCGGGGGCGACGAGCGGGCGCACACGTTCGCTGAGGATCTTCACGCCGGTGCCGGGGACGGTGTCGACGCCGGCCTCGCGCATCGCCGCGAGGGCACCGTCGAGCCCCAGGCCCGCGCGCTCGGCGAGGTCGCGGACGTCGGCAGGACGATAGGCATGGACGTGGATGCCGGGAGCCCCGCGCTTCACCGCCCTCACGAGGTCGAGATACGCCGACGGGTCTTCCGTCGGCAGAAGAGAGCCCTGGACGCAGATCTCGGTCGCCCCCAGGTCGGCGGCATCCGCCGCGATCCGCTCCGCGTCGTCGAGGTCGAATTCGCCCGCGCCCGTGCGACCGCCGCGACGGAACCCCGTCGAGGTGAGGTTGCGGTTCTGCACCAGCGTGACGGGTTCGCCGACGGTATAGCGGCGGGCGTCGTCGGCGGCCGCGGTGAGTTCGTCGAGCTCGCTGCCGGTCGCCCGCAGGAGCCTGACCCAGTCGTCGTCGTCGAGGTCGGAGGCTCGGGATGCCGCCCGCTCGGCGAGCCGCCTCACGCCGGGGTCGCGGCCGGGGGCGTTGCCGTCTGCGGAGGAGGAACCCGGAGCGGAGGGCGCTTCGGGGCTCATGGATCCTCCCTCGGCGGAATCTCCTCCCGTCGCGGGGGCACCCGTGTTCGTCGCGGGGACGCCCGCGCCCCGCGGGATCACGTCGGCCGCGAGTCCCGTGGCATCCGCCAGCGCCCGAACCGGGGCGTGCAGCGCGGGGTCGATCCAGCGAGCGGCATCCGTGACGTATTCGTGGTGTGCGGTGAGACGCTCGCGCAGGACGAAACCGCGGGTCGCCGTCTGGGCGGCGAGGTCGTCGATCTGCGGCCACGGGCGCTCCGGGTTGACGTGGTCGGCGGTGAGGGGTGAGACCCCGCCCCAGTCGTCGATGCCCGCTTCGATCAGCAGCCCCAGCTCGCGCGGGTCGGAGAGGTTCGGGGGGACCTGGATGCGCATGTCGGCGCCGAACACGAGCCGTGCGACGGCGACCGCGGCCAGGTAATCGTGCATGTCGGCATCCGGAGCGCCCTGCATGGCGGTGCGGGGCTTCGCGCGGAAGTTCTGCACGATGACCTCTTGCACGTGACCGTGGCGATCGTCGATCTCGCGCAGAGCGACGAGCGACTCGGCTCGGTCGCGCACGGTCTCGCCGATGCCCACGAGAATGCCGGTCGTGAACGGGATGCCGGCAGCCCCGGCATCGTCGATGACCTTCAGGCGCAGCGCGGGGTCTTTGTCGGGGGAGCCGAAGTGCACCTGCCCGGGCTCCTCGTACAGGCGCCGCGAGGTGGTCTCGAGCATCATGCCCATCGACGGTGAGACCGGGCGGAGGGCGGCGAGCTCTTCGGGATGCATCACGCCGGGGTTGGCGTGCACGAGCAGGCCGGTCTCGGCGGTGATGAGCCGGGCGATGTGGGCGACGTAATCGATGGTCGAGGCGAACCCGTGCTCGTCGAGCCACGCCCGTGCTTCGGGCCAGCGTTCTTCGGGGCGGTCGCCGAGGGTGAGCAGGGCCTCTTTGCAGCCCAGCGCCTGTCCCTGGCGCACGACCGCGAGCACCTGCTCCGGACTCATGTACGCAGGCTTGCGCAGCAGGGCGAGCTGACCGGGGGTGTCGACGAACACGCAGTAGTGGCATCGGTCGCGGCAGAGCGTCGTGAGCGGTACGAACACCTTGCGCGAGTACGTGATGACGCGGCGCCGGCCGGAGCGCTCGAGACCCTCGTCGCGCAGACGCGACGCGACACGGAAGAGCGCGGGGAGCGGGGCCCCGAGCAGCCTCTCGGTCTCGTCGACATCGGGACGATGCCCCGTCGAGATCGCCGCCAGAAGGTCGTCGATCGAGGCGCCTCGGGCCGGTGCGACTCGCGGCGCAACGCTGCCCGTGCTCATCTCCCCAGGCTATCCCGCACCTCCGACATCCGGGTCGCGACGGCGGGAGCCGGGTGATCGTTGCGCTCCTGTGAGATGAGAGGCCGGTGTCGGCTGCCGGACGCTGGCAGGATGGAAGGCATGGTGACCCTGCTGCTCGACTCGACGCAGCTCGAGGTCGTGCTCTCGCCGACCGAGCGTGCGATGTCCTTCCGCAAGAGCAACATCGTCGTCCCGCGTGAGCACATCGAACGCGTGCAGCTCACCGACGACGCGTGGACCTGGATCCGCGGCGTGCCCAACCCCGGCATCAACCTGCCCGTCGCCGTCGGTGCCGGCACCTGGAAGTCCGCCGGGGGCAACGACTTCGTCATCATCCGGGGCCGCAAGCCCAGCGTCGTCGTCGACCTGTCGGGCCACGACGAGTTCGAACGCCTGGTGCTGACGACCAAGCACGGGGTCGCGCTGCTGAAGGCGTTGCGTCTCGACGTGGCATCCGAGCCGGAGAACGTCGCCGACATCGTGCGCTGACGGCGCGCGGGCCGGCACCGGTGCTCCGGGCCGGCACCCGCCGGCGCCCGCGCCCCCTCCGCACGTTGAGTGTCCAGAACACCCGGACGGATTTTCAAAACGTCCGGGTGTTTTGGACACTCAACGGATACCGCGACGCCTGAGACGCCGCTCCCGCGAGCCGGGGCTACGACGTGAACTGCACCACGGTGTCCCACGCGAGCTTGACGATCAGGATCGACAGCGTCACGAGGAACACGACCCGCACGAAGCCGCTGCCGCGCCGGGTCGCCATGTGCGCACCGATGAAGCCGCCCGTGATGTTCATCGCCGCCATCGCGAGTCCGAGCACGAGCAGGATCTCTCCGTGCACGCCGTACACGGCGAGGGCGGCGAGGTTCGTAGTGAGGTTCGCGATCTTGGCGTTCACGCTCGCCTGCAGGAATCCGTAGCCCAGCACGCTCACGATGAGGATGACGAAGAACGAGCCCGTCCCCGGACCCAGGATGCCGTCGTAGAACCCGACCGCGAGACCGATCGCCGCCGCCCGCCAGGCGATGGCCGCCGCCTTGTCGTGCCGAGGTTCGTGGTGCAGGCCCATCTGGGGCTTGAGCAGGGTGTACAGCGCGACGGCGATCACCGCCACGAGCACGATCGGGGTCAGCACCTCGCGGGGGACGAATCGCGAGAGCGCCGCGCCGACCGTGGAACCCGCGTACGCCCCGGCCACGAGGGGGATCAGCAGCACGAGCTGCACCCGGATCTTACGCAGGTACACCCAGCTGGCCGACAGTGTTCCGAAGAACGACGACAGCTTGTTGGTGCCGAGGATGAACGGGGTCGCGACGTCTTTCGGGACGGCGATCACGAGCGCGGGGAGCTGGATGAGCCCGCCGCCGCCGACGACGGCGTCGACCCAGCCGGCCACCCCCGCGGCGATCAACAGCAGCACGAGGGCTGCCACCGAAACGGGAAGCCACTCGGCGATCACCGGTCCATCGAGCACGGTTGATTCTCACCGACCCCGGAGGGGCCGACCAAATGCGGGGACACCGCGCGCACTCGCGGCGCGCGGCACCCGCTCAGTCGATGTCGCGGCGCCAGGTGGTGAAGAGGCCGATGACGAGGAACACGACCGCGTACCCCAGGAGGACGAGCCCGCCGACCCACCACTCGAGGCTGCTGTCATCACCCGTGCCCATGGTGCCGAAGATCGTCTGCCCCACGAGGGCATCGCTCGCGGCGCTGGGGAACCATCTGACGACGCCGCTGAAGCCCTCGACGAGCCCGCCGACGGTGCGCACGATCGGCTCGATGAAGAGGGTCACGGCCAGCACGATGACGATCGCGGCGACCTGGTTGCGCACGACCGTGCCGACGCCGATACCGACCAGGGCCCAGAGCGCGAAGGCGAGCAGCATGCGCCCGATCAGCACCCAGGTGTCGGACGCTCCGAGCTGCGCGTCGATGCCGAAGACGCTCAGCACTCCCGCGCCGGCGGCGACGGCGGCGATCGATCCCAGGATGCCGTAGAGCAGCCCGACCACGATGCCGACGACGAACTTGCCGACGAGGACGACGCCGCGGCGGGGGGTCGACAGGAACGTCGGGGTCAGGGTCTTGTGGCGGAACTCGGTCGTCACCATGAGGGTGCCGACGAGCAGCGGGAAGACGTAGCCGACCGCGGTGGCCGAGCTGTAGACGAGGGAGGGAACACCGGCGCTCGACATCGCGGGGCCGTTCGCCCCCGTGAGCTCACCCGAGGCGAGGCCGCCGAAGACGAAGGCGAGCGCGGCGGCGGTGAAGCCGACGTAGGCGACGAGAACGATCGCGAGCACCCACCAACCGGCGGTGCTGAACTGCTTGGTGTACTCGGAGCGCGTGGCGGCGACGAGGCTCATCGCTGCACCTCCCGGTCGGCGGGCTGGTCGGCGGACTGTTCGTCGGGCCGGCTCGCGGCGTGGTCGGCGGGCGCGACGATGTCGATCACACCGGTCGACGCCACCGCGTACGACTGCCGAGGACCCGCCTCGGGAACCTCGGCCGCGGTACGCAGCGCGCGCGGCGGAGCCAGGACCGCGACGAGAGCGGTGGAGGGACGCGCGTCGTCGTGCGGGGCCGGGGACTCCGGCGAGAGAGCGTCGTGGCTGACGGCCGGGGCCGGCTCACCGGTCGGTACCGGGAAGGCGTCGATGTCGGCCGCGGGGGCCGGGGTCTCGGCATCCGGGACCGCTGAGACGGCGGGAGCCGCGCCCGCGCTCTCGTGCACGCGCACGCCGCTCACGAGCTCGAGGAAGATGTCTTCGAGGCTCGCGCCCTTGCTCTGCAGGTTCGACAGGGCGATGCCGGCGCCGGCGGCCAGAGCGCCGATCTCGGCCGGGTCGTGGTGGCGGATCGTGAAGCCGTTGCGCAGGAGCTGGTAGTCGATCCCGCGCCCGTCGAGCACACCCGACAGGGCCGCACGGTCGGGGGAGTCGACCACGGTGGCGTACTCGTCGGGGTCGGCGAGGTCTTCGATACCGCCCTGGAACACCAGGCGGCCGCGCGAGATGATCAGCAGGGCGTCGACCGTCTGCTGCACCTCGGCCAGCAGGTGCGACGAGATGAGCACCGTCCGCCCCTCTTCGGCCAGATGGCGCAGCAGCGAGCGCATCCAGCGGATGCCCTCGGGGTCGAGGCCGTTCGACGGCTCGTCGAGGACGACGACGCCCGGGTCGCCGAGGAGCGCCGTGGCGAGCCCGAGGCGCTGGCGCATGCCGAGCGAGAAGCCGCCGACCCGCCGGCCGGCGACGTCGGCGAGCCCGACGAGACCGAGCACCTCGTCGATCCGAGAGGCCGGGAGCCCCGCGGCGCGGGCGTAGACCTTGAGGTGGTTCGCGGCGGAACGCCCGGGGTGGAAACTCGAGGCCTCGAGCGCGGCGCCGACGGTCTGCAGCGGCGACGACAGCTCGCTGAAGTGCTTGCCGCCGATCGTCGCGGTGCCCGAGGTGGGGCGCACCAGCCCGAGCAGCATGCGCAGCGAGGTGGTCTTGCCGGCGCCGTTGGGGCCGAGGAAGCCGGTGACCTGCCCGGGCTCGACGCGGGCGGAGAGATCGTCGACGGCGGAGACCGAGCCGAAGCGTTTGGTGAGCCCGGCGAGCTCCAGCACCTGTCCGTCGGGCATACGGCACCTTTCGTTCTGCGTGCGTTCTTCCCATCTTCCCCGATCCGGGGGCGAAAACACAGTTATCCACAGTCGAGGGCGCGGCGGAGCGGCTGTGTAACGTGGCACCGTGCACGCACAGCGAACCGAAGACGTCAGCGCGAGCGACGCCGCCGATGACAGCGTCCTGGTCCGGGGCCGCGGCGGTCTCGGACATCTGACGCTGAACCGCCCGCGAGCGATCAACGCCCTCGACCTCGAGATGATCCGCGCGCTGAACCTCACGCTCGACCGCTGGGAGCACGACACCGACGTCGACGTCATCCTGCTCGACGGTGCCGGGGATCGCGGTTTCTGTGCCGGCGGGGACGTGCGGGCGCTCCACGAGATGGTCACGGCGGGCCGCGTCGACGAGGTGCACGCCTTCTTCCGTGAGGAGTACGCCCTCGACCATCGCATCGCGATCTCGCGCAAGCCCGTCGTCGCGATCGCCGACGGCGTCTGCATGGGCGGTGGCATAGGGCTGGCCGGTCACGCGGCGATCCGCATCGTCACCGAGCGCTCCCGCCTCGCCATGCCCGAGACCCGCATCGGGTTCACGCCCGACGTGGGCGGATCGTGGTTGCTGGCTCGCGCTCCCGGCCGTCTCGGCGAGTACCTCGCCCTCACGGGCGGGACGATGGATGCCGCCGACGCGGTGTACGCCGGCTTCGCCGACCACATGGTGCCCACCGCGCACCTCGAGGCGCTCTACGAGGCGCTCGAGAACCGCGCAGACCCGTCGAGCCCCACCGAGCTGGTGCTGCTGTTCGACGAGACCCCGGAACCTTCGCGGCTTGAGGCCGCCCGCGCGTGGGTCGACGACGCCTTCGCGGCCGACGACGTGTTCGGCATCCTGGAGCGTCTGCGTCGGCGTCCCGAGGCCGAAGCGCGCGAGACGGCCGAGCTGCTCGCGTCGTCGGCGCCCACCGCGCTCGCCGTGACGCTCGAAGCGGTCCGTCGGGCACGCGCCCTGCCGTCTCTGCGCGCCGCGCTCGCTCAGGAGTACGGCCTGGTCCTGTGGTTCGCGCTCACCCAGCCCGACCTCGTCGAGGGCATCCGCGCGCAGGTCGTCGACAAGGATCGCTCTCCGTCGTGGACTCCCGCGCGCCTGGAGGACCTTCCCCCCGAGCGCGTCGCCGAGGCGTTCGCCTTCACCCCCGAGCCCGCGCTGTGGTGACGCGGGCGTGATCTCGTCGCCCGGGCCGTGCACAGCCGAGCCGGGTTAGCCTGAGGGGCGCCGCGTCCACGCGGCAGAACGGATGACGCACGTGTTCGACAGTCCCATGTCGTCCTCGGCATACGAGGTGCTCCGCGTCGCGGCCGACATCGACGATGAGGGCCTACGACGGGCCTACCGTGTGCGTCTGCGCGAGACGCACCCCGACACCGGGGGAGACGCCGCGCTGTTCGTCCAGGTGCAGCGCGCCTGGGAGCTCGTCGGAACGCCCGAGGCGCGGAGCGCCTACGACCGTGGTCGCGGGACGGCTCCAGGGGAATGGGGCGGCGGGGTGCCGGCATCCGCTCCCTCCCGTCCGGCCGACACGCGCCCGCGCGCCCGATCGCACGGCCAGCCCGGCGGGTGGCGTCGCGAGCGGTACCTCGGACTCATCCGCGAATGGGTGGGGCGCGGCGTCGAGATCCCCGACCCCTACGATCCCTCGCTCGTTCGCTCGGCTCCTCCCGAGATCCGCCACATCCTCGCCGACGCGCTCGCCGAGGAAGAGACCGCGCGTCTCGTCTCGGAGCTGGGCATGGGGTACACGGTGTGGCACGACGTGTTCGCCGACCGCGACGGGCGCGACCCGGAGCAGAAGCTCGACCACCTCGTGCTCGGACCCAGCGGCCTCTACGCCCTGTTGAGCGAGGACTTCGGCGGCCCGGTGGGCGTGCGCCGCGGAGAGATCACCGGAGCGAACGTCATCGGCTCGCCGGTGACCGAGCTCGTGTCTCGGGCACGCGTGATCGCGCGTGCCGCGGGCGTCCGCTTCAGCGGAGCGATGGTGGTGCTCCCCGACGACGCCGTGCTCGATGCGATCACCGAACTCGGCAAGGTGCGCGGAACACCCGTCGCCCTCGTCACCCGCAGCGCGCTGACCACGCTGCTCCGGCGGGGGATCACCGGGGGTCGCGAGGTCGGCGGTACCGAACTGTTCGACATCCGCACCCGTCTGCAGCAGCGCGTGCGGCACGTCTGACCCGCGACAGGTAGCCGGGACCTCCCTAGGGTGGAGGCATGAGTACCGACGAGACCTCGGGTGCCACGGCATCCGACGACATGAAGCGCAAGTTCAAGGAAGCGCTGGAGAAGAAGAACGGTCAGCACCGTTCCGGTCAGGCGCACCTCGACGGCCACTCCGCCGTGCAGGGCACGCACGGAGCGGTCACCAAGCGGGAATTCCGTCGCAAGAGCGGCTGAGTCCCCCACCCGTCGTCACCCGAGGTGCCGGGGATCCCTCTCGCGAGCGGGATCCCCGGCACCTCACGTGCGTTCGAGGGGCGCTTCGAAGAACGCGAGTTCGCGCTCCATCGATCGGTCGTAGGCCGCGGCCATCTCGCGCCGGAGGGGAGGGGATGCCGCCCGCGCTGCGGCATCCGCGATGCGCGCCGCCTCGGCGGACGACGCGGCGAACGTCTCGTCGCCGTAGGCCGTGAGCCAATCGGCGTAGGGATGGTCGGCGTCGAAGGTGCCCCGCCAGCGCACGCCGATGTCGGTGTACAGGACGAAGCAGGGCAGGATCGCGGCCACCAGCACCGCGTACGACCCCGCGGCCGCTGCCGCGTGCAGGTGGTCGGTGTAGGCCCGGGTCGCCGGGGCGGATTCGAGCCCCGCGGGATCGACGTGCGACTGGTGCAGGGCCGCCTCCTCGACCAGGCACGACACCGAGGCAGTCGCCCAGAACCGCTGCTCCTCGACCGTGGGAGCGAGGGCCGCCGCGCGCGCGAGCACCCGTGCGTATTCGCGCAAGTACTGCAGGTCTTGACCCAGATACCAGGCGAACGCCTCGCGATCGAGGGTGCCGGATGCCAGACCCCGCACGAATCCGCACGCGTCGACGTCGGCGCGGATCGAGGCGGTCGCATCCCACCGCTCTCTGCTCCACGACCCGCCGAGGTCGATGTGGGG
This sequence comes from Microbacterium sp. 1154, assembly GCF_031455375.1. NCBI lineage: Bacteria > Bacillati > Actinomycetota > Actinomycetes > Micrococcales > Microbacteriaceae > Microbacterium > Microbacterium sp. 1154. The sequence continues at coordinate 255,224 of NZ_JAVDSN010000001.1, read as the reverse complement.
GCGCAGCTCGTGCAGGTGATCGATCGGTCCGTTTCCCCGGCCGACGTGCAGCGCCTCGGCGTGCTCGAGGGCGCCGGTGAGCCAGCGCTTGGCGCGGGCGAGGGCCTCGGTCCAGGGCAGGCCGTGCGCGGCGAGGGTCGCCATCGCCGACGACAGTGAGCAGCCCGTGCCGTGGGTGTGCGGGGTGTCGACGCGGCGGCCCTTCACCGGGTGGACACCGGCGCTGTCGACGATGGCATCCGGACTCTGCTCCCCGTCGAGGTGCCCGCCCTTGAGCAGGACGACGGTGTCGGCCGTGGCCGCGAGGCGTCGCGCCTGGGCCACGGCGGCCTCCCACGTCGTCGCACGCGGTTCGCGCACGAGCACCGCCAGCTCGGGGAGGTTCGGCGTGACGAGATCCGCGCGGCGGCAGAGTGCGCGCACGGCGTCTTCGGCGTCGGCGTCGAGCAGGCGGTCGCCGCTCGTGGCCACCATGACGGGATCGAGGACGACGATCGGCGGTCGCGTCGCGGTGAGCCAGTGGTCGACGGTCGATATGACCTCGGTCGAGCCGAGCATGCCGATCTTCACCGCGTCGATCGTGACGTCGTCGCTGACGGCACGCAGTTGCTCGTCGAGGAAGGTCGTCGGCGGCACGTGGACCGACCGGACGCCGAGGGTGTTCTGGGCGACGAGGGCGGTGACGACCGCCATGCCGTACCCGCCGAACGCGGCGATCGACTTCAGGTCGGCGTGGATGCCCGCCCCGCCGGTGGGGTCGGTGCCGGCGATGCTGAGGACGCGGGGGATCATGCTCCGCCCTCCCACGCGGAGCGCAGGTCGTGGACGGTCGCTGCCGGATCGTCGGCTTCGCTCACCAGCGACACGACCGCGACTCCCGCGGCGCCGGCCCGGCGGAGGGCGGCGACGTCGTCGAGGCCGATTCCGCCGATCGCGACGCACGGGAGGGGAGTGGATGCCGCGAGCGCGCCGAACCCGTCGATGCCCAGCGGACGCGGGTGGTCGGGCTTCGTCGACGTCGCCCGGATGACGCCGACGCCGAGGTAGTCGATGGTTCCGTGGGGGAACGCCTCGGCCGTCGCGAGGTGCGCCGGGGTGTTCGCCGTCCACCCGACGAGGGCATCCGGGCCGAGCAGGGCGCGCGCCGCGTCGACGGGGATGTCGCTCTGGCCGAGGTGGATGCCGTCGACCCGCGCGCCGTTTCGGCCGGAGCCGTCTGTACGGCCCAGGCGTTCGCGCGCGGCGAGGACGACGTCGAGGCGGTCGTCGACGACGAAGGCGCAGCGTCCGGCGACGACGTCGGCGAGGTCGAGCGTGCGCGCGAGGAGTTCGCTGCCGCCGGCGACCTTGTCGCGCAGTTGGACAACAGTGACGCCGGCCGAGACCGCCGCGTCGACGAGGTCGCGCAGGCGTGCGAACGGGACACGGTGATCGGTGACGAGATGCAGGGACAGATCGTCGGTCATCGGGCGACCTCGTCGTCGACGCGGCCCTCGAGGTTGGCGGGCTGCAGGGCCGCCAGTTCGTCGAGGAATGCCACCGCGAAGGATCCGGGCCCTCTCGTTCGGGATGCCGCCCGCTCCGACGCCACGGCCCAGATCGCGCTCGCGGCGGTCGCCGCGTCGAAGGCGGTGGCCACGGCGAGCAGACTCGCCATCGCGGCGCCGAGGGCGCAGCCTCCGCCGGTGACCTTGGTCAGCAGGGCGCTGCCTCCGCTCACGCGCGCGGTGCGGTCGGCATCCACGATGATGTCGGTCTCTCCCGAGACGGCGACGGTACCGCCGGTGCGGAGCGCCAGGGAGCGGGCGGCGTCGAGTGCGTTCTCGGGGGAGTCGGTGGCGTCGACGCCGCGTCCGCCGGCGCCGGTTCCCGCGAGGGCGAGGATCTCGGACGCGTTCCCGCGGATGATCGCCGGGTGCGCATCGAGGAGCTCCCGCGCGAGGGCGGTGCGCACGGGCAGGGCGCCGACGGCGACCGGGTCGAGGACCCAGGGCGTTCCGGCGGCGACGGCCTCGCGGGCGGCATCCCTCTGCTCGCTCGTGGGGGTGCCCAGGTTGACGAGCACTCCGCCGGAGATGCCGGCGAACAGGCCGGCTTCGCCCGGGATGTCGCACATCGCGGGCGAAGCGCCGAGGGCCAGGAGCGCGTTGGCGGTGAAGTTCGTCACCACCGCGTTCGTGATGCACTGCGTGAGCGGAGTGGCTTCGCGGAGCGCGCGGAGCGCTTCGGCGGGGGTGGACAGAGACGACGACGTGCGAACGACCATTCGCGACATCCCTTCGCTAGTACGAACTAGATCAGGTTCGACGGGTGTGTTCTCAGCCCTGGTGGGCACCCCGTGTCACTGCCTGGCACGCTAGCAGGTCGTCGGCCTCCGGATGCCGTGGTTCGTTCGCCGCGCTTCAGTCGTCGCGTGAGCCCGCGGCGGCGTTCTCGGAACGCGGTGCGGTCTCGTCGTCGTCCTCGAGACGCGGTGCGATGGGGCCGCCGAGGCCGCGTCGCTCGTCGCGGCGGTCGGAGCGTGAGCCCGATCCCATGCCCCCGGCGCCTCGGCTGCCGGCGGCGCCGGCCGTGCCGCCGCCCGCCGTGCCGCCGGCTCCACCGGTGGAGGCCGAGGTTCCGGCTCCGCGGCTGCCCGCCGCGGCGGCGTTCGCGCCGGTTCCGGACGTACCCGTGCCGCCTGTGGCACCGCCGACCAGGGAGCCGGTGCCCGAGCGTGCGCTGAGTCCGGCACCGGTGGCCGAGGCGCCGCTCTTGCCCAGGAGGCCCCCGCTGCCGCTGATCGGGCGTCCGGCAGCCGCGGTGCTCGCGCCCCTTCCAGAGCTCAACCGGCTCAGCGCGGCGGCGCCACCGCCCCCTGCGATCAGTCCCGCCGAGAGGCCCGAACCGAGGCCTGCGCCTCCGCCGGAGATGCCACCACCGGGGAAGGAACCGCCGATCGAGCCGGGGCCGGAGATGTGTCCGGGCAGGGTACCGATGCCGGAGATGGAGCCGTCCGGCGTGGGCGGGGTGTAGTGCGGGGGGACCTGTCCGAGGTCGATACCGGGGCCACGGGGGGCGTCGGGAGAGGGGACGAGATGCGCCGGCGGGGGGACGGGCGTGGCAGCGTCTCCGACGGGCGCGGGGCCACGAGGGACGGGGACACTCTGGTTTCCACTTCGGTCACCGCCGCCGATTGGCCGCTGGCCGGGATCGTTCGTGCCCGGATCGGCAGGGCCATCCTCAAGCTCGACCGATCGCCCGCCCTCGCTGGAAAGCGCGGCCGGCGGCGGCACCGGTGGCGACATCCCGTTCAGAGTTTGGCTGATGGTGGTGAAGTCACCTTGCGCCTGTTGCTCGCGTTGTTGCGCGAGGTAGGCGTTGAAGGCCTGCACCGCTCCCTCTCCAGCCAGCAGCGAGATAGGCCCGAGAAACAGCGTCGTTCCGACCGCGGCAGAACGGACGACGGTCTCCTGGCCGCCCGACAAGCTCCCGGCTGGCAACGCCGAAAGCTTCTCGCGGGCTGCGTCCCGCAGTCCGTTCGCCAGGCGGAGGGCATCGTCGAGCGTTCCCTCGAGATACGCGATCTGCTGCCCGATCGTCTCCGCCGCCGCGTCGAACTTTGCTTTCGCTGCCCCGGCGGCCTCGCCTTCGATGCCCGGCAGCTCAGCGGCGCCCGAGACGACCTTCCGGAGCGAGCTCAACTTTTCGATGAGGTCTCGCGTCGCGGGCACGTCGAATGGTGCTCCACCTTCGGCGAGATTGATCAACGCCTGCTCGTACCGACCGGTCACGGCTGCTCAACTCTCTCTCGGGTGTCCTGCGCGACACGTCTCGTCCGATTCCTCCGAGTCACGGTGATGGCAACTACCGCCCCGGCTGCGATGACGATCAGGCCGAGCGCGCTCAAGACGGCAATCAGCATGATGTCCGGTTCCGCCGGACTACTCTTCGGATCGTCGTCGGAACGGGGACGGACGTCTGTCGGAGAGGTCACGGAGGGTTCGGCCACCGGGGGATATGCGGAGCCCCGTGCGGCAGCCTCCTCGATCTGCGCGGCGGTCGGAGCCGCCTCGACTCGTCCGACCAGCAGGTTGTCGTCGGGGTATGTCGTGGCATCCACTCCGACGATATTGGCCGGCCACACCAAGCCGAAGCCGTAACCACTGCTCCGGTCATCCGACAATTCATGCGGTTCTCTGCCGGTATTGCGGAGCAACGCCTGAACCAATTGGTTGGACGTGGCTTGAGGCGAGCGCTGCTCTGCCAGGGCGAGAGTTCCCGCGACGAGAGGCGCGGCGAAGGATGATCCTGATCCTCGCCCGGCGCTGTCCCAGCCGCCGCTCGCGCTGCCCACTGTGGTGAGACCCACCCCGGGGGCGACTACGGCGGTGCGCGGATAGACCAGCGAGCGGCCGTCGTCGTAGGTGTTCAGCTGGCCCGCCTCATCGACCGCCGACGCGACGATCACGCCTTGATACTCGCGGAGTCCGGCAAGGTCTCGCGTGGTGGGGTTGGGGCCCGATGCGACCACGATGACGCCTTTTGCGATGGCGTTCGCTATCACGTCTGAGTCCCCTGGCTCCTTCCCCCCGGCAACCGAGGTCGTGATGATATCTGCGCCGTCGTCGAGGGCGCGCTGAACGCCGAGCGCGACGGCGGTGAGCTGGTCTCCGTACTCGGCGGCCGTGCAGGGCTCTTCGTCCGTCTGGGTTCCGAGGCTGTAGAACGTCACCTCGGCATCCGGCGCGATTCCGCGAATGCCGCCGGGTCCTTGTCCGCTACCGATGATCTGCGCAACCACGGTCGCGCCGTGTCCGGCCCCCACGGTGCGTTCTGTCGTGGTCGGTGAAGAAACCTCGGCGCAGAGCGGGCGAGGGTCGACCTTCAGATTGCGACCTGCGAAGACGGGGAGGTCGGGGTTGATGTTGCTGTCGATCACCGCGATCTTCACGCCGGCGCCCGTCCATCCCTCGTTGTGGATGGCTGCAACACCGTACGCGTCGTACCACCATTCACCGGCATCCGCTGCGGTCGCGGGCTCCGCGGGAACTGAGGTGAGGAGCATCGCCACAGCGGCGACGCCGAGGCTCGCCATCGCTCGAGTTCTCCCGTGGCGCTTCATCCGCCGAACCCTGACCGCGCGGCAGCGGCGTCGCCGGAAGGAGCGGGTGCTGGTGTCGACGAGACCGCCGGAGTCGTTCCGTTGGCGATGTCGTCGATGAGCGCAGCCGCGCTTCGAGCTTCACCGGCACTGATCTGATCTCGCTCGCGGAGCAGGGAGACTGCCTGCGCGAGCGCGTCGGCATTGCGCAGGGCGAACTCACGGACCTCCTGCACTCGTGCAGCGATCTCCTCAGCGACGCTCTCCAGCTTCTTCGTATACGCCTCGGGAGCGTCCTCTTCGCGGTTGCCGTGAACGACGGTGATCGCCGCATCGTTGGGCAGGTCGTCGCTCGCCTGTCGGATCCGTGAGACGTGATAGTCGCTCACTCCGTCGTCGACTCGGATCATTCCGACCATGTCCAGGTTCCTCTCGCGCGTGGCACGAACGGGGCCCGACCACTGGCGAGAGCGTCGCCCCCCGGTTTCGCTTGCGACTCCATAATCGCGTATCCGCCGGAACGTGCAAGTCGGTTATCCACAACCGCCGACGCCCTCGCGGGGCCCGGTCTAGCCGGGCGTCAGCTTCGACCCCGGTATCTGCGGTCTCGCCCGACCTGCTCCCCAGAGAGCAGCGGTTCCGCCGTGCAAGCCGCGCCTCGGGAGCGGGCTATCCGACGCGGTCAGCCTCGGGAGCGGGCTACCCGACGCGGTCAGCCTCGGGAGCGGGCTACCCGACGCGGTCAGCCTCGGGAGCGGGCTACCGGACGCGGTCAATAGCGCGCGGAGAACCCGCCGTCCGCGTGCAGCAGCTGGCCGCTGATCCAGCGCCCCTCGTCGGAGAGGAGGAAGGCCGTGATGCCCGCGATGTCCCGGGGCGTCCCGAGTCGACCCAGGGGATGGTAGGCGGGCATTGCATCGCGCGTGGTGTCGTCCATCCATCCGGTGTCTATGGGGCCCGGATTGACGACGTTGGCGGAGATGCGGCGCGGACCGAGTTCGCGTGCAGCCGAGATGACGATCCGATCGAGAGCTCCTTTCGAGGCTCCGTACGGCAGGTTGCCGGTGGTGTGGTCGCTCGTGAAGGCGACGATCGCGCCACCGGTGGCGTCGACCTGCCGGGCGAATGCGGCGATCATCAGGAGAGATGCACGGGCGTTCACGGCTGTGTGGCGATCGAAACTCTCGGCGGTGGTGTCGAGGATTCCGGACTCGATGTCGTGTGCGTGGCTCAACACCAGCGCCTGTATCGGCCCGCGGTCGCTCGATACGCGCTCCACGAGACGCGTGGGGCCCGAGGCACTTGCGAGATCGCAGGGGTAGTCGCCGTCGACGAGGTCGCTCGTCACCACGTCCCAGCCGTCGCTTCTGAGACGCGGAACGATACCCGCGGCGATGCTGTCAGCGCGCGCTGCTCCGGTTACCAAGGCGAGAGGCATGGGGCCGAGCGTAACGGCCCGGCAGGCCCAGGCGCGCGCGAAGACGCAGCCCGCGGAAAGCGCGATCGCGCATCAGAAAGGCGGCGATGATCCGTCATCGTCGGGGTCGGGCGGGGGTGGGTCGTCGGGAAGGAACCGGACGGCGGGGGAGTAGGGGAGGGGCTCGTCGGTGTAGGTCCGGCCGGTGGGGCTGGTCCATTGCAGGGTTCCGCCCGGGAGCTGCTTCACGGCCCAGCGGGTGAACTGCTTCTGGGTGTGGTGGCGCTGGCACAGGTGGGCGAGGTTGGCGACGTCGGTGGACCCGCCGAGGGCGTAGTCGTGGGTGTGGTCGACTTCGCAGCGGATGGCGGGGACGGTGCAGCCGGGCCATCGGCAGTGGCGGTCGCGAGCGCGGAGGTGTCGGTCGATGGCGGTGGTGCGCTGGTAGGTGTCGGTGTGCAGGACCGCCCCGGTGATGGGGTGCGTGACGACCCGGTCCCAGGGGAGCGTGGTGGCCTCGGCTAGGGCGCGGGCGGTGGTGGCATCGATGGGGCCGTGGCCGATGAGTTCGGCGGGGTCGGTGTTCTCACCGTCGCGGTCCAGGACGGTGAGGGCGGGGACGACGACCTGAACGCGCGCGCGGATGGCGCCGAGGGTGCCGGGCCCGTCATCGGTGCGTGTGGGATCGGCTTCGGGGGAGCCGGTGAGCAGCAGGTCCGCGAGGATGTCGGCCCGCAGCTGCGCCGTCGTGCGTTCGTCGGTGGAGGCGATGGGGTCGTCAAGGCGGGTGTCGATGAGAGTACGGGCTTGGTGGGTGAGGCGGTCGTAGATCCCCACCGCGAGGACGGTGGGGAGGGTGGCGACGAGGTCCGACATTCCGTCGGGACCGGTGGTGATGCGCACGCAGCGGGTGTCGCGGCCGCGGTGGTGGCGCTCGGTGAGAGTGGTGGGGTGCAGGCGTTCGGCGAGTGCGGCGAGGCGAGAGCGCAACCGCCCGGGGCTGAGACCCTCGGCGGTGGTCACGGCGACCTCGTCGAACTCACCGCGGACCTCGACCGGAAGCGGGGAGCCGATGTCGAGGATCACTCCCACGTGGGCGCGGGTCAGCTTTCCCTCTTCCCAGGCGGCGAGGGTCTCGGGGTAATCGTCGACAAGGGCCATGGCGCGACCGATCTGGGTCTGCACCGTACGGTCCGAGATGCTCTCGGCCGCGGCGATCTCGGCCGCGACCTCGCGGAGCGCGAGTTCGGCGGCTCGGGAGGACGCGCAGAGCCCCGCCATGACCTCGAGGGCGAGATGGCCGGCCTCGGCGAGGGCGCGGGTACGGGAGGCTTCGGCAGCGGCGAGGGCGGTGCTGGCGCGGCGGACCTCGTCGACGAGCGCCGACAGCAGGCGAGGCCCGTCGGAGTTCGTCGGGGAGGGTTCGTCGTGCATGTGTGCAGATTAGCGGTGACCTCCGACATTCGATTGATCAGAAAATCCCAGGTGGGGATAACTTCTCAGGGCGTCGGCCTGGGGAGAAACGGTGCGGCCGGGAGGGCGGACGGGATGGCTCGAACAGGTGACGCCATCGAGGAGCGACGGATCCTCGGCCGCGGCCCGAGCTGGCCGGCCTACCTTGTCCCGTCGCGATGAGCGGCAGCTACGAGAGTCGCCCACCCGATGCGAGAACGGTCGAGCGAGCCGGTCACTGGCAGCCTCGCGCTCGCCGGCCCGACGACTCTCGAACTCTCGGCCACCGCGCACCATGCCGACCGGCCGCTCACGCGCAGCCCACCGCCCCGCGCACCGCGGCCCACCCACCGTGCCCGCGCACCGCGGCCCGCCCGCCGTGCCCGCGCACCGGGGCCCATCGCCCCGCGCCGCGGCCCGCGCACCGCGGCCCACCCGCCGCGCATCGCGGCCCATCGCCCGCGTCAGCGATCCCGCAGCGCCGCCCGCACGAGCTCGACCGCGTCATCGGGCGACACCCCGAGGCGTCGCACCGCCTCGACGTACGTGCGTGCCGCGACGGCGGCCCGAGCGGATGCCGCGTCGGCACCCTTCACGAACGTGCCGGCGCGACCGCGCGTTTCGACGTATCCCGCTTCTTCGAGCTCCTTGTAGGTGCGCGCCACGGTGTTGGCGGCCAGGCCGAGGTCGGTGGCGAGCGCACGGACGGGCGGGAGCCGCGTCCCGGCCACGAGTTCACCGGCCTCGATCTGCGCGATGACCTGCGCCCGCACCTGCTCGAACGGCGGCGTCGAGGAGGTGGCATCCACGGAGAGATCCATGGCTCAGTCGTTCAGACCGAGGAGGTCGAGTGGGTGCGTGAGGCGCCACCAGGGGCTCGGCGGCTCGATCTCTTCGGTGAGCTTCACGTCGACGGTGTCGGCGTCGACCGGACCGGTCGCGGTGAGCGTCCCGACGGTCTGGCCGGCCTCGGTGGTGTCGCCGAGGGTGAAGGACGTGGACGTCTGCGCCGTTCCACCGTTCCACAGCACGACGGTGGCGTCGGACGCCGTCACGAGATCGATGTCGGGACCCCACAGCGTCTGGGCCTTGCCCACGAGCGTGCCGGCCGGGACCGACGGCCGCGGCTGCAGCTCCTGCTCGATGCGGGCGAAGAGGTCTCGGGCCGCCTGGTTGCGGCTGTCGGGACCGGGTTGACCGAGCACGGCGGCGTACGCGCGCACGGTCGCCGTGCCGACGGTGATGTCCTTCGCGGTCAGCAGGTTCCAGGCATCGAGCGTGCCCGTCTTCACTCCGATCACGCCGGGGTCGGAGAGCAGCGCGTTTCCGTTCTTGAACGAGCCGGCACCGGGCAGGGTCAGCTCGGGCGTCCGGACGATCTCGGCGATCACGGGATTGGCGAGCGCCCGCTCGGCCAGCGCGATGAGTGCGGCCGGGGTCGCCGTGTTGCCGGCTTCGATGCCGGTGGGGTTCACGATCGTGATGCCCTCGATGCCCCGCTGCGAGAGGTACTGGGTCGCGGCGGCCGCGAACTCGGCATCCGACCCGAAGAGGTCTGTCGAGAGGCGCTGCGCGTAGTTGTTGGCGGACGCGATGAGCATGCCCTGCAGCATCTGCAGCTGGGTCAGGCTTCCGTCGACGGGGACGTCGAGCGAGGACTCTCCGCGCGCACGGTACTGCCAGTAGTCGGCGCTGTCGGCCTGCGTGAAGGTGTACGTCTTGCCCTGCTCGCCCGGGGCCAGCGGCAACCGATCGAGAACGACGAGCGCCGTGACGACCTTGGTGATGCTCGCGATGGACTCGGGTGCGCTGGCCGACGAGGACAGGGTGTCGGGGACCCCGTCGAGCGCGATCGCCGCTTCGCCCTCGGCGGGCCACGCCGGAACGGCAGTTGCGGCCGCGATGGGCTGCACGGCGACCGGCCGGGTCGTCGGCATGACGGCGTTGAGCGGCCAGAGCAGGGTCGTCGCGGCGTAGGCGGCGATGATCAACACGAAGAGGAGCGTCGGGATGACGGTCCCGGGCCGCAGGATCGGTCGCCGCGCGCCGGCGAGCAGATCGGCCGAGCGCGCGGTGGCACCTGAGACGACGAAGGTCGGGGCGGGTCGGGGCGCTGCCGCATCGTCGGGATCGACCCAGAGCAGCGCGCCGAGCGCGACCGGGAGAGGCCCGGCGGGTGCGCCGCCGACGGGGGCATCGGATGCCGCGGGCTCGGTCGTCCCAGGTCCGGTTGCGCCCGGGGAGTCGCCTGCCGTCGTCCCCTGGGTGGCCACGGGGGCATCGGATGCCGTGGGCCCGGTGGTCCCGGTTCCGGTTGCGGCGGGGGAGCCGCCTGCCGTCGCGCCCTGGGTGGACACAGAAGGGGAGTCCCCGGTGGGGGCATCGGATGCCGCGGGCTCGGTCGTCCCGAACCCCGTCGCCGCGCCAGCCGCCCCACCGGAGGAGACTCCGCCGCTCACCACGCCGCCGTGCTCCGGCCCCTCGGACCGGATCGCCGGGGACGCGGCATCCGGCGTCGACAGGGCCGGGCCGAGATCGACCGTCGTGGACAGCGCGGGTCGATGGTCGCCGAAGGTCGCCGCGCGAGGCGAAGGATCCTGTGCACGCAGCGCACGCCGTGAGGCCGGGGTCTGCTCGTGCACCCGCCCACGCTACCCCGCGACACCCCCCTATACTCATCACGACAACCACGGGAGTCCGGTGAGCCGGGCTGAGAGGAAGCGAATCCACGCTTCGACCGTCGAACCTGATCCGGATCATGCCGGCGCAGGGAGGAGAGAAATGCACACGTCCCCGTCTGCCCTCGCGAACCGCTCATCGGTCGCCACCGCCGACCGCTTCTCGTGGCGCGTCGTCGACATCGTCGTCGCCGCCGTCCTGGGTGTCGCGATCGGCTTGCTCTTCTGGGGCTGGAACACCGTCGGCGGCCTCTGGTTCACCGCGATGGACGGCGTCACCCCGGGCCTCGGCGGAATCGCGGTCGGCATCTGGCTGATCGGCGGCGTCATCGGCGGCCTCGTGATCCGCAAGCCCGGCGCGGCACTGCTCGTCGAGCTGATCGCGGCGATCGTGTCGGCCCTGATCGGCAACGTGTGGGGCATCACGACGATCTTCTCGGGCCTGGCGCAGGGCCTGGGTGCCGAGCTGATCTTCCTGGCCTTCCTGTACCTGCGGTTCACGCTCCCGGTCGCGATGCTCGCGGGTGTCGGCGCCGGTGTCGGGGCCTGGGTGCTGGAGCTGTTCCTCACCCCCAACATCGAGAAGTCGCTCGAGTTCAACCTCATCTACCTCGGCACGCTCGCCGTCTCGGGCGCTCTGCTGGCCGGTCTCGTCGGCTGGCTGCTGGTTCGTGCTCTCGCCGCCACCGGAGCGCTCAGCCGCTTCGCCGCGGGCCGGGAAGCGCGCCGCGACGTCTGATGGCGGGCCCCGCACGCGTCGACGTCGAGGGCTGGGGCTGGCGCTACGCCGGCCGTAAGCTCCCCGCCACGCGCGAGGTCGACCTCGTCATCGAACCCGGGGAGCGCGTGCTGCTGCTCGGCGCCTCGGGTGCCGGCAAGTCGACCCTGCTCGCGGGATTGGCGGGCCTGCTCGGCGGGAGCGACGAGGGCGAGGCGAACGGGCGGATCCTCGTCGACGGCGAGGCGCCCGAGGTGCAGCGCGGACGCATCGGCCTCGTGCTGCAGGACCCCGAGGCGGGCATCGTGCTGTCGAAGGTGGGCGACGACGTCGCGTTCGGATGCGAGAACCTCGGCGTCCCCGCGGACGAGATCCCGGCGCGCGTGGCCGAGGCCGTGGCATCCGTCGGTCTCGCCGTCCCCCTCGATCGCCCCACGAAGGCGCTGTCGGGCGGGCAGAAGCAGCGCCTCGCCCTCGCGGGCGTGCTGGCGATGCGACCGGGACTCCTGCTGCTCGACGAACCCACGGCCAACCTCGACCCCGAGGGCGTCGCCGAGGTCCGTCGCGCCGTGGAGCGGGTCGTCGCGCGAGAGGGCACCACGGTCGTGCTCATCGAGCATCGGACGGCGGTCTGGGCCGACCTGATGACCCGTGTCGTCGTGCTCGCGCCCGGAGGCGGCGTCCTCGCCGATGGTCCACCCGAGCGCGTCTTCGCGCAGCACGGTGATGCGCTCGCCGCGGCGGGGGTGTGGGTGCCCGGGCGCGCGGTCGAGCTGCCCGTGCTCGAGCCCGTTCGGACACCGGATGCCGTTCTGCGGGCGTCCGCACTGTCGATCGGGCGCGAGAAGAGCACGGTCGTCGCCTCGGGGCTCGACGTCGAACTGCCGCGCGGCGCCGGCACCGTGATCACGGGGCCGAACGGCGCCGGCAAGTCCACCCTCGCGCTCACCCTCGCCGGGTTGCTCCCCGAGCTCGCGGGCGAGGTCGCCGCCGCGGAGGAGCTCGCGGCGCGCGGAGTCCGGCGTCCCTCGCGCTGGAGGTCGACCGAGTTGCTCACCCGCATCGGCACCGTCTTCCAGGAGCCCGAGCACCAGTTCCTCGCCTCGACCCTCCGCGACGAGCTCGCCGTCGGACCCCGTGCCCTGCGCCGGCCGCCGGCGGAGGTCGACCGCACCGTCGACGAGCTGCTGGAGCGTCTGGATCTGGCATCCCTCGCCCTGGCCAATCCCTTCACGCTGTCGGGAGGGCAGAAGAGACGCCTGTCGGTCGCGACGGTGCTCGCCGCCTCGCCCGCCGTCATCGTGCTCGACGAGCCGACGTTCGGCCAGGACCGCCGCGGATGGATCGAGCTCGTCGCCCTGCTCCAGCGGGAGGTCGAGCGCGGGCGCACGGTCGTCGCCGTCACGCACGACGCCGACGTGGTGCGTCACCTCGGACAGCACCGCATCCGGCTGGGCGATGCCGCATGACGGCCCTCGTCGACGACAGCCCCCGGACGGCCTGGCTCGACGGGGTGAACCCCGTGACGAAGGTCGTGATGGTCCTCGTGCTCGCGGTTCCCCTGCTCGTGTCGATCGACGCGGTCAGCGCGGGAACGGCCCTCATCCTCGAGCTGCTGTGCGTACCGCTGACGGGGGTGGCGTACGCCACCGTCCTGAAGCGCCTCGTGCCCGTGATCGTGTTCGCCCCCGTCGCCGCGGTGAGCATGCTGCTCTACGCCCGGCCGGGAGGAACCGTCTACGGCACTTTCCTCTTCGCCACGGTGAGCGACGCCTCGATCGCCCTGTCTCTGGCCGTGCTGGTTCGCGTCGTGGCCCTGGCCATGCCGATCATCCTGCTCTTCGCCCGCACCGACCCCACCGAGCTCGCCGACGCCCTCGCGCAGGTGGCGAGGCTGCCCAGCCGGTTCGTGCTGGGCGTGCTCGCGGGAGCGCGAACGGTCGGGCTGTTCGTCGACGATTGGCGCACGATGAGCCTGGCCCGTCGCGCCCGGGGCCTGGGCGATCGCGGGGCGCTCCGCCGCTTCTTCTCGATGGCGTTCGTGCTGCTGGTCTTCGCCGTGCGCCGTGGCACGAAGCTGGCCACGGCGATGGAGGCCCGCGGGTTCGGCTCCGACATCGAACGGACGTGGGCGCGTCCGTCGACGCTGTCGTCTCGGGATGCCGTGGCCCTCGGCGCCGCGGTCGCGCTCATCGTCGTGGCGCTCGCCGCGGCGGTGCTGTCGGGGGCGTTCCGCGTGGTGGGGACGTGAGCCCGGCGTCGAGTGTCCGGAGCACGCCGCGAAGGCACGAGACGGTGCGGCGTGTCGTGGACACTCGACGCAGCGGGGCTCGTCAGAACACGTACTCGAAGCAGAGCGAGCGCGGCATGGTCTCGAGGTACGGCTCGTACACGGCCATCGGTGTGAACCCGGCGACGGCGTACACGCGCAGCGATTCGGGCTGCATGCGGCCGCTCTGCAAGATCACGCGTCGGGCGCCCCCGCGCCGCGCGAGGTCGACGACCTCGGCGGTGAGCGCCGAGCCGATGCCGCGCCGACGGCCCGCGGGCACCACGACGAGCCGCTTGAGCTCCCACTCCTCGCCGAGGCGGCGGAGGATGACGTGCCCCAGAGGGGTGTCGTCGGTGTCGAGCGCCAACAGCGTCGCGACGACCTGTTCGGGGTGCACGGCAAGTGCCTCGGCGCGCTTCGCGGCGATCGCGGGGGTGTCGTCGGCGTCGGCGTCTCGGTACCGCTCGTCGAGGTCGGCGTCCAAGACGCTGCGGAGTTCGACGGCACGGGGGTCGTCGACGTCGACCTTCTCGATGCGGAAACCGGGGGGAGTCACTCGTCGAGCCTAGGTGGCCGACGCGCGGACGCCCCGCGGGTGGTGCCGTCGACGCCGGCGTCTGCGGGTCGTGTCCGCACGCATTGCGCGCGGGGGACGTTCGGTGCGGACGGCGGCAGAATGAGCACGGGGGATGCCATGGGCTTGTCGTTCGGAATACTCGCGGTCAGTGTTTCCGTTGCGGGTGCGGTGATGTTCGTCGCCCTCCCGCGCCTCGGAACCCCGGGCCCCATGACGCTCTTCCTGCGGTTCGCCGCCGTCGCGGGGGTGACGGCCGCGGGCTCCAGTGCGATGTACTTCATCTACGGCGCGGGCGGTGGCATCCTGACCCTCGTCCTCGGGGACGTGGGGATGGTGCTCGCGCCCGCTCTGCTCATCATTGCGCTCAGAGCCCTCGACGAACGGCCCGCGCGGAAGACGTCGATCGTGACTCTGGCTCTGGCGCTCGTCGTCGCCGTGGTGACCGCCACCGTTCCGCTTCCCGGCTCTCTCGCGGTGAAGGCCGTCGCTCTCGCCGCGACCTGCGGCGCGTGCGCGTGGGTGGCGAGCCACTCTCGCATCGAGCCCTTCGGTCCGCTCCGTGCTATCGCCCTCACGAACGGTGTCTTCGCCGTCTATTCGCTGCTGCGCGCCGTCGTGGGGGCCGTCGTCGGGTGGGATTCGGCGCTGTACCTCTCCGCCTTCTCGTTCGCCCCCGCGACGATCCTCGGTGCGCTCGCGGTGATCGCGATCGGCGCGGCGGTCGTGCGCCTGCGCTTCGGGCCGCGCAGCGAGAGGGAGTCCGTGCCGTATCCCTCGGGGGCAGCGGTGGTCGTGGGTGACTGGGACCTGGCATCCGCCGCCTACGGGCCCGACCGTCTGCGGGGTCTCGTGGCGGACCTGCGCGCCGCGGCCCGGGATCTCGACCCCGGCGCGGCCGACGTGCCCCGCGGCGCCGAGACGGTCGTGCCCGACGCGGTCTCTACGCTCGGTGCCCGTCTGCAGACCGCGTACGGCTGGGAGGCCGAGCAGACGATCCTGCTCGTCGATGGCGCAACCACCGCGGCCGTCCGTACGCAGCCGGGGCGCCGAGCGAAGAGGAAGAGGGGCTCGGCGCGGTCCTGAGTCTCGACTAAAGTGGTACTCGGTTTCAGCTTCGAAGGAGAATGCATGGACATCGCAGGAGCATCGGCCCTCGTCACCGGGGGAGCCTCGGGCCTCGGCCTCGCCACCGCGCGCCGACTCGCCGAGGCCGGAGCCCGTGTCACCATCGTCGATCTGCCGTCGTCGAACGGCGCCACCGTCGCCGAGGAGCTGGGCGGGTCCTTCGCCGGGGCCGACGTCACCGACGCCGAGCAGATCGCCGCCGCGTCCGTTCTCGCCGCAGAGGCGGGACCGTTGCGCGTCGTCGTGAACTGCGCGGGGATCGCCCCGCCCGCCAAGGTGCTCGACCGCGACGGCACCCCCGCTTCGCTTCAGGATTTCGAGCGGGTCGTGCGCGTCAACCTCGTCGGTACGTACAACGTCATCGCGCAGGCCTCCGCGGTCATGGCGAAGACCGATCCGACCGCGGACGGTGACCGCGGGGTCATCGTCAACACGGCGAGCGTCGCCGCCTTCGACGGGCAGATCGGCCAGCCCGCGTACTCCGCGAGCAAGGGCGGCGTGCACGCCATGACCCTGCCCATCGCGCGCGAGCTCGCTCGCCACGGCATCCGCGTCGTCACCATCGCCCCGGGCATCATGGAGACGCCGATGCTCAAGGGCCTGCCGCAAGCGGCGCAGGATTCGCTCGGCCAACAGGTGCCGTATCCCTCGCGCCTCGGCGCGCCCGACGAGTACGCGCGCCTGGTGCTCGCGATCGTCGACAACGGCTACCTGAACGGCGAGACGATCCGCCTCGACGGCGCGATCCGAATGGCGCCGAAATGACCGACGGCATCCTGCTCCGCATCGAGGACGGACTCGCCCGCGTCACCTTCGATCGCCCCGCCTCGCTGAACGCGATGGACTTCCCGATGGCGCGCCGCTGGCGCGCGGTCGCGCACGACGTCACCTCCGACTCCTCCGTGCACGCGGTGATCCTGGATGCCAACGGCCCCGCCTTCTGCGCGGGCGGCGACGTGGTGGCCATGGCGACGACCGGCTCCTCGGGCGCCGAGGTGACCGAGACGGCGGAAGCGATCCACGACGGCATCCGCACCTTCGCCGAGGCACCGCTGCCGATGGTCGCGGCCGTCCAGGGCGCGGTCGCGGGCGGTGGGCTCGGGCTCATGCTCACGGCCGACTACATCGTCGCGAGCGACAACGCGCGCTTCGTCAGCCGGTACGCCAACATCGGACTGACGCCCGACCTGGGCGTCTCGACCCTGCTGCCCGCGGCGATCGGTCAGCGGCGGGCCCTCCAGCTGCTGCTGCAGGACCGCATGCTCACCGCCGCGGAGGCGCTGGACTGGGGTCTCGTGGCCGAGGTCGTGGCATCCGCAGATCTGGTCACGCGCGTCGAGCAGATCGCGCGGTTCTGGCTCGACGGAGCGACGGCCGCGTTCGGTCAGGCCACGCGCCTCGTCCGGATGGGCGCGGGACGCACCTTCGCCGAGAACCTCGCCGACGAGGCCGCCACGATCGGTGCCTCTTTCGACACCCCCGAGGCGAAGGCGCGTGTCGCCGCGTTCGCCGCCGTCTCCGCGAAAGGACGCTCATGAGCACGCCCTCGTCCGGCGCTCCGCTGGCCGGCAAGACCCTCCTCATGTCGGGTGGCAGTCGTGGCATCGGCCTCGCGATCGCGCTGCGCGCGGCCCGCGACGGTGCGAACATCGCGATGCTCGCCAAGACCGACACCCCGCACCCGAAGCTTCCCGGCACCGTGCACACCGCCGCCGAGGAGATCCGCGCGGCCGGTGGGCAGGCGCTGCCGATCGTCGGCGACGTCCGCGACGAGGAATCGATCACCGAAGCCGTGCTGCGAACGGTGGGGGAGTTCGGCGGCATCGACATCGTCGTGAACAACGCCAGCGTCATCGACCTGTCCGGCTCCCTCGAGCTCGCGTCGAAGAAGTACGACCTCATGCAGGACGTCAACGTCCGCGGCACCTTCCTGCTGTCGCGCGCCGCCGTGCCGCAGCTTCGCGACGCGGCCAACCCGCACATCCTCTCGCTGTCGCCGCCGCTGAACGTCACGCCGAAGTGGCTCGGTGCGCATACCGGGTACAGCCTCGCGAAGTTCGGCATGACGATGGCCACGCTCGGCCTGGCGTCGGAATTCGCCGACGCCGGCATCGCCGCCAATACGCTCTGGCCGCGCACGACCATCGCGACCGCCGCCGTGCAGAACGTCATCGGCGGCGACCGGCTCATGGCCGTGTCGCGCACGCCGGAGATCTACGCGGATGCCGCGTACGAGGTGCTCACCGCCCCGTCGCGCGAGCTGACCGGGCAGACCCTGATCGTCGAGGACGTGCTCGAGCGAGCCGGGGTGACCGACCTCTCGGGCTACGCCGCCGTGCCGGGAACCCCGGACGCCGCGATGTACCCGGACATCTTCCTCGACTGAGCGCCGGGGCTTTCCGCGCACAAACGCCTCTCGCACGCATAAACGCGCGGTGCTCGCGTTTATGCGTGCGAATCGCGTTTATGCGTGGGAGGGGCGCCGGGTCGCGGTGGGTCTGTGTCGACGGGCGAGGTCGCGCCTCAGATCAGACCCAGCTCCGCGAACGCGTTGTGCACGCCGTCGTCGAGAACGGCGGTCGTCACGCGACCGGCGAGCTTCTGCAGCTCGGGCTCGGCGTTGCCCATCGCGACGGGCGTGCCCACTACCTCGAACATCTCGACGTCGTTCCAGCTGTCGCCGATGCCGATGGCATCCGCCGCTTCGATGCCGAGCTCCGCGAGCACCTCGACGATCGCGGAACCTTTGGTGACCCCGGCCTGACCGATCTCGCCGTTCGATCCGCCGGGCAGGGGGATCGAGCCGGGGATGACGTGGAAGCCGTCGCCGAGGGCTGCGGCTGCGTGGACGACGGTGTCGGTGGAAGGGCTGACGAACACGGCCTTGGCGACGGCGGCGCGGTCGACCTCGGACACCGGTCGGGGCTCGCGCCACAGCGGCTGCTCGGGCGGAAGGCCCTGGGCCTCGAGCTCCGCGGCACGCCGCTCGTGGCGCTCGCGCCGATACTCGCCCATCACCGCGCCCATGCCGGCGCTGGCGTACACCCCGCCGTGGGTCTGGAGGAAGTAGTGGATGCCGTGGGCCTCGAAGTACCGCTCGAGCGTGTCGACGTCGGCTCGGGGCATCGGGCGCTCCACCAGCGTCTCGACCGCGTCGGGGCCGGCAGCCCGCGTCGCGTAGGCCCCGCCGTTGGTGATCGCGCCGTCGAAGCCGATGGCGAGGACGTCGGGGTGGATGTCGCCGGCGGAACGACCGGTGCTGAGCCACACGAGGTGACCGTTCGCTCGTGCCTTGTGGATGGCGGTCGCGGTCGAAGGCGCCATGACCGAGCCGTGTTCGAGGATCGTGCCGTCGACGTCGAGGAAGGCGATGCGGGTCATGTGCACTCCAAAAGGGGATCGGCCCCGGGGCGTGGAACCCGGGGCCGATCCGAACGGGGGTCAGCGCGTGAGGGAGGCGCCGTTGGATCGGATGACGTCGGCATACCAGCCGAACGACTTCTTGCGGTACCGCTGCAGGGTTCCGCTGCCGTCGTCGTTGCGGTCGACGTAGATGAAACCGTATCGCTTGCTCAGCTGGGCCGTGCTGGCGCTGACGATGTCGATGCAGCCCCACGAGGTGTAGCCGAGCACGTCGACGCCGTCTTCCAACGCCTCGCCGACCTGCACGAGGTGGTCGTTGAGGTACGCGATGCGGTAGTCGTCGACGACCGTCTTCTCGCCGTCGACCTCGACGAGCTGATCGCGCGCGCCCAGACCGTTCTCGACGATGAACAGCGGCTTCTGCCACCGGTCCCAGAACTGGTTCAGCACCAGGCGCAGGCCCACGGGGTCGATCTGCCACCCCCACTCGCTCGCCTCGAGCGTCGGGTTCGAGACGCCGCCCATGATGTTGCCCTCGCCGGCGACCTTCTTCGCGGGGTCGGCGGTCTCGGCGATCGACATGTAGTAGCTGAACGAGACGAAGTCGACCGTGTGGGTCAGGTCGTCGCGGTCCTGGTCGGTGATGTCGAGCTCGATGCCCTTCTCGCGGAGCGTCCGCAGGAAGTAGCCGGGGTAGGCGCCGCGGGTGTGCACGTCGCCGTAGACGAGGTTGCCGTGGTCGGCCTCCATGACGGCGACGGCGTCGTCGGGCGACGGCGTCAGCGGGTAGATCGGCATCGACAGCACCATGCAGCCGACCTTCGCCTCGGGAGCGACCTCTCGGGCGATCCGGGTGGCGCGGGCGGATGCCACGAGCTCGTGGTGCATCGCCTGGTACAGCTGCTGCTCGGGGACGCCGCCCTCGGGGATCGGGATGCCGCCGCTCATGAAGGGCGCGTGCAGCAGCGAGTTGATCTCGTTGAAGGTCAGCCAGTACTTCACCCGGCCGCCGAACCGTTCGAACAGCGTGCGGGCGTACCGCTCGTAGAACCCGATGAGCTCGCGGTTGGTCCAACCGCCGTACTGCTCGGCGAGGTGCAGTGGCGTCTCGTAGTGCGAGATCGTCACGAGCGGCTCGATGCCGTGTTTGTCGAGTTCGTCGAGGATCCGGTCGTAGAACGCCAGGCCCGCTTCGTTGGGCTCGGTCTCGTCGCCCTTCGGGAAGATGCGGCTCCACGCGATCGAGAAGCGGTAGACGCCGAACCCCATCTCGGCGAAGAGCGCGATGTCCTCCGCGTAGCGGTGGTAGTGGTCGATGCCGACGAGCTTGAGGTTGTCGGCGGTGGGGGTCTCGGAGCGCGGGCCCGAGATGCCGCGAGGCATCACGTCCTGCACGGACAGGCCCTTGCCGTCCGCGTCGTATGCGCCCTCGATCTGGTTGGCGGCGGTGGCACCGCCCCAGAGGAACCCGTCGGGGAAGGGGGTGTTCGTCATGTTCTGTGCCTCCAGGGGTCAGCGGGCGGGGGTGAGGGAATCGACGGAGACGGCGCGGAACAGCGTCTCGCCGTGCGAGAGAGGACCGGATGCCGTGTCGGCGATGTCGGGGTAGAGATCGCCGTTCGTGACGATGACCGGCGTGATCAGGTCGTAGCCGGCCTTCTCGATCGCGTCGCCGTCGAACTCGACGAGCAGGTCGCCCGCCTTCACCTCGGTGCCGGACTGCACCTTCAGCGTGAAGTGCTCTCCGCCGAGCTTGACGGTGTCGAGACCCACGTGGATGAGCAGTTCGACGCCGTCCGCTCCGCGCAGGCCCACCGCGTGGCCGGTCGGGAAGGCCGCGACGACGGTGCCGTCGAAGGGGGCGTAGACCGCGCCCGAGGTCGGACGGATCGCGACGCCCTTGCCGAGCGAGCCGTCGGCGAAGGCGGCATCCGGAACCTCGGTGAGCGGCACGACGGTGCCGTCGACGGGGCTGAGAACCACCGTGTCGGTGGTGGCCGCCGGGGTGGCGGGGGCGGCCGCGTCGACCGGGTCCGTGAAGCCGAACACCACGACCAGCACGAACGGGACGACGATGGCCACGAGCAGACCGATGCCGAGCATGATCATGTTGCCGTTACCGAGCAGGGCGGGAAGAGCCAGACCGGAGGGCACGACGAACGCCTTCGAGAACACCCCGCCCATCGCGATGAGCGCGCCGCCGAGCGCACCGCCGACGACGCCGAAGGCGAAGGGGCGCTTGAGGGGGAGGTTGATGCCGTAGATCGCGGGCTCGGTGATGCCGGCGAGGAAGCCCGACAGTGTGGCCGGAGCGGCGAGCGAGCGCAGGTTCTTGTTGCGGGTGCGCACCAGCACGCCGGCGACGGCGGCCGCCTGGGCGAGCACGGCGGCGAACACGGGGCCGAGGAGCAGAATCTGCCCGGTGGTCTGGTATTCGAGCTGGAACAGCGGCACGAGACCCCAGTGCAGACCGAAGATCACGAAGACCTGCCACAGCCCGCCCATGATCGCGCCGCCCAGCCACGGGAGGGTCTCGAAGACCCAGCCGATGCCGGCCGCGAGGCCGCCGCCGACGAGGCTCGAGATCGGGCCGATCACGAGGAAGACGAGCGGCACGGCGACGAGCACGACGATCATCGGGGTCAGGAAGCGGCGCACCGCGCCGGGCAGGACCTTGAGCAGGAAGCGCTCGGCGTAGCTCTGCAGCCACACGATGATGATCACCGGGATGACACTCGAGACGTAGCTGACCATCGTGACCGGGATGCCGAAGAAGGTGATGTCGGGCTGACCGTTCAGCGCCGTGATGGTCGGGTACACCAGAGCGCCGGCGATGGCGAAGGAGGTGAACTCCGACGCCTTGAAGTAGCGGGCCGCGGTGATGGCCAGCGCCAGCGGCAGGAAGTTGATCAACGCATCGGACAGCGCGTTGAGGATCGTGTAGGTCGTGCTCGTGGCATCCAGCCATCCGAAGGTGACGGCGGCGGCGACGAACGCCTTCAGCAGACCCGTGCCCGCGAGGGCCCAGAGGATCGGCGTGAAGATCGACGAGATCATCGTGATGAACCGGTTGAAGAGGTTACCCTTCGCCCCGCTCTCGCCTCCCTCGGCGTCGCCGCCGAGCTTGGTCTGCGACTGGATCGCGGCGTACACGTCGGGCACGTCGTTGCCGATTACCACCTGGTACTGACCGCCCGCCTGGGCCGTGGTGATGACGCCAGGCGTGGCGCGGATCGCCGCGGCATCCGCCTTGCCCTCGTCTTTCAACACGAACCGGAGCCTCGTCGCACAGTGCACGAGGGATTGGACGTTGCTCTCTCCACCGACACCGGCGAGGACCCCCGCCGCCGTCTTCGCGTGATCCGCCATCGGAACCGCCTGCCTTTCGCCGCATCGATGCGGCCTGTTCGAATGTTCTGTGGCGACGCTGCCGGGTGTTTCGGGCAATAAAAAAGACCCGAATCCGTTCATCGCTCGTCAGCGATGTGGATTCAGGTCTTGCCCGCTCGCGCGGTAACAATCCGGAAATCGTCGGCAGGCTATGACGCCTGCGACGGTGACTATAGCACCGGGGCGTCGGGGCCGCCACTGTCGTCGGCGCGACCCAGGCTCGTCGCGAGGCGCTCGACATGCACCGTGAGGTAGAGCACCTCTTCGTCGGTGAGGGTCGACCCGGTCGCCGCGAGCACGTAGGCCTTCACGGCCTCGGCGATGCCGAAGGCCCGGGGATAACGGTGCTTGGCGAACTCGAAGAACGACGAGTCGCCGCTCGCGAGCATCGCGCGGTTCACGAGCCGCTGCAGCAGGAAGCGCACATGCAGGATGAACCGCGCGTAGTCGGGGCTCTCGGTGTCGAGCGCGACGCCGAGGCCGGTCTCGACGGTGCGCACGACGTGCTGCACCCGACGGAACAGCAGGGCCGCGGTGCCGTTGGGCTCGTCGCGCGTGGCGTTGAGCAGGTGCATCGTCAGGAACACGCCCTCTTCGGGCGGGAGCTCACGGTCGAGGGATGCCGCGATCGAGGTCGCCATGCGCTCCGCGGCGCGTGATTCGTCGGGGTGGAGGATCCGTAGCTCGGGCATGGATGTGCCGGGGATGCGGATGCCCTGATCGAGGCGTTCGATCACATAGGTGATGTGGTCGATGACCGCGAGCGGTAGCCGGCGCCCCAGGTCGCGACCGAGGTCGCGCTCGGCCTGGTCGACGGCGTGCAGGACCGCCTCGACGAGCGCGTACGGCGCGTCGGTGAGGAGCTTCTGGGCGTGAGCGGTGTCGCTGCCCTGCTCGAGGACGAACGTCTTCTCGACCTTCGCGGGATCGACGCGGCCCTCGTGCTTGAGCTGGAAGCCGATTCCCCGACCCATGAGCACGCGCTCGCGGCCGTCGCCGTCGATCGCCACGACGACGTTGTTGTTCAGAAGCTTCTGCACGCCGCCGGGCGGGAGGGAGACGTCACCGGCACCGGGCATGGGATGCAGTTTAGGGTGGCGGATCTGCCGGAGCGGTGCTGTTCTGCATGCGTCCGCGCCGGAGGGGCCGACAAACTGTCGCTTCGGGTAGCCCCAGGCGACAGAAATCGACCCCACGCGCGGGGAGGATGCGCCCAGCCGCGACGCAGGCGAGCCCCGGTACCCTGGAAACCATGACTGACCAGCCCCCCGTGCGCACGACGACGCACCGCCCGGTGCGCCCCGAGGGGGCCCCGGCGAACACCGGCATCCGCCAGGTGCGACCGAAGACCGAAGGATGGCAGCAGGCCAAGGACGAGACCGGTCGCCCGCTGCTGCAGTTCGCCAGCCCCAAGCGCGGCAAGCCGCCGGTGCACCTCGCCGACCTCACGCACGACGAGCGCGTCGCCACGCTCAAGGAGCTCGGCCTCCCGGGTTTCCGCGCGAAGCAGCTCGAGAAGCACTACTTCACGCATTACACGTCGGATGCCGCCGACATGACCGACCTCCCGGCATCCGGCCGCGAAGAGCTCGTCGCGGGAATGCTGCCGCCGCTGCTCACCGAGGTGCGCCGGCTCGAGACCGACCGCGGCGACACGATCAAGTTCCTCTGGAAGCTGCACGACGGCGCGCTCGTCGAGTCGGTGCTCATGCGCTACCCCGGCCGCATCACGCTGTGCGTGTCGAGCCAGGCCGGCTGCGGCATGAACTGCCCGTTCTGCGCCACCGGCCAGGCGGGGCTGACCCGCAACATGTCGGCGGCCGAGATCATCGAGCAGATCGTGCGCGCCAACGCCCTCATCGCCGCCGGGGGACTGGGCGGCAAGAAGAGCTCCGACCACTCGCTCGACCGCGTGTCGAACATCGTGTTCATGGGCATGGGCGAGCCGCTCGCCAACTACGCGCGCGTCATGCAGGCCGTGCGGGTGATGGTCGACAAAGAGCACGGCCTCGGCATGAGCGCCCGCGGCATCACGGTGTCGACCGTCGGACTCGTCCCCGCGATCAAGAAGCTCGCCGACGAGGACATCCCGGTGACCTTCGCCCTCTCTCTGCACGCCCCCGACGACCACCTGCGCGACGAACTCATCCCGGTGAACTCCCGCTGGAAGGTCGACGAGGCGCTGGATGCCGCCCGCGCCTACTTCGACAAGACCGGCCGCCGTGTCTCGATCGAGTACGCGCTCATCAAGGACATGAACGACCACGCCTGGCGTGCCGACCTGCTGGCCGAGAAGCTCAACGCCCGCGGACGCGGCTGGGTGCACGTGAACCCCATCCCGCTGAACCCGACGCCGGGCTCGATCTGGACGGCATCCGAGGTGCCCGTGCAGAACGAGTTCGTGCGACGCCTCAATGACGCCGGCATCCCGACGACCCTCCGCGACACCCGCGGGAAAGAGATCGACGGCGCGTGCGGCCAGCTCGTCGCGACCGAAGCGGACGAGGCCGCCGCAGAGGCGACGCCGGTCGGCTGAAACCCTTCCTGCGAACGCCCCCGACCCCTCAGGGCGGGGGCGTTCGTCGCCTCAGTACGGCGTGGTCGCCGCGGCGAGCGCGGATGAGGGCGCGACAGCGGGGCGGACGGGGAGCTCGACCCGGACGGTGGTGCCGACGCCGGGTGCGCTGACGAGGGTGATCTCTCCGCCGTGCGCGTCGACGATGGTCTTCACGATGGACAAGCCCACCCCGATGCCCTGGATGGCGTTCTCCCGGACCGCTTGGGCCCGGTAGAACCTGTCGAAGATGCGCCGTTGTTCGTCGGGGGTCATTCCGATACCGGTATCGGCCACCGAGATGCAGATCGTGTCGCCGTCCTGCCGCTCCACGCGAACCGTCACCGTTCCTCCTCGACCGGTGAATTTGAGGGCGTTGCCCACCAGGTTCTCGATGGCCTGCCCGAGGCGCCGCGGATCGACCTCGGCGGAGAGATCCGCCCCCGCGCGTGCGTCGAGGGTGATGCCGGTCCGCTCGGCGACCACGGTGAACTGCTCGACCGCGAGACGCAGGACGTCTCCCACATCCGTCGGTCGACGCTCCAGGACGAGCTCCGCGTCGGCGACATGGAGCAGCTCGTTCACGCGCTTCATGAGGGTCTCGGCGTTCCGCTCGATCGTCGCCAGCCACGTGTCGATGCCGAGGTCCTGCGCGCGCTCCCCCAGGACGTCGACGATCTCCTCGGTGTACCCGATGATCGAGGTCAGCGGGGTCCGCAACTCGTGCGAGACCGACGTCAGGAACTCCTCTCGAACCTCGATCGCGTTCGCCAGCTTCGTGACGTCGTACGCAGCGATGACCGTTCCCAAGAGCGTCCCGTCCTCACGGTGCACGCGTCGTGACGACGCCAGGATCGCTATCTGGTCGCCGGGCCTGCCCAGCCACTCCATGTGACTGGCGATGACCTCTCCTCGTAGCGCGCGCGGGATGATCTGCTGATCGAGCGGAACGGCCGTCTTGCGGTCGGCGGCGAGCACATCGGGCCCCGCGAACGGTGGGACATCCAGTCGGAATCCGACGACGTCCACCATCCTCTCGGCGGTGGCGTTCGCCAGAACCAGCTCGTCTCGGGCGTTGTAATACGCCACGGCACCCGTGACGGTGTCGAGGACCGATCGAAGCAGCAGCTGCGTCTCGTGCGACTCGTTCAGGGCGCAACGCAACGCTTTCGTCGCCTCCTCGGCGATGGCGCGTCTCTTCTCGAAACTGCGTGCGCCCAGGTGGATCGCCAGCGATATGCCCGTCGCGATGAACGGCAGGGCCAAGACGTTGACGATGGCCAGCAGCGTCGTGACCGGGCGGGTCCCCAGAGCGAACGGCAACGCCGCGATCAGGATGCCCGAGACGAGCACCATCGTGAGCCCGAGCCGGCGGAACCGGTAGGCGATCCAGGCGAAGGGCAGCAGACAGAGCATCCCCACGCTGGGAAGGAAGGGGAGCAGGGCCGTACGGACACCGGCGATGCAGACGACGTCCAGCAGCGGGATCACGACGACCCACGCGGTCATCATCCAGCGCTTCTCCGGCAGGAGGAACAGCCCGGATGCGATGATCACCGCAGCAAGCCCCATCCACAGGACGAGCGAGTGGAAAAGCTCCGGCACAGCCAGCATGGTGGCGGTCGAGACGACCGCGACTCCGACGAGGAAGGGCAGCTGCAACCGCACGAAGATCTGTTCCGGTCGCAGGGGAGTCCAGAAGGCCCGCTCCGGCATCGTGTCTCCCCGGGATCGCACCGTTCCCGCCGCGCGACTCTCCTGTGCGTGACTCGAGGGGGCGGGCTTCGTCTCCCGCAAGGTGATGTTGCTGCAAGATATCCCATATGGGAGTTTCAGTAGTGGTCGTGGATGATGACGACGACATCGCCGGCCTGCTGCTGATGGGGCTGGAACGCGCCGAGATCACCGCCGTCCGCGCCAGCAACGGCGAGGAAGGAGTCCAAGCCGTCCGCCGCGAACGTCCCCGCATCGTTCTGCTCGATTGGATGATGCCCGTGAAAGACGGCATCCAGGCCTGCGCCGAGATCCGCGCCGCGACCGAGCTCGTTCAGCCCACGATCCTCATGCTCACCGCCCGCACCCTGGCCGAAGACCAGCGACGCGCGTACGAGTCCGGTGTCGACGAGGTCATCGAGAAGCCCTTCCGCCCCCGCGCCATCGTCGCCCAGGTGCGCGGCCTGCTCGCGAGCTGACGCGCCTCTCGTCGCAGACGGACAGCGCCCTCCTGCGGCCGTCACCGCAGGAAGCGGAAGCGTGCCCTTGTCAGGCCGCGACGGCCGTCACCACCAGGTTGTCGACGTAGTGCCCGCTGGCCGGGTCCCAGGCGCCCGCGCACGTGACGATCCTCAGCTGCGGTGTGGGGGTCGGCGCGTACACCGACGCGGTGGGGAAGCTGTTCTTCTCCACGGTCTGCAGCCCGGTCACCACGAAGTCGGCGGTCGAACCGTCGGCCCGTCGGACCGACACGGTGTCGCCCGGCGTCAGACGCGGGAGGTCGAAGAACACCGCCGGGCCGGTGGGGGAGTCGACGTGCCCCGCGATGACCGCGGGTCCCACCTCCCCGGGCAGGACCCCCTTCTCGTACCAGCCGACCGCGTCGTAATCCTGGGGTGACTGAATCCACCCGTCGGCCCCGCGGTCGAGCCCGATGAGATCCGAGTCCACCCCGATCGCGGGGATCGAGATGTGCACGGGTACGGCGGTGCTGGCCGCGGCGGGAGCGACCGGGTTCTGGAACCCGCCGGCCGCACCCACTCCCGGCGCGGTCGTCGCCGCCGTTCCCCCGGCATCCGTCGAGGCCGCCGCCATCCCGTCGCCTTCGAGGGCGGGGCATCCCCCGAGGACGTCGCCGGTGAGCATCGCCGTCGACAGCGCGGTCCACGCCGAGCCGTAGTAGGTGGGGGTGGATGCCGCGGTGTCGGCCGCGCGCCCGAGATCCGCGCGCGCGTCGTCCGACCGCCCTGCCGCGGCGAACGCCGCTGCCCGCGCGGCGTAGGCGACGGGATGTTGATCCGACGTCAGCGCTCCCGACCCGGCGTCGAGCTCGGCGGCAAGAGTGTCCTGTCCCGGCAGTGCCGCGGCGACGCGCGCGGCGAGGGCGCGATCGGCGGTCCCGCACGACTCCGCGAACCGGATGGTCGTGCGCGCTGCGTCGTAGCCGTACGCCGGCTCGCCCTCGCCCCCCGCGGAGCCCGCGAGGGCGACGGCGCCGTCGGCCGAGACGGTGGCCCAGTTGGTCGGGAGGGGGTTGGCATCCAGCAAGGCGCTCGTCACCGCCCTGCTCCCCTCGGCCACCTCGTTCCACCGGGGATCGCCCGACGCCCGGGAGAGCAGGTCGAACGCGGCCGGAGACGCATACGACGGGTTGTAGGCGTGGGGGGATGCCGTCGCCCACGGCCCCGGCAGCAGGATGCGCCCGAGCGCGGTCTCGACCGTCATCTCATCCAGCACGGCCTCGCCGAGCGCCACGCCCTGCTCGCGGAGGTCGTCGCGACCGAAGGCATCGCCCGCGAGCACGAGGGCGCGCGCGGCGTCGAGGTCGGCGTCGGAGGCCGGCTGCTCGTCGACGACGGCGCCGTCCTTCCACTGCCACGCCAGAAGGGAGTCGTCGCGTCGGAGGTGGGTGGTCGTCCAGTCCCAGATGCTGTCGAACCGCGCGGAATCGTCGGCGGCCACGGCGAGGAGCAGGCCGTACGCCTGCCCCTCGCTGACCGTGTCGCCACCCTGATCGGTGCGGACGACCCGACCGTCGTCGACGTACTCGTCGAGGAAGGCCTTCGCCGTCGCGGTGGTGCGATCCACGGCATCCGGACCGGGCTCGGCGGGGACGCTGCACGCCGCCATCGTCAGGCCGAGGGCGGTCGCGACGGCGCCCGCCGTGAGCGCTCGGCGCGCGCCCCTCATGCGTCCGCCTCGACCTCGCGGCGCCGACGGCGCACCGCGGTCAGGCCGAACACTCCGAGTACCGCGGCCGCAGCCCCGGCCGCCCCGACGCCGATCGGGTTGGCCGCGGAGACCGCCGTGCCTCCGCCACCGGTGTGGATACCGCCGACGGGCATGTCGGCCAGCGTCGCCGAGTCGGTGATCGTCTGCGCGGTGAGCGCGCCCCGGGCGTCGTCCAGCACGAACAGGGTCGAGACCGACCCCGCCGGCAGGTCGACGGCGGAGGTCGCGGACTCGTCCGCGCCGGTCAGCTCGAGGTTCCACGATCCGGCCGGCACCGCGGCGTACCCGGTCGCCGAACCTGCGGGCACGTCGCGGGCGATGGAGCGACCTTCGGCAGTGTCGACGTTCACCGTCGGCTCGACCGTGGAGGCCTGGACGACGCGGACCCGCGCCTGGCCGTCGGCCGGGGCGGAGAGGTCGTCCTCGAACACCGTGGTCTTCAGATCGGCGTTGCGGCCGTAGGCGGCGACCGTCAGCGGCTCGCCTTCGGCGACGTCGATGGACTGCTGGACGACCGGCTGCGTGCCGTCGGCCGCGTCGGAAGGCACCATCGAGACGACGTACGTGCCGTCGGCCAGGGGGATGTACGGGCTCACCGCGCCGTAGGCGACGTCGTCGAGTTCGTAGACGACGGCGCCACCGGCCAGCGCCGTCAACTGGACGTCGACCGACTTGGTGTCGGGGGACAGGTGCGCGACCCGCGCCCACCCGCCGGGCTCGGTGGGAGCGGCCGATGCGGCGGGAGCGGTGGCGATGCCGATCCCGGCCGCCATCAGGGCGGTGGCGCCGATGGCGGCCAGCCGCGCGGGACGACGGGAGGAGACGGCGGGAGTACGGGGGAACATGAGGGTCCTTTCGTTGGGGGGAAGAGAGGATCAGGCGGAGGGACGGGGGAGCAGGTCGACCGGTTCGTCGGGGGAGAACGTGATCACCACGCCGGCGTCGCCGCGCTCGACGGACACCGGACGCAACGGACCCGAAAGGGACTTGTAGAAGCGCAGCAGGGCATCGGATCCGGCGGCATCGCCCCTGGCGTCCTGACCCGCGAAGGCGCTGACGACGAGCTGGCGGTGCACCCCCGAGGGGTCGCCCTCGAGCTGCGTGATGTCCGCCACGTCGATGCGGCCCGTCGACGACAGCTGGCCGAGCGTGAGCAGGATGCGACCGTCGACGACGCCCGAGGTGAGCAGGTCCTGCTCCTCCCCGGGGACTCCGACGTCGGGGTTGCGCAAGACCTGCTGGCCGGCGACCGACCGGGCCGCGTACAGATCGCTGTCGGCGGCCTGAGCGAGCGCGGCCTGGTCGGTGTCGACCAGGCGGACGTCGACCTTCTGTGCGCCCTCGCCGAACGAGGCCACCACCACGCTGTTGTCGATCGCCTGCCGAACCGTGGGGAACTCGGTGGGGAACGTGCGCATCGAATCCGTGGTGATGACGTAGTCGTAGTCGCGCCACCCGTCGGGAGCGAGGCGCTGCACGTCGGTGTCGGTGTCGGCCTTGTAGTACCAGACGACGTTCTCGCGGTCGAAACCGGCGTCGACGAGATCGACCCACATCGCGTCGTCGACGAGCATGCGCGCGTCTCCCGGTGCGTTCTGCGTCATCCACGTCTCGGCGTCGCGGAGCGGCCGATCGAGATCCGCGAGCAGGAAGCCCCGCAGTTGCGCAGCCCAGAGGGGCCCCGCCGCCAAGAGGGCCACGATCAGGCCGGAGGCCAGCGCGACACCGGTGAACCGCTGCAGCACGGCGTGGGCGCGCAGCGCCTCGAGCGCCCGCTGGCCCATGCCGGCGACGACGATCGCGGCGAACGGCAGGAGCATGATGACGTACGGCACAGGCAGGTAGCCGCCGCGGAACATGAACGCCGTCAGCGCCAGCAGGGCGATCGCCCAGGGGCGCAGGCGTCGCACGAACAGCGCGGCGACGGCGGCGGCGAGCGCGGTCACGATGAGCACGGCATCGAGTTGCCACCACAGGCCGACGGTCCGCGACATGAGGCTCTCGGGGTCGAACAGCGAGCCGCTTCCCTCTCGAGACGACAGCTGGAAGGCCAGCCCGTCCCACAGGCTCACCCGACCCGGTGCCGGGGTCACCTCGCCCTTCACCAGGGCGAACGCGACGTAGGTCAGGCCGATCAGGCCCAGCACGGATGCCGCAACCGACAGCGTGTAACGACGGGTCGTGCGATCGGCGCCGCGCCACATGAGCCACGCCACCAGAGGGAGCGCCAGCAGGTAGGTCTCTTTCGTGAGGACGGCCACGCCCAGGGCCGCCGCCGCGCCGATGTAGCCGATCAGCTGGGCCCGCCGGCTCATCGCCAGCAGCAGTGCGGCCAGCAGCCACGCGGTCGCGATGTTGTCCAGGTACACCTGACGGTGGAACTGCACGGCCAGCGGCGACAGCAGGAAGATCGCCACGGCGACGGATGCCGTGAGCCGGGCGAACCCGATCCGGCGCACGAGGAACCACAGCAGCACCGCGGCGATGGCCGTCGCCGCGAGCATGGCCTCGCGCGCGGCGATGACGGCGACGTCGTAGCGGTCCCATGCATCGGTGAGCCCCGCCCACGCCGCGATCTGGATCCACCCGAGGGGCGGGTGGTCGTACCAGTAGGTGTAGTGCGTCAGCTCGCCGAGATTGCCGAGGCTCCACGCTTGGGCGGTGTAGGTGCCCTCGTCGTCGATGCGCTGGGGCGAGCCGCCCAGGTTGAGGGCGTTGACGAGGATGCCGATGAGCAGCGGCGGCAGAAGCCACGCGGCATCCACCAGACGGTCGCGCCATCTCGGAGGACGGGTCGCCGACGCGCGTTCCGCACGGCGGGAGGCGGTGTCCGGGGACAGGCGGTCGAGGGTGGAGGTCATCGGGCCACCCCCGCCGTGGTCGCGAGCTCAGGGGCCGGGGCCGGGGCCGCGGCGGCATCCCGGTGGGCACCCGTGTGCTCGGTCTTCTCCCAGCTGCCGTCGCCCTTGAGCTGGCGAACGACCGAGCGGACGGCGGCGGCGGCGAGGAACACCTGGTACGGGACCAGGCCGAGGACGAGACGGACGTAGTCGCGCACGCGCACCTTCTTGTCGTAGACGCGTCCGAACTCGGTGAGCCCGGCCGCTTCGGCGACGAGCGTGATCACCGTCGGCACCAGGGGGAGGAACGTGATGAGGGCGACGGGGGTCGGCACCTTGACCAGCAGGATGAAGGCCAGCGAGATGGGGATCAGCAGTCCGGTCGCCGCCTGCAGGAACGGCATGTTCAGCAGGTACCGGGCGTACATGCGCTGGCGCAGGGTCGGCAGCGCCTTCCACTCGCCCTTGCCGAGCACCTGCAGGAAGCCCTGGTTCCAGCGCGTGCGCTGCTTGTAGAGCGACTTCAGCGTGGGCGGGGTCTCTTCGCGCGTGACGTACTCGGGGTTGTAGGCCACCACGACCTTCGCGCCGTCGCTGGACAGACGCACGCCGAGCTCGCAGTCCTCGGCCAGGCACTGGTCGTCCCAGCCCTTCGACCACTCGAGGCGGTCGCGGGTGACGAACACCGTGTTCCCGCCGAGCGGGATGAACTTCGAGCGGGCGTGGAAGTGCAGGCGCGAGCGGAACCAGAAGTAGTACTCGAGCACGTTGCGCAGCGACCACCAGCTCGTCTCGAAGTTCATCAACTGCACGCCGCCCTGCACCACGTCGGCGCCGGTCTCCTGGAACTTGGAGTCGACGACGGTGAGGAGTCCGGGGTGCACCTCGTCTTCGGCGTCGAACACGCCGACCACATCTCCCGTGGCGATCTGCAGAGCGCGGTTGAGCGCCTTCGGCTTGTTCTTGGGGACGCTGTCGTCGACGACGACCTTGATGAGGTCGGGATGCCGCGCTGCCGCCTGACGGACCACGAGCTCGGTGCCCGGGTCGTCGTGGCCGACGATCGCGATGATCTCGAAATCAGGGTGGTCCTGCTGTGCGAGGCGGTCGAGGGTCTGACCCATGACCTCCTCCTCGTGGCGGCCGGGGACGAGGAGCGTGAAGCGGTGTCGTGCGGGGCGCGGGGACGAACTGAACTGCGTGGCCCGCAGGTCGTCGGCGGAGCGCCACGCGTGCAGCATCCACCACAGCGTCGTCGTGGCGACGACGGTCAGGGCGAGCGCGAGCACGATGATGCCGCTGTAGCCGAGCCATTCCCCGACCGACCAGTCGGGAAGGAAGCCGGCGGTGGTCGAGGTGCCGGGTTGGGCGGGGACGACGGTGTCGCTGACGCCGGTGGAGCCCTGCCCGGGCGCGGGGGCGACCGGGGTCAGAAGGGGCTCGGGCGTCGGGTTCGGGGCGGTCTGCGAGAGGGGGGAGTGCAGCAACGACAAAAGAACCTCCAGCGTCCACGTGGACGGTTCGAGGGCGGTAAGGGGGAGGTGCGCGACGACCGGGGGCGAAAACGTCTTGCACGGGTGGTTCGGGGGCGGGCGGGGGGAATGGTTTGGACGGCACAGGCGATTGCCAGGGTTCGAGGTCGAGGCCGTCCCGCGGCGGGCATTCACCGATCGGTGGATGCCGCCTCCACCGGCTCGTCGTTCCGGTCGTGACGACGCGCCGTCAGACTGAGGACATGAGCGAGAACGTCGTCGAGGTCGAGAACCTGCGCAAGACCTACCGCGGCGGCCTCGAAGCCCTGCGCGGCGTCGGCTTCGACATCCGACGGGGCGAGACGTTCGCGCTGCTCGGCCCCAATGGCGCCGGCAAGAGCACCGTCATCGAGATCCTCGAGGGCTACCGCGATCGCACGAGCGGAGAGGTGCGCGTGCTGGGCGTCGATCCGCGCCATGGCGGTCTCGCTTGGAAGGCGCGCCTCGGCATCGTCCTGCAGAACACGGGCGAGGCGCCCACCGCGAGCGTGCGGGAGCTGCTCGCGCACTTCGCCTCGTTCTACCCGCACCCGAGGAACGTCGACGAGGTGATCGCGGCGGTCGGGTTGAGCGAGAAGGCGAAGGTGTCCGTGCGGAAGCTCTCGGGCGGTCAGCGCCGCCGCGTGGACGTCGCCCTCGGCATCGTCGGACGACCCGAGCTGCTGTTCCTCGACGAGCCGACCACGGGTTTCGACCCCGAGGTGCGACGGCAATTCTGGGACCTCATCCGCGAGCTGCAGGGCGAGGGCACCACCATCCTGCTGACGACGCACTATCTCGATGAGGCCGCCGAGTTGGCGGAGCGCGCAGCGATCCTCGTCGGCGGGCAGATGGCATCCGTCGGTCGTATCGACGAACTCGGGGGACCGGAGGCGCGTGTGCCCCTCGTGCGGTGGCGCGAGGGCGGCGACGTGCGCGAGGAGCGCACGCAGGACCCGGGGGCGGTGGTGGCGGCGCTGCACGCCCGCCTCGGCGAACCCGAGCGGCTCGAGGTCGTGCGCCCGAGCCTCGAGGACGTCTACCTGTCGTTCCTCGGCGATGAGGCGCGTCGTATTACCGCGGCGGGAGGCGTCGCGTGAGCCGCGTGCTGCGGCTGGGCGCCGCGCGCATCGCCTTCGAGGTGCGCTCGTACTTCCGCCAGGGCGACTCGGTGTTCTTCACCTTCCTCTTCCCGGTCATGATCCTGCTGATCTTCGCCGTCGCCTTCGACTCTCAGACTTTCGGTCCGCCGGGAGAAGAAGTGGATGCCGCGCAGTTCTACCTGCCGGCGATGCTCGCCGCCGGCGTGCTGCTGTCGGGCCTGCAGAACATGTCCATCGACATCGCGATGGAGCGCAGCGACGGCACGCTCAAGCGCCTCGGCGGCACCCCGCTGAGCCCGGTGTCGTATTTCATCGGCAAGCTCGGTCAGGTGCTGGTGACCGGCTTCCTGCAGTCGGTGCTGCTGATCGTGGTGGCCGCGGTGTTCTTCGCGGTGCCGCTGCCGACCGAGCCGGAGCGGTGGCTGACGTTCGCGTGGGTGTTCCTGCTGGGTGTGACGACCTGCGCGATCCTCGGCATCGGTCTGTCGGCGCTGCCGCGCACGGGCCGCAGCGCCACGGGCGTCGTCATCCCCATCGTGCTCCTGCTGCAGTTCATCTCGGGCGTCTACATCAACTTCGCCGCCCTGCCCGAGTGGCTGCAGAACGTCGCGAGCGTCTTCCCCCTCAAGTGGCTCGCTCAGGGGTTCCGTTCGGTGTTCCTGCCCGAGGGCTTCGCCGCGGGGGAGCCGTCGGGGTCGTGGGACCACCCGCTGATCCTGCTCGTGACGTCACTGTGGCTCGTCGTGGGGTTGGCCGTGGTGCGGCTGACGTTCCGCTGGATCCGGAAGGACGCGTGATGCCGCTCGTCGCTGCGCGTCCCACGCGCTCGTGCGCTCCCGCACGCCCGGGCGGCCCGCCCCCTCGCGTCCTCACGCATAAACGCTCTCCGCGACCATAAACGCGCTCTGCTCGCGTTTCCGTGCGCGGAGAGCGTTTATGCGTGAAGGGGGACGGATGCCGCGGCCCCGGTGTCGGTGTCCGGGTCTAGCGTGGAGTGATGGTCGCTTATCGCTATCTCGGAAACAGTGGATTCAAGGTCTCGGAGATCACCCTCGGCAACTGGGTGACCCACGGCTCGCAGGTCGGTGACGACGCCGCGATCGCGACGGTGCACGCCGCGCTCGACGCGGGCATCACCACGTTCGACACCGCCGACACGTACGCCAACACCGCGGCCGAGACCGTGCTCGGCAAGGCCCTCGAGGGTCAGCGCCGCGAATCGCTCGAGATCTTCACCAAGGTGTACTTCCCCACCGGCCCCAAGGGGCCGAACGACACCGGGCTCAGCCGCAAGCACATCATGGACTCGATCAACGGGTCGCTGAAGCGCCTGGGCACCGACTACGTCGACCTCTATCAGGCCCACCGTTTCGATTATGAGACCCCGTTGGAAGAGACGTTCCAGGCGTTCGCCGACGTCGTCCGCCAGGGCAAGGCGCTGTACATCGGGGTGTCCGAGTGGACCGCCGAGCAGCTGCGCGAGGGGCATGCGCTCGCGAAGCAGCTCGGCATCCAGCTCATCTCGAATCAGCCGCAGTATTCGATGCTCTGGCGCGTGATCGAGGGCAAGGTCGTGCCGACGAGCGAGGAGCTCGGGATCTCGCAGATCGTCTGGTCTCCGATGGCGCAGGGCGTGCTGAGCGGCAAGTACCTGCCCGGCCAGCCCGTGCCCGAGGGCTCCCGCGCCACCGACGAGAAGAGCGGCGCGACCTTCATCAAGCGCTTCCTGAACGACGACACGCTCACGGCGGTGCAGCGACTCGCGCCCATCGCCGACGAAGCGGGGCTCACGATGCCGCAGCTCGCCATCGCGTGGGTGCTGCAGAACCCCAACATCGCCGCGGCGCTCGTGGGTGCCTCGCGCCCCGAGCAGCTCGCCGACACCGTGAAGGCCTCGGGAGTGACCCTGGATGCCGACACCCTCACCGCCATCGACGAGGCGCTGGGCGACGCGGTGTTCTCCGACCCCGAGAACACGTACGAGGTGTCGCCGAAGGAGCGCCTGGCGTAGCGCGTTCGTGCGGGGTGGGGCTTCGGCTCCGCCCCGTCTTCGTGCGTGGCAGAACCGGCCCGGCCCCTCCGTATAAACGCTTCCAGCGACCATAAACGCGGTGTGCTCGCGTTTCCCGTCGCGCACAGCGTTTATGCGTGAGGAGGGGGCGGATGCCGCGGCGGCAGTGCGGCGGGTTGGGCTTCTGCGTATCGCCGGGTGGGGGTAGTCGGCCGGCGCTGCATCGAGATGACACTCTTCTCCCCAGATCACCCACGATGCGGCAGCCTCGTGGGTCAGCTCGCGCAACCGGGGTGATCTCGGCGGCGACCACCGGCCGGCCGCGCCCGGCCGTACCTCAGGCCCCGCTCAGGAGAGAGCAGGGCGGGCGTCGTACCCTGTGCGAATGTCCTTTTCCGCTCACCGGCCCGGCCGTTTCGGCTCCGACGGCCGCATCGAGTTCACGACGGACGAGGAACGCGAGCAGTATCTCGACGACATCCTCGCCGCGCAGAACGCGGCGAACCGTCCCGCCGAACCCCAGGATCACACCCCCGAGCCGTGGGGCGCCCCGCCCGCCGACGACGAGACCCTCCCCCTCGACGACGCCCCGGCGGACGCCGCGACCGTCCCGATCGAGCGGGACCCCGAGCCCGCGTCGCCCGAGCCCGAGCCGGTCGCCGACGACGAGCCGCGGAACCTCGAGGCCGCCCCGGCCGTCGCCCCCGTGGCATCCGAACCCCGTCCGCCCCGCCTGCGCCGTCACGACCCGCGCCGCCCCCGCCTGTCGCTCGTCCGGCGGATGGCCGTGCTCGGCGGTGCGGACAACGACGTGCTCGACGAGGTACCCGAAGAGGTGCCGCGCTTCGTGCAGATGTTCCTCGTGCTCGCGGGGACCGCGCTCGTCTCGTCGCTGTCGATGATGTTCGCTCTGCTGACGGGCGTGCGGGTGAGCCTGTGGCTCGCGATCCCTCTCGCGATCGTGTGGGGCCTCATCATCTTCAACCTCGACCGCTTCCTCACCTCGACGATGCGCTCTACGAAGAACATCTTCCGGCTGCTCGGTCTCGCCATGCCCCGCGTCATCATGGCCGCGCTCATCGGCATCGTGGTGGCGGAGCCCCTGGTGCTGCAGGTGTTCCAGAACGACATCGTGCGCGAGGTGAACTCCACCAACGTCACGCAGGCCCTCACGGATCAGGATGCCGTGACCAACGGACCCGAGAAGCAGGCGCTCGACGCCGCGAGCGCGCAGGTGTCGGCGCTCGAGAACCAGGCGGCGACCGGCATCGTGACCGGAACCTCGTCGACCTCGGCCGAATCCGCCGCAGCGCAGCAGAGCGTCGACCAGCTGACCCAGCAGCTCGCCGCCCAGCAGAGCGTGATCGACCAGGCCCGCGCCGTGTACCAGTGCGAGCTCACCGGCCAGGGCGCAGGGACGGTTCCCGGCTGCACCGGCGTCGCCGGCAACGGCGCGAGCTCCGATGCGGCGCAGGCCCAGCTCGCGCAGGCGCAGTCGGCGTACGACTCGCTGTCGACCCAGCTCGCGCAGGCGCAGTCGACGCTGGCCGCGGCGAACTCCGCCGGAGCCGAGGCCGCCGCCTCGTCGGCCGACCAGAACAAGCAGCAGGCCGAAGACCAGCTACCCGCCGCTCGCGCTCAGTACGAATCCGCGCTCACCGCCTACAACGCGAGGGCTTCGTCCGTCGCCGACGGCAACGCGGGGGCGGTGGGTCTGCTGAGCCAGATCACCGCGCTCGAGCGCCTGTCGGACCGTGAGCCGACGCTGCGCTGGGCGCACTACCTGATCGCCGCGCTGTTCTTCATGATCGAGCTGCTGCCCGTGCTCGTGAAGGTGCTGACCGGCTTCGGCGGCCCCTCGCTGTACGAGAAGGCCGAGAAGATGCGCGGGCAGATCGCCCTCGACCGGGTGTCTGCCCGCACCTTCCGCAAGCGTGCCGACATCATCGCCGACGAGGCGAACCGCGTTCCGGCGACCGTGACCTGATGGTCGTGTGGAGCGCGGGACTCCTGCTGTACCGGCTCGTCCCGGAACCGCAGGTCTTCGTCGCGCACATGGGCGGCCCGTTCTGGGCGAAGAAAGACGCCGGCGCCTGGTCGATCCCGAAGGGCGAGTACGACCCCGACACGGAGGGGGCCCTGGATGCCGCCCACCGGGAGTTCCGCGAGGAGCTCGGCGTCGATGCGCCCGAGGTCGCGTGGGCCGAGCTCGGCACGTTCGCGTACTCGAGCGGCAAGAAGGTGGTGGTGTTCGCGGGCGACGGCACCGGGTTCACGGCATCCGACTTCACCTTCGGCACTTTCGAGATGGCGTGGCCGCCTCGCTCCGGCAGGACCGCGACGTTCCCCGAGGTCGACCGCGCCGAGTGGATGGGCCTGGATGCCGCGCGCGAGGCGCTCGTGAAGGGGCAGCGCCCCGCGATCGACGCGCTCGCCGCCGTGCTTCAGGGCCTGGGTGGCGACTGAGGCGCTGCCCGCTGGGGGCGGAGGTCGTGCGTAACTCCTGAACGGCGGGGGCCCGGTCTCCTCGGCGCCCTGGACCAGAGGGCGCAGCGCCCGGCGTGCGCCGTTCTCTCAGGAGTTACGCGCGGCGACCCTCCCCGCGCTGCCGCCCCGCCCGGGGGATCCGCATCGCCTCGGGCGCCCGCGCGCCGCACGCACGAGTGTCCGAAACACCCGGACGTTTCGAAAAATCGTCCGGGTGTTCTGGACACTCAAGAGGGGCTCGGCCCCGCGCGCCGCGGGGCGCGAGCCCCGCGGCGCGACGCGGTCACGGGCGCAGCAGCACCTTGCCCACGCGGGGCGAGTCGCTCGCGGTCACGGCCTCGACGATGTCGTCGAGACCGTAGGTGGCGGCGACGGGCAGGGTCAGGGTGCCGTCGGCGAGATAGCGCGACAGCTCGCCGAAGA
Source organism: Microbacterium sp. 1154 (assembly GCF_031455375.1). Classification (NCBI taxonomy): domain Bacteria; kingdom Bacillati; phylum Actinomycetota; class Actinomycetes; order Micrococcales; family Microbacteriaceae; genus Microbacterium; species Microbacterium sp. 1154. The sequence continues at coordinate 216,275 of NZ_JAVDSN010000001.1, read as the reverse complement.
GGGCGCCGCGGGTCTCGGCATCCATCGTCTTGCTGACGACGCTGCCCCAAAAGCCCTTCACGGTGGCCTGGCGGAAGATGAGGTCGCCGGCGCCGAGCTCGAGCTTGCCCGCGCCCATCGAGCCGAAGATCACGAGCGTGCCGTTCTCGCTGAGGAGAGAGAGCACCTGGCCCGCGGCCGGTCCGCCGACCGAGTCGACGCCCGCGACGACGGTGCCGTCGCCGACGAGGGCGAGGGCCTTGTCGCGCCAGTCCTCGGCGTCGGTCGAGACGACGTTGTCGATTCCCTGTGCGGCGAGCTCGTCCACGGCGCTCTGCCGGCGCACGAGGCCGACGACGTTGACGCCGCGGGCCTTGGCGATCTGCGCGACCATGCGGCCGACGGCGCCGTTGGCGGTGTTCTGCACGATCCAGTCGCCGGCCTCGAGGTCGAGAGAGTGCAGCAGGCTGATCGCGCTGAAGGGCATCGAGACGAGCTGCGAGGCGACCTCGTCGCTGAGTCCTTCCGAGACGGGGATGAGACCCGCTGCCTTCGCGACGACCTGCTCGGCCCACACGCCGAAGGTGCCGCCGGTGGCGACGCGCTGGCCGACCGTGAGTCCTTCGACGCCCTCGCCGAGTTCTTCGATGACGCCCACGGCTTCGGTGCCGGCGCGGGCGGGCATCTCGGGCTTGAAGCCGTAGGTGCCGCGGACGGTCCACAGGTCGTGGTTGTGGATGGGCGACAGGAGCACGCGCAGGCGCACCTCACCGGGGCCGGGGGTCGGGTTCTCGACCTCTTCGACGCCGAGGACGTCGGCCGGCTCGCCGAACTCGTGGTGGATGACTGCGCGCATGGATTCCTCCTGTGGTTATTTTGTAACGACCGGTCTAATATAGACCTCGGTCCTCGGAACGCAACTGAGAGGGCCCTGAGCGTGATCACAGGCTCAGCCGCCGAGGCGAGGGAGAGACCATGGGCAGGATGCCGAGCTTCGAGCGCTCCGCCGTCGTCGACGCCGCGCGCGACGTCTTCTGGCGTCGCGGGTACGCCGAAGCGGGGATCGTCGAGCTCGAAGAGGCCACGGGTCTCACCCGCTCGAGCCTCTACAACGCCTTCGGCAGCAAGCGCGGGCTCTTCGACGCGGTCCTGTCGGCGTACCTCGACGATGTGGTCCGCACGCGCCTGCGCCCGCTCGGCGGGGGAGACCCCGGCGCCCTCGAGGCTTACGTCGACGAGATGCGCTCGGCGATCGAGTCCGACGCCCCCCGCGCCCGGCTCGGCTGCCTGCTGCTGAACGCCGGGTCGTCGTCGCTCGCGAGCGATGACGCCGAGGTGCGCACGCTCGTCTCGGACTACGCCGCCGAGATGCGCGCCGCGATCCGCGCGGCGGTCGCCGACCGGCGTCCGGATCTGACTCCGGATGCCGTGGACGCCCTCGCCGCGGTCTGCGCCTCGCTCGTGGTGGCAGGCCTCACCCTCGCGCGCGCCGATCGTGACGCGGCGCTGTCGACTCTGGCATCCGTAGCCCCGACGCTGGAGTCGTGGGGCTGACCTGCTTGCGGGAGTGGCCGGAATGTGTTGCTGGCGAGGCGTCGAGGCGACACGTCTCGGCGCCCCACGCGGGGTGAGGGCGGGTCAGGCCAGCTTGACCGCGGTGCCGTAGGCGACGACCTCCTGGAAGTTCTGCGCCACCTCGCTCGTGTCGAAGCGCATCGCGATGACCGCATCGGCGCCGACGGCTTGGGCGGCTTCGACGAGACGCTGCTTGGCTTCGTCGCGGCTGTCCTGCAGTTGCTTGGTGAGGCCCTGCAGTTCGCCGCCGAAGATGGACTTGAGGCCGGCGCCGAACTGCACACCGATGTTGCGCGCGCGGACGGTCAGGCCCGTCACCTCGCCGTACACCTCGACGATCTGGCGGCCCGGGACATCGTTCATGGTCGTGACCAGCATGCGCCCAGTGTGGCAGGTGAAGGAGCGCGCCGCGAGGGGTGAATCGAGCCGCTCTGTGTATACCTAACCGGGGGCCGAGGTGCGCAAAATCCCGCTCGCACCCGCAGAGTGTATACACTGGAGAAATGACGGCGAGGGGGCAGCATGCGTGCGGGTGATCGCGCCTACGCCACGCTCCTCGACGAGATCCAGACCGGGGCGCTCTCGCCGGGAACCGTCCTCGCCGAGGTCGAGCAGTCCACGCGCCTCGGAGTCAGCCGCACCCCCCTTCGCGAGGCGTTGCGCCGCCTGGCATCCGACGGGCTCGTCACCCAGGCATCGGCGCGCGTGACGGTGGTCGCGGGCATCGACGCCGAAGACATCGGCTCTCTCTTCGATCTGCGCCGGGCGCTCGAGACCGAGGCGGCACGGTTGGCCGCCCGACGCGGAGATCACGGGGGGTTTCGCCGGCTCGCGACCGAGTTCGCCGCCGTCGACACCGCTGAGGCCGATGCGTACTACGCCCTCATCGCCCGTTTCGACTCCGCGATCGACGCCGCCGTCGACAACGCCTACCTCTCCGCCGCGCTGCGCAGCGTGCGCACGCACCTCGTGCGGGTGCGACGCATGGCGCGAGACAACCCTCTTCGTCTCTCGGCCTCGGCCGGGGAGCATGAGTTGATCGCGAGAGCGATCGGCGCCGGCGACCCCGAACTCGCCGCCCACGCCACCCACGTGCACCTGCACAACGCCCTCACCACCATCCTCGAAGCCCTCACGGAGGACCCCTCATGACGATCACCCACCACGTGCGCGTGCACCGCAGCGACGAGAACCTGGCCCGCGAGGGCCAGCTCGCCTGGGCCCTCGCGCGCGTCGCGACCGACCCGGTGGCCGTCGACGACGACGTGGTCGACATGATCGTCAACCGCCTCATCGACAACGCGGCCGTCGCGGCCGCCTCGATCACGCGCCAGCCCGTGAGTGCGGCACGCCAGCAGGCGCTCGACCACGCCGTCTCGATCGGCGGACCGGGTGCCACCGTCTTCGGCTGCCTGCTCGAGCGCCGTACGAGCCCCGAGTGGGCGGCCTGGGCGAACGGCGTGGCCGTGCGCGAGCTCGACTACCACGACACCTTCCTCGCGGCGGATTACTCGCACCCCGGCGACAACATCCCGCCGGTGCTCGCCGTCGCGCAGCACACCGGCCGCGACGGGGCGGCGCTCGTGCGGGCCCTCGCCACGGCGTACGAAATCCAGATCGACCTGGTGCGCGCCATCTCGCTGCACAAGCACAAGATCGATCACGTCGCCCATCTCGGTCCGGCCGCGGCTGCCGGTATCGGCACCCTGCTCGACCTCGACCAGGAGACGATCTACCAGGCCATCGGGCAGGCCCTGCACACGACCACCGCCACCCGCCAGTCGCGCAAGGGCGAGATCTCGACGTGGAAGGCGCACGCTCCCGCCTTCGCCGGGAAGATGGCGATCGAGGCCGTCGACCGGGCGATGCGCGGAGAGACCAGCCCCTCCCCGATCTACGAGGGAGAGGACGGCGTGATCGCCTGGATGCTCGACGGCCCAGACGCCTCGTACGACGTGCCCCTCCCCGGCGAGGGCGAGAGCAAGCGCGGCATCCTCGACTCGTACACGAAGGAGCACTCGGCCGAGTATCAGGCGCAGGCCTGGATCGACCTGGCCCGCCGCCTCGGCACCGAGCGCCCCGACCTTCGCGACCCGGCGAAGGTGGCATCCATCGTCCTGCACACCAGCCACCACACCCACTACGTGATCGGCTCGGGGGCGAACGACCCGCAGAAGTACGACCCCACCGCCTCGCGCGAGACGCTCGACCACTCGATCCCGTACATCTTCGCCGTCGCCCTGCAGGACGGCGCGTGGCACCACGTCGACTCGTACGCGCCCGAGCGGGCCGGTCGCCCCGACACCGTCGAACTCTGGCACAAGGTCACCACGGCGGAGGATGCCGAGTGGACGCGCCGCTACCACTCCGAGGACCCGAACGAGAAGGCCTTCGGCGGCCGCGTCGTCATCACCCTGACCGACGGCTCGACCGTCGAGGACGAGATCGCCGTCGCCGACGCCCACCCGCTCGGCGCCCGGCCCTTCGCGCGCGAGGACTACATCCGCAAGTTCCGCCTGCTCGCCGAGCCGGTGCTGCTGCCCGAAGAGATCGAGCGGTTCCTCGAGCTCGTGCAGCGCCTGCCCGAACTGACGCCCGCCGAGGTCATGCAGCTGACGATCGTCGCCAAGCCCGGCGTGCTGGCCCTGGCGCCGGCGCCGAAGGGGCTGTTCTGATGCTCGGGCCGTGCTTAACTCCTGAACTCTCCCGGGCCGAGGGCTCCGGTCCCGCGTCATTCCGCGGGCGCCGCTCGGGCGGGACACGGTTCTTCCGGAGTTCCGCACACCCGACGGAGGAGAACTGATGCTCTACGCCCAGACCACCGCGGCCCAGAAGCGTCGCGCGCTGCGCGAGAAGCTGGCATCCGGAGAGCTCGTCCGGATGCCGGGAGCCTTCAACCCGCTGTCGGCCCGGCTCATCGAGCGCAAGGGCTTCGACGGCGTCTACATCTCGGGTGCGGTGATCTCGGCCGACCTGGGTCTTCCCGACATCGGGCTGACGACCCTCACCGAGGTCGCCGGTCGCGGCCAGCAGATCGCGCGCATGACGGAGCTTCCGGCGATCATCGACGCCGACACCGGGTTCGGCGAGCCGATGAACGTCGCGCGCACGATCCAGACGCTCGAAGACGCGGGGCTCGCGGGCACCCACATCGAGGACCAGGTCAACCCGAAGCGCTGCGGCCACCTCGACGGCAAGAGCGTCGTCGACGCCGACACCGCGATCAAGCGCATCCGCGCCGCGGTCGATGCCCGCCGCGACCCCGACTTCCTCATCATGGCGCGCACCGACGTGCGGGCGGTCGAGGGGCTGGATGCCGCGATCGACCGCGCGAAGGCCCTGGTCGACGCCGGCGCCGACGCCATCTTCCCCGAGGCGATGCGCGACCTGGGCGAGTTCGAGGCGATGCGCTCGGCGCTGGACGTGCCGATCCTGGCGAACATGACCGAGTTCGGCAAGAGCGAGCTGTTCTCCACCGCCCAGCTGCGCGACGCCGGCGTGAACCTTGTCATCTGGCCCGTGTCGCTGCTGCGGCTCGCGATGGGCGCGGCCGGGCGCGGGCTGGACGCCCTGGCAGCCGAGGGCCATCTGCGCGACCAGCTCGGGGAGATGCAGCACCGCGCCGACCTCTATGACCTCATCGACTACGAGGGCTACACGCGTTTCGACGCCGACGTGTTCGACTTCACGGTGGAGCGCTGAGGCGTGTTGGTGTGGATGGGGTGACCATGTCCCGATTCGCGCAGACCATGTCCCACTTTGCGCTGCCCGGAGGGCTTCCACGCAGCGCGAAGTGGGACACGGTCGTTCGGGATCGACCGGAAGACCGCCGAAAGTGGGACATGGTCGGCAGAGCCGCCGGCGCCCCGTGTGAAGATCGCTAACGACTCAAGGGAGAGACGATGACCGACATCAAGAAGGGCCTCGCGGGGGTCACGGTCGACGAGACCGCCGTCAGCAAGGTCAACCCCGAGACCAACAGCCTGCTCTACCGCGGCTACCCCGTGCAGGAGCTCGCCGCCACCCAGCCTTTCGAAGCGGTGGTGTATCTGCTGTGGAACGGAGAGCTTCCGGATGCCGAACAGCTCGCCGCCCTGCGCCGCACCGAGCGTCAACACCGGGCGCTGACCGACGACGTCCGTGCCGCGATCGACCTGTTGCCGACCTCGGCCCATCCGATGGACGAGGTGCGCACGGCCGTGAGCGTGATCGGCGCGCGTGAGACCGCGGGGATCTCGAACGTGATGGATGCCGTGGGCACCCCGGAAGAGAACCTCGAGCGGTCTGTCCGCCTGTGGGCGCAGCTGCCCGCTGTCGTCGCGTACGGCCAGCGCCGCCGCCGCGGCGAGGACCTGGTCGAGCCCCGTGACGACCTGGACTACGCGGCGAACTTCCTCTGGATGACGTTCGGGGAGGAGGTCGACGCGGTCGTCGTCGACGCCTTCACCCGCTCGATGATCCTCTACGCCGAGCACTCCTTCAACGCCTCGACCTTCACCGCGCGGGTCATCGCCTCGACACTCAGCGACCTGTACTCCGCGGTGGTCGGCGCGATCGGCGCGCTCAAGGGCCCCTTGCACGGCGGCGCGAACGAGGCCGTGCTCCACGTCTTCACCGAGATCGGCTCGGCCGAGAACGTCGGGCCTTGGCTCGACACCGCCCTCGCCGAGAAGCGCAAGATCATGGGCTTCGGGCACCGGGTCTACAAGCGCGGCGACTCGCGCGTGCCCACGATGAAGGCCGCGCTCGACACCCTCGTCGCGCACTACGACCGCCCCGACGTCGCCGCCCTCTACGACGCGCTCGAGTCGCAGTTCGTCGAGCGCAAGGGCATCTACCCCAACCTCGACTACCCGTCGGGTCCGGCGTACGACCTGATGGGCTTCGACACGCTCACCTTCACGCCCCTCTTCGTCGCGGCGCGCGTGACCGGCTGGACCGCCCACATCCGCGAGCAGCAGGCAGCGAACGCGCTCATCCGACCCCTGTCGGTCTATGTCGGGCCCGACGAACGGCACGTCGCGGGATACGTCCCGGATGCCGCGGACGTCGAGGCCCAGGAGCGACCCGAGGAAGCGGCCGGTTGATGACCGCGCAGAAGATCGTCCTCGTCTCGGGCGCCCGCACGCCGATCGGCTCGTTCGCCGGCTCGCTCTCGGGCGTCGACGCGTACGAGCTGGGCGCCGTCGCTGTCACCGAGGCACTGCGGCGCGCGGGCGTCGAGAAGGACGCGGTCGACGAGGTCGTCATGGGCTGCATCGCGCAGAACGGCCCCGACGCGTACAACGCTCGCCGCGTCGCGCTCGCCGCGGGGCTGCCCACCCGCGTTCCCGCCTTCACCGTGAACCGCCTGTGCGGCTCGGGCCTGCAGGCCATCTGGTCGGCGGCCCAGGAGCTTCGCTGGGGCGGCATCGACGTCGCCGTGGCCGGGGGCGACGAGAGCATGTCGCGCACCCCGTTCCTCGATTACGGAGCTCGCGGCAACGCGCGCCTCGGCGACCGGACGCTGCTCGACGGCACGCTCGCGATCCTCACCGACCCCTTCAGCGGCCGGCACATGGGCACGACGGCCGAGGTCGTGGCATCCCGATACTCCGTCTCTCGCGAGGAGCAGGACGCCTTCGCCGTCGAGAGCCAGCGGAGAGCGGCGACGGATGCCGCCCGCGCGGCCTTCGCGGAAGAGATCGTGCCCGTGACCATCGGCGGAAAGCGGCCGGTCGAGGTCGCGGTCGACGAGCACCCGCGACCGGGGACCACTCTCGAGACGTTGGCGGGGCTGCGGCCCGCGTTCGAGAAGGACGGCTCGGTCACCGCGGGCAACTCCTCGGGCATCAACGACGGCGCCGCCGCGACCGTGCTGATGCGCGAGGACGACGTTCGCGAGCGCGGCCTCACGGGCCTCGCGACCCTGGAAGCCGTGACCACCGCAGGCGTCGACCCCGAGATCATGGGCTACGCCCCGGTCATCGCCCTGCAACGGCTGTGGGAGCAGACGGGGCTCGCCCCCGCCGATGTCGACGTGATCGAGCTGAACGAGGCCTTCGCCGCGCAAGCGGTCGCGGTGATCCGCGACGCGGGCCTCGACCCCGAGAAGGTGAACCCCTACGGCGGCGCGATCGCCCTCGGCCACCCGGTCGGGGCGACGGGAGCGATCCTCACGGTGCGCGCGGCGCTCGACCTGCAGCGCCGCGACCTCGAGTATGCGGTGGTGACGATGTGCATCGGCGGCGGCCAGGCCCTGGCGGCGCTCCTGCGGCGGTATTGACCGGCGCGTGAGGGGCCGATTCTTGTCGCCTGGCCGCGTGTTCGGCGACAAGAAGTGGCCCCTCACGCGGGGATACTGGGCGCATGAGTGTCTTCCTTCTCGGGGGTGGGCGGGATGCCGCGCGCTGCGGTGACCTGTTGCGTCCGTTCGTTGACGAGGCGCGGGAGCAGGCCGGTGATCGCGCGCCCGTGATCGCGGTGCTGCTCGTGCTCGAGGCAGGTGATGACTCCTCCGTGGAGCGCACCGTTGCGCTGCTCGAGGCCGCCGGGGCCCGGGCGGGCGAGCTCCGTGTCGAGTCGATCGTCGAGGGCGAGGTCTTCGACGCTTCGGCGCTGGAGGCCGATGCGCTCTTCGTCGGCGGCGGTCTGACCCCGGCGTATCTCGACGCTTTTGGACGGGTCCGGGATGCCGTGACCGAGCGCGTGCGTGATGGGATGCCCTACGCCGGGTTCTCCGCCGGCTCGGTGATCGCGGCGGGTCCCGCGCTCGTCGGCGGGTACCGCGTGAGCGGCGTCGAGGTCGTGTCGCAAGACGCCGGTGAGGAGCTCGATGAAGTCGAGGTGCGCCAGGGTCTCGGGCTCCTCGCCTTCGCCGTCGACGTGCATGCCGCCCAGTGGGGAACGCTCTCGCGTCTGGTCGCCGCGGTCGACGTCGGGCTCATCGGCGAGGGTGTCGCGATCGACGAACACACGGCCCTGGTGATCTCGGCGCGGGCCGCCCCCAGCGTCCTCGGCAGCGGGCAGGTCTGGCGCGTGGAGGGCACGGCAGCCGGAATCGGTGTCGAGGTGATCCGCGCTGCCCGCTAGGGGGTCCCGATCGGCGCGTGAGGGGTCACAATCTGTCGCCTGGCCGCCTTCTTGGCGACAGAAAGTGGCCGCTCACGCCCGGGGTGCGCGGGAGAGGAAGACGTCGACCTCGGTCTCGGAGTCGAGGGTGAAGCCGGCGCGCTCGTAGAGACGACGGGCGGGGCTGCCCTGCAGCACGTTCAGGCGCGTCGGACCGTCGTGAGGCTCCGCGAGCACACGACCCAGCACCTCGCCGCCCACGCCCCGGCCCTGGAGGGCGGATGCCAGGTAGAAATGCTCGATGCAGCGCGAGGCCCCGTCGGGCCGGACGGTGATGGAGCCGGCATCCGCCCCATCGACGACGATGACCCGGGTGAACTCGGGACGGAAGCCTGCGCGCATGCGCTCGCGGACACGGTGCTCGTCGTACCGACCGAGGCGCTCCAGATCTGCGCGCAAGACCTCGGCGCGCAGTTCCACGAGCCACTCGATATCGCCGGGCATGCTCGGGCGGAGGCGGATGTCCATTCATCGATTCTATGAACGCGCGCGTCGCCGAAATTCGTTGCTTTCGGGTGCCTGAGGGCGACAAAACCTGGCGACCCCTGCGAAAGGGAACGGCCCCCACCCCGAAAGGTGAGGGCCGTTCCCCGCGCAGGCGTCAGGCGGTGCGGCGGCGGCGCATCGCGAAGGCGAGACCGCCCGCGACCACGAGGAAGCCGCCCGCCAGGGCGATGCCCCACGGCGCTTGCGCGCCCGTCGCCGCCAGGGCGCCCTTGCGGACCACTTCGACCGCGAGAGCGGGCAGAACGGTGCCGTCGGCGCGCGTGATGACCACCGTGTGCGCTCCGGGCTCGAGAGCCGCGGGCACGTTCACCCGGAAGGTCACGGTGCCGGAGGCGTCGGCGGCGGGGATGCCGGTGATCACGATCGGCGTGCTGTTGAGCGTCGCCGTCAGCTGCTCGCCGGCCTTCAGCCCCGAGACGGTGACCGTGAACGATCCGCCCTGCTCGACGCGCGCCGCGCTCGCCGTGATGCTCGCGGAGGTCGACGGCGAAGCCGTGGGGCTGCCGGTGGGCTGACCCGTGGGGCTCGGCGTGGGCGTGGGGCTCGGCGAGGTCGATCCCTCGTCGACGGGCTGGGAACCGGTCAGGTACGCCCGACCGAGCGGCGAGGGCGCGACGCTCTTCTTCGCGGTGAAGAAGTCGACCGTGGCCTGCAGGTCGATCTGACCGGAGTCGGCCTTGTTCGTTCCCTCCTTGAAGACGCCGAAGTTGTCGCCGCCGGCCGCGAGGAACGAGTTGGTGACGACGCGGTAGGACTGCGTCTCGACGATCGGCTTTCCGTTCAGCTGGATCTTGCCGATGCGCTTGTCCTGCGCCGCGGCGGGGTCGTACTCGAAGGTGAAGCCCTTCGATACGCCCAGCGCGAGGACCGGACGCGGCTTCCCCGGCTGCCACTGCTGCTCGAGCAGCTGCTTCAGCTGCGCACCCGTGAGCGAGAGCGTCACCAGGGTGTTGCCGAAGGGCTGCACGTTCGCGGCCTCGCGGTACGAGACCGAGCCGTTGTCGGAGCCGTACAGCAGATCGGCGCGCAGTCCGCCGGGGTTCATGAACGCGATCTGCGCGTCCTGCCCGTTGAACGAGGGGTTCTCGCTCGTCGCCCAGAGGTACACGTCGGCGACGGTGTTGCCGAGCGTGGAGTAGGCGCCGCGGTCCTCGGCACCCGAGCTGTTCTTCGCGCGGGTGATGTCGGCGGTGATCGTGCCGACCTCGACCTTGCCCTTGGTGTCGGCGGTGGCCTTGGCATCCGCCACGATCTTCGCGGTCGCGGCCTGCGGGTACGCGATGTACTGCGTGACCGCGGGCTCCAGCAGCGCGCGCACGCCGGGCGTGATTGAGGTGAGCTTGCCGGATGCGTCCAGATCGATGTCGAGCGTGCCGAGGTTGGTGCCGTACGAGCCGGTCTGGATGACCGAGCGCCCCCCGATGGTGCACGAGTACTTCTGATGCGTGTGCGCCGAGACGATCGCGTTGACATCGGCCGAGGCGCCGCGCACGACGGCACCGAAGTCGCTGGATTCGGTCGCGATCGTGGCGCAGTCCGTGCTCTCGGAGCCGTCGTGGACCAGGACGATGACGATGTCGGCACCCGCCGCGCGGGCGTTCTTGGCCTCGCGGTTCACGGCCTCGGTCTCGTCGCCGAACTCGATCGTGGTGATCTTCGAGGGGTCGACCATGCCGGCCGTCTGCGGGGTGACGGTGCCGACGAAAGCGACCTTCGTGTTGCCGACCTGCTTGATCGTGTAGGGCTTGAGGGCCGGGGTCTTCGTACCCTTCTGGTAGACGTTCGCGCCGAGCGCGAAGTCGCTCGATGCGCCCGAGTTCCCGCCGTAGGCGGGGATGACCCGATCGGTCAGGTCGGCGAAACCGCGGTCGAACTCGTGGTTGCCCACCGCGCTGACGTCGAGGGTCGCGGCCTTCAGCGCCTTGATCGTCGGGGTGTCCTGGTCGATGAACGACTCGAAGGCGCTCGCGCCGATGTTGTCGCCGGCCGAGACGAACAGGGTGTTCGGGTTCTGCTGGCGGTACTTCTCGACGGCCCCGGCGAGCACCGCGGCTCCCGCGACGCCCCCGGTTTCCTGCAGCAAGCGACCGTGGAAGTCGTTGATCGTGAGGATCTGCAGGTCGGGCGTCTTCGGCTGCGTCGGGCGCACCTCGAACACGGTGGTGGTGCCCGAGACCTCGTTGCCCGTGACCAGCAGCGGCACGCCGGTCGGCGAGCGCAGGGCCGAGACGAAGGTGATGCCCTCGGGTCCGAGGTCGCCGGACGCGGCGGTCTTGACGTCGGCTGCGGCGTTGCGGTTGTTGACGTAGGTGACGTAGGTCGCCTTGGCGGGGTCGGTGATGTCGTAGACCATCACGCCGCCCGCACGCTCGAGACCGATGAAGGCGTAGGTGCGGCCGTCGACCACGCCGATGGTGACGTTCTCGGGCTCGGGGCCCTTGTCGTCGCTGCGGTCGTCGACGGTGTTGTTGTCGTTCGAGACGTTGAACAGCTGCGGAGCGACGTCCTTCAGCTTTTTTTCGAACTGGTCGCCCGAGTCGAAGACGAGAGCGCCCTTGGTGTCCCAGATCGAGAACGAGCGCCCGCCGTAGGCGTACAGCTCGCTGTAGCAGCCGTCCGCGGTCTTCCCGAGGTCGGTGACGACCTTGAGGCGACCCAGGTCGGTGTCGGCGGAGCGGCCGGCGAGCGGCGAGGTGGCGCAGACCGCGCCCAGGCCGTTCTTGCCGAGGTCCTTCACGCGGGCTTCATCGGTGAACGAGCCCCACTCGCGCCCGTCGCCTTCGTTTGCGGTCACGAGATAGGTCGTCGCGGTGCCGTTTGTGTTCGCCGAGTAAGAGGCGATTCCGTCGGGCATGTAAAGGCCCTTCAGGCTCGAGACGGTGCGGATGTTCACGCCGTCCTTGTCGCTCGGATCGAGGCCGACGGTGCCCCAGTCCTTGTAGCCCAGGGGCAGGATGCCGGTGACCTCGGCCTTCGTGAGGTCCACCGTCGCGACCGCGTTGTTCTCCTGCAGGGTGACGTAGGCCACGGTGCCGTCGGTGGTGATGTACTCGGGCTCGAGGTTGCGCGAGACGCGGTTGGTCGACAGGGTCGCGGCATCCTGGCCCGGGGCCGCCACGTCAGGACCGAAGACACGGACCTTGGAGTCCAGGGTCTTCGTGCCGCCCGGCTCGAAGGCGCGGAACCCCGCGGTCTTGACCGCGCTCTGCGCGGGGGCGGTGAGGGCGGACGAGAGTGCGATGACGCTGACCGAGCCCTCGGGGTCGACCGAGAAGTCGGCGGCGGGCTCGCCCTCGTTGGCGACGACGGCATACGAGCCGTCCTTCGAGAAGGTCACCATGTCGGGCAGAGCGCCGACGGTGACCTCGCCGAGCTTCGCGCTCGCGGCATCCGTCTTGTTGGCGTCGAAGAAGACGAGGTGACCGGCGTCGGTCTTGGTCGTTGCCTCGAAGGCGATGACGCCGAGACCGTCGTCGCGGACGGCGACCGAGTTGGCGACACCGGTGGAGGCGATGTCGAACAGCTTGACGGGCTTGGTTGGGTCGCTGTTGTCGAGCACCGTCACGGTGCCGGCCTGCGCGTTGACGACGAACAGACGGTCGCGGTAAGCCTGCACGATCTCGGCGGCCGACTCCTTGTAGACGCCGGTGTCGTACGAGCCGACCGGGGTGACCGACAGGGCAGCGCCCGTGGCGCTGTTCGAGACGGGCTGGGGGACGATCGCGGCGGAGGCCGCGGTGGCGCTCGAGAGGGCGAGAGCGCACACCGCCGCGGTCGTCGCGGTGAACGCGGCGGCGCGTCGGAGGAAGGTCGAAGGCATGGCTGTGTCCTCGGGTTCGGGTGGGGATGGCGATCGGCACGGGCGGCGCGATCCTGTGGATTTTGCCTGGAGTTCGTGACGACCCGGTGAACGGGGAGGGAACGCGACGGCCGTGAACCGTCATCGGCCCGTCGGGACGGACGCGGTCGTACGCTCGTCGCATGACCGAGAACGCGCCCGCGGCGACGCCCCCGGGGCCCCACTCCGATGAGCCCCATCGCCAGGGGCTCTCGCAGAGACTGAACTGGTTGCGCGCCGGCGTGCTCGGCGCCAACGACGGCATCGTCTCGACGGCCGCGGTCGTGGTCGGTGTCGCGGGGGCCGCGAGCGACACCGGTCCGGTGCTGATCGCGGGCCTCGCCGCCCTCGTCGGTGGGGCCGTCTCAATGGCGCTCGGCGAGTACGTCTCGGTCTCGAGCCAGCGCGACAGCGAGCACGCCCTCATCCAGAAAGAGAGGCGTGAGCTCGCCGATGACCCCGAGGCCGAACTCGCCGAGCTCGTGGGCATGTACGAGGCCCAGGGGCTCTCGCGTGACACAGCGACGCGCGTGGCGAACGAGCTCACGGCATCCGACGCCCTCAAGGCCCACCTCTCGGTCGAGCTCAACATCGACGCAGAGGATGTCGTGAGCCCGTGGGCCGCGGCCTTCGCCTCGGCGGTCGCCTTCACCATCGGCGCGCTGCTGCCGCTCGCGACGATCCTGCTGGCGCCGGTCGAGATCCGCGTACCTCTCACCTTCGTCGCCGTCCTCATGGCGCTCGCGATCACCGGCTACGTCGCCGCGGTCCTCGGAGGAGCGCGGCGCGGGCGGGCGGTGCTGCGCACGGTGGTCGGCGGTGCGCTCGCGCTCGCCGCGACCTACGCGGTCGGCGCGTTGTTCGGGGTCTCCGCCTCGTAGTCGGTACCTCTATCAATTAGTAGGACGTCCAGGTAATCTGAGGGGAGCGACGACGCCGTCGCTTTCCGAAGGAGAGCCGCATGGACACCACCCCTGCTCCCGCGCTCGACGCCCCGTCGACCGGCACCCTGAGTTCCGACGAGCGCGATGCCATCCTCGACGCGGTGCGCGACTTCGCGGCGACCGAGTTCGCCCCGCGCACCCTCGAATGGGATGCCGAGAAGCACTTCCCCCGCGACGTGCTGCGCCGCGCGGGGGAGCTGGGTCTCGGCGGCGTCTACGTCAACGACGACGTGGGCGGCGCCGGGTTGTCGCGCGTCGACGCGGTGGCGATCTTCGAGGAGCTCGCCTACGGCGACCCGACGGTCACGGCCTACATCACGATCCACAACATGGTCGCGTGGATGATCGACACCTACGGCACCGCCGAGCAGCGCGAGCGGTGGCTGCCGTCGCTGGTGGCCATGGAAGATCTCGGCGCCTACTGCCTCACCGAGCCCGGCGCCGGGTCCGACGCCGCGGCCATCACCACCTCGGCGATCCGGCACGGCGACACCTACGTGCTGACGGGGGTCAAGCAGTTCATCTCGGGCGCGGGCGAGGCGTCGGTCTACGTCGTCATGGCTCGCACGGGGGAGCCGGGAGCGCGCGGCATCAGCGCCTTCCTCGTGCCCGCCGACTCCGAAGGACTCTCGTTCGGAGCGAACGAGAAGAAGATGGGCTGGAACGCGCAGCCCACCCGTCCCGTCATCCTCGACGAGGTGCGCGTGCCCGCCGAGAACCTCCTCGGCGGCGAGGGACGCGGCTTCTCGATCGCGATGAACGCCCTCAACGGCGGTCGCCTGAACATCGCCACCTGCTCCCTCGGCGGGGCGCGGTGGGCGCTCGATCGCGCCGTCGCATACGTGCACGAGCGGTTCACCTTCGGCGAGGCCCTCAGCGAGAAGCAGTCCGTGGTGTTCGCCGTGGCCGACATGGCGACCGAGCTCGAAGCCGCACGACTGCTCGTGCGCGATGCGGCGACCGCCCTGGATGCGAAGACTCCGGATGCCGCGACCCGGTGTGCCATGGCGAAGAGGTTCGCGACCGACGTCGGCTTCCGCGTCGCCAACGAGTCGCTGCAGTTGCACGGCGGATACGGCTACCTGCAGGACTACGGCATCGAGAAGGTCGTGCGCGATCTGCGCGTGCACCAGATCCTCGAGGGGACGAACGAGATCATGCGGCTCATCGTCGGTCGCAGCGTCCTGGCTGCGTGAGGTGCTTTCTCGTCGGTTCGGGGCGGATTCGACGGCCCGGGGCGTGAATTCTGCGCCCCGACCGGCCGAACCCGCCCCGAACGCCCCGGTGTCGCGGAGGGGGGATCCGTCTCGGCAAGACCCTCGGTCGATGTCGGTGGGGCGTGCGAGCATTCCAGGACGGACGAAACGCGCCGACCATCATCCGAGACGACAGGAGTCACCATGAGCGAGCCGGATGCCGGGTACGAGACGATCCGCGTCGAGCAGCGCGGACGCGTCGGGTGGATCACCCTCGACCGGCCCGAGGCGCTGAACGCGCTCAACACGCGGACCATGACCGAGGTCGTCGCGGCGGCCGAGACGTTCGACGCCGACGAGGGCGTCGGCGCGATCGTGGTGACCGGCAGCGAGAAGGCCTTCGCGGCCGGTGCCGACATCAAAGAGATGGAGCAGAAGTCGGGTCTCGACATGATGCTCACCGACCACTTCGGTGCCTGGGCCCGTTTCGCCGCTGTTCGCACGCCCGTGATCGCCGCGGTCTCGGGGTACGCCCTGGGCGGCGGGTGCGAGCTCGCGCTGATGTGCGATGTCATCCTGGCATCCGATCGAGCGAAGTTCGGTCAGCCCGAGGTGCAGCTCGGCGTGATCCCGGGCATGGGCGGAACGCAGCGGCTCGTTCGCGCGCTCGGGTACTACAAGGCCGCCGAGCTCGTGCTCACCGGACGCATGATCGACGCCGCCGAGGCCGAGCGCGCCGGACTCGTCTCTCGTGTGGTGGCGTCGGCCGACCTGCTCGACGAAGCCGAGGCGGTCGCCCGCACGATCGCCGAGAAGCCGCTCCCGGCCTTGTACGCGGCCAAGGCCGCTCTCGACGTGGCCCTGGAATCGACGCTGGCCGAGGGCGTGCGCTTCGAGCGTCAGGCCTTCGCGGCCCTGTTCGACACCGCCGACCAGAAGGAGGGGATGGCGGCCTTCCGCGAGAAGCGGTCGCCGTCGTTCACGCACCGATGAGCGCTCAGAGCGGATCGGGCACCGGTGAGGGGTCGGCGAAGTCGCCGGCGCCCTTGCGGAAACGCGCGATGATCCGCACGAGCGCGGTCGCGTCCTCGTCGTCGAGGCCCAGATCGGCGAACACCTCGTTCAAGGCCGTCGTGGCGTCGTCGACCCGTCGACGCCCGTCCGCGGTGAGCGCGAGCAGGGCCGCACGCCCGTCGGTCGGGTGCGGTTCGCGCGTCACGAGCCCGTCTCGAGCGAGGCGCTCGACCGTGTTCGTGACGCTCGTCGGGTGCACCTGGAGACGGGCGATGGCGCTGGCCATCGGCATCCGGCCCTCGCGCGTGAAGGCGAGCAACCGCAGCATCTCGAACCGCGAGAACGACAGGTCGAAGGGCTTCAAGGCTCGGTCGATGGATGCCATGAGCAGCTGGTGCGCGCGGATCACCGAGGTCACGACCGTCATGCCGTCCGCGGCCTCGTCCCACCCGTGCGCGAGCCACTGGCGCTTGGCCTCGGCGATCGGGTCGACCGGCAATCGTCGCGTCATCGGTCCTCCTCGCGTTTCACGGTACCGCTCGCGTGGCCCTCGCACGCGGCCGCCGGTTCCCGCACCGACCGCGAGCGGGTCCGTCGTCGCGTCGGGCCCGTCCGCGGCGGCGCCGGTCCGGGCGCCGCGCACCTCATGCGCTGACCCCCCGCGCCGCGAGTCCGTCCGCCGCACGGCGGCCGCGGCATCCCTCCCCTCACCGAAGGAGCCAGGTCGATGAAGATCGTGGTGCTGATCAAAGAAGTCCCCGACACGTGGGGAGAACGTCGCCTCGACCTCGAGACCGGTCTCGTCGACCGCGCCGGGTCGGCCCCGGTGCTCGACGAGATCGACGAGCGCGCGGTCGAAGCCGCTCTCTCACACGCCGACGCGCACCCCGGCACCGAGGTCGTGGTGCTCACGATGGCTCCCGCCTCGGCAACGGCGACGGTGCGCAAGGCCCTCGCGATGGGCGCGACCTCGGCCGTGCACATCGTCGACGACGCCCTGCGCGGTGCCGATCTGCTACTGACGGCCGATGTGCTCGCGGCGGCCATCCGGCGCACGGGGTTCGACCTGGTGGTCGCGGGCAACCTCTCCACCGACGGCGGCGGGGGAGTCGTTCCCGCCATGGTCGCCGAGCTCCTCGGTGTGCCGCAGCTGACCGCGTTGTCGAGTCTCGAGGTCACCGACGACGCCGTGTCCGGCGACCGTGTGAGCGACGCCGGCACGATGCGCGTGTCGGCACCGCTCCCTGCCGTGGTCTCGGTGACCGAAGCCCTGCCCGAGGGGCGGTTCACGACGTTCAAGGGCATCATGGCCGCCAAGAAGAAGCCGTACGAGACCCTGGATGCCGCAGAAGTCGGCGTCGAGGCCGAAGACCCGGCTCAGGCGCGCTACATCATGCTCGCGGTCGCCGAGAGGCCGCCGCGCGAGGCCGGGACGAAGATCGTCGACGAGGGTGACGCGGGCGAGAAGCTCGCGGCCTACCTCGTGGCCGAGGGGGTGGCCTGATGAGCGTCGCCCTCGTGCTGCTCGAGGTGCTGCCGTCCGGGGCGCTCGCCGCTTCGTCCGCCGGGCTGCTGGTGGCGGCTGCGGCGGTCGCCGAGCCGGTCGCGGTGATCGCGGCCCCGGCCGGGAGCCTCGACCGCGCCGCCGAAGAGGCCGCCGGACTCGGGGCGGTGCGCGTGCTCACCGTCGAGGTCGACCCCGCCGAGCTGACCGGCCCGGTCGTCGACGCTCTCGCCGCCGCGGTGGCGGCCGAGACCCCCGACCTCGTCGTCGCCTCGAACGCGATCGAGCCGCGCGACGCCCTGGCCCGTCTCGCGGTGCGGTTGCGCCTGCCGCTCGCCACCGACATCGTCGGCGTCTCCCGCGACGACCTCGGGGTCGTGGCCCACCATTCGGCGTTCGGCGGCGCTTTCACCGTCGACGGCGCGCCCACCTTCGGTCCCCTCGTCGCGACCCTGCGCCCCGGTTCCGTCGGGGGACGCCTCGACGCGCAGCCGCTCGCCGTGCGGGCCCTCGAGGTGTCGGCATCCGGGATCCCCTGCGCTCGTGTCGAGGCATTCGACGAGACGTCCGCTCCCTCGACGCGACCCGAGCTGCGGGGTGCCGACGTGGTCGTCGCCGGCGGGCGGGGAGTGGGATCGAAAGAGGACTTCGCCCTGGTCGAGCGGCTCGCCGACGCGCTGGGGGCGGCCGTCGGCGCCTCGCGTGCGGCCGTCGACGCGGGCTACGTCCCCGCGGCCGCGCAGGTCGGGCAGACCGGGGTGTCGGTGTCGCCGCGCCTCTATGTCGCGCTGGGCATCTCGGGCGCGATCCAGCACCGTGCGGGCATGCAGACCGCGCGCACCATCGTCGCGATCGACAAAAACCCGGAGGCGCCGATCTTCGACATCGCCGACTTCGGTATCGTCGGAGATCTGTTCACCGTCGTCCCGCAACTCATCAGCGCGCTAGAGGCCCACAAGAAGTAGATGGCGTCCACCCCCCGCACTCCGCGTCGCGGGCTGCCGCGCGTCCCCGGTGGGGAGCCCTGGCCGCCCGCGGGTCCTGGCGCGCCCGCGGCGCGTTCGCCTCAGGATGCGGCGGATGGTGCCGCGTCCGCCGTCGACAAACGGGGCGCCGTCTCACCCGCAGCGGATTCGGCTCCGCGCGATGAATTCGGATCAGAGGCCACTCCGCGTCCGAATCCGGTGCACGCCTCCGAATCCACTGAGGTCGGGAGTCGCGTGGTCGGACCGGAACAAGAGAGCGCGACGTCGGATGCTGCGGCGACCGGTGTGCGCCGGGGTCTGCCCCGCGAGCCGGGCGGGGAGCCCTGGCCGCCGGCATCCGCCGTTCCTTCCGGCCGCTCCGGTGCGCACTCCCCGGCACCGTCACTTCCCGCGCCTGAGCCCGTCGAGCCCGTCGATGCGGAGCTCGAGTCTCAGCCGTCCCCCTCGGCCCCGGAGACGGATGCCGTGCGCCGGGGTCTGCCCCGCGAACCGGGCGGGAAGCCCTGGCCGCCGGCATCCGCGAACCCGTCCGTTGCCGCGCGCAGCGCACCGGAATCGGAGAATCACCGCGGAATCGGATCGGCGGAGCCGGTGCGTCCGATTCCGGGGAGCGAATCCGATCCTGGTGTGGAGGCCGGGGCCGCGGAAGCTGTGACGACGGGCGAACGGGATGCCGGGAACCCCGCGACGTCGCGCGGATCCGCGCAGGGCGCGGGTGCGCCGACCGGGGTCACTGCCGGTGGGGATGCTTCCGCGCCGGCGGGTCTGACCGCACCGACCGGTACCCCCCGGGCGAATCGCATTCCGGCGGCGCAGAGCGGCATCCCCTCCGCGTCGGCGCCCGCGCGTCCGCCGCTGACCGTTCCCCGCACGGTGTGGCCGGGAGCCGCGGCCCGAAGCCACGCAGCGACGGCGGGGATCACGGGGCAGAAGCTTGCGGCGGCGACCCCGCCGCGGCCCGCGGCGCGTGCCGCCCTCGGGGACTACTCGCCCATCCAGCTGCTCGGCTCGACCGCCGTGCTCGGCGTCTTCGCGCTCGCCCTCGTCGGGATCGTCGTGCTGCTCGCCCGCTTCGTGCTCGCGATCGGGCCCGGGCGGGAGTTCCTCGCGGCGTTCCCCGGGGAGTACCCCCTGCCCGAGTCCGCGCCGGTGGGGCTTCCGGCGTGGCTCAACTGGTCGCACTTCCTCAACAGCTTCTTCCTCCTGCTGATCATCCGCACCGGTTGGCAGGTGCGTC
The DNA here is from genome assembly GCF_031455375.1 of Microbacterium sp. 1154. Classification (NCBI taxonomy): domain Bacteria; kingdom Bacillati; phylum Actinomycetota; class Actinomycetes; order Micrococcales; family Microbacteriaceae; genus Microbacterium; species Microbacterium sp. 1154. The sequence goes on along the minus strand of NZ_JAVDSN010000001.1, from coordinate 196,385 downwards.
GAGAGAAGCGGCCCGCCGCGTTCTGGTCTCCGCGGAACAACAAGAAGCGCCGCATCAGCCTCGCGCTGTGGTTCCACCAGGCGCTCGACATCCTCTGGATCGCGAACGGCGTCGTCTTCGTGGTGCTGCTGTTCGTCACGGGGCAGTGGATGCGCATCGTCCCCACCTCGTGGGAGGTGCTCCCCAACGCGCTCTCGGCCGCACTGCAGTACGCCTCTCTCGACTGGCCCACCGAGAACGGCTGGGTCAACTACAACAGCCTGCAGCAGCTGTCGTACTTCGCGATCACCTTCGTCGCCGCGCCCCTCGCGATCATCAGCGGCGTGCGCCTGTCGGGCGTGTGGCCGAAGAACGCCGACAAGCTGAACCGCCTCTACCCGGTCGAGTGGGCCCGCAAGGTCCACTTCCCGACCATGCTGTTCTTCGTGGCGTTCATCGTCGTGCACGTCGCCCTCGTGCTCGCGACCGGCGCCCTGCGCAACCTGAATCACATGTATGCGGCGCGCGGCTCGGTCGACCCGGAGGCCTTCACCGGCGACCCGACCGGGTTGCTGATCTTCGCGGCATCCCTCGTCGTGATGGCGGCGGCCTGGGTGGCCGCGCGCCCCGCGGTGCTCGTGCCGATCGCGCGCCTGTTCGGCGAGGTCAAGCAGCGCTGACCCGCCGCCCGAGCGGGAGCCCGCCGAGCATGCTCGAAGACGTACCCGTTCGTCGAGGACGCAGGACATCGCGACGAAATGCGTGCGTTCTCGGCGAACACCTGCGGCCTCGCCGCGCTCGCGAGGTCGTCGGGGTCGGCGAGTGGCTTCTCCGGCGAACCGACCGGGTGCCGGTCAGACCCGACGGCGCGCGCGCAGTCCCGCGACGATGAGCTCGAGGCCGAAGTCGAAGTCGTCGCTCGCGAGCCCGGTCGTGCCCTCCCGCGCCCCGGCGCTGTCGTACTGCAGGCGCTGTTGCTCGTGCCAGACGAACCCGAGCACGTAGTGCAGCACGGTGGTGGCGACCCGCCGGGCCGTGTCGGGTGCGAAGCCTTCGGTAGCGACGGCGTCGGCGAGCTGATCGTGTGCGAGCGGCGAGCCGAGGCCCAGAGCGAGGGTGCTCGAGACGACCTCGGCGCCGTCTCGGTAGGCTAGCAGGGCGTCGCGCAGGGCGCCGGCTCGCGCGCGCAGGTCGCCCGAGGGGGCGGATGCCATGCGTCCCACGATCCGGTCCGACAGCTCTGCGAGCAGCGACTGCTTGTTCGGGAAGTGCCAGTACAGCGCGCTGGCCTGGACGTCGAGGGCGGTCGCGAGGCGACGCATCGTCAGGTCGGGGAGGCCGTGGTCGTCGAGGATCCGCAGGGCGGTGCTCGCGACGTCGTCGGCCGTATGTCCTCGCGGTGCCATGCGCCTGAGTATAGTGAACGCCGTTCACGTGAACACTGTTCAGGTACCCGACCCGAAAGGCTCTCATGCGCCGCTCTCCCGATGCCACCGATCTCGCCCGCGTGGCCGTCTTCGCCGCTCTCATCGCCGTCCTCGGGCTCCCCGGGAGCTTCCCGGTTTTCGGCGGAGTGCCGATCACCGCGCAGACGCTCGGGGTGATGCTCGCCGGCGCCATCCTCGGCCCGGCGCTGGGCGCCCTCTCGGTCACGGTCCTCCTCGCCCTCGTCGCGGTGGGACTCCCGCTCCTCGCCGGCGGACGCGGGGGTATCGCCGTCTTCTTCGGCCCCACCGCGGGGTACGCGCTCGGGTGGATCCTCGGCGCGGCGGTCATCGGATGGGTGGTGCACGCGCGGGGTCGTCGCCCGGTGGTCTGGCGAACGGCCCTGGCCATGGTCGCGGGCGGGATCGTCGCGATCTACGCCCTCGGCATCCCCGTGCAGAGTCTCGTCACGCGCCTGCCCCTCGGCGAGACGGCCCTGGCGAGCCTCGTCTTCGTTCCCGGCGACCTGCTCAAGGCCGCGCTCGCGACCGTCGTGGTCACGGCCCTGGTCCGCGCGTACCCGCGAGGCTTCCGACGCGAGTGGGATGCTCCGGTGGACGCCGTGGCGGTCGTCCGCGCGTGAGCCCGTCGCAGCCCGGTGAGACGCTCCACTGCGCCGGCGTGACCGCGCGCCTCGACGGCCGCGACGTCCTGCACGAGGTGACCCTCGACCTCGATGCCCGCACGATCGCCGTGATCGGCGACAACGGCTCGGGCAAGTCGACCTTCGCCCGCGTCGTGGCGGGGCTCGTGCCCCGGTCCACGGGCGCGCTCGAGGTGCTCGGCGTGGATCCGGCGAGGGATGCCACGACCCACCGCCGACGCACGGCTCTCGTCTTGAGCAATCCCGACGCGCAGATCGTGATGCCGGTGGTGTCCGACGACGTCGCGTTCTCGCTGCGACCCGAGCGCCTCGCCAAGCCCGAGCGGGCGGCCCGCGTGGCCGCCGCTCTCGAGCGCTTCGGGCTCAGCGACCTCGCCGAGCGCCCGTCGTCCGATCTGTCGGGCGGGCAGAAGCAACTGCTCGCCTTGTGCGGCGCGTTCGTGCGGAACCCCGCGCTCGTCATCGCCGACGAACCCACGGCTCTTCTCGACGCACGGAACGCCCGCCGGATCGCCGACCACCTGCTCGCCGACGGCGGTCACCGCGCGCTCGTCGTCACCCACGACCTCGCCCTCGCGCGACGGTGCGAAGCCGCGGTGCTGTTCGCCGACGGTCGCGTGGTCGCCACCGGCGCGGCATCCGGGATCGTCGACCGCTACGAGGAGTCGCTGTCGTGCTGACGACGTATCGATCGGGGACGGGGGTGCTGCACCGGCTGCGGGCGGGACCGAAGATGCTCGCGGTCGCCGCCGTCGCCCTCGCCGTGGCGATGCTCCCGACGACGCTCTGGGCGGCAGGGGTCGCGTCCGCGGTGGTGCTCGCCTGTTACGCGGTGTCGGGCGTGGGTGCCCGGGAACTCGCGCGCCAGGCCTGGGCGCTGCGGTGGATCGTCGTCGTCACGGCCGCGGGTCAGCTGATCTTCCTCGGTGTCGAACCGGCCGTCGCGAACACCGCTCGGGTGACGGCCGCGCTGCTGATCGCGGCCCTGCTGCCCCTGACGACGCGAGCGGAGGACCTGCTCGACGCCCTCGAGCGCGGCCTCGCCCCGCTGACAAGGATCGGAGGGGATGCCGAGCGCGCGGCGCTGCTGCTCGCGGTCACGGTCACGACCGTCCCGGTGCTGGCGCGACTGGCCGCCGAGGTGCGCGAGGCGCAACGGGCCCGCGGCGTGCGCCCGTCTCTGCGGCTCGCGATCGTTCCGTTCCTCGTGCTGTCGCTGCGGCACGCCGACCAGCTCGGCGAGGCCCTCGCCGCCCGCGGGGTGCGCTGAGCGGCGCGCGCTCGGAGGACTTCGGGGGGCCCGGCTCGTGGCGCTCGCTCAGCGCACCGCGCCGTGAGTGGCGTGGGTGCGTGTCCCACGAATGGCTGGTTGCAGCTGCTTCAGACGACCAGATTCGGGACACGCATTGTCATAAGTGGGACGCGCTACCCCCGGCCGCCGCGTGGCCGGCCCGGTGGTGCGGGGAGGGATGCCGCGTCCCCGTTGTGGTTGCCTGGGATCGCTTCAGACGACCGTATGTGGGACACGCGCCGTCATAAGAGGGACGCGCGAGCTCGGCCTCTACCCCGCGGCGGCCCGCCCCGCCGCGAAGCCCTCGGCGTAGGCCTCGTCGGCTCCCTGGCGGAACATATCGCGGACGGGGTCTCGCACGATCGAGCGGGCGCCGGGCAGGTCGAGATCTCCCACCAGGTCGGCGCGCCCGCGCACGATCGCCACGGGCCGGCGCGCGGCCTTGCCCTTGACGAGGTCGGTGGCAGCGGCGAGCTCGTCGGCCACGCAGGGCAGGGTCACGACGAGGGGGCGGCCCTCGGCATCCACCGTTCCGCGAAGATCTTCGAACACGTGGATGCCGCCGGCCCCGATCGCGTGGTCGGTCTGGCCCTCGCGCCAGGCGCGGCCGAGCGTGTCGGTGATGATCACGCCGACGTGGGCTCCCGTCGCGGCGCGCAGCCCGGTCGCCAGGGCGCGCGCGGACGCGTCGGGATCGACCGGCAGCAGCAGCACGGTGCCCTCGGGGGTGTTGCTGGCGTCGACCCCGGCGGCCGCCGAGACGATCCCGAGAGGATTCTCGACGATGCGCGTCACGTGCCCGGTGGGGGAGGTGCGCGATGCCACGAGCCGCACGGTCTCGCGGGTGATGGCGTCCTCGCGGTCGGAGGCGTGGATGATCCGGCCCTCGGCTTTCGACACGATCTTGCTGGTGACGACCACGATGTCACCGTCCTGCAGGGGATCGGTCACGGCGTCCAGGATCACCCGGACGAGGTCGTCGCCCGGGGTGATCTCACGGATGCCGTCGAGGGCCCAGATGCTCAGCACGTCAGCGGACGAAGCGCACCTCGGTGAGCTCCTCACCGAGGAAGGGCTGCACCTGCGAGGCACCGTCGAGCGAGAATCCGTTGCGCGTGTAGAAGCGGTGTGCGCGGGGGTTGTCGTCGGCGACCCACAGGTACACGCCCTCGCCGCCGTCGATCGCGGCGTCGAACAGCTGCTGGCCGATTCCCGTGCCGTGGTACGCGTCGAGCAGGTAGATGAAGTACAGCTCCCGCTCTCGCGGGGCGTCGTCGTCGCGGGCCGGGCCCGAGCCGACGAAGCCGACGATCTCGCCGTCGACGAGGGCCGCGTGCATGCGGTAGTCCTCGCCCTGGGAGGCCCAGTGGGTCCAGAGCTCCGCCATGCGGCGCGGCGAGACGGCCTCGAGGGCCGCCGTGCTGATCAGGTGGTCGTAGGTCTCGTGCCAGCAGGTGGCGTGCACGCGGCCGAGGGCCTCGGCATCCACATCTCTCACCGGACGGACGACGATGTCGGTTCGGGCTTCCGCAGTCATGGCGTGACTCTACGCGGGGGTCCGTCGCGGGTGAAATCGAGCCGCGCCGGCCGTCGAATGCGGTATGCGCCCGCGTGGCCACCTTGTCGCGAACCCACAATGGGATCGCCGATCCGTGGTCGAATCGCTACGCTCGCCCCTCGTGAACGTCCTCTGGCGCACCCTGCTGGTGCTCGCTCGTGCCCGCCGTCGTCTTCGCCGCGAAGGCCCCATCGACCCCAACACGGTGGCCCGCATGTCTATCCGCGTGCTGCCGACCGACATCGACCTGCTGCGCCACCTGAACAACGGTCGGTACCTGTCGCTGTTCGACCTCGGTCGCTGGGATCTGCTGACCCGCACCGGCCTGCTCGCCGCGATGACGAAGCAGGGCTGGTACGCGGTGGTCGCCGCCGAGACCATCACGTTCCGTCGCTCGCTCGAACTGGGGCAGCGGTTCGATCTCGAGACGCGCCTGATCGGACACGACGATCGAGCGGTCTACCTCGAGCACCGCGCGCTGGTGAACGGCGAGATCTTCGCGCGCGCGATGATCCGCGCCCGCATCCTGCGCCGCGCGGGGGGAACCGTCCCGCACGACGAGCTCTTCGCCGCGGTCGGCCGCCCCGAGGGGCTGCCCGACATCGAGCAGTGGGTGCACGACTGGGCCGCGGGGTCGGCGCTGCCGTCCACGAAGCGCCCCGCCCCCAGCGTCTGGGAGTGACGCGGGCGGGCGATCACCTTCCGAAGCGGGCGTCGAGCCAGGCCACCTGCTTCATCCAGTGGCGGTGGCCGCCGCCCTCGTGGCCGTTGTAGGTGTACTCCTCGATGGCCGCGTCGTCGGAGGCGAGGGCGTGGAACGCCGCGAACACCCCCGACGGCAGCACGATGTCGTCCATGAAGCCGACCGAGAAGTAGGCGGGCGCGCTGATGCGGCGGGCGAGGATCGCGCCGTCGATGTGCGAGAGGGTGTGCAGCGCGCGCTCGGCGTCGTCGCGGTGCACCGATAGGTAGCGCGTAATCTCGGTGAAGGGGGCCGATGGCGTGCGGACGATCGCATTCGGGATGTCGCACAGGAACGGCACGTCGGGCATGACCGCCGCCACCGCATCGCCGCTGAGGGCGGCCGCCGCGATCGAGAGGGCCCCGCCCTGGCTGCCCCCGGTGACGGCCACGCGAGAGGGATCGACGCCGGGGAGCTCGCGCACCACATCGACGAGCCGTGCGGCGTCGGTGTAGAGGCGGCGGTAGTAGTAGTCGCGGGGGTCGAGGATGCCGCGCGTCATGACACCGGGGAACGCGGCCGCCGAGCCGTGCGGGTCGGGGGTGTCGCCGTTGCTCCAGGTGGATCCCTGGCCGCGTGTGTCCATGATGACGTGGACGTATCCGGCGGCCGCCCACGACAGCTTCTCGCCGGGCAGCCCACGACCGCCGCCGTAGCCGATGTACTCGATGACGGCGGGGAGGACCTCGTCGCCGTGCGGCCGCACGACCCAGCCGCGGATCTCGTCGCCCGCGAAGCCGGTGAACGTCAGGTCGTGGACGCTCAATGCCCGGACGGGAGCCTCGACGGGGGTGAGCGACGCCGGGCGGGCGGCATCCCGGGCCATGGTGAGGGTCTCGCTCCAGAAGTCGTCGAAGCCGGCGGGCTCGGCCAGGGAGGGACGGTATTCGCGCAGCAGGTCGACGGGCATGTCGGTGAAGGTCACGGCCATGAGAATCGACAGTAGCGGGCACGGCGACGCCCCGACCGCGAGGGCGGCCGGGGCGTCACAAAAGGCTCAGGTGGTGAGCAGGGTGAGGCCGTAGGCGTCGAGGATCTCGTTCACCGGCTGGAACCAGGTCTGCCCGCCGCTGCTGCAGTCACCCCATCCGCCGGAGGTCACCCCCTGGGCCTGATCGCCCGCGAGGAGCGATCCGCCCGAGTCGCCGGGCTCGGCGCAGACGGTGGTCTCGATGAGACCGTCGACGGTGTCGTTGCCGTACGTCACCGACGTGTCGTACGCGAGGATCTCACCGCAGTGCCACCCGGTGGTCGATCCGGACCGGCAGACCGTCGCTCCGACGGGCGCGGGCGTGGAGCCCGCGACCGCGACGTTGCCGCCCGACCAGTCGTCGACCTCGCCCAGCGGGTTGTGGTTCGGGGTGGAGACCCAGGCGTAGTCGTTGCCGGGGAACGACGAGCCCGCGAAGGTGCCGTAGTTGGTGCTCTCGCCCTCGCTGCCGCAGTGGCCGGCGGTGACGAAGCCGCCCACGACGCCGAAGCCGATCGAGCAGCGGTACTGGTTCGAGATGTAATAGGCAATGCCGCCGCGCAGGTCGTCGAAGGTCTGCGGCGTGCCGCCGGCCGTCTCGACGCGCACCGCGTCGGCGTCGACGCCGAGGCCGGTCACGAAGGTGATCACGCTGGCCTCGGAGCCGGGGAGGGCTTCGACGACGACATCGTTGGCTGCGACGTCGACGTGCCAGGAGGCGATCCCGGCGGGGCGGTCTGCGCCGCTGATGCGTGCGGTGACACCCTCCAGCTCGTTCAGCGAGTGCTCGGCCGCGACGGGAACGGCGCCGGCGCTCGCGACGAGGGCGCGCGCGGCCTCGCTGGTCGCGGCGGCGTAGACGGTGCGGCTGCTCTCGTCGATCCACGAACCGGCGTAGGCGTCGCCGGCGGCCGCCGACGCATCGGCCGTGAGGGTGGCGGCGTCGGCCTGGAAGCGCAGGACGTCCTGCGCGCCGGCGACATCGGTACCGAGGGCTTCGGCCATGGCATCGAGCAGCTGCGTCTCGGAGGAGGGGGAGGGCGCGGTGGGCGCCGGTTGGGCCAGCGCGGGCGCTGCGGCCGCCGAGACGAGGATCAGCCCGAGGGCGGACGCGCCCACGGTCAGTTTCGATATGCGGTTCACGGAGTGACCTTCCATCCAGGGGGATAAATGGTGCGGGTACCCGCCGGAAGTAAAACATCGTTCAGGCCGCAAAACGCAATCGCCCAGCTTTCTTTCAGTCTCCTGTTACTTCTGTGAAGCTTCACATTTGCTGCTCGACCCGCACACAAAAGCGCATTCCCGCGTTGACTTTGCTGTGAGAAATCTCAGACACTACTCGTAGTGAGCGCTCACATGGAGCGCCGCCGCACGCCGGCTGTCAGCCGGCCACCCATCGTCGAGGAGGACGATCATGGTGCTGTCACGACCCCATCTGCCCGGGGGACGGATTCGACGCGCGGGCGCGATCGCCGCAGCCGCCGTCGTCGTTCTGACCGGCCTCGTTCCCGGAGCCGCCGCGTCGGCGGCACCCCTGCCCACGCCCCTGGCGTCGTACGACTTCGCCGCCACCTCGGGCACCGTCGTTCCCGACGCCTCGGGTCACGGTCGCGATGCGACCATCGTCGGCACCGGGGCGACGGTCGAGGGGGACGCCCTGTCGCTCCCCGGAGGTGCGTCGGGCTCGTCGGCGGCGTACGTCGAGCTGCCGAAGGGCCTGTTCGACGGCAAGAGCACCGTGACCGTCTCGGCGTGGCTGCAGGACCGCACCGGCTCCGGTAACCAGGCGGCGATGTTCTTCGGCACCACCGAGAACCTCCCCCAGCAGTACTGGCTGCTGAACCCCGCCAACCCGGCCGGTCAGGTGAAGTCGGTGCTCACCGACGGGCCGCGGATCGCCCAGCCCTGGACCCTCGAGCGCGGCATCGCTCCGACCGACGGCACCCGCGGCATCCCGGGCCCTTCGTCGACCTCGGAATGGGCGCTCTACACCACCGTGATCACGCCCACCTCGATCACCGCCTACCTCGGCGAGACGAAGATCGGCACCGTCGCCACGTCGCGTTCGGTCGCCGAGTTCGGCTCTGGTCTGGTCGGCTACATCGGTCGGTCGTCGTACCCCGATCGCGTGTGGAAGGGCGGCGTCCGCGACGTCGCCATCTTCGACAGCGCGCTCAGCGACGACGACGTCCGGGCGCTCGTCGCCGAGGGCACCCCGACGAACGAGCAGGACGTCGACACCGCCGCGAAGGCCCTCTCGATCCCGGATGCCGATGACGTACGCGGCAACGTGACGCTGCCCACGGCCGGGTCGAACGGTACGTCGGTGGCGTGGTCGTCGTCGAACGCGCAGGTCGTGACCCCGACCGGCGAGGTCGCGCGGCCGGCCACCGGGTCGGCGGCCGTCACCGTGACGCTCACCGCGACGATCGCGAAGGGGTCGAGTGAGACCACGCGCACCTTCGATCTCGTCGTGCAGCCGAAGCCCGCGCCGCAGAAGCTCGAGGGCTACTTCTTCCCGTTCTTCACGGGCGAGAGCAGCACGACCGACGAGGAGATCTCGTTCGCCACGAGCCGCGGCGACGACCCCAAGAACTGGCTGACCCTGAACGACGGCCAGCCCGTCCTCACCTCGGACCAGGGCGAGCAGGGTATCCGCGACCCCTTCGTGCTGCGTTCGCCCGACGGCGACCGCTTCTACATGCTGTCGACCGACCTGAACATGTACGACCTCTACAACGGCGACTTCGGCCGCGCGCAAGAGGTCGGCAGCCGCAAGCTCAACGTCTGGCAGTCCGATGACCTCGCGACCTGGAGCCCGCTGCGCCAGATCACCGTCTCGAGCGAGCTGGCCGGCAACACCTGGGCTCCCGAGGCCACGTGGGATGCCGACCGCGGCGAGTACGTCGTCTACTGGGCGTCGAATCTCTACCCGAGCGCGTCCACCGCGGGCCGGAAGGCATCGGACACCTACAACCGCATGATGATGGTCACCACGCGCGACTTCGTCACCTTCAGCGAGCCGCAGCCGTGGGTCGACGTCCAGCGCGGGGCGGGCAAGGGCACGATCGACGCCACCGTCGTGCGCGACGGCGACACCTACTACCGCTTCATCAAGGACGAAGCGTCGATGACCGTGCGCCAGGAGCGTTCGACCTCGCTCACCGCGACCGTCACCGGATCCCTTCCGACCACGACCTCGAGTCCCGGCTGGCAGCTCGTGAAGGAGCAGATCGGCGTCGGTCAGCCCAACCCCTGGGGCGGGACCTTCACCAACGGCGAGGGCCCGACGGTGTTCGCCGACAACGCCGAGGCGGGTCACTGGTACATGCTCATCGACCAGCCGAGCTACCACGGCGGCCAGGGCTACATGATGTTCGAGACCCGAGACATCGCGTCCGGGACGTGGACCTCGGTTCTGGATGCCACCCTCCCGGCGCGTCCACGTCACGGAACGGTCCTGCCGATCAGCGCGGCGGAGCAGCAGAGGCTGCTCGCGGCGTACCCGACGGACGAGACCGCGGACTACTCGATCACGGCGGACCCGACCAAGGACGGCGCCGAGATCGACGACGCGATGTACGGCGTCTTCTTCGAAGACATCAACAACGCCGCGGACGGCGGCCTGTACGCCGAGCTCGTGCGCAACCGCTCGTTCGAGTTCCTGCCCGTCGACAACCGCGGCTTCACCGGGATGACCGCGTGGACGCCCGTGGCGCTCGGCGGCGGTGCGGGATCGGCGAAGCCGGTCAACGACGACGAGCGCATGAACGAGCGCAACCGCACCTACCTGCAGCTCGACCTGAACAGCGGTGCAGGGACGTACGGCGTCGAGAACGCCGGCTTCGACACCGGGGTCGCCTTGACGAAGGACGGCGTCTACGACGTGTCGTTCTGGGCGCGCACCACCGCGACCAGCGGTACCCCCGTCTCGCTCGTGCTGCGCTCCGCCGACGGCACGGTGCTGTCGAACCCCTTCACGGCGACCGTGGGCGGAGACGGATGGGTGAAGTACCGCGGCTCCGTGACGGCGACGGCCACGACCGACGCCGCGCGCGTGCTCGTCCAGGCGGCAGGGGCGGGAACGCTCCGCCTCGACGAGGTCTCGGTGTTCCCGCGCGACACCTTCAAGGGCCGCGAGAACGGCCTGCGCAAGGACATCGCGCAGAAGATCGCCGACCTCCACCCGAAGTTCGTGCGCTTCCCCGGCGGCTGCATCGTCAACGTCAACAGCCACGAGGACTACTCGGCCGACTCGAACTACGAGCGCGCCCGGTCGTACCAGTGGAAGGACAGCGTCGGTCCGGTCGAGACCCGCGCGACCAACTCCAACTTCTGGGGCTACAACCAGTCGCTGGGTCTCGGGTACTACGAGTACTTCCAGTTCGCGGAAGACATCGGCGCCAAGCCCGTGCCCGACGTCCCCGCTCTGATGAACGGCTGCGGTCAGGCCCTGCAGCCGACCGACCCGGCTCTGTTGCGGCGCCACATCCAGGACACCCTCGACCTCATCGAGTTCGCCAACGGCGACGTGGACACGACGTGGGGCAAGCTCCGCGCCGACATGGGGCACCCCGCCCCCTTCGGCCTCGACCGCATCGAGATCGGCAACGAGGAGAACTACCCCGAGGCGTTCATGGCGAACTTCGTGCAGTTCCGGGATGCCATCACGGCGAAGTACCCCGACATGATCCTGATCAGCAACTCGGGCCCCGACGCCGAGGGCGCGAGCTTCGAGAAGCACTGGGAGCAGAACAGGGCCGAGAACGTCGACATGGTCGACGAGCACTACTACCGCGACCCCTCGTGGTTCCTCTCGCACAACACCCGCTACGACTCCTACGACCGGAACGGTCCGAAGGTGTGGATCGGTGAGTACGCCTCGCGCGACAACCGCTTCTTCAATGCCCTGTCGGAGGCGGCGTACATGACGGGTCTCGAGCGGAACGCCGACGTGGTCAAGATGGCGTCGTACGCGCCGCTGCTGGCCGACACCAGCAACGTGCAGTGGCGCCCCGACCTCATCTGGTTCGACCGCGACCAGGTGTGGGGCTCGGCGAACTACGAGGTGCAGAAGCTCTTCATGGGCAACGTCGGCGACCGGGTCATCCCGACCACGGCGGGCGGGGATCTGGCATCCACCGCCGTCTCCGGTGCCGTGGGCCTGTCGACCTGGAGCACGTCGGCGCGCTACGACGACGTGAAGGTCACGACGCCCGAAGGGAAGACGCTCTTCTCCGACGACTTCGCCGACAAGAACGACGAGGGGTGGACGAAGCTCGCGGGCGCGGGTTCCTGGTCGGCGGCCGACGGCAGCTACGTGCAGTCGTCGACGACGGCGAACAACACGCTCGTCGCCGGTCCCGCGATGGACGCCACCGACTACGACGTGTCGCTCAAGGCCACCAAGCTCGCCGGCGCCGAGGGCTTCCTCGTCGGGTTCGGGGTGAAGGGATCCGCCGACTACATGTGGTGGAACCTGGGCGGCTGGGGCAACACCCGCAGCGTCGTGGAGAAGGCCGTGGGCGGCGCCAAGTCGATCGTCACCGACACGGGCCTGTCGCGCGTCGAGACGAACCGCACCTACGACCTGCGCATCCAGGTGCGCGGCGCGCAGGTGACGCTGTTCGCCGACGGGGTGCAGCAGGGACAGTTCACCAACACCGAGGTCGAACCCTTCGCCCAGGTCATGACGCGGGACGACGCCACCGGTGACGTGCTGCTCAAGGTCGTCAACGCCCAGGCCAAGGCCGCCGAGACCACGATCGACCTTGGCGGGATCGGCGTCCTGCCCACGGCCGACGTGACCACCCTGACGGCGGCCCCCTCGGCGCTGAACACCGCGACCGAGACGCCGGTGGCACCGAAGACCTCGCAGATGGCGGTCTCGAGCAGCTTCACCCACTCCTTCGAGCCGTACTCGGTGACGTTCGTGCGGATGCACACCCGCGAGGCCGACACGACGGCGCCCACGGTGGCGGTGCAGACCACGCCGGCCGGGCCGGACGGGGCCGAAGGCTGGTTCGTCTCGCAGCCGTTCGTCACCGCCACGGCCACCGACGACATCGACGCCGCACCGCGCCTCGAGGTCAGCACCGACGGTGGCACGACCTGGGCGGCATACACCGGTGCGGTGACCCCGGCGGAGGGGACCTGGAACCTCGCGTTCCGCGCGACCGACGCGGCGAAGAACGTCTCGACCCCCGTGACGGCCGCGGTGAAGTTCGACCGCACCGCCCCGGCGACGACGGCGACGACGGATGCCGCGGCCCGGAGCGTCACGCTCGCGGCGAGCGACAGCGGTTCGGGGGTGGCGCGCGTGGAGTACCGCCTCGGCGACGCGGCGACCTGGACGACGACGGCCGGCGCGCAGGCGGCCGTGGCCGTCGGTGACGGGGCCACGACCGTGTCGTACCGCGCGGTCGACGTGGCCGGCAACGTCAGTGGGACGGGCTCGACCTCGGTCGGTGCGAACGCGGGAGACCCGACGCTGTCGGTCTCGGGCGACTTCGTCGCGGGCGGAGTGATCACGGTGTCGGGATCGGGCTGGCCGGCGAACGCCGACGGTGAGCTCGAATTGCGTTCCACTCCCGTGCAGCTGGGTACCGTCCGCACCGACGCGAACGGGTCGTTCCTCGTGAACGTCACGATCCCGGCCGACACCCCGGCGGTCGCCCATCGGGTGATCGCGCGTATCGGCGGCGTCGAGGCCGAGGCGGCCATCGAGGTGCGGGCCGCGGCCGACGGTGCCGTTCCGGTGGTTCCCCCGGCTCCGGGCGGCCCGACCGGTTCGGCGCCCTCGCCGCTCGCGGTGACGGGCGGTGTGGTCTCGGGCGGGGCCCTTGCGCTCGGCCTGCTCGCGGTGCTCATCGGCGCGGCTCTGAAGCGACGCCGCCGCGCGATCGGCTGAGCCGAGAAGATGCCCCGATCGCCAGGCGCGGCCGGGGCATCTTCTTTCGCGCGGACAGTTCACCCCCCTTGGGTGAGCCCCGTGATCAGGTTGATGGCCACGGCGACCACGAACGTGCCGAAGAAGTACGAGAGGAGCGCGTGGCCCATGGCGATGCGGCGCGACGGCGTCGACGACTGGGTGATGTTGCTCGCGCTGTAGGCCATCCCGATCGCGAAGGCGGTGAAGGCGAAGTCGCTGTAGGCCGGGTCTTCGTCCTGGTCGAAGTCGAAGCGGTGGGAGTCGTCGAGGTAGTACATCCGCGCGTATTTGAAGGCGTAGACGGTGTTCACCAGCGCCCAGGCGGCGACGACCCCGACGACGGCGAGGATCGCGGCGACGGATCCCACGACATCCTTCTGCTGACTGCGGATGAGTGCGAAGACGACCAGTCCCACACTCAACAGGGTCGCGGTGATGATGAGCCCGTCGACCAGGGTGCGCGAACGGTCCTCGTGTCGGGCGAGGTCTCTCGTGCGGCCGCTGTCGGCGGGCCACGCCCGCGACCACGCCCAGACGAGGAACACCGCCGACGCGGCGACCCAGCCGATGAGGGGCGCCAACGCCGGGACGCCGAGAATCCAGGCGATCACCCCCAGGCCCAGCCCGACGGCGGCGGCGATACCGGCCTTCCTCGAGAGATGTGACATGGCGTTCCCTTCGGTCGGTGGCGCCCGCAGCTCATCGGTGCCGAGGCCGCGGGAGGGGGATGTACAGGCCCGCCCGCTCGGCTCGCACGGCGGCCAGGGCGCGCGAGGTGGCGTCGAGCTTGAGGAGGATGTGCTCGAGGTGGGCGGCGATCGTTCGCGGTGACACCGTGAGCGCGCGGGCGATCTCGAGGTTCGAGCAGCCCTCGATGACATGGCCGAGCACCTCGAGCTCGCGGGGGGTCAGACCCCGCAGGTGCCGGGCCGGCGACAGGACCGCGACCCCGCACGCCACGGCATCCAACTCCCTCTCGCACGCGACGACGGTGACGCGGACGAAGCCGTCGGGCGCCTGCCGGCCGCCGCGGGGCCAGAGGAAGGTCGCGTGGTCGCAGCCCTCGCCGATCGCGTCCCGGGCGGCCGCGACCAGCTCCGTGCCGGGGGCGAGGAGCGCATCGTCGGGTAGACCCGGCAGGGGGGCCACGCCGCGTCCAGGGAGAAGGACGACGCCGGCGCGGGCTTCGCGTACGACGACCGCCGAGGCGGTGAGAGAGCGCAGCGGATCGATGCCCGACGCCAGCTGGGGCGCGAGGCGCGCGATCTGCTGTCGGAAGAACAGCGGGGGTGGATCCGCGCGCCGGAACAGAACCGTCATGAAGCCCACGTGACGACCGCTGCCCGCGAACAGCGCGACCGAGAGCGCCTCGTGAAACCCGGCGGGGAGGAGGCATTCCGCCCACGTCTGGAGATCCTCGGCCGCGTACGGAAGGTCGGACAGGCTCGTGGGAGGTCGGTCCCGATGGGCTCCCGTCGTCTCGATATCCCGGGCCATCTGAGGGCCGCTCAGATAACGCAGGCTCGATCCATCGAGATCGCTGCTCGCCAGGGAGGTATAGCCCGTGCCGTCCGGTTCGGCCAACGCCATCCAGGCGCCGTCGAAGGGGACATGGTGGTGCAGCTCGTCGAGCAACGCCTGCGCTCGGTGGTGGACGGGGCCCGGGCGCGCGGCGATGGACTCGAGCTCGAGTGCCGCGTCTCGTCCCACGGGAGACCCCTTTCGGCTCCTCGGCAGCAGGCACGGTCGCAGACCTCGGGGAGTCGTCCCGGCCTACCACGGGCGGAGGCGCCTGACCATGCCCTATCCCGAGATCCGGATGGGTCGATCTGCCGATGGCGTCCGATCCTCGGCGGGAGTGACATGAGGGGTGTCACGTGGCCGACGGCCGCGCGGCTCATCCGCCGACAGGGCACTCACGGGAGGAAACGAACATGAAAGCAGTCGTGTACGACGGGCCGCGGCAGGTCACGGTGAAGGACGTTCCGGATGCGCGCATCGAGCGCCCCACCGACGTCCTGGTCCGGATCACCACGACCAACATCTGCGGGTCGGACCTTCACATGTACGAGGGACGCACCAGCTTTGAGACCGGGCGGTGGTTCGGTCACGAGAACATGGGCGAAGTCGTGGAGGTGGGACCGGGCGTCGACAAGGTCGCCGTGGGCGATCACGTGGTGCTTCCCTTCAACGTGGCCTGCGGGCACTGCAAGAACTGCGAGCGGGGGCTCACCAACTACTGCCTCACCGCCCAGCCCGTTCCGGAATTCGCCGGTGCGGCCTACGGGTTCGCCGACATGGGTCCATGGGCGGGCGGTCAGGCAGAACTGCTGCGGGTGCCCTGGGGCGACTTCAACTGCCTGCGCCTCGGCGAGGATGCCGAGGAGCGGTCGACCGACTACGTGATGTTGGCCGATATCTTCCCCACCGGGTACCACGCCACCGAGATGGCGGGCGTGAAGCCGGGGGACCAGACGGTCATCTACGGCGCCGGTCCGGTCGGCCTGATGGCGGCACTGTCCGCCACCATCAAGGGCGCGAGCAAGGTCATGGTCGTGGATCGGCATCCGGACCGGCTCCGACTGGCCGAGTCGATCGGTGCGATCGCCATCGACGACTCGAAGGTCGACCCGGTGCAGGCCGTCCTCGACCAGACGATGGGGCTCGGCGCCGACAACGGGTGCGAGTGCGTCGGCTACCAGGCGCACGAGCCGGGCGGAAACGAACAGACGAATCTCACGCTGAACCGTCTCGTCCGATCGGTACGGTTCACGGGGCGCATCGGCACGGTCGGTGTCTTCGTGCCGCAGGACCCCGGTGGCCCCGACGAGCTGGCCAAGCAGGGCCAGATCGCGTTCGACATGGGTCTGCACTGGTTCAAGGGGCAGACCATGGGCACCGGGCAGGCGCCCGTGAAGAAATACAACCGGCAGCTGCGCGACCTCATCGCGGCGGGCAAGGCGACCCCGTCGTTCATCGTCAGCCACGAGCTGTCGCTCGATGAGGCGCCGGATGCCTACGAGCACTTCGACAACCGCGACGACGGGTGGACCAAAGTCGTTCTGAAGCCCGGGAAGGCGGCCTGATCGTGGCGGGTAAAGCGGCTGCGGCCGTCGGCATCGGAGTCGTCTCCGTCGCGGCCGGGCTCGTCGCGCGCTCGCTGGTCAAGAAGGAACGCGAATCGGAGGGAGACGGGGCTCACCCCGAGGGGTGGAAGGCGGTCACCGTCCTCGGCGACGCCGACGCTTTCTCGAGCGACGGGTACCCCGAGCCGCTTCGCCGGGTGGCGGGGTCGCTCGAGATCCGTGTGCAACCGGCGCCGGGTGACAAAGGGTTCGAGGTGCACGCCCGCGTGCGGGAGGGCACCGACCTGGCCGGGGAGAAAGATCCGGGTAAGGCGCTTCGGACGGCTCTGCGGGACGCCAAGCAGGTCTTCGAGACGGGCGAGATCCTCCGCGCCACGCCCCGACCGCACGGAGAGCGTCCACCCACCCTGCTCGGGGGCGCGGTCGACAAAGCCGAAGAAGACGCGAAGGGCGAGGGTGTGCTGTGAAGGCTCTGTGTTGGACCGGGATGAACGAGCTCTCGGTCGAGAACGTCGAGGATCCCGGCATCCTGAACGCCCAGGACGCGATCGTGAAGGTGACGCTCAGCACGACCTGCGGGTCGGATCTCCATCTGCTCGGCGGGTACGTGCCCACCATGCGCGCCGGCGACGTGCTCGGTCACGAGTTCATCGGCGAGGTCGTCGAGGTGGGATCCGCCGTCACGAAACACAGGATCGGCGACCGCGTCGTCGTGTGCTCCTTCATCAGCTGCGGACGGTGCTGGTACTGCCGGAACGAGCTGTACTCGCTGTGCGACAACGGCAACCCCAACGCGGGCATCCCCGAGATGCTGTGGGGACAGGCCCCGGGTGGGTGCTACGGCTACTCCCGCGCTCTCGGCGGATGGGCGGGCAGTCACGCCGAGTACATCCGGGTGCCGTACGCCGACCAGGGGGCCTTCACCGTTCCGGAGGGGGTGAGCGACGAGCGCGCGCTGTTCGCCTCGGATGCCGCTCCGACGGGGTGGATGGGCGCTGATCTCGGCGGGGTGAAGCCCGGCGATACGGTCGCCGTATGGGGAGCGGGCGGGGTCGGCCAGATGGCCGCGCGCGCCTCGCTCCTTCTCGGTGCGGAACGGGTCATCGTCATCGACCGGTTCCAGGAGCGGCTGGCACAGGTGGAGCACACCATCGGTGCCGAGACGATGAACTATGAAACCAGCGAGGTCACCGCGGAACTTCGCGAGCTGACGGGCGGCCGCGGACCCGACGTCTGCATCGAAGCGGTCGGCATGGAGGCCCATCATGACGGTCCGGACTTCGGCTACGACCAGCTGAAACAGCAGCTGCGACTGCAGACCGACCGTCCCACGGCCGTCCGGGAGGCGATCTTCGCCGCACGCAAGGGCGGCAGCTTGTTCGTGCTCGGGGTCTTCGGTGGGTTCGTCGACAAGTTCCCGCTGGGCGCGGTCATGAACAAGGGGCTCACCCTGCGGTCCGCTCAGCAGCACGGGCACCGCTACATCCCGATGCTGCTGGAGAGGATGGCGCGCGACGAGCTCGTCACCGAGCACCTCGCCACCCACGTCATGTCGCTCGACGAGGGCCCCGAGGGGTACGCGATGTTCAAGAAGAAGACCGACGGGTGCGTGCGGGCGGTCTTCCGCCCGTGACCTCACGGGAGTGGAAGACGCATCCCGGATGCCAGAACGGAAAGGAAACGATGCCCCGGCCGCTGCGAGGCGATCGCGGCATCCCGGGTGGGAGGAAGGAAAGGAAAGGAAACGATGCCCGGCCGCGGTGCGGCGGTCGCGGCATCCCGGACAGGAGACGGAAAGGATGATCCCCCGGCCGCCGCGAGGCGACCGGGGGATCGGGGTACCCGGAGGGGATCAGCTGGTGAGCAGGCGCAGGCCGTAGGTCTGCAGGATCTCGTTCACGGGCTGGAAGTACGTCGTTCCGCCGCTCGAGCAGTTGCCCGAGCCGCCCGAGGTGACGCCCTGTGCCTGGTTGCCCGCGAGGAGCGAGCCGCCGGAGTCGCCGGGCTCGGCGCAGACGTTCGTGCGGATGAGGCCCGAGACCGAGCCCTCGGCGTAGCGAACCGTGGAGTTGTAGCCCTGGATCTGGCCGCAGTGCCAGCCGGTGGTCGAGCCCGAGCGGCACACGGTCGCGCCGACGGCGGCGGCGGTCGAGCCCTTCACGGCGACGGAGCCACCGGAGTAGTTCGACACCGAGCCGACGGGGGTGTGGTTGGGCGTGCTCACCCAGGCGTAGTCGTTGCCGGGGAACGAGGAACCCTGGAACGTGCCGTAGGTGGTGCTGTCGCCCGCGTCGCCGCAGTGGCCGGCGGTGACGAAACCGCCCTGCACGGCGAAGCCCACCGAGCAGCGGCTCTGGTTGTTGATGTTGTAGGCGATGCCGCCCTGGATCGTCGCGAAGGTCTCCGGGGCCTCGGCGCCGGTCTCGAGGCGGACGGCGCCCGCGGGGGCGTCGAGGGTTGCCACGAAGTCGGCTGCGGCCTGGTCGCCGCCGGCGACGACGTCGACCACGAGGTCGTTCTGCTCGACGTCGATCCACCACGAGGGGATGACGTCGGGAACGGGGCTCGTCTCGAGTCGGGCGGCGATCGCCTCGAGGTCGTCGAGCGAGTGCTCCGCGGCGACGGGCACGGCGCCCGCGTCGGCGGCCGCTTCGCGAGCGGCATCCGTGGTCGCCGCGGCGTAGACGGTACGCGTCGACTCGTCGAGCCAGGTGCCGGCGAAGGCGTCGCCCGAGACGGCGGCCACCTCGTCGGCGGTGCCGGCCGCGTCAGCCTGGAAACGCAGGACGTCCTGCGCTCCGGCGACGTCGGTGCCGAGGTCGGCCGCCATCGCTTCGAGCAGCTGGGCGTCGACACCGTCGACGGCCGCGTCGGGCGACGACGTGGGGGTCTGTGCCAGCGCGGGAGCGGTGGCGGCGGTGGACAGGAACAGGCCGAGAGCGGCGACGCCCACGGCGGTCTTCGAAATGCGGTTCACGTGGAGTGACCTTCCATCCAGGGGGATTAAATGGCGGGGTACCCACGGCCATAGAAACACGACCCGGACGAAAAGCGAAGGAATTCCTGTGAATTTCTGATCAGAGTGCAGAAATGTCGGCCATTCGGGGGACAGGGAATCGGTCCTCTCGCGACCGGGGACCCGGCCGCTGATCCGCGGGTTGCGCGGCGGGCCGCCGGGGTGCCGCGCACACGGTAATTAGGCTGGCGAGCATGAGCACGAACGACTCCGGCGCCCCCGTTCCCGCGCTCTTCTCCGACGTTCCGGCCCGTGCCGCGCGCCTCGCCGCGACGTTCTCGCAGCGGACGGCCCCGACGGCCGCGCCCCGTCGTGGCGGGCTGCCGGCAGACCCCGCCGCCGCGGCGTTCCTGGCCACCGCGATCGACGGCGTCTCGCGTCCGGAATCGCTCACGTCCGCCGCCTCCGCGCTGCACCGGCTCACCGACGACCTCCCCGCCTCGCTCCCGTGGTTCGTCCGCGGAGTGCTGCATCTCGGCGGAGCCGTGGCGCCCGTCCTGCCTACTCCCGCGGTGCCCCTCGCCCGCCGCGCGCTGCGCGATCTGGTCGCAGCCCTCGTGCTCGACGCGCGCCCCGAGCGTCTCAGCCCCGCCCTCGAGGCCCTCGGCTCCGCGGTCGAGGTGCGTCTGGTCGGGCCCGCGGTCGTGGGCGACGCCGGCGCGCGGCGCCGGGTCGACGGCATCCGGGCCCTGCTGTCCCGTGACGACGTGTCGCGGATCTCTCTCGCGATCTCCGATGTCGTCGTCACATCGTCGCCGTGGGCGTTCGACGCCGAGGTCGAGCACGCCGCCGAGCGGTTGCTGCCGGTCTTCCTCGACGCGCTCGCCGCGCGCACCCACGTGACGCTGATCGCCGAGGGACGCGACGATCTCGACCTCGCCGTCGCGGTGCTCACGCGGGTGCTCGAAGAACCGCGTCTCAGGGCGCTCCGGGCCGGCATCCAGCTGCCCGTCGCCGTCGGCGAGACGCCCGAGGCCGTCCGCGAGCTGTCGGCGTGGGCGCGCGTGCGCTGCTCCGCGGGCGGCGCCCGCCTGACGCTGCGTCTGAGCGACGCCCTCATCGAGACCCCGGATGCCGTCTCGGCGGCGCGGCACGGGTGGCTCGCCCCGGCGGTCACGGCCCGGGACGACGTGGATGCCGCCCTCGTGCGCGGCCTGCGCGAGGCGCTGAGCCCGAGGGGGCTCGAGGGCTTCGCCGTCGAGCTGGCCACCGCCGACCCCGAACGCGCAGCTCTGGCTCTGAGCCTCGCGGCGGAGGCCGGCGCCGACCTCGCGCTGGCCCTGCCGCACACCGCGCCGTGGACACCGGGGGAGGGGCACCTGTGGACGGCGCCGACCGCGTACCCCGATGACGTCGACGCCGTCGTCGCGCGCCTGGCTGCGAGCTACGCGACGGCGGTGGCCGGCGCCCCCGATCTGCCGCTCGCGGTGCCCGCACCGCCCGCCGACCCGGCCGACGAGACCGACGAGGCGACGGACGCGCCCGAGACCGCATCGATCGCGGCCCGTGCCCGACGAGCCCTGGCCGCCGCCGACCTCGCGGGCCCCGCCGCGCGCACGCCGCAGCGCGACACCGAGGCCGACCCGGCGATCCTGCGCGAGCGCGCGGCCGACGACGACGCCGAGCCCGGACTCACGCAGGCGGTGCTGGGCATCGCGCGCGAGGCCGCGGCATCCGGTGACACCTCCGCGCTGGGCCCCGACGTGCAGCAGATGCTCTTCGGCGGCCAGGCCTTCGTCGACACGGCCGTGTTCTCGGCTCGCGAGAGCGCCGAGCTCGCGGGGGGAGCCCCCGGCTTCCGCAACGCGTTCGACACCGATCCGGCCGTCCCCGCCGACCGCGCGTGGGCGCTGGCCGCCCTGGACCGCGTCGCCGGGTCGACCGCGGGACACGCCACGGCCGCCGCGGGACGCGTCGACGACGAAGCGGGGCTCGACGCGGTGGTAGACCGCGTGCGCACCGCCGCGGAGCCCTGGGGCGCGCTCGCCGCCGCCGACCGCGCGGCCGTGCTGCAGTCGGCGGCGCGGAGCCTCGAGCAACGCCGCGCCGAGCTGATCGAGGTTCTCGCGTCCGAGGGCGGCGCCCTGCTCGCCGAGGCCGACGCCGAGGTCAGCCAGGCGGTCGATGCCGCCGCGTACTACGCCGCCACGGCGAAAGAGCTCGACCGCGTGCCCGGGGCCGTGTTCGTGCCCGACCGGCTCAGCGTCGTCGCCCCGCGGTGGAACGCGCCGGTCGGCCTCTGCGCGGCCGAGACCCTCGCGGCCCTCGCCGCCGGATCCGGCGTGCTGCTCACTCCCTCGCCGCGCGCGCGCCGCGCCGGCGCCGTCGTGGCCGAGGCCCTGTGGGCGGCGGGCGTACCGCGCGACGTGCTCGCCTACGTCGACCTCGACGAGAACGCGTCGGGTCGTGCGCTCCTCGCCCACCCGGGCGTCGATCGGGTGCTGCTCGCGGGAGCCCGCGCGACGGCCGAACGCTTCGCCGCCTGGCGCCCGGCCCTCGCCATGCAGGCGCTCACCGCCGGACGCAACGTCGCGATCGTCGCCCCCTCCGCCGACGCGGACGCCGCCGTCACCGACATCGTGGCCGGTGCTTTCGCCCGAGCGGGCCAGGCCGCCACGGCCGTGTCGCTCGTCATCCTCGTCGGGGCGGTCGGGCGTTCGTCGCGTTTCACCGAGCAGCTCAAGGACGCGGTGTCGTCGTTGCGCGTCGGTCCCGCCGACGACCCGCTGTCCGACATCGGTCCGCTCGTCGAAGAACCCGCGGGCGAGGTGCGTCGCGCCCTGACCGTCCTCGGCGACGGTGAGCGGTGGCTCGTCGAACCGCGCGAGCTCGACCTCGGACCCGAGACGGCGGGCCGCTTCTGGTCGCCGGGCGTGCGCACGGGCGTCACCGCCGGGTCTCACCTCACCCGAGCCGCCGTGGCGGCGCCGGTGCTCGGCATCCTGCACGCCCCCACCGTGACCCGCGCGATCGAGCTGCAGAACGCGATCGGTTCGGGCTTCGTCGCCGGGCTGCACACGCGCGACGAGGCCGATCTCGAACTCTGGCTCGATACCGTCGAGGCCGCCGTCCTGCGGGTCAACCGTCCCTCGACGGGGGCCGTCATCCAGCGCGAGCCGCTCGGCGGCTGGGGCGAGGCCTCGGTGGGAGATGGGGCGATGTCGGGCGGACCGAACCGTCTCGTCACGCTCGGCTCGTGGCGGCCGTCGTCGGGGGGAGCCTCGTCGTCGACCCTGCACCTGCGCGGACTCGACTCGCGCATCACGGCCCTGATCGAAGCGGCCCAGCCGACCCTGTCGTACGAGGCCTTCGACTGGCTGCGTCGCGGCGCGCTCGCCGACGCCATCGCGTGGGACCGCGAGTTCGGGCGCGTGCGCGACGTGTCGCGCCTGGGTGTCGAGCGCAACCTCCGGCGCTATCGCCCGGTCGATGTCGCCGTCCGCGCCACCGCCGACGCCGCGTGGCACGCGGTGCTGCGCGTGCTCGTGGCCGCCGTGCGCTCGGGCTCGACCTTCACCCTGAGCACCCCGGTGGGGCTCCCCGCCGCCGTCCGGCACCTGCTGGGCGAGAGCGGGGTGGCGGTCTCGGTCGAGAGCGACGCCGAGTGGCTGCAACGCCTGGCGGGTGGCATCCCGGATGCCGCCGACGGCGACGCCGAAACCCTCGTCGCGGCCCCGCGCCCCGGTCGCCTGCGCCTCGTGGGGCCGGCCGAGACCGTGTCGACGCTGCGCGCGGCCGTCGCCGAGACGGTCGGAGGCGACGTCTCGCTGACCGTGTACGCGAACGAGGTCACCACGGCCGGGCGCCTCGAACTGCTGCCCTTCCTGCGTGAGCAGGCGGTGTCGATCGGTGCTTTCCGCTTCGGCGTCGTCGACGCGTGGAGCGCCGCGGTCATCTGACCGGCCGCGCGCTCCGCCGCACGCCCGACTCGCCGAGATGACCCCGTCTGCGCGAGAGGACCCGCGTTCCGCCGCGAACGTCCGTGATCTCGTCCATGGCCGGTGATCTCGGCGGTTCGGTGTCGGGTTTCGAAAACGTTTAGCGCGCGGCCCCGGCCGGGGTACCGTCGTCGAAACCGCGAGGAGCACCGATGACCGCTGCCCGACTCACCGTCGACCCCCGTTTCGCGATCGGCCCCGTGCGCCGGCGCCTGTTCGGCGGTTTCGTCGAGCATCTCGGCCGCCACGTCTACGACGGCCTCTACGAGCCCGGTCACCCCGAGGCCGACGCGCGCGGGTTCCGCCGCGACGTGATCGCGCTCGTCCGCGAGCTCGGCGTCTCGACGATCCGGTACCCCGGTGGCAACTTCGTCTCGGGGTTCCGTTGGGAAGACAGTGTCGGACCGCGCGCCGAGCGCCCGCGCCGCCTCGACCTCGCCTGGCACTCGACCGAGACGAACGAGGTGGGCCTGCACGAGTTCTCGGACTGGCTCGACGCCGTCGGCAGCGACCTCATGCTCGCGGTCAACCTCGGCACGCGGGGCACTCTCGAGGCGATCGACCTGCTCGAGTACGCCAACGTCCCCGGCGGCTCGACCCTGTCGCAGCGCCGCATCGACAACGGCCGCGCCGCACCGTTCGACGTGCGCGTGTGGTGCCTCGGCAACGAGATGGACGGCCCGTGGCAGCTCGGCCACCGCTCCGCCGACGACTACGGCAAACTCGCGGCGCGCACGGCGAAGGGCATGCGCCAGCTCGACCCCTCCCTCGAGCTCGTGGTGTGCGGCTCGTCGGGTGCGCAGATGCCCACGTTCGGCGAGTGGGAGCGCGTCGTGCTCGAGCACACCTACGACGACGTCGACATGATCTCGTGCCACGCCTACTACCAGGAGCACGACGCAGACGCGGCATCCTTCCTCGCCTCGGCCGTCGACATGGACCGCTTCATCGAGGCGGTCGTCGCCACCGCCGACCACGTCGGCGCGGCGCGCGGCAGCGCGAAGCGCATCGACATCTCGTTCGACGAATGGAACGTCTGGTACATCGACCGCGTCGACGCCGTGAAGCCCACCGCCATCGACGACTGGCCGGTCGCCCCGCGCCTGCTCGAAGACGTGTACTCGGTCCTGGATGCCGTGGTCTTCGGCAGTCTGCTCATCTCGCTGCTGAAGCACGCCGACCGGGTGGCGTCGGCGTCCCTCGCTCAACTCGTCAACGTCATCGCCCCGATCATGACCGAGCCCCGCGGCCCCGCGTGGCGCCAGACGACCTTCTTCCCCTTCTCGATCACCTCGCGCCTCGCGCGGGGCGAGGCGGTGCGACTGCCCCTCGAGGCCCCGTCGATCGACACCGCCCGCTACGGGAGGGTACCCGCGGTGGATGCCGTGGCCACCGTCGACGACGAGGCCGGAACCGCGGCGGTCTTCGTCGTCCACCGCGGTCTCGATCAGCCCGTCGCCCTCGCGATCGACGTGAGCGCCCTGGGTGCGGTCGAGGTGGTGGAGACGCACCTCCTGCACGACGACGACCTTGGTGCGGCGAACACCCTCGACGACCCCGAGCGGGTGCGGCCGCAGCCGGTCGACACGCGCCTGGCGGACGGCATCCTGCACCTGGTTCTGCCTCCCGTCGCGTGGGCGGCGGTGGCGCTGCGGCGCGTGGGCTGACGAGCCGCGGGGAGCGCCCGACGGAGCCTTCCCCGCGCAATCCGCGAGAAGTGGACGCTGCCGGGCCGCGCCGCTCGCCCCCGCGCGCACGCGCGTGCGACAATGACACCGGCGTGCTCGGACCGACCTTTCCCCGCACGGCGCCACATGCAGCTGATGGGTGCCGCGCGGGTTCGAAGGGCCACCGAGCCCCAGGACAGCGTCCGCCGCACCTTTCCTCCGAGGAGCAGAGATGTCCGCTACCCCCATCGCCACCCCCGCCGAGGCCACCCCCGGCGAGCGCGTGCAGCAGCACCGTCGGTACCTCATGTGCCGTCCCGAGCACTTCACGGTCAGCTACAGCATCAACCCGTGGATGGAGCCCTCGCGCCCCACCGACACGAACCTCGCCCTGAGGCAGTGGCAGTCGCTGTACGACACCTACGTGTCGCTCGGCCACGAGATCGAGCTCATCGACCCGCTCGAGGGCCTGCCCGACATGGTCTACACGGCCAACGGCGGCTTCGTGATCGACGGCGTCGCGTACGGCCCCAAGTTCCGCTTCCGTGAGCGTGCCGCCGAGGCGCCCGCGTTCATCGACTGGTTCGCCGCGAACGGCTTCGAGGTCGCCGAGCCGGTCGAGGTCAACGAGGGCGAGGGTGATTTCCTGCTCGTCGGCGAGACGATCCTCGCCGGCACCGGGTTCCGCTCCACCGGTGACAGCCACCGCGAGGTCGGCGAGGTCTTCTCGCGCGAGGTCGTGTCGCTGACGCTGACCGACCCGCGTTTCTACCACCTCGACACCGCGATCGCCGTGCTCGATCCCGTCGAGGGCGCCGGCGGCGTCGAGAAGGCGAACATCGCGTACCTGCCGAACGCGTTCGACGAGCGCAGCCAGGCGATCCTGCGCGAGCGGTACCCCGACGCCATCCGCGTGTCCGACAGCGACGGCGCAGTGTTCGGCCTGAACTCGGCGAGCGACGGCAAGAACGTCATCATCTCGCCGCGCGCGGTGGGCTTCGAGGCGCAGCTGCGCGAGCGCGGCTACACCCCCGTGAAGGTCGACCTGTCCGAGCTGCTGCTCGGCGGCGGCGGCATCAAGTGCTGCACGCTGGAGCTGCGCGGCGGTTCGCGATGAGCACCACCGTCGACGACCTCGGCGCCCGCCTGATCGCCGAAGAGGGCGCCCACCTCGCGCACAACTACCACCCGCTGCCCGTCGTCGTCTCGCGCGCCGAGGGCGTGTGGGTCACCGACGTCGAGGGCAAGCGCTACCTCGATCTGCTGTCGGCGTACTCCGCGCTCAACTTCGGGCACGGTCACCCGGCGATTCTTGCGGCCGCTCGGGAGCAGCTCGACCGCCTGACGCTGACCAGCCGCGCGTACCACAACGATCGCCTCGGTCCCTTCGCGACAGCGCTCGCGCAGCTCTGCGGCAAGGACCTCGTGCTGCCGATGAACACCGGAGCCGAGGCCGTCGAGACCGGCATCAAGGTCGCGCGCGCCTGGGGGTACCGCACCAAGGGCATCGCCCCCGATGCCGCGACGATCATCGTCGCGAACGGCAACTTTCACGGCCGCACGACCACGATCGTCGGCTTCAGCGACGACCCCACGGCGCACGACGACTTCGGTCCGTACGCGCCGGGCTTCGTGCACGTGCCCTACGGCGACGCGGATGCCATCGCTGCGGCGATCGACGAGAACACCGCAGCCGTGCTGCTCGAGCCCATCCAGGGCGAGGCCGGGGTCGTGCTCCCGCCCGAGGGGTTCCTGCAGCGGGTCCGCGAGATCTGCACCGCGAACGACGTGCTGTTCATCGCCGATGAGATCCAGTCGGGTCTTGGGCGTGTGGGCGAGACGTTCGCGTGCGATCGCGAGGGCGTCGTGCCCGACGTGTACCTGCTCGGCAAGGCGCTTGGCGGCGGCATCCTGCCCCTGTCGGCCGTCGTGGCGAACGAGGATGTGCTCGGCGTCATCCGGGCCGGTGAGCACGGCTCGACGTTCGGCGGCAACCCGCTGGCCGCGGCCGTGGGTCTGCGGGTGGTCGAGATGCTGGCATCCGGGGAGTTCCAGACCCGCGCGAAGGCGCTGGGGGCGCACCTCGAGACGTCGTTGCAGTCGCTGATCGGCCACGGCGTCACGACCGTGCGTATCGCGGGTCTGTGGGCCGGCGTCGACATCGACCCCGCCTACGGCACCGGTCGTGAGATCGCCGAGAAGCTGCTCACCCGCGGCGTGCTCGTGAAGGACACGCACGGCCAGACGATCCGCATCGCGCCGCCGCTGACGATCCGCGCGACCGAGCTGGACTGGGCCGTCGAGCAGGTCCGGCACGTGCTGGGGGCCTGAGCGCCGAACGGCCCACGCCCCGCGCCCGCGCCGAGGCGTGCGTGTCCCACTTCGTGCGGATTCCGTGCTGATCTTCCGCACGGAGTGGGACGCGGCCCGTCGCGTCGCGGACAGGGGCGTCGCGCCTCCGAGCGGCCTCAGGCCACCGACACCGTGCGCTCGTCCCAGCCCGTCGCGCCGTCGGGTGCGGGGGCGGCCGTATCGGAGGTCTGCGTCTCGCCCGTGGCCGAGACGGCCCGGCAGCGCAGGGTGTGCGAGCCGCTCGTGGCGTTCCACGGCAGGCTCCACTGCACCCAGGTGTCGGCCGAGATGGCGCTCGCGAGCGTCGCCGCCTGCCACGGACCGTCGTCGATCTGCACCTCGACGCCCGAGACACCCACGTGCGTCTGCCAGGCGACTCCGGCGATGACGGTGTCGCCCGCGCTGACGCGGGCGCCCGACCGGGGCACGTCGATGCGCGACTGCAGCTTCACGGGTCCGCGCTCCGACCAGCCGCGCGAGGTCCAGTACCCCTCGGCGCGGTCGTAGCGGGTGACCTCGAGCTCGCTCACCCATTTCGTCGCCGACACGTAGCCGTAGAGGCCCGGCACGACCATCCGCACCGGGAAGCCGTGCTCGATCGGCAGGGGTTCGCCGTTCATGCCGATGGCCAGCAGAGCATCGCGATCATCGGTGAGGGCCTCGAGCGGAGTGGATGCCGTGAACCCGTCGACCGAGTGCGAGAGGACCATGTCGGCTTCGGCCGTCGGCTTCGCACGCTCGAGGATGTCGCGAAGGGGGACGCCCAGCCACCGGGCGTTGCCGATGAGCGTTCCGCCCACCTCGTTCGAGACGCAGACGAGCGTGGCGACGGTCTCTTTCTGGGGGAGGGCCACCAGGTCGTCCCACCGCAGCACCACCTCTTGCTCGACCAGGCCGTGCACGCGCAGCGTCCAGGTCGCCGGGTCCACCTGGGGCACGACGAGGGCGGTGTCGATGCGGTAGAACTCCGACGCGGGGGTGATGACGGGCCCGAGCCCGTCGATCCCGATGTCGGCTCCGGCCGGAACGGTCGTCGTCGTGGCGGGTGTGGGAAGGCGCAGAGCCGAGCGCACCGCGCTGACGGCGCGCGCCCCTCCGCTCACCGCGACGGATCCGATCGCGGCGAGGGCGCCGGCCATGACGGCCACCCCCGAGAGGGCGAGGACGCTGCGCCGCGAAACGCCGTCGTCGGTCGGAGACTGGGCCGAACGCCGGCGGAGTCGGGCGACCAGCAGCCCGGTCGCCAGGGCGGCGGCCGCTCCCGCGACCAGCGAGGGAAGGGGTGACAGGGTGCCGGCATCCGCCCGCGTCAGCGAGACGATCGCGCCGATCACACCGAGCCCGACGAGGACGACCCGCCCCCACGGGGCCTTGCGCCTCTCGAGAACCCCGGCGGCACCGGCGACCACCAGCAGCAGCACCGCGATCCCCACGAGCAGGGCCGCCTTGTCGCCCGTGCCGAACAGATCGATGGCCAGGTCTTTCGCCCAGGCCGGGGCGAGGTCGATCATGCCCCCGCCGATGACGGCGAACGGGCTCGCGGTGGGCGAGACGATCGCCGCGGCGAGTTCGCCGAGGCCGGCGCCGAACACGGTCGCGGCGATCGAGGCGACGATCGCCGCGAGGTCGCGTCGGCGGGAAGATGCGGGGGTCACGAAGGGAGCCTAGAGAGCGCCGGGCAGCCGGGCGCCGGGCGCGCGGTATTCACAGGCAACCGGCATCCCCCGCATCGTTTGTCAGAGACGGGTGGCGGTGTCAAGGTTCTGGCCGAAAAGCAGCGATGTGCGCAGGCTGGCGCGGTGAAGCACCGCGGCCACGAGCCATTCCCCCTCCTGTTCTCCGACGACGACACCGACCTCGACGACGTCCGCGAGGCTCTCGGAGCAGCGGATGCCGTGGAGGGGCTCGGCAGCAATGTCGCCGCCACCCTCTCGTGGGCGAAGAGCGTCACCCCTCCGCGCTCCCTCGCCGCGACCTGGGAACTGCTCTCGTCCGTCGCCGCGCGCGACGTCGCCGCCGCTCGTGTGCTCGAGCCGCACCTCGACGCCCTCGCGATCCTCGGCGAAGCCGCTCGCGAGGGGATAGACGTCGATGTCGATCCCGGCGGGTCGTGGGGCGTCTTCGCGGCGGAGGGGCCCGGCATGCGCCTGGAGGCCCGCCGCGAGGCCGGCACCTGGACGCTGCACGGAACCAAACCGTGGTGCTCGCTGGCAGCGCACCTCGACCGCGCGCTCGTGACCGCGTGGGTCGACGACGAGCGGCGACAGCTCTTCGTCCTCGACCTGCGCGACCCGGCCGTCACCGCGCGGACCGGGCCCTGGCACGCCCGGGGCCTCGCCGGGGTGGTCAGCGCGCCGATCGACGTCGATGCCGCGGTCGCCCATCCCGTGGGAGAACCCGGCTGGTACCTGCGACGACCCGGCTTCGCGCACGGAGGGGTGGGGGTCGCGGCGTGCTGGTGGGGTGGGGCCATGCCGCTCCGCGACGCGCTGCGCGAGGCCGCCGCGTCCGAGCGCGCCGACCAGCTCTCGCGCACGCACCTCGGTCGCGCCGACACCGCCCTCTGGGCCGCGCGTGCCGTCCTTCGCGACACGGCGACGGCGTTCGGCGCCGGGGGTTCGGCATCCGAGGGGCTGCGTGCCGCCCGTGCGCGCACCGTCGTCGCCGATGCCGTCGAGACCACCCTCGCCGAGGCCGCCCACGCGCTGGGCCCGCTGCCGCTCGTCGCCGACGAGGCGCACGCGCGGCGCGTCGCCGACCTGCAGATCTACCTGCGCCAGCACCACGGCGAGCGCGACGTCGCGCGAATCGGCGCCGACGTCGCGACGGGGGCGGGCGCGTGGTGAGCTTCGACCATCGCGACCCCGGCACCGACGAGCACGTCTGGACCGAGGCTCTTCGCCGAGACCTGCCCCCGCTCGCCCTCGACGTCGATCGCCTGATCGTGGTGGCCGCGCATCCCGACGACGAGAGCCTGGGAGCCGCGGGTCTGCTCGCGACCGCCGCGGCTCGCGGCATCCCGATCGATCTCCTCGTCGTGACCGACGGCGAGGGCTCTCACCCCGACTCGCCCACGCACGGGCCCGCGACCCTCGCCGCGCTCCGCCGCCGCGAGCTCGTCGACGCCGCGCGCCTCGTGGGACTGGTCGGCGAACCGGTCTTCCTCGGTCTCCCGGACGGGGGGACGGACGAGCATCGGGATGCCATCACCGCAGCCCTTCGCGAGACACTCGACGCCGCCGCCGGTCGGCGTGTGCTGGTGTTGTCGCCGTGGCGCGGCGACGGTCACCGCGACCACCGGGTCGTCGGCGAGATCGTCGAGCAGGTCTGCGCCGCGCGCGGGGTGCGCTCGCGTGCCTTCCCGATCTGGCTCTGGCACTGGGGTGGCCCGGGCGACGTACCGTGGGATCGCGTCGAGCGTCTCGCCCTCGACCCCCGGGCGCGGGAGGCCAAGACCCGCGCCCTCGACGCGCATCTCAGCCAGCTCGAGCCGCTGTCGGCCGCGCCGGGGGACGAGGCGATGATCCACCCCGGGATGCGCGCGCACGTCGAGCGCGACGCGGAGATCTTCCTCGTGCCCGAGGGCGCGGCGACCCCGACGGGCAGCGTCGGCCGCGAGTACTTCGACGACATGTACGCCCGCCACGACGACCCCTGGGGCTTCGACTCGCGCTGGTACGAGGAGCGCAAGCGCGCCGTGCTCCTGGCCGCCCTCCCGCGCCGCCGCTACCGCTCGGCCCTCGAAGCGGGCTGCTCGACCGGAGCGCTGACCGCGCACCTGGCGGAGCGGAGCGATCGGGTGCTCGCCGTCGACCTCGCTCCCGCGGCCCTCGAGCGCGCGCGGACGCGCCTGGCGGGTCGCGAGCACGTCGAACTCCGCCTCGCGACGCTCCCCGACGCGTGGCCGGAGGGGGAGTTCGAGCTGGTCGTGCTGTCGGAGGTGGCGTACTACTGGGCCGGGACGGATCTCGACCGCGGGCTCACGGCGGCCATCGCCTCGCTCGCCGCCGACGGTCACCTGGTCGCCTGCCACTGGCGGCATCCGGTCGCCGAGTACCCGCGCGACGGCGACGCCGTGCACGACGCGCTCGCCGCCCGCCCCGACCTCGTCCGCCTCGTCCGGCACGAGGAGGAGGACTTCGTTCTCGAGGTGTTCGCACTCCCGGGCGCGCGGTCGGTGGCGGCCGAATCCGGACTGCTCCCGTGAGGGCGGTGGCCGTGGTGATCCCGGCGCACGACGAAGAAGCCCTCATCGGTCGATG
This sequence comes from Microbacterium sp. 1154, assembly GCF_031455375.1. NCBI lineage: Bacteria > Bacillati > Actinomycetota > Actinomycetes > Micrococcales > Microbacteriaceae > Microbacterium > Microbacterium sp. 1154. The sequence continues at coordinate 164,504 of NZ_JAVDSN010000001.1, read as the reverse complement.
TCTGGCATCGGTCACCCGGGCCGTCGCTCATGCGCGAGAACGCGCGCCCGACCTCGAGGTCGCGGTCGTCGTCGTGCTCGACGCGTGCAGCGACACGACCGCTCCACAGGTGCGACGGTGGCCGGTCGAGGCGATCGAGATCGGCGCGCGCCGTGTGGGCACCGCTCGCCGGATGGGTATCGAGCGGGCGCTCGCGACCCTCTCGGCGCGCCCGGCCGACACGTGGATCGCGATGACGGATGCCGACACCGTCGTGCCGTCGGACTGGATCACGCACCAGCTCGACCTCGCCGAAACCGGGGTCGATCTCGTCCTCGGAACCGTGCGCCCCGACTTCGCCGACCTCAGCGCCCGGCACGCGGCGTACTGGCGCGCCACCCACCATCGGGGCAGGCCCCCCGGAAACGTCCACGGTGCCAACCTCGGCGTGCGGGCGAGCACGTACGCCCGAGCGGGTGGCATCCCGGATCTCGTCGAACACGAGGACGTGGCCCTCGTCCGCGCGGTGCGGGCCCTCGGCGCGCGGGAACGGGCGAGCGACGAGCACGAGGTCGAGACCTCCGGCCGGTTCACCGGCCGCACCCCCGGGGGATACGCCGCGTTCCTCGCGCGCGTGCACGCCTGGGTCGACGCCCCGCCGCTGGCGGCTCCCGGCGCCTGACGCACCGGGCGGGGGCTCGTCAACCGCCTGGGGCGCCGTGCACCCGCGCCGCAGACTGGACGCCCCCCGGAACGAGAGGCACCACCATGAAAGCACTGACCTGGCAGGGCAAGCGCAACGTGAGCGTCGAGGAGGTCCCCGACCCCGAGATCCTCGAGCCGACCGACGCGATCGTCAAGATCACCTCGACCGCCATCTGCGGCTCCGACCTGCACCTCTACGAGCTGTTCGGCCCCTTCATCGACAAGGGCGACGTTCTCGGACACGAGCCGATGGGCGTGGTCGTCGAGGTGGGATCGGCCGTGACGAACCTCGCTGTCGGCGACCGGATCGTCGTGCCGTTCAACATCTCGTGCGGCCACTGCTTCATGTGCCGCCGCGGTCTGCAGTCGCAGTGCGAGACGACGCAGGTGCGCGAGTACGGCAGCGGCGCGGCGCTCTTCGGCTACACGAAGCTGTACGGCCAGGTGCCGGGCGGTCAGGCGGAGTACCTGCGCGTTCCGCTGGCCGACTACAACCACATCCGCGTCGGAGACGACCTGCCCGACGACCGCTACCTGTTCCTCAGCGACATCGTCCCCACGGCCTGGCAGGGCGTGCAGTACGCGAACGTCCCCGAGGGCGGCACGCTCGCGGTGATGGGCCTCGGCCCGGTCGGGCAGTTCGCCGCGCGCATCGGCGTGCACCTGGGCTACCGCGTGCTCGCGATCGAACCCGAGCCCGAGCGCCGCGCGATGGCCGAGCGCCACGGCATCCTGACCTACGACCTGACCGACACCGTGGTCGACGAACTGGTCGACCTCACCGAGGGGCGCGGGGCGGACGGCGTGGTGGATGCCGTCGGCATGGAGGCCCACGGGAACGGCGGCATCCGGCTGGCGCAGAACGCCGTCGGCCTGCTCCCCGACGCCCTCGCGCAGAAGCTCATGGACAAGGCCGGGCTCGACCGTCTCGCGGCCGTGTACGCCTCGATCGACCTCGTGCGCCGCGGCGGCACCGTCTCGCTGAGCGGTGTCTACGCCGGAGAGGCCGACGTGCTGCCGATGAAGACGATGTTCGACAAGCAGATCAACCTTCGGATGGGGCAGTGCAACGTCAAACGGTGGATCGACGACCTGCTGCCGCTCGTCGAGGATCCCGCCGACCCGCTCGGGGTCATGGACCTCGTCACGCACCACGCTCCCCTCGAGGACGCCCCGGGCCTGTACGAGACCTTCCAGAAGAAGGAGGACGGCTGCATCAAGGTCGTCCTGCGCCCCGGCAGCTGAGCCGCGCCGCCTCCGCGTGAGGGGTCGAATTTCGTCGCCTGGAGCAGCGCCAGGCGACAGTTATCGGCCCCTCACGCCTGATCGGTGCGCCAGCGCGGGTGGGAAACGTGACCGCAACACGGTGCTGAGTAGAGTCGTCGCATGGGTGACCTGTTCGACGGTTACGGCTCCACGCTGGCGCCGCGCAAGACCGCTTCCGGCATTCCGGCGTTCGATGAGATGTTCGGCGTTCCGGCGAGTCCCGGAGAAGCCGCCCCCTCTCGCGAGGCGTACCGGGAGCTGTACCAGACGCTCGCGCAGATGACGCAGGAAGAGCTGCGCGGACGCACGGAGTCGCTCGCCAGTTCGTACCTCGCGCAGGGCGTGACCTTCGACTTCGCGGGCGAGGAGCGTCCCTTCCCCCTGGATGCCGTGCCCCGGGTCATCGCGTACGACGAGTGGTCGCGCATCGAGGCCGGCGTGAAGCAGCGCGTCAAAGCCCTCGAGGCGTTCCTGGACGACGCCTACGGCAGCCAGCACTGCGTCCGCGACGGCATCCTGCCCGCCGGTCTCATCTCGTCGTCGCAGTACTTCTACCGGCAGGCCGCGGGCATCCGCAGCGCCAACGGCGTGCGCATCCAGGTGTCGGGCATCGACCTCATCCGCGACGAGCACGGCGAGATGCGCGTGCTCGAAGACAACGTGCGGGTGCCCTCGGGCGTCTCGTACGTCATCTCGAACCGCCGCGTCATGGCGCAGACGCTGCCCGAGCTGTTCGTGTCGATGCGGGTGCGCCCCGTCGGCGACTACCCGAACAAGTTGCTCGCCGCCCTCCGCGCCTCGGCCCCGCCCGGGATCGACGACCCGAACATCGTCGTGCTCACCCCGGGCGTCTACAACTCGGCGTACTTCGAGCACACCCTGCTCGCGCGCCTCATGGGCGTCGAGCTCGTCGAGGGCCGTGACCTGCTGTGCATCGGCGGCAAGGTGTTCATGCGCACCACGCGCGGCCCGCAGCGCGTCGACGTCATCTACCGCCGCGTCGACGACGACTTCCTCGACCCGCTGCAGTTCCGCGCCGACTCGATGCTCGGTGCGCCCGGGCTCATGCTCGCCGCGCGCCTGGGCAACGTCACGATCGCCAACGCCGTGGGCAACGGCGTCGCCGACGACAAGCTGCTCTACACGTATGTGCCCGACCTGATCCGGTACTACCTCGCCGAGGAGCCGATTCTCAAGAACGTCGACACCTGGCGGCTCGAGGATCCCGGTGCTCTCGAGGAGGTGCTCGACCGCCTCCCCGAACTCGTGGTGAAGCCGGTCGACGGCTCGGGTGGCAAGGGGCTCGTGGTGGGGCCCGACGCCTCGCCCGCCGAGCTCGACGCCCTCCGCAAGCGGCTGAAGGCCGACCCGCGCGGGTGGATCGCCCAGCCCGTCGTCATGCTCTCGACCATCCCGACCCTCGTCGAAGACGGCATGCGCCCGCGCCACGCCGACCTGCGCCCCTTCGCGGTGAACGACGGAGACGACATCTGGGTCCTGCCCGGGGGACTCACCCGCGTCGCGCTCCCCGAGGGGCAGCTGGTGGTCAACTCCAGCCAGGGCGGCGGCTCGAAGGACACCTGGATCGTCGGTGGTTCCGCCCCCTCCCACGTGGAGTACGGGCAGGGCAACGGCGTCTCGGGCCTCGTCGCCGATCAGGCCGCCGTGACCGAGTCGATCCCGATCATCTACGACGGTCAGCCCGCTCCCTCGACCTCTCCGCGCGACCCGCGACCCGGCTCGGCCTCCGGCAAAGAGCAGCAGGAGCAGCAGCAGCAGGATGCCACGGTGCAGCACGGTCCGCAGGCCGAGCAGCAGCAGCAGTCGAGGGAGGTGCCCGAATGTTGAGCCGCATCGCCGAGTCGCTGTTCTGGATCGGCCGCTACATCGAGCGCAGCGACGGAACCGCCCGCATCCTCGACGTGCATCTGCAGCTGCTGCTCGAGGACCCGTGGATCGACGAGGACACGGCATGCCGGTCGCTGTTGAGCGTCATGGGGTCCGCCTGGCCCGAGAACGTCGACTCCGTGCGACGCGACGACGTGCTCGCCCGTCTCGCGGTCGACCGTATGAACCCCTCGAGCATCGCCTATTCGCTCACCGCGGCGCGGGAGAACGCCCGCCGTGCGCGTGAGATCGTCTCGACCGAGCTGTGGGAGATCCTCAACACCACGAACGCCCGGATGCCGCGTCGTCTGCAGACCGACAAGGTGCACGAGTTCTTCCAGTGGGTGCGCGAGCGCGCGGCCCTGGCGATCGGCATCGTCGACTCGTCGACGAACCGCGACGAGGCGTGGCAGTTCTTCACCCTGGGGCGCAGTATCGAGCGCACCGACATGACCGCGCGCCTCTTGGCGACCCGCTCGCTCACCGAGGTGTCGGGTCCGTCGTGGACGACGATCCTCCGTTCATGCGGTGCGTACGAGGCGTACCTGCGCACGTACCGGGGCATGCCGAGCGCGCGCAACGCCGCCGAGTTCCTCCTGCTCGACCGTCTCTTCCCGCGCTCGATCATCTACTCGATCCAGCGCGCCGAGGACTGCATGAGCGCGATCGACCCGCGCGCCGATCGCGTCGGCCATTCCAACACCGTGCTCAGGGCCCTCGGTCAGATTCGCAACGATCTCGAGTACCGTCCGGTCAGCGACATCCTGGCGGAGCTGCCCGAGCACATGCAGCGCGTACAGACGGTGACGCGCGAGGCATCGGAGGCGATCCGCTCGCGGTTCTTCCCGACGCAGGCCGAGCCGAGCTGGATCGGGGAGATCTCATGAAACGCCTTCGCATCGAGCACCAGACCGGGTTCGTCTACCCGGGGGATGTCGTCGCCTCGTACAACGAGGCACGCATGCTGCCGCACTCGACCGACAGTCAGTTCGTGCTGAGTTCGTCGCTCGACATCGAGCCCTCGACCTCGGTCAATCAGTACGTCGACTACTTCGGCACGCGTGTCGCAGCCTTCGACGTGCTGTCGCCGCACGCGGCGCTGACGATCACGGCGCGCTCGCTCGTCGAGGTGCGCCCGCGCCCCATCGAGCACGCCGACATCACGTGGGAGCAGCTGGCCGCCGAGGCCGCTCGCTCGATCACGACCGTCGAGCAGCTCACCCAGACCCGTCGGACGACCCCGCACCCCGAGGTCGCCGAGCTCGCCCGCTCGATCGCGTCGCAGCACGATCGGCCGGGGCCCGCGGCGCACGCGATCGCCGAGGCGATCGGCGACGCGATCGACTACATGCAGGGCGTCACCGGTGTGCACTCGACGGCGGTCGACGCCTGGGAGGCCCGCAAGGGCGTGTGCCAGGACATCGCGCACATCGCGATCGGGGCGCTGCGCGAGGTCGGCATCCCGGCCCGCTACGTCTCGGGGTATCTGCACCCGAGACCGTCGGCCGAGGTCGGCGAGGCGGTGACGGGCGAGTCGCACGCGTGGGTCGAGTGGTTCGCCGGCGACTGGCAGGGGTTCGACCCCACCAACAACATCGAGATCGGCGACCGGCACGTGCTCGTGGGTCGCGGTCGCGACTACAACGACGTCCCCCCGCTGCGCGGTGTCTACGCCGGCCCCGGCAAGAGCAACCTGAAGGTCAAGGTCACGATCACGCGCGAGACCTGAGCGCCGGGCCGGGGGCGGATGCCGCGGCGCCCAGCAATCGCTGGACGTCGCCGTGCAGGGTGAGCAGGTCGGCGGTCTCGCCACGGTCGGCGCAGCGCGCCCACTCGTCGAGGGCGGTGCGCATCTCGAGGGCCGCGAGGCCGATCGCGGCTCGCACGGGGAGTTCGCCGAGGCCGACGCGAGCAGCGACGTCGGGAACGAAGCGGTCGGACGAGGTCGACTCCCGGCGGATGGCTGTGCCCAGCAGGGACGGCTCATGGCCGATCAGGCGGCGCACGCGAAGGAAACGTTCGCGCGCTCGCGCGTCGGCGTTGAGGCGGCCGAGCTCGAGAGCGAAGACCTCCCGCAGGGCCCGGGTGAGGGCGGCGATGTCGTCACCGTCGGATCCGACCTCGGCCAGGGCCGAGACGAAGCGCTCGTCGTCGATGAAGACGGCGTCTTCTTTCGTGCCCGCCAGGCGGAAGAACGTGCGCGCCGACACCCCGGCACGGGCGGCGATCTCGTCGACCGTGGTGCGGGCGACGCCCTTCTCCTCGAACAGGTCGAGGGCCGCCTCGCAGATCTCGAGGGTCGTCTCGCGTCGGCGACGTTCGCGTAGTCCCTCGCCGACGGGTGCCGCTGCGGTCTCCATGTCGGCTACAGTAGTCCATGTCTTATTGGCAGTAACTGCCAACTTGTCCCGCTCTGCTTAGATTGGTCGCTCGTGGTCGCCACCGGAACCGTTCCCACCGTCAGCCCGCCCGCAAAGGCCGCCAGCCGCCCGGGCGCCGTCATCGCCCTGCTCGTCATCGCCGCTTTCGTCGTGATCCTCAACGAGACGATCATGGGTGTGGCCCTGCCCGAGCTCATGCGCGAGCTCGACATCACCGCGGCCACCGCGCAGTGGCTCACCACGGCGTTCCTGCTCACCATGGCCGTCGTGATCCCCGCCACGGGCTACCTGATCCAGCGCTTCCCGCTTCGCGCCCTGTTCTTCACCGCGATGGGGCTGTTCACCCTCGGCACGATCGTCGCGGCCTCGGCCCCCGGCTTCGGCGTCCTGCTCATCGGTCGTATCGTGCAGGCGTCGGGGACGGCGATCATGATCCCGCTGCTGTTCACGACGGTCCTCAACGTCGTGCCCGCGCACCGCCGCGGACGCATGATGGGCCTCATCTCGATCGTCATCTCGGTCGCACCCGCCGTCGGTCCCACGGTCTCGGGCCTGATCCTCTCGGTCTTCCCCTGGCGGGCCATGTTCATCGTCATGGTTCCGATCGCCCTCATCGCGATCGCGCTCGGTGCCCGCTGGGTGCAGAACCTCACCGAGACGCGTCGCGTCACCCTCGACGTGCTGTCGGTCGTCCTCTCGGCGCTTGCGTTCGGCGGCATCATCTTCGGCTTGTCGAGCATCGGCGAGGCGGCCGGCGGCCACGCCCTCGTGCCGATCTGGATCCCGCTCGTGATCGGCGTCGCGTCGCTCGCCGTCTTCGTCGTCCGTCAGCTCCGTCTCGGGTCGACCGACCGGGTGCTGCTGAACCTCGCGGTGTTCCGGCACTCGACGTTCACCGTGGCCGTGGTGCTGGTGGTGGTCGCGATGACGATGCTCTTCGGTGTGCTGATCCTGCTGCCGCTGTACGTCCAGAACGTGCTCGGACTCGGCACCCTGCCCACGGGGCTGATGCTGCTGCCCGGTGGCCTGCTGATGGGGCTGATGGCTCCCCTCGTCGGCAACCTCTTCGACCGCTTCGGCGCCCGTCCCCTCGTGCTGTCCGGCGCGATCGTCGCGAGCGTCGCCCTGTGGGGCTTCGCGACGCTGGATGCCTCGACGTCGATCGGCTTCGTCATCGCGGTGCACTGCGTGCTGAGTCTGGGTCTGGCGTTCATGTTCACCCCGCTCATGACCTCGGCCCTGGGCTCGCTTCCGCGCCACCTCTACCCGCACGGTTCGGCGATCGTCTCGACCGTTCAGCAGCTGGCCGGAGCCGCGGGCACCGCGGTGTTCGTCACGCTCATGACGGTCGGCGCCGCGGCGGCCGCGACCGGTGAGGGAGTCTCGATGGTGGATGCCACGGCCTCCGGCATCCACACCGCCTTCTTCGTCGCGGCGTGCCTGTCGTTGGCGGTCATCGTGCTCGCGGCCTTCGTGCGGACGCCGAAGCAGGCCGATGGCGTCGAGGGAATACCGGCGCACTGACGCGCGGACGACGCGTCAGGAGCCGGTCGAGGGGTGACGCGGGCCACGGCGGGGCCTGCCTCGTGGAGGGGCTGATCACGCGTCCGCCGATGGCCGACCCCGGGGCCGTCGGCCGGGTCTGGGTTCAGGCTCCGGTCGATGCCCGGGCGACGAGCTCGGGTCGGTAGCGCACGGTGCGCGGTGCGGCGGGCGGGTCGGCGCTGTTCTCCAGGAGCAGATCGACCGCCGTCGCGCCGATCGCGTGCGCGGGCTGGCGGATGGATGACAGCGGCACCACCGTCGCCTGGGCGAAGTCGATGTCGTCGTAGCCGATGAGGGCGAGATCGGCGGGCACGCGGATCGAGCCGAGGATCGTCGCGCCCTGGAGCACGCCGACGGCGAGGAGGTCGTTGGCGCAGAACGCGGCATCCGGTCGGTCGGCTTCGGCGCGCGCGGCGAACTGCTCGCCGACGGCGCGACCCGCGAGTACCGTCAGCGCCGGCGTCGGCATGACCTCGAGGTGGGCGCCGGGCACCTCGGCGAGGGCCCGTCGTGCGCCGGCAAGGCGGTCGGCCACCTGCCGTACGGACAGCGGTCCGCCAATGAACGCGATGCGGCGTCGTCCCTGGGCGAGCAGATGCTGCACGGCGAGGTAGCCGCCCTCGACATCGTCGACGGCAACGGCGGGGACGCGGGCATCGGGCAGCTCCCCGTCGACGAGAACGAGCGGGATGCCCGCGGATGCGAGGGCCCGTGAGGCGAGGTCGCTGGGGGTGAGGAGCACTCCGCGCACGCGCTGCTCGCGGAAGAGGTCCAGGTAGGCGCTCTCGCGAGTGCCGTTGTGGCCGCTGTTGCCGAGCAGGACGGTCATGCCGTGTTCCGCCGCGCGGTCCTCGGCGCCGCGGGCGACGTCGGCGAAGAACGGGTTCGCGCTGTCGAGCACGATGAGGCCGATGGAGCGGCTGTTGCCCGCCCGGAGCTGCCGCGCGGCGTCGTTGCGGACGAAGCCGAGATCGTCGATCGCCTCGTGCACGCGTTCGACCGTCGAGGGCGCGACTTTCTCGGGGCGATTGAGCACGTTGGACACCGTGCCGACCGAGACGCCGGCGGCCGCGGCGACGTCTTTGATGCTCGGCGCCATCGGTGCTCCCCCCGGTTGTTGACGAACGCGTCCGACCAGGTTACTCTCTGAAACGATTCACCGATTGGAACGATTCAACATCGAATCGTCGCCGGGCGACGTCTGCCCTCTCCGATCCGTGAACGACCACGAAGGAGTGACATGACAGACCGCGTTGCCTTCACGCTGCGCGTCCGACCCGATCTCGCCGATGCGTACGTCGCGCGGCACAGCCCCGTGCGTACCGAGATGCTCGCCGAGATCGCCGCGGCGGGACGCCGCAACTACTCGCTGTTCCTCGATCGCGGCACCAGCACGCTGTTCGGTTACTACGAGACCGACGACGATGCCGCCGCGCAGGCCTATCTCGCCGCGTCCCCGATCGCCGCGGCGTGGGAGGCCGAGATGGCCCCGTTCTTCGCCGATCTCGACGGTCGACCCGACCAGGCCGCCACGCCCCTCACCGAAGTGTTCCACCTCGCCGATCAGCTCGCGGACGCCGGGTCTCCGGCATCCGCCCCGACCGAAAGCACCCGCTCATGACGACGCTGTCACCCGACATCCTCGCGACCCTCGAGAAGCAGGCCATCGAGCTGCCCTCGTGGGCGTTCGGCAACTCCGGAACGCGCTTCCGCGTGTTCCCCACCCCCGGCACCCCGCGAGACGCCTTCGAGAAGATCGCCGATGCCGCCGAGGTCCACCGCCTGACCGGGCTCGCGCCGAGCGTGGCCCTGCACATCCCGTGGGACCTCGTCGACGACTTCGGCGTCCTCCGCCGTCACGCCGAAGACCTGGGGGTCCGCCTCGGCACCATCAACTCCAACACCTTCCAGGACGAGGACTACAAGTTCGGCGCCCTCACCCACCACGACGAGAGCATTCGCCGCAAGGCGATCGAGCACCACCTCGCCTGCATCGACGTGATGGATGCCACGGGCTCGCGCGATCTGAAGATCTGGCTCGCCGAGGGGTCGAACTACCCCGGTCAGAACGACATGCGCGATCGCCAGGACCGTCTGAACGACTCCCTGCGCCAGATCTACGCGCGCCTCGGCGACGACCAGCGCCTCGTGCTGGAGTACAAGTTCTTCGAGCCGTCGTTCTACCACACCGATGTCCCCGACTGGGGAACGTCGTACGTGCAGGTGGCTTCGCTCGGCGACAAGGCCATGGTCTGCCTCGACACCGGGCATCACGCGCCGGGGACGAACATCGAGTTCATCGTCATGCAGCTGCTGCGGCTCGGAAAGCTCGGCTCGTTCGACTTCAATTCACGCTTCTACGCCGACGACGACCTCATCGTCGGGGCGGCAGATCCGTTCCAGCTCTTCCGCATCCTCGTCGAGGTCGTGCGCGGCGGCGGCCTGAACAACCCCGAGGTCGCCTTCATGCTCGACCAGTGTCACAACATCGAGGCCAAGATCCCCGGGCAGATCCGCTCGGTGCTGAACGTGCAGGAGATGACCGCTCGCGCGCTGCTGCTCGACCGCGACGCGCTCGCCGCGGCTCAGCAGGAGAACGACGTGCTCACCGCGAACGCGATCTTCATGGACGCGTTCTCGACCGACGTGCGTCCCGCCCTCGCCGAGTGGCGGGAGTCGCGGGGCCTGCCCGCCGACCCGATGGCGGCCTACGCGGCCTCCGACTACCAGACCCGTATCGCCGCCGACCGCGTCGGCGGCACCCAGGCCGGATGGGGAGCCTGATCATGACCACGACCACCACGAAGCGCCCGCTGTCGGCGTGGAAGGCCACGATCGCCGTGGCCATGTCGAACTACATCGAGGCCGGGGCCATCATCGCCCTCGCCACGAGCCTCACCCTGTGGCAGGAGTCGTTCGGCTTCAGCGACGGCGTCGTCGGCGTGATCGCCGCGCTGTCCGCCAACGCCTTCGGTTCGGCGATCGGCGCCGCGATCGGCGGCCCCCTCTGCGACCGTCTCGGCCGCAAGTTCATCTACACCTACGACCTCATCGTGTTCATGGTGGGTGCCCTTCTGGTCGCCTTCTCGGCCAACGTCGCCATGCTCCTGGCCGGGGTCATCCTCATGGGCATCGCGGTCGGCGCCGGGGTGCCGGCATCCTGGACCTACATCGCCGAGGAAGCGCCCAGCGAGCACCGCGCGGCCCACGTCGGCACCGCACAGCTGGCGTGGTCGATCGGCCCGGCCGTCGGGTTCCTGCTCGCCGTCGTGGTGGGCCCGCTGGGCCTGTGGGGCTCGCGCCTGATCTTCCTGCACCTGTTCGTCATCGCCGCGGTCACGTGGTGGGTGCGCCGGGGCCTGCCCGAGTCGCGCCGCTGGAAGGAGCAGCGGGCGGCTGCGACCAGCGCGGGGGAGCGGATCTCGTTCTTCAGCGGGCTCGCGGGGCTCCTGCGCGAGCGCAAGAACTGGACGGCGCTGCTGTTCCTGCTCGGCGTCTACGGCCTGTGGAACACCGTGGCCGGTCAAGCGGGCATCTTCCAGCCGCGTGTCTACGACGCCTCGGGGCTGCACGACCCGGTGCAGCAGAACCTCCTGCAGGTGCTCGTGTGGACCCTCACCGCGGCCGCCACGTACTTCGGCTTCATGCGCTACGGCGACCGCGTCAGCCGCCGTTGGCTCTACTTCGGCGGAGCCGCACTCGGGGTTGTCGCGTGGGCCGTGCTCATCTACGCCCCGCCGGGCCTGGGCTCGCTGCTGTTCTTCGCGGTCGCGTGGGGTGTCTCGGCGGGTCTCGGTGCCCAGGCGTTCTACGGCCTGTGGACGGCGGAGCTGTTCGCCACCCGGTACCGCGCCAGCGCCCAGGGCGTTCTCTTCATGCTCGCCCGCGTGATGGTGGGCCTGCTGAGCCTGGTGTTCCCGATCCTGCTCGCCCAGACCGGGCTGGCCGTGCTGGGGCTCATCATCCTGGCGCTGCTGGTGGCGGCGCTCGTCATCGGCACCGTGTGGGCGCCGAGAACCGAGGGCAAGTCGCTCGAAGAGATCGAGCAGGAGCGGTACGGCGCGAACGTGCCCCTGTCGACGCCCGTGCCCCCGAACCTCTGATCGCTCTCTTCCAGGAGGACACTTCCATGACCCGTTCCACCGCCGCCGACCTCGTCGCGCGCAGCAACCGCCTCGGCTCCGACCCGAAGGTCACCAACTACGCCGGGGGCAACACCTCCGCCAAGGGCACCGACATCGACCCCGTCACCGGCCAGCCGGTCGAGCTGCTGTGGGTCAAGGGCTCCGGGGGCGACCTCGGCACCCTCACCGAGAAGGGCCTCGCGGTGCTGCGCCTGGACCGCATGCGCGCGCTCGTCGACGTGTACCCCGGCATCGAGCGCGAAGACGAGATGGTCGCTGCCTTCGACTACTGCCTGCACGGCAAGGGGGGCGCCGCCCCCTCGATCGACACCGCGATGCACGGACTCGTGGATGCCGCGCACGTCGACCACCTGCACCCCGACGCGGGCATCGCGATCGCCACCGCGGCCGACGGCGAGGAGCTGACGTCCACGATCTTCGGCGACAAGGTCGTGTGGGTGCCGTGGCGTCGCCCCGGCTTCCAGCTGGGTCTCGACATCGCAGCGATCAAGGAGCAGAACCCGCAGGCGATCGGCACGATCCTCGGCGGTCACGGGATCACGGCGTGGGGCGACACCTCTGAAGAGGCCGAGCGTCACAGCCTCTGGATCATCGACACCGCGCAGGCCTACATCGACGCGCACGGGGCGGCCGAGCCCTTCGGCGGGGTGCGCGACGGGTTCGCCGCGCTCCCCGAGGCCGAGCGCCGGGCCAAGGCGGCAGCCCTCGCCCCGACGATCCGCGGGCTCGCCTCGACCGACAAGCCCATGGTCGGCCACTACACCGACTCCTCGGCGGTGCTCGACTTCCTGGCATCCGAGAAGGCCCCCGCTCTCGCCGCTCTCGGCACGAGCTGCCCCGATCACTTCCTGCGCACCAAGGTCAAGCCGCTAATCCTCGACCTGCCCGCCGATGCGTCGGTCGAGGCGTCGATCGCGCGCCTGAAAGAGCTGCACGTCGCGTACCGCGAGGACTACCAGGCGTACTACGACGCGCACGCGGATGCCTCCTCGCCCGCCATCCGCGGGGCGGACCCGCTCATCGTGCTCGTACCGGGCGTGGGCATGTTCTCGTACGGCGCCAACAAGCAGACGGCGCGGGTGGCGGGGGAGTTCTACGTCAACGCCATCAACGTCATGCGGGGAGCCGAGGCCCTGTCGACGTACTCTCCGATCTCGGATGCCGAGAAGTTCCGCATCGAGTACTGGGCGCTCGAAGAGGCGAAGCTGCAGCGCATGCCGAAGCCCAAGACGCACCAGGGCCGGATCGCGTTCGTCACGGGGGCGGCATCCGGGATCGGCAAGGCCATCGCCACCCGCCTCGCCGCGGAAGGCGCGTGCGTCGTCGTCGCCGACCTCGACCTCGAGAAGGCCCAGGCCGCCGCGGCGGAGCTCGGCGGCACCGACGTCGCGATCGGCGTGGCGGCGAACGTCGCAGACGCCGAGGGCGTGCAGGCCGCGATCGACGCCACGGTTCTGGCCTTCGGCGGCGTCGACCTCGTCGTCAACAACGCAGGGCTCTCGCTGTCGAAGTCGCTGCTGGAGACCACCGAGAAGGACTGGGACCTTCAGCACGACGTCATGGCGAAGGGCTCGTTCCTCGTGTCGAAGGCGGCGGCCCAGGCCCTCATCGCGCAGAAGATGGGTGGAGACGTCATCTACATCTCGTCGAAGAACTCCGTCTTCGCCGGCCCCAACAACATCGCGTACTCGGCCACCAAGGCCGACCAGGCGCACCAGGTGAGACTGCTCGCGGTCGAGCTCGGAGAGCACGGCGTGCGGGTCAACGGCATCAACCCCGACGGCGTCGTGCGCGGTTCGGGCATCTTCGCCGCGGGCTGGGGCGCCAACCGCGCCGCCACCTACGGCGTCGACGAGAAGGACCTCGGTCAGTTCTACGCCAACCGCACCATCCTCAAGCGCGAGGTCGTGCCCGAGAACGTCGCCGACGCGGTGTACGTGCTCACCGGTCCCGAGCTCTCGCGCACGACCGGCCTGCACATCCCCGTCGATTCGGGCGTCGCCGCGGCGTTCCTGCGATGAGCGGTGCCGGGTCGGCCGGGCCCGTCGATGCCGCGCCGGCCCCGGTCGGGGTCGACACGGCGTGGGCGGCCGGGCCCGTCCGCGCCGTCGCGGCCGTCGACCTCGGCGCGACCAGCGGCCGGGTGATGATCGGCCGCGTCGGTGAGGGAGTGCTCGAGCTCGAGCAGGTCGCGCGCTTTCCGAACGGACCCGTCGAGCGCGAAGACGGCTGGCACTGGGACATCGAAGCGCTCTGGGGTCACGTGCGCGCGGGCCTCGCCGAGGCGCTGCGCCGCGAGCCCGCGATCGAGAGCGTCGGCATCGACTCGTGGGCGGTCGACTACGGGCTGCTGCGCGACGGCGAACTCGTCGCGGAGCCGTTCCACTACCGCGACGAGCGCAGCGCGCGCGGGGTGGATGCCGTGCACGCCGTCGTTCCCTTCGAAGAGCTGTACCGCCGCAACGGTCTGCAGTTCCTGCCGTTCAACACGGTGTACCAGTACGCCGCGGACGCGCGACTCGCGGCTGCCGAGTCGAGCCTGCTGATCCCCGACCTCTTCGCCGAGCGCCTGACGGGTCGCCGCGTCGCCGAGCGCACGAACGCGTCGACGACGGGTCTGCTCGACGTCCACACGGGGGAGTGGGACGCCGCGCTCGCCGGAGCGCTGGGCCTGCCGGCATCCGTACTCCCCCCGCTCGTCGACCCCGGTGAGACCGTGGGCCTCGCCGCCGACCTCGACGCGCTTCCGGTGGTCGCGGTCGGCTCGCACGACACCGCCTCGGCCGTGGTCGCGGTGCCGATGTCGTCGGCGAACGCGGCCTACATCTCGTGCGGCACGTGGGGGCTGGTGGGTCTCGAGCTCGAGGAGCCCATCGTGACGGATGCCGCCCGCCGGGCGAACTTCACCAACGAGGGCGGTGTCGATGGGCGCATCCGGTTCTTGCACAACGTCACCGGCCTGTGGCTGCTGAGCGAGACCGTGCGCGCGTGGTCGGAGGTCGACGGTGTGCCCGTCGACCTCGGGGAGCTGCTCTCCGCCGCGGGCTCGGTCCCGACGCCGGACCGGCTGTTCGACGCCGATGACCCCTCGCTTGCGGCGCCCGGTGACATGCCGACGCGCATCGCCGCCCTGCTCGGGATCGACGTCCCCGCTCGCTCTGAGCGCCCGCTGTTCGCGCGGATCATCGTCGAGAGCATCGCCCAGGCGTTCGCGACGACGCTGCGCACCGCGGCGGCCCTCGCGGATCGCGAGATCGACGTCGTGCATCTCGTCGGCGGCGGGGCCCTGAACACCCTGCTGTGCCAGGCGACCGCTGATCGTTCGGGGCTGCCGGTGCTGGCCGGGCCCGTCGAGGCGACGGCGCTCGGCAACGTGCTCGTGCAGGCCCGGGCTCTCGGCGCCTTCGGTCCGGATGCCCCGCTTGCCGATCTCCGCGCGCTCGTGGCCGCGGCCTTTCCGCCGCGGCGTTTCGAACCCCGTTCCTGAAACCCCTTCCCGCCCGCGCGATGCGGGCGTACGATGTGGTCAGACCACATGAAAGAGAGATTTCCCATGGTCCAGCGACAGCTCCCCAAGGTCGGCGAGCTCCTCGAGCTCATGCAGTTCAAGAAGCCCGAACTCGACGCGCGCAAGCGCCGCCTCGACGCGGCGCTGACCATCGCCGACCTCCGGACCATCGCCAAGAGGCGCACCCCTAAGGCCGCCTTCGACTACACCGACGGCGCCGCCGAGGGCGAGCTCTCGCTCGATCGCGCCCGTCGCGCGTTCGAGGACGTCGAGTTCCACCCCGACATCCTGCGCCCCGCCGCCGACGTCGACACCTCGTGCGAGATCCTCGGCGGCCCCTCCGCGCTGCCCTTCGGCATCGCGCCCACGGGTTTCACGCGTCTCATGCAGACAGAGGGCGAGACGGCGGGCGCCTCCGCGGCGGCAGCCGCCGGCATCCCGTTCACCCTCTCGACCCTCGGCACCACTTCGATCGAAGACGTGAAGGCCGCGAACCCGGTCGGTCGCAACTGGTTCCAGCTGTACGTGATGCGCCAGCGCGACATCTCGTACGGCCTCGTCGAGCGAGCCGCCCGGGCGGGGTTCGACACTCTCATGTTCACCGTCGACACCCCCATCGCCGGGGCGCGCCTGCGCGACAAGCGCAACGGGTTCTCGATCCCGCCGCAGCTGACCGTCGGCACGATCGTCAATGCGATCCCGCGGCCGTGGTGGTGGATCGACTTCCTGACCACGCCGAAGCTCGAGTTCGCCTCGCTGAGCACCACGGGCGGAACCGTCGGCGAGCTGCTGAACGCCGCGATGGATCCCACGATCAGCTACGACGACCTCGAGGTCATCCGGGCGATGTGGCCGGGCAAGATCGTCGTCAAGGGCGTGCAGAACGTCCAAGATGCCGCGCGTCTGGTCGACCTCGGCGTCGACGGCATCGTGCTGTCCAACCATGGCGGCCGCCAGCTCGATCGCGCGCCCATCCCCTTCCACCTGCTGCCGAAGGTCGTGCGCGAGGTCGGAAAAGACGCCACGGTCATGGTCGACACCGGCATTATGAACGGCGCCGACATCGTGGCATCCGTCGCTCTGGGGGCGAAGTTCACGCTGATCGGCCGGGCCTACCTCTACGGCCTCATGGCCGGTGGGCGCCAGGGCGTCGACCGCACGATCGCGATCCTGCGCAGCGAGATCGAACGGACCATGACCCTGTTGGGCGTCTCGTCGCTGGACGAGCTCGAACCGAGGCACGTGACGCAGCTGACGCGGCTCGTGCCGGTGGCCGACGCGGGGGTCGACGCGCGGGTGTGACGCCGGGGTCGTGAGCGCACACCCTCCGGTGGTTCGGGGCGGGTGCGACGGAGATCCTGCGGATCATCGAGGTGGCGTCGGGCTGCGGGCGGGGCCGGACGACGCGGAACCTCCGCGATCCGCGCACCCTCGGGTCGTTCGGGGCGAGGTCGACGGAGGTTGTGCGGAACGCTGAGGCTGAGCCGTCGCCCGATCAGCCGCCGTGGCGAGGTCGGGGCGTTACGCGAGGCGAGCGCTCCCCGGGTGGAAGGGGGATCGGCGTCGTGCCGGCGACCTCGTCGCTGAAGTCCTCGGGTTCGGGCGCGATCGTCGTGATCGGACGCGTCTCGTCGAGCGTGAGGCGGAAGCGCTTGGTCTCGTGGCGGTGCAGGCGGCCCGACATCGCCGTCCAGGTCGCTCCGATGCCGCACGCGATGACGGCCACGATCGCGGCCAGGCCGATCGCCACGCGCGGGCCGAACTCCGCCGCCACCGCGCCGACGATCGGGGCGCCCACCGGCGTGCCACCGAGGAGGATCGCCATGTACAGCGCCAGCACGCGACCGCGCAGCACGGGATCGGTCGTGGTCTGCACGTAGCCGTTCGCGGTCGTCAGGGTCGTGACGACGCAGAAGCCGGTCAGCACCAGCGTGGCCGCATAGGCCCCGTAGCTGGGGGCGAGGACCGAGAGGGCGGATGCCACGGCGAAACCGCCGGAGCCGAGGATGACCACCCGCATCCGCGCGCGCTCGCGCCGCGCCGCCAGCAGGGCGCCGGCGAGGGAGCCGATGGCGACGAAGGAACTCAGGAGGCCGAACCCGTCGGCACCGCGGCCGAACTCGAGCGCCATCGTGGACGCGAAGATCGGGAAGTTCATGCCGAACGCCCCGAGCAGGAACACCATGACGAAGATGACCACGAGATCGGGACGCCGGGCCACGTAGCGGAAGCCGTCGGCCAGACGCGCGGGACCACCGCGGCGGTGGCGGGCGACGAGTTCGTGCGGGCGCATGACGAACAGGGCGCCGAGCATCGCCAGGAAGGTGAAGGCGTTGACCAGGAAGACCCAGCCGGTGCCGACGAGCACGATCATGACGCCGGCGGCGGCCGGGCCGATGAGACGCGCCATGTTGAACGACGCGGCATTGAGGGCGACCGCGTTCGACGCGTTCTCCTGCGAGACGAGGTCGGAGACGAAGGCCTGGCGCGCCGGGTTGTCGAAGGCCGTGACGACTCCGAGCGCGAGCGCGAAGCCGAACATCAACGGCAGGGTCATCGCTCCGCTCAGCAGCAGGATACCCAGGGACACGGCCAACAGCAGCAGGGCGCTCTGGGTGCACATGATGAGCTTGCGGCGGTCGAACCGGTCGGCGACCCACCCGGTGACGCTCACCAGCAGCAGCGGGGGCGCGAACTGCAGGGCCATGGTGACGCCCATGGCGGCGGCGTCGTTGTTCGTGAGCTGGGTGAGCACGACCCAGTTCTGGGCCGTGGACTGCATCCAGGCGCCGACGTTCGAGACGAGGGCTCCGATGAACCAGACGCGGTAGTTGAAGATCGACAGCGACCGGAACATCGACGTGCTCATCTGTCTGCGACCTTCCTCATGATCGTGGTGGCGCGGGCCAGCACCTGTCGTTCTTCGGGGGAGAGCTCGGCGAGGGCCTCCTCGACGAAGGCGTCCCGGCGTCGGACCGTCTCGTCGACGATCCGGCGACCGAGGTCGGTGAGATCGATGGTCACGCGGCGGCGATCGATCTCGTCGGGAATGCGCGTCAGGTAGCCCGCCTCCTCGAGCTGCGACACCGTGCGATTCATCGACGGAGCCGTGACGCGCTCACGGTCGGCCAACTGGCCGAGGGTGTGCGCTCCGTGCACCGTCAGCGCGGCGAGGACAGCGAACTGACCGTCGCTCATGGTGTCGATGGCGCGCTGCGCCCGGAGGCGTCGCGCGAGACGGAATGTCGCCATGCGCAGCTCGGATGCTGCGGCGCTGTGGTCGGAATTCAGGTCGGGAAGGGGGGATTCGTCGACGCGATCGTTCATATTCCTGTGAGCAGGATATCTCATTAGCCTTGCTAAGGGAATGGGGATGCCGGGAAGCGGCGTCACGCTCGTGGTGCGCATCGGAACGGATCATCGTCGTCCCTCACGCCACCCGCGTCCCCCGCGGCGGCGAAAATTTCACCCGCACATTCACCCATCAGGTGAATTTCGTTATCGTGAACGTTCGGCGGCCGGAAGTCCTCCCGTGCCGGTTCGGAGGGGTGACGCTCTGCACCGCGGGGGGCTGCCGCGAATGGGTGGCAGGGGGGGGAGCGCATGTCGGTATCGGAAACGAGCGACCGGGCGCTCATCGCTCGGATCCGTCGGGGAGACGACGAAGCCGTCGCTCTGCTGTGGCGTCGGCACCACAAGCCCGTCACCAAGCTGGCAGCGGTGGTGTCGTCTCCATCGATGGCGGACGACCTCACGTCGGAGGCGTTCGAGCGCACCATGCTCGCGCTGCGTGGGGGCTCCGGGCCCGAAGAGCTCATGCGGCCCTATCTGTACACGGTCGTGCGCAACCTCGCATCGCGGGAGCATCGTCGCGGACAGCGCTTCGCCGATGCCGTGGAGCTCGACTCCCTCGACGAAGCGACGACCGAGAGCGACCCCGCGGCGATGTTCGCGACCCGTCTCGGTGAGTCGCTGCTCGGGCGGGCGTTCCGCACCTTGCCGGAGCGCTGGCAGACAGTGCTCTGGTACGTCGACGTCGAGCGCCTCCCGCCACGCCGGGTCGCCCCTCTGCTCGGGCTCTCGCCGCACGCGACGTCGGCGCTGGTCTACCGGGCGCGCCGCTCGTTGCGCGCGGCCTGGATGCAAGCCCACCTCGAACTCGAGGGACGCCCCGACGACTGCCGCCGCGCACTCGCCGTCTTCGGTGCCGTCGAAGAGGGAACCGCCTCGGCCCGGGATCGTCGGTCGTTCGAGGATCATGTGTCCACGTGCCCCTGGTGCCCGCCGCTCGTCGAGGAGGTTCGCTCGGTCGCGCGCGTGTTGCCGGCTCTGCTTCTGCTCATCGGGGGACTGTCCGCCACGGCGGCGGTCGGGTGGGGCGCGCGTCCTGTGCCCGAAGCGAAGACAGTTCCCGGGGAGCGGAGAACGACCCCGGGGCGGTCGCTCGTCGTCGCCGCGTCGATCGTCGCCCTTGTCGGGGCGGGGGCGGGTGCGGGGTTCGCCGTGACGGCGTCCTTCGGCTCGTCCGCGAGCTCCGTCGCCGACGACGGCGTGACGACGGAGGGGGCGAACCCCACGGCCGCTCCACCGGTCATCCCCGACGACGCATCGATCCCGGAGAACGTCGTCGGGCCGGCCACCGACCCGGACGACACCGTCGTGATCGCCGAGCCCGATCAGTCCCTCCCCGTTCCGTCACCGGTGGCGCCGGAACCATCGGCCCCCGTCGCGCCGCTGGCTCCGCAGGAAGACGGATCATCGACCGTGGAGTCGTCGTCGGAAGAGCCTTCCCCCTCGGACGCATCCGAGACGGAGGCCGCCCTCGCCCCCGAGGCTCCAACGCTGAACGACGAGTGGGATCCCGCGGCGACCGTCGCGCCGCTCATCGAGGGTCGTGCAGCACCGGGGACGCGCGTGCGCATCTGGCCCGAGGGGCGCCCCGAGGTCGCTGTCGAGACGGAGGTGCCGGCATCCGGAGCATGGTCGATGCGGATCGAGGATCTGCGCCCCACGGATGTCGCGGTGGCGGCCCTCGCAATCGATCCGCAGGGGAGGCGTTCGCCGACCGTGTCGTCTGCGCCCTTCGCGTTCGTTCCTCTCGTCGAGGCGCCCACGGAGGGAACAGCGGCGGGGGTCGATCCCGTCGCCCTCCGCGTTCGCGGGTGGGCCTCGAGCCGGCTGGTGGTCCGTCTCGATGGTCGGGAACTGGCGCGCGACCTGGAGATCCCGGCATCCGGAGTTCTCGATCGACGCATCGGGCGTTCGACGGCGTCGGGGCTCATCGGTCTCGCCCCGGGAATGCACGAGCTCGAGGTCGCCTACCAGCGGCTCGACGCAAGCGCCGCGGGCACGACGCGGGTGACGTTCACGGTCTCGCCCGTCGGCTGAGCGACACCGTCAGGCGCGGATGGTGCGCAACTCCGTCTGCCGGCACCCTGCGATGACGGGGTGCTGTCGCGGCGCGATGACGCGGTGACGGGCCGTCTCGAGAAACTTCGGTTGTATCGCGTGATGAAACACGTCGGGCCGTCTCTCTCAGGGGAAGCCGTACCGTTCGAGACGGTGCGGGAGTTGAGACCAGTCCTGCATTGGAGTCATCGTGACCTCATTCCCCTTGCTCGTGAGACCGCGCACCTGGGCGCGCGTGTCGTTGGCCGCATTGGCCGCTCTCGGCATCGCCGGTGCCTCGTTCACCTTGCCGGCCCCCGCGTCGGGAGCCACGGTCGAGCGAGCCACCACGGCATCGATCGACTCTCTGGACTTCACCAGTGAGACAGTGGCGTCGGGATCGTCGGCCGAGATCCGCGGTACCTGGTCGTTGCCCGACCACCCGACCGTTCCCGCGGGGTTCACGCTGGCCCTGCCCCCGGAGCTCGCCGGCCGGTCGGACGGATTCCCGCTGCTCGATCCTCAGGGGGCGGTCATGGGGCGATGCGTCGTCGACGCGTCGACCCTGGAGTGCACGTTCGCTGCGGACTACCTGACGGCGCACCCCGAGAACCTGCACGGCACGTTCTATTTCTGGGTGACGGTGCGCAACGAGCCCGGCGGGGGAGGGCTCGTCACCTACGACGTCGGCGGCCATACCCTCGCCATCGATGTGCAGCCGTCGCCCGATCCGGGTACGGGCACCGGCCCCGGGGTGTGCACCGAGAACTGCGCCTTCCCCGGGCGCGGCGCGGGGAAGTGGGGTATGTACGACGCCGCCGCCGGCACCATCGTCTGGGTCGTACAGATCGGTTCGGGTCGTGACGGGTTGTCGGGGGGAGAGGTCGTCACCGTGACCGACGTGCTCGCCGAGAACCAAGAACTCCTCGCCGAGTTGAACGGCGTGCGCTACGCCGAGCTCTGGTCGTCTCCTCGCCTGGTCACCGGTGCCGACGGTCGGGAATCACCCGGCGCCTGGGCACCCGTCGACCGTTCGACGTACGCCGCGACCGATCGCACCGTGACGTTCACGGCGCAGGCCGGGCATTACTACGACGTGCGCTTCGCCGCTCGGGTCACCGATCAGGGAGTCGCGGGACGCTACGAGAACCGCGCCGAGATCAGCATCGCGGGCGCGAGCGACACCGCCGTGACCGGTCAGGTCGTGCGCCACGGGGGCGGGGGGACGGGCGGAGGGCAGGCACCTGCGCCGAGTGCATCGCCCACGCCGGTGCCGAGCGCGACGCCGGTGTCGAGCGCGACGCCCACGCCGATCCCCGCGCCCACGCCGATCGCCACGCCGACCCCGTCGGTGGTCGCGGCGCCCGCTCCCCTCGGCCTCTCGGCCCACACCGGGGGCACCGTGACCACGGAGTCGCGGCTGACGGGTCTGCTGGTGTTCGCCGGCCTGACCGCGCTGTTGGCCGCGATCGTCCTCGCCGTCCTGCTCACGTTCCGGTCGCGGGGACGCCGGTGAAGCCGCGTCGCCGAGGTCATCGGTGGGCAGTCGTGGGCATCCTCGCGTGCACGGGCGTCGTCGCCGTCGTCGCCGGGAGCCTCGTCGGCTCGGGGACCGATGCCTCGGCGACGCCGCGCGATCTCGAGGGAGCCGCGGTCGCGTTCGAGCCGGGGACGAGCCCACCCCCGACATCGCGGTCGCGGGCCGTCGATGACGAGGGGATGCGGCTGCGCGCGGCTTCGCACGGACTCGACGTCGCCCTCGGGTCGCTGGACTCGGTCGACGGCGAGGTCACTCCGCCGGGATTCACCTCGGCGTACGTCGTGCGCGATCGGAGCGTGGCGTGGGATGACGCGTCGACCGGCACCGTGGTGGTGGCCATGCACGCCCTGTCGGGCGGATCCGCCCCGGGGAACGCGTTCACCGACCCGATCTCCGGCGAGACGACGGTTGGGGCGGGCGACCTCATCGACGTCGCGACGACGAGGTACACGGTGACGCAGGTGCGCCGTGTCCCCAAACCCGATCTGGCCTTCGACGAAGACCTGTGGACCCCGGCGGCTGGGCGGCTCATCGTGATCACGTGCGTCCCGCGCGAGGGGGCCGCGGCGCGGGACAACCTCGTGGTCGTCGCGCGGGTGACGCCGACGCCCTAGCGTCACCGGAGCGGCACCGCCCTAGACTCCCCCCATGCCCGAGTTCGTCGACGCCTATGGCATCCCGATCGTCTACGACGTGTACGAAGCGACCGGGCCGCGGGCGGTGGTGCAGCTGCTGCACGGCGTGGGGGAGCACGCGGGGCGGTACGGCGCTCTGATCGAGGCGCTCGTCGACGCGGGGTACACGGTCTACGCCGACGATCACCGGGGTCACGGCCGGACGGGTCTGCGCCAATGGGACGGTGACCACCGCAAGCTCGGCCGGCTCGGGCCCGGCGGGCTCCGCGCCGCCCGTGACGCCGTCTGGACGCTCACGCAGCGCATCCGCGAGGAGCACCCCGCGCTTCCGCTGGTGCTGCTCGGTCACTCCTGGGGCTCGTTCCTCGCGCAGATGCTGCTGGATCGGCATCCCGAGGCCTTCGACGCCGTCGTGATGACCGGCTCGGCCCTGCGGGTGCCCGGGTCGCTGAACGCCGGCGACCTGAACGCCCCGTGGAAGCACCTCCGCGGCTCCGGCATGCAGTGGCTGTCGAGCGACGAGCAGGTGGGTATCGACTTCGTCGCCGATGCGCTCACGACCTCCACGCCGCTCGCGCGGCTGTTCGGGCCCATCGACACGGCGAGGCTCCTCGGTCGACCGCGACGCGACCTCGAGCGCGACGTGCCGCTCCTGCTCATGGTCGGTCGCGACGACACCGTCGGTGGACCGCGCAGCGTGCACAAGCTCGCGGACGCCTACACGCGTCGCTCCGGACTGCGCGATGTCACGACCCTCGTGTACCCGGGCGCCCGGCACGAGCTCTTCGCCGAGAGGTGCCAGGCCGAGGTGCGGGCCGATCTGCTGGCCTGGCTCGACCGACGGATGCCGTTGCGCCGCTGACCCGGATGGCGCCCGCCGCTCTTCGTCGCGGCGTTTCTATGTTCGTGCGTGGACAAACGTGTGCGTCATGTCACACTAAAGCAACATGTGCGAACAGGTATGAACACGCCGTGACCCAAGCGTTACCTCCCGCGAATTGACCCCGCGGCCGCGAGCGGCCAAGCTGAAGCGGTCGATGACGGCGCAGGACGCCGCAAACGGGCCCCTGGGTCCCTCAATGCCGAGGAAAGCGCACACGGACGTGACGATGACTAACTCACAAGTGGTAACAGATTCAAACAAAACAAACAGGTCGAGGCAGCCGCGCACTCGCGCGTCCCGCCCCGAGCGGCTCGGCAACGGCATGTTCGCCGTCCTGCTGGTGGTGCCGGGCATGGCGCTCATGGCCGTCGTCGTGGCGTATCCCCTCGTCTCCGCTCTGGTCACGGCGTTCTTCAAGCAGAGCCTGGTGCTGCCGGGTCGTGAGTTCGTCGGGTTCCAGAACATCATCGACGTCCTGCAGGACGACTTCCTGCGCCTGCTGTGGCAGACCCTGGTCTTCACGCTCGGCACCACGATCGCGCCGTTCGTCATCGGCTTCGCCCTCGCGCTGGCCCTGAACACGCAGATCCGCGGGTCGAAGGTGTTCCGCGGTCTCATGCTCATCCCCTGGCTCGTGCCGGGCGTCGTGGTCTCGTTCCTGTGGATGTGGATCTTCAACGCCAACTACGGCGTGATGAACGCGATCCTCGAACCGCTCGGCGTCAGCCCGCAGGCGTGGCTCGCCCAGCCCGGAACCGCGATGTTCGCCGTGATCGTGGCCAAGACGTGGCAGTCGTTCCCCTGGATGATGGTCATGCTGCTCGCCGGGCTCCAGACGGTGCCCAAGGAGCTGCACGAGGCCGCCGAGATGGACGGCGCCGGAACGGTGCGCCGCTTCTTCTCGATCACCGTTCCGCAGATCGGCGGGATCATCGGCCTCGTGCTGCTGCTGGAGTTCATCTGGAACTTCCAGCACTTCGACATCATCTACGTGCTCACCGGCGGGGGACCGGCCGGCTCGACCGAGACGTTCGCGACCTCGGTGTACGAGACGGCCTTCCACGGCTTCGACCTCGGCCACGCCGGTGCGCTCGGCCTGCTCTGGCTCATCCTGCTCATGGCGCTCGTCGTCGTCCACGTCCGATTCTCCGAGAGGGGCGAGAAGCGATGACCAGTACCGCACTCCCCACCGTCACCCCCGCCCCCGACGTGCCGCCGGTGGTCGCCGCCGCGGCGCCCGAGCGTCGTCGTCGTTCGAGCTCGGGGCTGCGCTCCGACCGCCCGGGTGTCCGACTCGCCTCGTGGGCCGCGCTCATCGTCTGCGGCGGCTTCGCCCTGCTGCCGGTCTACTGGCTGCTCGCCACCTCGCTGACCCCGCGCGATCAGGTCTTCTCGTACCCGCCGAGGCTGTTCCCCACGACCATCACCTTCGACGCCTACACCGCGCTGGTCTCGAACCCCCAGCTGTTCACCTACCTGCAGAACAGCGTGATCGTCTCGGTCATCACCGCGCTGCTGTCGGTGATCGTCTCGGCCTACATGGGGTACTCGTTCTCGAAGTTCCGCTACCGCGGCCGCCGACAGCTGATGTACTTCGTGCTGGCCTCTCAGATGTTCCCGCAGGCCCTGCTGCTCGTCACCCTCTACAGCGTGTTCAGCGCGTACGGCCTGTTGAACACCTATACGGCGCTCGTACTGTCGTTCACGACCTTCACGCTGCCGCTGTGCGTCTGGATGCTGAAGGGCTTCTTCGACACCATCCCCGACGAGCTGATCGAGGCGGCCCGCGTCGACGGTGCGTCGCGCCTGCGCACGATCCACTCGATCGTGCTCCCGCTGGCCGCCCCCGGTCTGGTCGCCGCGGGCCTGTTCGCCTTCGTCCGCGGCTGGAACGACTTCATCTTCGCCCTGACCCTCGCCGGCCCCGACAAGCAGACGCTGCCCCCGGGCCTCGTCAACACCTACGTCGGCGAAGCGGCCACGGCGTGGCCCGAACTCATGGCCGCCTCGCTCGTGGTGTCGCTGCCCGTGGCGATCGCCTTCATGCTGCTGCAGCGCTTCCTCGTCAGCGGTATGACGGCCGGCGCCGTCAAGGGCTGACCGCCCCAACTCCCTTTCTTCTGCTCGCCCTGTCAAGGAGGACACCTATGTCAGCTTCATCGCTTCCCAACCCGTTGATCACCCGTCGTCGCGCGCTGCAGATGTTCGGCATCGGTGCCGCCGCCGCGGCCCTGGCCGGATGCGTACCCACCGGCAGCGCCGGGCCCGCCGCCGGCGCGGCCGGCCTGAACGGCGCCGATCCCACCGACTTCGCGTTCTCGTCGTGGTCGCTCACCGAGGAGTCGGCGAAGCCGGCGCTCGAGGGCACCCTCGCGGCGTACGAGAAGGCTCGCGGCATCGCCATCAAGCGCACGGCGTTCCCGTACAACGAGTACATCAACCAGCTCATGCTGCAGGTCACGGGCGGTCAGTTCACCGGTGCCGCGCACGTCGACGTCGCCTGGCTCGGAAGCCTCGCGGCCACCGGCAAGCTGCAGGACGTCTCGGCCCTGGCATCCGGTCGCGGATACACCTCTTCGGCCCTGCAGGCGGCCACCTTCGACGGCGTGCAGTACGCCCTGCCGTGGACCATCGGCGCGATCGGTCTCGTCGCCAACTCCGAGACGCTCGGCAAGGTCGGCGTCGCCCCCGATGCGTTCCCGACGACGGTGGACGAGTTCGAGAAGACCCTGGTCTCGCTCAAGGGCCTCGGAAACGGCCTGATCCCCTACGCCGCCTCGACCAAGGCCGCGCAGCTGAAGGACATCCTCATCTGGATGCAGACCTTCGGCAGCCCGCTGGTCGACGGCGACACCGTCACGATCGGCGACGACGCCAGCATCGAAGCGGTCACCTGGTACAAGGGGCTCTACGACCGGGGCCTGATCGCCGCCGACGTCGATCGCTTCGACGCGCGGAGCCTGTTCGCACAGGGCCGCGCCGCGATGTACGACGACGCTCCCGTGGGCCGCGCCGCGGTGACGAAGGAATCGCCCGACGCGAGTCTCGCGACCAAGCTCGCCCCCGTGTCGCGCCCGGTGCTGAAGGCGGGTGACACCCCGCGCGCCCTCGTCTGGGGCGGCGCGATCGCCGTGGTCAATGGAACGGGTGCGGCCACCGCGGGCGACTTCGCCCAGTACGCCACGTCCGACCTCGACGCGATCCTGGCCGACTACGCCCTGCGCGGTCTGCCGCCGGCGACCACCGAGGCGCTCTCGTCGTCGGAGGTCGCCGCCGACACCTTCGGAGCGCAGTTCAGCGAGCGCATCACGGCGACGGCGAGCTCGAACCCGCTGTGGAAGTTCACCGCGTACTCGCAGATCGAGTCGGCGATCGCCGACAACGTCCAGGCCGTTCTGATCGGGTCCGCTTCGCCGGCGGACGCGATGAAGCGGGCCGGCGAGGCCGCGCAGAAGCTGGTCGGCTGACATGCGGGTTCTGCGCGGAGGCAGCGCGGCGGCGATCGCCGCGCTGGCCCTCGGCCTCGTCGTCGCGCCGTCGGCACACGCCGTCGGTGGGGCACCGACGGTCGAAGAGCTGCCGTTCGCGGTCGACTCGTCGAACCAGGCGGCGTGGTGGAACCCCCTCGATGTCGTGGGGGACGTGACCTACTTCGCCTTCAACGCCCCCGCGGCCCAGGCGGCGCGGCACGAGGTGCATCTCGCCTCGCGGGCTGCCGACGGCACCTGGACCGAGGGGTGCCTGCGCACCTCCCCGGGCGCCGCGTGCGTGACCTTCGTCGACGACAACGGCCACAATCAGCCCTCGATCGTCGTCGACGGCGACGGGGTCATCCACGCCTTCGTCTCGATGCACAACGAGCAGTGGAACTACTTCCGCTCCGACACCGCGGGCGACGTGCGCACGATGGTGGATCGCACCTCGACCATGCCCGACCTCGACGTCGACATCACCTACCCGGTGACCGCCCGCGGAGCCGACGGCGACGCGTGGGTGCTCGTGCGGACCGGGACCGATGCCGACGGGGCCCGCGAGGGCGTGCTCTACCACTACGACCGGGGTGCCGGCTCGTGGGAGCGTGAGACGACGATCGCCGCGGCGAAGGGCTACTCCTTCTATCCCGACGACCTCGAGGTCTCGCCCGACGGCCGCGTGCACGTGCTGTGGGAGTGGGGCCCGTTCCCCGCGGATCCCGCGCGCCACCTCGGCTCGTACGCCGTCTACGACCCCGCGACCGGCCTGCTCGCCGACGCCGCCGGCGCCGCGGTCGCGGGGCCGATCACGCCCGCCTCGGCGGGGGCGGTGGTCTGGCGGCCGTTCCAGTCCGACGAGACGATCCGCAGCTACACCCCGGCGGTGCAGTCCGCGAAGCTCGCCCTCGACGGCTCCGCTCTCGCGGGCATCGGTTACCGTTTCGTCGAGAAGGACCGCACGGCCTACGACGCGCGCTTCGTGCGGTGGGACGGATCGGCCTGGATCGACGAGAAGGTCGTGGACTCCGCGGCCCTCGGCGACGGGGTCGCCACGTCGGCAGCCGTCGACGTCACCCGCGCCGGATCGACGACGCGGCTCTACACCGTCGTGACCGCCCAGGTCTGCGGCGAGGTGCGCAGCCGCGCGGTCGTCGCCGAGCGCGCGGACACCGCCACCGCGTGGACCTACGCCGGCGTCGGCGAGGCGCGCCTGGGCCAGCAGCGCCTGCGGGCGCAGACGCGATCGACCGACGACGCCGACGTCGTCTACCTCTCGGCCCCTGCGGCGTCCCCGGCCCGTCTCGCCCGCGCCGTCGTCCCGCGAGACGCGGCGGTCGGTCCCGCCACCTCGCTGGCCGACCTGGTCGCCGACCTCCGCGACGACCCGGGCGGGGTGAACGTCGCGCTGGGCGCGACGGCCACCGCCTCGTCGAGCCTGCGCGCCGACACCGGTCCCGCACTCGCCGTCGACGGCGTCTGCAGCGACGCGAGCCGGTGGATCTCGGCGGTCGGTGACACCGCGCCGTGGATCTCGCTGAGCCTGACCGCACCGGCGGCGCTCGAAGAGGTGCGGGTGCGCAGCGGCTACAGCGCCGACTCGGGCTCGGCCGCCGTCCTGCGCTCCTTCGAGGTGCAGGTGCACACGGCCACCGGCTGGACGAGCCTCGGCTCCGTCACCGCGAACACGAAGCGCTTGGTGAGCATCTCGGCCGCGGGCGCCGTCGCCGATGGCGTGCGGCTGCTCATCAGCGATCCCTCGGCATCCACTACCGATGTCGCCCGGGTCTTCGAGATCGAGGCGATCGCCGTGGACTGAGCCCGTCGATCGCTCCCCGCACCACACCCGGACGCCCCCGCGTCCCAGGAAGGACACCCGCAGCATGCGTTCACACACGGCCGACTTCGACGTGGTCGTGGTCGGCGGAGGACTCTCCGGAGTCGCCGCCGCCATCGCCGCCGCCCGGCTCGACCGGCGCGTCGCCCTCATCAACAACAGACCGGTCCTGGGGGGGAACTCCTCGTCGGAGGTCCGCGTCTGGGTGTGCGGAGCGACCGCGCACGGCAATCAGAGGTGGGCGCGCGAGAACGGCATCATCGGCGAGCTGTACCTCGAGAACCAGTACCGCAATCCCGACGGCAACCCCATTCACTGGGACGACGTGGTGCTGGATGCCGTGCGCGCCGAAGCGAATATCTCGCTGTACCTCAACACCGACGTGCGCGACGTGGCCGCCACCGGCCCCGAGGGTGCGCGCCGCATCGAGTCGGTGACGGGATGGACCATGGGAGCCGAGACCGAGACGCGCTTCGTCGCCCCGGTCTTCCTCGACTGCACCGGTGACGGACTCGTCGGCCACCTCTCCGGGGCGAGGGCGCGGCTCGGCAAGGAGTCGCGGGTGGAGTTCGACGAGGACTGGGCGCCGGAAGAGGCCGAGCGCACCTTTCTCGGCTCGACGCTGTTGTTCTACACGAAGGACGTGGGGCATCCGGTGCGTTTCGTCGCACCCGATTCGGCGAAGTCGATCCTCGAGACCCCGATCCCGTCGTCGCGCATCATCCGAAGCGGTGACAGCGGAGCGCACTACTGGTGGATCGAGTGGGGCGGCGAGCTCGACATCGTGCACGACAACGAGCGCATCCGCGACGAACTGCGCTCGGTGATCCTGGGCATCTGGGACCACATCAAGAACTCGGGCGAGTTCGACGCCGACAACCTCGACCTGGAGTGGATCGGCAACGTCCCCGGCAAGCGCGAGTACCGCCGCCTCGTCGGCGACTACACGCTGCACCAGCGCGACATCATCGAGCAGACGCGCTTCGACGACGGCGTGGCCTTCGGGGGCTGGTCGATCGATCTGCACCCCAAAGAAGGGATGTACTCGACCGGTGCGGGCGCCGTGCAGCGCTTCTCGAACGGCGTCTTCGAGATCCCGTTCCGCTCCCTCTACTCCGCCGACGTCGAGAACCTCTTCATGGCGGGGCGCGACGTCTCGGCCACCCACATCGCTTTCGGCGCCGCGCGCGTCATGGCCACGTGCGCCGCGATGGGCGAGGCGGCGGGGACCGCGGCATCCCTCGCCCTCGCTCATCACACGAGCCCCCGCGGGCTCTACGAGAATCACCGTGAAGAACTCCGACAGCTGCTGTTGCGACAGGACGCCCCGCTCATCGGCGTGGCCGACACCGACCCGCAGAACCTCGCCGCCTCG
The DNA here is from genome assembly GCF_031455375.1 of Microbacterium sp. 1154. Classification (NCBI taxonomy): domain Bacteria; kingdom Bacillati; phylum Actinomycetota; class Actinomycetes; order Micrococcales; family Microbacteriaceae; genus Microbacterium; species Microbacterium sp. 1154. The sequence goes on along the minus strand of NZ_JAVDSN010000001.1, from coordinate 133,960 downwards.
GCGCGGGTGACGGCCTCGGGCGTGCGCGCGGGTCTCGGACCGAGCGAGGCGGCTTCGGTCCGGCCCCATCCGCTCGAGCACGACCTCGGCATCGTCGTGCCCGTGCACCCGCGTCTCGATGGCTTCGACCTGCGGGTCACCGCCGAGCACGACGTCGATCTCGAGGTCGAGGTGTGGTCGACGGGGCTCCCGCAGAACGTCGTGCCCGAGCACCTCGAGCACGCGGTCACCGTCGCCGTGGCCGCGGGCGAGGCGCAGTGGGTGCACGCCCCGGTGCGCTGGGAGCCCCAGGCCCCCGCCAATGCGGTCGTCGTCGTGCGCGCCCAGCCCGGCGTGAGCGTGTTCGTGACAGACGAGCTTCCTCCCGGCATCCTGACCCTCGTCCACACCTCGGATGCCGACGACCAGAACGTCCAGGTGAGCCTCGACGAGCTGCTCGTGCAGTGGCCGACCAAGCCGTTGCGGGGGCGGTCGGTGCAGTTCCGCGTCCCCTCTCCGTCGGAGGCCCTGGCACCGGAGCGCGCCGTCGGCGGCTACCAGCGCCCCTTCGGCGGTCCGAACCTCTGGGCCTCGGCACCTCTGGCCGAGGGCGACGCGTGGCTCCGTCTCGACTGGGAGCAGCCGGTCGTCGCGCGCGAGGTCGTGCTGGTGTTCGACGACGACCCCGACGTCGAGCTCAACACCCTCCACCACCACCGCGACCCGCACCTCGTGATGCCCTCGCTCGTCGAGGCCTACCGGGTCGAGGCGCAGACGGCCGGGGCGCAGGAATGGGTCGAGGTCGCGGCGGTGACGCAGAACAGACGTCGCCGCCGCCGGCACCCGCTCCCCGAGGGGCTCGGCGCGATCAGCGCCGCGCGAGTGGTGGTGACGGCGACCCACGGCGCGCCGGAGGCCCGCATCGTGGCCTTCCGTGTTCAGGAGTGACATGCCGCGCGATACCGTAGCCCCCAGAACAGACCGCCCCGCGGCGCGCGCGAGCGCCGCCCGGTCCTCGACGAGGAGCCCCGCCATGACCGACACGCCCTCGGCGACGCGGCGGATCTCCCCCCTGTCGCGTCGCGAGCGCACGGGAATCGTCGCGCTGGCGGTGCCGAATCTCGAAGAGCCGTACTTCGCCGAGCTGACCACGCTGCTGGCGCGGGGTGCCGAGGCGCGCGGACTGTCGATTCTCATCCAGCAGACCGAGGGCGATCACCAGCGCGAGATCGACATCGCCAACGGTGTGGGGCTCCCGGCGACCGACGGCCTGATCCACATCCCTCGGTCCTTGACCGTCGGAGACCTGACGCGGCGCACCGACCCGGGCCCCCTCGTCCTGCTCGGCGAGCACATCGCCGTAAGCCCCTTCACCCACGTCTCGATCGACAACCGTCGCACGGCCGACCTGGCGACCTCGCACCTCGCATCTGCCGGGTGCCGCCGGGTCGCCTTCCTGGGGCCGCGCGTTTCCCGTCCCTCGGATGCCGCGGACCAGCGCTTCGCCGGCTACCGCGACGCCGTGTCGCGCCTGGGCCTGGCCGACGAGCCCGGGCTGATCGTGCCCGTCGACGCCTTCACCTCGGAAGAGGGGGCGGCGGCGCTGCGGCGTCTGCACGACTCGGGCATCGCCTTCGACGGCGTGGTGTGCTCGAACGACTCCGTCGCCTTCGGTGTGCTGGCGGCGCTGCACGAGCGCGGACTCGCGGTGCCGGGCGAGGTCGCGGTGATCGGCATCGACAACGTGCACGCAGCGCAATTCTCGGTGCCCGCGCTGTCGTCGGTCGCCCCCGACGACCAGGGCATCGTCGAGGCGGCGTTCGCCGAGCTCGAGCGTCAGATGGCGGCTCGCCCGGGCGCCGATGTCCCGGTCCGGCACATCGTGGTCGATGCCACGGTCATCGCGCGAGCGAGCACGGCGCGGTGAGCGCGGCTGTCGCCGCCCGGTCCTCTCGAGGACGAGGGCGCGTCTCAGGCGTCGCCGTCGGCGGCCACCCACAGCTCGGCGACATGCGCGCGCAGCGTCTCTTCGGCCTCGGGGGAGAGTCCCGCGTCGGTGACGACGAGGTCGACCTCGTTCAGATCGACGATCGTGGTGAGTCCCACCGCTCCCCATTTGGTGTGATCCGCGAGCACGACCGCCCGGGCCCCCGCAGCGACCAGCGCGCGGTTCGTCTCGGCCTCGAGCAGGTTCGAGGTCGTCAACCCCGCGGTGAGGTCGATCCCGCGGACGCCGAGGAAGACGATGTCGCAATGGAGGTGCTCGAGCGAGGCGACCGCGACCGGGCCGACGAGCGCGTCGGCGGGAGTACGGACGCCACCGGTGAGCACGACGGTCTGGGTGTAGGGCTCGTCCGCCCGGTCGGGTCGGGCGAAGACATCGGCGACGGGCAGCGAGTTCGTCACGATCGTGAGGTCGTCGATTCCGCGCAGCTCGCGGGCGAGCGCCCAGGTCGTGGATCCGCCGCCCAGACCCACCGACATGCCCGCCTCGACGAGTTCGGCGGCGCGGCGCGCGATGGCGCGCTTGCCGTCGCCGTTGCGGCGGGCCTGCGTGGCGAGGTCTCGAGAGCCGCCGACTCCGGGCTGCGGGCTGCGGGCTCCGCCGCGCACCTTGTCGACGCGGCCGTCGGCGGCCAGCACGTCGAGATCGCGCCGGACGGTCATCTCGCTGACGCCGAGGGTCACGGCCAGGTCGGGGACCGCGGCGGCGCCCTGGCGGCGGACCTCGGCCAGGAGGCGGGATCGGCGTTCGGCGGCGAGCACGATCGCTCCTCTCGTTCGGGCCTCCAGTCTTCCACGGCGGTCCGCTCGTGAACGGCGTCATCGCCGATCCCGCGGGCGATGGAGCCTACGGCTTCGAGCTGCCGGCCCTGCGCGCGGTGCCACCGGTCGCCCCGTCCGCCGGATTCGCCGAGCGCTGGCGGGCCTGGGCGGCGGAGGCGACGCGGGTCGACCCCGACCCCCGCATGAGCCCCCTGGGGCGGGTCGCCGGTCGTGCCCTGTTCCTGGTCGAGCACACCGTCGCCGACGGCCTGCGCCTGCGCGGGTGGTTCGCCACGACCGTCGACGGGGTGCCGCCCCGCGTGGGCATCGTGCACGGCCACGGCTACGGCGGTCGAGAGGCGCCCGACGTCGACCGCGTCCCGGACGATGCGGCGGTGTTCTTCCCCGTCGCCCGGGGGCAAGGGGTGCTCAACGCCGGTCTCGGGGCGCCGACGCCCGCCGAGGGGCATGTGCTCCACGGCATCCACTCGATCGAGGAGTACGTCCTCGGCAGGTGCGCCGTCGACCTCTGGCACGCCGGGTCGGCGCTGCGGGCGCTCGCCGGGTCCGTTCCCCTGTATTACGTGGGCGAGAGCTTCGGGGGCGGGATCGGCGCGCTGGCCCTGCCGTGGGACGACCGATTCGTCGGCGCGACGCTGATCGTGCCGAGCTTCGGTCAGTACGACCTGCGATTGCGCCTGCCGTGCGAGGGCAGCGGGGAGCGGGTGCGCGCCCACGTCGCCACCCACCCCGAGGCGCGCGAGGTGTTGCGCTTCTTCGACGCTTCGACGGCGGCGACCTTCCTGCGCGTGCCGGTTCGCGTGGAGTGCGCGCTACGCGACCGCCACGTTCCCCCGCCCGGCCAGTTCGCGGTCGCGAATGCGATCGACGAGGCGCCGGGGGCCGAGCTCGAGCTCGACGTGCAGCCCTACGGCCATCGCGAGTACGCCGGTCTCGACGAGGTCCGGACACGCGCTTTCGCCGCCACGCGCGCTCACATCGACGGGGTGCTCTCGCGCCTCGTCGGGGAGAAGGAGAACCCGTGACCCAGTTCGATCTGCCCCTGGCCGAGCTCGAGGCGTTCTACCCGGAGCGCGAGGAGCCCGTCGACTTCGACCGGTTCTGGACCGAGACGCTCGCCGAGGCGCGCAGGGCGGCATGGCCCGCGCGATTCACCCCGGTCGACGCCGCCGACAGCGGTGTGATCGGCGTCGAGGTCGACGACGTCGTCTTCGCGGGGTTCGCGGGACACGAGGTGCGGGCGTGGCTGCTGCGCCCGCGTGGGGCCTCCGGCCCCCTGCCGTGCGTCGTGCAGTACATCGGCTATAACTCGGGCCGCGGCCTCGCGCACCAGCACACGCTCCTGCCCTCCGCCGGCTTCGCGGTGATGGTCATGGACACGCGGGGCCAGACCAGCGGGGCGCTCCCCGGTGCGACCGCCGACCCCGTGGGCGGCGCTCCGCACGTCGCCGGTCGCGTGACCGAGGGCCTCGACGACCCCGCCCGCTCGTACTACCGGCGCGTGTTCTGCGACGCGGTGCTCGCGATCGACGCCGTGCGCGCGCACCCGGCCATCGATGCGACGCGCGTGAGCGTGTGGGGCGGCAGCCAGGGTGGGGGCATCGCCCTCGCCGCGACGGCGCTGAGCGAGGGGCTGCGGTTCGCCGCGATCGACTTCCCGTTCCTGAGCGCCATGCGTCGGGCCGTCGCGATCACCGACGCCGCGCCCTACAGCGAGATCGTCACCTACCTGCAGACCCGGCGCGGGCAGGAAGAGGAGGTCTTCCGCACGCTCTCCTACTTCGACGGCGTGAACTTCGCCGCGAGGGCGAATGTCACCGCGCTGTTCTCGGTCGGACTTCGGGATGCCGTGTGCCCGCCGTCGACCGTGTATGCGGCGTACAACCACTACGCGGGTGAGAAGAGCATCCGCGTCTACCCCTGGAACGGCCACGAGGGCGGCGGCCCGGTTCACCAGCTCGAGGTACTCCGCGCGCTCACTGTGCGCGGCTGACGCGGCATCCGGGGGCTGCGTCGAGCGGTCTCCGTTTATTGCGCCCCGATACGACAACTTTTGGTTGCCTTTCTGCAAAAGCCTCACTACTGTCAAAAGGGCCAGGACACCTCGACGACGAGTCCCCCCTCGATCACCCCTGGGCCGCCCTCCATCCCCCACGGGAGCGTCCCACCCGAACACCTCCCACCCGCGGAGTCGCGCCGTCGCGCGTGCCCGGCAATCGACGTCCCTCAACGAAGAACGGACCCCCACGTGAACACTTCGGACACCCGCCGCACCGCCGACGTCGGCGCCTGGTTCATCGGTGCGCGAGGCTCGCTCGCCACGACGGCAACCCTCGGCATCCACGCCCTCGCCACGGGGGCCGCCACCCCCGTGGGCCTCACGACCGAGACCGACGCGGTGCGCGTCGACGAGTTCCCCGCGATTGCCGACATCGTCATCGGCGGCCACGACATCTCGACCACCCCGCTCGAAGAGCGTGCGCGGCAGCTCGCCGCCGGGGGCATGTTCCCCGCGGCCCTCGTCGACCGGGTCGTCGAGCGCCTGCGCGAGACCGAGCAGAACCTCCGCGCCGTCCCCACGATGACGGCGACCCAGCAGGAGGAGATCGACCTCCTCGCGGCCGACATCATCGACTTCCGCGAGCGCTACGAGTTGCGCGAGGTCGTCGTGATCGACGTCTCGTCCACCGAGCCCCTGCCGCCCTACCACCCGGGATTCGAGGACGAGGAGCTGCTGCAGGCGGCTCTTACGACGCCGGGCGTGCGGGTGCTGCCGCCCAGCTCGCGCGCCGCCCTCGCCGCGATCGCGGCCGGAGCCGCCTACGCGGCCTTCACCCCCTCGGCATCCCTCAACCTCCCCGTCCTGCGCGAGCGCGCCGAACGCGCGGGCATCGCCTACGCGGGTCAGGACGGCAAGACCGGCGAGACGCTGCTGCGCACGGTGCTGGCCCCGATGTTCACGGCCCGCGGGTTCCGCGTGCAGTCCTGGGCCGGCACGAACCTGCTCGGCGGCGGCGACGGCGCGACCCTGGCCGATCCCGAGGCGGTGCGCTCCAAGCTCGTGTCGAAGAACCGCGGCCTGCACGCCCTGGTCGGCGACGACGTCGTGACCCCGCTGCACATCGACAACGTCCCCGACCTCGGCGACGTCAAGACGGCCTGGGACCACGTCAGCGCGATTGGTTTCCTCGGCAGCCGCGTGACGCTGCAGACCACGTGGAGCGCCTACGACTCGGCCCTCGCCGCCCCCCTGGTGATCGACCTCGTCCGCGCGCTGTCGCTCGCGACCCGCGCCGGCCACGCCGGTGTCGTCACCGCCCTCGGCTGCTTCTTCAAAGACCCGTGGGGCAGCGACGTCCACGGCTTCGGGGAGCAGACCACCCAGTTCGTTTCGTGGGTGCACGAGACCGCCGCCGCCGTCGCGGCAGCTCGGGTCGCCGCACCGTGACCCGGGCCGCGGACTACCTCGACCTCGTCCGCGCCCCCGCCTCGCTCACCGTCCTCGGCGACGCACTCGTCGGGGCGCTGAGTGCGCGCGGGCCGGGTGCGGCCGCCCCCCTGCGGATCGGTGCCCTCGCGGCATCGTCGGTCTGCCTGTACAGCGCCGGCATGGCCCTGAACGACTGGGCGGATGCCGACCTCGACGCGCTCGAACGCCCGGAACGCCCCATTCCCTCGGGGCGGATCAGCCGTGACCGCGCCCTCGCGGTCGGTGCGGGACTCACCGTTCTGGGCGTCGGCTCGGCCTTCGTCGCCGGTCGCTCCTCGGGCCTGGTCGCGATCGCTCTCGCCGGGGCACTGTGGGCGTACGACACCGTGTTCAAGCCCACCGCGGCCGGCCCCGTGGTCATGGCCGCGTGCCGAGGGCTCGACGTGATGATGGGCGCCGCGGGCCCGGGGTGGCGCTCGGCGCTGGTTCCCGCGGGCGCCGTCGCCGCGCACACCGTCGCCGTCACCGCGATCTCGCGGGGCGAGGTCGACGGATCGACCGTGACCACCGGGCGCGCCGCCGTGGCCGTGAGCGTCGCCGTCGCGGCATCCGGTCTGCTCGGTCGGGGAAACCGCCCCGCCGCCCTCCTCGGGGCAGCTCGCTACCTCGCCGCGGTCCTGCCCGGGCAGCTGCGCGTGGCCCGCCGGCCCGGAGCCGCCGAAGCGCGAGACGCGACCCGCGCCGGCATCCGCTCGGTCGTCCCCCTGCAGTCGGCCCTCGCCGCCCGCGCGGGCTCGCCGCTCGCCACCGCCGCCCTGCTGGGCGTCGAGACCCTCGGCCGCGTGCTCGGCCGCCGCCGATCGACGGGAGACATCACATGAGCTGGACCTGGGGATACGGCACCAATGGCTTCACCGACCACCCGCTGCCCGCCGCTCTCGACGTGCTGCAGCATCACGGCTACGGTGCCGTGGCCCTCACGCTCGGTCACCCGCACCTCGACCCCTTCGCCGCCGACTGGCGCGCGCTGACCCAGGCGCTCGCCGCCGACCTGCGTCGCCGCGGCCTGCGGGTGGTCGTCGAGACGGGTGCCCGCTATCTTCTCGATCCCCTGCGCAAGCACCGGCCGACCCTGGTCGACCGCGAGGCCGAACCGCGCATGGCCTTCCTGCGCCGGGCCGTCGAGATCGCCGCGATCCTCGATGCCGAGTGCGTGTCGCTGTGGAGCGGAGTCGTGCCCGACGACGTCTCGGTCGATCAGGCCCGCGTGCTGCTCGAGGAGCGTCTGCTCGAGCTCACCGCGTTCGCCGCCGACGCGGGCGTCACCCTCGCCCTCGAGCCCGAACCCGGCATGCTCGTCGAGACCGTGGCCGACGCCCTGGCGCTCCGAGCCCGCCTCGGTCACCCCGCGAACCTGGGCCTGACCGTCGACCTCGGGCACTGCGTGGTCGTGGAGCCCACGGGAGTGGTCGGGGCCCTGCGCGCCGCGGGCGGGCTGTTGCGCAACGTCCAGGCCGACGACATGCTGCCCGCCGCCCACGAGCACCTGCCGTTCGGGGAGGGCGAGCTCGATCTGGATGCCGCGCTCTCGACGTTGCGCGAGATCGACTACGCCGGGGTGATCGCGGTCGAGCTGCCGCGGCACGCGCACGCGGCGCCCGAACTGGCCCGCGCGAGCATGGCCGCGCTGGTGGCGGCGGCGGAGCGCACGGCCCCCGCGGGGCCTGCGGGGGGAGGAGATTCGGCCAGGGGAGGGCCCCGGTCCCTCGCGGGGTCCTCCGCTGTCCGAACCTCCTCCGCTCCGGGACCCGCGGCCCCGCCGGCACACCCCTGGACCACCCGCGCGATCGAGCAGGTGCGGACGGATGCCACCCGCGCCGCGCGCCTGTTCGCGTCGGCGGGGCGCGAGGTGGGGCGCGACCCCCTCTCCGCCGAGCCCTTCGGGCCGACCGCCGACGATGCCGCCCGCGCCGCGATCATCGCCGCCCTGGCCGACAGCGGAGCCGACCCCGCCGTGGCGGTCGCCCTGTACCGACGCGGAGACGACGCCGAACGCCGGGGCGTGCTGCGCGGACTCGACGCGATCACCGCGCCCTCGCCCGCGTGGCGCGGGGCCGGTCTCGAGCTGGTCGTCGACGCCCTCCGCGCCAACGACACCCGGCTCGTCGCCGCCGCCCTCGGGAGCTTCGCGGCGGAGCACCTCGACGACCACGCGTGGCGCCACGGCGTGCTGAAGTGCGTGTTCCTCGGCATCCCCCTCTCCGTCGTGTCGGGCCTCGACGCCCGCGCCGACGACGAACTCGCCGCGATGGCCGAGCGCTTCGCGGCCGAGCGTCGCGCCGCGGGCCGGACCGTGCCCGACGACCTCTTCCTCCTGCGTGCTCGCGAAAGGGCCTGACATGCGCATCTTCGACCCCCACATCCACATGTCGGCGCGCACCACCGACGACTACGAGGCCATGTACGACGCCGGCGTCCGTGCCCTGGTGGAGCCGGCGTTCTGGCTCGGCCAACCGCGCACGAGCGTGGGGTCGTTCCTCGACTACTTCGACGCCCTGATCGGGTGGGAGAGGTTCCGGGCGGCGCAGTTCGGCATCCGCCACCACTGCACGATCGCGCTGAACCCCAAAGAGGCGAACGACGCGCGCTGCCGAGAGGTGATGGCTGAGCTGCCGACCTACCTCGCCAAGGACGGGGTCGTCGCCGTCGGTGAGACCGGGTACGACTCGATGACCCCCGAAGAAGACGAGATCCTCCGCCAGCACCTCGCCCTCGGCATCGAGTTCGCTCTCCCCGTCCTCGTGCACACCCCGCACCGTGACAAGACCGTCGGCACGCAGCGCACGCTCGACGTGGTCGCCGAGTCCGGCATCCCGATGGAACACGTGCTCGTCGACCACCTCAACGAGACCTGCGTCGACGCGGTCGCCGACAGCGGCGCGTGGATGGGCTTCTCGATCTATCCCGACACGAAGATGGACGAGCAGCGCGTGGTGGCGATCATGCACCGCATCGGCCTCGACCGCGTGATCGTCAACTCCGCGGCCGACTGGGGCCGCTCCGACCCGCTCAAGACCGCGAAGACGGGCCTGGCCATGCTCGACGCGGGCTTCAGCGACGATGACGTCGACCGGATCCTGTGGCGCAACCCCCGCGACTTCTACGCGCAGAGCGGCCGCGTGAACACCGACCCGATCGAGGGCTTCGCGCCCGCGCGCCAGGGCCCCGAGCTGTTCGCGGGCAACTCGGTGCTGCGCGGCATGGCGTCGCGCCAGGGGGCCTGAGGGTGGAGCTGTCGTACTGCACCAACGTCCACCCCGCCGAAGACCTCCCGGGCATCGTCCGCCAGCTCGACGAGCACGCGGGCCCGATCCGGCGGGCGGCGGGACTCGACCGTCTCGGCGTCGGATTGTGGATGCCGGTGGGCGTGGCATCCACCCTGTCCGGCGACGCGGGGGCCCGTGTCGTGCTCGCCGACGCCCTCGCGCGCAACGGTCTGGAGCTGCGCACCGTGAACGCCTTCCCGTACCGGGGGTTCCACGACGACGTCGTCAAGCTCGCGGTCTACCGCCCCGACTGGACCACGCCCGAGCGCCTGCGGTACACCCTGGACTGCGCACGCGCCCTCGCGGCCCTGCTGCCCGACGGGGCCGAGGGGAGCATCTCGACGCTGCCGCTCGGGTGGAGAGCGGGATGGGATGCCGCGGCCGACCGCGCCGCGGAACAGCACCTCTCCCGGCTGGTTGATGGCCTGGCCGATCTCGAGCGCGAGACGGGGCGCACCGTGCGCGTGGCGATCGAGCCCGAGCCGGGGTGCATCCTCGACGACGTCGCCGACGTCGTGGCCTGGCTCGGTGCGCGCCCCGGGCTGACGGCCGAGGGCCGCCTCGGACTCTGCCTCGACACCTGCCACCTCGCGGTGTCGTTCGCCGATCCCGCCGGAGCGGTCGCCGCGGCCACCGCCGCCGGCATCCGGATCGTCAAGGTGCAGGCCTCGGTCGCCCTCGAGGTGCCCGATCCCGCCGACCCCCGCACGGCGGAGGCGCTGCGGCCCTTCGCTGAGGAGCGCTACGTGCACCAGGTGCGCGAGGCCGAGGGCACGCGGCGGGCCGACGACCTGCCCGAGGTGCTCGCCGCCACCGAGCCGTGGCCGACCGACCGCCCGTGGCGCGTGCACGTCCACATTCCCCTGCACGCCCGCCCCGCGGCTCCCCTCCGCGCCACGACCGAGGTGCTTCTCGCGGCCGTCGACGCGGTCCTCGCAGCGCCCCGGGGCGACGCGGCGCACCTCGACGTCGAGACCTACACCTGGGCGGTGCTGCCCGACGCTCTGCAGCCCGAGACGCTCGTGGGCGGGATCGCCGCCGAACTGCGCTGGGTGCACGCGCACCTGCCGCACGCCGTCGCCGGGGTCCCGGCATCCGGAACCGACGAAAGGAGCCGCGCATGAGCAAGGTTCTGCTGCTGGACATCGTGGGGCTCACGCCGCGCGCGCTCGCCGCGATGCCCCGGCTCACCGCCCTCGGTCGCGCGGGCGGCCACCTCGGACTCGACACGATCCTCCCGGCCGTCACCTGCAGCGTGCAATCGACGATGCTCACCGGCACCATGCCGCGCGAGCACGGGATCGTCGGCAACGGCTGGCACTTCCGCGGTCTCGGCGACCCGCTGCTGTGGCGCCAGCACAACAAGCTCGTCGCGGGCGAGAAGGTGTGGGAGACCGCCCGCCGCTCGCGGCCCGAGCTGACGACCGCGAACCTCGGGTGGTGGTTCGCGATGGGAGCGACGACCGACATCACGGTGACGCCGCGCCCGATCTACCACGCCGACGGCCGCAAGAGCCCCGACGCCTACGTTCGTCCGGCCGCCCTGCACGACCAGCTCGTGGGGGCGCTGGGGGAGTTCCCGCTGTTCCAGTACTGGGGGCCGACCGCGACCATCCAGAGCAGCGCGTGGCTCGCCGAGGCGACGCGCGGGGTGATCACCGAGCGATGGGGGCCGGCGCCCGACCTCGCGATGGCGTACCTCCCGCACCTCGACTACGACCTGCAGCGCTTCGGACCGAACGGCGCCGAAGCCGCCCGCGCGGCCCGCGAGCTCGATGACGCCATCACCCCGCTGCTCGACGATGCGGGCGACCGCGGGTACACGGTCGTCGCGGTGTCGGAGTACGGCATCGAGCAGGCATCCCGCCCGGTCGACATCAACCGTGCCCTCCGCCGCGAGGGCCTGCTCGAGGTCTATGTGCAAGACGGCCGCGAGCAGCTCGATCCGTGGACCTCGCGCGCCTTCGCCGTCGCCGATCACCAGGTGGCCCACGTCTACGTTCCGGATGCCGCGGACCTCCCGCGCGTCACGGCACTGCTGCGCGGGCTCGAGGGTGTCGACGAGGTGCTCGATCGCGAGGCGCAGGCGCGGTACGGCCTCGACCACGAGCGCTCGGGCGAACTGGTCGTCGTGGCCGAGCCCGGCGCGTGGTTCACCTACTACTTCTGGCTCGACGACGACCGAGCGCCCGAGTACGCGCGGGGCGTCGACATCCACCGCAAGCCGGGGTACGACCCCGCCGAGCTGTTCTTCGACCCGGCCGACCGGCTCGCCAAAGCCAAGGCCGGGGCGAACCTCGTGAAGAAGAAGCTGGGCCTGCGCTACGCGATGAGCACCGTACCGCTCGACCCGTCATGTGTGCGCGGGACGCACGGGCGCCTGTCGTCGTCGCGGCGCGACGGGCCGATGCTCGTCACGAGCGACGCCGGCCTGCTGCCCGATGCCGAGGCGCTGCCCGCCGCGGGCGTGCGCGACCTGGTGCTGCGCGGGCTCGGCGTCTGATGCGGGGGTCGCCCGCGCCGCGGGCGGTGCGTCGAGAACAGGGGATGCGCCGAGAACAGGTCGTTCTGAGCGATTGCGTCCTGTTCTGGTGGCATCCCCCTGTTCTGGTGACGGCTCCGGGCAGCGCGTCCGGGTGTTGCGGGCTCGGCGTCTGGCACGAGCGCTGCCTGCGCCGCGGGCGGTGCGTCTCGCGCAGGGGGCGCCGCGGGCGGTGCGTCGAGAACAGGTCGTTCTGAGCGGTTGCGTCCTGTTCTGGTGGCATCCCCTGTTCTGATGACGCTCGATCCGGGCGCTCCGCGGCTCGCGCGCGCGGGGCCCGACAGGTCAGCCCCCCGGTTGAGTGTGCAGGACACGCCGTCCCGCCCCGGCATGGCGCGGCGTGTTCGGGACACTCGACCAGGCGACGGCACGCGGAAGGGCCGGATGCCGTGGCATCCGGCCCTTCGTCTCGCTTCCGACCGATCCCCCCGGATCAGCGCTGGCTGAACGCCGCGTCGAACGCCGCCCCCGAGGGCTCGTACGACGACAGCTTCCGCACGAAGCCGAGCGCCTCGGGCGCTCCGACCAGGCGGTCCATGCCCGCGTCCTCCCACTCGACCGACAGCGGACCGTCGTAGCCGATCGCTTTCAGCATGCGGAACGCGTCTTCCCAGGGCACGTCGCCGTGGCCGGTCGAGATGAAGTCCCAGCCGCGGCGCGGGTCGGCCCACGGCAGGTGCGACGACAGGCGCCCGTTGCGCCCGTTGCTCAGACGCTTCTTCGTGTCCTTGCAGTGCACGTGGAAGATCTTGTCCTGGAAGTCCCACAGGAACGCGACCGGATCGATGTCCTGCCACACCATGTGCGAGGGGTCCCAGTTCAGCCCGAACGCCTCGCGGTGACCGATGGCCTCGAGCGCGCGCTTGGTCGTCCAGTAGTCGTAGGCGATCTCCGAGGGGTGCACCTCGTGGGCGAAGCGCACGCCCACCTCGTCGAACACGTCGAGGATCGGGTTCCAGCGGTCGGCGAAGTCCTGATAGCCGGCATCCACCATCTGCTCCGTGGCGGGCGGGAACATCGCGACGTACTTCCAGATGCTCGACCCGGTGAAGCCGGTGACGGTCTTCACTCCGAGCTTCGCGGCGAGGCGTGCGGTGATCTTCAGCTCCTCGGCGGCACGCCGGCGCACGCCTTCCGGGTCGCCGTCACCCCACACGCGGTCCGACACGATGTCGCGGTGGCGCTGGTCGATGGGGTCGTCGCAGACGACCTGCCCCTTCAGATGGTTCGAGATGGTCCAGACCTTCAGGCCGTTGCGCTCGAGAACGTCGAGCTTGCCCTGCACGTAGGCCTCGTCGTCCCACCGCCACGGGTCGAGGTGGTCTCCCCAGCAGGCGATCTCGAGGCCGTCGTAACCCCACTCGCCGGCGAGACGGGCCACCTCCTCGAAGGGCAGATCGGCCCACTGGCCGGTGAAGAGAGTGATCGGTCGCGTCATCGCGTCGTCCTTTCGTCGGTGCGCATGGGGGAGCGGATTCAGGATGCCGCGAACGCGCGGCCCGCGGCAGGGGCGGCGGCGAGGTCGGCCTCGACCCCGGTCCAGACGCCGTCGGCCTCGGAGCTGCGCGAGACGGCATCGAGCACCTCCTGCACGTGCAGGCCGTCGGCGAACGAGGGCGTCGGTGCGGTCCCCGCGGCGACGGCGTCGACGAAGTCCTTCGCCTGGTGCGAGAAGCCGTGCTCGTAGCCGAGCATGTGACCCGTGGGCCACCACGCGCCCACGTAGGGGTGCTCCGGCTCGGTCACGAGGATGCGGCGGAAGCCCTGCTCGGTGGCCGGGGCCGTGGCGTCGTAGAACCGCAGTTCGTTGGGGCTCTCGAGGTCGAACGACAGCGAGCCGAGGGAGCCGGAGATCTCGATGCGCAGGGCGTTCTTGCGGCCCAGGCGGAAACGCGAGGCCTCGAACGAGGCGAGGGCGCCGCCCTCGAGACGGCCGGTGAAGAGGGCGAGGTCGTCGACGGTGACGGCTCCGCGCTCGGTGCCGGCCGACCCCGAGAGTCCGGACGACGAGGCGAGGACGGGACGCTCGGACACGATGGTCTCGAGAACGCCGGTGACGCGCGTCACGCGCTGCCCGGTCATGAACTCGGTGAGGTCGACGGCGTGGGCGCCGATGTCGCCGAGGGCGCCGGAACCCGCGCGGTCCTTCTGCAGGCGCCACGTGAGCGGGGCCTCGGCGTCGCTGAGCCAGTCCTGCAGGTACTCGGCGCGGACCTGGCGGATGTCGCCGAGACGACCCGCGGCGACCAAGTCGCGGGCGAAGGTGGTGGCGGGAAGACGCCGGTAGGTGAAGCCGACCATCGAGCGGATGCCGCTGGCGGAGGCGGCCGCGGCGGCTTCGGCCATGCTGCGGGCTTCGTCGACGGTGTTGGCGAGGGGCTTCTCGCACAGGACGTGCTTGCCGGCCGCGAGGGCCGCGATGGCGATCTCGGCGTGCGAATCGCCGGGGGTGACGATGTCGACGACGTCGATGTCGGAGCGGTGGATGACCTCTCGCCAGTCGGTCGCGCTCTCGTGCCAGTCCCAGGTGTTGGCGGCCGCCTGCGTGCGGCCGACGTCGCGCCCGACGAGCACGCTCATCTCGGGGGCGAGGGGGAGGTCGAAGAAACGAGGGGCGACGCGCCATCCCTGGGAATGCGCGGCGCCCATGAATCCCGCACCGATCATGGCGATGCGAAGGGGCTGGGTCACGATGACGTCTTTCTGTGGGGGGGACGAGGGACGGGGCGCCCGCGACGAACGCGGACGCCCCGGACCGGGTCAGGACTGGAACGAGAGGTCGATGAAGGACGCGACGTTGTCCTTCGTCACCACGGGGGCGTCCAACACGATGCGGTTGGGGACGCTGGGCGTGATGAGGTCTCCCGCGGTCTTGCCCTGGGCGATCAGGCGCGCCAGTGCGATACCGTCGGCGGCCTGCGTCGACGGGTAGATGACCGTTGCCTTGAGGACGCTGTCGTCGGCCTGGATGGACTCCATCGCGTTCCGGCTGCCCGCGCCGCCGACCATGATGAACTCGTCGCGCCCGGCGGCCGTGATGGCGGCGAGCACGCCGATGCCCTGGTCGTCGTCGTGGTTCCAGAGGGCGTCGATCTTCGGGTTGGCCGACAGCAGCTGCGAGGTCGACGCCTCGCCGCCCTGCACGGTGAAGTCCGCGGCGACACGGGGTCCGACCTTGAGGCCGCAGTCCGACAGGGCGTCGGCGAAGCCCGCCGAGCGGTCCTGCGTGAGCGGCAGGGAGTCGATGCCGGCGATCTCGCCGACGATGGCGTTGCTGTTGCCCTCGAGCTGCTCGCAGATGTAGGTGCCGGCGCTGACGCCCATGCCGTAGTTGTCGCCGAGGATCGTCGAGCGGGCGGCGAAGGGGCTCGAGAACTCGCGGTCGACGTTGATGACGGGGATGCCCGCGTTCATCGCCTTGATGGCGACCTCGGTGAGGGCGGCTCCGTCGCTCGGGAGAAGCACGATGGCATCCACGCCGTCGTTGATGAAGGTCTCGACGGCCGCGATCTGCGCGTTGACGTCGTTGGTACCCTCGGCGACCTTGAGGTCGACGTCGGGGAAGCTCTCGGCGGCGGCGAGTGCGCCGGAGTTGATGGCTCCGAGCCAACCGTGGTCGGCGGCGGGGCCGGAGAAGCCAATGGTGACCGTGTCGCCGGCGGCGGCGTTCTCCTCGGTCGTGGTGCCCTGGCCGACGATGTTGTCGTCATCGCCGCCCGAACCGGTGCAACCGGCCAGCAGGCCGACCGAGGCGACGACGGCGATGCCGGTCAGGACGAGTCGTGAACGCGACTTCCACTGTGAGCGCATGTTTCCTCCTTGAAATGTGATGCAGCTGGGGTCATCGCGGCCCCGGGTCATTCCGGAAGGAAGGGTCCACTCTGACGTCGCCCACGCTAGCAGAAGTGTCGGATGCGCAAGCAACTTTTGTTTTTTTGTCCGCATAAGTCGGTTCTCACGGTGTTCTCGCCGAAGAGGCGCTCGCGCGCACGCGGGAGGCGGGGCGGGCTCCTCCGCAGAATTGAGGTCGCGCGACGAAGAGGCGGCGTGTTATGTTCGCCGCGTGATCAAAGTTGACCATCAGTCGTCATTACTCACCGTCCGAGGCGTGACCAAGTCCTTCGCCGGTGTCCGCGCCCTGCGCGGTGTCGACCTCGACATCGTCGCCGGAGAGGTGCACTGCGTGCTGGGCCAGAACGGCGCGGGCAAGTCGACTCTCATCAAGACGCTCGCCGGGGTCCACCGACCCGACGAGGGGGAGATCGTCTGGCTGGGCGAGAACGTCGAGATCGCCGACCCCGACGCGGCCATCGAGTTGGGCATCGCGACGATGTACCAGGAGCTCGACGTCGTCGACGGCCTGACCATCGCCGAGAACATCTTCCTGGGCCACGAGCTCGCCCGCGGCGGCTTCACGCAGCGCGCCGAGGCTGCTCGCCAGACGAAGGAGCTGCTGCGCCGCCTCGGCCACGCCTCGCTCTCGCCGAACACCGAGGTCGGCTCGCTCAGCGCCGCGAACAAGCAGATCGTGAGCATGGCGCGCGCCCTGTCGCACGACATCAAGCTCATCATCATGGACGAGCCCTCGGCCGTGCTCGACACCGAAGAGGTCAAGAACCTGTTCGCGGTCGTGCGCGAACTCACCGCCGCGGGCATCGCCGTCGTCTACATCACGCACCGCCTCGAAGAGATCCGCGAGATCGGCGACCGCATCACCGTCCTGAAGGACGGCCGCACCACCGCGGTGGGCCTCTCCGCCGCCGACACCCCGAAGGCCGAGCTCATCCGGCTCATGACCGGGCGCGAGGTCGCCAACGTCTTCCCGGAGCGGGTGCCCGTGGCATCCGATGCTCCCGTCGTGCTCGACGTGCAGGGGCTGGGGCTCGACGGGGTCTTCTCGGAGGTGTCGTTCTCGGTGCGCGCCGGTGAGGTGGTGGGACTGGCGGGACTCGTCGGCTCCGGTCGATCCGAGATCCTCGAGACCGTCTACGGGGCGCGCCGATCGAGCGCCGGCACGGTGCGCGTGCGCGACAAGGTGCTGCCCCGCGGGTCCGTCCGCGCCGCCGTCGGGGCGGGCATCGGTCTCTCTCCCGAGGAGCGCAAGAGCCAGGGCCTCGTCCTCGACGAGCCGATCTTCGTCAACATCGCCCTCGCGTCGATGAGGCGCTTCGCCAAGGGCGGCTTCCTCGACGACCGTGCCGCCCGCAAGATCGCCCGTGAGCAGATCGACGCCTTCGAGCTGCGTCCCGCCGATCCCGATCGTCCCGCCCGGACCCTGTCCGGCGGCAACCAGCAGAAGATCCTCCTCGCCCGCTGGCTCGTGCACGGCACCGAGGTGCTGCTGCTCGACGAACCCACCCGCGGCGTCGACGTCGGCGCTCGCGCCGAGATCTACGCCCTCATCCGCGATCTCGCCGCCGCAGGCAACGCCGTCGTCGTCGTCTCGAGCGAGATCGAAGAAGTGCTCGGTCTCGCCGACGTCGTCCTCGTCGTCGCCGACGGTCGGATCCTCCGCACCCTCCCCTCCCACCAGATCGACGAGCACGGCGTGCTCGATCTCGTCATGAAAGGATCCGCCGCGTGAGCGAGCAGACCACCCCGACACGTGCGCGCACGGTCCCCACAGAGACCGGGGCCGTCGCGGCTCCGGCTCCCGCGCCGGCCTGGCGCCGCTTCCTCTCCGGTTCGGCCGGTCGAAACATCGGCCTCGTCGTCGCCCTGCTCGTGATCGTCGTCGTCGGTGCGGTCACCGCTCCCGGTTCGTTCACGAGCGTCGACAACCTGCTCGTCATCCTCCGGCAGGCCTCGATCATCGGTGTGATCAGCATCGGCATGACCCTCGTCATCATTGCGGGCGGCATCGACCTGTCCGTCGGCTCGGTCATGGGCCTCGCCTCGGTCGTCGCGACCCTCGCTGCCGTGCAGGATCTCGCCGACAACCTGCACTGGAGCGTCATGGTCGTCATCGCGCTCGCGGTGGGAGTCGGCGCCGGCCTCATCAACGGCATCGTCATCGCCTACGGAAACGTCGTCGCGTTCATGGCGACCCTCGCCATGCTCGTCGGTGCCCGCGGCCTCGCCGAGATCCTCGCCGAGCGTCGCACGCTCGTCGTGCAGGACCGCGGTTTCATCACCTTCATGAACGCCGACATCCTCGGCGTCGACATCCTCATCTGGATCTTCGCGATCGTCGCGGCCCTCGGCTGGGTGCTGCTGAACCGCACAACCTTCGGCCGTCGCACGGTCGCCGTCGGCGGCAACCGCGAGGCCGCGCGCCTCGCCGGCATCGACGTGCGCCGCCACACGATGTGGCTCTACGCCATCACGGGTCTGTGCGCGGGTATCGCGGCCGTCATGATCCTCGGCCGCACGACGGCCGGCACGTCCACGCACGGTCAGCTCTACGAATTGGATGCCATCGCGGCGGTCGTCGTGGGCGGCACGCTGCTCGTCGGCGGTCGGGGCACGATCACCGGTACGGTGTTCGGCGTCCTCATCTTCGCGACGCTGTCGAACGTGTTCATCCAGAACAATCTCTCGTCTTCCGTCCAGGCGGTGGCGAAAGGTGTCATCATCGTGGTCGCGGTGCTCCTGCAGCAGCGCTTCTCCCGTCCTCCGGGGCGGGGCTGACGACCCCTTATGCCGACGGCGGCTGCGTGATTCGCGTAGTCGCCGTCGGTATGTGGATGGAATGCATTGCTACTAATGGTGTACTGAGGGCGTGAAGAGGATGACGACAGATTCCGTGCAGTCGGTCAGCGGCGTGAGCCAGTTGTTCCAACTGCTGCGAGACGGCGTGCCGCGTACGCGAGCAGAGCTGGCCAAGTCGACCGGCCTCGCCCGATCGACGGTCGCCGTCCGCGTCGACGAGCTCATGCGAATGGGCCTCATCACTCCCGTCGCCGACGCGGTGTCCACCGGTGGGCGCCCCCCGTCGCAGTTCGCGATCAACCCCGCGGCCAAGGTCGTCGTCGCCGTCGACCTCGGTGCGTCGCACGCCACGGTCGCGATCGCCGATCTCACCGGCAAGGTGCTCAGCGAGCGCACCGGCGAGATCGACATCGCCACGGGCCCCGAGCCCGTGCTGACCTGGCTCGTCGAGACCGCCATGGCGCTGCTCTCCGAGTCCGGTCGATCGACCACCGACGTCGCGGCCATGGGCATCGGCGTTCCCGGCCCCGTCGAGCACTCCACCGGTCAGCCGGTGAACCCGCCGATCATGCCCGGCTGGGACCGCTTCGACATCCCCGGCTGGATCTACCAGCACATGCCCGTCCCGGTCCTCGTCGACAACGACGTCAACATCATGGCCCTGGGGGAGCGCAGCATCGCCTGGCCCGCGGTCGACCACTTCATGTTCGTCAAGGTCGCGACCGGCATCGGCACCGGCATCATCTCCGACGGCCACCTCCAGCGCGGAGCCCAGGGCATCGCCGGCGACATCGGTCACGTCCAGGTCGCGCGCGGCGCCGACATCCCGTGCCAGTGCGGCAATCGCGGATGCCTCGAGGCCCTGGCATCCGGCCCCGCCATCGCCCGTGCCCTGCGGGCGCAGGGGATCGAGGCGCACACCGGCTCCGACGTGGTCGACCTCGTCAAGCGCGGAAACATCGACGCGATCCAGGCCGTGCGTCAGGCCGGTCGCGACATCGGCGAGGTTCTCACCACCTGCGTGAGCCTCATGAACCCCTCGGTCATCGCCATCGGCGGCTCGATGGCCCGCGTCGGCGAGCACCTCATCGCGGGCGTCCGCGAGGTCGTCTACACGCGGTCCACGCCCCTGGCGACGGAGTACCTGTCGATCGTGCAGTCGGTCGCCGCCGAGAAGGCGGCCGTGATCGGTGCGAGCATGCTCGCCGTCGAGCACGCGCTCGCGCCCGAGTCGCTCAACGCCGCTTTCCTGCGCGCCTGACCCGCGCGGGCGGGCGCCGCGGCCGACCCGCCTGTGCCCCGTACCGGGCGGCCGAGTGTGTCCTCGACGCGCCGGTTCCGGATGCCGGGTGCCCGGTGTGTCGTGATGTTCTCCGCCGTTGGGCTCGCGGCGACCGGGCCCGCGGCACGAACAACGCCCGCCGTGCCGCAGCACGACGGGCGTCGTCGATCGCTTGCGGCGCGGAGTGTCCCTCTCCACGCCGCAAGCGGGTCTCAGGGCGACCGGCGCGAGGCGCGGGTCGCGGTGTCGGGGGCGGTGGCGCCCGGCGAACCGGGGTCGAGGGCGGCACCGGCGGGCACCGGCTCGCGCTCGGCGTCGGCGGATGCCGTGGCATCCGGAGTCGAGGCATCCGTCCCGTCGGCATCCGCCCGCGCGGCGGCCACCGCGGCGGCGATCTCGCGTGCGTGAGCGGCCCGACGGCGACGGGCGGCGACGATGCGCCACGCGATGAGCAGGGCGACCGCGGCGAGGATCGCGAGCGCGGTCCACGGCACCGCGGCGGTGGCGGCGGCGCCCTGCGACACGAGGGGGTCGAGGGTGGAGGGCTCGGCGCCGGCGAGCGTCCGCGAGACCACCTGCGAGGTCGCCCGCACATCGGCCGAGAGCAGCACGAGCGGCACGACTCCGGCGACCTCGACGGTGCGCTGCAGCGAGCTGCCGGGGAGCAGCTCGGGCGCGTCGTCGGCCGCGGTCGCGCGCGCCCAGCCGAAGGGGCCGCCCAGGGCGACCTCGACGTTCGGGTCGAGGCGGGTGTTGCCGGTGTTGGTCAGGGTGTAGGTGACGGTGGCGGAGCCGGTCTCGGCGGGGTTCGCCGTGCCGTGGTAGTCCACGGCGACGTCGCCCACGGCCAGTGCGGGCGCGAGATCGCCCTGCACCCGCAGGTGCACGCGCGAGCCCAGGCGACGCTCGGTGACGGTGCCGTTGTCGGCGGTGACGAGCATGGATGCCACGATGCCGGCCGCGTAGTCGCCGGGGGCCGCATCGGCCGGGACGGCGACGGTGAAGGGCACCTCGGCGCTCGCCCCGCTGTCGAGCGTGAGCTCGGGGGAGGCGATCGAGACCCAGCTGCCGAGGTCGGTGGACTCCGCGCCGCCGGCGAGGATGTCGAGGGCTCCGTCTTCGGTGAGGAAGCCGTCGGCAGCGTAGACGCGCAGGGTGATCGGCTGGGGGCTGCGGTTGGCGACGTACAGCGCGTCGCCGACGGTGCCGCCGGGCAGCAGGTCGTAGGCGTAATTGGGGCGGTCCCGCCCCTGCGCGGTGTCGGCGGGTTTGACGCTCCACGTCACCGTGGTCTCGGCGGAAGGAGCGGCGGCCGCGGAGGCGGCGAGGGGCGTTCCCAGCAGCAGCGCGAGGCCGGCGAGGAGCGACAGAAGCAGTCGGAGCGGGCGGGGGGAGGTCTTCGCCGGGGACATGGGCGTGGCTTTCGTGTGGAAGGGGTTCCGTCGGGGCCGCACTCCGCGAAGAGCACGGCCCCGACGGAGGGGGGATCAGCTGAGGGCGGTCAGCGTCACGGTCGCGGTGTAGGTGCCGCGGGGGGTCTCGAGCGGGAGCTTGAGATCCAGGTCGGCGCCCACGAGCGAGGAGCCGCGCTCGTGGCCGTCGTTCGCCTGCGCGAGGGTGCGGGCGACCGACAGGCCCTGCCCGCTGTCGAAGCCGGAGGGCACGGGAGCGCCGGCGACGGCACCGCCCTGCGTCTCGAGGACCTCGGGCGTCCAGCCGAGGTACTTGCTCGACACCTCCTGGCCCCCGGCGGTGAAGTTCGACACCTGAGCGGTCAGCGACCATCCGGGGTTGCCGGCCCGGGTGTCCTGCACGCGGATCGGCACGATCTCACCCGACGCGGCGTAGTGGTCGAGGTTCTCGGTCGCAACCCCCAGGTCGACGAGGCGCGAGGTGCCCTCGATCGACCACGTGAGCTCGCCCGATCCCTGGTCGGGGACCGTCACCGCGATGGCCTGGTCGCCGGCAGGAGGCGCGGTCGGCGCCTCGCCCGTGTAGTCCCCCGTGGTCGAGCCGGCGCGGACGCCGGCACCGAACACGGCGGCGGGGGAGTTGCCGTCGAGAGCGAGAGCGCCGTACACCGTGGTGTTCGCCACGCGCAGGTTCGCCGTGTTCCCGGTGAGCGAGAGACCCCCGCCGATCGAGTTGGCGAACGCGTCGGAGCCGCCGTCGGCGGTCGCGCCGATGAGCACGTCGCGCGAGCTGCCGCTCACGGTGACGTCGCCCTTCACGACGGCGCCGGTCATCGACACGCCCCAGCCCGAGCCGTCGACCGATACGTCGGCGCCGACCGAGGAGCGCACGACGTCGACGTAGTTCGCCTGCTGGGTGAGCAGCGAACCCGAGATCGTGCTGTCGACGACCTCCACGTCGATACCGCCGGCCTCCACCGAGCCCCCGACCTTCAGGTCGTTGACGTAGAGGAAGCCCACGGTGGTGTCGGCGGAGTACGCGCTGATGTCGCCGACGACGCTCGTGCCGTCGAGCGAGACGCCGTACGCGTCGGTGGCGACGACGTCTCCCGTGACGGTGACCGAGGTGGCATCCAGCCATCCGCCCGCCTCGACGACGATGTCGCCCTCGACGGTCGCGCCGCCGAGCACGCAGTCCGCGCCGCCGGGGACGATCAGGTTTCCCGAGACGGTCTGGCCGCCCAGGTCGTCGGTGCAGGTGAGGTCGGCCGCGTACGCGGGGACGGCGACGACGCTGCCCCCGATGACGAGGAGTCCGACGGTGGTGAGTTTCGTGATTCTGTTCATCGGTTCTTCCTCGTCGCTCAGCCGCGCAGGGCTGCGATGTTGTCGTAGCTGCGGTCGGCGTTGGCGAGCGAGTCACCGGGGTTGACCGGCACCGTGGAGGCGTTGTCCTGTTCGAACATGCCGAAGCGCTGGCCGCGGTCGCGCAGCTGCGACAGGAACGCCGTGTAATCGATGTTCCCGGCGCCGAACTCGACGATGTCGTACCCGTTGGCGCTGCTCGGGTTGAGCTTGCCGTCCTTCAGATGGAGGATCGGGAAGCGGCGGGGGTCGCGCTTGATGTAGTCGATCGGCTCGAACCCGGGGTACAGGTGCTTTCCGACGTGCGCCCAGTAGACGTCCATCTCGAAGAACACCGTCTCGGGGTTGAGGTTGGCCCAGTACAGGTCGTAGATGCGCTCGTTCGTGTCGGTCGTGAAACCCCACTCCTGGGCGTGGTTGTGCAGGTAGAGCTTGATTCCCGCTGCGCGACCCTTCTCGCCCATCTGGTTCCACGTGCCGATGGCCTGCATCCAGGCATCCTTGGCGAGGGGTCCGCCGTACCCGCCGGCGATGGGCCCGCCCTGACCCAGGTGCGGCATGCCCAGCACGTGCGCGATCTCGAGCTGCTGGTCGATGTTGGCCGGGGTGAGGTTGACGTGGGCACCGGTTGCGCGCAGGCCGTTGTCGTCGAGCAGCTGGCGGATCTCCTGCGGGGTGATGGCGCCGACGCCTCCCTGCGTGTAGCCCGCGAACTCGATCTCCGAGTAGCCGATGCGAGCCAGCTCCTCGAACACCGCGCGGAAGCCCAGCGAGCTGACCTTGTCGCGGACGGTGTAGAGCTGGATGCCGATGCGGTTGACGGGGACGAGGCGCTTGCCGGCGCTGACGGGGGGAGCGGCCGCCGCGGCGCGGGCGCCGAGGGCGGTGGACGCCGAGGCGGCGGCGGGCATGGCGGCGGCGCCGATGCCGATGGCGACGGACGATGCCGCCAGGGCCTTGAGCAGGGTGCGCCGGCTCATGGGCCGATCCGGCACCGTGGGGTGCGCGTGGTCGTGGTGGTGACTCATGACTCTCCTTCGAGGTGGGTCCGCCCCGGGGCCGGGGACGACCGTGGGGGTGGTGGGGGCCGCGGTGCGCGACCCCCACCGGGGTGTTACTTCTTGACGGTCAGGGTCGCGCTGCCGCTGCTCTTCGCGATCCCGGTCGAACCGGTGTAAGAGGCCTGCACCTGGTAGGCGCCCTCCGCGCTGAGCTTGGGCAGGGTCACCTGGACCGTGCCGTCCGTGCCGAGCGTGCCGGTGAGGGTGGTGACGACCGCGTTGTTGCGGCGGATCGTCACCGTGGCGTCACCGGTCGGGACGATGCCCGTCGACGAGGCCACCTGGACCGTGGCGGTGGCGGCCACGGCGGGCTTGACCGGCGTCGGCGAGACGGCGACCGAGGTCGTCGACTTCGCCTGCGAGACCGTGAGGCGACCGATGCCGGCCGATCCCTTGAAGGTCTCGTCGGCCCCGTAGGTGGCCCGCAGGGTGTGCGTTCCGACCGGGAGGTCCGCCGGGAGGGCGACGACGGCGTTGCCGTCGGCGTCCAGCGTCGCGCGACCGAGCTCGGTCTCGCCGACCGTCAGCACGACCTCGCCCGTGGGGGCGCCGCCTTCTCCGCGCACCGACACCGTCACGTCGCCGGGGGCGCCGTAGGTGACGCGCGGGGAGCCGAGCGAGACGAGCGTGCGGGTGTCGACGGTCGGCTCGTTGGGAGCGTCGAGGTCGATCGTGAACGACACCGAACCGAGCTCCGAGACGTTGCCGCCGGTATCGGTGGCGCGGTAGCGGATGTCGTAGACGCCGTCCTGGTCGAACGTGACGCCGTACTGCTGGTTCGCCGCGAGGGTCACCCAGGTCGCGCCGTTGTCGCGGGAGTACTCGACGCTCGCGAGCGTGCCGTTGTCGGCGGCCTGCACCGAGAAACGCACCGGCTCGTTGAACACGCCGCCGACACCCGTCGGGGTGGCGGGGGCCAGGGTGTGCGCGACCGTCGGGGGCGTGACGTCTCCGACGCCGTCGCCGACCATGGTCAGCGCATCGACGGCGAGCTCGTCGGCCGAGGTGACGTAGAGCGCTCCAGTGCCCTCGGGGGCCTCGAAGGCGATCTCGACGTCCTGCCAGCCGTTCCCCGCGGGGATGGTGGCGGTCGCGAAGGGCTCGGCGTCGGCCGCTCCCCAGCGCAGTTGCACCTCGCCCGCGCCGCTCGCGCGGACCACGGCACCGTCGATCCCGGCGAAGTTCACCGGGTCGAAGGCGAGGGAGTCGCCCGCTCCGAGGCCGCGAACGGCGTTGCCGCCCGAGGCGTCGGCGTCGGCGTAGACCGTGACGCCCTCGCGCCGGATCGCGTGCTCGGCCTGCTGCAGCTTGGGGTTCAGGCGAACGGTCGCCTCACCCGTGGCCGCCGGCAGTCCGTTGGCGCCCGCGTCGGTGTAGGTGACCACGACCGCGCCGTACAGCAGGGCGCCGGGGCCGTGCTCGGGCGAGTTCGGGTCGGTGCGGAAGACGCCCGTGCATCCCGTGCCCGAGACCTCGGGGTGGGCGTGCTCGTCGTGGCCGAGACCGTAGGTCCACGTCACGCGCGAGCATTCCGTGGCGTCGCCGTCCTCGGCATCCGTCGTCGTGACCTGGAAGGGGATTGCCTGACCCCAGTCGAAGAACGCGCCGTTGCCGGGGAAGGCCACGGTCACCTCGGGGGCCTGGTTGCCGACCGAGATGGTGCGCGAGGTCAGGCCGAAGCGTCCACCCGGGTCGGACACCCGCAGACGCGCGGTGTAGTTGGCGATGTCGGTGTAGGTGTACGACGCCGTGACGCCGGTGGCGTCGTAGGTGCCGTCGCCGTCGAAGTCCCATTCGTAGGTGAGGGCGTCACCGTCCGGGTCGGTCGAGGTCGACGCGTCGAACTCCACGGTCAGGGGAGCCTGCGACGACGACGTGGGGGTCGCGGTGAAGCGCGCCTGGGGCGACTTGTTCCCGGCCACATAGTCGATGCGGTACAGGCCTGCATCGGGGTTCGCGCGGAAGAAGCCGTCACCGTAGTCGAGCACGTACATCGAGCCGTCGGGCCCGATCTCCATGTCCATCGGGTTGTCGTGCGTCGGCTGGCCGAGGGTGCTCAGCGCGGCGTTGGGCAGGAAGTCCTCGATCGCGCTGACCTCGAAGGCGTCCCAGTCGAGCGTGAACGCGGCGATGTAGTCCTGCGAGAACTCACCCATGAACGCCTTGCGGTCCCAGTGCTGGGGGAGCTTCGTGGGCGAGGGGTTGTTCTCGTCGTAGTGGTAGACGGGTCCGCCCATGGGGCCCTGGCCGTTGCCGGCTCCGAAGTTCACCAGCTCGTCCCACGGCTGGTCGCCGGGGTTGTCGCCATACCAGAGGGTCGCGGGCTGCGCGGGGGGAAGGTCGGTGAGACCGGTGTTCCAGCGCGACTCGTTCTTGAGGTTGTCCGGGTCGAAGAACGCTCCCGGCGTGGCCGTGGCGAAGTCCCAGTCGTTGTAGGCCTGGTTGTCGGCGTGCACGTAGGGCCACCCGGCGTTCTGCGGCTCGTCGAGGCTGATGGCGTTCCACTCCACCAGGCCCATGGGTCCGCGGCCCGCGGTCTCGGCGACGGCCTTCGTCGCGTCGGGGCCGTAGTCGCCCCACGACAGCGAGTTGGTCTCGATGTCGACCTCGATGCGGAACGGGTTTCGCACGCCCATCACGAAGATCTCGGGGCGGGTGAGCTCGGTCCCGGGGGCGAAGAGGTTGCCCTCGGGGATCGTGTACGAGCCGTCGTCTTCGACGTGGATGCGCAGGATCTTGCCGCGCAGGTCGTTGGTGTTGCCGGCACCGCGGCGCGAGTCGAAGCCGGGGTTGTACCCGGGGGCGTCGTTGTTGGGCGCGAAGCCGTTGGCTCCCGGAGTGGATGCCGGGGTGTTGTCGCCCGTGCTCAGGTAGAGGTTGCCGTCGCCGTCGAAGCCGATGTCGGCACCGACGTGGCAGCACTGCCCGCGCTGGACCTCGACGTCGAGGACGACCTGCTCGCTCGCGAGGTCGAGGGCGTCCCCGTTCCACTGGAAGCGGGCGAGACGGTTCACGCCGACCCACTGGTCCCAGTACGACTCGTCGGCGCCCGCGGGAAGCGTGTTGGGGGAGTTGCCCGCCGGGGTGTCGGCCACGCCGTCGCCGTCGGCGTCGCGCGGGGAGTACACGAGGTACACCCAGTTGTTCTCGGCGAAGTTCGGGTCGAGGGCGACCGTCTGCAGGCCGTCCTCGGAGTTGGCGTAGACATCGAGCGTGTTGGTGACGCGCGTGACGCCGGTCGCCGGGTCGGTGAGGCGGACGTCGCCGTTGCGGGCGGTGTGCAGCACGCGTTTGTCGGGCAGGACCGCGAGGTCGATGGGTTCGCCCACGTCCTTGGTGAGCAGCACGCGCTCGTAGTTGCTCCAGTCCAGAGCGCCGCCGTTCTCGCCGGTGTCGCCGGGGTCGGGGGTGCCGGGGTCGGTGGGGTCGCCGTGGTCGCCCCCGGGGTCGGTCGTGCCGTGGTCCTGCCCGTCGTGCGCGAAGGCCGGGACGGGCGCTGCGGCGAGGGCGCCCAGGCCCAGCGCGGTGGCCGCGAGGACCGCCGTCAACCGGGACCGGACGACCGGATGCCGAGAAGTAGAGTTCATCGTGAAACAGCTCCTGTGAATGCGTTCGAGTTGTTTTCACCGGGTCGCCACACAGTCGGTCTCAACGACTGATCGTGGCGGCCCGGGCTCTTCGTGCGGTGGCGGTCGGCCACACGCGGTGCATGCTCCTTACTCTTCGTCGAGTGGGAGGGGTCGCCGATCACCGCCTCTCAGGGCGGTCGTGCGGCGAGCCTCGGGGGGATGAGGCGTCCTGCGGTGCGGGACGTCGCTCGTCGTCATCTTGACGGATGTTTTTCCATAGGTCAATCAAAAGATGCGCAACATGCACACAACAAAAGGGCGCTCAACGCGAGTCTTGTGGTTCGCTTCCGTCGCGGGCTAGCATCGCCGTACGGCGCCTCTCGCGCCGACCCCCACCCGTCGGCGAAGAGGCCGGCACGGCCGAGGAGGCCCCATGCTCCATGGACTGACCGGATGGCATCTGCTGATCGTTCTCGCGGTGATCGTCCTCTTGTTCGGCGCGGCCAAGCTGCCGGCCCTCGCTCAGAGCGTCGGGAAATCGGCCCGGCTGTTCAAGGGCGAGCTGAAGGCGATGAAGGACGACGACGCGGTGCCGCTCGACCACGCGGTCGCGCCGGTGCACCCCGAGCCCCGGTCCACGGCGGTCGTCGCGGATCCGCCGCCGACACGCTGAGCAGCTCGCGTCGACCGGGGCCACCCGCCGCACCGCGCTCCACGGATTAGACGGTGTCGACGCCCGAGATGCGCGCCGACGCCCGCGTCGACACGGTGCGCAGCGCCGACAGCACGCGCCGCACCGCGGCGTAGGCGAGCGCGTCGGGCCGCGCCAGCGCGTCCACGTGGCGCACGAGGGTGAGGTCGACGAGCGGTCGCAGCACCAGCCCGTCGACGGCGAGGGGTGTCGTCGTGGTGCGCGGCATGACGGCGATCGCCGCGCCGGCGCGCACGACCTCGGCCGTCACCGAGAACTCGTTGATGCGGTGGGCGACGTCGAGGGGACGCCCCACGTGCGCGGCGAGGTGGTCGAGCACCCCGGCGAGGGGGAATCCGGGGTGCACCGACACCCACCTCTCGTCGACGAGGTCGGCCGCACGCAGTTCGTCGCGTCGGGCGAGCGGGTGCTCGGCCGGCAGGGCGATGTCGAGCGGCTCCTCGAGCAGCGGCACCGTGACCACGCGGTCCGCGGGCCACGGTTCGTCGTGCGCGAGGCGGTGTGCCACGACGATGTCGTGGTCGGCGGTCAGTCCCGGAAAGTCGCGGTGAGCCACGTCGGCGTCGGCGAGGTGCAGCGGCGGCGTGCCGTCGAGTTCGCGCAGGAGGGGGCCGAAGAGCGCGAGCGCGGCGCTGTGGAAGGCCGAGACGCGCACCGGGCGGTCGCTCGTGTCGAGGAAGGCCCCCACGGCCTCTCGCGCCGAGACCAAAGCCTCGTCGACCCGCGCCCCGGCCGCCGCGAGAGCCTCTCCGGCGGGCGTGAGGGCGAGGGTGCGCCCGCGCCGGGTGGTCAGCGGAACGGGCACGTGCGCCTGGAGCGCGGACAGCTGCTGCGACACCGCCGACGCCGAGACGTGCAGCGACGCCGCCACGGCCGCCACGCTCCCGCGGTCGCGGAGTTCGCGCAGCAGGCGCAGGTGGGTGACATCCATAAGGAAGAACTTACGTCACGGTGAAGAAGGTGCCCGTTGATCTTCCGTCTGGAGCGGGCGACGGTAGGGGTATGGCCCGCCGCACCCCCGAAATCGTCGTCGACCTCCTCCTCGTCGCGGTCGCCGCGGTCTGGGGTGCCAGCTTCCTCGCCGCGAAGGAGCTGGTGGCCGAGACCGGCGTCGCCTCCGGCGTGGCCCTGCGCTTCCTCGTGGCCGCGATCGCCCTCGGCATCCTGTGTCTGCTGAGGCGGGAACGGATGCCGCGTGGCCGGGGCCTCGCGATCGCCGCTCTGCTCGGCTGCTCGCAGGCGGCGATCATCGGGCTCGAGACCGCGGGCGTGCACCTGACCTCGGCGACGAACGCGGGTCTGCTCATCAGTCTCGCCCTCGTCTTCACCCCGGTGCTCGAGAGCCTCGCCGCGCGCTCGTGGCTCCCGCGGTCGTACTTCGTCGCGGCCGTGGCCGCGGTGGTCGGCGTCGCGCTGCTCGTCTCGGACGGCGGCCTCCGTGCCCCCAACCTGGGCGACGCTCTCGTCATCGCCGCAGCGGTCGTCCGCGCCGTGCACGTCACCGCGAGCGGGCACCTCACCCGCGGCCGACACGACAGCACCCTCGCCGTCGTCTTCGTCCAGCTGCTCGTGTGCGCCCTCGCCTCGTCGGCCGTGGCCGGCGCCGACCTGCCGCGTGCGGCCGCCGGGCTCTCGGCATCCGGATGGATCGACGTGCTCTTCCTCGGGCTGCTGTGCTCGGTCTTCGCCTTCGTGGTGCAGTTGTGGGCGGTGCGGCGCACCTCGGCGACCCGCGCGAGCATCCTCATGGGCACCGAACCCGTGTGGGCGCTCGCCGTGGGCGTCGCCATCGGCGGCGAGGCGGTCGGCGCCCCCGGGCTGATCGGCGCCGCGCTCATCATCGCCGCGTCGTACGCGGGTCAGGCGATCGAACGCCGACACCGCCGTTCGCGTGAAGCAGTGAACGGCGGTGTCAGCGGGGAGTCGGTCAGCTCCGGTCGGGCCTCGGTCGACGCCACCGCGCCCATACCGTCGCCGTGATGCCCGCGGCCACGAGCGCTGCGCCGAGCAGGA
Organism: Microbacterium sp. 1154; assembly: GCF_031455375.1. Classification (NCBI taxonomy): domain Bacteria; kingdom Bacillati; phylum Actinomycetota; class Actinomycetes; order Micrococcales; family Microbacteriaceae; genus Microbacterium; species Microbacterium sp. 1154. The sequence goes on along the minus strand of NZ_JAVDSN010000001.1, from coordinate 103,831 downwards.
TCGAGGCGACATCGCCGCCGGTCATGGCGAGCCCGCCGCCCGGGGATCCCGGGCCCGCGCCGGGCGGAGGGGAGCAGTCCACGGTGCAGGTGGCCGTCGGCAGAGGGGTGATCTCGACGGTCACGCCGACGCCGTCGTCGGCGACCGCCGCGCTCAGGAACACGACGTCGTTCACGAGAGCGTCACCGCCTCGCGCCGACCCTCTTCGCGCGCGCGTGCCACGAGGTCGTCGAGCCGGCGACGCGAGCGACGACGACCCGAGGCGACGGCCGCGACGATGAGCGCGAGCCCGATCGCCGCCGCGAGGTGCAGCCACGGCACGGCCCAGACGGTGATGCTCTGCGTCACGGGCGTGGCGGCGAGCGTCGAGTCGGGCACCGCGGCATCCACCGTCACGTCTCTGCTCACCACGAAGGTCGGCCACGCGGGCTGCGCCTCGGTCTGCACGCGACGCGACTCGCCGGGAAGCAGCACGCCGCGCTCACCGGTGGTTCCGTCGATCGCGTCGGTGACGGCGAGGGCGGTGTTGCCGGTGTTCTCCGCCGTGTACGAGTACGCGATCGAACCCGGGGCGAAGAGGTTCCACGACGGCGTGTACTCCGCGCGCACCTCGCCGATGCCCACGGCGGGCGCGAGTTCGCCCGTGACGCGGGTCGAGACGCGGAAGCCGACCCGGCTGTCGACGCCTACCTTCGTTCCATCCGTCCCCGCGGAGGTGGATCGAACGGATGCCGAGACCCCGGCCGCGTGATCGCCCGGGGTGGCGTTCTGTGGGACGGCGATCTCGAACGCGATGACCCGCGTCTCGTTGGGGGCAAGGGTGACCGACGGTTCGACCGTGATCCAGGTGCCCGCATCGACGGAGGTGCGGTCGGCGGGGAGCATGGTGAAGCGCCCGGTCTCGGTGTAGTACCCGTCCGCCGCGCTGAGGGTGAAGGTCGCCTCGCGCTCGCTGAAGTTCTTCACCGCGAGGTGCTCGGTCGTTCGCTGGCCGGGATCGAGTTCGATCTGCATGACGCGTCGGCCGTCCGGCCCCTCGGCCGAGGCCGGGGTCACCGACCATGTGACCGCCGAGTCGGCGGCGTCGTCCGCCGCGGCGGGAGGCGCCGAGACGAGCGCGGCCGCGGCGGCGAAGAGGACCGCCAGGGTGGCGGCCCCTCCCCGCGCGACCGTCGCCCTCATCGCCGCGCTCACCCCTCGAGGAGGGTCAGGGTGATGGTGGCCGAGTAGGCGCCGGGTGCGACCGTGGCGGGGGTCTGCAGCAGCAGGCCCGCCGAGGCCGAGTACGACCCGCCCGCGGCGGCGGCGGAGGTGTCGGCGTTGGCGAGCAGTTCGGCGTCGACGAAGCCGCCGATGCCCGGGTCGACGTCGTCGCCGGGCGCGACGAGGCTGCTGTCGCCCGCGACGATGGTGGGGTACCAGCCGAAGCTGTCGGCCGACGAGATGGCCGGCTGGCCGGTGTCACCGGCGAAGTCGCTGATGGCGCCCATGACGTACCAGTACGCCTCGGGGTCGACGTTCTCGGGCAGGCGGGTGTCCGTGACGGTGACCGTCGGCAGGGTGCCCGTGAAGGTGCGGTCGGTCCCGGATGCCTCTCCCTCGGTGAGCTTGGTGGAGTCGCCGGCGACGGTGAGGGCGAGCACCCCGGGCTCGGCCGCGGGGGCGATCTCGACCTGTACGTCGACGGTGTCTTCGTCGGCGGCGAAGGCGCTGCCGCCGCCCGCGGCGGCCAGGATGCCGACGCCGAGGGCGGCGACTCCGATGCGGGCCGACAGGCCGCGACGGGAAGTGGGGGACATGGGTGCTCCGTTCTTCCACCGCGAGGGGTGGAGTCGTCGGCGGGCGCCGGCGGGTGGTCGGGACGACCGGCGTGCGGCCGATCGGTGAACGAGGGGGCCGTCGTTTCGAGCGGGGTGCGGCGGACTCCGGGGAGCCTCGTGGCGGCGCTGTCACGGGTCGGTTCTGCGGGTTCGTTGTGACAGTAGTGCGGCTTACGCAGGTCGTCAAGCAAAAGTTGCACAGTGTCTGGACGGCTGTGTTGGTGCGCGTAAACGGGCCTCATCGGGCAATTTGAAGTGTCCCGCGGATGCCGACGTGCGTGAACGGTCGTGCGCAACCTCGCGACTCAGCAGTTCTTCGCACAAATTAGTCAGGTTTTGTAGACGAATCGACAAAAGACTCCTACAGTGACCACGGTCGAGGGCGACCTGCGCGGTCCGAGCGGTCGCCGCCGCCCCCGCCGCTGATCCGAAGGAGCAATGATGCCCGTACCCGCTGTCTTGTCCGGCCCCCGCCGGCGCAGCACCCGCGTCGCGAGAACCCTCGCGGCCGGTCTCCTGGGCGGAGCACTCGTGGCCACAGGAGCGATCCTGCCCGCCGGTGCCGCCGTCGCCCCCGCCGTCAATACGCCGGCGGACCTGCCCAAGCAAGAACCGGGTGTGACGCTTCGCACCTACTCCACCCCGCCCCTCACCGAGCTCTGCACCCTCAAGTCGGGTCAGACCCCCAATGTCGACAAGCTCATGTCGACGATCGACTGGAGCACCGACGAGCAGTTCGGGGCGGGCGACAACTTCATCACGCACGCCCTGGCCAACCTCACCATCAGCACCCCGGGCGACTACGTCTTCCGCGTGACGAGCGACGACGGCTCCCGCCTCACCCTCGACGAGAAGCAGCTGATCGACAACGACGGCCTGCACGGACCCGAGGGTGTCGAAGGCACGGTCACGCTCGACGTGGGCGTCCACTCCCTCTTCGTCGAGATGTTCGAGGCCACCAACGGCCAACAGCTCACCGTGGAGTGGAAGACCCCGGGCTCGTCGAGCTTCACCGTCATCCCGAACGACGTCCTCAGCACCGAGGCGGGCGTCGTGCGCGTCACCGCCCCCGGAACGAAGTACTGCGAGGGCAGCACCGACTCCGCCGGAGACGGTCTACGCCTGGATGCCGTGAACCCCAACTACACGCTCGTGAACCTGCGCCCCGAGGGCTTCAACCCGAAGGTCTCGGGTCTGGCCTTCCTCGGCAACGGCGACCTCGCCGTGCTGACCACCGGTTCGGTCAACTCCGGCGGCTGGGACACCTCCACCCCCGGCAAGGTCTTCGTGCTGAAGGGCGCCCAGGCGGCCGACGGCCCCGAGGACGTCACCGTCGTCGAGGCGGCCGGCGGTCTGCTCAACCCCATGGGCATCGACGTCGTCGACGACAAGATCTACGTCTCGGAGCGCTACCAGCTCACCGAGCTCAGCGACACGAACGGCGACGGCTCGTACGAGACGAAGCGCAAGGTCGCGGAGTACCCCTCGGGCAACAACTTCCACGAGTTCGCCTTCGGCCTGATCCACGACGAGGCCAACTTCTACGTCAACCTCTCGGTCGCGATCGACAACGGCGGGGCCACCACCAACCCGCAGCCCGCGAAGAACCGCGGCACCTCCGTGAAGATCGACCGCGCCACCGGCGCGATCAGCTACGTGGCCGGGGGGCTGCGCACGCCCAACGGCGTCGCCTTCGGCCCCGAGAACGAACTGTTCGCGATGGACAACCAGGGTGCCTGGTTGCCGGCGAACAAGCTCGTCAACATCAAGCAGGACCGGTTCTTCAACCACTACACGAACCCCGCCGGGCCCTTCGACGCCAACCCGGTGACCCCGCCGGTGGTGTGGATCCCGCAGAACGAGATCGGCAACTCGCCGAGCACGCCCATCCTGCTGAAGGACGGGCCCTTCGCCGGCCAGATGATGTTCGGCGACGTCACTTACGGCGGCCTGCAGCGTGCCTTCCTCGAGAAGGTCGACGGCGAGTTCCAGGGGGCGGTGTTCCGCCACTCCGCGGGCTTCGAGGTCGGCGTGAACCGCGTCATCGAGGGCCCCGACAAGTCGCTCTACATCGGCGGCACGGGTGAGGGCGGCAACTGGGGCGAGGCGGGCAAGCTTACCTACGGCCTGCAGAAGCTCGTCCCGAAGAGCACGCAGAACACCTTCGACATGACCTCGATGAAGGTCGTCGAGGGCGGTTTCGAGATCGAGTACACCCAGCCCCTGTCCGACGAGACGGTGGCGAACCTCGCCACGGCCTATCGCGCCGAGCAGTGGCGCTACCTGCCGACCTCCACCTACGGCGGTCCCAAGGTCGACGAAGAGATCCTCTCGCTGACGAGCGCCACGGCATCCGCCGACCGCAAGACGGTCACGGTGACCTTCGACGGTCTCAAGCAGGGCCGCGTCGTGCACCTTCGCTCCCCGCAGCCCTTCGCCGCCGCCAGTGGCGACACGCTGTGGAGCACCGAGGCCTGGTACACGCTCAACTCCCTGCCGGGCTACGTCTCGCCGGCCGACCAGGGCTGGTACGAGGCCGAGGAGGCCCGCCTGATCGGCGGTGCGAAGTTCGACGCCGAGCACAGCGGCTACTCGGGTGCCGGTTTCGCCGGTGGCCTGTGGCAGGCCGGTTCCGCGTTCGAGTTCACGGTGAACGCCGAGGCCGCGGGCACCGTCCCGGTCAACGTGCGCTACTCCAACGGGCCGAACCCCGCTCCCGGCACGAAGGACGTGAACCTGTACGTCAACGGTCAGAACCTCGGTAAGTGGGACTTCCCCTCCACCGGTGACTGGAAGACCTGGGCCACGATCACTCGCGACATGCCGCTGGTCGCCGGGGCGAACACGATCGCGCTGAAGTACGAGTCGGGCAACAAGGGCAACATCAACGTCGACGTCCTGTCGATCGGCACCGCCGACATCTGCGCTCCGGCGCAGGTCGAGGACGGGTACCGCTCGCTGTTCGACGGCACTCTCGAGAGCCTGAACGCCGGGTGGCGTATGGCGGGGCCCGGGGGCTTCGGTCGTCAGAACGACTGCAGCATCCGCGGCGAGGGCGGCATGGGTCTGCTCTGGCACCAGGCGCAGGAGCTGAACGAGTACAGCCTCAAGCTGGACTGGAAGCTCATCGCCGATCACAACGGTGGCGTCTTCGTCGGGTTCCCCGACCCGAAGAACGACCCGTGGGTCGCGGTCAACCAGGGCTACGAGATCCAGATCGACGCCACCGACGCCGCCGACCGCACCACCGGTGCGATCTACACCTTCCAGGGTGCGGATGCCGCGGCGGTCGAGGCTTCGCTGAAGCCCGTCGGTTCGTGGAACGCGTACGAGATCGTCGTGAAGGGGCAGACCATAAAGATCTACCTCAACGGCACGCTGGTGAACGACTTCACCAGCACCGATCCGGCGCGTGACCTCTCGCAGGGCTTCATCGGCCTGCAGAACCACGGCGGGGGCGAAGCGGTGTCGTACCGCAACGTCCGGGTCAAGGACATCGACGAACCGGCACCCCTCGCGGTGACGGCCTCCGCCGAGGTCCGTTGCATGGCGAAGAAGGCGACGCTGACCGTCCGCGCGACCAACACCGACACGGTGCCCGTCGACGTGACCCTCACGACCGCGTGGGGCGAGCGGGTCATCCCCGCCGTCCAGCCCGGGGCGACGGTGTTCCACACCTTCACCACCCGTGCCGTCTCGGTCCCCGCCGGCGAAGCGACGGTGTCGGCGACCGGCGACGGTCGCACCGGCGAGGCCACGGCCTCGTACGCGGCCAAGAGCTGCGGCTGATCCCCCTGGCGCCCTCGGCGGCGGACTCGCGTCCGTCGCCGGGGGCGCTCCCTCATGTCCCAGAGGTTCCCCATGCTGTACTCCCTCGGTCGCCGCGTCAGCCGGCACCGCCTATTCGTCCTGCTCGTGTGGGCCGTGCTGGTCGTCGGCGGCGGTGCCCTCGCCGGCGACGTTTTCGACCGCACGGTCTCGGTCGCCGACGCCCCCGCCGGGAGCGAGTCGCTGCGCGCGAGCGAACGTCTCGACGCCCTCGACCCCGAGGGCGAGATCGTCACCGCCGTCCTCCGCGGAGAGGACTTCTTCTCCCCGACGCTGCGCGACAGCGCGACCGCCGCGATGTCGTCCATCCGGGCCCTGCCGGGCGTCGCCGAGGTCTCCGATGCCTACACTTCCGGCGGAGCGATCGGCGACGACGGCCGCTCGTCGCTAGTCGTCGTCGAACTCGCCCGGGGCCTCAGCGGCGACGAGGCCGTCGCCACGGCATCCGCCGTCTCCGACCTGCTGCACGGAATCGACGCTCCCGAGGAGCTCGTCGGCGGCCCCCTGCTGGCCGAAGAGGCTTTCGTCGAGCGCGCCACCACCGACGCCGCCCTCGGCGAGGGCGTCGCGATCCTCGTCCTCGTCGTCCTGCTCACCCTCGCGCTCGGGTCACTGCGCATCGCGATGATCCCCGTGGTCACCGCCCTCGCCGCGATCGCCCCGACGCTGGCGGCCCTGGGCCTGCTCGCCCGCGTCGTCGACGTCAACGAGTTCGCGGTCAACGTCGTCACGATCCTGGGTCTCGGCCTCGCGGTCGACTACAGCCTCCTGGTGGTGCTGCGCCTCCGCGAGGAGCGCACCGCCGACCCCACCGTCCCCCTCGACGAGCTCATCGCCCGCACCGTCGCCGGTGCGGGTCGTGCGGTGCTCGTGTCGGGTCTCGCCGTGACGGTGGCCCTCGTCGGCATCCTGGTGCTCGGAGACCCGCTGTTGTCGGGCATGGCGCTCGGCGGCGCCGTGGTCGTCGTCATCTCGACCCTCGCGGGCCTCACCCTCGTTCCCGCCTCGCTCTCGTTCCTGCACCGCGCCCTCCCCTCCGCCGGCGTGCGCACCTGGGCGCGCCCCTGGGCCGGTCGCGTCGCGCGCGAGGGCGTGCTCGCCCGCTCGACGCGGATCGCTCAGCGGGGCCCGGGCGTCGTCGCCGTCGTCGCGGCGGCGCTGATGCTGCTGCTCGCCGCCCCCGCGGCATCCCTCGCCCTCGACGACTCCGACATCCGTTCCCTGCCCGCGGCGGCCGAGGAGCGACGGGCGTACGAGGCGACGACGACCGGCTTCACCGGGTTCGGGATCGAGCCCGTCACGGTCGTGCTCGACGGATCGGTCCAGGATGCCGCCGTCACCGGCGTCCTCGACCGGATCGCCGCCCTGCCCGAGGTCGCCGACGCCGACGTGGTCCAGGGCCTGCCGCCCGAGATCACCGCGGTCGCCTTCACACCAACCGGCGACAGTGCGACGGGAGCCGCGGCGCAGAGCCTCGTGCACGCCGTGCGCGGCCTGGACTCCCCGGTTCCGCTCGCGGTCACGGGTCCCGCCGCCTCGCTCATCGACACGCGCGAGCACCTGGCCTCGCGCCTACCGGGGGCGCTCGCCATCGTCGCCGCCGCGAGCTTCGCGCTGCTGTTCGCCCTCACGCGCTCCGTCATCGTGCCGGTGAAGGCGCTCGTGCTGGCCGGTCTCACCGTGGCCTCGACCCTCGGTGTGCTCACCGCCGTCTTCGGGTGGGGCTGGGGTGCGCCGCTGCTCGGGTTCGAGCCGACCGGCACCCTCGACGTCACCACGCCGCTGCTCATCGGACTCCTCGCCTTCGGCCTGACCATGGACTACGAGGTGTTCCTGCTCGCCCGCATCACCGAACACTGGCGCGCGCGCGACCTCTTCGCCGACCCGCGCTCCGCGAACGCCGAGGCCGTGCGCCACGGCATCGCCCGCACGGGTCCGGTCGTGACGCTGGCCGCCGTGGCCATCTGCATCGTCTTCCTCGGCTTCGCGTTCGGCGAGCTCGTGGCGATGAAAGAGATCGGGGTGGGGATGGTCGTGGCCGTGATCCTCGACGTCACGGTCGTGCGCGGGCTGCTTCTTCCCGCCCTGATGACGCTCCTCGGCCGCGCGAACTGGTGGCCGGGCGCGGGGTCGGCTCCGTTCGCGTCGCCCGCGCCCCTTCGGAGCCTCGAGACCGCATCTCGCTGACAACTCGGTGTCGTCCTGACACCGTCTCGTCGGCGAGATGCTGTCTCGCGTTCCCCGCCGCCGCGCGCCCGGCCTCGCCGCCGTAGGCTGGAGCCATGCACGGCGAGTACAAGGTCCCCGGGGGAAAACTGGTCGTCGTCGACCTCGAAGAGCGCGAGGGCCGCATCCACGGCTTCCACCTCGCGGGCGACTTCTTCCTCGAGCCCGACGACGCCCTCGACGACATCGACGCCGCCGTGAACGGCCTGCCGGTGGAGTCCGACGTCCCCACGATCGCCGCGGCGATCCGCGCGGCCCTCCCCGAGGGAGCGCAGCTGCTCGGGTTCACCCCCGAGTCGGTCGCGACCGCGATCCGCCGCGCGCTGGTGACCGCTCCCGGTTGGGCCGACTTCGAGTGGGAGGTCGTGCACGACGAGCCCGTCTCGCCCCGCATGAACCTCGCCCTCGACGAGGTGCTCACCACCCGCGTGGGCGCGGGGCTGCGCAAGCCCACGCTGCGCCTGTGGGAGTGGGACGAGAGCGCCGTGGTCATCGGCTCGTTCCAGTCCCTGCGCAACGAGGTCGACCCGGCCGGTGCCGAGAAGCACGGCTTCGACATCGTCCGCCGCATCTCGGGCGGTGGCGCGATGATGATGGCCGCCAACTCGATCGTGACCTACTCGCTGTACGTCCCGGCATCCCTTGTCGCCGGCATGACCTTCGCCGACTCGTACGCGTTCCTCGACGACTGGGTGCTGCAGGCGCTGCGTTCGCTCGGCATCGACGCGGTGTACCAGCCGCTCAACGACATCGCGGGCCCCCACGGCAAGATCGGCGGCGCCGCCCAGAAGCGCCTCGCCAACGGCGGCGTGCTGCACCACGCGACCCTCAGCTACGACATGGACGGCCAGGTGCTCACCGAGGTGCTGCGCATCGGCCGCGAGAAGCTCAGCGACAAGGGCACCGTGTCGGCCGCCAAGCGCGTCGACCCACTGCGCAGCCAGACCGGTCTTCCGCGGGCAGAGGTCATCGAGCGCTTCATCCAGACCTTCACGACGCTGTACGGGGCGACCCCCGGGCACATCAGCGCCGAGGAGTACGCCGAGGCCCAGGCTCTCGTCGACTCGAAGTTCGCCACCGACGCGTGGCTGCAGCGCGTCCCGTGAGCGCCGCGACCCCCGCCGACGCGCCCGCACCGGGCGGCGTCGAGATCCACCACGCCGACAACCTCCGCGTCACCCCGAACTACCCCGACGGGTCGTTCGCGCTCGTCTACCTCGATCCGCCCTTCAACACCGGACGCACCCGCTCCAAGGCCGTGGAATCGGCGACGCGAAAGGCGCCCGTGGACGAGGCCCCGGATGCCGCTGCCCCCGAGGCCGCGGCATCCCTCGACGATCCGAACATGCTCGACTTCCCCGAAGAGGAGCCGCCCCCGCCCCCGGTCGTCCAGCGCGGCTTCCACGGGCGCGAGTACGCGCGCCTGCGGGGGGATCTGCGCACCTACGACGACCGTTTCGACGACTACTGGGGCTTCCTCGAGCCGCGGCTCGTCGAGGCGTGGCGCCTGCTCGCCGACGACGGCACCCTGTACCTGCACCTGGACTACCGCGAGGTCCACTACGCGAAGGTCATGTGCGACGCGCTGTTCGGGCGCGACAAGTTCCTCAACGAGCTGATCTGGGCGTACGACTACGGCGCGAAGACCAAGCGGCGCTGGCCCACCAAGCACGAGACGATCCTGGTGTACGTCAAGAACCCCGCGAAGTACTTCTTCGACTCGGATGCCGTGGACCGAGAGCCGTACATGGCCCCGGGGCTCGTCACCGCCGAGAAGGCCGCGCGCGGCAAGATGCCCACCGACGTGTGGTGGCACACGATCGTGCCGACCACGGGCCGCGAGAAGACGGGCTACCCGACGCAGAAGCCCGAGGGGGTCCTGCGCCGGATGGTGCAGGCGTCTTCACGTCCCGGCGACAGGGTGCTCGACATGTTCGCCGGAAGCGGCACCCTCGGCGCCGTCGCCGCCCCCCTGGGCCGGCACTCGGTGCTCATCGACGACAACGCCGACGCCGTGGCCGTGATGCGGGGGCGCCTGGAGCCGTTCACCGGCTGACCCGTCGCTGGGCGCGCGGGGCCGTACCGTCGTGCGGAGTCCGGGGTCGGCACGCCGTCGGTGGCTTGGTGTCGGTGGTGTGTCGGGCGGTGGTTCCGCGCGACGGAACACGGCCCGGCCCGGCGGGTTCCGGACGAACGGCCCGCGATGTCGGTACCCCCGCCTAGGGTGAGCCCATGGACTTCGGCATCTTCGTTCCGCAGGGCTGGCGCTTCGACCTCGTGGGCATCGACCCCGCCGAGCACTGGCGCGTGATGAACTCGCTCGCGCAGAGCGCCGACGACGGTCCCTGGACCTCGCTCTGGGTCTACGACCACTTCCACACCACGCCGGTTCCCAGCACCGAGGCCACCCACGAGGCGTGGACGCTCATGGCCGCCTTCGCCGCCGCCACCGACCGTGTCCGCCTCGGTCAGATGTGCACCTGCATGGGCTACCGCAACCCGGCGTACCTCGCGAAGGTCGCGGCCACGGTCGACGCGATCTCAGGCGGTCGCGCCGAGATGGGCATCGGCGGCGGTTGGTACGAGCACGAGTGGAAGGCCTACGGGTACGGCTTCCCGCCCATCGCCGAGCGTCTCGGGCGCCTGCGCGAGGGCGTCGAGATCATGCACCAGGCGTGGACCACGGGTGAGGCGACCCTGTCGGGGAAGTACTACGAGGTCGACGGGGCGATCGTGCAGCCGAAGCCGCTCCAGCCCGGCGGCATCCCGCTCTGGATCGCCGGCGGCGGCGAGAAGGTCACGCTCAAGATCGCGGCGAAGTACGCCTCGTACACGAACTTCGGCGGCTCGCTCGAGGAGTTCGACCACAAATCCGAGGTCCTGCGCGGGCACTGCGAGACCCTCGGTCGCGACGCGTCGCAGATCACCCGCTCGACGAACTTCAACACGATCGTCGGCGAGACCGAGGCCGAGGCTTCCGACCGTCTCGCCGCGGTTGTCGCGCGCCTGCGCCCGCACGTGGGCGATGAGCGGGCGGATGCCATCGAGGCCGACTACCGCTCGTCCGACGCCTTCGGCACGCCCGAGCAGATCGTCGAGCGTCTGCGCGAACGCGCCGCCCACGGCCTCGGCTACGCGATCCACTACTTCCCCGAGGCTGCCTACGACACCTCCGGCATCTCGCTCTTCGAACGCGAGGTCATCCCGCACCTCTGATCCCCGGGCGTCCCGCGCGGGTCGTCACGGATCGGGGCGACGCACCGAAATAGGATCACCGCACCGGAATCGGATCACCGGGTGTTCGGCATCCGATTTCGGTGCGGTTGTCCGATTCTGCACCGTAGTGACGCGCGCGGAGCGCCCAGACCGGCGGCGCGACCTCGGCGTTGGCTGCGTCTTCTGCTGTCCCTTGGGCGGCACCGGGTGCGCGATCGCCGGGCGTCCCCGGGCCGTGGGCCGCGCCCGAGCCGCGCGCCAGGCGCCGGGGCCCGGCCCTCGCCGCGGGCCGTGCGGGCAGTGACGGATGCGGGTCGACGCACCGGAATCGGATCACCGCACCGAAATCGGATCCACGGGTAGGTGGCATCCGATTCTGCTGCGTGTATCCGATTTTCGTGCGCCCCGCTCCCCGGACGGAGCGCGCAGACCAGCGCCGCGCCGAGCGGTCAGACCAGCGGCGCGACGTCGGCGTACGCGTCGGTCTCGACGACGGGGACGGATGCCGGGGCGTCGAACACCCGCGCGCGCCGGGTCGTGGCATCCCAGGTCGGCCACCCCGGGTCCCGGTCCCGCGCGAAAGAGACCGCGGCGGCGTGCATCCGCGTGGCCAGGTCGACCGGAGGGGTGCCCGCGATCGTGGCCACCCCGTCGGCGTCGAGGTGGTCGAACCAGAACGGGACGTCGAGGCAGTGGCACGCGACGCCGATGGACCGCACGGGCGAGGCCCAGGCGAAGCGGTACAGCCAGGTCGCTGCCGCGCCGCGCGCCCGGGCCGTCTTCAGCACGGTCGATCGGATGACGCGGTCGGTGAAGAAGCCACCGATGACGGCCGCGGGTCCGCGCCGACGAGTGCGGTCGAGGTAGGCCCGCCGTCGCGAGCGACGGAGCCCGAGCGCGGCCAGAGCCAGCGGAACCGGTACCACCCGGAGCGCGCCGGAGTAACGCGAGGTGAGCGCCGTGAACTCGTCGTCGGTCGACCCGATCACGAGCGGGACGTCGGACGAGGCGCCGTCCGAGAGGGCGTCGAGCGGATGCCGCGGCAGCACGTCTCCGTCGACGACCGGTCCGAGCGGCAGACCGTCGTCGAGCAGCGTTGCGAGCGACGAGAGCGCCCGGACGAGGTGCGGCGCCAGGGCACGCCTCTGGGCTGCCGCGATGACCTCCTCGGGTACCGAGGCGAAGCCCGCGCGGTCGGCGCGGACGCCCGCACGGGCGGCGACACGAGCGGCGAACGCCCCCGCGGCCTGCCGCGAGACGGCACCGACCGCCGGAGAGACGGCCATCGCCGCGGAGAAGAGTCCGGATGCCATCGGGCTCGTCATCAGCGCGAGCACCGACCCGCCGCCCGCCGACTGCCCCGCCACCGTCACCCGGGACGGATCGCCGCCGAACGCGCGGATCTCGTCGCGCACCCACTCGAGGGCGGCGATCTGGTCGCGCAGGCCCCTGTTGGTGGGGGCACCGTCGATGAGGCCGAACCCGTCGAAGCCGATCCGGTACGAGATCACCACGGTGATGACCCCGTCGCGCGCGAACGCGTCTCCGTCGTACCAGCGGCTCGCGGGAGAGCCCGAGGTGAAGCCGCCGCCGTGGATCCACACGAGCACGGGGAGGGCGGCATCCGGATCCGTATCCGACGGTGCGAAGACGTTGACGTTGAGGGTCGCATCTCCCGGCACGCTCGGTTCGGGGATCAGCGTGATGCCCGTGTCGCCCCGTTGCGCGGTCGGCCCGTAGGCCGTGGCGTCTCGCTCGCCTCCCCAGGGCTCGAGCGGGACCGGAGCGGCGAAGCGCAGCGCCCCGATGGGCGGCCGGGCGAACGGGATGCCGAGGAAGACGGCGGTGGCGCCGCGCCGAAACCCGCGGACGTCACCCTTCGACGTGTGCGCGAGCGGAGCGGCATCCATGCCCTCATCCTGCCCTCGCGAAGCGGCGATGTCCCGCCCGTGCGGCACGCGTCGCGCGAAGTCGCGGCCGGCGGGCACCTCGACCCACGCATAAACGCGATCGGCGCGCGGAAACGCGAGCAGAGCGCGTTTATACGTGTGGATCGCGTTTATGCGTGGGAAGCGAGCGGGGCGGGCCCGTTGCGGGGCGAGCTGGGCAAGCCCGTCGCGGGTCGCGCGCGGTTCCCGACGTCGCGGCCGAAACCGCCGGAGCGTCAGGCGTCGCGCCGCGCCCCCTCCGACGGGGTGACCGTGAAGAGGTTCGGAGCGCGGAAGCCGGATGCCGCGAACGCGGCGCGCAGCGCGGCCGTCGCCGACGGGACGAGTCCGGTGGGGATCAGCGCGATGGCCGCCCCACCGAAGCCTCCGCCGGTCATGCGCGCACCGAGCGCGCCCGCGGCGAGAGTCGTCTCGACGGCGAGATCGAGCTCGGGGACCGAGATCTCGAAGTCGTCGCGCATCGAGGCGTGCGAGGCGACGAGCAGGTCGCCGATCGCGGAGGGCCCGTCGGCGTCGAGGGCGGCGACCGTGTCGAGCACCCGCTGGTTCTCGGTGATCACGTGACGCACGCGTCGGAAGGTGACGTCATCGAGGATCTCCTCGGCGCGCGGAAGGTCGTCGACGGTGAGGTCGCGCAGGGATGAGACGCCGAAGGCCGCGGCACCCCGCTCGCACGCGTCGCGGCGTTCGCGGTATCCGCCCGTGGAGTGCGCGTGCTCGACGAGCGTGTCGGTAACGAGGATCGACAGGCCGGCGTCGGCGAAGCCGAGGGGCACCGCACGCGTGTCGAGCGAGCGGCAGTCGAGGAAGGTGGCCGCATCCGCGACGCCCAGCATCGAGGCCATCTGGTCCATGATCCCGGTCGGGGCGCCCACGGCGTCGTTCTCGGCGACGCGGCCGACCCGGGCCAGGGCGACCTTGTCCAGACCGGCGCTCCACACGTCGTTGAGGGCGGATGCCACGGCGCCCTCGATCGCAGCCGACGACGACAGGCCCGCCCCCACGGGCACATCCGAGGCCAGGGCGATGTCGACGCCCCGGGGCTCGGCATCCGGAGCCGCTCGACGCAACGCCCACGCCACGCCCAGCGGGTAGCCCGCCCAGTCGAGGCCGCCGGCGGCGATCGCCGCATCGAGCCCGGCGAGCGAGACCTCCACGGCGTCGGGGGAGAAGGTCGAGCGCACCCGGATCAGGTCGTCGTCGCGCAGGGCGACGGCGGCCGCGGTGCGCTGCGCGATCGCGAAGGGGAAGACGAAGCCCTCGTTGTAATCGGTGTGCTCGCCGATGAGGTTGGCGCGGCCCGGGGCCGACCACACTCCCTCCAGCGGGGCCTCGGTCAGCGTGGTGAGCAGGGAGCGGGCATCGTCGACGGCGGTCATGCCGTCACCTCCGGAACGGTGTCGATGGCGGCGCGCAGGCGTTCGGCCTGCGACTCGGGGGTCACGTCGCCGATCCAGGCGCCCATGGCGGCCTCGGATCCGGCGAGGTACTTCAGCTTGTCGGCGGCGCGCCGGGGCGAGGTGATCTGCAGGTTGAGGCGCACGGCCTCGCGTCCGCGTCCGACCGGCGCCTGGTGCCAGGCCGCGATGTAGGGCGTGGGGGTGTCGTACAGCGCGTCGATGCCGCGCAGCAGCCGCAGGTAGAAGGGGGCGAGCTCGTCGCGCTCGGCGTCGGTCGTCTCGGCCAGATCGGCCACGTGGCGGTGCGGCAGCACGTGCACCTCGATGGGCCAGCGGGCGGCGAAGGGCACGTACGCCGTCCAGTGCTCTCCGCGCAGCACGACGCGCTCGCCGCCCTGCTCGAAGGCGAGGATGCGGGCGAACAGGTCGTCGGAGGTGCGCGAGATCGTGTCGAGCAGGCGGTGGGTTCGCGGCGTCACGTAGGGGTAGGCGTAGATCTGCCCGTGCGGGTGGGGGAGGGTGACCCCGATCTCCTGCCCGCGGTTCTCGAACGGGAACACCTGACGGATGCCGGGCAGAGCCGACAGCGCCGCGGTCCGGTCCGCCCACGCCTCGATGACGGTGCGGGCGCGCGTCCGCGAGAGCGAGCCGAACGACCCCTCGTGCTGCGGGCTGAAGCACACGACCTCGCACCGGCCCACCGAGGTGCGGGTGCGGCCGAGACCGAGGTGCTCGAGGTCGTCGTCGCTTCGGGGCGGATCGACGGCCGCGGGGGCGTCGCCGATCGCGGTGTCGAGGGCGGGCCCGAACGAGGGCGACTTGTTCTCGAAGACGGCGACGTCGTAGAGCGAGGGAATCTCGGACGGGTTCGTCGGCGTCTGTGGCGAGAGCGGGTCGAGGTGGGCGGGCGGGAGGAACGCGCGGTTCTGCCGATTGGATGCCACGGTGATCCAGTCACCGGTCAGCACGTCCTGCCGCATGGTGGCGGTGGTGGGGCGCGGGTCGAGGGTGCGGGCGTCGACCGAGCGCTCGGCGCCGAGCGTCGTGCCCGGGTCGTCGAAGTACATCAGCTCGCGGCCGTCGGCGAGGCGGGTCGAGCGCTTGACGACGCCGGCGCCCAGGGGCTGCGCGGAGGGGCTGTCCGTGTTCACGATAACACGCTACAACTGGGTCGTGATATCGTCAACATGAGGGGGCGTGATGCGCGTATCCATGGCCGACGTGGCCGCCGAGGCCGGAGTCTCGGCGCAGACGGTGTCGCGCGTGGCCAACGGCAGTCCCCGCGTCGACCCCGCCACCCGGGCCCGGGTGGAGAAGGCGATGGCCGACCTCGGCTACCGCATGCACCGGGCCGCGCGTGCTCTGCGCACGGGCCAGACCTCCACCATCGGACTCGTCGTATCGACCCTCGCCTCGGTCGGCAACTCCCGCATGCTCCAGGCCATCTCCGAGGCCGCCGCCGCTCGCGACTACGCCCTGGCCGTCGTGACGGTCGGAGAACGCGGCATCCACGAGGCTTTCGCCCGACTCCGTTCTCAGGGCGTCGATGGCGCCGTCGTGCTGAACGAGGCGACCGAGCTCGCGCGCGACACCGAACCCCCCGCCGACCTGCACCTCGTCGTCGTGGACTCGCCGCCCGACGAGCGCTTCTCGATCGTGCAGACCGACCATGCAGGCGGGGCCCGCGCCGCCACCGCGCACCTTCTTTCTCTCGGCCACGCGAGCGTGCACCACGTCGCCGGACCCGCCCGCTCCTTCGCCGCCGCCGAGCGCGAGCGCGGCTGGCGCGAGGCTCTCGCCGAGGCGGGGGCTGCGATCGTCGAACCCGCGCGAGGGGACTGGACCTCGGCATCCGGTCATCGTGCGGCCGCGGCCCTCGACGCCGCCACCGCCGTGTTCGTCGCCAACGATCAGATGGCGCTGGGGGTCCTCCGCGCGGTGGCCGACGCGGGCCGGAGCATCCCCTCCGACATCGCGGTGGTGGGTTTCGACGACATCGTGGATGCCGCGGAGTTCCGCCCGCCGCTCAGCACCGTCCGCCAGGACTTCGACGCCCTCGGCCGCCGCGCCGTGGCCGCTCTCGTCGCCGCGATCGAGGGGGGAGCCCCCGTCGTCGAGACGGTGCCCGCGGCGCTCGTCGTGCGTGCGAGCAGTGGAGGTGTGTAGCGAAGCAGAGGTGGTACACCCCCTCCTCTCGGTGGTACACTCGCCGCATGCCGACCACTCGACCGCGCACGCAAGTGACGCACACGCGCGCGGTCGAACAGGCTCTCGAGATTGCGCGTTCCCGATGGCCCGACGAGTCGCCCAGCGCTCTGCTCATGCACCTGGTCGTGCGGGGCGGGCAGGCGATCCAGGATGAGGAGTCGCTGAAGGCGATTGATCGTCGCGCCGCCGTGGACGCGGCGGTGCAGCGGCTGGCGGGGGTCTATCCCGACGGGTACCTCCAGGAGCTCCGCGGGGACTGGCCCGAGTGATCGTTCTCGATGCCGGGGTCGTCATCGCCCTGTTCAGCCCGGACGATGCCCACCATGACCGGGCGAAGGCTCTCTTCTCCCGGCAGTCGGGGCCTTTCCTTCTGCACTCGCTGACCGTCGCGGAGACCCTTGTCGCCGCCGCGCGTGTCGGGCGCGAGGGGGAGTTGTGGGACGCCCTGCGCAGCCTCGGGGGAGAGGTGGCGGTGATGGGGCCCGATGAGCCCCTGCTGCTGGCGCGTCTGCGTGCCACGTACGCGCTGAAAATGCCCGACACGTGCGTCCTGGCGGTGGCGGTCCACCTGCGCGTCCCCGTCGCCACCTTCGATGCGCGACTTGCCGCCGTGGCTGACGAGATGTCGCTCTTGTTCCCCGTCGACTGATCCGGCGCGGGTCCTCCCCGTCCCGCTCGGTACGGACGGCGTTTCGGCGTGATGCGGTGTCGCCCGTGGATGCGCGGCAACCGCCCGCGGCGCGGTCCCGCGCGCCCTCAGTGCTCCTCGCGCCACCCCCGGTCGAGGATGCGGAAGCCGGCCTCGATGGTCGCCTCGGCGTCATTGTGCTCGAAGGCGAGGATCTGCAGCTGGAGAACCATGCGCGCGTAGACCCGCACCTCGGCGTCGGGCTCGTCGCGTCCCGTGGTCTCGGCGATCGCCTGAGCGAGGGCGTCTTCGTGGCGGAGCCACATGCGTGAGGCGTACTCGCGCAGCGGCGGCGTGGTGTCGATGAGTTTCATGAACTGCCGGCGGTGGTCGCCCGAGGGGTCGAAGGCGAGGCCGATGAGCTCGCGGCGGTAGAGGTCGCGCAGGGCGTCGGAGACCGAGACGCCGGGTGCGCGGTCCCGCACGGCATCCACGAGCATGTCGCGCTGGGCATCGTCCTCGTCGAAGACGAGCGCCTCCTTCTGTGGGAAATGTGCGAACACGGTCGTGGGGGACACGTCGGCGGCCTCGGCGACCTCGCGGATGCTCACCGCGTCGAAGCCGCGTTCGACGAAGAGGATCGTCGCGGCGTCCGAGATGGCCTTACGGGTGGCGGCCTTCTTGCGTTCGCGGCGTCCGGGTTCCGTGCTCATGGGTCCATCTTAGTGGCCTCGCTCCAAAACTGTATTGACACCGAAACTGGTATAACTACAGTTATGGTATGACTTCACCTCAGCCCCCCTCACCCAAGGCCGTCGCGCCTGGGTCATGCTCGTCGTCATCACGACGCTCACCACCGCCGGCATGACCGTCGTCCTGCCCGTCCTTCCCTTCGTCGTGCTTCGCTACGTCTCGAGTCCCGCGGATCTGGCCGTGTGGGTCGGCATCCTCGAGACGATCAATGCGCTGTGCGCCTTCCTGGTCGCGCCGTTCCTCGGCCGCATCTCCGACCGCTTCGGCCGTCGACCGGTGATCATCGTCGCCGGGTTCGGCGCCGCCCTCGGCTTCCTGCTCTTCGGAATCGGTGGCGCGATCTGGGTGCTGCTGCTCGGCCGCATAGTGCAGGGCCTCACCGCCGGCGACCTCCCCGCCCTCTTCGCCTACCTCGCCGACATCACCCCGCCCGACAAGCGCGCTCGCCGCTTCGGCGTGCTCGGCGCCACCGCCGGAATCGGCACGATGGTCGGCCCCGCCCTCGGTGGGACCCTCGCTGCGATCGACGTCGACCTGCCCGTCTTCGTCACCGCGGCCCTCGCCCTGACGGTCGCCGTCCTCAGCATCTTCCTGCTGCCCGAGAGCCTCGAGCCCGCCAAGCGCATCACCTCGCTCGATCTGCGGGCGGTTCATCCCTTCGCGGTCTTCCGAGGCGTCTTCCGGCGGCCCGAGCTGCGGGGCCTCATGATCGGCCTCATCCTGGTGGGCCTGCCGTTCGGCTTCTTCGTGAACAATTTCAGCGTCCTCGCGCTCGATGCGATCTCGTGGAGCCCCACCGCGATCGGCCTGCTGACCGCGTGCGTCGGCATCATCGACATCGCCATCCAGGGCGTGCTGCTCGGCTTCCTGCTGCCGCGCATCGGCGAGCGGGGTGTCGTGGTCAGCGGCATCGTCACCCAGGCGGTCGGGCTGGTCGCCCTCGCGGTGGTCGCGTCGCTGATCGCTCAGCCGTGGCTGTTCGTCGTGGGTGCGCTGACACTCGCGGCGGGCCAGGGCGCGGCTCAGGCCACGATGGATGGCCTGCTCTCCAACGCCGTCGCAGACGACGAGCAGGGCTGGATCGCCGGGGCCGCGCAGTCCCTCAACGCCGCCGTCGGCACCGTCGCGCCGCTGGTCGCCGGGCTCCTCTACGCCCATGTCGCGCACGCGGCGCCCTACGTGCTGGGTGCCGCGCTCATGGTCGCCGCCGCCGTGGTCATCGGCCGCACGCGCTTCACGAGCCCGTCTCTGCGGACGAAGACTCCGGATGCCGCGGAGCCCGTGATCGCCACGCCGTGAGGCGCTGCCGCGGGTCAGCGCAGGGCGATGCTCGCGGTGGTGCCGATGGTGCGAAGGGGGGAGGCCGCCACCCACACGACGGTGAGCGCCACCCCGACGCACCCCACCGCGATCCCGGCCCGGGTGCCCAGGGCTTCGCCCGCGAGGCCGCCGAGGCCCGCGCCTATCGCGACGACGCCGTACGAGATCCACCGCACGGTCGCGTTGACCCGTCCGAGCAGGTGGTCGGGCGTCCGCAGCTGCCGGAGGGTGAGAGCCACCACGCTCGACAGTGACGTGCCCGCGCCGTTGACGGCGAAGACGCCCACGAGTGCGGCGACGATCACGGGCGTCGACCACGCGGCATCCACGAACGGGATGACGCCGAGAACGAGGCTCTCGGCTCCGGCGCAGGCGATGAGCATCGGTCCGACGCCGAAGCGCCGCACGCTCGCGGGGGCGGCCGCGGCGCCGACCACGGCTCCCACCGCGCCGAGGCTGAAGACGAGACCGAGATGCCCCGCGGTCAGGCCGAGCTCGCGCACGGCGTGGACGAGCAGCAGAACGGTGATCCACTGGGCGAACAGGTTGTAGATCGCCGAGAACCCCACCAGTGAGACCAGATAGCGATCGTGTCGCACGAACCCCAGTCCCTCCCGGAGCTCGGCGAGCGCGCCGCGGCGCTGCGGGAGGGGGTCGGACTCGGATGAACGGATGCCGAGGAGTGCGACGGCCGAGACGGCATAGGTCACGGCCTGCGAGAGGAGGGCCCACGGGGCCGTCAGAGTCTGCACGAGCCAGCCGCCCAGGCCCGGTCCTCCGACCTGCGCGGCGGAGGCGGTGGCCTGCAACCGGCCGTTGGCCCGCTCGAGGTCGTCTCGCGCGGCGACCGTGGGCAGGAACGACTGGTATGCCACCTCGAATGCGACGGTGAAGGCCCCGATGACGAAGATGAGCCCCAGCAGCACGGGGAGGGTCAGCGCCCCGGTCACGGCCACGGCGACGAGAACGACGATGAGGGCCGCGCGCGCGATGTCGGCGGCGACGAGGACGGGGCGCCGCCGCCGCCGGTCGACCAGCACGCCGAGGGGGAGTGCGAGCAGAAGGAACGGCAGCCAGCGGGCGACCCCGACGAGCCCGGCCTCCGCGGCCGTCGCGTGCAGGATCACCACGGCCAGCAGGGGGACGGCGAGATCGCCGACCTGGCTGCCCACGGCCGAGGTCGTCTGCGCCAGCCAGAACCGATGGAAGTCGCCGCCCAACCGTTTCCTAATGTGTGTTTCCGTGTTCATCCGTTAAACCTGTCGGTCCCGGGGGTAACGCGTCAAGACCTCTTCGCGCATTAGGATGTCCGGTATGGGCGCGACGACGTTTCCCCGCGTCGGAGGCCACCCGGCCTTCGACCTCGTCGACACGGTGCACTGGCGTCTCGACGACGCCCGCGCCATCGACACCCTGCCGGACGTCGAGGCGGTGCTCGATTGGTGCGCCGAGATCGATCTGATCGCCGATCCCGACACCCTCCGCGCTCTCGCCTCCGCCGCACCCGAAACGGCCGCGGCGGAGCACACCGCGATCATCGCGCTCCGCGAAGCCGTCTACGAGGCCGTCTTCGAAGAGTCACCGGATGCCGTCGCCCTCATCGCCCGTGAGCACATCGACGCCCTGAGCCGTTCGAGCCTGCACCGAGACGGCGAGCGGTGGCACTGGCATCCGCCCGCCGACCTCACCGGTCCGCGCGCGGCGATCGCCCACCTCGCCCACGACCTGCTGACCTCGGACCTTCGCGCGGCGCGCCAGTGCGGCGACGACGCGTGCGGCTGGGTCTACCTCGACACCTCTCCCCGACACAACCGCATCTGGTGCACCGCCGCGGGCTGCGGCAACCGCAACCGCGTCAAGCGGCATCACGCGAGATCGCGCGCCTGAGGTCGAACCTGCGTCGACGCGCCTCCGCGTGTCACACGACGCCGGACACCGGCTCCGCCTGGGCGAGCGCGAATGCGTCCAGAAGGCGCTCGGTATCGGCGAGCTGGTCGGTCCACACCGCGCGCACGATGTCGATGCGGTCGTCGGCATCTTGAAGACCGGCCAGGTACGACGCCAGGGGCACATACCCCGCGCGTGCCGACTCGTGCAGCGCCAGCATGCGCAGAGCCAGCGCGGTCTGCACGCCGTAGACGGGAATCTGCGGTCCGCGCGGCGCCGACAGCCCGATGTAGTACAGCTTGTCGAGCCCGACGGGCACGATGCCGGCCGCGAGGCGCAGGGGCACGCCGTTCCGCCGCGGTACGAGGGCATCGTCGAGGAACGGCAGCGAGGCGTGGAAGCCGGTGGCCCACAGGATCGTGTCGTACTCGCGGGCCTCGCCGTCGGCGAAGTGCACGGTGCGCCCCTCGATGCGCTCGATCCCGGGTCGCACGGCGATGCGGCCGTGCTGAAGCCAGTACAGCAGCAGCTCGTTGACGACCGTCCGCCCCTCGGCGAGCGTGCGATACGTCGGCTGGGGCAGTCCGGGATAGTCCTTCGCCTCGCCGATCGACACGCGCGCGAGCACGCGCGCGATCAGGTCTTGCTCGTCGGGGGCGAACTGCCCCATCCACGGGATCTCCTGACGGGGGACGCCGAAGTAGCTCTTCGGCTGGAAGTACATGCCCTCGCGGATGACGATGTCGACGTCGAGCCGATGCTGCGCGGCGTCGGCGGCCAGGTCGCATCCGGAGTTCCCGGCCCCCACGACGAGCACGCGCGTTCCCTCGATGTCGCCGGTGTTCCGGTACGAGCCGGAGTGCACCTGCTTCCCGGTGAAATCCGCCGAGATGGCGGGACGCTTCTGGTCCCACAAGTGACCGTTCGCGACGAAGACGCCGTCGTAGTCGATGCTCTCGCCGGTGTCGAGGGTGACCGTCCAGCCGGCGGATCCCGTGGGTCCGTCGCCCGCCCGCGGCACGACCGAGACCACCGCGGTCTCGAAGCGGATCACGTCGTAGAGGCCGTGCTCGCGCGCGTACGACTCGAGGTACGCGCGCACCTGGTCGCGCCGGGGGAAGTGGGGGTAGTCCGCGGGCATCGGGAAGCCCTCGAAGCCGGTCATGTCGCGCGAGGTGATGAGATGCAGCGCGTCGTAGTCGGTGTGCCAGTGGCCGCCGACGCGGTCGGTCTTCTCGAAGCAGTCGGCGTCGTACCCGGCCGCGCGCAAGCGCTGGAGGGCCGAGATACCGGCGGCGCCGGCTCCGATCACGCAGTAACGGGTCATGCGGGTGTCCTTTCGGGTGACGGAGCTCCGTCGGAGAGGCGTCGGGCGGCGGCGGCGAGCGCGATGGCCCGTTCGCCGTGGGGTCGGGGGTAGCCGCGGTCGGTCGGCCGGATGCCGGCGTCGGCGAGACGGACCAGCGAGAGCACCTGCTCCATCGCGAGCAGGTTCGGATCCCACACCGGTACGTCGGGGGCACCGCCCACCGAGGCGTAGCCGTGGGAGGCGAAGAGGGCGCCGAGGTACCCGCATCCGACGATCACGGCATCCGCGCCCTCGTCGACGGCCTCGCGAGCGGCGGCGTCGAAGCGCGAGAGGAGGTCGTCGGGTTCGGCGACCGCCCGGGTGACATCGGCGAGGGTCGATTCGGGTGCGTACGCCCGCACGGGCCGACCCCGGAGGAACCCGCTCGCGCCGTGGGCGCGGAGGTCTTCGGCGAACAGCGTCTCGAGAGCGGGCGCGACGGTGACCACGGCCGCGCGCCGGGCGAGCGAGCCCGTCGCTCGGGCCACGGCATCCGTCAGGGTGGACACGGGCACCGGCACGGCGTCGCGCACGGCCACCGTCGGGGCGCCCCAGCAGCCCACGACGATCGCGTCGCTCGCGGGGAGTGCGTCGATGGCGGTCGACAGCACGGCGGCATCGCTCAACAGCCGGTTGGCGGGGGTCCGGATGCCACCGGCGTCGGTGTCGACGTGACGCACCCGCACCTCGGCTTGCCCGGCCGCGAGCTGTCTCACGTGCGTGCGCAGAAGTTCCCACAACGGGGCGTGGGCGGGGTCTCCCACCGTCGCCTCGATCCACGTGAGGCGCATCATGAGTGCCCCCGCGCGAGACGATGCTCCACCCAGACCGACACCCAGGTGGCCGGCACGGCGATCGCGGCGTAGATGAGACCGGTGACGGCGTACACGGTGAGGTACGCGAAGGTGAGCGAGCTGACCTGGTACGCCTGGCTCATCAGCTCGTTGACCGAGATCGAGTACGCCAGCGACGTGCCCTGGAACGACTGGATCGCCAGGCCCATCAGGGCGGGGATCGACGAACGTAGTCCCTGCGGCAGAATCACCCGCGCGAACGTCGGCAGGCGCGACAGGCCGAGAGCGGCCGCCGCTTCGCCCTGCCCGCGCGGAACGGACTGGATGCCGGCGCGGATCATCTCCGACGAGTACGCCGCGACCGTGAACGTCAGGCCGGCGGCCGCCGACCAGAAGTTGCTGAAGAGCACCCCGGCCGCCGGCAGTCCGTAGTACACGATGTACAGCACGACGAGAGCCGGGATGCCGCGGCCGACCTCGACCACGACGAGGGCGGGCCAGCGCAGGCCCCGGTGCACGGACGACACCCCGAGGGCGAAGACGAGTCCGATCGCGTAGCCGAAGACGACCGAGAGCGCCGTCAGCTGCAGGCTGACCCCGAGTCCGTCGAGGAGGCGCGGGAGGTACATCGAGAGGTCCATCAGGCACTCCTTCTCAGGCGCGCGTCGAGCCGGCGCGCCACGATCGCCAGCGGGATGCTGATCACGACGTACACGGCGGCGGCGACGAAGAACGGCGTGAGTCCGGCGGTCATGGGGTTCTGGCGGACGAACGTGTTCGCCGCGAACACCATGTCGGTGACTCCGATCGTGGAGGCGATCGATGAGTCCTTCACCAGCGCGAGAAGGAACGTGGCGATCGAGGGCAACGCGGTGCGTACCGCCTGCGGCGCCAGCACCCGCACGAAGGTCGACCGCCGACCGAGGCCGAGTGCTCGCGCGGCTTCCGTCTGCCCGGCGGGGAGCGTTGCGAAGCCTCCGCGGTAGATCTCGGCCAGGTAGGCCGCCGAGATGACCCCGAGCCCGATGATCGCCGCGGCGAGGGCGTTGAAGCGCAGCGCGCCGAACGAGACGCCGAAGAACAGCAGGAAGAGCCACACGATGGGCGGGACGCCGCGGATGAGGTCGATGACGAAGCGCACGATCACCCGCACGGCGCGGTGCCGGGACCGCAGCCCCCGCAGCAGCGGGATGCCACCCACGAGGCCGATCGCGAACGCGGCGGCGGCCACGAGGAGGGTCATGGGCAGTCCGAGCAGGACGGCGACGACAGCCTCCACGTCAGCGCTCCAGGACGGCCGAGAGGAACCGGCGGGTGCGCTCCTCGGTCGGCGCGGCCATGATGGCGCGAGGGTCGCCCTCCTCGATGATGCGGCCGTCGGCCATGACGACGAGATGGTCGGACACGTCGCGCGCGAACTGCATCTCGTGGGTGACGACGATCATCGTCATGCCGCTCTCGGCCAGCTCCCGCATCACGGCGAGCACCTCCACCCCCACCTCCGGGTCGAGGGCGCTGGTGGGCTCGTCGAACAGCATCGCGCGGGGGTTCAGTGCGAGCGCGCGCACGATGGCGATGCGCTGCTGTTGGCCGCCCGAGCAGCGGCCGGGGTGCTGCTGCGCCTTGTCGCGCAGTCCCACGCGCTCCAGGAGCGTGAGGGCGCGCTCTTCCGCCTCGGCGCGGGAGCGGCCGAGGATCTTCTCCTGCGGGTAGGCGACGTTGCGCAGGACGGTCATGTGCGGGAAGAGGTTGAACGACTGGAACACCATCCCGACCTGTCGGCGCAGTGCCAGGAGCGAGCGGTCCGAGACTCTCGCACCGGCCTCGATCGTGGTCGTGCCCACCGTGACGGTGCCGCGATCGGGCTGTTCGAGCAGGTTGACGCAGCGCAGTAGCGTGCTCTTGCCCGAGCCCGACGGTCCGATGAGCGCGGTGACGCTGCCGGCGGCGACGGTCATGGAGATGTCATCGAGCACGAGGTTCGTGCCGAAGCTCTTGGACAGGTGCGAGATCGTGACGCCCGCGGTGGCGAGCTCGTTGGCCTCGGTGATCAGCTGGGGCATGGGGGGCCTCTCGGAGGAATCGGGGCGCCCGCGCAGGGCGGGCGCCCCGTTCGGTCATCGAATGGAGGTGGCCGCGACGTCGGCGGGCACCAGCAGATCGGAGGGCAGGTCGTACTGCTTCAGCAGGTCGGCGAGCGTTCCGTCGGTGCGGTACTGGTCGATGAGGGCGCTGAGGGCGTCGGACAGTGCGGTGTTGTCCTTCGAGACGGGGAAGGCGATCAGGGGCTTGGTCTGCGTGATCGAGACGCGGGGATCGGCCTGGATGGGCTCGACCTTGTAATCGGTGTCGGCGTAGGCCGCCACCGCGACGGCGTAGCCGTCGAGCGCCGCCTGGATACGACCCGCGACGAGGTCCTGCTTCATCTCGACCGTGCCGGGGTACTGCTGCAGCTTGCTGCCCAGCAGGGGCGCGAGCTCTTCGTTCCACGAGAAGCCGGTGCCGGTGCCCACGGTGCCGACGCTCTCGAGCGCGTCGACGGTGTCGATGCCGTCCTTCGAGACGACGCCCATGGTGTCGTACATCGTCGGGGTGGTGAAGCCGACCTGTTCGGCACGCGTGGGCGTGACGTACCAGCCGCCGGTGATGATGTCGGTCTTCTTCTGCTCCGTGATCATCGGGATGCCGTTGGCGTAGGTGATCGGCACGTAGCTGAGGGCGAGGCACTCGGCGGCGGCGAGCTTCTCGATGACGTCGATCTCGATGCCCGAGGCGCCGCCGGAGCCGTCGGTCTGGGTGTACGGCGGGTTCTCGGGAACGCCGACGGTCAGCGTGCCGGGCGTGAACGTCGTCAGCCCCTCGTCGGCGGGCGCGCAGTCCGACGCGACCGAGGAGGTCGGAGCGGCGCTTGCACAGCCGGCGAGGGCGAGACCGGATGCCGTGAGCAGGGCGAGGACGCGGGAGGAGCGGCGGAGCGTGATGCGGGTCATGGTGCTGTTCCTTCGGGTGGGGTGCGGGTGGGTGGTGCAGGTCTCACGCGGCGGTCAAGCCGCCGTCGATGGTCAGGACGGAACCGGTCACGAAGGACGCGTCGTCACCGACGAGGTACGCCACGAGCGGGGAGATCTCGTGCACCTGGGCGCGGCGACCGAGGGGCGCGGCCGAACTCGATCCGCCCGCGGGCTCGTCGTCGTTCATCGCGGTGTCGACGCCCCCGGGGCAGATGACGTTGACGCGCAGCCGCGGCGCGAGTTCGACCGCGGCCGCGCGGGTCAGGCCGAGCAGCGCCGCCTTCGATGCGGAGTACGCCGTGTAGCCGGCCGCGCCGACGAGGGCCGCCGTCGACGAGACGTTGACGATGGAGCCACCGTCGACCATGACGGGAGCGAGCGCCCGGATGCCGAGGAACGCGCTGCGCGTGTTCACCGCGAACTGGCCCTCCCACTCGGCGAGTGGCGTGTCGACGAGGGCCCGGTGCCGCAGGATGCCGGCGTTGTTGACCAGCGCCCAGAGGGGTGCGTCCGCGGAGCGCAGCTCGTCGGCGAGGGTCGACCACTCGTCCTCGGACGAGACGTCGAGGTGGCGGTAGCTCGCGTCCGCTCCCCGGTCACGCAGGCGCTGCGCCGTGCGCTCGCCCTCGTCGTCGCGCATGTCGGCGACGATGACGGCGTACCCGCGCTCGGCCAGGAGCTCCGCGTGGGCCGCTCCCTGACCGCGAGCCGCGCCCGTGACGACCACGATGGGAGCCCTCACCGCATCACGTCCCCGCCGGAGAGGACGACGGTTTCGCCCGTGAGGAACGCGCCGTAGTCGGGTTGCGAGACGAGCCACACCCAGGCGGCGATCTCCTCGGGCTGCGCAACGCGCCCGAGCGGAATGGATGCCGCCGCGGCATCCATTCGTCCCGTCGCGGCGTTCCCGGGGGTGGCGACCCAGCCGGGGGCGATGCCGTTGACGCGGATGCCGTGCGGGGCGAGCTCGAGCGCGAGCGACTTCGTCAGCATGACCACCGCTGCCTTCGAGGCGCCGTACAGCAACTGCCCGGGCGAGACCTGGAACGCGTCGACGGAGGCGAAGTTGACGACCGACGCGCCCCGCGCCAGGCGCGGTCGGGCGGCGGCGATGACATTCAGGATGCCGAGGACATTGATGTCGAAGACGCGGCGGAAGAGGTCGTCGTCGTAGGTGTCGAGCGTCGTCGGCGGGTAGACGCCGGCGATGTTCGCGACGACGTCGATGGCATCCTCCAGCTCGAGGGCATCGTCGATCGCGCTTTCGAGCGCGGCCCGGGATCGCACGTCGGCGACGACGGAGACGTACGTCTCTTCGAAGCCCCGGGGCGCGGAGGTGGCGGCGACGTCGACTCCCAGCACGCGGTAGCCCCGCTCGAGGAAGAGAGCGACGGCGCTGGCGCCCATTCCGCTCGCGGCGCCCGTGATGAGGGCGACCCCCGCCGTTCCGTGCATGTGTGTCTCCGTCCGACTCGCTGATGACTGGTTCCAGTGCATCAGCGGGGCGGGATCAGAGCCAGACTTGTTTCGCTATGGTGGCCACAGGTAAAACCTTGGAGTCCGTGGATGCCGCTTCCCACCGTCAGACAGCTCGAGTACTTCGTCACGGCCGCGCGCGTCGGCACGTTCGCCGCGGCGTCCGCCGAGCATCACATCGCCCAGCCGAGCCTGTCGGAGCAGATCGCCGTGCTCGAGCAGAACCTGGGGCTGCGGCTATTCAGTCGCACGTCGCGGCGCCTGACCCTCACCGACGCGGGGCGGCAGCTTCTTCCCCTGGCCGAGCGCGCCGTCAACGACGTGGTGGCCCTGGCCGACTTCGGTCGTCGCGTGAAGGGAATCGAAGAGGGCACCGTCTCGTTCGGCACCTTCAACAGCGCGCACCTGTACCTGTTGACCGACCTCATTCGCGAGTTCCACGATCAGCACCCCGGCGTGCGGATCCGTGTCACGGGCCTGAACTCGGCCGAAGTCGCCGACGCCGTGCGCGCCGGCGAGCTCGAGGCGGGTCTCGTGCAGCTCCCCGTCGACGACCGCGACCTCGTCGTCTCGCAGAGTGTCTTCTCCGATCAGGTGGTCTACGTCTCGCGTACGGCCGCGCACACCGCCCAGCCCGTCACGATCGAGACTCTGGCATCCCGCCCCCTCATCCTTTCGGAAGCTCGTTGGTCACAGGATGATCCTTTGCGTGTCTCGATCCTGCAGCGCGCACAGGCCGCGGGCCTGACCCTGCACCCGATCATCGAGGTCGAGTTCCAGACGCACGCGCTCGAACTCGCCGCCCAGGGGGTGGGCGATTCGCTCGTGTCGTACCACGTAGGGCGCTCCGTCATCACCGAGCGCGGACTGCACTGGACGACCCTGACACCCGCGGTGAACGAGCACTACGCCTTCGTCACGCGTCGGGGCGGGGCGGTGTCACCCGCGACGACGGAGTTCATGAAGCTCGCGCACCGGGTGCTGGCTCGCCTCACCTCGAACAGCCCCGTCCTGCCGTCCCCGATGTCCTGAGCCGGGTCAGGGGGCGCGACGGCGTGCCCGATCTGTCGCGAGATCCCGCACCTGACGCCGAACCGCCGTCAGGCCTCGTCGCTCCACGGCATCGGACGCTCGGGGTCGCGGGAGCTGTCGTCCGGCAGGGGTGGGAGCGCCTCGCCGCCCGCGCGGATGCAGAGCCACCGCAGCTCGCCCTCTCCGCCCGGGGTCGCGCGCCAGGTGCGCCAGACGTTCTGCCCGACCCGCACGACGCTGCCGGGGCCGACGTCGACCACGTCGTCGTCGAGGCCCATCTGACCCTGACCCTCGAGGAAGACGTACAGTTCCTCGACCCGGGTGTGCCGGTGCCAGTAGCCCGCCTCCTCGCCGGGGCGCAGAGCGTTCGCCGTCATCCCGATGAACTGCATGGTCAGCTCGTGGTCGACGACGCGTCGCCCGTCGCGGGAGCGGGCCGGGTCGAAACCGCCGAAGTGGTCGCGCCAGTCGTCCAGCCCGCCGATCTCGGTGACCTCGTAGTCGCTCATCGCTTCTCGCTCTCGTTCGCGGGGCCTGTCTGCTGCCAGCCGTCGGCGGTGCGACGGTAGATCGTGCGCAGGTGACGGCGGTCGGGCGACCCCTGCCAGAACTCGACCCGGTCGGGGACGAGTCGCCAGAGCACCCACCCGCCCGGCTCGATCCCGTCGCGGGCGGCGGCGGACCGGGCGGCGAGGTCGGCGGCGCTCTCCTCGGCCGAGGCTTCGACCACCCGCCCGCGCACGCGCACGGCCCGCAGGACCGCCGGCCACCAGAAGTTCAGGGCCGCGGCGGGCTGGGTCGCGAGCTGCGCACTCTTGGCGGAAGCGCGCGGGCCGGCGAAGGCCCACCCCTCCGGGCCGAGGTCCTTGAGAATCAGCGTGCGCGCATCGGGGACGCCGTCGGCATCGACCGTCGCGAGGGTCGCGCCGTGCGCTTCGACGACGCCGGCGTCCACGGCGTGCCGGATCCACCGCTCGAACAGCGCCTCGGGTGCGTCGGGGAGTGGCTCGGCATCCCTCTCCGGGGGAGTCCCGGTGAGCGAGGGGATCGACCGGAGCCACGTAGCCATCGTCATGCCCCCATCCTGCTCCTCCCGGGCGCGCCGCCGGGCGGGAGGGATGCCACGAGAACAGGGGATGCCACGAGAACAGGCCGATCCGCGAGGAATCGGCCTGTTCTCGGCGTACGCACCTGTTCCCGTGACGGACTACTCCTCGAGCTGCCCCAGGGACGGCTCGGCGACGAAGCGGGCGACGGCCTCGACCGCGTGCTCCAGCTCGAGCACGACGATCTCGTTCGCACCCGCGCGCGTTGCGGGACCCGGGACGTACAGGGTGTTCTGCGGCACGTTGTTCCAGTACCGGCCGAGGAAGAACCCGTTGACGAAGGCGAAGCCCTTGCCCCATGAGGTGGTGTCGAGGAACAGATCGGCGGACGCGTCCAGGTCGAAAGAACCCCGCAGCAGCACGCGGCCCACCGAACCGGCTCCCGTTCCTTCCGCGGCCTCGAGGGCGACGGGCGTCGCGGTCCAGCCGGTGAGCGGCTCGCCGTTCAGGGTGACGGGTCCGAACAGGCCCTTGGCCTCGCCGAGGCGATCGGCGTAGTTCACGCGGCCCTGGTCCTCGACGAGGATCGTGAGCCGAGCACCCGCGGGAATGGTCAGGGCGCGCTCGTGCAGTGTCCGCGACAGGCGACCCACGGGTGTGCCGTCCACGTGCACCCACGCCAGATCCCGCACCTCGGCGAACACGAGCGCCGCAGGACCCGAGAACGCGGGCAGCTCCACGTCGTACCGCACGAGCGGGCCGAGGTGCGCGATCTGCTCGAAGCTCGGCGGATCGTCGGCGATCGCGACGGGATTGAGGGCCGGCATCCAATCGCCCTCTCCCGACAGGACCACCTCGAAGGCGGGGGCCTCTGGGCGGGGTGCGGGCACGGCATCGGGAACGGGGGCGTACTTGGCGATGACCTCGCGGAACGCGTGGAACTTCGCCGTCGGGTGCCCCGACTCGTCGATCGGCGCGTCGTAGTCGTACGAGGTGACGATGGGGTCGAAGCGCCCCTTGTCGTTCGCCCCGTTCGTGGTGCCGAAGTTCGTGCCGCCGTGCACCATGTAGATGTTCACCGAGGCCCCGGCCGCGAGCAGCACGTCGAGGTCGTGGGCGGATGCCGCGGGGTCGGTCGTGTGGTGGATGCTGCCCCACCAGTCGAACCAGCCGTCCCAGAACTCGCTGCACATGAGCGGTCCGGTGGGCTGGTGCTCGCGAAGGGTCGCGAGGCGCTCCTCGGACCTCGAGCCGAACGATCCGGTGAGGTGGAGCCCCGGCAGGCTTCCGGCTTCGAGCATCCACGGCATGGGCTGGTCGACCGTGGTCAGCGGCACCGTGATGCCCGCGTCCTCGGTCACGCGCACGAGCTCGCGCAGGTAGGTCTTGTCGGAGCCGTACGCGCCGTACTCGTTCTCGATCTGCACGAGGACGACGTTGCCGCCGCGGTCGATCTGTCGCGGGGCCACGATCTCGTAGACCCGGCGCAGGTACTCCGACACCGCGTCGATGAACTGCGGTTCGGAACGACGGATGCCGATGCCCGGCGTCGAGGTCAGCCACACCGGCAGCCCGCCGTTGTGCCATTCCGCGCAGATGTACGGGCCCGGGCGCACGATCGCGTGCAGGCCCTCGTCGGCGATCAGGTCGAGGAAGCGTCCGAGGTCGTTCCATCCCGTGGCATCCCACTCTCCGCGCACCGGCTCGTGCGCGTTCCACGCGACGTAGGTCTCGATGGTGTTGAGCCCCATCGCCTTGGCGGTGCGGATGCGATCCACCCAGTGATCGGGGTGGATGCGGAAGTAGTGCAGCGTTCCGGAGATGACCTGATGGGGCTTCCCGTCGAGCAGGAAGTCGGTCTCGCCGATGGAGAAAGTCGTCACGGTGTCTTTCGGGTCAGTCGGTGAGGCGCGCGGTCAGGCGCACCCAGGCGAGGGCGGGGAGGAGGAAGCGCAGGATGCCGTCGTCGCCGACCTCTACGGGCAGATCGACGGGAGCGACGGGCTCGCCGTCGGCGGAGTTGGTGGTGTGGCGGTCCCCACCCTCGGGGATCGTGATCACCACGGCCTCGACGTCGGCGACGGAGCCCAGGTCGAGTTCGACGGGGGTCGGGGCGTCGAGATCGCGGTGCGCGAGGAATACCGAGACGGTGTCGCCGTCGACGGTGGCGACCGCGTCGACGGCGTCGACCGGTCCGAGGCGCGGGGTGTCGATCGTCGCGCCATCGACGCGCGGGACGACCACCCGGCCGGATGCCGCCTTCGCGGTGAGGGCGAAGGGGTGGAAGGTGGTCTGCCGCCAGGCGGCGCCGCCGTCGGGCTCGGTGCGGATGGGGGCGATGACGTTGACGAGCTGCGCGAGGTTCGCCATCGACACCCGGTCGGAGCGGCGGATGAGCGTGATGAGGAGCGAGCCGACGACGACGGCGTCGGTGACGGTGTAGTCGTCTTCGATCAGGCGCGGCGCGATCGGCCAGTCGCCGGTGAAGACGCGCGGCTTGTCGACCTCGTTCCAACGGGTCTGGTTCCAGACGTTCCACTCGTCGACGCTGATGCCGATCGGGCGGCCGTCGGGGGTCGTGGCCCCGACCTCGTCGATGATGTCGGCGACTTCGCCGATGTAGCGGTCGAGGGCGACGCCGCTGGCGAGGAAGCCGGCGGGGTCGGAGGGGTCTTCCTCGTAGTACGCGTGGACCGAGATGTGGTCGATCAGACCCGCGGTGTGGCGGAGCACGGTGCGCTCCCACTCGCCGAACGTCGGCATCTCGTGATTCGAGCTGCCCGCGGCGACGAGCTCGACCGTCGGGTCGATGAAGCGCATCATGCGCGCGGTCTCGGCGGAGAGACGGCCGTATTCGTCGGCGGTCTTGTGGCCGATCTGCCAGGGACCGTCCATCTCGTTGCCCAGGCACCACAGGCGGATGCCGAAGGGGTCCTCGCGGCCGTTGTTGCGACGACGGTCGCTCAGGGCGGTACCCGAGGGGTGGTTGGCGTACTCGAGCAGGTCGGCGGCCTCGGCCACGCCGCGCGTGCCGAGGTTGACCGCCTCCATGACCTCGAGGCCCGCGGCATCCGCCCACTCGGCGAACTCGTGCAGGCCCACCTGATTGGTCTCGGTGCTGTGCCACGCGGCATCCAGTCTCACCGGGCGCTCCTCGCGCGGGCCCACGCCGTCCTCCCAGCGATACCCCGACACGAAATTGCCGCCGGGGTAGCGCACGACGGTGGCGCCGAGCTCGCGCACGAGCTCGAGAACGTCGGCGCGGAAGCCCTGGGCGTCGGCGGTGTCGTGCGCGGGGGAGTGGATGCCGTCGTAGACGCAACGGCCCATGTGCTCGACGAACGAGCCGAACAGGCGGCGGGGGACATCGGCTCCGACGGCGGTGCGGTCGACGACGATGCGGGTGGGGGAGGTCATTCGGGTCTCTCCTGGCGGGAAGGGAAGGGGCGGGCCGCATGCGTGCACGCGGACCCGCCCCCGGGGAACTGCTTACTTGTTGACCGAGAAGCCCTGGTCGTTGCCGTACTGGACGAGCTGGTCCTGCCACGCGGTGAGGCCCGCGTTCAGGTCGCTCTTCTTCGAGTAGGCCTGGCCCACGGTGTCGCCGTAGATGCTGTTGGCGTACACCTGGAAGGGCAGGTAGCTCCAGCCCTCGCGGACCTCGCTCGATGCCTGCGTGAGCACCTGGTTGATCTTCTGGCCGCCGAAGTAGTCCGACGCCTTGTCGACGAAGGCGGGGTCGCTGAGCTGAGCGGTGGTCGAGGGGAAGCCACCCGACTCGGCGAAGATCTTCAGGCTCTCGTCGTCGTTGTTGAGCCACTTGAGGAAGCCGGCCGCAAGGGCGGGGTTCTTGCTCTGCTTCGTCACGGCCTGGCCGCCGCCGCCGTTCTCGGCCGTCACGGCCTTGCCGTCGTAGGTGGGGATGGGGGCCACGGCCCACTTGCCCGCGCCGTCCTTCACCGAGGACTCCAGGACGCCCGGCATCCAGGCACCGATGACGAGGGAGGCGATCGAGCCGTCACCGAGGCCCTTGAACCACTCGTCGCTCCAGCTGGGGGTGTCCGAGAGCAGGCCCCCCTCGATGAGACGGTTCCAGTTGTCGGCGAACTTCTTCGAACCCTCGTCCTGCAGGTCGATGGTGACGTCGGTACCCGAGGTCTGGAAGGGCGTGCCGCCGGCCTGCCAGATCATGCTGGTGGTGAAGCCGGAGTCGCCGGTGTCGGCGGTGATGTACTTCGTCGGGTCGGCGGCGTGCAGCTTCTCGCCGGCGGCGACGTACTCGTCCCACGTGGTGGGGACGGCGATGCCGTACTGGTCGAAGACCGACTTGTTGTAGAAGAGGGCCATGGGGCCCGAGTCCTGCGGCAGACCGTAGAGCTTGCCGTCGAAGTTGACCGAGCCCCACGGGCCGGTCGCATAGTCGTCCTTGAGGTCGGCGAAGCCGTACGACGACAGGTCGAGCAGCGAGTCCGAGAGAGCGAACTGCGGGAAGGCGTAGTACTCGATCTGCACGACGTCGGGAGCGCCCGAGCCCGCCTTGATGGCGTTCTGGAGCTTGGTGTACTCCTCGGTGTTCGTACCCGCGTTGACGTAGTTGACCTTGACCTTGGGGTACTTCGCCTCGAAGGCCTTGACCTGCGCCTCGGCCGAGGGGGTCCAGGACCAGTACGTGATCTCGCCGCCGGCCTCGAGGGCCTTCTCGATGTCGTCGGCCGATCCGCCGGCAGCGCCGCCGGCGTTACCGCCCGAGCACGCGGTCAGCGCGCCGACCGTCAGGGCGGTGGCGGCGACGGCGAAGACGGCCCGCCGAGCGGCGGTGCTCTTGCGAATGAATGTCATCGGTTCCTTCACTTCGTTGTTGTGGAGTCGGGGCCGCGAGGCCCCGGGGTGTTGTGTGTTCCGGGGCAGGACGCTCCGGTGGTGTGGTGTTGCGGGTTATTCGGGGGGATGCCCCGGTCAGGGGGAGCGGGGGTGGATCACTCCTTGACGCTGCCGGCGGTCAGGCCCGACTGCCAGAAGCGCTGCAGCAGCAGGAACGCGGCGACGATCGGGATGATCGAGAGCAGCGATCCGGTGATCACGAGGTTGTAGATGGGCTGCGCGGCGACGCCGGTCGCCTGCGCGTTCCACTGGTTCAGGCCCACGGTGAGCGGGTACCAGGCGGGATCGCTCAGCATGATGAGCGGGAGGAAGTAGTTGTTCCAGGTCGCCACCACGGCGAACAGCAGCACCGTGACGATGCCGGGCGTCAGCAGCCGGATCGAGATGGTGAAGAAGGTGCGGAACTCGCCCGCCCCGTCCATACGGGCGGCTTCGAGCAGTTCGGTGGGGATGGCATCCGTCGCGTACACCCAGATCAGGTAGAGACCGAAGGGGCTGATGAGCGACGGGATGATGATCGCCCACGGGGTGTTCGTGATGCCGAGCTGGCTGAACAGCAGGAAGGTCGGCACCGCCAGCGCGGTACCCGGGACGGCGATCGCGCCCAGGACGACGGCGAAGACCGCCTTGCGGCCGCGGAAGTTGTACTTCGCCAGGCCGTAGCCCGCGAGGGTGGCGAGGAGCGTCGCTCCGCCCGCGCCGACGACGACGTAGAGCAGCGTGTTGCCGAGCCAGCGCAGGAAGATCCCGTCGCGGTAGGTGAGGGTCTGCGCGATGTTGTCGAACAGCGCGAAGCTGTTGCCCGGTCCGAGGCCGAAGGTGCTGAACAGATCGGGCTGCGTCTTGGTGGCGTTGATGACCAGCCACGCCAGGGGCACGAGCGTGTACAGCAGGTACAGCGCCATGACGATGCTCAGCACCACGGACTTCTTGCTCCGCGTGGGGGAGGTGTGCGCGAAGCGGCGGCGGGAGCCCTGACGGGGAGCGGTCACGGTGACGGTGTCGGTACGGGGTGCGGTCGCGGTGGTCATCGCGCCTCCTGACGGGAGCCGCGCAGCTGCACGACGTAAGCGATGACGGCGGTGATGACGCCCATGATGATGGCGATCGTGGCCGCGTAGTTGTACTGCTGGCCGGCGAACGAGAGGTTGTAGGCGTACATGTTCGGCGTGAAGAACGTCGAGATCACGTTGGGTGCCAGGGGCTTGAGGATGTTCGGCTCGTTGAAGAGCTGGAAGCTGCCGATGATCGAGAAGATCGTCGCGATCACCACGGCACCACGGACGGCGGGGATCTTGATCGAGAAGATCGTGCGCCAGGCACCCGCTCCGTCGATGGATGCCGCTTCGTACAGCTCGTTCGGAATGGTCTTCAGAGACGAGTAGAAGATCAGCATGTTGTAGCCGACGAACTGCCACGTGACGATGTTGCCGATCGACAACAGCATCCACTCCGGCAGGAACGGCTGAACCACCTGTCCGCCGAGCAGGTCGTTCAGGTTGCGGGTGAGGCCGAACTGGTCGCCGTAGATGTAGCCCCACATCAGCACGGCCACGACGGCGGGCACCGCGTAGGGCAGAAAGATCACCATGCGGTAGAAACCGGCGGCGTGCAGGCGGGCGCTGTCGATGGCGAGGGCCGCGCCGAGAGCCAGCAGCAGCATGATCGGCACCTGCACCACGAGGAAGAGCAGGACGCGACCGAAGCCGTCCCAGAACTTCGCGTCGCCGAACGCGGCGACGTAATTGTCGAGTCCGACGAAGGCGTTGCCGCCGATGAGCTGGTCGCGGAACAGGCTGAGGTACACCGAGTACGCCAGCGGTGCGAGGAAGACGAGCGCGAAGACCAGGGCGAACGGCAGGACGAACAGCCAGCCGCGGTCATCGATTCGGGTGCGCCGTTTGCGCCGCGGGGTGCGCAGGGCGGGCGGGGGTGCCGCGGTGGTCGTCATCGTCCAGTGCCTCTTCGTTGGTGCGCATTTCGGTCGGGTGGCCGAGATGTTGACGTAAACATAACTCGGCCCCGCTAGTGTGTCAACGTCAACATTCCGAGGGGGCACGCATGAGCGAGACGACGACGACGTCGACCGCGATCCCGACGCGAGAGCGGCGACGCGAGGTGTCGATGGCCGACGTGGCCGCGGCCGCGGGGGTGTCGGGCCAGACCGTGTCTCGCGTCGCCAATGGTCGCACGAACGTCGATCCCGAGACGCGCCAGCGCGTGCTCGATGCCATGTCTACCCTGGGGTACCGCCCGAACAGCGCGGCCCGCGCGCTGCGGTCGGGACGCTTCCGCAGCATCGGCGTGATCATGTTCTCGCTGAGCTCCTACGGCAACACGCGCACCCTCGATGCGTTGGCGTCGATGGCCGCGGCATCCGGCTACTCCATCACCCTCATCACCGTGCAGTCGGCCTCGCAGTCGGATGTGTCGGGAGCCTTCCTGCGCCTGCACGAGCACGCGGTCGACGGCATCGTGATCCTCATCGAGACCCACCGGCTCGGCGAGAACGAGCTCTCCCTGCCGACGGGCCTGCCGGTCGTCGTCGTCGACTCGAGCGCCGACTATCCCTACGCCGTCGTCGACAATGATCAGGCCCAGGGTGCCCGACTGGCGACCGAGCACCTGCTCGACCTCGGGCACGAGACCGTGTGGCACGTGTCGGGGCCGCCCGAGTCGTTCGCCGCGGAACGTCGCCGTGACGCGTGGCGCTCGGCCCTCGCGGATCGCGGATGCCGCGTGCCCGAGGTGCAGATCGGTGACTGGACGGCCGATTCGGGGCACCGGATCGGACAGGCGCTCGCGAAGGACCCCGCCGTCAGCGCCGTCTTCGCCGCCAACGACCAGATGGCGCTCGGGGTGATCCGCGCCCTGCACGAGGCGGGACGCGTCGTGCCGCGAGATGTCAGCGTGGTCGGCTTCGACGACATGCCCGAGGCGGCGAACTTCTGGCCGCCGCTGACGACGGTGCGTCAGCGGTTCGAGCGCGTCGGCGAAGAGGCGATGAGCGCTCTGATCGCCGACATCGAGGGCGACGGCGGAGAGCACGCCCGTACCCTCGTGCCCACCTCGCTGGTGGTGCGCGCCAGTTCGGGTCCGCGTTCCTGACCGGCGCGTTGCGCTCCCGGCGGACTGCGTGCCGCATTGAGGGCAACCGTTGCGGTGATCCATAGCGCTCCCTTAGGCTCGGTGTTGACGTCAACATGTTGACGTCAACACCCCCCACCTGAGGTCGCGCCGCTGCGGCCGGATCGGAATGACGATGAAGTCAGCTCGACTGTTGTCGATGACCTGTGCCGTGGCGCTGGCCGCCGGCGCGATCACCGCCACGGCCGCCGTGGCACCGCCGCCCGCCGAGGCGGCCGCCGCCGCTCCCGTGCGCATCACCCCCAACCCCGCCACCGCCTCCGAGAAGCCGTTCGAGGGCTGGGGCACGAGCCTGGTGTGGTTCGCCAACGCGACCGGCAACTACCCCGCCGACGTGCGCCAGAAGCTGTTCGACGCCGTCTTCGGCGACGACGGGCTCAACCTCAACATCGCGCGGTACAACATCGGCGGCGGGAATGCGTCGGACGTCCCGTCGTACCTCCGCCCCGGTGGTGCGGTCCCCGGGTTCTGGAACCCCGACCTGCAGGCGACCGACGCGAACGGCGCGATCACCTCGAACTACGCCGATCGCGCGCGTTACAAGGCGGCCTGGAACCCCGACTACCCCGCCGCCTACGACTTCACGAAGGATTCCGCCCAGCGCTGGTGGCTCGACGCCCTGAAGGGCAAGGTCACGCACTGGGAGGCCTTCAGCAACTCCCCGCCGTACTTCCTCACGCAGAGCGGATACGCCTCGGGCGGCATCAACAACGCGACCAGCGAGCAGCTCGCGACCGAAGACATGGACAAGTTCGCCGGGTACCTCACGACCGTCGTCGACGAGCTCGAGAAAGCGCACGGCATCCGCTTCGACACGATCGATCCGTTCAACGAGCCGAACACCAACTACTGGCAGACGCAGATCCCGAACGGCGCCACCTGGCCGACCGGCGGACGCCAGGAGGGCGCCCACATCGGACCCCAGGCGCAGGATGCCATGGTCAAGGCGCTCGCCGCCCGGCTCGCGCAGCCGAGCACGACGACCGACGCGGTCATCTCGGCGATGGACGAGACCAACCCCGGCATCTTCGCGACCAACTGGAACGCGTGGTCGGCCCAGTCCAAGAGCCTGGTCGACCAGTTGAACGTCCACACGTACGGGACCGACGGTCGCCAGGTCGTGCGCGACATCGCCAAAGCCGCCGACAAGCCGCTGTGGATGAGCGAGGTCGAAGGCAACTGGACCGCTCAGAACAAGGGCTTCGTCACCGACGACATCGAGAACGGTCTCGGCATGGCGCAGCACATCGTGGGCGACCTGCGCGAGCTCGAGCCCGACGCCTGGGTGTTCTGGCAGCCCGTCGAAGACCTTTACAACATGGAGAAGGTCGAGAAGCTCAACTGGGGCAGCGTCTTCATCGACTTCGACTGCAACGCACAGGGTCAGTCCGAGCGTCGCCTCAAGGACGGCGACGCCGACCCCTCCTGCAAGGTGCTGACGAACGAGAAGTTCAACACCGTGCGCAACTTCACGCACTACATCGCCCCCGGCGACCACCTCATGGCCACCGACAACGCGCAGTCGACCGCCGCGATCGACGCCGACGGTCAGGGCGCGTCGATCGTCCACGTCAACGCCGAGGCGACCGAGCGCACCGTGCAGATCGACCTGCGTGACTTCGGCACCGTCGCCCCCGGTGCGACCGTGACCCCGATCGTCACGACGCAGTCGACGGCCGACGCGCCGTCGGTCAACGCGCTGAAGAAGGGTCAGCCGGTCGCCGTCGACGCGGCATCCCGAACCGCGACTCTCACGATCCCCGCGAAGTCGGTCGTGACGTTCGAGATCGACGGCGTCTCGGGGGTCTCTCCCGATGCCGCCGCGTTCCGCGACGGTCAGACCGTGCAGCTCTCGGGCCTGCAGAGCGGCCTCGCCCTCGACGGCGCCTCGACGCTCGCCGTGCGCACCCCGGCCACCACCGCCGACGCGGCCCGCACCCAGTCGTGGACCGTCCGCACGATCGACGGTGAGGGCACCAACCGCCACCGCTTCACCCTCCAGAACGGCAATGGCACCTTCCTGGCCTCGAGCGGAACAGCTACGACCCTCGTGGATGCCGACCCGGCCACGGCCGCGTCGAACCCCGCGCTGCAGTGGATGGCGTCGACGACCGACGGCACGTACTACTCGCTGCTGAATGTCGCGGCCGAGCGCGTCCTCGACGTCAACGGCGCGAGCACCACCCCCGGCGCGTCCGTGGGTCTGTGGACTTCGAACGGCGGAGGCAACCAGCAGTGGCGCATCTCCGGGACCTCGGTCGTCGGGGCCGAGCCCGTGACGGTGGCGACCGCCGTGGGCGTGAGCCCGACGCTCCCGAGCACCGTCGACCTCCGTTACGCCGGTCGGACCCTCCGTAGTGCGGCGGTGAGCTGGCAGCTCGACGGTGTGGACGTCTCGCGCGTGGGAACGGTTCAGGTGCGTGGGACCGGCACCGACCTGTTCGGCAACGCCTTCGAGGCCACGGCCACGGTCGAGGTGGGCCCGTACACCGCCACGCGGTCGGCATCCATCACCGTTCCCGCCGGGAGCGCGCTCGATGTGGTGCGGAGCCAGGCCGACGGCAGCGTGCAGGCGGAACTCAGCCCCTCCGGCTCGGGCTTCTGGGTGCCGGTCCAGTGGAGCTGGGACGGACTCACCGACGCGTCCTTCGCCCAGACGGGGATCGTCGGGGTGACGGGCGTGGCCACCGGGCCCAGCGGAGAGAAGCTCGA
Source organism: Microbacterium sp. 1154 (assembly GCF_031455375.1). Lineage (NCBI taxonomy): Bacteria > Bacillati > Actinomycetota > Actinomycetes > Micrococcales > Microbacteriaceae > Microbacterium > Microbacterium sp. 1154. The sequence continues at coordinate 63,149 of NZ_JAVDSN010000001.1, read as the reverse complement.
CGCGCGCCTGACGGTGATCGTCACCGCGGCGTCGGAGCGCAACGTCGCCCCGCAGAGTCAACCATCGGCGACCTTCACCGAGAGCGCGCAGTACGGGGTTGCGAACACCATCAACGGCAGCTCGACCGACAAGGGCTGGTCGAACTGGCGCTCGGGCACGAAGAACGAGCAAGACACGCTGAGCTACGCGCTGAAGCAGCGCGAGACCCTCACGCACGTCGCCGTGCAGTTCTACCGCGACGGCAACACGATGAGCTGGCCAGCGACCCTGCGCGTGGACCGTCGCGTGAGCGGCGGAGACTGGATCCAGGGCGACCTGGTGACCGTGCCCACCCCCTCCAGCGGCGCGCCGAAGGTCGACGTCCCGGTCACCGGTGCTGCCGACGAGGTCCGTGTGGTCATGAACGCCCGTTCGCAGACGCACATGATCGTGTCCGAGGTCGAGATCTTCGCGGCGGCTCCGGCTCCCGCAGGCATCGCCGATCTCGCCCGTCTCACCGTCGGCGACCAGCCGGTCGAGGGTTTCACCCCCGACACGCTGGACTACACCGTCACCTCCACGGGCGCGGCGTGGCCCGAGCTGCACGCGCTGGCCGTTGACGAGGACGCGACCGTCGTCATCACCCAGCCCGGCGCGTCCTCGTCGGCCGACACGGCACGGGTGGCGGCGCTCGCCGCGGCCGGCAACGTGGGAACCGTGCAGGTCACGGCCCCCGACGGCACCTCGCGCACCTACTCGGTCACCGTGAACCGGGCCGTCGGCGTGACGAGCGTCACGGTGACGGGCGAGCCCCGCGTGGGCTCCACCCTGCGGGCAGCGGCCGTGACCGACCCGGCCGATGCGGCCCTGGCGTACGTGTGGATGCGCGACGGCGTCGCCATCGACGGCGCCACTGCCGACAGCTACGCGCTGACGGCGGCCGATGAGGGGCGCCAGATCACCGTCGAGGTGACCGCGACGGCCGCCGGCTTCACGGCGGGCACCGCCCGATCGGCGGCGGTCGTCCCGGCAGCGGCGGTGACCGACCCGGGAACGGGCGGCGGAACGGGCGGCGGCTCGGGCACCCCGGGCGCCGGCTCCGGTTCGGGTGCACCGGGCACCGGCTCGCCCGCGGGCTCCGCAAACACCGGAGCGGGCTCGTCGGCGGCGGACGGCCGCGACCTGGCCACCACCGGCCAGAACACCGAAGGGGTGCTCGTCCTGAGCCTCGGCGCACTCGTCCTGCTCCTGCTCGGAGCCGGGGCGATCGTGCTGCGGCGTCGCCGCACGCGCACGTGACCCTCTGAACCCGAAGGCCGTGCCGGTCGCCTCCCCGCGACCGCACGGCCTTCGGCATTGCCGAGGAGGCCGGGATGCCGGCATCCCTTCCCCTTCGCGCACATCCGTGCAACCCCGGGCCCTTGTGCTCCGACCCGGGGGAAGATGGATGCATCCGCATCGACCCCCTCTGAGGAGACCCATGCACGTCAACGCCTACGCGGCGTCGTCCGCGACCTCGCCCCTCGAGCCCACGACCATCGAGCGTCGTGACGTCGGCCCGAAGGACGTCCTCATCGACATCGCCTACGCCGGCATCTGCCACTCCGACATCCACACCATCCGCGGCGAGTGGGGCGACGTCCCCTACCCGCTGACCGTCGGCCACGAGATCGTCGGCACGGTCGCCGAGGTCGGTTCCGAGGTGACCACCCACAAGGTGGGCGACCGCGTCGGCGTCGGCTGCATGGTCAACTCGTGCCGCGAGTGCGAGAACTGCCTCGCCGGCGAGGAGCAGTACTGCCTGAAGGGCAACATCGGCACGTACGGCGCCAAGGACGTCGACGGCACGATCACCCAGGGCGGCTACAGCGAGAAGATCGTCGTCGACGAGGACTTCGTGCTGCGCGTACCCGAGTCCATCCCCTACGAGAAGGCGGCGCCGCTGCTGTGCGCCGGCATCACGACCTACTCGCCGCTGAACCACTGGAACGCCGGCCCCGGCAAGAAGGTCGCGGTCGTCGGTCTCGGCGGCCTCGGCCACATGGCCGTCAAAATCGCGCACGCCATGGGCGCCGAGGTCACGGTGCTCTCGCAGACGCTCAGCAAGAAGGACGACGGCCTGAAGATGGGCGCTGACCACTACTACGCCACGAAGGACGAAGAGACCTTCTCGGCGCTGAAGAACACGTTCGACCTGATCGTCAACACCGTCAGCGCGCCGCTCGAGCTCAAGAAGTACCTGGGCCTGCTCGCCCGCAACGGCACGATGGTCAACGTCGGCGCCCCGCCGGAGCCGCTGCCGATCGAGGTGTTCACGTTGTTCGCGAACCGCCGTTCGTTCGCCGGTTCGGGTATCGGTGGCATCCGCGAGACCCAGGAGATGCTGGACTTCTGCGCCGAGCACGGTATCGCGCCCGAGACCGAGCTCATCTCGGCCGACAAGATCAACGAGGCCTATGAGCGCGTGCTGAAGAGCGACGTGCGCTACCGCTTCGTCATCGACGCGAAGACCTTCGCCCCCGCCTGACCCCGGCTCCGGCCCCGGATGCCACGGCCCCGACGTTCTTCCGAGCGTCGGGGCCGCGGTGTTACCGCCGTGGGCCCGCCCGGGGGCCGCCTCATGGACTCGCCCGCCTGCCCCGCAGTGCGCGGCGCCCGCGCCAACCCCACGCATAAACGCAATCCGCGCGCATAAACGCGTGCTCCTCGTGTTTCTGCGTGTGGATGCCGTTTATGCGCGCCGCCAAGGGTTACGGCGTCGCGGGATGGGCGGGTGCGTCGGCCTGGTCCGCGTGGGTACACGCCCTTCCGGTCGCAAAACCCGCGCATAAACGCGATCCGCGCGCATAAACGCGTGCTCCTCGTGTTTCTGTGTGCGGATGCCGTTTGTGCGGGACCCGCCCGGCGCGCCCCGACCTGCACTCACGCGGTGCACCCCTGCACATGCCCAGCTTCAAGCGAAAGCGGCGCCACCCCTCGGGGCGACGCCGCTTCCGGCTGCGAAATACTCAGGCCTGGCCGAGCGCGGCCGAGACCACGGCCCGCGCCTCTTCCTGCACCGCGCGCAGGTGCTCTTCGCCGCGGAGCGACTCGCCGTACAGCTTGTAGACGTCCTCGGTGCCGGAGGGGCGAGCGGCGAACCACGCCGACTCGGTCTGCACCTTAAGCCCGCCGATCGCCGCACCGTTGCCGGGGGCGTGTGAGAGCTTCGCGGTGATCGGCTCGCCCGCGAGCTCGGTGGCGGTCACGGCATCCGGAGACAGCTTCGACAGCGCGGACTTCTGCGCGGGGGTCGCCGGGGCATCGACGCGCTGGTACGCCGAGGCGCCGAACTCACTCTCGAGCTCCGCGTAGCGCTGCGAGGGCGTCTTACCCGTCACCGCGAGGATCTCGGCGGCGAGCAGGCAGAGCAGGATGCCGTCCTTGTCGGTGGTCCAGACGGTTCCGTCCTTGCGCAGGAACGACGCTCCGGCCGATTCCTCGCCGCCGAAGGCGACGGAGCCGTCGAGCAGGCCCGGGACGAACCACTTGAAGCCGACGGGCACCTCGAGCAGCGTCTTGCCGAGCGAGGCCGCCACGCGATCGATGATCATCGACGACACGAGCGTCTTGCCCACGGCGGCGTCGGCGGGCCAGTTCGGACGGTGCGAGAACAGGTAGTCGATCGCGACGGCGAGGTAGTGGTTGGGGTTCATCAGCCCCGCATCGGGAGTGACGATGCCGTGGCGGTCGGCGTCGGCGTCGTTGCCCGTGAGGATGTCGTAGTCGGCGCGGGCGGCGACCAGCGAGGCCATCGCCGACGGCGACGACGGATCCATGCGGATCTTCTCGTCCCAGTCGAGCGTCATGAACTTCCACGTCGGGTCGACCTCGGGGTTCACGACGGTGAGGTCGAGCCCGTACACCTCGGCGATGAGCGCCCAGTACTCGACCGACGCCCCGCCCAGCGGGTCGGCGCCGATGCGGACGCCCGCGTTCTTGATGGCATCGACATCGATGATGGATGCCAGATCCCGCACGTACGCGTCGCGGAAGTCGTACTGGCCCAGGCCGTCGAGGTCGATGTCGGCGTGGCGGGTGCGGTGCACGCCCTCGAGGCCCGCCGCGATCAGCTCGTTGGCGCGGTCGGCGATCCAGCCCGTGGCATCGGTGTCGGCGGGGCCGCCGTGCGGCGGGTTGTACTTGAAGCCGCCGTCGCGCGGGGGGTTGTGCGAGGGCGTCACGACGATGCCGTCGGCGCGACCCGGGTCGTCGGTCGCCCGGTCGCGGTTGTAGGTGAGGATGGCGTGGCTGAGCGCCGGGGTCGGCACCCAGGCGTCGCGGGCGTCGACGCGCACGTCGACACCGTTCGCGACGAGCACCTCGATGGCGCTGCGCTCGGCCGGCAGCGACAGCCCGTGGGTGTCACGACCGAGGAAGAGCGGCCCGGTGATCCCCTGTGCGGCGCGGTAGTCGACGATCGCCTGGGTCGTTGCGAGGATGTGGTCCTCGTTAAAGCTGGTGCTCAGCGACGAACCGCGGTGGCCGCTGGTGCCGAAGGCGACGCGCTGCTCGGGCACCGTGGCATCCGGTTTGCGGTCGTAGTACGCCGCGATCAGTTCGTCGATGTCGATGAGATCGGATGCCTCTGCGGGCTGCCCTGCGCGACTGCTCATGCGTCCAGTCTGCCCGCTCCCTCTGACATGCGCACACGTCGTGACGCATTCTGAGCGAATCCGTCGATGGGCGGCCTCGGTGACGCGACTAGGCTGAGCCGGTGCTGCCCGACACAGACTCCGCGCCCGCCCGCCGTACCTACAGCTACCTGGGGCCGGCGGGAACCTTCACCGAGGCCGCGCTCGCCCAGGTCCCCGAGGCGCGCGATCAGATCTGGCGTCCGGTCCGCAACGTCGGCGAGGCGCTCGCCGACGTGGTCGAGGGGCGATCGGATGCCGCGATGATCGCCATCGAGAACTCCGTCGACGGCGGCGTCTCCACCGCGCAGGACGCCCTGGCCACCGTGCCGGGGCTGCGCATCGTGGGCGAGTACCTCGTCCCCGTGAACTTCGTGCTCGTCGCACGCCCCGGTGCGACCCTCGCGGACGTGTCGCTGATCGCCGCGCACCCCGTGGCGTACGGGCAGTGCCTCAAGTGGCTGAGCGAGAACGTCCCCGCGCACGCCCACCTGCCGGCCGAGAGCAATGTCGCGAGCGCCCTCGGCGTCCTCGACGGTTCGAGCACCGCCGATGCGGCGATCGCCGCCCCCGGCATCGTCGCCCATCACGACGTGACGGTGCTCGCCGAGAGCATCGGCGACAACCCCAACGCGGTGACCCGCTTCGTCCTCGTCAGCCGCACGGTCGCTCCCGCGCCTCCCACCGGCGCCGACAAGACCTCGCTCATCGTCGAGCTGCCCGAGGATCACCCGGGTGCCCTGCTGGAGCTGCTCGAGCAGTTCGCGACGCGCGGGATCAACCTGAGCCTGTTGGCATCCCGCCCCATCGGCGATGCCCTCGGCCGCTACCGCTTCGTCATCGACGCCGACGGGCACGTTCTCGACGAGCGCATGGCCGACGCGCTGCTGGGCCTTCGCCGGTTCAGCCCCAAGGTGATCTTCCTCGGGTCGTACGCCCGCGCCGACCGAGCGATCGTCCGCTACCCGCAGCGCTACAGCGACGACGTCTTCGTCGAGGCGCGCGATTGGCTGCGGGGCCTGCTGAGCGGCGAGCCCGAGGCCTGACGGCCGGTTCGGCCGCTGCGCCGTCGCCGGCGGGCCGTCGTGCGGAGTTCTCGTTCGACACGCCGTTCCCGGATGCCGTGACTCGGCGTGTCGTCGACGATCTCCGCCGCACGGCTCGCCCCGCCCCGCCCCCGCCCCCGGGCCGTCGTGCGGAGGTCTCATTCGACACGCCGCTGCCGGATGCCGTGACTCGGCGTGTCGTCGACGACCTCCGCGTCACGGCCCGTCCCGCCGCGTGTCAGGCCGCGACGGTCGCGGGGGCCGCGATCAGCTCGAGCGTCTGCGCGCGCCCCTCGGACGTCTCGCCCTCGTACGCCCCGGCGACGGGAGACACCATGATCTCGTCGACCCCGTGCTGCGCGGCGAAGGCGCTGAGCTGCGAGCGCACGTCGTCGCCGGTGCCGACGAACCACTTCTGCCGGGTCGAGGCCATGATCGACTCGGTCATCGCGTCGAACGGGTCGGCCTGGGCCGCCTCGATCGTCTCGAGCGGCGTCAGAGGGCGGTTGGTGCGCAAGCGCGCCATCATGCGCAGCTGCGGGATCGCGCGCTCCTCGGCCTCTTCGGCGGTGGGCGCGGCGACGACGTTCGCCGTGACGAAGGTGCGGGGGCCCTCGCCGGACTCGTTCGGCACGAACTGGTCGCGGTAGAGACGCAGGGCGTGCTCGAGGCCCTCGCCGGCGAAGTGGTTGGCGAAGACGTACGGCAGGCCGAAGCTCGCCGCGAGCTGCGCGGAGTAGTCGCTGGACCCGAGCAGCCAGACCTGGGGCATTCCGGATGCCGCGGGCGTGGCCTTCACCTGATACTCGGTGCCCGAGGTGAAACGCACGGTGGCGCCCTCGGGTGAGGTGAGCGCCATGATGTCGGTGACGTGATCGGGGAAGCGCGAGACGTCGCTCGTGGTGCCCGAGCGGTTCAACAGCTGGGTGATCACGGGGTCGCTGCCGGGGGCCCGGCCGATACCGAGATCGATCCGGCCGGGGGCGAGGGCCTCGAGGGCCGCGAATTGCTCGGCGACGATGAGCGGCGAGTGGTTGGGCAGCATGACGCCGCCCGAGCCGACGCGGATGCGCGCCGTGCGCGCGGCCGCCGCAGCGATCAGCACCGGGGGAGTGGTGGATGCCACGGAGGGCATGTTGTGGTGTTCGGCGAACCAGTAGCGGCGGTAGCCGAGACGGTCGGCGCGCTCGACGAGGTCGAGGGCCGCACTCACCGCCTGCGCGCTGGTCTGTCCCCCGCGGACGGGGACGAGGTCGAGAACGGAGAGGGAGGGCATGGCGTCGTTCACCCTCGGATAAACGCCGCGGAGACGCGCGATATTCCTCCGAGTCGACGGCTGCAACCCCCCAACGCTCTTGGATCGATGCGCCCTACCCTGCCCGGCATGAGTGACTCCGAAACCATGGTGCGGACGCAGATCAGCGTCGACGGCAGCACGTTCTTCCTCTCTCAGGGTCAAGACCTGGCCGGTCTGCAGAAACGCATCGAAGAAGCCGTGCGATCCGGCGGCCGATTCGAGTCGTTCGTCGTCGTCGGCAACCGCGTGATGTCCGTGCTCTTCACTGCTCGCTCCCGCGTCGTGGTTTCCGTCGAAACGGTGCAATACGACCCGCGCGACACGGGAGACGCGGGGGATCCCTACGGGGGCTTCCTCGACAGCTGAGCTTCACGGCATCCGTCCTCAGCTTTCTCTCAGCAAGTCGGCGTGACGAATGCGCCGCCCGTCGCGTCTCATCTGTGACATCGCGGGACACACGGTCCCGGAACGACGGAAGGAAGCGCACATGGCCGAGAACACCACGACCGCCACGACCACCCCCGCCAAGAAGGACGGCGGCTCGACCGTCATCGTCGACGCCGTCGTCGCCAAGGTCGCCGGCATCGCCGCGGCCGAGGTCCCCGGCGTCCACGCCCTCGGCGGCGGAGCGGCCCGCGTGATCGGCAACATCCGCCAAGCTGTGGGCGCGAAGGACCACGCCCAGGGCGTCAGCGTCGAGGTCGGCGAGACCGAGGTCGCCGCCGACATCGCGATCCAGGTGGACTACCCCGAGCAGCTGCAGCGCGTGGCCTCGGACGTCCGCTCGGCCGTGCACCAGGCCATCACCGAGCTCGTGGGCATGAAGGTCGCCGAGATCAACGTGACCGTCGTCGACGTCTTCATCCCGGGCGACGACGAGGACGACGCCGACGAGCAGCGCGTCAACTGACACCCGTCTCGTAAAGGGGCGTCACCGTGAGGTGGCGCCCCTTTCGCATGCCCGGGTGCCGGGCACCCGTCCACCGTGGAACTCGGGGCGTCCTGTCTCTAGGCTGACCCGCGGGGGGAAAGACATGGCATGGATCAATTCGACATCCGTCGGTGCGCTGACGCTCCTGGGCGTCGCCACGATGGGCATCGTTCCGACGTCCGCGGGGCTCGACGCCGGCGCTGAGCTTCCGTGCCGGGCGGTGTTCTCGCCCATCGCGGGTGCGGACCTGACCGACGGTCTGGTCGACGATCAACGCCGGGTCGTCGACGAATGGCTCGAGGCGCGCGCCGCCGACCCCGTCACCAGCGATGACCTGGCTCGGGCGGCAACGCACGCCGCATCGCTGTGTGGAGAAGCCCAGCGAACCCGCTCCGTCTGGATGATCCTCACCGCGGTGTTCGGCATCGCGATCGCCTTCGGGTTGCGCGGCTGGGGCACGTCCGGCGTTCCTTCGGACCCCCGCGACAGCTCGACAGCTACCCCGGAGGGATGACTCAGCCCCCGTGCCGCACGTGCGCGTATGCGTCGAGCGCGCGCTTGCGGGTCTCGCTGAGGTCGACCATCGGCTCGGGCGGGTTGTCGCCGAGATATTCGGGCGCCCATTCGCGCACGTACTGATCGTGGGAGTCGAACTTCTTGCGTTGCGTCTCGGGATTGAACACGCGGAAGTAGGGAGCAGCATCTGCGCCGGATCCCGCGACCCACTGCCAGTTGAAGGGGTTGCTCGCGGCATCCGCATCGACGAGGCAATCCCAGAACCACTGCTCTCCGTGACGCCAGTCGATCAGGAGGTTCTTGATGAGGAAGGATGCCGTGACCATCCGCACGCGGTTGTGCATGACGCCGGTGTGCCAGAGCTGACGCATCCCGGCATCCACCACCGCGACCCCCGTCTTGCCCTGCTGCCAGGTCTCCAGATGCGACCGGTTCAGCTTCGGCCAGGGGAAGTCGTCGAAGTTCCGGCGCCAGTTCACCGTCGCGATGTCGGGGGAGTGGTAGGTCACGTGCCACGCGAACTCGCGCCAGACGAGCTCGGAGAGGAAGCCGCTCGCGCTCTTCGCGTGCTCGCCGGATCCGCGGTGCGCGATCGTCTCGTGCCACACCTGGTACGGGCTCACCTCGCCCCAGCGCAGCCGAGGCGAGAGGTTCGAGGTGGCGCCTCCCGCGAACTCGTCGCGGTACGTCGAGTAGTCCCCGAGATCGTCGTCGAGGAACTCCGTGAGCCGCGCCTTCGCCGCCGGCTCACCCGGCTCCCACGTGTCGCGGAGTCCGCCGGCCCAGTCGGGCTTCGTGGGGAGGAGATCCCAGGCCGTCAGGTCATCGCCGTCGACGGCGCCGGAGAAGCCCGGGACCTTGCGCGCCTCGGGCATCGGCGGTCGCGGGGCGGGAAGTTTCTGCACCGCGCGCGAGAAGGGACTGTAGACGCCGTACGGCTTGTCGGCCTGCGTGCGCACGGTCCACGGTTCGTACAGCAGGTTGGCGGCGAACGAGGCGACGGTGACCCCGCCGTCGCGGAGCTTCTCTTTGATGCCCGCGTCGATCTCGCGCTCGACCCCGCCGTAACGGCGGTTCCAGAACACCGCGCCCGCACCGATCTCGTCGACGACGGCCGGAACCACCTCGGACGCCTTGCCCCGGCGCAGCACGAGCGACGACCCGCGTTCCTCGAGGCGCTCGCCGAGGGATGCCAGCGATCCGTGCAACCACCATCTCGCCGCCCCGCCGATCGCGCGGACGCCGTCGGACTCCTCGTCGAGCACGTACAGCGCGACGATGGGCTCGTCGCGGTCGAGGGCCGCGCGAAGCGCCGGGTTGTCGGTCAGGCGCAGGTCGTCACGAAACCAGACGATCGAAGGTGAGGCCATTCCCCGACGCTATCCACCGCGGCATCCCGCCCTCCGGGCTTGACACCCGCCGTGCGGTCGCGCTGCCCGCCGCGCGGCGGAACCGGCGACATCACGTGACCTCGCCGACGCCACGCGCCGTGGCGCGTGCGCTCGGCCAGATCACGTGATCCGGCGCGAACCGGGCCTGCGTCAGAGCTTCGAGACGTCGTGGCCCTTCGGCAGGGCCACCGTGAGCCCGCCCTCGACGATGCGGGTGTAGATGCGCGTCGCTTCGCCGAACTCGTCGCCGTCCAACTCGATGGGCTGCGCGGGACTCGTGGCCAGCTCGATACCCGTTCCACGGAGGTACCGCACCGAGGAGTCCTTGCGGCGCTCGAGCACGCGGCGGCCGGCGCGGAACTTGCGGAGCACCGAGTTGTCCCACACGATGCTCCGCCACACGCCCAGCCAGCCCAGCACACCGCTCGGCTGCAGGACGGCCACATCGAGACGACCGTCGGCGATCGACGCCTCGGGGATCAGCGCCACGCCGCCCTGCAGGGCGCCGCAGTTCGCGAACAGCACGCTGTGCACCTTCGCCGAGTGCAGGCGGTGTCCGTCCAGCTGGTACATGACCCGGAAGGGCTTCGCCGAGACGAGCGACCGTGCCGCCCCGTCGACGTAGGCGACCCAGCCGACCTGCTTCTTCAGGTCGTCTCGCGTGTTCTGGATCATGGCGGCGTCCAGGCCGATGCCGGCCATGACCGAGAACCCGTGCTCCTCGACCTCGCCGTCGACGCGCCGGATGCGGGCGATCCCGGTGTCGATGGGGAGGACGTCGCCGTCGAAGGTGGCGCGGATCATCGCGTCGGTGTCGGTCAGCGGAAGGTTCAGGTTGCGGGCGAGCAGGTTGCCCGTGCCGCTCGGCACGATCGTGAGGGGGACGCCCGACGAGGTCAGCGCCTCGGCCACCGCGCGCACCGTCCCGTCTCCGCCGGCGACGACGACGGCATCCACCTTCTCCGCGAGGGCGGCGCGGGTGGCGTCGTCGCCGAGGTCGTCGACGGTCGTCTCGTAGAACAGAGGCTCGGCCCAGCCGGCCTCGGCGGCCAGCTCGGCGACCCGCGCGCGGAGCTGCTCCGGCTCGACCTTGGTGGGGTTGTAGACGAGGGCTGCGCGCTTCTTCTCGGTCGACTCGGCATCCATGGGCGCTTCGTCGCCCTCGGCGTCGACGCGCTGGGTCTTGCCCGGCGTCTCTTCCGAGGTGTCGGGGTCGACGTCCTCGGGCTGGTGGATGACGTCGTCGGGCTCGGCCGCGTCCTTCGGGTCGGGCACGTCCTTGCGTGGGCGGTCGCCGACGTCGTCACTCAGACGGGCAGCGTGGAAGTGGTCATCCGACCCCTCGGCGGCCGCGGCATCCGCCTTCACCTCGGCGGGGGCATCGGCGGGGACGGTTTCGGGGGCGTCCGCGTCGTCACGCGGCTCGTCAGGGGCGGCCATGGCATCCACCATAGGACCGCGGTCGATCCCGCCACCCGCTGGCGCGGCGGGGTTGACGAGGGGATGCCGAAGGCTCATGCGCCACGGGGATCGCCCCGGCGTTCCGCGGCCCGGCGCCGACCGCGCGGGCTCGCGGAAGCGAAGGATCCGGCCCGTCGGCGACCATAGGATGGACGCGTGATCGACCTGACTCTGCTGCGTGAAGATCCCGAGCTCGTGAAGCGCTCCCAGATCGCCCGCGGGGAGTCGCCGGATTCGGTGGACGAGGCCCTCGCCGCCGACCGCGACCGCCGCGCCGCCATCACTGCGTTCGAAGAGCTGCGTGCCGCGCAGAACGCTCACGGCAAGCGCGTCGCCCAGGCGCCCAAAGACGAGAAGGCCGCGCTCGTGGCCGAGGCGAAAGAGCTCAGCGAGCGCGTCAAGGCCGCCCAGCACGCCGTCGCCGAGGCCGAGGCCGCCGCCGACGCCGCCGTCGGCAAGATCGAGAACATCGTCCTCGAGGGAGTCCCCTCGGGCGGTGAAGAGAACTTCGTCACGCTCCGCACGCACGGCGAGATCCCCACGTACGACTTCGAGCCGCTCGACCACCTCGCCCTCGGTGAGAAGCTCGGCGCGATCGACATGGAGCGCGGCACGAAGGTCTCGGGCAGCCGCTTCTACTTCCTCACCGGTATCGGTGCGCGCCTCGAGCTCGCGCTCATGACCCTCGCTCTCGACCGCGCGCTGCAGGCCGGCTTCACCCCGATGATTCCTCCGACGCTCGTTCGCCCCGAGGTCATGCGCGGCACCGGCTTCCTCGGCCAGCACGCCGACGAGGTGTACCACCTCGACAAAGAGGACCTCTACCTCGTGGGAACGAGCGAGGTCCCTCTCGCCGGGTACCACATGGACGAGATCCTCGACCTGGAGCGCGGCGCGAAGCGCTACGCCGGATGGTCCACCTGCTACCGCAGCGAGGCGGGCTCGTACGGCAAGGACACCCGCGGCATCATCCGCGTGCACCAGTTCAACAAGCTCGAGATGTTCGTCTACACCGATCCGGCCGACGCCGAGGCTGAGCATGAGCGCCTCGTCGCCATGCAGGAGGGCATGCTGCAGGACCTCGGTCTCGCCTACCGCCTGATCGACGTCGCCGCGGGCGACCTTGGCTCGAGCGCCGCGCGCAAGTTCGACATCGAGGCGTGGGTTCCCACGCAGGGTGCCTATCGCGAGCTCACCAGCACCTCGAACTGCACGACCTACCAAGCCCGTCGGCTCGACACGCGTTTTCGCCCCGACGGTGGGAAGACGCAGCCGGTCGCCACGCTCAACGGCACCCTGGCGACGACGCGATGGATCGTCGCCCTGTTCGAGACGCACCAGCGCGCCGACGGGTCGGTGACGGTGCCCGAGGTGCTGCGACCGTACCTCGGCGGACTCGAGGTCATGGAGCCGATCGCGTGACCGACGAGGCCGCCTTCCCCCAGACCGGTGCCGTCGAGAGCGCGCCGAAGCAGGAGGCGGCCGATCTGGTCGCCGACCTCGCCGACGAGGCGACCGCGGGGCGCATGCTGATCGCTCTCGACATCGACGGCACGGTCCTGCTCGAGGACGACTCGCTCAGCCCGGGCGTCGCCGAGGCGGCGGCGCGCGCCCAGCACGCCGGTCACGAGGTCATGCTCGCCACGGGCCGCAGCTGGGACAGCACCCGCCCGATCATGGATCGCCTCGGCATCCGTCCCGAGTACGCGGTCTGCTCCAACGGCGCGATCGTGATGCGTCGGGTCGGACACGCCGACGCCGCCGAGTACGAGCGCGCTCACGTCGAGACATTCGACCCCACAGAGGTGCTGACGCTGCTCGGCGAACACCTGCCCGATGCGCACTTCCTCGTCGAATTGCCCGACGGCTCGCGGCTGTTCACCGACTACCTCGACGACTGGAACCTTCAGGGTGCGAACAAGGTGTCGTTCGACGAGCTCTCGCTGCAGCCGGTCTGCCGGGTGGTCGTGGTGGCGCCCGAACAGACCGACCAGGATTTTCTCGAGCTCGTCGAGCGCATCGGCCTCAGCCAGGTGTCGTACGCGATCGGGTGGACCGCGTGGCTCGACATCGCCCCACAGGGCGTGGACAAGTCCACCGCCCTCGAGCTCGTGCGCGGCTGGCTCGGCATCGCGCCCGAGAACGTGCTGGTGATGGGCGACGGCCGCAACGACATCGAGATGATGCAGTGGGCGGTCCGCAACGGCGGCCGCGCGGTCGCGATGCACCAGGGTCCGCCCGAGGTGCATGCCGCGGCGGGCGAGGTCGGTCTCTCGGTCACCGAGGGCGGCGTCGCCGCGATCCTGCGCTCGCTCTGACGCGACGCGGCTGGTCCGCGCGGCGCGTGGCCGACCCGCGCGGACCCGCGCCCGGCCGGGTCAGACCCGTGCGGAGCCGCCGGCGACGTGCGCGGCGCGATCGGCGAGGTACGCGGTGCGATCGACGACGGTCACGGGGCGGTGCGCCGCCCGGTGGTCGGCGACGCGCGCCGCTTCCCACGCGACGAGTCCGACCGGCGGCAGCAGCAGAAGGGCGGTCGCCCAGGCGGCCTTGAGGCCGGGGGATGCCTGCGGGTCGCGGACGGCGACGATCGCGGCGAAGACGGATGCCGCGTAGATGAGCGCGAACACGGCGAGAACGACCTGTGCTGACAGCGTGGTGACGAGCATGATGACCTCCTCTACTCGAACGGCCCGGTGGGTCGTGGGGTGATGTTCTCGGTCTACGCCGGTCGCCGGGGCGGTTCAATCCTTTCGCCCGGGTGCGTAGCGAATCCATAGCTGCGGCGTATGCGGCACTCAGAGACCGCGCGGAGCCCATGCCCCTCGTGCGGCGGCACGAAGGGTGCGCGCGTCGGAGCGGTCCAAGGCGCGCCGACTGCGCTCGAGGGCCGCGCGGGCGGCATCCCGGAAGACCTCCGCCCGGTCGGGAGCGGATGCCGCGAGCGAGGCGAGGCATTTCTGCAGGCGCACCTGCACCTCGACGTCGGCGGCCCCATCACGCGCGAGCGGCCGGAAGGCGTCGTCGACCAGGTCGGCGAGGCGCGGCGCGGGGACGAACACCCGCTCGAACGCGACGGACGGATCGGTCTCGACGGCGAACGCTCGGGAGAACACCCGATGCAGGGCCGCGATCACCTCGATCGCCGTCCCCGGGTCGTTCGTGGCGGCCGAGAGCGCGCGGCTGCCGATCTCGGTGAGGGCGATGACGCCGAAGCGCGGATCCTGCTCGAACGTCCGGTGGTGTTCGATGCGGAATGCCCGGCGCACCGTCGTCTCGACGGTGTCGTCGACCCGGCCGACGACGAGGGCGACGGGGACACGGGCATCGGCGATGCGTCCCGGTGTGGCGTGCACGTGCACCTCGAGATCGTGCTGGCGGGCGACGCGGTCGAGTCCCGCGACGTTGACGTGAGTGACGTAGCCCACCTCAGTGGCATGCACGGCGACGGCTCCCGAGGGCGCCGCGATCGAGGCGCGAGCCCCCAGCGTCGGCCGTTCCGCGTGCCACTCGAGGGAGGCCGTGGCAGCCTTCTCCACGCGGTCGATGACGTCGGCCATCCGCCCGAAGGTCGAGAGGTGCGAGATCCATCGCAGCAGGGTGAAGACGACGATCCCGATGACGACCAGCGTGCTGACGAACAGGATCGCCCGCCCCTGGGGGTGGTAGTAACCCGTCGACAGCGCGACGATCCCGACGAGCGAGAAGGTGAAGGCGCCGACGAAGGTCGACACGGCGTTCTGCGAGGTCGTGTCCGCGATCAGAAGGGGCGTCGATCGAGGTGTCGCCGTGGTCGTCGCCGACGAGAACGCCGTGACCATCGCCGTCACCGAGAAGGTGCTCACGGTGAGCATCGCGGTCGCGATGATCTGCAGCAGCGAGCCCACGGCATCCTGGCCCAGCTCCAGACCGAACTCGAACGGCAGCAGTGGCCCGAGCAGACCCGCTGCGAGGGCGACGATCACCCCGATGACGGTGAACAGCGCCGCGCGCACCCATACCTGCCTGCCGAGTCGGAGGAAGAAGGATGCCAGGGGGCTGCGGGTCGTCAAGGCCATGCCCCGACGCTATCCGGCGTACTGTGCCGGAGCCCGGGGCTGGACCGTGACCTCGGGCGGCTGAAAACGGCCTCTCATTCGCTTATGGATATGCGATGGAAATGTGCCGCAACTTGTCCGACATGCCGCTCTGGCAGGGTCGGGTCGCCCCCCACGACCGACGGACGCCGAGAGGCCCACGCGGATCCCGGTCGTGCTCGTTCCATCACCCGAGGAGCTTGACCCACGCATGACTGCCCACAGCCCCGCCTCACGCCCGAGATCGGCACGCCGTCTCGGCGCCGCCCTCGTGGCGGCCC
This sequence comes from Microbacterium sp. 1154, assembly GCF_031455375.1. NCBI lineage: Bacteria > Bacillati > Actinomycetota > Actinomycetes > Micrococcales > Microbacteriaceae > Microbacterium > Microbacterium sp. 1154. The sequence continues at coordinate 47,497 of NZ_JAVDSN010000001.1, read as the reverse complement.
TCGCCCTTTTCGGGCCGCTGGCCGCCGCGTCCGCGGCGCATGCCGCCCCTCCTACCGCGACCCTCTCGCTCGAGATCGACCCGGCCGAGGTCACCGCGGGTGACCCGTTCGTCGTGACCGTCACGGGTGCGGCGGTGAGCGACCTCTACTCCTACGACCTGGAGCTCACCTACGACCCCGCTCTCGTCGAGCCCGCCACCGACGCGCCCACCGGTCCCGCGGGCGGCTTCACCTCGACCGTCACGGGGCCCGGCACGCTGACCGTCTCGCACACGCGCCTCGGCACCTCGCCCGGGCTGTCGGGCACGAGCGATGTCGTCCTGGCATCCATCCCCCTCCGTTCGCTCGCGGCAGGGTCGGCCCTCGTCCAGCTGTCGTCAGTGCGTCTGGTGTCGTCGACCGGAGAGGTCGTGACGGCGAACGACGTGGCATCCGGAACCGTCGTGATCGCGGCCGTCCCCGTTCCCGAGCCGCAGCCGTCCGACCCGTCGTCGCCGTCGCCCTCGGTGTCCGCGTCGGCCACGGCCACCCCGGCGCCCGCCGCCCAGGGCCCGAACGACCTCGCGACGACGGGCGTCGACGCGACCCCGTGGTTCGTCTCCGGCGCCCTCGGTGTCGCCCTCCTCGCCGGAGGCACGTTGCTCGTGCTCCGCCGTCGTCAGGCGGTGCGCGAATGACCGCGTCCCGCTCGTCCGTCCCGTTTCGCGAAGGATCCGTCATGACCCCCCTGGCCCGCCGTGTTCTGGCCGTGTCCGCTTCGCTCGGTGTCGTCGTCGCCGGGGCCATCGTCGCCCCGGCCGCGGCCCTCGCCGCCCCCGCCCCGTCTCCCGCGGCCGCTCCCTTCCTCGCGCCGTACTACACCGAGCTCGACGTCACGGGCGATGCGCAGGTGACCACGGCCGACCTCGAGGCCCTGGCCCCGTACGTGGGAACGACCTCGAGCGATGCCAGATGGGCGGATGCCGCGCGGTTCGACCTCGACGACGACGGTGCCGTGACGGCATCCGATCTGGCCCTGCTGTCGGAGCGCATCATCTACGACGACGGCCCCTTCCAGATCGTCGAGGCCGACGCGGTGGCGATGCAGGCGGCGATGAACGCCGGGGTCATCACCTCGGTGTCGCTGACGCAGCAGTACCTCGACCGCATCGCGGCCTACGACAAGGTCGTGCGTCCCGCGGGTGTGCGCCCGCTCAACTCGATCATCTCGACGAGCGAGGTCGCGCTCAAGGCCGCCGCGGCCGCCGACGCGATCCGCGCTGAGAAGGGCATGACGGGGATGCTGCTCGGCATCCCGGTGGCTCTGAAAGACAACTACAACACCGTCGACATGCCCACCACCGCCGGCTGCGGCTGTTGGAACGGCAACCAGACCTCGACCGACGCCACGATGGTGAAGGGTCTGCGCGCCGACGGAGCGGTCATCGTCGCCAAGGCGTCGATGGACGAGTTCGCGATCAACCTGTCGTCGCAGTGGTCGGCCTTCCAGCCCAACGGAACGGCGCTGACCGTCTCGAGCCCCTACGACACCACCCAGACCTCCGGCGGCTCGAGCGGAGGAACGGGAGCGGCCATCGCGGCCAACCTCGCCGGCATCGGCTTCGGCACCGACACCGGTGGGTCGATCCGCATCCCCTCGACGTACAACCAGCTCGTGGGCGTGCGTCCGACGGTCGGTCTCGCCAGCCGCGACGGCATCGTGCCGCTCGCGCTCTCGCAGGATACCGGCGGTCCGATCGCCCGTTCTGTTCAGGATGCCGCCATCGCCCTCGACGCCGTCGTCGGCGAAGACGCAGGTGACCCCGTCACCGCGCGTCAGGCCGGCAAGGTGCCGGAGACGTACACGTCGTACCTCGACAGCGGGTCGCTGAAGGGCAAGAGGATCGGCTATCTGACGACGATGCTCGGCTCGAACCCGATCACGCAGCGTCTCTTCGCCGACGCGAAGGCCGCGATGGAGGCGCAGGGCGCGACGGTCGTCGCGCTCACGCCGCCCGACGGCTTCTCGGCCATCGTGGGCGAGGGCAGCGGCAGCGGGCCCGAGTTCAACCACGACCTGCAGAACTACATCAACGCCTACCTGAACCCGTCGGTGAGCGCACGGAGCCTGCTCGCGATCTCGCAGTCGCCGAACATCGTCCCCGGCCGCGCGAACAGCCCCTACGGCCAGCGCGCCGCCATCACCGAGTCGGCTTACCAGGCCTGGGCCGGTCCGCAGGGATCGCACACCCTGCAGCTCGCCAAGGGCAAGCAGATCATGACGGCCTTCATGGACGACCAGAAGCTGGATGCCGTGGTCTACCCGACCGGCAACCCCTACGGCACCATCGGGACCAACATGCGCCTGAGCCCCAACACGGGTCTGCCGGCCGTCACGGTGCCCATGGGCCAGGGGCTGTCGACCGAGGCTTCGACCGGGGGAGTGAACCTCGAGTTCCTCGGCCGCGACTTCGCCGAGGGCCCGCTCCTGGGCCTTGCCTACGGCTTCGAGCAGGCCACCCACGCCCGCACGACGCCCGCCCTGTACGGCCCGCTGGGGTGAGCTCGCACGGCGGCCCCGGGTGCGATTCGCCCGGGGTCGTCGCTGCGGCCTCTCCTCACCGTGCGGCGCCGCGTTCGCGGCTCGGTAGACTCGGTGCGTTCAGGAGGGTTGTCCGAGCGGCCGATGGACCTGGTCTTGAAAACCAGTGGGCAGCAATGTCCCGTGGGTTCGAATCCCACACCCTCCGCCACACGTGCCGTGTTCGAACCCCGTCCAAGCGAGAGTTTGGGCGGGGTTTCGGCTTGACGTCGCGGTCGCCGGCACAAGCGCGACCTCGCGGACGTTCATCCCCGTTGTCATGACCGACTCGTCGAGATGCCGATGACGGTGAGCACCGCCACCCTCTCAGGCCCCGCCAGAAGAATCCGAGAAGCCGATGGCTAGCAGCGCGCTCCCCGAAATCCATCTCCCCATGATTCGGGATGATGCGGGAGACCTCACCGCTCATCTGTCGATCTCCGGCGCACGCCAGTACGTCGAGGCAGCCGACGTCGAAGATGGCGTGTATGAGGCCTTCGACGCCACCGGTCGCCGCCTACGCCTCTATGTCGACGGGGAGGTCGTGCGTATGGTCCCGGCCACCGATGCAGAGCCTGATGAGGGCGAACTTCGGCGGCGGCTCATCTCCTTCTTCGAGCGACTGAGTCGCACTCGCCCCGAGTGGGGCGTTGCGGGCGAGCCATCACTGCAACATCTCGTGGATCGATTGCTGACGCTTCAGGCCTGACGTCCTGCGCGTCCCCGGGTGGGCTTTCCCGTCTCGCGCCCTGAGCCGCTCCGCGCAAACCCACAGCGAAACGCCCGATCCTCACGGCATTCACAGATCGCGGTCCCTAGTATTACCCCGACCTCTCGCCGATCCGTCGAGGTCGACGTGCTGCCGGGCCGGTGGCATCCGTCTCGAAAGGACCCGAGTGAGCAAGACCTCCACCCCGCGCCGTCAGCGAACCGTCGCGCGCCACGGGCGACTCACGTCGCCGGGCCCTCTGTCCCAGCTTTTCCGCGGTGTGGCCATCACCCTCGCCGTGCTCCTCGTCTCGGGCGGCGCCGTCCTGGCGTACGCCGCGGTCGACCTCACCCAGAGCTTCACCGCCGACGCCGTCGAGCTGAAGGGCCAGCCGGCCGTTCCGCCCGACCTCGGTGAACTCAAGGGAGGTGTCAACATGCTCCTCGTCGGTACGGACGAGTGCGAGCCGAGTTTCGCCGAGCTGTTCGGCGACCGTTGCACCGGCGCCGACTCCGAGGGCAGCCTCAACGACGTCAACATGCTGGTGCACATTTCCGACGCGCCGCGTCGCGTCACGGTCATCTCGTTCCCGCGCGACCTCATGGTGCCGATTCCCTCGTGCACCGACAAAGACGGCAACGAGACCTCCGCGATGAGCAAGCAGCAGATCAACTCCGCCTTCTCTTACGGCGGCCTCTCGTGCGTCGTGCAGACGGTCTCGGAGTTGAGCGGTCTCGAGATCCCCTTCGCCGCGAAGGTGAGCTTTGGCGGCGTGATCAACATCACCGACGCGATCGGTGGCGTCGACGTCTGCATCGCCAACGGCATCAAGGACCGCTACACCGGCATCGACTGGCCCGCCGGCATGCGCACCGTCCAGGGCCTGGACGCCCTGCAGTTCCTCCGTACGCGTCACGGTGTCGGCGACGGCGGCGATCTCGGTCGCATCTCGAACCAGCAGCAGTACATGTCGCGACTGGCCAACAAGCTCAAGAGCCAAGACGTGCTGTCGAACCCGGCGACGCTGTACAAGCTCGCCTCCACGGCGCTGCGCAACGTCGACCCGTCGACGTCGCTGACGAACCCGCTGACGCTCGTACAGATCGCCTCCGCGGTCAAGGACGTGCCGTTCAACGAAATCGTGTTCATCCAGTACCCGACGTACACCGACCCCTCGAACGCCAACCGCGTCGTGCCCGACCGCACCGACGCCGAGGCGCTGTGGGCTGCCCTCGCGGCGAACCAGCCCCTCGAGCTGTCGGGCAACCTGAGCGACGGGGACGGCGTGGTCGTGGACGCGAACGCGACGCCCGCTCCCACACAGACGCCCGCCCCGGTCGACACCGCCAGCCCGGCGCCGACCGAAACGGCTCAGGCTTCGCCCGCGCCCACGTCGGACGCGATCCAGCTGCCCAGCGGCATCGCCGGACAGACCGCCGCGCAGGCGACCTGCTCGAACGGAAACGCCCGCGGTTGAGCCTCGCCGCCCGGCATGTCGAACGTGGTTCGAATGCCGGGCGGCATCCGGTTAGTATGGACCGGTGTGCTCGCGCCGTCAGGCGTCGAACACCTGGAGACGTCGCATAGTCAGGCCTAGTGCACCACCCTGCTAAGGTGGAGTCCCCGTAAGGGGACCGAGGGTTCAAATCCCTCCGTCTCCGCAGAAAAAGCCCCGGTTCGCCGGGGCTTTTCTGCTGCCCGGGGCCGCTGCCGGTCAGGCGCCTCCGAACCGCTCCGTCCTCACGCGGACGGGGTCGTGCCCGGCGTCGATGAGCCATCCCGCGACGGCCTCGACGAAGGGGGTGGGGCCGCACACGTAGATGTGCGGGCGCTCGAGCGGCGAGAACACGGCGTTCCGCAGGCGTTCAGGGGTCAACCGACCGGGCTGCTCTGGCCATGCGGGCGGGGTGCGGCGGGTGTAGACGGTGTCGAGACGTAAGCGATCGTCGGCGAGGGCGGATAGCTCGTCGGCGAAGAAGACATCCTCCGGGGAACGCACCGAATACAGCAGGCGGAACGGCGCGGGGTCGTCGCTCGCCGCGTGCGCCGACACCATCGCGAAGAGGGGCACGACGCCCGAGCCTCCGGCGATCAGTTGCACGGGTGAGGGGTCGTCGGAGGGATGCCAGATGAAGAACGCTCCGAGGGGGCCGTGCACCTCGATCTGGTCTCCCGCGCGGAGGTCGTGCACGAGGAAGGGCGACACCTCTCCCTCGGGCACCTCGTCGACGGCGAGGACGAGACGCGTGTCCGCGCCCGACGAGGCCAGGGAGTACGAACGGGACGCCTGGTAGCCGTCGGGCGCCGTCAGGCGGACGTCGACGTGAGCGCCCGCGTCATTGCCGGGCCAGGTGGGCACCTCGAGCTCGATGCGGCGCGCCGTCGTGGTCTCGGGGCGCGAGTCGACGACGGTTGCGACGTGCCAGGCGGGGGAGCGGCGGGTCACCCGTAGCGCTCTTCCCGCCACGGGTCGCCGTGCGAGTGGTACCCGTTCTGCTCCCAGAACCCGGGTTTGTCGCTCGGCATCGTGACAAGTCCCTGCACCCACTTCGCGCTCTTCCAGAAGTACAGGTGGGGCACGAGCAACCGTGCGGGTCCCCCGTGCTCGGGGGTGAGCGGTGCGCCGTCGGCTTCGAAGGCGATCCAGCTCTTGCCACCGAGCAGATCGTCGAGCGCGATGTTCGTCGTATAGCCGCCGAAGGAGTGGACCATCGCGTAGCGGTGCGAGGTCTCGACCTCGGCGAACAAACGGTCGAGCGAGACCCCACGCCACGGCATGTCGAGCTTGGTCCAGTGCGTGACGCAGTGGATGTCGACGGTGATGTCCTCCACCCCGAGCGCCTCGAGTTCGGCGCGGGTCCAGCGGTGCACGCCGTTCTCGGTGCCGATCGCGAACTCCCACGTGTCGTCGGCGACGACGGGTGTGGGGCCGGCCGACAGGACGGGCCAATCGCCGACGAGCGACTGGCCCGGAGGGAGGCGGGGGTCGCGCTCCCGCCGGCGGCCCGAGAACCCGCGCGTGATGAACGACATGAAACCCCCTGCAGATCGCGTTGGCCTCACCCTAACCCGCCCTCCGTCCGGCGGGACGAGAACGACCTGGCGCCCCAGAATGTCCTCCGCGCGCACGATCTCCTCCCCGCGCGAAGGGACTCCGCGCGCCGCCACGCCACCCCCGTCGAGGCGGCGCCCCGGCCCGATAGGGTCGTGCCTGCGGTGCGCGTGCGCCGTGCCCCTCGCACCCCCGGGAGAAGCGCATGTCGGTCGGTCTGCTCGCCGTCGTCGATGACATCCTCAGCGCCGCCATGCGCGCCAGCGCGAAGACCGCCGGGGTCGTGATCGACGACGCCGCCGTGACTCCGCAGTACGTGCAGGGGCTCACCCCCGCGCGCGAGCTGCCCGTGGTCTGGAAGATCGCGCTGGGCAGCATCATCAACAAGTACGTGATCATCATCCCGATCGCACTCCTGCTCACCGCGTTCGCGCCGTGGGTGCTGCCGTACCTGCTCATCATCGGCGGCGGCTTCCTCTGCTTCGAGGGTGCCGAGAAGGTGCTCGAATGGTTCGGCGTCAGTCACGGCGAGCACGGCGCCGACGAGCCGCGCGACGAGAAGAAGCTCGTCCTCGGTGCCGTCCGCACCGACCTCATCCTCAGCACCGAGATCATGCTCATCGCCCTGTCGAGCCTCGACCCCGACTTCGGCATCTGGATGACGCTGGGGGCCTTGCTCGTCATCGGCCTGGCCATGACGGTGGTCGTCTACGGCGCGGTCGCGCTGCTGGTGAAGATCGACGACATCGGTCTGCGGTTCATGAAGAGCCCGTCGCGCGGCGTCCGTCGTTTCGGTGCTCGGGTCGTGGCATCCATGCCCGCGGTCTTCCGCGTGATCAGCGTGATCGGCACCGTCGCGATGCTGTGGGTCGGTGGACACCTCGTGCTGCAGAACCTCGCCGAGACGCTGTGGTCAGGACCCTACGACGTGGTCCATCTCGTTACGCACGCGATCGAGGCCGCCGGTCCCGTGGTGGTGTGGATCGTCGAGACCGCGATGTCGGCTGTCTTCGGGCTGATCCTGGGGCTCATCATCGTGGGCGTCGTGACCGGCATCTCGCGACTGACGCGACGCGGCGCAGCCGCGCACTGACGCTCACCCGCGGGCGGTCCAGCAGCCCCCGCACAGTTCCATTCCCGCCGCCGTACGCGCCGCCCGGCGCGGTCAGTCGTCGAGGCGCGAGTGCTCGCCGAGGCGGTGCCACGCGCGGTTGTGGTAGACCAGCGCCGCACCCGGCTCGCCCGGCTCGAGGTCGCGCTCGACGTCGACCTGCAGGGCCTGAGCGGCGATGACGGTGGAGCCGCCGGCATCCATTCGGCTGACGACCTTGCACCGTAGCCACGCGCGCACGCCGTGGTAGACGGGCTCGCCGGTGGCCAGGCGCGACCAGGTGGAGGTGTCGGCGAAGCGGTCGAGGCCGCTGGTGGCTCCCGCGCGGGCGAGAGCGATGTCTTCGGCGTCGAGCAGGTGCACCACGATCGTGTCGGCGGTGACGATGGTCGGCGTCGCCGACGACAGCGCGGACACCGAGAAGATCAGCAGGGGCGGGTCGGCGCTCACCGACGACACCGACGAGGCGGTGAGCGCGACGGGGCCGTTCTCGCCGTACGCGGTGATGACGGCGATGCCGCCGGGGTGGCCGCGGAACGCCCTCTTGAAGTCGTCCGCCGAGACCGAGGTGCCGATGGCGGGGGTGCTCTCGGGGGTGCCGTGCGGAAGCGAAGTCATGTCTACGACGGTAGGCGCTTCCGGGCCGGACGGGTCCGCGGGGTGCAACACGACGAAACGCTGACAGCGATCACGCCGGGCGATCCGCCGGCAGTGTGAGGCTTCACATTTATCAATCCGTGATTTTCTGAGGCGTGAAATTGCTTGACACATCTCGACCTGTGAGCGCTAACATTCACACACGGCTCACCCGAGGGGCTGCATCACATGACCGGCATCGGAGCCGGCGAAACGAGGAGGTTTCATCATGAAGGCGAACAAGATCATCGCGGGCATCGCGCTCGTGGGCGCGATCGCGTTCACGGCGACCGGCTGTGCCGGTGCGGGCGGCGGCGGAAACGCCGGTGGCGGCAGCGGAGACAAGATCACGGTCGGCTTCGCCCAGACCGGCTCCGAGAGCGGATGGCGCAGCGCCAACACCGAGTCGATGAAAGAGGCGTTCAGTGAGGCCAACGGCTTCAACCTCGTCTTCAACGCGGCCGACAACAAGCCCGAGGCGCAGATCGCCGCCGTCCGCAGCTTCATCAACCAGGGTGTCGACGCCATCGTTCTCGCCCCCATCGTGAGCGACGGCTGGGACGACGTCCTGAAGGAGGCGAAGGATGCCAACATCCCGGTGATCCTCGAAGACCGCACGGTCTCGGCATCCGACGACCTCTACGCGAGCTGGATCGGCCTCGACTTCAAGCAGGAGGGCGAGACCGCGGGCAAGTGGGCCGCGGAGAACTTCGGCTCGACGCCGACCAACCTCGTCGTGCTCGAGGGCACCACGGGTTCCTCGGCCGCCACCGACCGCGCCACCGGCTTCAACGAGGCAATCAAGGGCACCGACATCAAGGTGCTCGACTCGCAGACCGGTAACTTCACCCGCGCCGACGGCAAGACCGTCATGGAGGGCTTCCTCCAGAAGTACGGCTCGCAGATCAACCTGCTCTTCGCCCACAACGACGACATGGGCCTCGGCGCCCTCGAGGCGATCAAGGCCGCGGGCCTCAAGCCCGGCACCGACATCAAGATCGTCACCATCGACGCGGTGAAGGACGGCATGACCGCCCTCTCCAACGGCGAGTTCAACTACATCGTCGAGTGCAACCCGCTCCTCGGTGAGAAGACCGCCGAGGTCGTCAAGAAGGTCGTCGCCGGCGAGTCCGTCGACAAGAGCTACATCGTCGAGGACCAGGCGTTCGACCAGGAGCAGGCCAAGAAGGTCCTGGACAGCCGCCCCTACTGATCCGCAGGGATCCGTCGTCGACTCCCCTCGACGACACCCCGTCCGATCGCCCCGGCATGGACGGAACATCCTCCCCGGCGTGCGGGGTCGGTACCCACCGGCCCCGCACGCTCCCGATCCGAGAAAGCGATCGACAATGACATTCGAACGGGTCGCCGTGCAGACAGCCGAACGGGCAGCCGTGGTCGCGATGCGCGGCATCAGCATCCAGTTCCCCGGGGTGAAGGCGCTCGACGGCGTGGACTTCACCCTCTACGCCGGTGAGGTGCACTCCCTCATGGGAGAGAACGGCGCCGGCAAGTCCACCCTGATCAAAGCCCTGACCGGCGTCTACGGCATCGACGAGGGCGTCATCCGCGTCGACGGCGCAGAGCGCCAGTTCCGCGCCACCGCCGATGCCCAGGCCGCGGGCATCGCCACCGTCTACCAAGAGGTCAACCTCTGCCAGAACCTCACCGTCGGTGAGAACGTCATGCTCGGCAACGAGATCCGACGCGCCGGCATGGTCGACTGGAAGGCCACGCACGCCGCGGCCGCCACCTACCTCGCCGAGCTGGGCGTGCACATCGACACCCGGTCGATCCTCGCCAGCCACTCGATCGCCATCCAGCAGTTGGTCGCCATCAGCCGCGCGATGGTCGTCGACACCAAGGTGCTCGTCCTCGACGAGCCCACCTCGAGCCTTGACCGCGGCGAGGTCGAACAGCTCTTCGGCGTCATCCGCGATCTGCGCGACCGCGGCGTGGCCATCCTGTTCGTCTCGCACTTCCTCGACCAGATCTACGAGATCTCCGACCGCCTCACGGTGCTGCGCAACGGCACCCTGGTGGGCGAGTACCCCGTCGCCGAACTCGGCCGCGAGCAGCTCGTGGCGAAGATGATCGGTCGCGAGCTGGGGGAGTTGGATGCCATCTCCGCCAGCGCCGAGCGCCCGATCGACCGCAGCGGCACCCCCGTGCTGCGCACTCTGTCGCTGGGACGCAAGAACGCCCTCGAGCCGGTCGACCTCGACGTCTACGCGGGCGAGGTCGTGGGTCTGGCAGGCCTCCTCGGTTCCGGGCGCACCGAACTGGCTCGCCTGATCGCCGGCGCCGACCGGCCCGACGACGGGACCGTGCAAGTGTCCGGCTCGGGCGCGCGCACCGGGTCGCCCCGTCACGCTCTCGACCGCGGCATCGCGTTCTCGTCGGAGGACCGCCGTGCCGAGGGCATCGTGGGAGACCTGACCGTCGCCGAGAACATCGTGCTGGGCATCCAGGCCCGCCGCGGAGCGCTCCGCAAGATCAGCGCGGCCGAGAAGCAGGCCGTCGTCGAGGAGTACATCACCGCTCTCGGTGTGCGCCCCGCCGACCCGAACGCGCTGATCCGGAACCTCTCGGGCGGTAACCAGCAGAAGGTCCTGCTGGCGCGGTGGCTCGCCACCGCTCCCGAGCTGCTCATCCTCGACGAGCCCACCCGCGGCATCGACGTCGGCGCCAAGGCCGACATCCAGCGCAAGGTCGCCGAGCTCGCCGAGAAGGGCCTCGCGGTCATCTTCATCTCGTCCGAACTCGAAGAGGTGCTGCGTCTCGCCCAGCGCGTGGCGGTCCTTCGCGACCGTCGTAAGATCGGCGAACTGGCCACCCGCGACGTCGACCTCGACGCCCTGGTGGCCTACATCGCCGAGGGACAACCCGAGTCGGCATCCGCCGCACCGTCGCCCACCGCACCCGAGACACTGTCGTCCGATCGGGAGAAGATCGCATGAAGAAATTCCTCACCCACCGCCTCGTGTGGCCGATCGCGGCACTGCTCGCGCTCATCGCCATCAATACGATCTCGCGGCCGTCCTTCCTCAGCATCACCATGCAGAACGGTCAGTTCTACGGGTCGCTCATCGACATCCTGCGCAACAGCGCGCCGCTCATGCTCGTCGCCCTCGGCATGACCCTGGTCATCGCCACCCGCGGCATCGACCTCTCGGTCGGCGCGATCATGGCCGTCTCGGGGGCCGTCGCCCTCACCGTCATCGAGGCATCGCCCGACCCCGGCAACCTCGGGGTGGTCTTCACCGCGATCGCCGCGGCCGTCGGCGTCGCCCTGCTCCTCGGAGTCTGGAACGGGTTCCTCGTGTCGGTCCTCGGCATCCAACCGATCATCGCCACGCTGGTGCTCATGCTCGCCGGCCGCGGTGTGGCGCTGCTGATCACGGGCGGCTTTATCACCACGATCAACAGCGATCCCTACAAGTTCATCGCCGGCGGGTACGTCCTGGGGCTGCCGTTCGCGTTCTTCGTCGCGATCTTCGCGGTGATCGTCGTCGGTGTCCTGGAGCGTCGCACGGCTCTCGGCATGCTGACCGAGGCCGTGGGCATCAACCCCGAGGCCAGCCGCCTCGCGGGGGTGCGCTCGCGCGGCATCATCTGGGGCGCCTACATTGCCAGCGGCGCCCTCGCGGGGATCGCCGGCATCCTGTACAGCTCGAACATCATGGCCGCCGACGCCAACGCCGCCGGTCTCTACATCGAACTGGATGCCATCCTCGCGGTCGTTCTGGGCGGCACCTCGCTCGCGGGGGGAAAGTTCAGCCTCGCCGGAACCGTCGTGGGCGTCTTCACGATCCAGACGCTCAAGAGCACGATCACCTTCCTGGGGGTTCCGCCCGCGGTCAGCCCCGTGTTCATGGCCGCGGCCGTGCTGATCGTGGTGCTCCTGCAGTCGCGACGCTTCCGCGCGTACTTCCACACGGCGGGGCGCAACGCGCTTCGCCCGATCACCCGACGTCCTGACGCAAAGGTGCTGTCCTGATGGCCACTCTCACCGAAGAACGACGCTCGACGTCGTCGTCCGCGGTCTCGTACCGCCGTTTCCTCAGCCGTCACATCTCGTGGGTGCCCGTCTTCGCCGCGGTCATCATCCTGGTCGTGATGATCGCCGGGGCCATGTGGTACTTCCCGAACTTCCAGTTGAACCGCATCATGTCGTCGATCCTGCTCGACAACGCGTACCTGCTCGTGCTCGCGGTGGGTATGACCTTCGTCATCCTGACCGGGGGTATCGACCTCTCGGTCGGGGCCGTGATGGCCTTCACCGGCATCCTGTGCGCGAAGATGCTCGGCGACGGGGTTCCGGTGGCCGTGGCCATCCCCACGATGGTGCTCATCGGTGCGGCGATCGGACTGCTGATCGGTGTGCTGGTGCAGTTCTTCGACGTGCAGCCGTTCATCGCCTCGCTCATCGGCATGTTCCTCGCCCGCGGCCTGGCCTTCGTCGTCAGCCTCGAGTCGATCAAGGTCGACAACGAGGGGCTGCTGTGGCTGCAGTCGACGCGCTTCTCGTTCGCCGGCTGGTACATCACCCCGACGGGCATCATCGCGCTTCTGACGGTGGCGCTGGCCGCCTTCGTCCTCCGCTACACGCGCTTCGGCCGGACGGTCTACGCGGTCGGCGGCAACGAGCAGTCGGCTCGCCTGATGGGTCTGCCCGTCGTCCGCGCGAAGCTGTCGGTCTACGTCATCAGCGGAGTGTGCGCGGGTCTCGCCGGCATCGTCCTGACCGCCTACTCCGGCGCCGGGTACCCGTTGAACGGTGTGGGTACCGAGCTCGACACCATCGCCGCGGTCGTCATCGGCGGCACCCTGCTCACCGGAGGCAGCGGTTTCGTCATCGGCTCGATGATCGGCGTCTTCGTCTACGGCCTCATCCGAACGATCATCTCCTTCTCGGGAGCCGAACAGTCCTGGACGCGCATCACCGTCGGTGCCCTGCTCCTGCTGTTCGTGGTCGTGCAGCGGGTCATCGTGTCGCGCTCCGCGCTCAGCCGCTGACATTCGGCCGCGGGCCCGCGGAACACGCTGCCGCGCGGTGTTAGCGCTCTCGCTCCGACGCGGGCATGATGGACCCCATGCCCGACGCCGTCGCCCCGCCCCTCCTCGAGGTGCGCGGGGCGTCGGTGCGTTTCGGCGTCGAGTCGGCGCTCTCGGGCGTCGACTTCCGGCTGCGGGCCGGCGAGGTCCACTCGCTCATGGGCGAGAACGGTGCCGGCAAGTCCACGCTGATCAAGGCGATCACCGGAGCCCTCCGCCTCGACAGCGGCGAAATCCTCGTCGAGGGCGCGCCCGTCCGGCTGTCGTCCCCCGCCGAGGCGCAGGCGGCCGGCATCTCGACGGTGTACCAGGAGATCGACCTCCTCCCCAACCTCACGGTGGCCGAGAACATCTCCCTCGGCCGCGAGCCCCGCAAGTGGGGCATGATCGACCACGCCGAGATGCGTCGTCGGGCCACCTCCGCCCTGGCGTCTCTGGGTGTCGAGGTGGATCCCGCCTCGATCCTGTCGTCGCATCCGCTCGCGATCCAGCAACTCGTCGCGATCGCTCGCGCGGTCTCGGTCGACGTCAAGGTGCTCGTCCTCGACGAGCCGACCTCGAGCCTCGACGCCGACGAGGTCGCGGAACTCTTCCGGGTCATCCGCGAGCTGAAAGAAACCGGCATCGCGGTCGTGTTCGTGTCGCATTTCCTCGACCAGGTGTACGAGATCTGCGACCGCGTCACGGTCCTGCGCGGTGGTTTCCTCGTCGGCGAGTACGCGACCCAGGAGCTGCTGCGCATCGATCTCGTCGAGAAGATGCTCGGCGCCGCTGCGGGCGTTCTCGCCCCTCTCGGCCAGCGGACCGTCGATGAGAGCGAGGGCCCCGCCGTCGTCAGCGCGCGTGGCCTGACCGCCGGTCCGCGTCTGCGCGACGCCGATCTCGACCTCGCCGAGGGTGAGGTGATCGGGGTCGCCGGCCTCCTCGGCTCCGGACGCAGCGAGCTCGCCCGGGCCTTGACCGGCGTCGACCGGCCGGGCTCGGGGGAGGTGTTCGTCGACGGTGACCCCGTGCGGTTCGGTTCGCCGCGCGAGGCCATGAGCCGCCGTATCGCCTATTCGTCCGAGAACCGACGGACCGAGGGCGTCATCGGCGACCTCAGCGTGCTCGACAACATCAGCCTCGCTCTGCAGGCCCAGCGCGGCGTCCTGCGTCGCATGAGCACGGCGCGCCGCCGCGAGCTCGCGACCAGCTGGGTCGAGGCGCTGCACATCCGACCCGCCGACATCGACCGCCCCGTCTCGACGCTGTCGGGCGGCAACCAGCAGAAGGTGCTGCTCGCGCGCCTGCTCGCCCTCTCTCCCCGCGTGATCGTCCTCGACGAACCGACGCGCGGTATCGACGTGGGTGCCAAGGCCGAGATCCAGCGGCTCGTCGGCGAACTGTCCGACAACGGACTGTCGATCATCTACATCTCGGCCGAACTCGACGAGGTCCTTCGTGTGGCGCATCTGGTGGCGGTCATGCGCGACGGAGTCCTCGCGCAGATCGTCCCCGCCGTCGACCTCACCCCCGACGCCCTCCTGGCTCTCGTGGCCAAGCCCGAGAGTCCCGGTGAGGCGGCCCATGGCTGACGACAAAGCGGCGCGCACGGCGAACATCTTCGATGTGGCCCGCCTGGCGGGCGTCTCGCATCAGACGGTCTCGCGCGTGCTCAACAACATGCCCAACGTGCGCCCGGCCACTCGCGCACGGGTCGAGCAGGCGATCGCGCAGCTGCGGTACAGTCCGTCGCCGGCCGCCCGCGCGCTCGTCACGCGCCGCACTCGCACGATCGGCCTCGTCACCCCGGGCAGCGTCGACTACGGCCCCTCGTCGATCGCGATGAACTTCAACTTCGCCGCCCGGGCGGCCCGGTACAACGTCGACGCCATCAGCTCTCCGCAGGGCGACGCCGTGGCGGTGCGAGCGGCCATCGACGGTCTGTTGAAGCAGCGAGTGGATGCCATCGTGCTCATCGTGGTCGACACCGAGGTGCTGGCATCCGTGCAGGCTCTCGATCTCGACATCCCGGTCGTGGCGTCGGCGACGACCAGCCGACCGCACCCGCGGCTCGTGGCAATCGACCAGTACCGCGCGGCCCGCAGCGCCGTGCGGCACCTGCGCGAGGCCGGATACGGTCCGATCCGCCACATCGCCGGCCCCGCCCGCAACCCCGACGCCGTCGAGCGCATCCGCGGATGGCGCGAGGAGCTCGCGTCTTCGCGCAGCGAGTCGACCGCGCTCGTGCACGGGGACTGGTCGGCGGAGAGCGGGTACCGCATCGCGAGCGAGGCGGACATCGCCCCGGGGGAGGGCATCTTCGTCGCCAACGATCACATGGCGATCGGTGTGCTCTCGGCCCTGCGCGAGCGCGGTCTGCGGGTCCCCGAAGACGTCGGGGTCGTCGGGATCGACGACGTCCCGGAGGCGGCTTTCCTCTACCCGTCGCTGACGACCGTCCGTCAGGACTTCGCGGCACTCGGGGAGATCCTCATGCAGAAGGTGCTGCTCGCGGTCGAGGAGCCCGACACGGTGAGCGAGAGCACCCCTCTCCCGACGCGTCTCGTCGTTCGTGACTCGGCGCCCGCCGAGCGGCCCACCGGTTCGCGGCGCTCCCGCTGAGGCCACCGGTACGGTCGTCTCGCCTTCCTGTCGGTCGGGGGCGGCGCCCGGCCGCGAAACGCGATGTGATGACACCGCTCCCACGGTCGGTGGAGTAGCTGTTGACGTAACCATCCTGGTCATCGTGGTGTGTGAGCGCTAACATGCAAGGGACCGTCGATGACGACGGTTCCTGCAATGACGCACCCACGAGAGGACCCCACCCCCGTGACCCCATACGACCGTTCGGCGCCCCCGCGCCGCCGTTCCCGCTGGACGATCGCCGTCCCTGTCATCGCCGCCCTCGTCGCGGCACCCCTCACCGCCCCCGTGATCGCCGGCGCCGTGGCCGCGGACGCGGGTCTCGTCGCCGCCTACCCGCTCGACGAGACCTCCGGGACCGTCGCGCGCGACACCTCCGGCAACGGCCGCGACGCCGTTTTCGAGGGCGGGCCGACGCTGACGGGTACCGATGGTGTGCGCCTCGACGGCAATGACGACGACATCAAGCTGCCGAACGACATCCTGAAGGGGCTCGATTCCCTCACGGTCAGTACCGACGTGATCGTGCGCCCCGAGCAGAGCGGCAACTACTTCATCTGGGGTCTGGGCAACACCACGGACTGGTACGGCAACGGCTACCTCTTCGCGACGGGCAACCCGGCGCGCACCGGCATCGCCCTCGGCAACTGGAGCACCGAGCAGAAGGCCGAGGGCACCGCCGCCCTCGAGCGCGGCGTCTGGAAGAAGCTGACCTACACGCTCGATGCGGGGTCGAAGACGTCGCGCATGTACATCGACGGCGTTCAGATCGCCGAGAACACCGACACCACCTCGCTCCCGAGCATGATCGGCGGCGGGACCACGACCGCGAACTACCTCGGTCGTTCCAACTACACCCCCGACAAGCGCCTGGCCGGAAGCCTCCGCGACTTCCGCATCTACGACCGCGCCCTCTCGGCCACCGAGGTCAAAGCCCTCGTGAAGACGCCCGAAGACGGCGCCGCCGTGCAGTCGGCGCTCAGTGCGCTGACCGTGACGAACGTCGACGACGTCCGCGGCAACCTCACCCTCCCCGGTTCATCGCAGGGGCTTCCGGTCACCTGGACGACCTCGGACGCGAAGATCGTGACCGCCGACGGAGTCGTCACGCGGCCGTCGGCCGACGCGACCGTGACCCTCACGGCATCCGTCACCAAGAACGCCGTCACGCAGACGCGCGACTTCTCGGCGACGGTTCGCAAGGCGGCGCAGATCGGTCCCTTCGAGGGCTACACCTTCGCTTACTTCACCGGCAACTCCGTCGCGGGCGAGAACATCTACTTCGCCGCGAGCAACGGCAACAACGCCCTGTCGTGGGTGGAGCTGAACAACGGACAACCCACCCTCACCTCGACGTTCGGCGAGAAGGGGCTGCGCGACCCGTTCCTCATCCGTTCTCCCGAGGGTGACACGTTCTATCTGATCGCCACCGACCTGTCGATCGGACGCGACGGCAACTGGGACCGCTCGCAGCGCACGGGGTCGAAGTACCTCGAGGTGTGGGAGTCGCATGACCTCGTCACCTGGAGTGCCCAGCGTCACGTCAAGGTCTCGCCGGATACGGCGGGGAACACCTGGGCGCCCGAGGCGTACTGGGACGAGTCCCTCGGCGAGTACGTCGTCTTCTGGGCGTCGAAGCTCTACCCCGAGAACGACCCGAACCACACCTCGAACGTCGCCAACAGCATGCTGTACGCCACCACGCGCGACTTCGTCACCTTCAGCGACACGAAGGTCTGGCAGGGCGGCATGTCACGCATCGACTCCACCGTGATCAAGGCGGACGGCGTCTATCAGCGCTTCACCAAGGACGAGGGCGCCGGCACCACCGGGTGCAGCGACATCATCCAGGAGAGCTCGCCCGTCCTGACGGCCCCGCTCGACCAGTGGAAGCTCGTCACCTCCTGCATCGGCAAGAACGCCGGTACGCAGGCGGTCGAGGGCCCGAGCATCTTCAAGTCCAACCCGGGCGACGTCAACGGCGACAAGTACTACCTGTTCGTCGACGAGTACGGCGGACGCGGCTACATCCCGCTCGCGACCACCGACATCGCCAACCCCGACTGGAAGGTCCCGGCCTCGTACCGTCTGCCCGGCAGCCCCCGCCATGGAACGGTCATGCCCGTCACGCAGGCCGAGCTCTCGGCGCTCCGCGCGAATCTCCCGCAGCCGCTCGCGGCGAACGAGAAGGGCGAGCTCCTGCGCTACGACTTCACCGACGGCTCGGGTTCGACGCTGCACGACCGCTCCGGCGCCGGGCGCGACGCGCAGATCAAGGGGAACGCCGCCTGGGGGGACAACGCCCTGACCTTCGACGGTACCGACGACTACGTCGACCTGCCCGACAACGTGCTCGCGGGGACCGCCGACATCACGGTCCAGGCCGAGATGCGCGTCGACGCGGCGCAGAAGAACCCGTACTTCCTGTACGCCTTCGGCAACACCGCCCAGGACGGCACCGGCAACGGGTACCTCTTCGCGACGGGGAACAACCAGTTCCGCGGAGCGCTCACGACGGGCAACTGGTCGGGGGAGCAGAACGCGCAGTCCGCGTCGGCGCTGCCGCGCGACCGCTGGGTGAACGTCACCTACACCCTCAGCGGATCTACGGCGCGCCTTTACCTCGATGGCCAGCAGGTCGCCGAGAACACGAACGTCACGGTGCGCCCGGGCGACATCGGCGGCGGCCGCACGCTCGCCAACTACATCGGCAAGTCGGTCTACAACGCCGACAATCTGCTTCGTGGCCAGGTGCGTGAGTTCGCCCTCTACAACCGTGCGCTCTCGGGCAGCGAGATCGTCGCGCAGTCGGGCAACGGGTCGATCCTCGGATCGGTGAGCCTGCAGGACGCGAGTGCCCTGAAGGTCGCCCCCATGGTCGACGCCGCCTCCCGCACGGTGACCTTCCCGGTCACCCCGGGCACCGACCTGACGAAGCTGCGTCCGACCTTCGCCACCGCGGCGGGCACGACGGCCACTCCGGCGTCGGGCACGCTCCGCGACCTCAGCGCTCCGGTGACCGTGACGCTGAAGACGCCCGGCCAGGACGACACGGTGTGGACGCTCCGGGCCGTGGAGATGAAGAGTCCGGTGCTGCCGGGCCTGTACGCCGACCCGAACATCGCGGTGTTCGGCGACACGTACTACATCTACGCCACCACCGACGGCACCCCCGGCTGGGGCGGCAACACCTTCTACGTCTGGACGTCCAAGAACCTCGTGGATTGGACGCGGTCGGACAAGCCGTTCCTCACCCTCGACGGCGCTCAGGGCAATGTGCCCTGGGCCACGGGGAACGCCTGGGCCCCGACGATCATCGAGAAGGGTGGGAAGTACTACTTCTACTTCAGCGGTCACGAGCCGAACGCCAATCGCAAGATGATCGGCGTCGCGGTCGCCGACAGTCCCGAGGGGCCGTTCACCGCTGAGGCGCAGCCGATGATCACCAACGGCGAGAGCGTCAACAGTGGCCAGGCGATCGACCCCGCGGCCTTCCGCGACCCGCAGACGGGCAAGTACTACCTGTTCTGGGGCAACGGTCGGCCGGTCTACGGCGAGCTGTCCGACGACATGACGAGCATCAAGGCCGGCACGATCAAGCCGATCACCGGTCTGCCCGACTTCCGTGAGGGGCTCTTCATGAACTTCCGCGACGGCACATATCACCTGACGTATTCGATCGACGACACCGGATCGCCCGACTACCGCGTCGGCTATGCCACGTCGACGAGCATCGACGGACCGTGGACCTACCGCGGCATCCTGCTGCAGAAAGATCCCTCGCAGGGGATCCTCGGGCCGGCGCACAGCTCGATCATCAACGTGCCCGGAACCGACGAGTGGTACATCGCCTATCACCGCTTCGCCATCCCCGGCGGCGGTGGGACCAACCGCGAGACGACGATCGATCGGGTCCAGATCGGGGCCGACGGGCTCTTCCAGACCGTGACGCCGACGCTCACCAGCGTCGCGCCGCGCGAGGTGCCCACCGAGACGAACCCGGAGCCGAGCCCCTCGCCGTCTCCGAGCGACTCGCCCACCGGCAGTCCGTCGCCCTCGCCGAGCGACTCGCCCAGCACGAGCCCGGCGCCGAGCTCGCCAGCGACCGGGGTGCCCACGGCGCAGCCGACGTCGGCGCCCACGGGGCCCACGGCCACGGTGTCGGCATCGACCGTGGAGCGTGGCGGGACTGTCCGGGTGAGCGTCACGGGTCTGAAGGCCGGTGAGCAGATCACCGCCGAGCTGCACAGCACGCCGATCCGCATCGCCGGCATCCCGGTCGCCGACGCGGCAGGCCGGGTCGGCTTCGACGTCCGCATCCCCGCCGACATCGAGGCGGGCGCGCACACGATCGTGGTATTCGCGGCCGACGGCTCGGTCATCCAGCGCGTGCCCATCACGGTCGTGCCGAAGGGGCAGCTCGCCGCGACCGGCGCGCAGGGTCCGCTCGGGGGAGCGCTGCTCGCGGCGTTCCTGCTGGTCGGGGGAGCGGCGGTCTGGGTGATGCGTCGACCGCGTCGGACGGTGTCCTGACCGGCGGGGAGAAGTGAGGGAGGGGCCTGGATGCCACGGCATCCGGGCCCCTTTTGCCTGCCGTCGTCGCGAGGGTATGAAGTGCGGTGGGGGAGCTCGAGATTTCGTGTTCACCCATTGACCGAACGCTTTTCACCCGTCTACAGTGTCATCGAACCGGTTCGATGACGAACGCCCCCCCGCTCGACGACGAGAGAAGAGTTCCATGAGGTCGACTCGACGGCGCGCCGCCCGCGCCCCCATCGCCACCGTCACCGCAGGGCTGGCCGTCGCCGCCCTCGCCATCGGCTCGCCGGCCCATCCGCCGCAGGCCGAGGCCGCCTCAGCCGCCGACCCCGGCAGTCACGTCATCCTCGACTACGACTTCGACGACGCGGCATCCGTCACCGCGACGGTGAAGGACGAATCCGGCTCGGGCCGCGACGGCGTGCTCGCCAACCCGGAGTCGGCTCAGCTGGTCGACGGCCCGTCGGGCGGGAAAGCCCTGCACCTCTCGGGCGGCGCGGCGGGCTCGAGCACCTCGCCCTACATCACGGTCCCCGCGGGGCTCTTCCAGGGGCTGACCTCCACGACCATCTCGTCGTGGGTCAAGTGGGACGGCGGCGACGCCTTCCAGTGGCTTTACAGCCTGGGCAAGGACAAGGACAGCGCGGCGTTCTATACACCGCGCTTCCAGGGCGACGACAAGGCACGCTCCAACGTCAAGCCCACCGCCCAGGGCGAGGTCGGCGCGTCGGGAGCCTCGGCCCTGCCCGCCGGTGAATGGCACCTCATCACCACGACGATCGACGCCGGCACGCTGGTGTACTACCTCGACGGGCTCGAGGTCAGCCGGACGTCCGTCGGCGCCGACGTATCCACCGCCCTGTTCGGTTCGTCCTCTCCCAACTCGGGGTACATCGGGCAACCCTTCTGGACGGGGGTGCACCCCTTCTTCGCCGGTGCCATCGACGACTTCCAGGTATACGACACCGCGCTCACCGCCGGGCAGGTGCGCGATCTCGCCGGCGACGCAGCGCCGAAGGTCACGTCCGTCGTGCAGACCAGCGTCGAGGTGCAGACCGACGTGGGTTCGGCCCCGAACCTCCCGGGCGTGAAGGCCCAGTTCGACGACGGGCAGCAGCGCCTCGCTCCCGTCACGTGGGCCGACGTCCCGGCATCCGCCTACGCTCAGCGCGGCGTCTTCACCGTCACCGGAACCGTGGACGGGACCGACACCGCCGTCACCGCAACCGTACGCGTGACGACGCCCGGCGAATTCTCGATCGACGTCGGCGACCGCACCGGGGCGTTCATGGGCGGTGCGTCCGGAACGCTCTACGGGCTCTACGGCCCCGGCCTGCCCTCGAACAATCTCATCGACGGCATCCAACTGCGCACCGTCTCGACCAAGGCGCAAGACGGGCCGCAGCACCCGGGTGCCGACGCCCTCGAGGTGGTCAAGCCGCTCGCCGACTCGTCGAACGGCGACGTCTACATCTACATGACCGACATCAACCGGGGCTTCCCTTACGAGGTACCCGGCAACAGCGGTGAAGAGAAGGAGGCGTGGTACTTCGACGCGATGGCGAAGCAGGTCGATCAGGTGCTGCAGCTGCCCGCCGAGTACCAGAAGCGCATCGTCTTCGTGCCCTTCAACGAGCCGGAGGGCAACATGTACGGCAACGGCGGAGAGTCGTTCTGGGGTCAGAGCTGGCTCGACAACCCCGACCGCTTCTTCAGCGCGTGGGACCGCGCTTACCGGATGATCAAGGGCAAGATGCCCGACGCGCGCATCGGCGGCCCGAACACGAGCGTGCTCTTCGACCAGGACTACGCCTTCCTCCAGCACGCCGTCGCCAACGACACCGTGCCCCAGGCCTTCACCTGGCACGAGCTCAGCAACCCCGCCACGATCCGTGACTCCGTCGCGAAATACCGTGGCTGGGAGGACGAGCTCTTCGCGGGGACGACGTGGGCAGGACAGCACCTGCCGATCAATGTCAACGAGTACGCCTTCAACTACCACACGTCGGTTCCGGCCCAGATGATCCAGTGGATCTCGGCCATCGAGGACTCGAAGATCGACGCCGACATCGCCTACTGGAACATCGATGGCAACCTCAGTGACTCGGCGGTGCAGTCCAACCGCGGTAACGGTCAGTGGTGGCTGCTCAACGCCTACGGCAACATGACCGGTGACACGGTGACGGTGCACCCCCCGAAGCCCGGCGAGAGCTACACGCTCCAGGGCGTGGCGACGGTGGACGACGCGAACAAGAAGGTCCACGCCCTGCTGGGCGGGAGTTCGGGCAACCAGAGCGTGTACGTCGACCGCCTGCCCGACTACCTGTCCGGAACGGCACACGTGCAGGTGCGCGACATCCGCTGGACCGGTCAGATCGGCGACTCCGGCGAGCCGCAGACGGTCGCCGAGTTCGACGCCCCCGTGTCGAACGGGTCGCTGTCCCTCGAGTTCGGGCAGGGGAACCTGCCGCAGCTGGGCACCGACTCGGCGTACGAGATCATCGTCACCCCCGGGCAGAACGCGTCGAGCCCGGCGCAGTCGCCCGTGAGCTGGCGGGGTGTGTACGAGGCCGAGAACGCGCGGTTCAGCGGCGCGACCCCCGAGATCAACGGACCGGAGGGGACGCCGAGCAACGTGGGCGGCTTCTACACCTCGGGCACGAAGAACGTCGGCGGGATCCGCGGTGGATCCGACCTCAAGATCACCTTCGACGTCGATGTGCCCGAGGCCGGCTCGTACGACCTGAGCGTGCTGGCCAGCGCCTTCAACAAGGACCCGCTGAACGAGGCGCAGGGCCCGGTCAACATGTTCGTGACCGTGAACGGCGCCGCCGAGCAGGAGATCTCCGCCGAGCTCGGGTACAAGTGGGTCGTCTGGAACCACACCGACACGAAAGTCGATCTCCAAGCGGGCGCGAACACGATCACCCTCGCGGCGAAGAGCCTCGACGGATCGAAGCAGACCGTCGGGACGGCGATCATCGACAAGATCGACCTGACGAAGGCCAACCCGGCCTATACCCCCATCTACGAGGCCGAGAACGCCGTGCTGCACGGCACCACGGCCGCCTACGACCGGGCGGGTGTGTCGGGTTCGGGCTATGTACCGGTCTCGGCCGACCAGTCGGCGACGTTCTGGGTCTACAACAAGGACGACTCCGAAAAGGCGCTCGAGGTGAAGACCCTCGGCGGCGGCACGGCGACCGTGCGCGTCAACGGCGTCGACCTCGGGCAGGTCTCCGACTCCGCGACGATCCCCGCGTTCCTCGTGGGCGGCATCAACAAGGTCGAGGTCGTGGGCGGCAGCGGCACGGTCCTGGTCGACCGCGTGGCGGTCGCGGCATCCGAGAACCTCCTCGCCTCGCAGACGATCGAGGCCGAATCGGGCGCGATCGCGGGATCCGCGAAGACCGAGAGCCTCTCGCTCGCGAGCGGCGGCGAAGCGGTCGTCGGCGTCGGCGGGGCGCCCGGCAACGGCAACACCCTGACGAACACCGTCACGGTCGCCGAGGCGGGCACCTACGCGATGACCCTGCGCTACTCGAACGAGGAGCAGTCGCCCGCCTCGCACTACAACCCCGACCCGGTGGCGCGTCGCGCCGACATCTCGGTCAACGGGGGACCGGTGCAGAAGGTGCTGTTCCCGCAGAGCTACAACGCCAACCAGTTCTGGGACCTGACCGTCGAGGTGCAGCTGAAGGCGGGCGAGAACACCGTGCGCTTCTCCTCCGAGGAACAGCCCGACTTCAACGGCACGAGCTACATCTCCGAGCGTTACCCGACCCTCGGGCTGCGCTCCCAGTGGGCGCCCAACCTGGATCGGCTCACCTTCACCGCTCTCCGGCCCACGGCTGCGGCGGAGGCGGCGATCTCCGCCGGCCGAGCGTCGGTCGAGCAGGGGGGAACAGTCACGGCGTCGGGGACCGGCTTCGCGCCCGGTGAGACGGTGCGGTTCTCGCTCCACTCCGACCCGATCGCGCTCGGAGAGGCGACGGCGGATGCCACGGGCGCGGTGACCGCGACTCTGACGGTGCCCGCGGCGGCTCCGGTCGGCGATCACCTGCTCGTCGCCGAGGGCGCTGACTCGCAGCGCACGGCCTCGACGGCGCTCGCGGTCGTCGCGGCCGCGGACGGTGGCGGCACCACGCCGGGCGCCGGGTCTGGCGGCGCGAGCAGCGGTGGCTCGGCATCCGGTACCGGCTCGACATCCGGCGCCGGCGGCGCGGGGGCACGTGCGGCCGGCTCCTCGGCGAGTGCGCTGGCCACCACCGGCGGGACCTTCGCGGGCTTCGGTGTGCTGCTCGGCGGCGCGGCGGCTCTCGCGGCGGGTGCCGCGCTCATTGCGCGCCGCCGGGAGCGGTTCAGCGCCTGACGGCTAAGTCACGGTGATGCCCCGGGGTCTGACCGCCCCGGGGCATCGCGCCGTCGGCGTGCGCGCCGGCGTCCGTGCCGCGTCCAGCCGGCGGGCCCACGGTGCGTGGGACGCCATTGCGTCATCGACTCGGCGGCCGCGTGTACCGCCTGAGCGGACAGCGATGAGAAGATAACGCGAGCCCGACATCCCCTCGCGGGTGCGCCGCCACCGGCCGCGCCCGACGGGTCCCGCCGGGTTCGCGAGGAGGAGGGGGCCGACGATGGCGACCATCGGTGACGTAGCCAAGGCGGCGGGGGTGTCCCGCAGCACCGTGTCGTACGCCTTGTCCGGCAACCGCCCCATCTCCCGCGAGACGCGGGACCGCATCGACGCCGCCATCACCGAGCTCGGCTTCACCGTGAACGCCGGGGCCCGCGCTCTCGCGACGTCGCAGACCATGGTGCTCGGCCTGCTCCTGCAGTTCCACGACGACGAGTTCCCCCCGGCGATGCTGCAGTACATCCTGGCCGTCTCCGACGCCGCCCGCGAGCTCGGCTACGACATCCTCATGGTCACCGACACCGACGGTCCGGGCGCCATCCGCCGCATCACGTCGTCTAACAGGGTCGACGGTGTCGTCCTGCTCGACGTCACTCACGACGACCCGCGCCTGGATGCGCTGCGCGCGGCGCGGCAGCCCGGGGCCCTCGTGGGGCTTCCCGGCGACACCGCGGGCCTCGACGTGTTCGACCTCGACTTCGAAGCGTCGGCGCGGCTACTCGTCGATCACCTTCACGGGCTCGGCCACCGCGAGATCGTGCTCGTCTCGCCTCCGCGTCACGTGTTCGAGCGTGGGGGCGCCTACGCGTGGCGGTTCCGCGACGCCGCCGTCGAACGGGCGTCGGGGTATGGCATCCGCGTCCACTGCCATCACGGCGAGTCGCAGCAGCCCGCGATCGAACGGAGTCTGAACGCCATCCTCGATGAGCGGCGAGAGGCGACGGCGCTCATCGTGCACAACGACGCGTCCATTGCGGCCCTCCCGGGGGTGCTGCGCGAGCGAGGCACCGTCGTGCCGCGAGACCTGTCGGTCGTCAGCCTGTACTCGCGGGACTTCGGACGTACGTTCCTCCTGCCGTACACCGCCGTGGAGACCTCCCCCGACGGTCTGGGCCGCGAGGCCGTGCAACACCTGGTGCGACGCATCGCGGAACCCGACTACGCACCGTCGGTCGTCGGTCTCATCGAGCCGAAGCTGTCGGACCGCGGCAGCACCGCGTAAGGAGCGACCGCGCAGGGCGAGGGATGCCGTGTCCCGGCGGCCGCGCAGGCGTGATGCTCTCCGCTCGCGGGGTTCGGATCACGGCGACGGATGCCGTCCCCCGGGCGTGACGCACGCGTCCCTGTCCGTCGACCGTTCGCGCAAGACAGGGAGGCGCGCGGCCTACGCTTCGGTTCCGGAGAGCGAGCCCGCGTCGAGGGACGTGTCCGTAGCGAGGGGCACGAAGACGCGCATCTGCGACGGACCGCGCTCGGCCCAGCGGTGGTACGGGACGAACGTCACGTCCACGGAGCGCGCGACGCGTCCGGCGCGCGCGCTCGGCCCGTAGGGCAAGACGGAGGTGCCGGTCGCGGGCTCGACGATCACGGCGTGCGCCCGGGCTCCGTCGGCGAGCGGTCGCGGCGGCAGCGGCAGCAGCCGGACGTCCTCGAGCGCGGCGGGATCGGGCAGATCGCGGGACTCCACGCACAGCACGAGCGGACCGCGTTCGAGCGCTACCGTACCCCGCAGGGCGTCGATACGCGGATCGGGGAAGACCAGCCGCGGTCGTTGCGGCAACGTCAGGGTCACCACGTCACCGGCTGCGACGGTGTGCACATCGAACCATCCCGGAGAGACGGCGCGCGCGGGCCGTCCCGCCGTCTCGACGGTGGCGCCGTCGGCCCACTCGGGGATGCGCAGCCGCAGCCGGGAGGCCCCGGCGCCGACCTCCTTGACGACGATCGTCACGCGGGCGTCGTCGGGGTACTCCGTCTCGACGTGCAGACGCCAGCCGCCGGTGGAGACGTCTCCGGCCGCGTACTGCAGAAGCAGGAGCCCGTCGTCGTCGGTGGCGACCATGTACGCCGCGAGCGAGGCCAGCGTGCGCGCCACGTTCGTCGGGCAGCACGACACCTCGAACCACGGGGCGCGCACCCCGCCTTCGGCGCGGGTGTTCACGCCGTCTTCCGCGGGAGCGCCCGCCTCACGCTGGTGCAGGGGGTTGGCGTAGAAGAAGGCGCGACCGTCGGCGCTCGGTGAGGTGGCGACGACGTTGAAGAGCGTGCGTTCGATGAGATCCGGATAGCGCACGTCCCCGGTCGACAGGAACAGCCGCCACGCGAACATGATCGAGGCGACTCCCGCGCACGTCTCGCAGTAGGCGCGGTCCGCGGGCAGCTCCCAATCGTCGCCGAAGCCTTCGTCCTGGTGGCGCGAGCCCATCCCGCCCGTGAGGTACGTGCGGCGGGCGACGGTGTTCTCCCACTGCTGTTCCAGGGTCGCGAAGAGGTCGTCGTCGTCGGTGTCGACGGCGACGTCGACGGCCCCGGCCGACAGGTAGAGGGCCCGGACGGCGTGGCCGCGGAGCACGTCGGCATCGCGCACCGGGACATCGTCCTGGAAGTACTCGGCCGACAGCAGGGGTGGCACGGGGAGGGTGCCCTGCCCACGGCGAGAGACGAACAGTCGGGCTTGGTCGAGATAGCGGCGCTCGCCGAACGCGCGTCCCGCTTCGGCGAGGGCCACCTCGATCTCGGCGTGGCCGCAGACGCCGTCCCGGGCCCCCTCGCCGAACTCCGCGCAGATGTGGTCGGCGGCGCGTCGCGCGACGTGGACGAGGAGGTCGTCGGGGTGTCCGGTTCGCCAGCGTGCGACGGCCGCCTGCAGCAGATGTCCCATGTTGTAGAGCTCGTGCCCCATCGACAGGTCGCTGTAGCGCGGCGCCTGTCCCGCGTGGCCGAAGGCGGTACCGA
Source organism: Microbacterium sp. 1154 (assembly GCF_031455375.1). Classification (NCBI taxonomy): domain Bacteria; kingdom Bacillati; phylum Actinomycetota; class Actinomycetes; order Micrococcales; family Microbacteriaceae; genus Microbacterium; species Microbacterium sp. 1154. The sequence goes on along the minus strand of NZ_JAVDSN010000001.1, from coordinate 19,838 downwards.
GATAGCCGTCGTCGTCCTGCGCGCGAGCGACACGGTCGACGAGCGCGGCGAAGTCGCTCTCGAGCGCCTCGTCGGGGGAGCGCCCGAGTTCCCACGCCATCCCCTCGAGGAGCTTGTACACCTCGGAGTCCGAGAACACCCACCCGGTGCGCTCGTCCAGCGCGGCACCGGCGGCGACCCGGTCGAAGTTCGACAGCCAGCCCAGCTGCTCCATCCACTCGCGGCAGTGCGCGAAGGTGGCGGAGGTGTTGACCTCCTGTCGGCGACCCCAGAACCCTCGCGGGTCCAGGCGGAGGGCGCCGACGTCGACGCCGCGCACCCGGGAGGACGCGGGGACGACGGGGACGGCTTCGAGGCGCGTGCCCGCGGCGTACGGTCGTTCGAGAACCATGCGTCAGTCCTTCACGGCGCCGGCGGTCACACCCGCGGCCACGTAGCGCTGGGCCACGACGAGCAGGATCGCCGCGGGAATGGATGCCACGGCGGCCGTCGCCATGATGGCGTTCCACTGCGTGGTGTTGTTGCCGATGTAGGAATAGATGCCGAGGGTGATCGGCTTCAGCGCCGAGTTGCGGGCCAGGGTCGAGGCGAAGATGAAGTCGGACCACGCCCAGAGGAACGCGAACAGCGCCACGGTGAGCACCGAGTTGCGGCTCAGGGGCAGCACGACCGACACGAATGTACGCCACGCCCCCGCGCCGTCGATGCGCGCCGCCTGCAGCAGCTCGCGAGGCAGCCCGCCCATGAACGCGGTGAACAACAGCACGGCGAAGGGCACCGCGACCGTGGAGTCGGCGAGGATGAGCCCCGGCACGCTGTTGAGCAGGCCGGCACGGGCGTAGATGGCGTAGAAGCCCATCGCCATGACGACGGCCGGGATCATCTGCGCCACCAGGAGCACGAAGTTCAGCGTGCGCCCGCCCCGCAGGTTGAGCAGGGCGATCGCGTAGGCGGCCGGTGCGGCGATGACGACGGTCAGGGCCACGCAGCCCAGGCCGATGAGAAGGCTCGTCCCGAGGTTGGGCAGCTGTTGTCCGAGCACCGCCGTGTATCCCTCGAGCGTCGGGTCGACGGGGAAGAGGTGCGGCGGGCTGAGGCGCAGATCGCTCGTCTTGGTGAACGAGACGTTCAGCATCCAGTAGACGGGGAAGAGCATGAGGGCGGTGAAGACGAGTCCGAGACCCGTCTTCCACCAGGCGCGGCGGACGGTCATGAGTTCTCCTGGCGACGCTGGGCCCGCAGGTACACGAACCCGAAGACGAGGGCGATGACGATGAGGATGTTGCCGACGGCGGCGGCGGGCGACAGGTCGGGTTGACCGGTGCCGAAGGCCTCCCGGTACGACCAGATGGCGAGGGTCGTGGTGGTGTCGGCGGGGCCGCCCCGGGTCATGATCCAGATGATGTCGACGACCTTGAGGGTGTAGACGAGGCCCAGCAGCAGAGTGATCGCCGAGACGGGCCGCAGCAACGGGAACGTGATGCTCCAGAACTGGCGCCACGACCCGGCGCCGTCGAGCGAGGCCGCTTCGTACAGGTCGCCGGGGATGTTCTGCAGACCCGAGTACAGGATGACGAGGTTGAACGGGATGCCGAGCCAGATGTTGGCGATGATCACGGCGGTCATCGCGGTGTCGGGGGAGGTGAGCCAGTTGATCGGCGCCGCACCCACGGCCCGCAGCACCGAGTTGATGATGCCGTTGTCGCTGTTCATCATCCACGACCAGGTCGACCCCGACACGATCAGCGGCAGCAGCCACGGGACGAGGAAGAGTCCGCGGAGCACCCCGCTGAGGGGGAAGTGGGAGCGGAAGAACACCGCGAGCCCGAGGCCGATGGCGTACTGGAAGACGAGCGAGACCGCCACGAACAGCGTCGTGTTGGTGAGGGCCGGCAGGAACGTCGGCGACGTGACGACGGCGATGTAGTTGTCGAGACCGACGAAGGCCGCATCGCCCTGGACGAAGGCGCGGACGGTGTAGTCGTGGATGCTCAGGTCGATGCTCCGCACGAGCGGCCACAGGTAGAAGACCAGGAGATAGATCACCAGCGGGGCGGCGAAGGCGGCCGCGACCCAGGGGGAGCCGCCGCGCCGAGCTCGCCTGCGCCGGGGATGGGGAACGGTCACCGACGCGGTGTCGTCGGCGACGTCCGCGCGCTCGCGCAGCACCGGGAAAGACATGGGATGCCTCTTTCGAAGGGGCGTCCGGGGAACGTCGCCGTTCCCCGGACGCCGGGGAGGGTCGTTACTTGGAGGTGGCGGCCTGCGCGGCCGTCTGCGCGGCGTCCAGAGCCTGCTGGGGCGTCTGCACACCGGAGAGGACGTTCTGCACGGCCGTCCACAGCTGTTCCGAGATGAGCGGATACTTGGTGCCGAGGTTGTCGCTCGTGCGACCCTTGGCATCCTGGACCGCCGACACCCAGGTCTTCAGGTCGGAGTGCTCGGTGAGCAGCTCCTTCTGGCCCTCCTCCGTCGGCGGGATGTAGTACGCGAAGGTGTCGGCCGTCTGCACGAAGCCCTCGGTCGTCGTCATGCAGTCGATGATCTTCCGCGTCGTCTCGTAGCGCGCGGTGTCCTTCTGCACCGGGGCGACGATGAACTCGCCGCCGGTCGGAGCGGGAGCGGCGCCGCCGTCCTTCGCGGGCAGCTGGATGACGCCCGTCTTGAACGGCGCCTTCGCGGCGCTGTTGACCTGCCACGTGCCGTTCTCGGCGAAGCCGAAGTCGCCGGTGAGGAACTCCTCCCACACGGTGTTCTGCGAGTTGGTGATCACCGAGTTGGGCGCGTACCCCTTGTCGACCCAGCCCTTCCACAGGCTCAGGGCCTCGACCGCCTGCGGCGACGAGAGGTCGGTGAGATCGGCGCCCGCGCCCCAGAACCACGGCAGGAACTGGAAGCTGCCTTCCTCGGTGTTGATGCCCGAGAACGAGATGCCCTTCTTGCCGGTCGCGGAGACCTTGGCCAGGGCCGCGTCGAGTGAGGCCCAGTCGGTGATCGACGACGGGTCGACGCCGGCCGCCGACAGCACATCGGCGTTGTAGTACAGCGCGAGGGTGTTCGCCCCGATCGGGATGCCGTACGTCTTGCCGTCGAGCTCACCGGCGGCCAGCAGGTTGGGCTCGATCTTCGAGGTGTCGAGGCCGAGCTCTTCGGTGGTGCTCAGCATGCCCGTGTCGGCGAGGGTGGAGACGGCGGGGTTGTCGATCAAGATGGTGTCGGGCGACGTGCCGTCCTGGGCCGACAACAGCGCCTGGTTCGTCAGTGCGGTGGTGTCGTAGGCCGTGCGCTGGATCGTGACGCCGGCCTGGGTGCCGCAGTCCTGGACGCGCTTCGCCCAGTCGGAGCCTTCGGCGTGCTGCGGGTACGGGTCCCACCAGGTGTACGTGCCGCTGGCGTCGCCGCTGGAGTTCGTGCCGCCGGAGCAGCCGGCCAGCGCGCCGACCGCGACGGTGGCGGTGGCGAGCACCGCGGTCAGACGCAGGACTTTCGTGTTCATTGTTCCTCCTCGAACATGCTCGGGTGAGAGCTGTGGTGATGCCTCTATCGGCGGTGTGGGGGTGCGGCGATGCTGCCGCGATCGTCGATCACGGGCGCGATCAGAGTGACGACGTGGGACTCCGTGGGCGCGGCCGAGCGCATACGGGAGACGAGGTGTTCGACGGCTCGCCGACCGAGGAGGTCGGCGGCACTGTCGATGGCGCTGAAGGGAAGGGAGAAGGTGCGGGCGAACTCGTCGGAGTACCGGCCGATGACGGAGATGTCGGACGGTGACGAGAGCCCGCGCGACGTGAGCACGGACGGGAGTGCGGCCGAGGCTGCTTCGTTGTTGAGCAGAAGCCCGGTCGCGCCGGGGTGCGCGTCGAGGACGGCGTGCAGTTCCCGCCCGATCTCGGGCTGGTGCGACGACCCGAAGATGTGGTGCAGGCGGATGCCGTGCTCCTCGGCGCGTGCGCGAGCGGCATCCGCAAGTCGCCACACGTAGGCGCCCCCGCGCTCGACGACGTGTTCGGGTTGCGATACCAAGGTCATCTCGCGGTGGCCCATCTCGTGCAGACGATCGACCATGAGGCGCCCGGCCGCGTCGAAGTCGAGATCGAAGGCGTCGATGCCGCGGGGGTCTCCCGGCAGCCCGAGGAGTGCGCCCGGTTGGCGGATCGCGCGCAGGGTGTCGAGGCGCTCGTCGAATTCCGCGACGTTCAGCAGCACGAAGCCATCGGCCATGCGCGAGGATGCGATACGGGTGAGGGCGCCCACACCGTCGCTCTCTGTGACCAGGAGCGTGTCGAAGCCGAGCTCGCGCGCACGGTCGGTGATCCCGAGGATGTATTGGAGCATGGCGGGGGCGAACTCGTCGTCGAAGAACTGGCCCAGAACGGCGATGACGTCGGTGCGCGAGGTCGCCAGCGCGCGGGCGCCGGCGTTGGGGATGTACCCGAGGTCGCGGACGGCGCGCTCGACGTTCTGGCGCACGGCGGGAGAGATCGTGCGTTTCCCGGAGAGCGCGTACGAGGCCGTGCTGCGGGAGACGCCGGCGGCTCGCGCCACGTCGCCGATGGTGACCATCAGCCGTCCTTTCCTGTCCGGGCCCCTGTGCCCTGCGGGTTCGATCGATGCTCGACCGCGTCTCCACATCGAGCGCTATTTCCGTTTGTCGAACCGCTTCGATTCGAACCGGTTCGAAAGTACAATGGCACCGCGAGAAGCGCAACAATCAATTCCCGATGACCCGGAGGCCCTCGATGGCGAGCCCCTTTCCCCCCTTCGATCTGCGTCAGATCCCCTTCAGCAGACGGGGCGCCTGGGTGAACCTGTCGCCCGTGGTGGGAGCGCATCGCACCGTGGACGACGTCCACCTCGTCTCGCACCGCACCGGGATGCACCCCGTGCTCTCCGTCGCGCCGCGGTCGACGACGGGCGGTTCCCCCGGGGGATGGGACGTCGGCGCCTCGGCGTCCGTCCTGCGCTGGACGCGGGATGCCGCGACGGTGGAGGCGGTCTTCGCCAGCCGGGACACCCTCCGCATCCGCGGTGACGCGGCCTCGGTACTGCGGTTGGGGGAGGCGGCAGCGGAGCTCACGCCGTTCACCGGGATCTACCTGTTCCGCGATCCCCGCGACGCGAGTGCCGTGTTCACGTCGTACGAGACGGGGTGCCGTTACCGGGTGACCGCTGTGCGCGGTCTTCTCCGGGTGGAGGGGGCCGAGAGCCTCGGCGCGGCCGTGCGGGCGGTGGAGATCGAAGCGTCCGACGGCGACGACGGATGGGAGGTCGCGATCGAGGAGTTCGAGACCTCACGCCCGCCGCTGGTGGTGTCGACGTCGTTCGACGACGACGTCGCAGAGGTGTCGGCGGAGTTCGCCGACTTCGCGCACAGGGTTGCCCCGTGGGCCGCGGATGAGTTCGTCCCGCCCGCGACACGTGACGCATCGGTGCTGGCCGCCTACGTCCTGTGGTCGGCGACGGTGGCCCCGGCGGGGTTCCTCACGCGCGAGAGCGTGCTGATGTCGAAGCACTGGATGGACAAGGTCTGGAGCTGGGACCACTGCTTCAACGCCCTCGCGCTGGCGTCGGCCGATCCCGCCCTGGCCCTCGACCAGTTCCTGGCGCCCTTCGATCATCAGGATGCCTCGGGCGCGCTGCCCGATTCGATCGCCCACTCCGAGAGGCTGTACAACTTCGTCAAACCCCCCATACACGGGTGGGCGCTCGCCCGACTCCGCGACGAGGGGGTCGTTCTCACCGATGCCGAGCGGCGTGATGTCTACGACAAGCTCGCGCGGTGGACGGGGTTCTGGCTCGACGAACGCCGCGTCCCCGGTCGCGCGTTGCCGCACTACCACCACGGCAACGACAGCGGGTGGGACAACGCGACCGTCTTCGATCGCACGAGGGTGGTGGAGTCCCCCGACCTCGCGGCGTTCCTGATCATCCAGCTCGACGAACTCGCGAACCTGGCGGCGGAGGTGGGCGAAGACGGCGCGGTCTGGCGGGTCGAGCGCGATCGGGTCGCGGCCGCCCTGCAGGAGCTGTGGCGGGGCGACGGGTTCGCGGCGCGCGGTGTCGACGACGGGCTCGATGCCTCTCGGACGAGCCTCCTTCCCCTTCTCGCCGTCACCGCGGCCGATCGCCTGCCCGCCGAGGTCGGAGCGGCACTCGCCGCCGGGGTCGAGGCGTTCCTCACGCCGTGGGGCCCGGCGACCGAGCTGCCCGATGGCCCGCACTACGAGAGCGACGGGTACTGGCGCGGACCCATCTGGGCGCCCTCGACCCTGCTCCTCGCCGACGGTCTGCGTCGCGCCGGTCACGCGGCGCTCGCCGATGACATCGGCGCGCGCTTCCGGCGCCTGTGCGAGAGCGGCGGCTTCGCCGAGAACTTCGATGCGCAGACGGGCGAAGGCCTGCGCGACCGCGCCTACACCTGGACCGCCGCGGCGTACCTCGTTTTCGTGCGTGACGCCGTGCGCCGCGGAGACGTCCTGTCGTAGAAGGGGCGGGCGATCCGCACGCTCCGGATCGCGTGAACCGAAAGGACCCCGGATGCCATGGCATCCGGGGTCCTCATCGACGGTGGGGACTCAGCCGAGAAGCGGCACCGCGCCCACGAGCACGCCGACGGCGAGCATGACGAGCGAGACGATCGTCGCGCGCCACAGCACCTTCTTGTGGTGGTCGCCGAGGTTGACGCCGGCGAGCGAGACGAGCAGCAGGATCGCGGGCACCAGGGGGCTCTGCAGGTGCACGGGCTGGCCGGTGATCGAGGCGCGGGCCATCTCGACCGGGGCGATGCCGTAGTTCGCCGCGCTCTCGGCGAGGACGGGCAGGATGCCGAAGTAGAACGCGTCGTTCGACATGAAGAACGTGAACGGGATCGACAGCACGCCGGTGATGACGGCGAGGAACGGACCCATCGACGAGGGGATGACCTCGGTGATCCACGACGCCATCGCCGTCACCATGCCGGTGCCGTTGAGCACGCCGACCAGGACGCCGGCGGCGAGCACCATCGACACGACCCCGACGATGCTGGGGGCGTGGGCGACGATCTCGTCGGTCTGCGAACGGAGCTTGGGGAAGTTCACGATGAGGGCGATCGCGGCTCCGACCATGAAGACGAACGCCAGCGGGAACAGGTCCAGGACCAGCAGCACCATGACCGCGGCCGTCAGAGCCAGGTTGAACCAGATGAGCTTCGGACGCAACGTCGCGCGGTTCGGGTCGAGCATGGTGTCGGCCATGGCGGTGTCGGCCGTGTCGACCAGCTGCGCCGCAGCGACGGCGTCGCGGCCACCGCGGACGGTGACGATGTTGCCGGTTCGCAGGGCGGCGACCGCGCCGGGCTTGGGCTCGGCGCCGCGGAACATCTTCGGGGCGCCCAGGCGACCGAACCCACCGGGGGCGTCGAGCTTGGTCGTGTCGACGCTCCCCGCCAGGCGCTTGCGCTCGGACAGGCCCAGGAACCAGGCGAAGGCGAGCGAGACGACCAGGCCGGCCAGCAGCGAGGGGATCATCGGCACGAAGACGTCGGTGGGCTGCAGGCCCAGCGCGGTGGCCGCGCGGACGGTCGGTCCGCCCCACGGGACGATGTTCATCGTGCCGTTCATCAGGCCCGCGACGCAGGTGAGCACGACGGGGCTCATGCCCAGGCGCAGGTAGAGGGGCAGCATCGCCGAGGTGGTGATGATGAAGGTCGTCGAGCCGTCGCCGTCGAGCGAGACGGCACCGGCGAGGATGGCCGTGCCGAGCACGATCTTGGCCGGGTCGTTGCCGAGCACGCGCGTGATCACGCGGATCAGCGGGTCGAACAGGCCGACGTCGATCATGATGCCGAAGTACATGATCGCGAACATCAGCAGGGCCGCGGTGGGCGCCATCTTGCTGATCGCATCGATCACCATGTCGCCGAGCCCCAGGCCGGCGCCGGCGATGAGACCGAAGACGGTGGGAACGACGATCAGGGCGACCATCGGGGTCATGCGCCGCGTCATGATCAGGGCCATGAACGACAGGACCATGAGGAAGCCGAGGGCCACGAGCACCCCGTCGGCGGGCGTGTAGGCCACCGGGTACTCGGCCGCGTCGGCCGCAAGGATCAGGGGGGTCATCGCGACTCCTTCGTCGTGACCGGCGCGGCTCTCGCGCTCGATCCGGTGACACTACGGGCGCCGGGCACGCCCGCGCGCTCTTGCTCGCATTGCAGACGGTTATGCGCGTACCGTGTGTTCTGCGCATTTCGCGCACGACGACGTGAGTCGAGGCGGGAGGGGCACATGCGGTTCGCCACGCGCATGCTGGTCGTACAGGTCGCCACGCAGGTGGCCGTCGTCGCCGTCTGCACCGCCGTCTTCGCCGCTCTCGGTGTGCAGCAGCTCAAGGCCGAGGCGGACTCGTCCGCCCTGAACATCGCCCGGTCCGTCGCCGAGGCCCCCGAGGTCCGCGACCTGGTCAAGACGTACTCGGCCGATCCCGGGACTCCGGATGCCGCGGGCCTGCGCGACGGCCTGCTGCAGCGCTACGCCACCGACGTCACGACCCGGACGGAGGGCCTGTTCGTCGTGATCACCGACGATCACGGCATCCGTCTCGCCCATCCCGATCCCGACCGCCTCGGAGAGGTCGTCAGCACGAGCTTCGCCGACGCGCTCGCCGGGCGCGAGGTGGTCACGTGGGAGACGGGAACGTTGGGAGAGTCCGCACGCGCCAAGGTGCCGATCTTCCCGCCCGGTGGGGGATCGCCGGTGGGGGAGGTGAGCGTCGGGTTCGAACGGGCGAGCGTCTTCGACGATCTTCCGGCCCTGGTCGGCGGGATCGCCGTCGCGGTCGCGCTCGCCGTGGCGATCGGTGCCGCCGTCGCCCTGCTCATGCGGCGCCGCCTCGAGCGGCTGACTCTGGGGGTTCAGCCCGAAGAACTCGTCGCGCTCGTCCAGACCCAGACCGCGGTGCTCGAAAGCGCCGATGAAGGGGTCGTCGCGCTCGACGACGCCGGCATCGTGCGGGTGTGCACGGCTGCCGCCGAACGTCTTCTCGGGGTGGCGGATGCCGTGGGCCGGCCCGTGCGCGACCTCGCACTGCCCGCGGCGGTCGCCGCCGCGCTGTCTGGTACCGGCGCGTCGACCGGGCTCCCGCTGGGCGACCGCGTGGTGTTCATCGACGTGCGCCCGGTGCGGCGCGGGGGCCGCACGTTCGGCCGCGTCGCGACGCTGCGCGACCGGACCGACGTCATGGCTCTGTCGGGGCGGCTCGACAGCGTCCGCGCGATGGGCGATGCCCTGCGCGTGCAGCGGCACGAGAACGCCAACCGGCTGCACGCGGCGGTGGGCCTGCTCGATGCCGGGCGCACGGAGGAAGCGCGCGCCTTCCTCGCTGATCTCGTGGACCGGGGCTCGGTCGACTGGGCGGTGCCCGGGATCGAGCACGTCGGCGACGCGATGCTCCAGTCGTTCCTCGGGGCGAAGGCCCTTTCGGCCCGCGAACGCGGGGTGACGCTGCGGGTGGCCGAGGACTCCTTCCTGGCGGCTCCGATCGACGAGGTCGAAGACGTGGTCGCCGTGCTCGGCAACCTGGTCGACAATGCGGTGGCGGCGGCGGCCTCGGCCTCCGCGCCGCGAGAAGTCGAGGTGGCGGTGCTCGGCGACGGCGATGCCGTCGTCATGACGGTGAGCGACACGGGCTCGGGTATCGCCGACGCCGAGGCGGCGTTCCTCCCGCGCGACAGGGGCGACGACCCCGCCGCGGTGCACGGGCTCGGCATCGGCCTGCCCCTGTCGCGTGAGTTCGCGCGCCGCCGGGGCGGCGAGGTGTGGGTCGTCGACCCGGGCGGCGACGGCCGGGGTGCCGTCGTGGCCGCCCGACTGCCCGGCGTGATCCGAGGAGAGAACCTATGACCGACATCCGCGTCCTCGTCGTCGACGATGACTTCCGCGTCGCGGGCCTGCACCGCGACGCCGTCGCCGCGCGTCCCGGGTTCGTCGCCCTCGAGCCGGCTCGTACCGTCGGCGAGGCCCGCGCGGCGCTCGCCGCGCACACCCCCGACCTCGTCCTCGCCGACGTCTACCTCCCGGACGGCGATGGGATCGAGCTCGTCCGCTCGGCCGGCGTCGACGCGTTCGTGCTGTCCGCGGCCACGGATGCGGCGACCGTCCGCCGTGCTCTCAGCGCGGGTGCGCTGGCCTTCCTCGTGAAGCCGTTCGACACCCGGGTGCTGGCGGAGCGCCTCGACCGATACGCGCGCTACCGCAACCTGCTCTCGAGCTCCCGGCCGCTCTCGCAAGACGACATCGACCGCGCGGCATCCGTCATGCGGGGCGAGCGCGAGGGCGCCTCGCTGGCACGATCAGCGACCGAGCAGACGGTCCTGGCCGCTCTGGGTGCCGACGAGGCCTCGGCCACCGAGGTCGCCGAGCGCATCGGCGTCTCGCGTGCGACGGCGCAGCGGCACCTCACCGCGCTCGCCGAGCGGGGGCTGGTGCAGGTGAGCCTGCGATACGGCTCGACCGGCCGCCCCGAGCACCGCTTCCGGGCCGGGGGATAGGCGTAACAGCGAGTCCCCCCGGGACCATGTCCCACTTCTGGCTGCCTGAGCGCCGCCCGAGCGACCCTTTTCGGGACACACCCCGTCGGAATCGGGACGCGGTTCGAACGGAGGCCGACGCGCTCAGGCCTCCAGCACCGCCCACCCGCGCGGCCCGAGCTCGATCCGCCCGTCCGTCGGTGCTCCCTCGCCGGCGACCACGGTCCGCCCGTCCGCGATCGGCAGCGACACGGTGTCATCGCCGATGTTGAGCGCCACGACCACGGCGTCGTCGCCCACCGCCGTCCGCAGGGCGAGAGCGGTGTTCGCGACCTCGACGATGTCGGTGTGCGCGCGCCACAGCCACGGCTTTCGCCGCCGCAGGGCGATCAGTGCCTGGTGCGCCCGCAGGATGCGCTCGTCGGGTTGCACCTCCGCGGGACGGGCGGGGAACTCCGGCCGCACGGCGTCGTCTCCGCCGAGGCGCTCCTCCTTCACCGCGGTCCATCCGAACTCGTCGCCGGCGTACACCGAGGGCGTGCCCGCGACGGTGAAGAGCACCGCGAGCGCGTGCGGCACGAGCTCGGCGCCGACCGCCGAGGCGATGCGCGTGACGTCGTGGTTGCCGACGAAGGTCTGCGGCGCGCAGGTCGCCAGCAGCTCATCGTGGCGCTCGATCGCGTGGCTGAGCTCGAACAGGTTGCCGTCGGTGATGCCGTGCCAGATGCCCTGCCAGAGCTCGTACTGCGTGAGCGAATCCATGGTCGACTCCCGCACGATGCTCGGCCCGTCGCCGTGGATCACCTCGCCGACGAACCACGCCTCGGGGAAGCGCTCGCGCACGCGCGGCAGCACCTCGGCCCAGAACCCGGCAGGCACCGCGTACGCGGCATCCAGTCTCCACCCGTCGATCCCGCGTTCGAGCCAGTGGCACATGACCTCGACCACGAGGTCCGCGGTCGCGGGGGAGGAGTGATCGAGCGCGACGAGCGCGTCGTGTCCCTCGAAGACGTCCGCCTCGAACCGACCGTCGATCCACTGCCCCCGGAAGAGGCGCGGTCCGTCCTCGGTCTGGTCGCGGAACGCCGGGTGCGCGCGGCCGACGTGGTTGAAGACGCCGTCGAGCAGGATCCGGATGCCACGGGCGCGAGCGGCCGAGACGAGTCGGTCGAAGTCGCCGTCGTCGCCGAGCCGCGGGTCGATGCGGAAGTGGTCGACGGTGTCGTAGCCGTGCGTCTCGGAGGCGAACACCGGTCCGAGCAGCAGGCCGTTCAGGCCCAGGTCGATGACGTGGTCGAGCCACGGCTCGAGGCGCTCCAGGCGATGTACCGGCTCGGCGTGCGGGCCCTCACCGTCGCGGATCGGGGCGCCGACGAACCCCAGCGGGTAGAGGTGCCACCAGAAGACGTGCTCGGGCCACGCGGGCATGGTTCTCCTCCGCCCGGCGGGTCGGCACCGGTGCTCTTCGACGCTATCCGGACGGGGTGGTCGGACTGTGGGGGTTGCGGGGCTCGTGCGCGCGCACGACGGAGCCCGTCAGGCCACCCGCACCCAGTCGGATCCGCGACGCTCGATCGCCCCCGCCGCCGCGAACGCCTCGAGCCACCCGCCCATCGGCCAGACGCCCCATCGCCGGTGGAACGTCGCACCGTTGCGGAGGATGTCGTCGAGGTGCTGCCACGGCGGAGAAGACACCGGATGCCACTGGTGGTACGCATCCGCCCCGCCCACCCAGACCATGTCGACGCCGTTCGCGCGCGCGGTCCAGGCGAGGTCGGTGTCTTCGGCGCCGTAGCCCTCGTAGCCGGAGTGGAACCCGCCGACACGGCCCCAGGTGGAGGGCGTGACGGCGAAGGACAGGGACCAGAACAGGTCGTACTCGTCCACGCTCGCCCGGCGTGTGCTCCCCGGCGCGAGAGCCGGGCGGGCGGGGTGGGGGCGGGTGAGGAAGGGCAGATCGGATGCCGTTTCCGGCCGCTGTACGGAACGAAGATAGGTGACCGGCCCGGACAGGACGGCGCCGGGGTGGCGTTCGGCCGCCGCGCGGTAGGCGGGCAGAAGGTCGGTGCCGGGCAGGCAGTCGACGTCGAGGAAGATCAGCAGGTCGGCGCCCGCCTCGACCGCCGCCACGGCAGCGCGATTGCGACCTTCGCCGACCCGGAGCCCGCGGGGTCCGGGCGGTACGTGCAGCGTGAGGGTGTCGGCATCCGGGGTCTCGGTCGGCGGCGTCTCGTCCAGCCAGACCTCGACGCGGACGATGTCGTCGGCCACCTCGGCGAGCACGCGCCGCTGGCGCTGCAGATGCTCGAGCCGGGCGCTCGAGGCCACGGTCAGCACCGCGGTCTTCACGGCTGTACCGCGTCGATCGCCGCGGCCATGCGCGCGGCCGCACCCTCGGTCCGCCAGCGCGACCAGTCGGGGTCGTCCGCCGCGGCGCGCTCGATGAGATTGACCAGGTCCGCCGCACCCGTGCGGCTGTGTGCCTGGCGGGCCAGACCCCAGCGCGCGAGCGCATTCGCGGTGTCGAGCTGCTCGTCGAACGGGCGGTCCTGGGCGATGACCACGGCGCGGGCACCCGCTGCCGCGAGGTCGGCCACGCTGTTCTGACCGGCCGCGCTGACGACGACGGTGCTGCGGGTCAGCAGCGGCCAAGGGTCGTCGATGCGAGAGGCGGCGTCGTGTCCCGCCGAGGTGACGTCCCATCCCCGCGCGCGCAGGCGACCGACAAGATCTTCGCGGACGCCGTCGTCGAGCACGCGACCCAGCAGCAGCACCGACCGCTCGTCACGAGGCATCGCGCGCTCTCGCCCGTCGAAGCGCGATATGCCGCCGGTCCACACCACGCGGTCGGCGCGGATGCCGAGGGCTTCAGCCGCGACGGCCCCGCGCGCCCAGGGAGCCAGGATGCCGTCCGCGAGGTCGTACGCGAGGGCGTGCGGCGCATCGGTCCGGGCCCCCGGCTGGGTCATCGCGAGGGTGCGCACCCCCAGCAACCGCGCGAACACCACGACCTCGACGCTCACGTCCACCACGAGAGCGGTGAGGGCGCGCACGGCGGCGGTCGACGCGATCAGAGCCAGACGGGCGCGATGCCCCGGGTGGTCGAGGGGAGCCCAGTGCAGGTGCCCGCGCACGGTGGGGTCGGCGTCTCGGGGATCGACGCGGGAGCCGTCCGCACGCGTGAAGACATCGGCATCCGGGGGCAGCTCGATCCAGTCCACGTGGGCGGCGAGTCCCGCGGGTCGCGGCATCGACGAGAAGGCGACGACGGGTGTGCGCAGGTGCGGCGTGACGGCGAGGAATCGCGCGACGTGACCGTAGCCGTGATGGTGGACGTACCAGCCGATCACCACGACACCGCCGGCACCCGCCGGGCGATGGCGGGCTGCGCGACGTGAGCGAGCACGCGCTCCACCTCGCGGTAGCGCTGCGCGAGGGAGTGCTGGTCCACGGCCGCCTGTCGCGTCCGCGCGCGGGAGAGCGGGTCGCGGACGCCCTCGGCCGCGAGCCCTGCGGCGGCCCGGGCGAGGGCCACCACGTCTCCCGGCATGACCGCGGCGGACCCCGGCATCCCGGCCAGCACCTCGGAGACTCCACCGATGTCGAAGGCCGCGACGGGAGTCCCCGTGGCGAGCGCTTCGGCGATGACGAGACCGAAGGGTTCCTCCCACATCGGCGTCACGAGCGCGACGGCGGAGGACCCGACCAGACGGCAGAGATCCGGCTGACGCAGCGGTCCGACGTAGCGGGCGTGCACACCCAGGCGCGGCACGATCTCCTGCTCGAAGTAATCGACGTCGCCGATGCGCCCGGCCAGCACGATGTGCGCCCCGGCTTCGCGCGCGGCCTCGATCGCGAGATGAGGAGCCTTCTCGGGGACGACCCGGCCGGACCACACCCACGACGGGCCGCCGGCGCCGTGCGTCCACTGGTCGGTGTCGATGCCGTTCGGGAAGACGAAGGCGTCCACGCCCTCGACCGACCAGGCGCGCGCGGTCGCCTGGCTCACGGCGAGGAAACGGTGAGAGGCATCGGCCACATCGGCGGCCGCCTCGAGCAGGGGTTGCAGCGGCGGCGTGTGCAGGGTCGTGATGACGGGGATGTCCGCCTCGACGTTCCAGCGGATCGGAGCCGGGTGCAGGCTGTGGTTGTCGACGACGTCGAAGAGGTGACGGTCGGCGATCAACCGGTCCCGGGCGGCGTCGAACGCCGCGTCGACGGCGTCGGCGTAGCCCAGCGGGTACTCGGTGTCGGAGGCGAGCTCCGGGCGCTTCCACGCGGGCGTCGGCAGGTGGAACTCGGGCACCTCGTCGAGGAAGTCGGAACCCTCGGCCGCGCAGAGCGTGACGTCGTGTCCGCGGGCTCGGAGCCAGCGCACCCGATCCCAGACGGTGGCTTCCAGCCCGCCCGCGTGCGGCTGCCGCAGCGGGTAGCGCGACGGTGCGACCACGAGAACGCGCAGCGGGCGCTGCCCGCGGATCACGCGGCCACCTCGGCGGCGAGCGCGCGACGGTAGACGGCGAGATGCGCGGCGCGGACGTCTTCCCGCTCCGCCGCGCGCTCGGTGCGACGGCGCCCCACCTCGGCCTCGCGCCGGTCCGAACCGGGGCGCGACCACGCCTCGTCGGTGGCATCCACGATGGCCCGGGTGAGCGACACCGGCTCACCCACGTCGAAGGTGTGGAAGTCTCCGGGGTGCTGGGCCGCGATGTGCCCGACCCGTGTGCCGATCACCGGTACGGCCAGGTCGTAACAGAGCTCCGCCCAACCCGACTGGGTGCCGTGCCGATACGGGAGCACGCACGCGTCGAGATCAGAGAGCCACGCGGCGAGTTCGTCGTCGTCGAGCCGGGGCCCGCGCTCGACGCGTACCCCGTCGGTTCCCGCGGAGAGCAGATCGATGGATGCCGCGGCGTCTTCGTCGCGCACCCGCTCGTTCATCCGCACGACCGCCTCGATGCGTGCGCCCTGGGCCCGGAGATCGGCGATGGCGCGCACGAGCGTGGCGGTGGTGCCGACACCGTCGATATTGGGGCGCAGGTCGCGCAGGTGCACGCCGATGCGGGTGACGTCGTGCGCCGATCCGGTCGGGCGCGGGTCGTCGCCGAGCAGGGTGGGGTGAGTGATCACGGTCGTGGCGCGGTGGGCGATCCCCTGCACCTCGGCGTCCGCCGTGTCTGTGAGGGTGATCAGCTCGTCCGCCGCCGCCGCCAGAACGGCGAGCGAGGCGCGGTGGGTGGCCTGCGTGTTCAGCTGCGGGTTCTCGAGGTCGTGAACCGTGTAGACCAGCGGCCGGCGCAGTCGTCGCAGCGTCGCGACGGTCTCCTCGAGCTCCATCGGGGTGTACGACTCGATCCCGAAATGCACGTGGACCAGGTCGAAGTTCTCGGCGTTCGCTTCGAGCCAGGCCGGCAACAGCACCTGCGGCGGCCACCACTGTCCGGCCGGGGCCCCCGGCGGGGGCGGATCGGCGAGAAGCCGGACGCCTTCGGGGTCCGTGATGGCGGTGACGTAGGGGTGGGCCGAGGGAACGGCGGCGACCCGGATCGGGGGGACGACGGTGACGACGATCTTCTCTCCTCCTCGTGATTGCATGCGTGACGGTGCGCGTACCGCATCGCCAAGCACATCGCAATGCAACGGGGCGGTTGGGACGACGATGACACCGACGGATACGTTCACATCATGGGTGCGGAGAAGGCGGGGGCTGTAAGCCTTGCGGACCACGGCGACGCGGTGATAGCACGACGTACGCATTACGCCGAGTTCTTCGGCGAAGCCCCCGTCCCCGACGGCTACGGCGTCGTGGTCGGCAACTGCCAGGCCGAGTCCCTGCGCCTGGTGATCTCCTCCGACCGCCTGCCGGCGATCCGCATCCCCGCCGTGCACGAACTCGACGCCGACGAGGTGTCGCGTCTGCATGCCCTGCTCAGCGGGGCGTCCTTCCTCGTGTCCCAGCCCATCCGCGACGACTACCGCGGTCTCCCGCTCGGCACCGCGCAGTTGCGGGCCTCGCTTCCCGTCGGCGCGCGCGTCGTCCTCGTTCCCGCCGTGCGGTTCGCCGGACTGCACCCCTTCCAGGCGGTGCTGCGGCTGCCGGCGTTCCCCGAGGACCCGCCTCTCGTCGCCTACCACGACGTCCGCACGGTCGCTGAGGCCGCGGGGCTGCGCGTCCCCGCCCACCTTCCCTCCGCAGCGGTGCACGCCGTGGCCGACGCCTCGGTCGCGGAGCTGCGGCGCCGCGAAGCCCTCGGCCTCGACGTCGCGGCATCCGATCTCTTCGCCCCCGTGGTCGAGGATCTCGCCCGCACGGTCAATCACCCCGGAAACGCGCTGTTCCTGCCCCTGGGCGAGCGGATCGCCGCGGCCCTCGGCGCTCCCGGACACGTCGTCGACCCCGGTCGTCCGATCCTCGCCTCGGTGCGCGCGCCCCTCGAGTCGTGGGTGGTCGATGCCTGGGATCTCGACGCCGAGCCGCGCCCCGACTGGAGCGTCGGTGGAGAAACACTCCGCGCCGACGCCGTCCGCGAGGCCCATCTGGCCTATTACGCGAAACGTCCCGCCCTCCTCGCCGCCGTCGTCGACCGCATGGCCCCGCTGCTTCACACCTGGACCGCCGCCGCATGACGACGAAGACCGAGATTCCGGATGCCGCCCTCCCGGTGCTCCTCGTCCACCCGGGCCCGCACGGCGTCGCCGTCTACGCCCGGCAGATCGCGGCCGAGGTCGCCGCGGTCGACCCCCGCGCGCGCATCTCGACCGTCGGCGCGCCCGCCGGTCCGGCCGAGGGAGTGCCGGTGCACGTCCACGTCACCGATCGTCTGTGGGCAGACTCCCCCGAGGAGGCGACCCGCACCCTCACAGACCTCGCCGCCCGGCATCCGCTCACCGTGACTCTGCACGACGTGCCGCAGGAATCCGACGGGGAACGCAATCGCCCGCGGCGTCGAGCGTTCTATCGAGCCGTTACCGCGGCGTCCCGCGGGGTCGTCGTCAACAGCGCGCACGAGCGCGAGCTGCTCCGAGAAGAGGGGGTGTTCAGCGGTCCGGTCGCCGTCGTGCCCCTCCCGGTCGCCTCCTCGGCGGTCGCGCTCGACGCACCCGTGGCAGACGGGTCCGTCGGCGTGCTCGGGTACTTCTACCCCGGTAAGGGTCACGACGAAGCGCTCGACGCGGCCGCCGCCGCGGGGATGACGAGACTGACCGTTCTCGGACGCGCATCGGACGGCCATGCCGCCGACCTCGACGCCTTCGTGCGCCGCGCCGACGTCCTCGGGGTCGCGGTCGAGGTGACCGGATGGCTCGACGACGCCGAGATGGCCGACCGCGTCCGGCGCATCGCCGTGCCCGTGATCGCGCACCGGCATGTCTCGGCATCCGGCTCCCTCGCCTCCTGGATCGGGTGGGGGCGCCGCCCCCTCGCCGTCCGCAACCGCTACAACGACGAGATGGCCGCCCTGCGGCCCGGCACCGTGACGCTCGTCGAGCCGGCCGCCCTCGCGGCGGCGGTGTCGTCCGCCCGCGACGACACCGCCTCGACCTGGCACGGTCAACATCCCGTGCCGTTCGGTCGCGCCGATGCGGCGCGCGCGTACCTCGACTGGTGGAGCGAGGTCGTCTCATGACCGCGGACACCCCCTGGAACGACCGGATGCCATGGGTTCCCGGCAACCGCTGGGACCTCGTCGCGCACCTCGAGCCCGATGCCCCGCGCGTGAGCGTCATCGTCACGCACTACGCGCAGCCGAGAGAACTCGCCCGTACGTTGGCGGCGCTGCGCCGCCAGGATCACCCGCACGACCGCCTCGAGATCATCGTCGCCGACGACGGTTCGCCCGAGCCGCCGGTGGTGCCGGAGGGCGTGCTGCTCGTGCGGCAGGAGGACCGCGGGTTCCGAGCGGCCGCGGCGCGCAACCTGGGTGCCGCCGCCGCCTCGGGCGACGTGCTCTGCTTTCTCGACGCCGACACGAGCCCCGAACCCGAGTACGTGCGGCGGATCGCGCGCCTGCCCGCTCTTCTGCGGGAAGCCGTGACGGTGGGACGCCGCCGCCACGCGGACTTCGCGGGTGTCCCCGCAGATGCGCCCGTCGAGAAGTACGGTCCCGCACACGAGCTCACCGAGCCCGCGTGGCTTCGAGAGGCGTATGAGCGCAGCCGCAACCTCCTGCAGGCCGACGACCGTTCTTATCGGTATGTCATCAGCGCCGTGGTCGCCTGCTCGCGCGCCTTCTTCGACGAGGTCGGTGGCTTCGACGAATCCTTCTCGTCCTACGGGGGCGAGGACTGGGAGTGGGCGCACCGATGCTGGCAGTCCGGTGCCGTCCTCGCTCACGTCCCGGATGCCGTCGCCTGGCACGACGGCCCGGACTGGGCGGGCCGCGGGGACTCGGAGCGCGAGGCCGAGGGAAACCGGCAGGCGATTCACCTGGCCACGAAGATCCCCGTGGACGGATCGGCCGGACGCGGCCTCCTCCCCACGACGCCCGACATCGAGGTCCGCGTCCCCGTGACGACGGCATCGGCCGCTTTCGTCTGCGCCGACTCGATCCTCGCGGCGCTGCCGCGAGCCACCGTCGTGATGGACCCGGTTCCGGACGAGCCCGCGCTGCGCGCCGACCCGCGCATCCGCTCCGCACGTACGGCAGATGCGCGCGTGATCCTCACGCTGGAGCAGCCGGTGGTCGTTCTGCGTCCCGACGAGCTGAGGGATGCCCTCGCCGTCCTGGGAGAGAGCGGCGTGGGGAGCGTCCATCTCCATTCGTCCGCGGGAGTGCTCCTCGGCTCGGCGACGAGCCGCCGAGCACGCGAGAGAAGCAGGCGCTGGGGCACCACGTCCGGGCACAGCGAGAAGACCCGCACCCTCGAGGGGATGCACGCCCTGCGAGACGAGCCGTCGGTCGAGGCGTGGCTCGGCGCGTGGGGCGGACCACCTCGGTTCACCTGAGTGCCTCACTTCCGCGGAAAGACGCGGAATCAGCCGCGCGACACGCCCGGGATGTGGATGAGTTCGCTCCCACCCGGGGGTGCACGTAAGCTCTTACATGTTCGCCCCACAGGGGAGAGCGGAGCGGCCGAAGGGCCCCGCGTCCTCTCAAGCGGTGAACCACCCCCAACACCAGCACTTGAGAGTTTTACCTCTCTGGTCTACAGTTGGGATCCCGCCACTCGGCACACATCCTCAGTTCGACAGCTTCTTTTCGGAGCTCAACCGTGCTGCGGTCGCCGGGTCTGCGGAACAAATGAAGTGAACTGCCTCACGGGTAGGTCGAGAGATCGTTTCTGTGGGTGCGTCCGTTCCTTGAGAACTCAACAGCGTGCACTTGTCAAATGC